>NZ_LMIL01000008.1:0-413341 GCF_001429135.1 Oerskovia sp. Root22 | reverse complement strand
GTCCGCCGCATAGATACCAGCAGGACCAGCGCCGACGATAGCGACGCGCAAAGGACGGGAGCTGCTCACAGGAAAGAACGCCTTCCGATCGAGGAGGGGGACGAACGGTCCGCAGGAGTGGGGCGGACCGGTCACGCGGGCTGTCCGGGTGAGGTCCGCGGCCGCCAACGGGAGAACCACTCGATTGTACGACTGAGGTGAACCTCCACACTGACAGGCGATCTCGCCTGATGGAACCCTGTCTTGCGATCTGAGCAATCGTTACGCGGTTCGGAGACGTGCGCACTCAGGGCGCCACGGGAGGCCACGACGGCTCGGCCTGCCCTCGCGCCACAGCGCGCGCCGCCGGATCAGCCCTCGAACCGTCGCATGAACCCGTTGTCGAACCGAGGGCGCCACCCGAGCGAGCGAAGCGTCGAGAAGACCGGCACCTTGATGGTCGAGGGGGTGAACGACAGGGTCGCGACGTTCGACACCTCGTAGCCTCGCTCACCGGAGACCGTGACCCGCGGCGCGATCACGACCTTCAGGGAGCGCGCCCCGAAGGTCTTGCCACGGAACCCGTCCTTGCGAGCCTCGGCGTGCACGCCACCGGCCGAGACCCCCACGGACCTGCGCGTCGAGCCGTGGAGCTCGGTGAACGCGTAGGTCCCTCGCCTGCCGTCGAGCGTCACCACGAGCCGGAACGTCTTGGTGACGGCCCCTGCACCGAAGAAGGACTGCCAGCGCACGTCCCAGCCCTTCCAGGTCGCGGTGACGACGGCACCCTTGTCCGTCGGTTCCGCCGTGACCTCGTAGGGCACGTCCTCCGCGTTGAGCGAGAGGAGAGCCGCGACGACGTCCTCGACCCCGGCCGGACCGCCGGTCGGCACGGGGACGCTCACTCCTCGATCCTCAGGCTCTCCTGGATCGCTCGGATCTCGACCAGCAGCTGCTCGGCCTGCGCTCCCGAGCACGAGCCCGTGACCTGCACCAGGTCCACGACGGGTCCACGGTCGACGATCGTCGTGCGGACGGCCTGGACCAGGGTGCCCCCCTCGGCGTCCGTGAAGGCGCCCTCGATCCGGAAGCCGGGATGTCCCGCGATCTCCCGCTCCTCGCGCCCCAGCTCGGCGTACCCGGCGAGCCCGGTCAGCTTGGTCACGACCTCGCTCACGGCGTTCTCCAGCGTGAACTGCTTGCGCGTGCGCGACACGACCACGATGACGTTGGGCCGGAACTCGCCGGGGGCCACGACCTTGGCCAGGGCGAGCGGGAGCGCGACCTCGGGGAGCGGTGCCCAGTCCTCCGGGCAGTCGATGCTGACCCGGACGGGAGCAGGGAAGTCGGCGCTGGGGTAGGAGAGCACGGTGCTCATGAACCATCCTTCGTGTCGGTCGGTACCGTCCTGCTCGACGGCAGGACGGGGGTGTCAGTCTGTCAGGCCCTCGGCGGCTCGGGCATCTCCGTGAGGCTCGTGCAGCTCAGTCTCCACGGGCCGCTCCCGCTCGCGCCCGTGCGGTGAGCCGGTCACCAGGGCAGGAGGTCGGTCAGGCCCTCCACGAGCTTCTTGGGCTCGAGGTCGACCTTCAGTCCGACCCCACCGCCGAGCCCGAGCGCGACGCCGAGGTCGATGTCGATCTCCGTGTGCTCCCAGCCCGCCTTGACGTCCACGTTCGCACGGACGCCGATCCCCGCGTAGCCGGTCGCCTCGGCGCCGACCTGGGCGCCCTCGATCCCCACCGACGCCTCGACCTTGGCCTCGGCACCGGCGAACGCCTCGGCGCCGACCGCGACCCCCAGCCCGTCGGGTCCGACCGAGGCCGCGGCGTCGACGCCGGCGCGCGCGCCCGCGAACGCCTCGGCACTGCCGTTCGCCTCGAGGATCCCGTACCCCAGCGAGCCGTCGGCCTTGCCCCCTGCCCCGACGGCGACCCCGGCCTGCCCCTCGACCGCCAGGCCGTCGGCACCGACGTACCCGCCCGCCCCGGCGTCCGCCCGCGCCCCGGCCCAGCCGGCCAGCGAGCCGTCGCCGTGGAAGCCGCTCGACTCGCCGAACGATCCGTCCATCTCGCCCTGGACACCCAGGACCCCGGACGCGTTCGCGCTCGCCAGGTGCGCCTTGGCGTCGACCGGACGCTTGTCGTCGTGCAGCGGGCCGTCCACCTGCTCACCGTCGAGCGTGGACAGCTGGTACGTGGACTGGTAGTTCCGGTGGGGGTCGAACACGCCGCTGTTGTCGACCTTCTCCCCGGCGGCACCGCCCGTCCCGCCGTGCAGCCACCACGGGGACCCCGGAGCCAGGGGGCCTGCAGGTCCGATGACCGGCCCGCCGCCAGGACCGCTCGTCGAGCCTCCACCGGGTGCCCCACCTCCCCAGCTCGTCCCGCCGGGCCCGTTGTCCTCGCTCGTGACCTCCTGATGGTCGGCGTTGCGCACGAGCGCCGTGCCTGCCTCGCGCAGCGCGTCGCGCGTCGTCGTGAGCGCAGAGGCGCACTGCGAGGACCACAGGTCGCGGAAGTGCTCGGCGTCCGGCCCCTTCCAGTCCACACCGCCCAACCGTTGCGAGATCCTCGTCCGGAGGTCGTCGAGCTCGCCCGAGGCCTCGTCGAAGCTCTTGCCGAGCGCCCGGAGCGCCGTGACGTCGGCACCGTAGAAGGCCACAGGTTCTCATCTCGCGTCGTCGGGCATCTGCCCGAGGGTGGGGAAGGTCGGCGACGTGCCGAAGAGGCAGACGAAGGGCAGACGAGAGGGCACAGGACCCGAAGATCCTGCGCCCTCTCGTCTGCCCCGTCGTCGCGCGTCCTGGGGATCAGGAAGCGTTGGAGGTGGCCTCCTGCGCGAGCGCGTTCGACTGCGCCTTGGCGCCGGCCTCGTTGAGCGCCGTGATGACGGTCTGGAGGGCCGTCACGTGCTGGCCCGACCAGTCGGAGCGGAACGCGGTGGCGTCCGGGCCGTTCCACTCGACGGAGTCCAGCTTGCCCGTGAGCTTCGACTTGATGGCGTCGACGTCCGAGGCTGCCTGGATGAGCTCGGCCGAGAGCTGCTTGACCTGCTCGACGTTGAGGCCCCAGTAGTTGCTCATGTGCTGCTCCTTCTTTCAGGGCCACCCCCTGCGGGCGACCTCGTCATGTTCTCGACACGGAGTACTCAACCATGTCGTGCCTACCCCGTACATGGGGACAGGTCCCCATCCGTGGAGAGCTACTCCGGGAGGGCCATCTGCACCTTCCGGGTGCGCCCGGCCACGACGAGGAAGCCTCGCCCGGCCGGGAACTCTGCTCGGCGGATCCGTCCCAGCGACGTGCCGAGGAGGATGTCGCCGTCGGTGTCGCCGGGGGTCAGGATCAGCCCGCTCCGCCCGGCCTTGAACGGCTTGGCCAGGGTCCACGCCTGGCTCCACGTCGAGCTCTCCGACTCACCGACCACGAGCTGGTCGGTCCGGACGAGGAGCTGGACGAGCTTGTCGAGGACCGCCTCCGCCGGGGTACCCGTGAGCTCGGTGAGGTTCTCGACCACCAGGACGAGGTCCCCGCGACCGAGCTGCCCGGCCTCTGCCTGCGCCTTGATCGACTCGACGACGGGGACGATCTCCTCGGGGCTCGTCGCGGTGGTGTCCCACACGGGCAGCGCCGAGATGGGCGTCGGACGAGGTGAGAAGAACACGATCCGGGTCCCGGGACGCGCGCGCCGGACCGCCTGCGCGATCGTCACGAGCGCGGTCGTCCGACCGCCGACGGGGGGACCGCCCAGCAGGAACGTGCCGCGCTCGGGCAGCACGACCGGGGCGATGTCGAGGTCGTCGAGGCCGATGACCGGAGCGCCGCCCACCGACGCAGGCAGCGACGAGAGCGGGATCGAGTCGGGCAGCTTCTCGATCGACGGCGCCTGGGGGACGCCGTTGCGCACCATCGCGTCACGCAGCTTGCTGATCTCTCGCGACTGGATCGAGACGTTGGCGTCCCCGCCCAGCACGGCGACCTGGACCTCGTTGCCCGCCAGGACTCCTCGACCGGGCGGCGAGGCCGGGGTCAGGACGTCGCGGGGCACCCCGACCATCAGGTAGTCGTCGGCGTTCGCGAGGCGCAGCACGAGCCTGCGTTGGATGGTGCTGCCCAGCGAGGTCGGCACGGCGCTCGGCCGGTCGCCGGTGATGATCACGTGCACGCCGACCTGGCGCCCGTCGGTCGCGAGCTGCGAGAACGCCGCCCACACGGGGAACCACGGGGTCGCCTTGAGGTCGTACTCGTCGCGGAACGCGCCGATCCCGTCGACCAGGAGCAGGATGCGCGGCTCCTGCGGCGCGCCGGCGAGGGACCGGTACTCGCCGATCGTCCCGGCACGCACGGCCGCGTACCGCACCGAGCGGTCGTCGACGATGCCGCGCAGCATCCGCAGGACGCGGGTCACGCGCTCGGCGTCGTCCCCCGCGATGACCGCGCCGACGTGCGGCAGGTCCTCGAGCATCCGCAGGCCGCTCGCCCCGCAGTCGATCGCGTAGACCTGGACCGGGCCACCACGGGCCGTGATCGCGGCCGAGACGGCGATCGACCGCAGGGCGGCGCTCTTGCCCGAGCCACCGGTGCCGAAGATCGCCATGTTGCCGTCGCGGTCGGGCTCGTAGAAGACGGTCGGCTGCTTCTGCGACGCAGGGTCGTCGACGACGCCCAGGAGGAGGAGCTCGTCGGTGCGCGGGTTGGGCAGGAGAGCCAGGTCGTAGGTCCGGGCGAGCTCGTCGAGCCACGGCTTGCGCGGGGCCGGGACGGCCGCGTTCTGCGCCGCGCGCGCGATCGTCGCCACGGCCCGGGCGATGTCGTTCGGACCGGGGTCGACGACCTCCTCGACGTCGGGGGCCGGGATCTCCCACGAGGCGCCCGTCCCGAACGACATCTCCTCGACGTCGAGGCGGGGACGCTGCGGCCGGTCGGTCGTCCAGCCGCCCGCGTACCCCGTCTGGAACGGGGTGATGCGCCCGGGCCCCGTCTTGACCGCGCCTCGGCCCGGGATCGACGGGTCGAAGTGCGCAGCGAGCGGGATGCCCAGGATGTCGGTCGAGTCGGCCTCGTCGGCCATGCGCAGCGCGACGCGGAGGTTCGTGTTGGCCCGCAGGTTGTCCTTGATGACGCCGGCCGGTCGCTGGGTGGCGAGGATGAGGTGCAGCCCGAGCGAGCGTCCGCGCTGGGCGACGTCGACGACGCCGTCGACGAACTCCGGGACCTCGTTGACGAGGGCCGCGAACTCGTCGACGACGATCAGCAGGCTCGGCGGCGCCTCGGGGTCGCCCGTGCGCTCGAGCGAGACGAGGTCCTTGGCCTTCTTCCGGTTGAGCAGGTGCTCCCGGTACCGCAGCTCGGCACGCAGCGACGTGAGCGCCCGTCGCACCAGGTGGGGCGAGAGGTCGGTCACGAGGCCCACGGTGTGCGGCAGGTTCACGCAGTCCGCGAACGCCGCCCCGCCCTTGTAGTCGACGAACAGGAACGTGACCCGGTCGGGGCTGTGCGCGGCGGCCATGCCCAGCACCCACGACTGGAGGAACTCGGACTTGCCGGCGCCGGTGGTCCCGCCGACGAGCGCGTGCGGGCCCTGGGTGCGCAGGTCGAGGTGGAGCGGCTCGGTCCCCGAGTGCCCGACGAGCGCGTGCAGGGTCGCGTCGGACTTGCGGCGCACGGGCGGCGACCCGTCGCGCACGGTCAACGAGTGGTTCTCGCGCCAGCGCTCGACCAGGGCGTCCGGGTCGCTCAGCAGGGCCTGGCCCGCGAGCGACACGAACGACACCGAGCGCGGGAGGTCCGAGTCGTCGTCGATCGGTGCGCCGACGTCCACGACGGGGGCCAGGGCACGCGCGAGCTCGTGCGCGGTCGCGAGGTCCACCTGCTCGCACGACACGGGGAAGGTGAGGCGTCCGACGCGGACCTCGCCCGACGTCGCTCCCCCGTCGCCCGTCAGGACGAACGTGCGGCACGCGGCAGGCAGCTGCTCCACGGTCGGGGCGATCCACACGACGTGCACCCCCACGTCGGCGCCTCGCTCCGCGAGGCGGGTCGTGCGGGACCGGTCCACGGGAGCGTCGTCCTCGACGAGCACGACGACGGTCGGCAGCACGGGCGCCTCGAGGTCGTCGAGCTCCTTGGCGGGGTCGACGCCGCCCCGGTCCCGGGCCCGCTCGCCCAGGTCCGCACCACGCGACTCGACCAGGTCCTCGAGCCGCGACAGGAGCGACGCGCCCGCACCGGGGTTGTCCGCGAGGTGGTCACCCGCGAGCGGGCTGTGCGGCGAGCCCGTGTGGGGCAACCACTCGAGCCACTCCCAGTCGACCCGCGACCGGGGCGAGGTGAGCGCGGCGACGACCAGCTCGGCGGGCGAGTGGAGCGCGACGAGCTGGACCAGGATCCCGCGCCCCACGCCGTCGACCGTCCCGGCGGGCCCCGTGATGCCCAGGCCTCCGCTCGACCGCAGGTGAGCCACGACGGGCACGCCGTCGATGTGCGAGCACTCGGCCTGCAGCTTCTCGAGCTCCTGCCAGTAGACCGGCAGCGTGTCGTTGTTGCCCAGGTCGTCGAGCTGGACGCGCGAGACCCCTCGTCCGAGCCCGATCCGCACGCTCAGGAAGGCCTGGTGCTCGGGCCGGTGGGTCCACAGCAGCGCACCGAAACGCCGTACGGCGTCCACGGTGTCCGCGACCGACGGCGTCTCGGCGAGCCGCACGGCACGCTCGACCGCATGGGTCCGTTCGATGGTCTCGCGCATGGCCGCGACCGAGACCGTGAACTGCTCGACCTGGGCCTTGAACCGTCGCTTGGCCTGGACCTTCTGGTCGACGTAGTTGCCGATCATCAGGATGGGGCTCAGCGCGATGAAGACGACCGACATGAAGTCCTTGCGGACCATCCACAGGACGACTCCCATGACCAGCGGGGCGGCCATGGCCAGCCACGGGAAGCGCGCGGGCTGGAGCGGCTGCGGCGGCTTGGGGGCCTTGAGCGTGCGCTCCGGGAAGCGGGCCACGACGCGCGGCGAACGGTTGAACTCGACGATGGGGCTCGTCGGGGCGAGGCTGCCGCTGCGCTGCAGCGCCACGACCGCGATGACCGAGCCGCCGACGTCGACCGTGTCGGCCGACGTGAGGGTCGCGCGCGCCATGCGCTCCCCGCCCATGACGAGGCCGTTGGCCGAGTTGGTGTCGACGATCTCGATCGACTCCCCGACCGTCAGTCGCGCGTGCCGCTTGGACACGAGCGGGTCGTCGAGCCGGACGTCCATGTCCCGGTCACGACCGAGGTAGCTCGTGCCGACGGGCAGCGGGAACTCCCTGCCCGCGTCGGGTCCCGAGAGCACGCGCAGGACGGCGGCGGCCGGCCCCCGGTCCTGACCGGGGGCCTCGAACTGCTCGGAGACCCGGACGATCGAGACGGTCGCGCCCGACCGGAGGCCCGCCTCGATCAGGTCGCTCGTCGGTGACAGGACCCGGCCCTGGGACGCGCTCGACGCGTCGTCGACCTGGAGCGTGAGCCGGTCCGGGGCCGCGGCCCCGGCGCGCACGGGGTCGCCCGAGTAGAGCGCCTCGGCGATGTCGCGCACGGTCGCCGTGGCGTCGGCCGTGACCGCGACGTTCGTCAGGGTCGAGTCCGGGCGGTGCAGGGTCAGCTTGATGCGCACAGGAGAGGTCCTCGGTCAGACCGGCGCGGGCGCCGGGACGGTCGGGGGGAACGTGTCCCGGTGGTCAGTCGCTCGGCAGGTCGAGCAGGGCGAGGTCGTCGGAGGTCACGAGCCGCGACGCGACCGCGTACTCGACGAGACGCGCGCGCCGGTTCGTGGCGAGCGCGCCCGGACCTCCGCGCAGGCCCTTGACCCCGATCCGGTCGAGCTTGTCGCACACGTTGTCGAGCTTGCGGTTGAAGCGCGTGGTGGCCCACCCGAGCCGACGCGCGGCGTCCGCGGAGGTCGGGATCTCCGAGAGACCCGTCCCGTCCCGGCGGAGCATGGGCTCGGCGAGCGCGACCATGAGCTGCTTCTGGCTGACGGTGAAGCTCGTCATGCCGATCGTGGTCGCGCCGTCGGCGGGCTCCTCCGAACGGATCTCCTGGTACGGCGCCCCCGCGAGCTGGACCATGACCTCGTAGGTCGTGGGGCCCGCGGTGAAGACGATCGAGGTCGAGGCGAAGACGAGCGGGAGCCGGTTGCCCGGTGAGAGCCAGGACTGCACTCCCCCGCCCGCGTCGCAGATGGTCGCGGAGATGAGCGAGCCCACGTTCGCGAGCCACCAGATGCCGTTCTCGTGCGTGATCCGCAGGAAGCGTCGGTGCAGGTAGGGGTTGTCCTCGATCTCGAGGTCGCCGTCGCGCCCGATGTCGAACTCCTCCCCGGGCACGGGGCGGAACCACTCGCCGCAGAACTCGATCGCGAGGTCGCTCATTCCGGCTCGCACTTCGTGAAGGGCTTGGACGGTCTTCCGTCACGCTTGACCGTGATCTCGATGCAGACCTTCTCGCCCTTGGCCGCCTCGTACCGCACCACGTTGAAGGACACCTCCTCGGGCTTCTCGTCGGCCGTCGGGTCCTCGACCCGACGGATCGAGAACATGTCGCCGTCCTGCCATCCCTCGGGGTACTCGATCTTGAAGGCCACCTGGCCCAGGTCGTCCATGTACCCGGACGTCACGGTCGTGACGGGCTGCACGATGTCGCCGAGGTTGTCGTTCGGGAGATCGCCCGTGTCCCCCGTGTCTCCCGTCTCCGTGCCGTCGACGCTCGGCCGGTCGGTGTCCGCGTCCGCCGAGCCGCCGCCGGGCGGGTTGAGGAGCACGAAGATCCCGACCACCACGAGCACGAGGACTCCTGCGGCGACCAGGAGCGGCCAGGCCTGCCGCTTGGGCGCGGGGGCCGCGGACGGCCCGGGGTCCAGGGGGGCCTCGACGCCGACGCGGTGCACGGTGTCGTCCACGGGCGGACCCCAGGCCCCCGTGTGCTGCTGGGCGCCACCCGGCGCGGGCCGCTGCGGGACGAACCCCCCGCCCGACGGCGGCACGTGGGTCGGGAGCCCGGGCGCCTGCTGGTAGGGGGTGGGCTGTGCCGGGGCCTGCGGTGCCGCGACGGAACCCACCGGGGTGCCGTACGTGGTCGGTGTCCCGGTCGCGACCTGCGCACGGCCGCTCGAGGTCACGGGCGCGTAGGGGAGCTGCGACGGGTCCTGCCGGTAGACGGGGGTCGTCCCGTTCGTCGTGGTGCGACCGCCCGGCGAAGGGTGCGAGCCGGAGGTGCTGCCCGGAACCCCCCGCGGGTCGATCGAGACGATCGCGCGCAGCCGCGTGCCACCGTCGTCGTCGGGCTCCTCCTCCTGCGTCAGGCCCGAGTCGTCGAGGACGTCGATCGGCGTGACGGCGTACGAGAGCTCGTTCTGGACCTGCTGGAGCGCCCGCGCGAACGCGAGCATGCTCGGGTAGCGCGACGCAGGGTTCTTGGCCATCGCCGTGCCGAGCACGCGCTCGAGCGACGGCGGGACGTCGGTGCGCCCCGTGGGCAGCAGCGGCGTCGACTCGATGCGGGTGATGAGGCTCGCGCTCGAGTTGGACCCGCCGGGGAGCTCGAACGGCGCCCGCCCGGCCAGCAGCGTGTACGTCGTGGCGGCCAGCGCCCAGACGTCGGTCTCCTTGCCCGCCCACGGGTTCTCGGCGAACGACTCGGGGGGCGACCACGGGATGGACATGCCCTCGGCCCTGGACGCGTCGTCGAGCGTCGAGGAGATGCCGAAGTCCGTGAGCGCAGGGTGCCCGTACTCGGTGACCAGGATGTTCGCGGGCTTGATGTCGCGGTGCAGGATCCCGGCCCGGTGCGCCGTCTCGACCGCACCGGCGATCTGGACGGCGATACGCAGGACCTCGGCCACGCTGAGCCGCTCGGTCCGGTAGCGCGCGCCGAGGTTGGGTCGCGAGCAGTACTCCATCGCGAGGTAGGGGCGTCCGTCGGACGCGACGCTCGCCTCGTACATGGTGACGATCGACGGGTGCGTCGACAACGTCGCCATGAGGTCGGCCTCGACGTCGAACGCGGCGCGCTGCGACTCGCTCGACCACTCGTGCAGCAGGACCTTGATCGCGACGCGACGCCGCGGACGCTGCTGCTGGTACAGGAAGACGTCGGAGAAGCCGCCGGACCCCACGACCGACACGTACTCGTAGCCGTCGATCAGTGGCGGCGCCGACGGGGCGCGCTTGGAGCTCATAGCAGTCCTTCGAAGACGAACGTCACGCCGTCACCGACGTCGACGACGTCCCCGGACGCGACCATCATGGGCTCGCCGGGGTGCAGGCGGCGCGGCGGCTGGCCGGGTCGCAGCACCGTGGTGCCGTTGGTCGTGTTGAGGTCGCACACCAGGACGTGCCACCCCTCGAGCTGGATCTCGACGTGCGAGCGCGAGATGTCCTGCTCGGGGCTGGGGACGGCAACGAGCCGGGGCAGGTCGTTGCTCTGCGCGCGCGTGGTCCGGGGCCTGCGCCCCAGGACCACGGGACGGTCGAGCTCGACGACCTGGCCGTTGGACAGCGTGAAGCGGCCCAGCGACGGGCGCGTGACCAGGTGGGCGTCGCCGTCGAGCGGTGCGCCGCAGCGACCGCACGTGTCGCGCGACGCAGGGTTGGCGTGCTCCTCGCGGCACACGCGCGCGAGGATCTGCTGCGACCCGGGAGCGGGCGGCGGCGAGAAGGTCGGTCCTGCCGCCGACGGCGGCGCAGGGGGCACCTCGACGTCGGGGGCCGGGGCGGGGAGCGGAGGTGCCCCCGCACCGCCGACCTGGGCCCGGAGATCCGCGATGACCGACGAGAAGACCGTGTGCCCGTCGTGGTCGTCGGCCTCCGCAGCGAGGCTCGGGGCCGGCGCGACCGTGCTCGGCTCGTGCGCGACGTCGACGTCGAAGGCGCGGGCCGCAGCGGCTGGTGTCGCCCCGGTCCACTCGCGCGGGATGCCGGCGATCATGCCGTCCTCGTCCTCGGGCTCGTCGTCGGACGACGGCCCGGAGCCTGCCGGCGCACCGGGTGAGGGGGCGACGAGCGGCGCGGAGGCCGCGGGACCGCTCGCGCCCTCGTCCTGACCGTCCTCGTCGACCCGGATCGCAGCGTCCTCGACCGTCCGCAGGACGGTCGACTCCCAGAGGTGGCCGTACCCCGTCTCCGCCTCGGTCGGAGGGGCGGGCACGGGGCCGACGCCGGACGATCCACCGTCGGACAGGGCCGGGCTCTCGACCGCGGCCGCCGGTCGCTGGACGTCGGGCGCGACCGTGACCTCGGGCGCGATCGTGGCCTCGGGCGCGATGGTCTCCTCGGACGCCTCGACCTGGTCACGGTCGACCGCCGCTCCCGGACCGTGCCCCAGCGGGTCCACGAGAGCGGGCGTGACCAGCGCGTCCGGCAGGGCCTCGTCCGTCCCGAGGACCTCGTCGCCCTGCCCGTCGCCCTCGAAGGAAGCACCGACCAGGCCAGCCTGGCTCACGACCACCGCGTCCGCCGACGACGGCTCGGCCGCAGGAGCGGCCGGCGGCGGCCCCCAGGCGAGCGCGTCGAGCGACGGGGGCGCGGGGACGCGCGCCGGAGCGTCGGCGACCTCGGGGAGCTCCGCCGTCGAGCGCTCGGTGCCCTGGGCCACCGGAACCTCCACGAGGTACTGCACGATCCTGGACGCCAGCACGACACCCTCCCGCAGAGGCAGCCCGACCAGGGCGACCTGGCCCGCCGCGGCCTCGAGGTCCGTCACCGGGTCGACGCCGAGCTGCACCGAGACCACCTCGACGCCCTCCACGGAGCGCTCGGACCAGGTCGAGACGTCGTCGCCGTCCACGTGCACGCTCTCGGTCGGGGTGCGCAGGGTGACCGAGACGTCGCCGCGCACCGCGACCTGGACGCGCTGCCCGGAGACCACGGCGACCGCGAACGACGGCATGGTGCGCAGCGTGGCGCCCAGGACGACGGTCAGCAGCTGGATGACCTCGATGACCTCGGTCTCCGCGTCGCCCGACGCGTCGAGCCGCTCCCACAGGGCCCGGACGAGCTCGCTCGTCGCGCCGTCGGGCAGGACGACGATCGCTCCACCCCGGATGAACCCGAAAGCGCTCCCCGTGTCGTAGCGCAGTCTCACGACCTGTCCCCCATCTGCAAGTGGATCTCGCGCGGCAAGGTGTCCTCGTCGGTGTAGCCCAGGGCGTCCCGGGGGGTCGTGGACCCGTCGCTGGTGTCCTGCCACGCCCCGGTCGCGTCGACGACGACCACGGTGATGTTATCCCGGCCACCAGCGACGATGGCCTCGTTGACCAGCAGGTCGGCCGCGCACTGGGGGTCGGGCTGCGCCAGGAGGATCTCGGCGATCCGTTCGTCCGACAGCTCGCCCGTCAGGCCGTCGGAGCACACGAGCATGCGGTCCCTCGGCTCGATGGGGATCCAGCAGAAGTCCGGCTCGGGCGGGAGCGCGGCCCCGACGGCCCGCGTCACGACGTGGCGTCGCGGGTGCGTGAGCGCCTGGGTCGGGGTGAGCAGGCCGGCGTCCACCATCTCCTGGACCTCCGAGTGGTCGACGCTGAGCTGCTCGAGGACACCGTGCGACATCTGGTAGGTCCGCGAGTCACCGATGTTCACCACGAGCCAGTACGGGACGCCCTCCTGCTCGGCCACCACGACTCCCGTGACGGTCGTCCCGGCTCCCCGACCCGGTTCGGTGCTGATCGACCGCACGTCGTCCTGGGCGACGCCCAAGCGGTCACGGACGTCCTCGGGGCCCACGGTGCCGAGCGCCCCGAGCGGACGCAGCGCGTCGATCGCCGCGGCGCTCGCGACCTCGCCCGCGTCGTGCCCGCCCATGCCGTCGGCCACGAAGAAGACCGTCCGGTCCGCGAGGAAGCGGTCCTCGTTGAGGAGCCGGCGGGCCCCGCGGTGAGAGCTCGCCCCCCAGGCCAGGTGCACCCCGGTCGTGCTCGCGCTCACGCGGCACCACCCGGGTGGACCGTGAGTCGGCGGTCGCCGACCTGGACCACGGACCCCACGGTCACGGCGACGCGGACGCCTGCCTCGAGCACCTGAGGGGCGCCACCGGGGCGCGTCAGGATGGTGCCGTTCGTCGAACCGCGGTCGACGAGCCAGAGCCCGCCCGCGTCGACGCCCATCTCGGCATGCGTCTTGGAGACCGAGCGGGTGGGATCCTCGACCGCGACCAGGACCACGGCGCCTTCCCCGGTCGCCTGCGGGTTGCGTCCGATCAGCGCCGTGCCCGTCACGGTGACCCGACGGCCCGACTCGAGCTCGAGCACGAACCCGGCCGGGGTGTCCCGCCGGACGTCGCTCACGCTGAACCGGGTGCTGTCCCAGTCGGGATCCTCGTCGGCCGCCGCGGCGCTCGACACGGGGGCGACAGGTGCGGCAGGCGCCTGCTGGGGCGGAGCGGAGGGCGCGGCGTAGGACACGGAGGGCTGCGCTGTCGGGCCGGGAAGTCCCCCGCCCGACGACGGAGCCTCCGTGGGAGCGGAGGGCGCCACCTGGGCGGCGGTTCCCCCGGGCACCGAGACGCCGGGTGCTCCCGGGACTCCCGTGATCAGGCCGTCCTGGGCGCCTGCCTGGGGCGCCGGAGCCGCGCTGAACGCCCACGGGTCGGACGCGACCGGGACCTGCTGCGGGGCACCGGGATATCCGGGCGCGACCGGGGCCGCGTAGCCCGCGGGCGGGGTCGACGAGTACTGGACCGGCGTCGCGGCCGGGGCCGCGTACCCCGTGGGCGGGGCCGCGAAGGCACCCGTCGGGGGCATCGCCGCGAACGGCTCCGCGGGTGCGTGCGGCGCCCCGGACGCGGACGGCGCCACCGCGCGGACGTCGAGGACCACGGCCTTGGCCGCCTTGTCGTGCCAGCCCTGCCCGCGGCCGGACTTGTCGAAGGCCGGGGAGAGCGCCACGAGGAACTCTCCGACGCCGCACGCGATCGCCCCGAGCCCGATCACGATCCACCGCAGCGCGGCGCGGCCGAAGCCCAGGGGCGAGCGGTCCTCGGCCCGGACCGTGCGCAGCCCCAGCAGGAGGTTGCCGATCGTGCGGCCCGTCCGCCCCTCCCAGAACCAGATCCCGAGCCAGTAGACGAGCCCCAGGGCGCCGGTCACGGCCCACAGGATCGTCACGCTCCCGAGCAGCTCCTCCGCCTGAGCCTGCGTCGCCACGGTCATGCCGCCCGTGAGCGGCACGCCGAGGGCGGCCAGCCCACCGAGCACGACTCCCCCGGCGACGAGCCCGATCACCGCGCAGTCGACGAGGAACGCGACGAAGCGGCGGCCGACGCCCGCGACAGGGGCCGCGTGCCCTCCTGCCGACAAGGACCCGGAGGACGCCGAGGACACGGCGGGTGCGCCCGGGACCCCGGGTGCGCCCGGCTGCCCGGGACCCACGGGGAGGCCGTACGCACGCTGGGTCATGGCCGCGACCTCGCGCTCGGTCGTGACCCCGAGGACGGGCTCCGAGGCGGGGTCCGGCACCGGGTCCGGTGAGAGGCCCGCCGCGTACGGGCTGCCGGTGCGCGGGAACCTGGTCCCGCAGACCGCGCAGAACGCGGAGCCTGCGGCCTGCGTCGTGCCGCAGGCGCTGCAGGTCGTCGTCTCGGACATCACTTGTCTCCTGGCTTGGTGACGGGACCCGCCGCCGGCGTGCGCGCCGACCGGACGGACTGTCGAGCCCGACGGAACCTGGCAGGCAGCCAGGACCTCCGTGCGCCCCGCAGGGATCGTAGCGACACCGCGGCGCGAAGTCGCTGCCTGCGCGGCAGGGTGGACCGCATACCGGTCAGCACGGCGTCGACCTCCGTCCAGAAGGACTCGATCTCCTGCGGGCTCGGGTCCCCGGTCCCGAAGACCTGGGCATCGGCCGTCCGGGCGAGCGTGACGGTCGGTGCCGCAGCCGCGGGGAACGACTCGGACAGTGCCCCCGCGCCCTCCCGGCGCGTCGCACCGCCCGCGACGGGCGCTCCCAGGTCGGTGGCGGCGTCGAGCACCTCGCGCCAGCCACCGCTGATCCGGTCGACGGGCCGCTCGGCCTCGCGACGCCTCTTCCTGCGCCGTGACTTGAAGGCCACGATCAGGAGCAGCGGGAGGGCGAGCAGGATCAACGGCACCGCGACCGCGACCGCGACGAGGGCTGCCTGACCCCAGTCGAACCCGGACGACTCGGCGTCGTCCTTCTTTTCCTCGTCGTCGACCGTGCCGGCCTCCGCGTCCGCGGGCTCCTCGGGCGGCTCCGGGTCCTCGAGGACCGGGGGCTTGGGCACCTGGTCGCTCTTGGGCTCGGGCTCGATCTTGTTGTCCTCCTCCGGGATGGCGTCGACCGGCACCCACCCGTAGCCCTCGAACGGCACCTCGACCCAGGCGTGGACGTCGGCGCCCGTGGCCACGAACGGCGTGCCCTCCTCCCAGGTCTCGGGTGGGTAGAAGCCCATGACGACGCGCGCCGGGATCCCGGCGGACTGCGCCATCAGGGCGAGCGCGACCGCGAACTGCTCGTCGTCGCCGATCATCTCCTCGTCGGCGAGCAGCGTGTCGATGCGCTCGGCCGAGTGCCCCGGGCGCGAAGGGAGCTGCGTCTCGAGACCGCTCGAGAAGATGCCGCTCGCGACGAGGCCGTTCTTCAGGTTGTCGAGCTGGACGACGGGGTCCGTCTCCTCGGCCATGAACTGCGCGGCCTTGCCCGCGACCGAGTCGGGGACGTTGATCGAGCGCGGGAGCTTCTCGTCGAGGATGCGCGTGGACTGCAGGTCCTCGGCCGACGGGGCGGGCGCGACGATCGCGTCGAGGCGGAACGAGTCGCCCGGGCGCAGCCCCGCCGTCACGACACCGGTCGCCGTGGTCGAGTTGTAGTAGGTGGTCGAGCCCAGGTCCTCGGCCCGCTCGCCCTGGTAGACGATGCCCGCGAGCGACCCGACGTCGGGCACCCACACGCCCCGGTAGTCACCGATCGTGACCGTGAGGTCGGTCGGCGTGCCCTGGGCGACCGTGGCGATCTGGTCACCGGCCCGCGTGAAGACCCCCGACCCGGACCCGGCCCCGCCGCTCGAGACGTCGTAGACGACGCCGTTGTACGCGTCGAGCGTCGCGAGGCGGACGCGGGCACCCGCAGGCAGGCCCTCGACCGTGAACAGCTCGTCCTCGGTCATCTCCTTGGCGTACTTGCGGAACGACGCGAGCGGGCTGACGTACTCGTGCAGGTCGAGCGGCGGCACGACGTTCTCCCGCAGGACCATGCGCTCGGTGTCGGGCGTGAGCACGGGAGCCAGCAGGACCGCCGCGACCCCGCCGAGGGCGAGCATCGCGGCGCCGCCCCGGGCGCGGTGCCAGCGCAGCCGACGGGTCGCCGCGAGGCTCGCCTCGGTCGTGACCTGGTGCTCCCCGAGCCTCGCCTCGGTCGCGCGCCACGCGCCCCACAGCAGGCCGACGACGACCAGGACCAGGCCCTGGACCACGGGCACGGCAGGCACGACCGTGCCCAGGAGGATGATCGCGACGAACGCCAGCGCGACGGGGACGAGCGCCCACTGGGCGTCGCGGACCCGCCACGCGAGCGTGCCCGCGACGAGCGACGTGACGAAGAGCAGGAGGAACGGCACGACCCCGAGCTCCGGGAACGACTGGAGCGGCGGCACGGACGTGACGATCTCCTTCCAGCCCGTCACCGCGCCGAGCAGCAGGCCGCGGAACGTGTCGAGGGTCGGCAGGACGCCGGCGACCGTGGTGCCCGGCAGTGCGAACGGACCGCCGAGCAGCACGTAGACGAGGACCGCGGCGGCCGCGACGCTGAGCGTTCCCCAGCGGCGCCAGGCGCCGAGCCAGGCGACGCCGAGGCCCAGGACCATGCCGCCGACGGCGGGCAGCAGGTGGGCGGTCGAGCCCCACGCCGGGCCGAACCCGACGATCGCCGCGCCCAGCATCACGACGAGCGCGAGCGCGTCGAGGGCGCCCGAACCCGTGAGGGCCCGCGGGGCGCTCGTGCCGCGCGGGGCCCGGGACGTCGTCCCGTTCGAGCGGGTGCCCGTCGCGGTCGAGCCCGTGGTGTGGCCCGCGGGCCTGCCCTGCCAGGAGGGGCTGCCGGGACCGGCCGCCCGACCCCGGGTGTCGTTCTGGGACATCAGTCGTTCAGCCTCCGCAGTGCGAGGGGAAGGTCGCCCAGCTCCCCGATGGTGAGCACGACGAGCTCGGCGATCCGGTGGCGGCTGACCTTGGCGCCCGGGACGCACTGGATCGCCATGACCCGGACGTCCTGCGGCAGGCGGGCCGAGGCCGCGCGCAGCTCCGTGGGCGTGACCGAGCTGCCGACCACGAGCGCGACGACCGAGGCGTCCGTGACGCTCGCGGTCGCGACGCGGGCGACGTCGACGAGGCTCGTGCGCAGCTCACGGGTCTCGACGCGGGCGAGGTCGTCGAGCAGGCGTACGCGGTTGTCGCCGCGCAGGCTGCCGTCGTTGACGAGGACCGTGAGGCCACGGTCCTCCTTGATGGCCTGGAGGCCGAGCGAGCCGCACGAGCTCACCGCGAGCTCGAACTCGTCGGGGTGGCCGTAGTCCTCGGTGCGCGTGGACAGGATCACCGCGAGGTGCGAGCGCCGCGTCTCCTCGAACTGGCGGACCATGAGCTGCCCCGTGCGGGCCGTCGTCTTCCAGTGGATGTGGCGACGGTCGTCGCCCGGGACGTAGTCGCGCAGCGCGTGGAACGACACGTCGGAGTTGGAGATGTCCTGCGTCACGCGACCTTCGAGGTCGCGCAGGAAGCCCGTCGAGGAGCCCGACAGGTTCTTGGTGCGCGGGTGGACGAACAGCTCCTCGGGGTCCGTCCAGACGACCTCGCGACGCAGCAGGCCCAACGGGTCGGCACGGACCGAGCGCACAGGGCCCACGGGGATGACCGAGCGGCGGTGCGTCGGGATCGTGAAGATCTCCTCGTGGCTCGCCCCGGTGCGCAGGCGCGGGACCGGGAACGAGGCCACGCCCGCGCCCACGGGCAGCTCCATCACGGCGGGCAGGAGGGGACGCTGCGACTGGTTGCTCACCTCGAGCCGGCCGACCGCGCGGTCGCCGACCGTGACACGCTGCTGCCCGAGGTCCAGGTCCACCGTGTACTTGAAGGTCCCGCGCACGAACGCGACGGCTGCGAGGAGCGCGACCGTCAGGACGACCGCGACCACGATCAGCTCGACCCACGAGAACAGCAGCCCGGTCCACCACGCCGCGACCGTCCCGACCAGGACGGCCCAGCCGAACGGGCTCACGACCGAGGCCACGGGCGCGAGCGCCTCCGCGACGGGCGTCGTCACGGGCGCGAGGAGGCGGCGCAGGCGCGTCCCCCTGCCCGACGGCGTCGCGCGCCCCGGGCGCGCGGGCGCGGCCCTGCCCGTGGTCGGGCGGGCCGGACGGCTCCAGGGAGTCCGGGCGCGTCGGGGAGCTCCGGCAGGGGTCCCGGAGGACTCGGGGGCGCCGGGCGCTCCCGTGGTGCCCTGGACGCTCGGGACGCCCTGGGGCGTCCGTCCGGGAGCCGGGTCTGGGGTACCGCCTGCGGCGACGGAGGTCTCGGTCGTGGTCATCAGGTCAGGCCGACCGGCGTTCCTGCGGCGCCGCGACGTCGGCCAGGAGGCGCGCGAGCACGCCCTCGTTGGTCGCCCCCGCGAACTCGGCCTCGGGGTCGAGCACGAGCCGGTGCGCCCAGGCGGGCTGTGCGAGCTCCTTGATGTCGTCCGGCAGGACGTAGTTGCGACCGTGCGCCGCGGCCCACACCTTGGCGCACCGGACGAGCGCGAGCGCCCCACGGACCGAGACCCCGACGCGGCACTCGGCCGCGTTGCGGGTCTCCTCGGCGAGACGCGAGATGTACTCGAGCACGGCGCCGTCGACGTGGACACCCGCGGCGAGGTCGGCCATCTCCGCGACGGCCTGCGTCGTGATGAGTGCCTGCAGAGTCGCGCTGCGGTCACGCACCGAGGCCCCTTGCAGGATCTCGACCGTGGCCGCGTGGTCGGGGTACCCGAGCGACGTCTTCATGAGGAAGCGGTCGAGCTGCGCCTCGGGCAGGCGGTAGGTGCCGGCCTGCTCGATCGGGTTCTGGGTCGCGATGACCATGAACGGCCGACCCACCGAGTGGGTCACGCCATCGACCGTGATCTGCCCCTCCTCCATGACCTCCAGGAGCGCGGACTGCGTCTTGGGCGAGGCACGGTTGATCTCGTCCGCGAGGACGATCGACGCGAAGATCGGGCCCTGGTGGAACTCGAACTTCGCGGTCTTCTGGTCGTAGATCGTCACGCCCGTGACGTCGGAGGGGAGCAGGTCCGGCGTGAACTGGATGCGGTTCTGCGTGCCCTGGACGCTCGCGGCCAGCGCTCGGGCCAGCGAGGTCTTGCCCGTGCCGGGCGCGTCCTCGAGGAGGATGTGGCCCTCGGAGAGCATGCACGTGAGGACCAGGCGCACGACGTGCGGCTTGCCCAGCACGGCCTGGCCCACGTTGGTGACCAGACGGTCGAAGGTCTGAGCGAACCAGGCGGCCTGCTCGGGGGTCATGGTGGTCATGGTGTTCTTTCCTGTGCGGAGGTCCGAGGGGTGAGAGGGCGCGGTCATCGGTTGGGCCAGGTCTGACGTTCGACCGTGACGCCTCCGTGGTTGATCGTGACCCAGGCCTGAGGCGCCGGGTAGTAGTTGCCCATGATGCAGGGAAGGTCGACCGAGCTGCCGGCAGCGAGATACGCCGAGTAGGTGCGACCTGCGTAGACGATGTTGTGGTCGTACCCCGACGCGTTCGACCAGCACTGGAAGTCGTACGTGCCGCTGGGGAACGTCTCGTTGGCGTTGACCCGGTACTTGGTGCAGATGTACGTGTCGTTGCAGTCACCGAGCGATCCGGTCGCGGCACCGACGCCACGGGTGACCCAGACCTTGGGCGGGATGGGCGGTGCGTCGGTCTTGTAGCCGACGTAGCCGCTCCAGGCCCCGCACCCGGCGTTGTTGCAGGCCTGTGCGCGCAGCGAGAAGGACTGTCCGTAGTCGCTCCCCACGTTGATGGTCGTACCGGAACCCGAGCGGCCGTCGGTCAGAGCCCAGTTGTAGCTCGTCACGGGGTTGCCTCCGTCGGAGCCGGGGGCGTGGACGGTGTACTGGCCGCTGGTCGCTCCCGTGCGTCCAGCCGAGACGCCGGGCGCCCCCGGGGTCGTGTAGGCCTTGACCGCACCCGAGGCCCCGCTCGCTGCCGAGGTCCCGCCGTCGTTGGTCGCAACGACCGTGAACGTGTACGTGGTCCCGGCGTTGAGTCCCGTGAAGGCGGCGGACGTGCCCGTCACGGTCTTGGTGCCGCCGCCGTTGCTCGCGGTCACGGTGTAGCTGGTGATCGGGCTGCCGTTGCTGTCGGGGGCGTTCCAGGCGATCTGGGGGACGCCCTTGGCGTCGCTGGCACTGACACCGGTCGGGGCGTCGGGCTTGGCGAACGGCGTCACGGCACCCGAGGTCGCACTGGGCGCGCCGAGTCCTGCCTTGTTCTCGCCGACGACGGTGAACGTGTAGGACGCGGCGTTGTCCAGGCCCGTGGCCTTGTGCGTGGTGCCCGTGGTCGCGACGGGCCCCCCGTCCGCTGCGCCTCCCTTGTAGCGCTGGACGTAGTACGTCTTGGTGTCACCGTTCCACTGCTCGCCGGTGAGAGCTGTCCAGGAGACGTCGATGACGCCGCCGTTGATGGCGGACTCCCCCGAACGCTTGGCGCTCGGGGCCGAGGGTGCCGCGGGCTTGCCCGCGGGGACCATCCCCGCCGACCATTCGCCGAACTCGGAAGGGTCGGGTGCGAGGTTGACGGCCTGGATCCGGACCTTGTAGTCCACGCCGTTCTTCAGACCGGTCCAGACGAACTGGTTGCCGCCGATACCGGTCTTCTGGATCGCGCCGCCCGGCGGCGCCGGGGAGATCTCGAGGTTGACGGACTCGATCGCCGAGCGGTCGGTGTAGGTCTTGTTGACCCACGTGATCGTCAGCGACTGGTCGCCGAACTCGAGGGTCGGCGGGGCCGGCGGGTCCGGCTTCTCGTCGGGTCGTGCGTCCTCCGAGGGCGCCGACGGGTCGGAGTCCCCCACCTCGTTGGTCGCGACCACGGTGAAGTTGTAGGTCACGTTGTTGGTCAGGCCGTCCAGGGTGCACGTGGTGGTCGCGCACGCCTTGCTGTACCCGTTGGCCGACTTGACGGTGTACCCGGTGATCTCGGCACCGTTGTTGACGGGCGGGTCCCACGTCAGGACGACCGTCTTGGAGCGGACCTCCTCGACCGTGGGCTTGGCCGGGGTCTCGGGGCGCCCCTGGACGGTCACCTGGATGCGTCCCTCGACCTCGCGGTCGGGGTCCGCCGTGGCGTCCTGGATGCGGTAGCGCACGACCATGACCCCGACGAACGTCTTGTCCGGGGTGACCACGACCTGGTCGCCGGAGACCGCCGCCGAGCCGTTGCCGGTCTCGACCATGGCGCCGACGACCTTGAGGCCGGTCTCGGGGAACGGGTTGGAGTCGTTGGCCAGGACCTTGACCGGGACGTCCTTGCCCTGGTGGGCCTTGTCGACCGTGTCCTCGTTGGCCTTGGCCAGAGGCCGCGTCGAGGCCACGACCTTGACGGTCAGGGTCCCCTCGACCGGCGGGTGCTCCCCGTCGGTCACGGAGATCGGGACGCTCAGGACCGTGCCCTTGGCGACCTCCGGGGTGGCCTGGACCGTCGCGGTGGTACCGCTGATCGCGACCGAGATCCCGGCCGGGGCCCCGCCCGCGGTGAACGTGACGGGGTCCCCGTCCGGGTCCTCGACGAACCGCGCCAGGTCGACGCTGCCCTCGTCACCGGCGGCGACGTCGACGTTCGAGGCCGACAGGACCGGGGGAAGGTTCTTGGGTGCCAGCACGATGATGGGAAGCGTGAGCAGGGCCTTGTGCCCCTCGGGGTCGTCGGGCCCCGACCCGTCGGTGACCTCGAACGACAGGGCCGCGGGTCCGGCGTAGTCCACGCGGGGGGTGTACGTCAGGTTCGTGGCGTCGGTGACCGCGAACGTCCCCTCCAGGGCCGAGATCTTGGACTCCTCGGTCAGACGCGGGGTGCGCCCCTCCAGGACCAGGACGTAGTCGGTGATGTCCACGGGCAGCGACTCGCCCGCGTGGACCTCGAGCGGCGCGATCCCCGGGCGCAGCTGCGGGATCTGCTCGGTCAGGCCGGGCACCTTCACGAACGCCCGGGAGGTGAGCCCGTCGACGTCGGTCACGGTGTACGTGATGACCTGGCGGTCCTGGGTCAGCGGAACCGTCAGCACCCCGTCCGGTGCCACGGAGACGCCCAGCGTCTCGGTCGTGACCGTGAGCTCGGACCCGGCCCCGTCGGGATCCTCGTCGTTGTCGAGGACCGCGACCTGCACGCTCGTCCGGCCCAGGATCGAGTCCATCGGGACCGTGTCGTCGCGCGCGATCGGCGCGAGCAACGGGGCGTCCTGGTCCACGTTCACCGTGATCGAGGCCGCGGCGCGCGCGCCGAGCGCGTCCTCGATCCCGTAGTAGAACGACGTCGCGCCCGCCTCGGCAGGGCTCGTCAGGACCACGCGGCCCTTCACGACCTGTGCGTCGAGCTCCTTCGGAGCCTCCAGGCCTGCCGGGCGCAACGCGATCTGGTCCCCGTCGGGGTCGGTGTCGTTGGCCAGCGCGGCCACCGAGACCGTGCGGTCGGGGCGGACCGTGACCACGTCGTCGATCGCGACGGGCGGCTGGTTCGCCGCCGGCGGGCGGGAGATCCCTACCTGGGCCGTGCCCACCGCGATCTCGCCACGCGCGTCCTGGACCGAGTACGTGAACGTGTCGGAACCGGTCGCGTCCTTGGACGCCTCGTAGACGAGGTACCCGTCCTCGACCGTGGCCTTCCCCTTGCCCGGTGCCGACGCGATCCCGGTGAGCTGGACCGAGTCGCCGTCCGGGTCGATCCCGTCCAACGGCACCGCGACCCGCACGCTCGCACCGGAGAGCACGCGCATCTGCACGGGCAGCGGCTGGGGCGCCGAGTTCTCCTCGCCGTCACGGATGTGGATCGTGACCTGGGCCGAGTCCTCCTGGCCGTTCTTGTCCCGGACGCGGTAGATCGCGTACGCCGTGCCGGCCTCGGGACCGGCCTTGAACCGCAGCTGGCCCTCGGACGCGAAGATCTCGCCCTGCTCGGGGGCCACGCCCTGCTCGAGCTCATCCTGCAGGAAGAGCTCCAGACCGTCGGGGTGCGTGTCGTTCTTGAGCACGGGGATCGTGACCACGTCGCCCACCCGCACGGTCGCCTCGTCCGCGGCGGCGTTCGGCGGCTGGAGCTTGACCGGGGCCGGGACCGGGATGACCCGCACCTGACCCGTCGTGGTCTGCGTCCCGTTGGAAGCCGTGTACTCGATCGTCACGGGCGCGTCCAAGCGGCGGATCTCGGTGATCCGGAGCATCTGGTGCCCCAGCACCGCGACCGACACACCAGCGTTGTCCGGCACGTTGACCGACTGCACCACGAGCACCCCGCCCGCAGGATCGGTGTCGTTGGCCAGCACGTCCACGAGCGTCTTGCCACCCGAGGGCAGCAGCGCGGTGTCGGAGACCACGATGGGCGGCCCCTCGGCGGCCGAGGCCGGCAGCACGTCGACGCGCACCAGCCCCGTCGTCGCGTTGGGACCGTCCGAGACCTGGTAGGTCAGGTCGTACGAACGCGGTTCGTTGGAGAAGAACTGGAACGTGCCCGCATCGAAGTTGGGCGTGATCTGCGCGGGCGCGGACTCGGAGACCGCCGCCAGGCGCAGCTCGTCACCGTTCGCGTCGTAGTCGTTCAGCAACGGCTCGACCGTGACGGGCTGCCCCGCGGGAACGACCACGTGGTCCGCGACGGCGACGGGCGCGAGCTGACCGGCCCCCGACACGTCCACGTTCAGCACACCCTCGAAGACCTCCTGGCCGTCGGCCACCATGATCTTGACGATCTTGCGGCCCGTCGACCCGCCGCCGTCACGGAACTCGACCGTGCCGTCCGGGCGCGAACGCACCTCGTCCCCGGCGGACGTCACCGATGCCGCCGCGAGGTACAGGTCGTCGCCGTCCGGGTCCCGGAAGAACGGCAGGACCTTGATCTCGGCGGTCTTGCCGGACTCCACGACCAGGACCGGCTCCCCCGTCTGCTCGGGCGCGGCGTTCTCGCTCCACGGCGAGACCTTCAGCTCGACCCCGGCCTCGGCGACCCCGCCGCGACCGTCGGACACCGAGTACCGGAACGAGGACGTCCCCGCCTCGGCGTCCGCCGGGACGACGGCCTGGAGCGCTGCGCCTCCCAGCACCGTCTGCACCTGCGCGTCGCGCGGCCCCTCGCCGGCGAGCGTCGCGGTCATGACGTCCCCGTCAGGGTCCACGTCGTTGCCCAGGACGGGCAGCAGGGTCGTGCGCCCGGGGCGCACGCCGAACGTGTCGTCGACCGGCAGCGGCGGCTGGTTGGGCTGGGAACGGTCGAGCACGAACTGGTCGACCTGCTCCGGGGTGCTCAGGTCCGCCTCGGACTCCTCGCCCTCGGCCTGCTCGGGGAGCACCAGCTCCCAGTCGTCGACCTTCTCGTACTCGTCGGCCGCCATCCAGAGCGTGCCCGCCGACAGGTCGTTGAGCACGATCGCCTTGCGGTTGACCCTGTACTCCAGCCGGTTCTGCGGATCCACCCCGTCGAGGCGCTTGTCGATGTCCAGGTCCGTCCCTGCGCAGTCACGGATGACCTGACCCGACTGCGACCACGCGCCGTACGTGCACCCGCCCAGCTGCACGGGCGCCGCCGGCAGGCCGGACGCCGCACGTGTCACGGCGTCCCCCCCGCCCAGGGGCGCCAGGACCAACCCCGAGCTCGTCGCGACCGCGACGTCAGCCGTCTTGGCCCCTGGCTGCTGCAGGCGCGCGTCCGACGCCCCCTCGAGCGGGACGGTCTTGCCCCCCGGGAGGACCAGCTGCGACTGGGTGCGGTTGAGCACGACCGGCTCCGAGCCCACGGTCGTGACCTCGACCTCGTCGCCCTTGCCGACCGGCACCTTGGACGAGGTGACCTCCTCGACCGTCCCGGTCGCCGTCGTCGTCACCTTGGTCAGCTCACCCGTGGCCGGGACCACGGCGTACACCGTGCCGTCCTGGGAGACCTGGACGACGCCCTCACCGCCGAGCTCGGCGGTCGGCTCGAGGTTCTCCGCGTCGAACGACGCGACCCCCGCGAACGGGATCACCCACAGCAGGCCCTCCTCGCCGTCGAGGACGGCCACCGTGGAACCTCCCAGCGCGACCTTCGCGCCCGTCGGCGGACGCACCGTCCCGTCGAGCTTCAGCCGCGCCACGTCGACGGGGCTCACGGCCCCGGCGCCGTCGTCGACGAGCAGCACCTTGCCCGCGTTCTGCAGCACGTCGAACGAGGCCGACGACGCCAGCAACGACCCGTCCAGGGCCTGGGACTCGAAGTTGAACCGGCCCAGGGCACCCCCCGACGTCCGGGTCACCCAGACGCCCGAGTCGTTGAGCTCCACGTCGGCGGTGGCCTGACCGTCGTACGTGATCGCGAAGGCGACCAGCGCGGTCGAGAAGATGGACACCGTGCTCACGGATGCGACGGAGCGACGCCTGTCGTACAGACGGGAAAGGAAGGTCACAGATCCTCCGAGGATGCTGAGTGCTGCAACCAGGTGTCCCCAGAGCCCCTCCTGCCAGGTGCCCCTACCCGTCGCGGGTAGAAGGATAACCACAAGACGTCACGTCATTAGCATCCAGTGGATGGGGAGAACTCCCCCTGGCACTACTGGCAGCAATGCTGCGAGCGGTGTCCTCGCAGGCCAGGGACACCGTCCCGCGGGTCGGCGAGCGTGGCCCGGCGGGGCGAGATTCACCTGGTACGGCAGAGGGCGGCGCCGGGGACCGTGAGGTCCCCGGCGCCGCCCTCCGTGAGGATCAGGCCGCGCGGTCGGCGAGCGCCTGGGCGAACGAGACGAGCGCGTCCTTGACCGGCCCTGCGGGCAGCGGGTCGAGCTCGGCGATCGCCGCGCGGGCCCAGCCCACGGCGAGCGCCCGGGTCTCTGCCAGGACCTCGTGAGCACGCAGCGCGGCGACGGCCGAGGCGAGCTCTGCGTCCCCGGACAGGTCCGAGTCGAGCAGGTCGACGATCGCCACGTCCGCGGCGGTGCCCTTGCCACCGCTCACGCGGGCGCGCAGCAGCAGAGCGGGCATGGTCGGGACCTTCTCGCGGAGGTCCGTGCCGGGTGTCTTGCCGGACTGCTCGCCCGAGGACGCGAGGTCGAGCACGTCGTCGGCGAGCTGGAACGCGACGCCCAGCTTCTCCCCGTACTCCGCGACGACCTCGACGACCGACTGGTCGCACCCGCCGAACATCGCACCCAGGCGAGCCGAGGTCGAGAGCAGCGACGCGGTCTTGTCCGCGAGGACCTCGAGGTAGTGCTCGACGGGGTCGTCGTTCTCCGAGGGCCCCGTCGTCTCGTGCAGCTGGCCGAGGCACAACCGCTCGAAGGTCCGCGCCTGGATGAGCACGGCCTCCGGACCCAGCGCGGCGACCGTGGACGCTGCACGGGCGAAGAGCAGGTCACCGATGAGGATCGCGACGGAGTTGCCCCACACGGCGTGCGCAGAGGGAGCCCCGCGCCGCACGGGCGCGGAGTCCATGACGTCGTCGTGATAGAGCGAGGCCAGGTGGGTGAGCTCGACGACGACGGCCGCCTCCACCACCTCCGGCCGGGCGCCGTCGCCCAGCTCCGCGCACAGCAGTGCGAGGAGCGGGCGCAGGCGCTTTCCGCCGGCGTTCACGAGGTGGCGGGACGCGGTGTCCGCGAGCCCGTCGGAGTGCGCGACGGCGTCGCCCAGGCGCGCCTCGACGGTCGCAAGGCGTGCGGTGAGCGTCGCGGAGAGCTCCGGATCGGTCAGGGGGATCGCCGTCGCTGAGACGGGTGGCACTGTGGTCACGGTCTGAACTTAGCCGCCTCGAGGGCAAGATCGAGAACCGAGGAGGGCAAAACGCCGAGAAGGACGACTCCTGTCACGCAGATCACGATCGCGACCGTGGTGAATCCCTCGGACCTGACGACCGTCACCCGGGTCGCGAGCGCGGCCACGGCCGAGGTCGCCGCGGGACCCCCGTCCGCGTTCTCCGGGCTCTCCTGCTCGACCCCGCCGGCGACGCTCGACGGCGACGGCGTGAAGAACATGAGGACGATGATCCGCACGTAGAAGAACACCGAGACCGCCGAGGCCAGGACGCCGATCAGGGCGAGCGGCCAGGCCCCCACCGCGACAGCGGCACCGAACGCCGTGAACTTCGCGATGAAGCCCGCGGTCAGCGGGATGCCGGCCATCGAGAGAAGGAACAGGGCGAACGCCCCCGCGAGCCACGGGCTGCGCCTGCCCAGACCGGCCCACTCGGTCAGGTGCGTGGCCTCGCCGAGGATCGCTCCGCCGTCGGACGCGGGGAGGTCCCCCGCTCCCCCGGCCCCAGACCCCGCTGCTGCCACGGACCCTGCCGTCCCGCCAGAACCCACCGCGGCGAGCACCGGGCTCTCCACGGCGGCCCGAGGCTGCGGCGACCGCTCGCGCACGAGCGTCACGACCGCGAAGGCCCCCACGGTCGCCAGACCGTACGCGAGCAGGTAGAACACCACGGCCCGGACGCCGAACCCGCTCAGCTCGCCGAAGCCCACGAGCGCCACCAGGAGGAAGCCGGCGTGCGCGATCGACGAGTATGCGAGCAGGCGCTTCATGTCGGTCTGGATCACACCGATGACCGACCCGACGACCATGGTGAGGATCGCGACGACCCACAGCGCGACCACGAGCTTCTCCTGGAGGTCCGGCGGGAGCGCCGAGCCGATCAGGTAGAGGACGCGCACCAGCGCTCCGAACGCGGCGGCCTTGGTGCAGGCTGCCATGAAGCCCGTGATGGGCGTCGGGGCGCCCTGGTAGACGTCGGGGGTCCACGAGTGGAACGGGGCCGCACCGATCTTGAAGAGCAGGCCCGCGAGCACCATGACCAGGCCCAGGAGCACCAGGCCCGTCATCCCGTCGAGGCCGCCGCCGTTCAGCAGGGCCGCGCGCACCTCGGCGAGCCGCACCGAGCCCGCGAAACCGTAGACGAGCGCCACGCCGAAGATGAAGATCGCCGACGCGAAGGCTCCCAGCAGGAAGTACTTGAACGAGGCCTCCTGCGACAGGAGCCGACGACGGCGCGCGAGCGCCGTGAGCACGTACAGGGGCAGGGAGAGCACCTCGAGCGCGACGAACATCGTCAGCAGGTCGCCCGTGGCCGGGAAGATCATCATCCCGCCCACCGCGAACAGCACGAGCGGGAAGACCTCGGTCTGCTCGAGGCCACGGCGGCGCGCGAGGTCCTCGTACGCCGAGCCGGGCACGGCAGCTGCGGTGGGCGCGAACGCGTCCTGCCCGGTCGAGGTGCGGTCGGCGATCACGAGCGTGGCCAGCAGCGCGAGGACCACGACGATCCCCTGGAGCGCCAGGCCGAACGGGTCGATCACGAGCGACCCGCCCAGCACCTGGATGCCGTTGAGCTCCTGCACGTCGTCCCAGAGCAGGACGATCGTCGTGAGGGCCCCGACGAGGGCGCCCAGGGCCAGGACGACCTGGACCGCGCGGCGGTGCCGGTCCGGCACGAAGGCCTCGACCAGGACACCCAGGACACCGGCCCCCAGGACGACGATCACGGGGACGAGGTAGGCCCAGTCGATCGTGGGGGCCACGAAGGCGGCTGCGGTGCTCACGAGTCGCTCCCTTCAACGCTGAGGAGTTCGGGGTTCGGGGCGGGATCCTCGAGCCCGACGGCCGTCATGGTCGCCTGTGCGGGCTCGCGCACCAGGTCGAGCGCCGGCGCCGGGTAGAAGCCGAGGACCAGCAGGGCCACGATCAGGGGCGCGACGACCCACTTCTCACGAGCTCCCAGGTCCGCCGTCCCTGTCAGGGCGTCGGGCGTCCGGCCCGTGAAGACCTTCTGGTAGGTCAGCAGCACGTACAGCGCCGCGAGGACCACGCCCAGGACCGCCACGAGGGCCGCCGGGTTGCTGCGCGAGAAGGTACCGACGAGGACCATGATCTCGGAGACGAACGTCGACAGGCCCGGCAGCGAGAGCGCCGAGAGACCGGCCACGAGGAACGTCCCCGCGAGGACCGGGGTGACCCGTTGGAGGCCGCCGTAGTCGGTCAGGCGCTGCGAGCGCGTCGGGTGCCGCGCGATCAGGAAGCCCGCCAGGAGGAAGAGCGCCCCGGTCGAGATGCCGTGGTTGAACATGTAGAACGACGCCCCGGAGATGCTGAGCGACGTGAACGAGAAGATCCCCAGGACGATGAACCCGAAGTGGGACACCGACGTGTAGGCGATGAGCCGCATGACGTCGGTCTGGCCGATCGCCATGAGTGCGCCGTAGAGGATCGAGACCACGGCCAGCACCACGATCACAGGAGCCGCCCACCGGCTCGCGTTCGGGAACAGCGGCAGGCACAGCGTCAGCATGCCGAACGTGCCGACCTTGTCCAGGACGCCCACGAGCAGCGTCGAGGTACCCGCGGGGGCGTGCTCGGCGGCGTCGGGCAACCAGGTGTGGACCGGGAAGAGCGGCGCCTTGATCGCGAAGGCGAGGAAGAACGCGAGGAACAGCAGCCGCTCGGTGCTCACGGGCAGCGGGTTCGCCGCCAGGTCGTCGACCAGGGTCTGGGTCAGGAAGCCCTGCTCGCCGCCCGGCCCGTTGAGGTAGAGCGCGATGACCCCGACGAGCATGACGAGCCCGCCCGCGAGCGAGAAGAGCAGGAACTTCACGGCCGCGTACCGTCGCTGCGCCCCGCCCCCGAAACCGCCGATCATGAAGTAGACCGGGATCAGCATGGCCTCGAACAGGACGTAGAAGAAGAACACGTCGCGCGCCACGAAGACCGCGACCATGAACGCCTCGAGGAGCAGCACCAGGCCCAGGTAGTGGCGGAGCTTGGAGAGGTCGCCGTCCTGCTCGCGCCACGCGGCGAGCACCACGAGCGGGACCAGCAGCACCGCGAGCCCGACCAGCAGGAGCGCGACGCCGTCCGCGCCGACCGCGTAGCTCACGCCGAGCTGCGGGATCCACGCGTGCGTCTCGGTGAGCTGGAAGGTGCCTGCGTCCGCGGTGTCGAACGCGCTGATCGCGAGGCCGAGCAGCACGAGCTCGGCGAGCGCGAAGACGACCGCGACGGTCCGCAGGTGCTTGCGCGCGGAGGTCGCGCCCAGCCCCCAGACCGCCGCCGCGCCGACGAGCGGCAGGACGATCAGGAGTGTCAGCCAGGGAATCTCGGTGGTCATCGGTCCCTCAGCTCCCTGTTCCGGTGGTCACGGCGAGGACCACCGCGACGATCACGATCAGGCCAGCGAGCATCGTCGCCGCGTAGGACCTGACGAATCCGTTCTGCATGCCGCGCAACTTCTCCCCTGTCGCTCCGACGAGGCCGGCGAGGCCCATCCAGCCGCCGTCGACCATCTGCCGGTCCCCGTAGACCAGGGATCGTGTGAGGTACTGCCCGGGCCGCATGAAGACGGCCTCGTTGACGTCGTCCTGGTACAGGTCCCGGCGCGCGGCCCGCGTGAGCGCCGACCCGTGCGGAGGCACGATCGGCACGCGGGACACCGCGTACTGGCGCCAGGCCAGCAGCACGCCCACGAGGACCAGCAGGAGGGTCAGGGTGATGAGCGCCCAGACCGGCAGGACCGGTTCCGCGTGCTCGGCGTGGCCCGTGACCGGCGAGAGCCAGTCGACGAACCCGTTGCCGATCGCGAGGAGCCCGCCGAGCGCGACCGACCCCACCGCGAGGACGACCATGGGGATCGTCATGAGTGCCGGGGACTCGTGCGGGTGCTGCACGGGGCCGTCGGTCGAGAGGTTGCCCGTGGGGCTGCCCGACCCGTCGTTCCAGCGCTTGTGCCCGTGGAACGTCATGAAGAACAGGCGCGACATGTAGAACGCCGTGATCCCGGCGCCCAGCAGCGCCACGCCGCCGAAGACCCACGCCCGCCACTCCTGCCCGTCGATCGGGACGAACGCGGCCTCGATGATCTTGTCCTTGGACCAGAACCCGGAGAACGGCGGGATGCCCAGGATCGCGAGCCAGCCCAGGCCGAACGTGACCCACGTGACCTTCATGTACCTCGACAGCGCGCCGAAGCGCCGCATGTCCACCCCGTCGTTCATGCCGTGCATGACCGACCCCGCACCGAGGAACATCCCGGCCTTGAAGAAGCCGTGCGTCACGAGGTGGAAGATCGCGAACGCGTACCCGATGGGCCCCAGGCCCGCCGCGAGGATCATGTAGCCGATCTGGGACATGGTCGAGGCCGCCAGGGCCTTCTTGATGTCGTCCTTGGCGCAGCCGATGATCGCGCCGAACAGGAGCGTGACCGCACCGACGATGACCACGACGAGCTGCGCCGTCGGCGCCCCCTCGAACACGGGGGCCGAGCGGACCACCAGGTAGACGCCCGCGGTGACCATGGTCGCCGCGTGGATGAGGGCCGAGACGGGCGTGGGGCCCGCCATGGCGTCCCCGAGCCAGGCCTGGAGCGGGAACTGGGCCGACTTGCCGCACGCGGCGACCAGGAGCGCCAGGCCGATCGCCGTCAGCAGGGCCGTGCCCGCCGCGGGCGCGTCGGCGAAGACCGTCGCGAAGTCGACCGCTCCGAAGCCCGCGAACATGAGCATGAGCGCGACGATCAGTCCCAGGTCGCCCACGCGGTTCATGATGAACGCCTTCTTGGCCGCGACCGCGTTGGCCCGCTCGTGGTTCCAGAAGCCGATGAGCAGGTACGAGGCCAGGCCCACGCCCTCCCACCCGACGAACAGCAGCAGGTAGGAGTCCGCGAGGACCAGGATCAGCATGGCTGCGACGAACAGGTTCAGGTAGGCGAAGAACCGGCGCTTGTCCGGGTCGTGCTCCATGTACGCGACCGCGTAGACGTGGATGAGCGTGCCGACGAACGTCACGAGCAGCACGAACGTCATGGACAGCGGGTCGATCCGCAGGCCCACGCCCACGTCCAGGCCGCCCGCGGCGATCCAGTCGAAGAGCCGGTGGTCGACCACCCGCTCGTCGGCCGGCAGGCCGAGCATCGAGAAGAAGACGACGAGGGCGACGACGAACGCGCCGCCCGACATCAGCACCCCGAACCACGCGCCCCAGCGGTCGCTGCGGCGCCCCGCGAGCAGCAGGATCGCGGCCCCCAGGAGGGGCAGCACGATCAGCAGCGGGGCCAGCAGGAACGGGCCGGGCACGATCGTCGAGACGGGCACGATCTCCTGCGTCGGGAGGGCGGCCGGGAGCAGCGCGCCGAGCTCGCCGACGCGCGGGAGGGCTGAAAGCAGAGTCACCGTTGGCATGCCTGCCCTCTCAGTTCTTCAGCAGGTTGACGTCGTCGACCGAGGCCGAGCGGCGGGTACGGAAGATGGCCACGATGATCGCGAGCCCCACGACGACCTCGGCCGCGGCCACGACCATCACGAAGAACGCGATGACCTGCCCGTGGAGGTCTCCGTGCATGCGCGAGAACGTCACGAACGTGAGGTTGGTCGCGTTGAGCATGAGCTCGATGCCCATGAACACGATGATCGCGTTGCGGCGCAGCAGCACCGTGGTCGCGCCGATCGCGAACAGGATCGCGGCGAGGATCAGGTAGTTGGTCAGCTCCATGTCAGCGTTCCTCGTCCTCGTCGGTGCCCGCGGCCAGCTCGGGGAACCTGCGGCCCGTGAGCTCCGGCTCGTGCTCGACCAGCACGTCTCGCTCGGCCGCGAGGATGCGGTCGGCCGACCTCTCCTGGCCGCGGATGCGCAGGATCCGCGAGACCGAGTGCTCGATGGGGCGCCCCTGCGGGTCGAGCGCCGGGGTGTCCATGGCGTTGTTCTGCGCGTAGACGCCCGGGGCGGGCAGGGGGGTGAGGAGCCCTCCCTCGGCGAGGGCCGCGACCTTGGCGTCCGAGACCTGCCGCTGCCCGACGCGCGGCACGAGCCGGCGGCGGTGGGTCAGGACGAGCGCGGCGATGGCCGCGGTCACGAGCAGGATCCCGACGACCTCGAGGGCGAACACGTAGTCCGCGAAGAGGATGCGGGCCAGCGCGACGGGGTTGGTCTCCGCGTTCGCGGCCGTGAGCCCGACCGAGGGCGGAAACGTCGCCTGCGCGATCACGCCGACCAGGACCGAGCCGAGCCCCAGGCCCAGCAGGATCCCGATGAAGCGCTGGCCGCGGATGGTCTCGACGAGCGAGTCCGAGGCGTCGACGCCCACGAGCATGAGCACGAACAGGAAGAGCATCATCACGGCGCCCGTGTAGACCACGATCTGCACGACGCCCAGGAACGCGGCCTCCTGCGCGATGTAGAGGATCGCGAGGCTGATCATGACGAACACGACGCAGATCGCGGCGTGCACGGCCTTGCGGGCGAACAGCAGGCCGAGCGCGGCCAGGACCATGAGGGGGGCGAGGACCCAGAACAGGACGACCTCTCCCCCGCTGACGGTCACCGGACCACCTTGCGGACCTCGGGGCGCCGGGCGGCGGCGGGGTCCACGACGGGAGGCAGGGTCGGGTCGTCGGGCCGGTGCTCGCGCACCCAGTCGATCTGCTCGGGCACGGGCCCGGTCACCTCTCCCCGGTAGTAGTCGGTGTCGGTCGTGCCCGGCACCATGGGGTGCGGCGCGGCCAGCATGCCCTCGCGCAGCGGCGCGAGGAGGTCTTCCTTCTCCCAGATCAGCCCTTCACGGGTGGGTCCGGTGAGCTCGTACTCGTTGGTCATGGTGAGCGCCCGGGTGGGGCACGCCTCGATGCACAGCCCGCAGAAGATGCAGCGCAGATAGTTGATCTGGTAGACGCTGCCGTAGCGCTCGCCGGGCGAGCGGTGCGCGCCGTCGGGCAGCGCGGAGTTGTCCGCGCCCTCGACGTAGATCGCGTCCGCGGGGCACGCCCAGGCGCACAGCTCGCACCCGATGCACTTCTCGAGCCCGTCCTCGTAGCGGTTGAGCTGGTGACGCCCGTGGTAGCGGGGCTTGGTGGGCACCTTCTCGAACGGGTACTGCTCGGTCACGGTGGGCTTGAACATCGAGGAGAACGTCACCCCGAACCCGGCGACGGGCGCGAGCAGCCCGCCGAGCCCCTTCCTCTGCGGGATCAACGACTCGTAGTCAGCCACGGGGGACCTCCTCGTCCTGGGCGTCGGGTGCTGCGGGACCGTCCCCTGCGGGCGGGCTGCCCTCGGGGACCAGGCGCCGTGCCCGGCGCGGCGCACTGGGCAGCGTCTGGCCCGGCAGCGGCGGGACGGGGAAGCCGCCCGCGAAGGCGTCGAAGGGCTCGGGTGCCGCGGTGCTGCCCTTGCGGTAGGGCGAGGTGCCCGACGGCGCCGCTCGCCCGCCTGCGTCGGCGTCGGGCACCTTCTTCTGCGGCCACAGGAAGATCGCGGCGATCGCGACCACCCCCAGGACGACGGCCGCCACGAGGATCGCGCGGTTGTCGACGTCGCCGAAGCGGATCATGCCCTGGACGACCGAGAGCACGACGATCCAGGCGAGCGCGGCCGGGATGAGGACCTTCCAGCCGAACTTCATGAACTGGTCGTAGCGCAGGCGCAGGAGCGTCCCGCGGACCCACACGAACACGAACATGAAGGCCCAGACCTTGACGAGGAACCAGAGGATGGGCCACCAGCCCTCGTTGAACATGCCGTCGTTGATCGCCGACAGGGGCCACGGCGCACGCCAGCCGCCCAGGAAGAGCGTGGTCGCGACCGCCGAGACGTTGATCATGTTGATGTACTCGGCGAGGAAGAACCACGCGAACTTCATGGACGAGTACTCGGTCATGTAGCCCGACACCAGCTCGCCCTCGGCCTCGGGGAGGTCGAAGGGCAGGCGGTTGGTCTCGCCGATCATCGCGATGATGTAGATCACGAAGCTCGGGACGAGGATGAGCGCCCACCAGACCTTGGTCTGGGAGTCGACGATCTGCGAGGTCGACATCGAGCCGGCCATGATGAAGACGCTCACCAGGGCCAGGCCCATCGCGAGCTCGTAGCTGATGACCTGGGCGGTCGAGCGGACCGCGCCCAGCAGCGGGTAGGTGGAGCCCGACGACCAGCCGCCGAGCACGATCCCGTACACGCCCACCGAGGCGCACGCCAGGATGTAGAGCACCGCGACGGGGAAGTCGGTGAGCTGTGCGGGTGTCGAGTAGTCGGTGAACGGGATCGTGACGTTCGGCCCGAACGGGATGACCGCGAACGTCAGGAGCGAGCAGAACACCGCGATCATGGGCGCGAGGATGTAGACGAACTTGTCCGCCGCGGTGACCGTGAGGTCCTCCTTGAGGAGGAGCTTCATGGCGTCCGCGAGCGACTGGAGCAGGCCGAAGGGCCCGTGCACGTTGGGGCCGGGACGGACCTGCATCCGGGCCACGACCTTGCGCTCGAACCAGATCGCGATGAGCACGCTCGTGAGCAGGAAGACGATGATCAGCACGGCCTTGACCAGGTAGGTCCAGCCGTTGTCCTGGGAGAAGTCGGCCGAGATCCCGGGCACGCCCGGGGTCTCGGTGACCAGGGCGAGGTTCAGCAGGCCGCTCATGATGCTCCCCCGTCGGTGGGCTGGACGGTCTCGCCGGGCCGCGAGGCTCCGGCAGCGGGCTCGATCCGAACGAGCGCGCCCTGGGCCACACCGAGCTCACGATGGACCTGCGAGCCCTCGGAACCGAGCGGGAGCCAGACGACGTGCTCGACCATGTCGGTGATCACCACGGGCAGCTCGATCGAGCCGCGGTCGGTCGACACCCGGACCACGTCCCCCTCGAACAGGTCCGCGGCGGCCGCGGTCGTCGCCGACAAGCGGGCCACGGGCCGCTTGGCCGTGCCCGCGAGGAAGCGCTCGCCGTCCTGGCCGCGCGCGGCGTCCAGGAGCAGGCGCCACCCTGCGAGCACCGCGGTGCCCGGGGCGACCGCGGGTGGTTCTGCGGCCGCGACCTCGGGGGCCGCGGGGCGGGCTCCGTCCCAGGTGCCGAGCTGGTCGATCTCCGCCCGGACCTCCTCGGTCGTGCGGGCCCCGAGCACGAGGCCCGCGGCGTCGGCGAGCGCGTCGAGCACGCGGTGGTCGGGCATCGCGGTCGAGGCGAGCGCGGCCTCGAAGGTCCGCACGCGCCCCTCCCAGCTCACGAACGCGCCGGCCTTCTCGACCGGCGGCGCGACGGGCAGCACCACGTCCGCGAGCGCCGTGACGTCCGAGGCACGCACCTCGAGCGAGACGACGAACCCTGCGGCCTCGAGCGCCCGGAGCGTGTGCGCGGGGTCGGGCAGGTCGTCGGTGTGCAGACCGCCCACGAGCACGCCGCCGAGCTGGCCCACGGACAGCGCGTCGAGGATGTCTCCCGTGCTGCGGCCGGGCGTCTCCGGGAGGTGCTCGACGCCCCAGGCGACGGCTACGTCGACCCGGGCTGCGGCGTCGGGCACGGGGCGTCCGCCCGGGAGGAGGGCCGGCAGCGTGCCGGCCTCGACCGCCCCGCGCTCCCCCGCGCGACGCGGGACCCACGCGAGGCGTGCTCCCGTGCTCGCGACGAGGCGCAGGAGCGCCGAGTACCCGCCGGGGACGCCGGCGAGACGTTCGCCGACCAGGACCACGGCCCCGGGCCGGGCGAGCGCGTCGCGCAGGGCCGAGACCTCGGCCGGCTCCTCGACCGACTCGGGGGCGTCGGGGCCCACGGCCCCGTCGTGCCCGAACAGCGTCTGGGTCCCGGTGGCGAGCACGTCGAGCCACTCGGCCTCGGTGCCCGGGGCGGCGCGCAGGAGCGTGGCGTCGAGGCGCTGCACGCCCCGGCTCGCGAAGGGGGCCAGCGAGAAGACCCGCAGGCCGTGCTTCTGGACGCCCTTGCGCAGGCGCAGGAACGTGACGCCGGCCTCCTCCTCGGCCTCGAGCGCCACGAGGAGCACCGCGGGCGCGTGCTCGATCTCGTCGAACGTCACGCCCAGTCCGGTGCCGGCGACCGCGTGGGCGAGGAAGTCCGCCTCCTCGGTCGAGTGCACGCGGGCGCGGTGGTCCACGTCGTTGGTCCCGAGGACGACGCGGGCGAACTTGCCGTACGCGTACGCGTCCTCGACCGTGAGGCGACCCCCGGGGAGCACCCCGACGCCGCCCGCGGCCCGCGCTTGCGCGAGGCCGGTCGCCGCGACCTCGAGGGCCTCGGCCCAGCTCGCGGGGCGCAGCTCGCCACGCGTGACCCGGCCCTCGGCGTCGACCTCGCGGTCGCGCACGAGCGGGTGGGTCAGACGGTCCGGTGCGTCCTGCCACGCGAACGCGAAGCGGTCCTTGTCGGTGATCCACTCCTCGTTGACCTGGGGGTCCTCGCCAGACAGGCGCCGGAGCACCACGCCGCGGCGGTGGTCGATGCGGATCGCGGACCCGCACGCGTCGTGCTCGCCCACGCTCGGGGTCGAAACCAGGTCGAACGGCCGCGACCGGAAGCGGTACGCGGCCCCCGTCAGGGCGCCGACGGGGCAGATCTGCACGGTGTTGCCGCTGAAGTACGAGGCGAACGGGCGCCCCGACTCGTCCTCGAGCGCGGCCCCCACGGGCGCCTCGAAGCCGGCCTGCGCGCCGTACGGCAGGGAGCCTGCAGGGGCCGCGGGCTCGGACTCGCCGTCGGCGAAGCCCAGGACGCGCGCGTCGAACCGTCCGATCTGCTGCTGTGCCCCGCGCTTCTGCAGGTCGATGAAGGCGTCGCCCGCGATCTCCGCGGAGAACCGGGTGCAGCGCTGGCACAGCACGCAGCGCTCGCGGTCGAGCAGGATCTCGGTCGAGATCGCGATGGGCTTGGGGAACGTGCGCTTGACGTCGACGAACCGGCTCGTCGCGCGCCCGTTGCTCATGGCCTGGTTCTGCAGGGGGCACTCACCGCCCTTGTCGCAGACCGGGCAGTCGAGCGGGTGGTTGATGAGCAGGAGCTCCATGACCCCGTGCTGCGCCTTGTCCGCGACCGCCGACGTGTGCTGGGTCTTGACGACCATGCCGGGCGTGGCCTCGAGCGTGCAGGAGGCCTGCGGCTTGGGCATGGGACGGACGTTGCCCTCGCGGTCGGGCGTCGCGACCTCGACCAGGCACTGTCGGCACGCGCCCGCGGGGGCGAGCAGCGGGTGGTCGCAGAACCGCGGGATCTGGATGCCGACCTGCTCGGCGGCACGGATCACGAGCGTACCCTTGGGCACGGCCATCTCGATGCCGTCGATCGTGAACGTCACCTCGTCGCGACGCGCGGGGGGCTGGGCGCCCCCTGCCGCCGCGGCGGGCGACGTGCCGGCGGACGTCGTGGTCGTCATCAGTGCGCTCCTGCCGTCAGGGCCTGCGGGGCACGCCGGGGCGTGTAGTCGAACAGTGCGGCGGCCGACGGGTCGAACGGGCAGCCGCGGCCGGTGATGTGCGCCTCGAACTCCTCGCGGAACAGCGCGATGCTGCTCGTGACGGGCGACGTCGCGCCGTCGCCGAGCGCGCAGAACGCACGGCCGAGGATGTTGTCGCACGTGTCGAGCAGGACGTCGAGGTCGCTCTCGGTGCCCTCGCCGTGCTCGATGCGGCGCAGGATCTGCTTGAGCCAGTACGTCCCCTCGCGGCACGGCGTGCACTTGCCGCACGACTCGTGGGCGTAGAAGTCCATCCACCGGCTCACGGCCCGCACCACGCACGTGGTCTCGTCGAAGATCTGCAGGGCGCGCGTGCCGAGCATCGAGCCCGCCGCGGCGACCGACTCGTAGTCGAGCGGTGTGTCGAGGTGGGCGTCGGTGAACAGGGGCGTCGAGGACCCGCCGGGCGTCCAGAACTTCAGGCGGTTGCCGCCACGGATCCCGCCGGCCATGTCGAGCAGCTCGCGCAGCGTGATGCCGAGCGGCGCCTCGTACTGCCCCGGGCGCACGACGTGCCCCGACAGCGAGAACAGCCCGTGGCCCGACGACCGCTCGGTCCCCATGGACCTGAACCAGTCGGAGCCCTCGTTGACGATCGCCGGGACGCTCGCGATCGACTCGACGTTGTTGACCACGGTGGGCCGCGCGTACAGGCCCGCGACCGCGGGGAACGGGGGCTTGAGGCGCGGCTGGCCGCGCAGTCCCTCGAGCGAGTCGAGCAGCGCGGTCTCCTCGCCGCAGATGTACGCGCCAGCGCCCGCGTGGACCGTGACGTCCAGGTCGAAGCCCGAGCCCTGGATGTTCTTGCCCAGGTACCCGGCCGCGTAGGCCTCCTCGACGGCCCGGAGCAGGCGGCGGTACACGTGCAGGACCTCGCCGCGCACGTAGATGAACGCGTGGTCGCAGCCGATCGCGTAGGACGTGATGGCCACGCCCTCGATCAGGAGCTGCGGGCTCGCGAGCATGAGCGGGATGTCCTTGCACGTGCCGGGCTCGGACTCGTCGGCGTTGACGACGAGGTAGCGGGGCCCGCCGTCGGGCGCGGGCAGGAAGCCCCACTTCATGCCCGTGGGGAACCCTGCCCCGCCGCGGCCGCGCAGGCCCGAGTCCTTGACGACCTGCACGACGTCCGCGGGCGGCTGCGAGAGCGCCTTCGCGAGGCCCTTCCAGCCCCCCTGCGCGACGTACGCGTCGAGCGTCCAGGAGCGCTCGGCGTCCCAGGTCTCGCTGAGGATCGGGGTCAGCGGGTCGATCGTCTGCTCGCTCACGGCTGCTTCCCCTTCGCGGCGTCGGGCGTGGCCCCCGTGGCGTCGGCGGGCGTGGTGGGCGTGCGCTCGGCGGAGGACTGCTCGTGCCCGACGGCGGAGGCGCCCGCCGCGGTCGTCTCACCCGCGACGGCGGCCGACTCGGGCTCCCGCCCGGTGGCAGGCTCGTCGACCTGGTCCGGAGCCGCCCCGCCCGGTGCGGTCCAGTCGTGATCGCGCGCGAGCCGCAGGCCGGCGAGGGTGGGTTCGCCTGCCCCGACCCCCTCGTCGGCGCGCCCGTCCGAGAACCCGGCGAGCACCCGGCTCATCTGCTTGAAGCTGCACACCGAGGCGGCGCCCCGCGTGGGTGCCACCTGCTCCCCCGCCCGCAGGCGGTCCGCGAGCCGGGTGGCCCCCGCCGGGGTCTGGTTGTCGAAGAACTCCCAGTTGACCATCACGACGGGCGCGTAGTCGCACGCCGCGTTGCACTCGACGCGCTCGAGCGTGATGGCCCCGTCCTCGGTCGTCTCGTCGTGCCCGACCCCCAGGTGCTCGGAGAGCTCGTCGAAGATCTCGTCGCCCCCCATGACCGCGCACAGCGTGTTGGTGCACACCCCCACGGTGTAGGTGCCGTTGGGGTGGCGCTTGTACTGCGTGTAGAAGGTCGCGACGGCCGACACCTCGGCCGCCGTGATGCCGAGCTGCTCGGCGCAGAAGGCGATGCCGTCGCGCGAGACGTACCCGTCCTCCGACTGCACCAGGTGCAGCATGGGCAGCAGCGCCGAGCGCTTCTGCGGGTACCGGGCGATGATCGCCGCGGTGTCCTGCGCGAGGCGCGCGTACGTCGCCTCGTCGTATCCGGACCTGTGAGCCTCGAGCGTCATCGGTCCACCCCTCCCAGCACCGGGTCGAGCGAGGCGACCGCGACGACGACGTCGGCGACCTGGCCGCCCTCGCACATCACGGCGACCGCCTGCAGGTTGTTGAACGAAGGATCACGGAAGTGCGCCCGGTAGGGGCGCGTGCCGCCGTCGGACACCAGGTGCACCCCGAGCTCGCCGCGCGGGTGCTCGACCGACTGGAAGACCTGGCCCACGGGGACCCGGAACCCCTCCGTGACGAGCTTGAAGTGGTGGATCAGGGCCTCCATCGAGGTGCCCATGATCTCCCTGATGTGGTCGAGCGAGTTGCCCATGCCGTCGCTGCCGATCGCGAGCTGGGCGGGCCAGGCGATCTTCTTGTCGCCGACCATGACGGGCTGGCCGGCCGTGGCCTCGAGCCGCTCGAGGCACTGCTCGACGATGCGCAGCGACTGGTAGCACTCCTCGAGCCGCAGCACGACGCGCGAGTAGCAGTCGGCGTCGTCCGAGGTGGGCACGTCGAAGTCGTACGTCTCGTAGCCGCAGTACGGCGCGGCCTTGCGCACGTCGTACGGCAGCCCGGTCGAGCGCAGCACGGGCCCCGTGATCGCGAGCGCCATGCAGCCCGAGAGGTTGAGGTGCCCCACCCCGACCAGGCGGGACTTGAAGATGGGGTTGGCGAGCATGAGGTCGCCGAGCTGGGCGAGGTACCCGCGGATCAGCGGGTCGGCCTTGCGGATCTGGGCCACGACGTCCGGCGGGACGTCCTGGACCACCCCGCCCGGGCGCACGTACGCGTGGTTCATGCGCAGTCCCGTGACGGCCTCGAAGATCCGCAGGATCTCCTCGCGGGCCGTGAACGAGATGGTCATGACCGTGGTCGCGCCCATCTCGTTCCCGCCCGTGCCGAGGCACACGAGGTGGGACGCGATCCGGTTGAGCTCCATCATGAGCACGCGGATGATGCTCGCCCGCTCCGGGATGTCGTCCGTGATGCCGAGGAGCTTCTCGACCGCGAGGCAGTAGGCCGTCTCCTGGAACAGGGGCGCGAGGTAGTCCATGCGGGTGCAGAACGTGACCCCCTGGGTCCACGTCCGGAACTCCATGTTCTTCTCGATGCCCGTGTGGAGGTAGCCCACGCCGCAGCGGGCCTCGGTGACGGTCTCGCCGTCGATCTCGAGCATGAGCCGCAGCACGCCGTGGGTCGACGGGTGCTGGGGGCCCATGTTGACGACGATGCGCTCCTCGCCGAGCTGGGTCGCCTCTGCCGCGATGTCCGCCCAGTCGCCGCCCGAGGCCTCGTAGCTGGGGATCGACGCGTCGAAGTCGCCGTACGGCGCCTTCGTGGCGTGGGGTGTCGCGTGCGGTGTGGTGGGGCTCACGAGTACGACCTCCTCTGGTCCGGCGGGGGCACCGTGGCGCCCTTGTACTCGACCGGGATGCCGCCGAGCGGGTAGTCCTTGCGCTGCGGGTGGCCCGGCCAGTCGTCCGGCATCTCGATGCGGGCCAGGGCCGGGTGGTCGTCGAAGACGATCCCGAAGAAGTCCCACGTCTCGCGCTCGTGCCAGTCGTTGGACGGGTACACCGACGTGGTCGAGGGGATGTGCGGGTGCGCATCGGGCACTGCGACCTCGAGGCGCAGGCTCCGCCCGTGCGTGACCGACGTCAGGTGGTAGACGGCGTGCAGCTCGCGGCCCACGTCGTGGGGGTAGTGCACCCCGCTCACGCCCATGCTCAGCTCGAACCGCAGGTCCTGCTCGTCGCGCAGCGCGCGGGCGACCGTGACGACGTGCAGCGGCCGGACGTGCAGCGTGAGCTCGGCGTGCAGCCCCGGCGGGTCGACGACGACCTGCTCGACGGCGTCCTCGAACCGCACGCCGGCCTCGGCGAGCACCTCCGCCAGGACGTCCACGGCCTCGTCGAACCACCCGCCGTAGGGGCGAGCGCTCGGTCCGGGCAGCACCACGGGGCGCACCAGACCGCCGTAGCCCGAGGTGTCCCCCGAGCCGTGGGCACCGAACATGCCCGTGCGGACCTCGACGACCTCGAGCGGCTCGCGCCCACCCGAGCCCGGTCCCGCCACGAGCTCTTCGCCGGGCACGTCGCCCTGCGCGACCTTCTCCCGCTGGACGGCGTCCGCCGGGCGGCCCGTCGTCCCGTCGTTGGTGCTCGTCACCGCAGCAGCCCCTTCATCTGGAACGTCGGGGTCGCCTCGAGCGCCGCGGCCTCGGCCGCCTTGGCCGCCTCGCGACGGTTCACGCCCAGCGGCTCGGCCTGGATCTGCTCGTGCAGCGCGAGGATCGCGTTGATGAGCATCTCCGGGCGCGGCGGGCAGCCGGGCAGGTAGATGTCGACCGGCACGATGTGGTCGACCCCCTGGACGATCGCGTAGTTGTTGAACATCCCGCCGCTCGACGCGCACACGCCCATCGACAGCACCCACTTGGGCTCGGACATCTGGTCGTAGACCTGGCGCACCACGGGCGCCATCTTCTGGCTCACGCGGCCCGCGACGATCATCAGGTCGGCCTGCCGCGGCGAGGCCCGGAAGACCTCCATGCCGAAGCGGGACAGGTCGAAGCGCGACGCGCCGGCCGCCATCATCTCGATGGCGCAGCACGCCAGGCCGAACGTCACCGGCCACAGCGACGCCTTGCGGAAGTACCCCGCGAGGTTCTCCACGCTCGTGAGCAAGAAGCCCGAGGGAGCCTCTTCGATCCCCATCTGCGTTCTCCCTATCTGGTTCCGGCTAGTCCCACTCGAACCCGCCACGGCGCCATTCGTAGACGAACGGCACCGTGATCAGGGCGAGGAAGCTCAGCATGGCGACGAGGCCGAAGGTGGCCAGGACGGTGAAGTCCACCGCCCACGGGTAGAGGAAGACCACCTCGATGTCGAAGATGATGAAGGTCATCGCGACGAGGTAGTACTTGATCGGGAAGCGCCCTCCGCCGATCGCGTGCGGGGTGGGCTCGATGCCGCACTCGTACGCGTCGAGCTTGGCGCGGTTGTATCTCTTGGGGCCGATCACGGCGCTCGCGGCGACTCCGCCGAGGGCGAGCACGGCTCCGATGCCCATCAGGACGAGCACGGGCACGTAGGGGTTGGTCATCGGTCTGCTCTCCGGGGGGCGCGCTGGGGCATGTCGGGAGTGCTGCCGCCGGGCGTCCGCGCGAAGCTGCGGGCACCCGGGTCTGACGGGGGTAGGGGTGGTGACTGCGTGAACAGCGGTGACGGCCTCTTTGCCGCCTCACCAAGGTTTGTCATGCCGATGGCACCACCCTCGTCAGTCCCGCGATGACCCGGTCGACGACGTCGCCACCACGAGGTTCGTAACAGTCGGACAACAGCTTGAGGACGAAGCGCATGACGAGCGGCCGCGGCAGCCCGTACCTGGTGCACAACCGCATGATCTCGGGGTGCTCGATGAGACGCACGAAGTACCGGCCGAGCGTGTAGTAGCCGCCCAGGTCGCGGCGCATGATCTCGGGGTAGGTCGCGAGCGTGCGCTCGCGCGCCGCGTCGGTACTGCGGGCCCGCGACTGCGCCACGACGTCCGCTGCGACGCGCGCGGCCTGCATCGCGTAGGCGATGCCCTCGCCGTTGAACGGGCTGACCATGCCGCCCGAGTCGCCGACCAGCACCACGCCGCGCGAGTAGAGGGGCTTGCGGTTGAAGCCCATGGGCAGGGCCGCACCGCGGACGGGTCCGGTCTGGTTCTCCGGCGTGAACTCCCACTCGGCGGGCGCGTTGGCCATCCAGCGGGCGAACAGGTCCTTGTAGTCCACGTTCGCGGCCGACTGCCGGGCCGGGGTCGAGTTGACCGAGCCGAGCCCCACGTTCGCGGTGCCGTCGCCGAGCGCGAAGATCCACCCGTAGCCGGGCAGGAGGTTCGACTTCCCTGCCGGCCCGTCCCAGAGCTCGAGGTGGGACTCCATCCAGGCGTCGTCGTGGCGCGGGGTCTTGAAGTAGGTCCGCACCGCGACGCCCATGGGGCGGTCCTCGCGCTTCTCGAGCCCCAGGGCGAGCGCGAAGCGGGACGAGACGCCGTCCGCGGCGATGACGACGGGGGCGCGCAGCTCGTACTCGTCGCCCGCGCGGCGCCCGTTCTCGTCGAGCGGGCGCGCCGTGACACCCACGACGCGGCCCGTGCGCTCGTCGAGCAGGGGGCCCGTCACGTTGGTGCGCTCGAGCAGCTTGGCGCCCGTGCGCTGCGCGTGCTCGGCGAGCGTCTGGTCGAGGTTCATGCGCGAGCGGGCGAGCCCGTAGGACGGGTAGGCCTTGAGCTCGGGCCAGGGCAGCTCCCACGAGCGTCCGCTCGCGACGACGCGCAGGCCCTTGTTGCGGATCCAGCCGTCCTCGGCGCGGGTGGGGACGCCCATGCGCACGAGCTCGCCGACGGCCCGCGGGGTCAGCCCGTCGCCGCAGATCTTGTCGCGCGGGAAGGAGGCCTTCTCGAGGAGGAGGACGTTCAGGCCCGCCGAGGCGCAGTAGTGCGCGGCCGTGGCCCCTGCTGGGCCCGCACCGACGACGATGACGTCCGCGTCATCATTCCTGTCACGCACGTTCTCACCTCGCTCGGCAAGCTCGAACACACCTCGGAAAGCCCCTTGTGAAGTCGCTCACAATGGACATCGCCACTCTAGTCACAGACGCGGGCGGATGTGTAGCAAGGCAACCCTTCCCTGGTGACCGAACCGCCAGGTCAGGCCGCGGACGCCCCGCGCCCCGGCCCGCGCGCACGGGGGGCGACGGCGGAACGGGGCGCGGCAGAGCGAACGACGACGGGCCCGCGCGGGGCACGCCGGCCGGCGCCGCAGCGCGCAGAGCGCGACGGCCCGGCGCAGGGACCCGCTCAGGCGGGGCGCACGGCCCGGTGCAGCGCGACGAGGCCGCCGCTCAGGTTTCGGTAGGCAGCGCCCTCCCACCCGGCGTCGATCATGAGGTGCGCCAGCTCGGGCTGCGCGGGCCAGTCCTGGATCGACTCGACGAGGTACTCGTACGAGCTCTTCTCCTTGGTCACGAGCCCCGCCATGACCGGCAGCATCTTCATGAAGACGCCCGTGTAGAGCGCGCGGAAGGGCTTCCAGGTGGGGCGGGAGAACTCGCAGATGACGACCCGACCCCCCGGGCGTGTCACGCGCAGCATCTCGCGCAGCGCGGCGTCGGTGTCCACGACGTTGCGCAGCCCGAACGAGATGGTCACGGCGTCGAACGACTCGTCGGCGAAGGGCAGCGCCGTGGCGTCCCCCGCGACGAACGGCAGGTCCGGGCGCCGGCGCTTGCCCACCTGGAGCATCCCGACCGAGAAGTCGCACGGCACGACCTCGACGCCCTCGTCCGCGAACGGCTCGCTCGACGTGCCGGTGCCGGCCGCGAGGTCCAGGACGCGCTCGCCCGGCAGGGCCGCGACGGCGTCGACCGTCTGCTTGCGCCACCGCCGGTCCTGCCCCAGCGAGATGACGTCGTTGGTGAGGTCGTAGCGGGAGGCGATCCCGTCGAACATCGAGGCGACCTCGGTGGGCTTCTTGTCCAGGCTTGCTCGCGACATGCGCCCATCGTTTCACGCCTACGCTGGACACGATGACTGCGCACGCTCACCCCCGCAGGGACGCCGACGACCTCGGCGCCCCTCCGGCGGGGTCCCCCCGCCCTGGCTCCACCGACTTCCCGGCCGCACCCCGACTGGTCGTGCGGACGACCCGCCTGCCCGAGGGGCTGCCGGGCGACCTGACGGCCCTGCTCGACCTCCTGCCCGACGCGCGCCCCCTGGCGTGGGTGCGGCGCGGGGACGGGATCGTGGGGTGGGGCGAGGCGCTGCGCCTCGAGGCGTGGGGTCCCGGACGGTTCGCCGACGCCGAGGCGGCCTGGCAGGAGGTCCTGGGCGCCGCCGTCGTGCACGACGACGTGGACGTGCCCGGCTCGGGACTGGTCGCGTTCGGCTCGTTCGCGTTCGACGACACGTCCGGCACGGCCGGGGACGCCCGACCGGGCGGGACGATCGTGGTGCCGCGCGTCGTCGTCGGGCGCCGGGGCGGGCCCGAGGGCACGGCCTGGGTCACGAGCATCACCCAGGGCGACGCCCTGCCCGACGACGTCGCGTCCGTCCTCGACCCGGCCCGCCGCGAGCCCGTGGCCGGGCCCGGCGCGGTCAGGACCGTGGACGGCTCGCTGAGCGCCGAGGACTGGACCGCGGTGGTCGCCGAGGGCGTCGAGCGCATCCGGCGCGGCGACCTCGAGAAGGTCGTGCTCGCACGCGACGTGCTGGCCACGGCCGAGCACCCCGTGGACCCCCGCTGGATGCTCCGCCGCCTCGCGGTGGCCTACGACGCGTGCTGGACCTTCTCGGTGGACGGCATGGTCGGCGCGACCCCCGAGCTGCTCGTGCGCAGCGAGAAGGGGCTCGTGACCTCGCGCGTGCTCGCGGGCACCATCCGCCGCTCGGGCGGCGCCGAGGCGGACGACGACTCGCTGCTGCGCGCCGCGCACCTCGCGCGCTCGTCCAAGGACCTCGAGGAGCACGAGTACGCCGTGGCGTCGGTCGCCGACGCTCTCGCCCCGTTCTGCTCGTCGATGAACGTGCCCGACGCGCCGTTCGTGCTGCACCTGCCCAACGTCCTGCACCTGGCCTCGGACGTCACGGGCGTGCTCGCGGCCGGGGCGGGCGGGTCCCCCGCCCCGACGAGCCTCGCGCTCGCGGCCGCGCTGCACCCGTCGGCCGCCGTGTGCGGGACCCCGACGCTCGCCGCGCGTGACCTCATCCGCGAGATCGAGGGCATGGACCGCGCCCGCTACGCGGCCCCGGTCGGGTGGTTCGGCGCCGACGGCGACGGCGAGTGGGGCATCGCGCTGCGCTCGGCCGAGCTGTCGCCGCAGGACCCGCACCGGGTGCGTCTCTTCGCGGGCTGCGGGATCGTCGCAGCCTCCGACCCGGGAGCCGAGCTCGCCGAGTCCGAGGCCAAGCTCGAGCCCATGCGGTACGCGCTCGGGGGCTGAGCGCGGCCGGTCGACCAACGCGCACACCACCTGTGGCAGAGTCGGAACCCCTCGGCTCTGCTGGTGGTTTTGGTGAGTTACGCGACGTATAGCCCGTTCGACGGACATCTCCGGACAACGCCCAGGTCGGCCTGTTAAATTCGCCCGGTGCCCGATGCGACGATGACGATGACTCTGGATCCCACGCAGCGCGACGTCACCGTGCGCCGCGCCACGACCGCGGACCGCGAGGACCTCTGGCTCCTGGTGCTCCGCCTGCAGCCCGACGCGCCGGACCGGGCGACCTACGACCGCGTGGTCGGGCCCCTGCTGCGGGCGCTCGACACCCTCCTGCTGGTCGCCCAGGACGCCACGGGGGTCGTTGGCTACCTCCTCGCGAGCCAGCGCCTGACCTTCAGCGGGAACGGCGCGGTCGTCGAGATCGACGAGATCGCTCTCGCCCCCGAGGCCGACCAGTGCCTCGTCTCGGCAGAGCTGATCGGCGCGGTCGAGGCGTGGGGCCAGGAGCAGCGCGCGACGCGTGTCACGCTCGCCGACGTCCTGCCCCGCGAGACCGCCGAGGAGCTCGGGTTCGCCACGACCGAGGTCCGCTCCACCAAGGCGCTCGACCTGCTCGACGCCGACCCCGTGCTCACCTCGCCCTGGGACGGTCCGGCCGTGCCCGCGAGCGACGCCGACGAGGCCCTGCCGGTCCGCGACTGACCACGTCGCCCGGGCGTCACCGCCCTCGGGCGATCGAGCGCGTCCGCCCCGGCGGATCCGCCGTCCCGACAGAGCCCGGACACGACAGAGCCCGGACACGACGACGCCCGGTCCGTGCGGAGAACCGCACGTACCGGGCGTCGGTGCCGAGGGGCACCTGCAGGGGAACAGGGCCACGCCTCGGCTCGGTCTCGCCGGTCACGGGGGACGCGTCCCGGCGAGACCGTGAAGGACCGCAGCGGTACCGGCTCACGTCGGTGGGCACAGGGGGGAGGTCCCCACCGGTGCAGCCGGTACCGCCGGGTCCGGCCTGTGGTGCTCAGCCCTGACCGTTGAACCAGTCGAAGGGGTTGGGCACGTTGTTCGGGCTGGTCTGGTCGGACCCGTCCTGACCGTTGCCCGGGAGCTGGCCCGAGCCCGGGAGCTGGCCCGAGCCGTCCTGGCCGCTCGAGCCCTGGTCGGAACCGGAACCCGAGCCGGTGCTCTCCTCGGTCGGCTTGGCGGCGAGCGTCACGTCGACGTCGATCGCCTTGCCGTCGCGGACGACCGTGAGCTTCACGACGTCGCCGGTCGCACGCTCGCGCACGAACCCGGTCAGGGACTCGGCACCGCTCACGGCGGTGTCGTCGATCGCGACGATCACGTCACCGACCTCGAGCCCGGCCTCCGCGGCCGGGGAGCCCTCGGAGACCTGCTTGACCTCGGCGCCACGGCGCGTGACGCCGTCGGCCGTCGCGGTCGCATCGGTCATGCTCACGCCCAGGAACGCGTGCTCGGCCGTGCCGCTCTCGATGAGCTGCGCGCTGATGTTCTTCGCGAGGTTCACCGGGATGGCGAAGCCCAGGCCGATCGATCCGGACTGGCTCGACGTCGTCGCGATCGACGAGGTGATGCCGATGACCTCGCCCTGCGCGTTGAACAGCGGGCCACCGGAGTTGCCCGGGTTGATCGCGGCGTCGATCTGGATCGCGTTGGTGACCACGGTGCTGCCACCGTCGGCACCCGACGCGGCGACCGGGCGGTCGAGCGCGGAGACGATGCCCGTCGTGGCGGTGTTCGCGAGGCCCAGCGGGTTCCCGACGGCCAGGACGGACTCGCCGACCGTGACGTCGTCGGAGTCGCCGAACGACGCGGGCGTGAGGTTGCTCGGCGGGTCGACCAGCTTGACGACCGCGAGGTCGGTCGTCGGGTCGAGCCCGACGATCTTGGCCTCGTAGAGGCGTCCGTCGCTCAGCGTCACCTGGACGGTGTCGCCCTGGGCGCCCTCGACGACGTGGTTGTTGGTCAGGACGTGACCCTCGGTGTCGATCACGACACCCGAGCCCTCGCCACCGCCCGAGGCCGTGGTGACCTGGATCGAGACGACGGACGGCGCGACGGCGCTCGTCACGGCCTGCCAGTCCGGGTTCTCCGACGTCGAGTTCGCCACGGGGACCGTGGTGTTCTCCTTGTTCTCGCCGACCGAGGCCAGCGAGCTGGGCGCGGAGCCCGACCCGTCGAGGACGCTGAGCAGGCCGGCGGTCCCGGCGCTCGCGAGGACGGCCGCCGCGGCGGCCGCGCCGACCACGGGGATCCAGGTCCTGTTCTTCTTCGGGGCGGCCGGTGCTGCCTCGGTCGCGACCGGGGCGGGCGGCATGCCTGCCGCGGAGTACGCGGTGCTCGTGGGCGCACCGTACGGGGCGTGCGTCCCGTGGGGCGTGTGCTGGGCCGGGGCCGGCTGCGCGGGTGCCACGTGCGGCGCCGGCGGCGCGGGCACGGGGGCCGGGTGCGGCGCGGCGAACTGCTGCGTGGGCTGCGCCTGCGGGGCCGGAGACTGCGGGGCGGCGGGCGCCTCGGGCGTCACGGGAAGCTGCTGCGTGGCCTGCGCCTCGATGCGCTGCGTGTCGCCGTCGCGGGGGGCCTCGGGCTGGGGGACGTTCGACTGCGGGGTGTTCTCGGTCATGGGGTGTTCCCTCCTCGTTCTGTCTGAGGACTACTTCACACCCGGGCGCTGAAACACTGCTTGAACGTTCCTGTGAGTTCGCTGCGAGTTCCTGACGACGGCTGGGAGACCTCTCAGGCGCCCTCGGACGGCGCCGCGCCACCCGGCACGAGCTCCGGCGGCACGGCCCGCAGGACCGCGTCCCGCACGTCGGCAGCGAGACGGGAGCCCTCGGTCCGGCGCGCACCGCGCCCGACGCGGACCTCGAGCACCTCGACGCCCCGGGGCCGTCCCGCGAGCGCCTCGCGCAGCCCCTCGACGTCGGTCAGGAGCCGGTGCCGCACGCCGTAGCCCGCGCACAGCGCCGCGAGGTCGGCCCCGTGCGGCGTCGCGAAGACCCGCTCGAACGCACGGCTCGTCGACGGTTCCTGCTCCGCGAGCGCCCCGTACTCGAGGGTCGCGAAGATCGAGCCGCCGTCGTCGTTGACGACGACGACCTGGAGGTCCGCGGCCGGTTCGAGGGGCCCCCGCAGGAGCCCGCCCGCGTCGTGCAGGAACGTGAGGTCGCCGACGAGCACGCGCGTGCGGCGCCCCGAGCGCGCCGCGACGTGGGCGACGCCGGTCGCGGTCGAGACCGTCCCGTCGATGCCCGCGAGGCCCCGGTTGGCCAGCACGAGCGGCGAGGCTCCCCAGTCGGCGACCAGGTCCAGGTCACGCACGGGGTTGCTCGAGCCGACCACGAGCACGTCGCCCGGCCCGCTCGCCTCGGCGACGGCCGCTGCCACGGCGAGCGCCGTCGTCGGGCCGGGGGCCGCGGCGCTCGCGGCGACGACCTTGCGCGCCGCCTCGCCCGCGCCGCGCCACGCGTCGAGCCAGGCACGGTCCCCCACGGGCTCGGTCCACCACCCGGCCGGGACGCCGGGCAGGACGACGTCCGCCGCCCGGGCGGCGTCGGGCCAGGGTGCCGCGCCGGGCGCGACCACGAGCACCTCGACGTCCTCGCGCGCGAGGAGCTGCTGGACCGGCCGCGAGAGCGTCGGGCGCCCCATGACGACGACGCGCTCGACACGACCGCCGAGCACACCCAGGACGAGCCGGTGCGCCGCGACCGCGTGCGTCCCGGCCGCGGCCCCGGACGAGGCCTCGGCGAGCAGCGGCCAGCCGCGCGCCTCGGCGAGGCGCCGTGCGTCGTCCCCTGCCCCGTCCCCGGCGACGAGCACGGTCGCGGGGCCTGGATCGAGCGGATACGGCCCGACGACGTCGCTCACCTCCCCGACGAACGTCCGGAGCGCGTCGGCCCGGGTCTCGCCCGGCACCTCCCCCGGCCCTGCTGACAGCAGCGCTGCGAGCTCCGCGGGGGGCGCGAGGGGCTCGCGGAACGCGACGTTCAGGTGGACCGGGCCGGGGTACAGCGAGCGGGTCCCGCGCGCGGCCGCGAGCGCCCGCACCAGGACGGAGCGGAGGTCGCGGGCCTCGCCCGGGCGTCCGTCGGGGGCCGGGACGTCGACCGCGTGGCGCACCGCTCCCCCGTAGAGACCGACCTGGTCGGTCGTCTGGTTGGCACCGGTGCCGCGCAGCTCGTGCGGGCGGTCGGCCGTGACCAGGACGAGAGGCACCCCGGTGTGGTGGGCCTCGAGCACCGCGGGGTGGAGGTTGGCGGCCGCGGTGCCCGACGTCGTCACCACGGCCACGGGGCGCAGGCGGTCCGGACCCTCGGTGATGGCCGAGCCGCGCGAGAGGCCGAGCGCGAGGAAGGCCGCGGTGCGCTCGTCGATCCGCACGTGCAGGGTCAGCCGTCCGGCAGCGTCGGCCGCGGCGAGCGCGTACGCGAGCGCCGCGCTGCGCGATCCGGGGGACAGCACCACGTCCGTCACCCCGTCGGCGACCAGGCCCTCGACGATCTGCCGCGCCGCAGCCAGGGCGGGCGGGAGGACAGGGCGGTCGCCGCTCACGCTGCGGCCCCGTCGAGGAGGGCGCCGACGCGCTCGTACCGAGCAGTCCACCGTGCCCCGGTGGCGGGGTCGGCAGCGGCGCGGGCGAGCGCCCGGGTCGAGGGCTCGGGGCGCCGTACGGCGATCTGCCCGCCCACGGGCAGGAGCGGCTCGTCGACCACGTCGTGGGCCAGGAGCTGGGACGTCGCGAGGCCGCACGCGTACGGCAGGTCCGGCAGGGCGGCCGCGAGCGCGAGGCCCGCCGCGAGGCCCACCGAGCTCTCGAGGGCCGAGGACACGACGACGGGGAGGCCGACCTGCTCGGCGAGGTCGAGGCAGGCCCTGACCCCTCCGAGCGGCTGGACCTTGAGGACCACGACGTCCGCGGCCTCGGCACGCAGGACCTCGAAGGGGTCCTCGGCACGGCGGATCGACTCGTCGGCCGCGACCAGGACGGAGACCGCACGCCGTACGGCCGCGAGCTCGGGGACGCTCGCGCAGGGCTGCTCGACGTACTCGAGGCCGCCGGCCGCCCGGTCGAGGAGCGGGATCCGGTGCAGGGCCTCGTCGAGCGTCCAGGCCCCGTTGGCGTCGACGCGGATCCGGCCGCCCGGGCCGAGCGCGTCGCGGACGGCCTCGAGTCGCGCGATCTCGTGGTCGACGGGCTCGACCCGACCGTCGGGGCCTCGCTGGGCGACCTTGACCTTGGCGGTCCGGCAGCCGTCGGACGCCAGGACGATCCCGTGCGCGCGCTGCGGGTCGGTCGCGGGCACCGTGACGTTGACGGGCACGCTCGACCGCACCGGCGCGGGCCACCCGAGGTGCGCGGCCTCCCGGGCCGCACGCAACCACGCGGCGGACTCGGCGTCGTCGTACTCCCAGAAGGGCGAGAACTCGGCCCACCCGGCCTCTCCTCGCACGAGCAGCCCGTCCCGGACGTCCAGGCCCCGGAATCGGGTGCGCAGGGGCGTGGACCAGGCGACGAGCGGCGGGAGAGGAGGCGTGGGGGGCACGGTCACAGGTTATCTCCGGAGGCCGCCCCGGGCCGTCCGGTGGTGCCCCAGGGCCACGGAGGCACCGGAGGCCCGTCATCCCTGGGGCCCGACCGCGGGCGGACGGGTCAGGCGCCCCCGAGCAGCTCGGTCACGCACTCGACCGCGAGGTCGCGGACGGCACGGCCCTCGCACAGCGCGGTCACCGCGGCACCGTCCACCACCGCGATCAGCAGGACCGCGGAGAACCGCGCGCCGAGCTGGGCGAGCAGCTCGTCGATCACGACGTCGAGCTCCCCCCGTCCCTGCGCGAACGCGGCGGCCAGGACGGGGCTGCGCCCCGCGCTCACGACGTGCTCGTAGAAGCCGAGGAGCTCGCCGTGGTCCCCCGGGGGCAGCACCGCGTCGACGAGCAGCAGGGCACGCGAGCGCGTGCTCAGGGTCTCGACGCCGCCCTCGGCGACCAGTTCGGTCACCGAGTGGCCGATCGCCTGGGCCCGCTCGGCCCAGCCACGGACGATCTGCTCGCCCGCCGCACCGAGCAGGTCGTCGAGCCCCGTGAAGTAGTAGGTCGTCGCGGCGAGCGGGACGTCGGCCTGGGCGGCCACCGAACGGTGCGTCACGGCCGCGGGGCCGTCCCGCAGGATGAGCTCGGCCGCGGCCGAGACGATGCGGTCGCGTCGCTGGGTGCCGCGGGCCTGCCTGCGGGGGACGTGCTTCTCGGACTCTGGAGCCATCAGGGACTTCCTCCGGACAGGTTGAGGCCGTCGGTCCCGCGCGCGGCGGGGACCAGCGGCAGGATCTTGAGCACAGACGTGGCTTCACCGAAGTACACGATCGCGAGCACCGCCGTCAAGATCTCGCCGATCCCACCCACACACCGTAGGCCACACCGACGGTCGCCGACTCCCGGGCGGCTAGGGTGGCCGTCGTGAGCAGCATCCCCGCACAGGTGTCCGAGACGTTCGATCCCCAGGCCTGGCGCACCGTCGCCGGCTTCGAGGGACTCACCGACATCACCTACCACCGTGGCGTCGAACGCGGCCTGGTCGACGGTGAGCCGCGCGAGCGCGACCTCCCGGTCGTCCGCGTCGCGTTCGACCGGCCCGAGGTCCGCAACGCGTTCCGCCCCCACACGGTCGACGAGCTCTACCGGGTGCTCGACCACGCGCGCATGACCTCCGACGTCGGGACGGTCCTGCTCACGGGCAACGGCCCCTCGGCCAAGGACGGCGGCTGGGCGTTCTGCTCGGGCGGCGACCAGCGCATCCGCGGGCGCGACGGCTACCGGTACACGACGAGCGAGGACGCCCAGACGGCCGACGCGATCGACCCCGCCAAGGCCGGGCGGCTCCACATCCTCGAGGTCCAGCGCCTCATCCGGACCATGCCCAAGGTCGTCATCGCCGTGGTCAACGGGTGGGCCGCCGGGGGCGGGCACTCGCTGCACGTGGTCGCGGACCTGTCGATCGCGAGCCGCGAGCACGCGCGGTTCAAGCAGACCGACGCCAACGTGGGCTCGTTCGACGCGGGCTACGGATCGGCGCTCTTCGCCCGGCAGGTCGGGCAGAAGCGTGCCCGTGAGGTCTTCTTCCTCGCCCGCGAGTACTCGGCCCAGGACGCCTACGAGTGGGGCGCCGTGAACGAGGTCGCGGACCACGCCGACCTCGAGAGGCTCGCGCTCGAGCACGCGCGGATCATCGCGACCAAGTCGCCCCAGGCGATCCGCATGCTCAAGTTCGCGTTCAACCTGGCCGACGACGGGCTGGCGGGCCAGCAGGTCTTCGCCGGGGAGGCCACGCGGCTCGCGTACATGACCGACGAGGCCGTCGAGGGGCGCGACGCGTTCCTCGAGCGCCGCGACCCGCAGTGGGACGACTTCCCGTACTACTTCTGACGGGCGCCGGCGGTCTGACGGGCGCCGGCGCGGCGCGCTGCGCGCCGCGTCAGCCCGTGATGAAGCCGCTCAGCAGCCCGACGATCCCGCGGCCGGCGAACGCCGCGGTGACGGCCAGGCCGAACAGCAGGACGATCGACGCGACGACGGGGCCGATCGACCCGGCCGGCCGCGCGCCGTCCTCGTCGTCGTCCTCCTCGGCACGCAGCACGGGCCGGGCGGGGGCGATCGAGGGCGGGAACGGGGTGGCCGTGGACGTGGGCTCGAACGGGCTCTGGGTGGGGTTGATCGTTGCCATGCCTCTACGTTCCCGTGGGGAGGGGTGCAGGCACATCGGTCCAGCGGCTCGACCTGCGCACCCGGTGGTCCACCTCAGGGGTGAGCGGGTCGTCCTCCCCGAGGAGGAGGTACCACGGACCGTCCTCCTCGAACCGTCCGGAACATCGCTCCGACCTGCGGTGTTGCTCCGGGCATGACTCCTCGCACCGACGCCGTTGCCTCCACGCGCCCGCCCGTCCGGGAACCGGCACCCAGCACGAGACCGGCTCCCCCGGCGACCAGGATCGTGGTGGTGCACGGCCTGGGCGCGACGGCCGACAGCCACTGGTTCGGCGCGCTCCAGGAGCGTTACACGCCGTACGGGATCGAGGTCCTGGTCCCGGACCTGCCCGACTCGCAGGCTCCGGACCTCGACACGTGGCTCTCGCGGCTCGCCGAGGTGGTCGGGACGATCGACGAGCGCACCGTCCTGGTGGGCCACAGCCTCGGCTGCGTCAGCATCCTCCAGCATCTCGCCGCCCGCGACGACGACTGGCGGCTCGGCGGTCTCGCGCTCGTGGCCGGCTTCGTGGAGCAGGTCCCCGGGATCCCCGAGGTCGACCACTTCGTCGCCCGCGAGACCGACCCGGCGAGGATCGCTGCCCGCACCGCGCGCCGGCTCGTCCTGAGCGCCGACGACGACCCCGTGGTCCCCCGATGGCTGACGGAGGACCTCGCACGGCTCCTCGACGCCGACCTGACCGTGGTCGACGGCGCCGGGCACTTCCTCGCGCGCGGGGGCTTCGACCGGCTCGAGGTGCTCGAGTCGGTGCTCGACGGGTGGACGCTCACCGGCCCTGAGGCCGGCCCGCAACCAGTCAGCTGACCGTCCAGCTCCCGCCCTCGCGCGGGACGAGCTCGACCCAGGTGACGCCCTGCTCGAGGAGGACGGGCTCGCCGTCGGGCCCCGTGAGGACGAGCGGCTCGTCGACCGACTCCTGCGACCACGTCACGGCGACGTGCTTCCCAGCACTGGCCACGAGCCCCTCGCCCGAGCCCACCAGCAGCGTCTCCGGCACGGGCGTCCCGGCCGGGTCCTTGAACTGCGTGTCGCGGACCTCGACGCCGAGCACCACGACGTTCTGCGCCGAGAGCCGCGCGCCGTCGGACGAAACGGCCGGCGTGGTCCCCTCGTTGCGCAGGAAGGCCGCCTGCTCGGCGTCCCAGACCCACTGGGCCCGGCTCGCGAACGTGAGCGTCACGTCGAGCAGGCTCAGCGGCGCGCCCGTCGTGGTCGCGGTGCCCTGGCCCGGGACCCGGACGTGCCGGAGCTGGGTCGGAGGCGCCGCGCGGTCGTCCCCGGCCTGCGCCCAGAAGTCGGCCGGCGTCCCGAACAGGTTGTGCGGGGCCCGCTTGCCCTTCTTGAGGAAGAACCCGTCGTCGCCCTCGTCGTGCACGATCGTCTGGATGCCGGCATCGCGGACGGCTTCCACGAACGGGGGCTGCCCACCGCTGAAGGCGAGCACGCCGTGCGTCGGCCCGACGATGGCCGGGTCCATGGGACGCACCGAGCGGACGGGACCGACCGTCTCCGGGGACTGTGAGTGGTAGACCGCCACGAACCGCGTGATGCCGCCCTCGACGACCTCCTCCCACACCATGTCGGCCTGCTCGAGGCCGGTCTGGGGACGCGCCTGCGGCAGGTTCTCGATCTTGACGGCGAGCGCCGGACGGTCGTCGACCGCATCGGAGGGGACACCGGTGAGGGGCCAGGCGGGCGGGACCGCCGGGTCGGGCGGGCCCGCCTTGTCCGACTCGACGGCCGCCGGGACCGTGCTGGTCGGGGCGTCCGTGGGACCGCCGCTGCACGCCGCGAGCACGAGCGCGCTCACGATCAGCGCCCCGGCCCGCCCGAGGTCCCGTCCGACGCGCCCTGGTGCCCCTGCCGTCACGGTTGCCTGCCCTTCGTCGTGCTCCGGTCCACGGTTCCTCGTCACCCTACGACCGGATCTACGCTGGACGGATGTCACGCGCCGATGGTCCCCCTGACGCCCTCGCCCTGCGTGCGGCGGTCGCCGACGCCCTCGCCGGGCGCGGTCCCGCGGTCGCCCCGGCGCCGCTCGCCTTCACCGGACCGCTGCCCGAGGGCACGGCCCTGGTGCTGCAGACCTCGGGCTCGACGGGACTGCCGCGCGAGGTCGCCCTGAGCGCGAGCGCGCTCGTCGCCTCGGCGCGCGCCACGCACGAGCGTCTCGGAGGGGACGCGCAGTGGTTGCTCGCCCTGCCGCCGACGCACGTCGCGGGGCTCCAGGTGGTCCTGCGCTCCGTGGTCGCCGGGACCCCGCTCGTGACCGCCGACCTCGACGCTCCGTTCTCGCCCGCGGGCTTCGCCGCGGACGCCGCGCGCATGGACGGCGAGCGGCGCTACGTCTCGCTCGTCCCGACCCAGCTCCACCGCCTCGTGCACGCCCAGGGGACCGCGGACGGCGAGGCCGCGCTCGCCGCGCTGCGCTCGTTCGACGCGATCCTGCTCGGCGGGGCCGCGGCCCCGCCCGCGCTGCTGGCCGGGGCCCGCGCGGCAGGGGCCAGGGTCGTGACGACCTACGGGATGACGGAGACCTGCGGGGGCTGCGTGTACGACGGCGTCCCGCTCGCGGGCGTGCGGGTGCGGGTCGTCGAGCGCTCGTCCGGGCAGGTCCTGCCCCCGGGGGACGCGGGGGTCGTCGAGATCGGCGGGCCCGTCCTCGCGACGGGCTACCTCGGTGACGAGGCGCTCACGGCCGAGGCGTTCCGGCGCGACCCCGACGGCTCGCGCTGGCTGCGCACCAACGACCTGGGCTCGCTCTCCCCGGACGGATCGCTCACGGTCCACGGCCGGGCCGACGACGTCGTGGTCTCGGGCGGGGTCAACGTCGCCCCGGCCGCGGTCGAGGCCGTGCTGGCCGGTGCGCTCTCGGGCGAGGACGGGATCGGCGAGGTGTGCGTGGTCGGGATCCCCGACCCCGAGTGGGGGCAGGCGGTCGTCGCGGTCGTGACCCGCGGAGGCTCGCCCCGTGCGACTCCTGGCCCCGAGGGCGAGCCCGACGCCGAGCTGCTGACCCGGGCCCGGCACGCGGTCGCGACTACGCTGGGACCGCCCGCCGCACCGCGGTACCTGCTCGTCGTGGACGACCTGCCGCGACGAGGCCCGGGCAAGATCGACCGGGCGGCCGTGTCCGCGCTCGCCGCCCGCACCGCACCTCGCACCACCCACTGATCGGAGCACCATGGCCACCTCTGCCGAATGGGTCGCGGGCGCGCGCCTGCGCACCCTCCCCGCGGCGGCCGCACCCGTCCTCGTCGGCTCCGGAGCCGCGGCGCAGATCGACGCGTTCGCGTTCTGGCCCGCGCTGCTCGCGCTGGGCGTCGCGCTCGCGCTGCAGGTCGGCGTGAACTACGCGAACGACTACTCGGACGGGGTGCGCGGCACGGACGTCGACCGCGTGGGCCCCATGCGGTTGACCGCGTCGGGGGCCGCGCTCGCCTCGCAGGTCCGCAACGCGGCCTTCGTGTGCTTCGGCGTGGCAGCGGTCCTCGGTCTGGGGCTCGTGGCCCTCACGGGCCACTGGTGGCTGCTGGCCGTGGGAGCCGTCGCGATCGCCGCCGCCTGGTTCTACACGGGAGGCAAGAACCCCTACGGCTACCGCGGTCTCGGCGAGGTCGGGGTCTTCGTGTTCTTCGGGCTCGTCGCGGTCCTCGGGACCACCTACACGCAGGCCGGCCGCATCACCTGGGTCGCGGGCGTGGGCGCCGTGGCCGTGGGCCTGCTCGCGTGCGCGCTGCTCATGATCAACAACGTCCGTGACATCCCCACCGACGTGCTCGCCGGGAAGCGGACCGTGGCCGTGCGCCTCGGGGACTTCCGGGCGCGGCGCGCCTACGTCGCGATGATCTGGGTGCCGATCCTGCTGGCCGTGGTGTGCGCGTTCGCCGCGCCGTGGTCCTTGCTGGTGCTGCTCCTGCTGCTGCCCGCGGTGCTGCTGACCCTCCCGGTGCTCGCCGGGGCGCGCGGCCCCCTGCTGGTCCCCGTCCTCGCGGGCACGGGCATGTTCGAGCTCGGGTACGGGGTGCTGCTGGGCCTGGGGCTCGCGCTCTAGCCGTCCGTCCGACGGGCGTGCGTCTCGTCGGAGGCCGCGTCGACCGCGGCGTCCTCGAACGCGGCGTCGTCCTCGACCGCCCGCGAGAACTGCTCACCCGTCGCCCGCCTGTGTGCGGCGCGGTCCGCGAGGTACTGCGCAGCGCGCTCGCGCGGGCCCCGCAGCGTCAGGTAGGAGACCAGCAGGGCGAGCACGGCCGCGAGGACCGCGCACACGACCCAGTGGCCGAGGCCGAAGGCGTAGAGCACGACGAAGAGCACCCCGAAGATCGCGAGGCGCAGGGCGGAGTAGATGACCATGGGCACCCCTCCAGGGTAGGCGCCCAGAGGAGCCCGGGGCGACACGCCCCGGTGTGCACGAGCACCGCTCCCGCCCCGACCCCCGAAGGTCGCAGGCTGGACACGTCCTCGCCTCGGACGCATAGGCTGGGGGCATGTCCCGCGTCCTGCTGACCCTGCTCGCCGTAGGCCTCGCGGTCTACGCCCTCTCCGACTGCGCCACGAGCGCCGAGGACGACCGGAGCGGGATCCCCAAGGGGCTGTGGATCGTGATGATCATCTTCCTGCCGTTCGTCGGTCCGCTCGCCTGGATCCTGGTCTCCCGGACGCAGCGCTCGCGTCATGCCGCCGCGGGCGGGGCCGGCTCGCCCCGCCGCCCGTCGACCGGAGGCGCACGGCGCCGCAGCAGCGGACCGGTGGCTCCTGACGACGACCCGGACTTCCTGTGGAAGCTCGAGCAGCAGCGACGTCGCGAGGCACGCGACGAAGGGTCGACGTCGGGCTCGGGGACCGCTCCCGGCACGGCTCCCGGTCATGCCCCCGGTGCTGCCGACCACGAGGACGAGCGGGAGCAGGAGCCGCGGTCCCCGGGCAAGGGCTCGACGGGCGAGACGGACAGCGCGCCGGACGCGCCGTCGTCGGGCAGCAACGACCCGTCCTAGCAAGGAACCGGACCGCACCGGCTACGTCACCAGGAGCCGCACCGTGCTCAGCACGTCTCCTGGGCGTCGGCCGACGTGATCGCCTCGCCCGGCAGCCGGTCGGCGAGCGGGTCGACCGGCGCCTCGGGCGTCGTCGTCGCGGCGTCGACGGGAGGCACCGTGGCCGAGTCCGGGGTCTGCGGTTCGACGGCCGCGTCGGGGACGATCGGCTCGTCGGCGGCCAGCCGGGCCCACACGTCTGCGGCCTCGTCGCTCAGGACGACACGAGCAGGGTTGGACGGCTGGGGACCCGACGGGATCGTCAGGAACGTGACCGCGTCCGCGCGCACCGAGCGCAGCGAGAACGCGAGCCCCTTGAGGTCCACACCCCCGCTGATCGTGAGCGAGCTCGTCGCGGCGTCCAGGAACCTGATCAGGCTCGGGAGGTCGGTCAGGACGTTCTTGCCCAGCACGGACTTCGTGAGCGCCGCGAGCAACGCCTGCTGACGTCCCATCCGGTAGGTGTCCGAGCCGTCGCTCAGCCCGTGCCGTGCTCGTGCGAGGGCGAGCGCCTCGGGCCCCGACAGGACGTGGTCTCCCGCGGTGAGGTGCAGGTTCGCGTCCTCGTCGTCCATGTCCTCGGGGATGCAGATGGGCACGCCGCCGAGCGCGTCCACCATGCTCTGGAACCCCGCGAAGTCGACGACCAGGAACCCGTCGGTCCGCACCCCGCTGATCTGCTCGACGGTCATCTGCGTGCAGGTCGCGGCCGAGGCGAGGTCCTGGCCCGCGTTCCAACCGCGAGAGAACGCCGAGTTGAAGATCGACCAGGAGGACGGCTCGGTCGTCCCCCCGCCCGTGACCGTGCACGCGGGGATCGGGATCATCAGGTCGCGCGGGACCGAGACGAGCTCGACGCGCGACCGGTCGGCCGAGACGTGCAGCAGCATCGTCGTGTCCGAGCGCATACCGGCCTCGGCCCCGCCGATCGCCTCGTTCACCCCGGACCGGTCGTCCGAGCCGATGAGGACGAGGTTCACGGGCAGCCCGGCGAGGGGGTCCTCGGGGTCCGGGGTCGCGACAGGCGGGCGGGACGCCTCGGGTGCGACGAGCTCCTCGGTGTCCACCTGGTCGACGTTCGCGAGCGACTTCACGACGAGCGCCGTGGCTCCCGAGGCTCCGAAGGCCAGGACGGCTGTCGTCACGAGCCCGAGGACGCGCAGCACCCGGTGCTCCCGTCGCGCCGCTGCGTGACGTACCTGCCCGCGCCAGGGGACGTCGCCGTGGAGCGGCTCCGGGCCCGCACCGGCCCTGCGGTCGCCCTCGGGCCACGTCCCCCCGCCACGTTCGCTGGTCACGAGCGCCGACTCTAGCGACGGTGCCCGCAGGGCGCTCGTTCACCGCGGGGCGAGCCCGTCGAGATCCGGTGAAGGTCCGTCCGTGCAGGACAGGGCCGTCCCGCTCGGCGGGACGGCCCTGCGTGACCCCGGCGGCCCGGGGCGGGCGGCGCTACTCCTGGGTCGTGATGCCCGAGTACGAGTGCTTGCCGTTGAAGATCAGGTTGACGCCCGTGAAGTTGAACAGCACGCACGCGTAGCCCACGATCACGAAGTAGGCCGCACGTCGTCCGGACCATCCGCGCGTGGTGCGGGCGTGCAGGTAGGCCGCATAGACGACCCACACGACGAAGCTCCAGACCTCCTTGGGGTCCCAGCCCCAGTAGCGACCCCAGGCGTGCTCGGCCCAGATCGCGCCGCCGATGATGGTGAAGGTCCACAGGACGAACGCGACCGCGTTGAGGCGGAAGCTCAGTGCCTCGAGCTGCGCGGGCCGGGGCGTGGTGTCGAGCCAGCGCCAGGCGGGATGCCCCAGGAACGCGTTGCCGTTCTCGCGCGAGTCGCGCAGGAGCTGGATCACGGACATGACGAACGCGACCGTGAAGATGCCCGTGGCGATGATCGCGACCCCCACGTGGATCACGAGCCAGTAGGACTGGAGCGCGGGCTGGACGCCCGTGGCGTCGAGGAAGAACGAGTTCTGGGCGACCACGAGGAACAGCACCGAGAGGCCCGTGACGAAAGCACCGAGGAAGCGCACGTCGCGCCGCAGGCTCACCCCGAGGAACACCGCCATCGCGACGAACGCGCCGACGAGCGTGAACTCGTACATGTTGGCCCAGGGTGCGCGGCCGGCGGCGATCCCGCGGGTCACGATCGCCGCCAGGAGCAGGATGGTGCCGAGCCACCCCGTCGAGATGCCGATGCCCGCGGCCTTGCGCGAGACGGGCTTGGCGGGGGTCGCGACCGCGACCTTGACGGGGGCGTCCGCGTCACCGGAGGCGTCGGCGGCAGCCGGCTCGGCGACCGGTTCCTTGGCCCCCAGCCGGGACAGGTCGATCGCGAAGGCGATGAACGCGACCGTGAGCGCGGTCGCCGCCGCCCACACCAGGTCGGAGCTCAGCTCGGCAACGGTCATCGGTCAGCCTTTCGTGGTCGGTCGGCGCGAGCCGGCCCGGTGGTTCGGGTGGAGGACCCGCCGCGCGCGGCGGGCCGTTCGTCGGGGGGTTCGGTCGCGTGCTCGATCCCGGGGAGCGACTCGACCACGCGGTCGACCTCTCCCTGGAGTCCTGCGTCGTCGCCGCGGGCGAGCCCCGCGACCGTGACGACGGTACGCCGCGCGGACGTCTCGCCGTCGGGCACCTCGTCGCTCCACACACGCAACCACACGCGGCGGCGCGGTGTGAAGAGCGAGACGGCCAGCCCGCCGAGCGCGCCGAGCGCGAACACGAGGATCCAGGCGAGCGCCGGGTCGTGCCGCATGTCGAGCGCCACGTAGCGCGCGACCGGCCCCTCGGCGAACGTGAGGGTGCCCAGCCCGTCCGGCAGCTCGACCGTCTCGCCCGGCGCGACGAGGACCTGGACGCGGCCTCCCGTCTCGTCGACCGACGCCGTGAGGGTGTCGGTGTTGAGGCGGTAGACGTTCTGCGGCAGCCCGTCGTCGAGGCCCAGGTCGCCCCGGTAGACCTCGAGGACCAGCAGCGGGTTGGCCGGCTGCGGGAAGATCGAGCGAGCCCCGTCCTCGGTGACCTCGGCCGTGGGCAGGAAGTAGCCGACGAGGCCGATCTGGTCGAGTCCGGGCGAGGTGTCGGGCACCTTGATGACCCCGCGCGAGGTGTACATGGTGTCCTCGGGCAGGAACGGGACACGGCCCGCGAACGCGACCTGCCCGTCGGCGTCGTGGATGGTGACCTCGGGTGCGTAGCCGTTGCCCTGCAGGTAGATCTTGGCCCCGCCGGCCACGATCGGGTGGTTGACCTTGATCTGCTCCTCCTGCGAGGAACCGTCGGGGTTGCGCACCGTGACGTTGGCCGTGAAGTCGCGCGACTGCGCGAACGCGACCTGGTCCATCGCGAACTCGGCGTCGAACGAGTCGAGGGTCATCGAGAACGGGACGAGCGAGCTCGGCCGGAACAGCGAGCCGTTCTCGAACGTGTCGTAGTCGACGACCGCGTTCGCGAACCCGCGCCCCTCCGTGATGATCGCCTGCCCACGGAAGTGCAGGAGCTGTCCGGTCGCGACCGAGACGAGCAGGCCCAGGAGCGAGAGGTGGAAGAGCAGGTTGCCGGACTCGCGCAGGTAGCCGCGCTCGGCGGCCACGGTCCGGCGTTCGGGCAGCCCGCGGGCCACGTCGGCCGGCTCGGTCGAGACGTCCACGCGGAACGTGGGCAGCCGGCGGAACCGGCCGCGCAGGTGCGCGGCTGCCGCCTCGACGACCTCGTCGGGCGTCGCCGTGCTCGTGGTCTCGGCCTTGGCCGGGAAGCGGTCGAACCGTCGCGGGGTGCGCGGCGGGCGGTTGCGCACGGCCTGCAGGTGCGCCTTGGTGCGCGGCAGGATGCATCCCACGAGCGACACGAACAGCAGGATGTAGATCGCGGAGAACCACACCGACGCGTACACGTCGAAGAAGCCCAGCCGGTCGAGCCACTCCCCCGTGCGCGGGTTGTCCTGGAGGTAGGTCAGGACCGCGGCCGGGTCCTGGGGGCGCTGCGGCAGCACCGAGCCCGGGACGGCCGCGACGGCCAGCAGCATGAGGAGCATGAGAGCGACGCGCATGCTCGTGACCTGGCGCCAGACCCAGCGCAGGCTGCCCTGGAGGCCGAGCGAGGGGAGCTGCGGCGTGCCGGCCTCGCCGGCGCGCGCGGTACCGGGCGCGTCCGGGGTCGCGGCGTCGGGTCCGGTCGCGCGCGGGGCGCGCTTCGAGCTGCCCGACGGCGTCGCTCCCGTCTCGGCGGGCGCCTCGCCCTCCGAGGGGCGAGCCTCGGGCTCGGGGTGGCTGAACGCGTCGTCGATGCCCTCGGGGCGGTAGAGGTCCTTGTCGCTCATCAGATCACCGTCTCGAAGCCCGTGATGAGCCCGCCGAGGCGCGAGGTCCAGGTGCCCCAGACGCCGGTCACGAGCGCCAGGCCGATGAGGATGAGCATGCCGCCTCCGATGCGCATGATCGCGAGCCGGTGGCGCCGCAGGAAGGCCACGGCCTTCTTGGACCGCTCGAGGCCGATCCCGATGAGCAGGAACGGGACGCCGAGGCCCAGGCTGTACGCGATGCCCAGGATCGCGCCGCGACCCGCGGTGGCCTCGTCGAGCGACAGCGCCATGACCGCGGTGAGCGTCGGGCCGATGCAGGGCGCCCAGCCCAGGCCGAACACGATGCCCAGCAGGGGTGCACCCCACAGCCCCGCGGTGGGGCTCAGGTGCAGCCTGCGGTCGCGCTGGAGGAACGGCATGGCACCCATGAACGCGAAGCCCATGAGGATCACGAAGACCCCGATGACGCGCGTGATGACGTCCTCCCACTGCTTGACGTGCACGCCGACCGCACCGGCGGCGACCATGAGCAGGACGAAGACGAGCGTGAAGCCGGCCACGAAGAGCCCGACGCCGGTCGCGACCCGCCACCGGCCCGGGGCGCGCACGGTCCGGACGGCGGTACCGCCACCCCCACCGCCGCTGCCGCCTGCCTGGCGCGACGTGGCGCCGGCGTTGGCCGCGGCGAGCCCGCTCACGTACCCGACGTAGCCGGGGACGAGCGGCAGCACGCACGGGGACGCGAAGGACACGAGCCCCGCGAGGAGCGCGACCGGCACCGCCAGCAGCATGGAACCGCTGAACGCCGTGGTGGCGAACGTGGTGCCGACGTCACCGGCGAAGGAGAGAGGGTTCACGGGTCAGGCGTCCTCTGCGAGGACGTCGTCGACGAGCCCGGTGAGGGTCGAGCCCTCGGCGCGACCGATGATGCGTGCGGCGACGCGCCCCTCGCGGTCGAGCACGACCGTCGTGGGCACCGCCTGGATCGGCACCGAGCCCTCGAGCGTCGCGATCGCCTCGCCGCGCGTGTCCTCGATCGAGGGGTAGGGCACCTCGAACGTGCGCTCGAACGCGAGCGCGGCGCCCGCGTCGTCGGTGCTGTTGATCCCGAGCAGGCGCACCCCCTGGTCCGCGCGGTCGTTCGCGAGCGCGACCAGGTCCGGCGCCTCGGCCCGGCACGGCGCGCACGACGCGTACCAGGTGTTGAGCACGACGACGTCGCCGGCCCACTCGCTCGTGTCGATCGCGTTGCCCTCGAAGTCCGTGCCGGTCAGGACGACGGGGTCGTCACGGTCCGACACGTCCCACGTCTTGACCGAGCCGTCGCCCGAGACGTAGCCCTGACCCACGACGTCGTCGGGGCTCGTGGCGCCCGACTCCTGGGCGCAGCCCGTGAGGACCAGGCCGAGCGAGACGATCGCGACGGGGACGAGAGCAGGACGACCGGCGGTGCGATGCCCGGGTGCGGGCGCGCGACCGTGCCGGGCACGGAAGGGGTGGATCATGGCAGCACTGTCTCCCACCTGCCTGGGCACAACCTGAGAAACCCCTGGTGGGTCACGCTCCGGAGACCTTCGCGGCCCCCGGCAGCAGGTCCGCGACCGGCTCGGTGTAGTGGATCCCGACGAGGCGGTCGCCGTCGAAGCGCAACGAGGTGAGGGACGCGAGCGAGCACTGACGGTTGCGCGGGTCGTGCCACAGGCGCTTGCCCTCGAACGCCAGGCGCGAGATCCAGATGGGGAGCTGGTGGCTCACGAGCACGACCTCGCGCCCCTCGGCCTGCGCGCGGGCGTCGTGGATCGCGGCGTGCATGCGCGCGACCTGCTCCTTGTAGGGCTCGCCCCAGGACGGGCGCAGCGGGTTCCAGAGGTAGGGCCAGTGCCCGGGGTGGCGCAGCGAGCCGTCGCCCACGCCGAACTTCATCCCCTCGAAGTGGTTGCCCGCCTCGATGAGCCGCTCGTCGGTCCCGAGCGGCAGGCCGAAGGCCTCGGCGACGGGCGTCGCGGTCTCCTGCGCGCGCTGGAGCGGGGACGCGATGACCAGGGCGACGTCGAAGGGCTCGTGCGCGCCGTCGTCGGGCAGTGCGGGTGCGCCTTCCGCGGGCTTGCCCGACAGGTGCCCCGCGACGCGACGCGCCATGGTGTGCCCGAGCTCGGAGAGGTGGTACCCGGGGATTCGCCCGTAGAGGATGCCGTCCGGGTTGAAGACTTCACCGTGACGCATGAGGTGGACCGTGGTTGCAACCATGCCGACCAGTCTCCCAAAGATCTGGCGCGCGCGGTGCACGTGCCCGGGGTGCTCCGGGCCACACCTCGCCGCCCGGCGCGCCCGGCCATACCTACTGCTCGCGCGGCTCCGCGACCCGGCACGCCTCGGCGACGGCTTCCATGGCCTCGCCGAGGTTGCGCAGCTGCGCCGGGGTCAGGACGTCGACCAGGTAGCGACGGACCGCGGTCACGTGGCCCGGGGCCGACGCGACGAGCTCGGCGTACCCCGCCTCCGTCATGACGCAGTTCACACCCCGTCCGTCGCCCACGCTCGCGGCGCGACGCACGAGCCCGCGCTGCTCCATGCGGTGGACCGTGTGGGTCACGCGGCTGCGGGAGCGGGCCAGGCCGTCGGCCAGCGCGGACATGCGCAGGGTGTGGTCGGCCGCCTCGGACAGGCGGACCAGGAGCTCGTACTCACCGAGGGTCAGGCTCGAGAGGTCCTCGTGCTCCCTGCTGAGGGCTTCGACGAACCGCGCCGAGCCGTCGAGGAACGAGCGCCAGTAGCGCTGCTGGTCGTCGTCGAGCCAGGAGGTGTCGTGCACCGCGGTGGCGTGCTGGTCCTGCTGAGCCGTCATCTCTTCCTTCATCCGTCACGCCCCCTCCGTGTGAACAACGGCCCCATTCTCCCATCGTCGGGGGTGGTGGCCGGTCCAGGGAGAACTCGTGCCCTCCTCGGGGAATAGAGGGCGGTGGGCTTGCGTTGATGCGTTCGTATGAAGTTGAATCTTCAACTAATGGCACGTCGACGGCGCGCCTGACGCAACGCAACTCGACCTCTCAGGAGACACCCATGGCCACGAACCTTCCCTCCGGACTGACCGCAGGCACCTACGCGATCGACCCCTCGCACTCGCAGGCGACCTTCACGGTCCGCCACGCAGGCATCTCCAAGGTCCGCGGCTCGCTCGCGATCGCCGACGGCAACATCACCATCGGTGACGACGTCGAGTCCTCCAACGTGGTCGCCGCGATCGACGCCAAGTCGGTCAACACGGGTGACGCGGGCCGCGACGGCCACCTCCAGTCGGCCGACTTCTGGGACGCCGAGAAGAACCCGACCTGGAACTTCGTCTCGACCGCCGTCGAGGCCGACGACGACGACTTCGTCATCGCGGGCGACCTGACCATCAACGGCGTGACCAAGCCGGTCAAGCTCGAGACCGAGTTCACGGGCACCGCCGTCGACGCCTACGGCAACTCGCGCGCCGGGTTCGAGGCCGAGACCGAGATCTCCCGCAAGGAGTTCGGCCTGACCTGGAACGTGGCCCTCGAGGCCGGTGGCGTGCTCGTCGGCGACAAGATCAAGATCGCGCTCGACCTCTCGGCGATCAAGCAGGCCTGAGCCTCTCGCCCCCGACCGGCCCCCGCGTCCTGACGCGGCCCGGTACGCCAGGAGCCGGCGACCCGTGACGGGTCGCCGGCTCCTGTGCTGTCCGGGCGAGGTGCGCACGGGGCCCGACGGCGGGACGCGCCACCGCGGTCGGGCCCGGTGCGGGTGCCCTAGGCTCCGGCGCCCTCGTCGTCGTCCTCGTCCGCACCGGCCTCGCCCGGGGGACGGTTCGCGAGTGCTCGTGCCTGCGCATGGAAGGCCAGGATCTGCAGCTCGCTGCCCACGTCGACCGAGCGCACGATCACGTCGTCGGGCAGCTGGAGGGCGCGCGGCGCGAAGTTGAGGATCTCGCGGACCCCGGCCTCGACGACCCGCTCGGCGACGTCCTGCGCGACGTGCGCGGGCGTGGCCAGGACGACGATCGTGACGTTCTCGCGGGCGATGACCTCCTCGAGCGCGTCGACGTGCTCGACCACGAGGCCCGCCGCCTCGGTGCCCACGACCGACGGTGACGCGTCGAGCAGGGCCGCGACCTCGAAGCCGCGGGTCCCGTAGCCCGAGTAGTTCGCGAGCGCGTGGCCCAGGCTACCGATACCGATGATCGCGATCCGGTGCTCGTCGGTCACGCCCAGCGCCGACGTGATGTAGGTCGCGAGCGAGTCGACCACGTACCCCACGCCGCGCGTCCCGTACGACCCGAGGAACGACAGGTCCTTGCGGAGCTGTGCGGAACCGACCCCGGCCAGCTCGGCGAGCTCGGTCGACGAGGTGGTCTCCACCCCGCGCCCCTCCAGGTCGCGCAACGCCCGCAGATAGGCGGGCAGACGTGTCACCGTCGCGCCAGGAATGCCGGTGTCCCCCAGGGTCTCTGCCACTCGTACCACCCATACCTCGTCATGTCGTCGTCGTTGACGACCTCGCTGTGCTGCTTTCTCGGATCATCTCAGGCTCTGGCCCCGAACGCGGAACGTCAGCCGCTGACGCGCCGCCGGGCGAGCGCCTTGGCGAGCCGTGCGCCGTCGACCTGCCAGAACCCTTGCTGGACCCCGTCCACGGTCACGACCGGGACGTAGTCCCCGTACTCGGACGCGAGCGCACCGGTCGGGTCGTCGTCCACGTCGACCTCGGTCCACGTGACCCGCTGCTCGGCGCACACCGCCTCGACGATCTCGCGAGCCGTGTCGCACAGGTGGCACCCGTCGCGCCCGTAGAGCACGACGCGCGGGGGCAGGGGAGGCGCGGCTCGGGGAGGGGCGGCCGGGCCGAGCGCCTCGGACCCTGCCTCGGGTCCTGCGGCTCGTCCTGCGGCGTGTCCGGCGGCAGGTTCTGCGGTGCTCACTCCCCCAGCCTACGCATCCCGGACAGAAGGTCCGTCCGGGTGCCCGGCGTCCTGAGGCGCGCGGGTCGTCGGCGGGGGTCGGTGGGCGCCGATAGAGTGGACGGCATGCCGACGTCTGCACCTGGGTCCACCCATCCGACGGCGGCCTTCTTCGACGTCGACAACACCATCATCCGGGGCGCCAGCTCGTTCCACCTGGCCCGGGCGCTGTACCAGCGCGGCTTCTTCTCCACCCCGGACCTCGTGACGTTCGCGTTCCACCAGGCCCGGTACCTCCTGCTCGGGGAGAACAAGCGCCAGATCGACCAGGTCCGCTCCCGGGCCCTCGACCTCATCGCCGGCCGCTCGGTCGCCGAGGTCGTCGCGATCGGCGAGGAGGTCTACGACCAGGTCCTCTCCCTGCGGATCTTCCCCGGGACCCAGAAGCTCCTCGACGAGCACATCGCGGCCGGTCACCAGGTGTGGCTCGTGTCCGCGACCCCCCTCGAGATCGGCCAGCTCATCGCCCGGCGGCTCGGGGCCACCGGGGCGCTCGGCACGGTCGCCGAGCACGAGGACGGTCTCTACACGGGCCGCCTCGTCGGCGACATGATGCACGGCCGGGCCAAGGCCGCGGGCGTGCGCGAGCTCGCCGAGCGCCACGGGATCGACCTCTCGGCCTCCTACGCCTACGGCGACTCGCTCAACGACGTCACCATGATGCAGGCCGTGGGCCACCCGTGCGCGATCAACCCGGACACGCGGCTGCGCCGCCACGCCAAGGACGTCGGGTGGCCCATCCGCGAGTTCCGCGGCCGGCGCCGACGCGTCGCGAACCGGGGGCTCAAGACCGCGAGCTGGGCGGGGGCGGCCTGGGTCCTCGGGCTCGTCATGCGCTCGATCCGGCGCTCGCTGAAGGGCCGCACCGGCCTCTGACCCGCCGCTCCCCGGGCCGCCGACGAGCCGGACTCACCGACCAGCCGGCGCCCGCGACGATCCCGGGCATGCGAAGAGCCCGGCACCCCTGAGGGGTTCCGGGCTCCTGCGGCAACCGGCGCGTGAACGCGCCGCGCTGCTACTTCTTGTTACGACGCTGGTGGCGCGTCTTGCGAAGCAGCTTGCGGTGCTTCTTCTTGGCCATACGCTTGCGGCGCTTCTTGATGACGGAGCCCATGGGTCCTCACAATGCTGGATCGGTGTGCGATCGGGATCGCCCCGATCATGGTGGTCCACGGCTGATCGGGAACCGACCAACACGAGAAAAAGTCCGTCCCTTAGCCTACCTGCTCCCAGGCTGTCGCCAGAAATCGAGCGAGGGTGACGTCGTCGGGCGGGGGGCGGAACACCCTGGCGGGCGCTCGCCCGCCGCCCGGTTCCGGGGCTCCCCGAACCGCCTCAGTCGAAGTGCGCGTCCAGTCCCAGCAGGGGAAACACGGCCTTGCGCGTCGCGACGACCGCGCGGTCGACCTCGTCCTCGGGGTCGTAGCCCCGCCCCCACGACGTGAACGCGACCTCGCCGTCCCCCATGAGCGCGGCGGTCTCGCGGTGGGCTACCGCGGTGATGTGGTCGCGCCACGCGACCGGCACGGGCGTGGACGGCGCCACGGGCGCGTGGACGACCTCCGCGACGACGTTGGACCACGCGAACGGGACGACCGACGTGACCGAGTAGCCCCCGCCGCCCAGGGCGACCCAGCGCCCCTCGGCGAGCTCGTGCGTCAGCTCGTGGATCCAGCGCACGGCCGTGCGCTGGGCGTCGATGCTCACGTCGAGGTCGCTCAACGGGTCGTGACCGTGCGCGTCGCAGCCGTGCTGGGACACGATCACCTGCGGCCGGAACGCGCGCAGGACGGGCGGGACGACCGCGTCGACGGCCCGCAGCCAGCGCGAGCCGTCGGTCCGGCGCGGCAGGCCGAGGTTGACCGCGGTGCCCGACGCCGTGGCGCCGCCCGTGTCCGTCGCGTGGCCCGTGCCGGGGAACAGCGTCGCGCCGCTCTGGTGGACCGAGACCGTCAGGACGCGCGGGTCGTCCCAGAAGATCGACTCGACGCCGTCGCCGTGGTGCGCGTCGAGGTCGACGTACGCGACGCGCTCGGCGCCGTCGTCGAGGAGGCGACGGACCGCCGCCGCGGCGTCGTTGTAGATGCAGAATCCGGACGCTGCCCCGCGCTGGGCGTGGTGCATGCCGCCCGCGATGTTCACGGCGTGCAGCGCGTGCCCCGACCAGACCGCGCCCGCGGCCTCGTACGAGCCGGACAGGATGCGTGCCGCGGCCTCGTGCATCCCGGCGAAGACCGGGTCGTCCTCGGTGCCCAGCCCCAGCGCTGCGTTCTCCACCCCTTGCTCCGAGGCCGCGTGCACCGCGGCGACGTATGCCGGGTCGTGCACCAGGTCGAGCACCTCGTCGGTGGCCGGCGACGTCCCGACGACCTCGACCCCCGGGGCGTCGAGCAGACCCAGCGCGCGCACCAGGCGCATGGTCAGGTCCAGACGCGTCGGAGACATGGGGTGCCCGTGCCCGAAGTCGTACCCCAGCAGGTCCGGGCTCCACACGACCTGCGCGACGAACGGCACGGTGTCGGTTCCGGTCACGTGCGCTCCTCGGTCGGTGGTCCTCGTCCGGACGGCGGGTGCTCCGTCGCACGGCCCGTACCGCGGCACGCGACGGTGTCGGCGGCAGGCAGGAAACACGGTAGCGCCCGCACGGCCCGACGGCGCCACGCGGTTCAGCCGGTGGGCAGGGGCCGTCCTGTGGCAGAGTTGGGCGACACATCGGCACGCACGGCGACCGGACGGCCCCTCAAGGGCCTCCCCCGCCACCCGTCCACCCGGACGAGGACGCACGGACAGCGAGACGGAGGACCGATGCCCCAGGGGGTTTCCGGGCGCTTCTTCGCAGGACGAGAGCTGGTCGACCGCCTCGCCCGCCACTCCCCGGCCCGCCTCGCGGTCACGGTCTTCGCGGCGGTGATCTCGCTCTTCACGCTGCTCCTCATGGCCCCCTGGGCCACGACGTCCGGGAAGTCGGCGCCGCTGATCGACGCGCTCTTCACCGCGACGTCGGCCGTGTGCGTCACGGGCCTCGTGGTCGTCCCGACGGGGACCTACTGGTCCACGTACGGGCAGGTCGTGATCCTCGTGGGCATCAAGATCGGTGGTCTGGGCGTCATGACCCTCGCCTCGATCCTCGGCATGGCCGTCTCGCGGCGCATCGGCCTGACGCAGAAGCTGCTCACGGCCTCGGAGACCAAGACGACCCGGCTCGGCGAGGTCGGTTCGCTCGTGCGCGTCGTCATCATCACCTCGACCAGCATCGAGCTGCTCATCGCGCTGCTGCTCCTGCCGCGCTTCATCGTGCTCGAGGAGACGTTCGGCGAGGCCGCCTGGCACGGCCTGTTCTACGGGATCTCGGCGTTCAACAACGCGGGCTTCATCCCCACGGCCGAGGGCCTGACGCCCTACGTGGGCGACTGGATGCTGCTCATGCCGATCATCATCGGCGTGTTCATCGGCTCGCTGGGCTTCCCCGTGATCCTCAACATCATGCGCAACCGGCGGCGCGCCTCGAAGTGGAACCTGCACACCAAGCTGACGCTCACCACGAGCGCGGTGCTGGTCGTGGTGGCCGTGGTCCTGTTCGCGGCGTTCGAGTGGACCAACGCCAAGACGCTCGGCCCGCTGAGCGTCAACGAGAAGATCCTCGCGTCGCTGTTCGCCGGGGTCATGCCACGGTCCGCGGGCTTCTCGACGATCGACATCAACGGCATGCACGAGTCGAGCTGGCTCATCACCGACGCGCTCATGTTCGTCGGTGGCGGCAGCGCCTCGACGGCGGGCGGCATCAAGGTCACGACGCTCGCGGTCATGCTGCTCGCGATCGTGTCCGAGGCGCGCGGCGACCGCGACCTCGAGGCGTTCGGTCGGCGCATCCCGCGCGAGACCCTGCGCCTGGCCGTGGCCGTGTCGTTCATCGGCGCGACGGCCGTGCTCGTCGCGAGCCTGCTGCTGCTCGAGATCACGGGCTGGACGCTCGACGTGATCCTCTTCGAGACCATCTCGGCGTTCGCGACCGTGGGACTCTCGACGGGCGTGACGGCCGACCTCCCGACCGCCGGCAAGTACGTCCTCGTCGTGCTCATGTTCATCGGCCGCACCGGGACCATGACGCTCGCGGCCGCGCTCGCGCTGCGCGACCGGCGCCGCGTCATCCGCTACCCCGAGGAACGCCCGATCATCGGCTGACCCCGCCCCCTGCTCCCCCTGGTGCGGTCCCGGCTCACGACCGGCCCGCCCTCCCGACGAAAGGTCCCCAGGTGCCCGACAAGAAGGCCCCCGAGAAGAACGCCGGCGTGCTCGTGATCGGGCTCGGCCGGTTCGGCTCCGCGATCGCCGCGACCCTCGACCGGCTCGGCCAGGACGTGCTCGCGGTCGAGCGCTCGCCCGAGCTCATCGCGCAGTGGTCGGGCCGCATCCCTCTCGTCGAGGCCGACGCCTCGAACCCCACCGCCCTGGAGCAGCTCGGCGCGCGCGACTTCCCGGTCGCGGTCGTGGGCGTGGGCACCTCGCTCGAGGCGAGCGTGCTCATCACGGGCAACCTGGTGGACCTGGGCACGCCACAGATCTGGGCCAAGGCCATCTCGGCCGAGCACGGGCGCATCCTGCAGCGCATCGGTGCGCACCACGTGGTGTTCCCCGAGGCCGACGCGGGCAGCCGCGTGGCGCACCTGGTCTCGGGCAAGCTGCTCGACTACATCGAGGTCGAGGACGGCTTCACGATCGTCAAGATGCGGCCACCCAAGGAGACGCAGGGCTTCACGATCGAGCAGACCAAGGTCCGCGACCGCTACGGCGTGACCATCATCGGCGTGAAGTCGCCGGGCCAGGACTTCGTGTACGCCGAGCCGACCACGCGCATCTCCGCGAACGACCTGCTCATCGTCTCGGGGCACGCGGAGCTGCTGGAACGGTTCGCGGCGCGTCCGTAGCCACGCACGGGGCCCGCGTTCCCCACCGAGCGATCAGCTGTCAGAAGCCCACCGGGGTATGTCCCGGTGGGCTTCTGACAACTGATCGCTCGGCGTCGTCCGGGTCACGTGCCGGCGGACCGGTCCTGGGGCCGCGAGGGCACGCAGGCCCGACGACGTCGCTCAGCTCGCGCGGGTCCGGCGCCGTCTCAGGGCCGCGCCTCCCGCGACGAGGCCACCGGCGATCGCCAGGGTGCCCACGACCGTGACGCCCGTGGAGGCCAGCGGGCCGGGAACCGTGCCGGGGGTCCCGCCCTCGGCCGTCGTGCCGTTGCCCGTGGTCGTCCCTCCGCCCGTTCCGCCGCCGTCCGTGCCGCCGACGGCGCTGCGGACGTCGAACGACGCCGACCGGACCGAGGCTCCGCTCACGGGGTCGGTCACCACGACGTAGTGGGGGCCCGGGACCGTCGAGAGCGGGACGGTCGTGACGAGCTCGATGGTCCCGTCGGCGCGCGCCGTCACGGTCCCGAGGAACGTGGGCGTCGAGTGGAGGTGCACGTCGTACGTCACGAAGGGCACGAATCCCCGGCCCCGGACCACGAGCGTCCCGCCCGGGACGGGGTTCTCCGCGACCGCGTCGACCGCAGAGAGCGTGGTGATCCCCGTGATGCCGACCTGGAGGCTCACGCCCTCCGGTCCGTGGTCCCCGACCGGGACCGGCGGGGAGGCGACCGCGGGAAGCCCTCCGAGGACGATCCCGCCTGCCACGACCAGTCCTGCCACAGCCCCTGCGAACGTGCGGGCTCCAGCCCGCGGGTCCACGATCCGCACTTGCGCACTCCCTTGTCGCCTCGCGCCCCCGAGCGCGCCCATCCTCCCACGTCCTGGGGCCCCTGCGGGCGCCTCAGCGGGTGAGATTCGGCGAACCGTGGTACAGGGCAGCGCCGAGGCCTCCCGGCCAGGCCTACGCGGTCCGGCGCCTCAGCGTGAGCGTCCCCAGGACGATCGCGCCCAGGATGAACCCGACGATGACCGCGACGGCACCGCGGACGTCGGCGAACCCGCCGCCCGCAGCCACGTCCTGGAGCGCCGAGACGCCGTACGTCAGGGGCAGGACACGACTGATGGCCTCGAGCACCGCGGGCATCTCGTCCCGCGGCATGAGCAGGCCGCACGTGATGAGCTGCGGGAACAGGATCACGGGCATGAGCTGCACGGCCTGGAACTCCGAGCGGGCGAGCGCCGAGGCCGCGAGCCCCAGGCACGACCCGAGGATCGCGTCGAGCACCGCGACGAGCACCACGAGGCCCACGGGCCCCGCGACGTCCATGCCGCACACCCACACCGCGAACGCCACCACGACCAGGGCCTGCACGGTCGCGAGGAGCGCGAACGCGAGCGCGTACCCACCCACGAAGTCGCCCTTGCCGAGCGGCATGGTCATGAGGCGCTCGAGCGTCCCCGACTGCCGTTCGCGCAGCGTCGTGACGCTCGTGACGAGGAACATGATGATCATGGGGAACAGCCCCACGAGGATGGGGCCGAACTGGTCCAGGACGGGCGTCCCGTCGAACATCCAGGCGATGAGCCCGAGCAGCACGCACGGCAGCACGACGAGCAGCGCGATGGTGCGCGGGTCGTTGCGGATCTGCCGCAGGACCCGGCCCGCGGTCGCGAGGGTCAGGCCCGGGCTCAGGGCACGGGGTGCGTGCTGCACCGGCGCAGCGCGCTCGCCCTCTCGCCTCGACGTGCCCGTCGCGAGCGTCGCCGCTTCCCGTGCGTCGGGCGCGCTCATGACGCCTCCCCTCCGAGGTGACGCGGACTCCTGGCGGCCGCTGCGCCGTCGGGCACGGGGGTCTCCTCCACCAGGCGCAGGAACGCGTGCTCGACGTCGTGGGCGCCCGTGCGCTCGAGCAGGCCCGGCAGGGTGTCGTCCGCGAGCAGGCGACCGTCGCGCAGCAGGAGGAGCCGGTCGCAGCGCGTCGCCTCGTCCATGACGTGCGACGACACGAGCAGCGAGGTCCCGGCGTCACGCAGGCGCGCGAACAGGTCCCACAGGTCGCGGCGCAGCACGGGGTCGAGCCCGACGGTCGGCTCGTCGAGCACGAGCAGCTGCGGGTCTCCGAGCAGCGCGGCCGCCAGCGAGACACGCGAGCGCTCACCGCCCGAGAGCGTGCCGACCCGGCGCCGGGCGTGCCGCGCGAGGTCCACGGCGTCGGTCACGCGCGCGACGTCGCGCGGACCCACGCCCAGGATCGTCGCGAAGTAGCGCAGGTTCTCGGTCACGCTGAGGTCCGCGTAGACGCTGGGCGACTGGGTCACGTACCCGACCCGGCGCCGCAGCACGGGGTCGCCGGCCGCGCGGCCCAGGACCTCGACCTCGCCGCCCGTGATCTGCTGGACCCCGACGAGCGCGCGCATGAGCGTGGTCTTGCCGCTGCCGCTCGGCCCGAGCAGGCCGACGATCTGACGGTCGGGAACCGTGAGGTCGAGCCCGTGCAGGACCGTGGTCCCGCCGCGGTCGACGCGGAGGCTGCGGACGCTGATGACCGGGTCAGTATTCCCCATGTGAGGAATTCTGCTCCTCGGGAGGTCCCGGCGCAAGACCCTCGTCCACGCCCTCGAGATACCGCTGGATCGTCGGGGCGATCGACTGCACCAGCTCGTCGGGGGACATCGACGCCACCGGCTCGAGGTGCAGGAGGTGCCGGGCGACCAGCACCCCGAGCACCTGGCTCGCGACCAGCCCCACGCGCCGCGCCGCGACCTCGCGCGGCAGGAGCGCGGCGACCTGGTCGAACACCGTCCGCTGGAGATAGCGCGGCAGCTCCTGCACGTGCCCGTCGGCCGACAGCAGCCCGGACAGCACGAGCCGGAGCTGGACCTGCCCGTCGGGCGCGTCCCAGACCGCGAGCACGGTCCGCGCGAGCCGCTCCCCCAGGCCCTCGATCCCGCCCTCGGCGAACCGGCCCGCGAGCGCCTGCGGGTCGGCCCCTGCGGGGACGAGCGAGGCTGCGAAGAGCTCGCCCTTGCCGTCGAAGTAGTGCCGGATCAGGCCGGGGTCCACCCCGGCCGCGCGTGCCACGCCGCGCATGCTCACGGCGTCGTAGCCCTTGGCGGCGAACTCCTCGCGCGCCGCGGCCACGATCGACGCCCGGGTGTCCTCGCCCGCGGGCCGTCGGCCCCGCCGCACCGCACCAGCACTCATGCCTCGATTCTGCCCGACGGCGGAGCGCACCCGCGCTCCCGGGTGCGCTGCGGCGTCGGGCGGGAGAGGACGACGACGCCCGGCCCGCCGCGACGCAAGGAGACGTCGCGGCGGGCCGGGCGTGGCCCCGGTGCACCGGCCGGCCAGAGCACGGCCCGGGGCAGCCGCGGGACGAGACAGCACCGCCTCGCCCCGCGGCGGTCATCAGGTCGTCGGGTCAGCCGGTCACCCGCAGTCGAGGGCCGCGTACGGCGCCTCGAACGTCGCGGAGGTGCCGTCGTCACCACCCGTGCTCGCGGTGATCGTGACGACCCCGGCGTCGACCGAGCCCGCTCGCGTCGCGAACGACTGCGACGCCGACTTGCCCGGCTCCACGCCCACGAACGACTTGGACCCGAACGCCGAGGTGACCTTGACGTCGACCGGCACGTCCTCACCGTTCACCGCACGCACCGACACGGCGACCTTGCCCGCGACACACTTCGCCGTGGCCGAGACCTCGACCGCGAGGTCGGGGTCGGGCTCGCCCAGGGCGGGCAGCTCGATCCGCTGTCGGACCTCCTGGTTGCCCGCGGCGTCGGTCGCAGCGAACTCGATGACCTGCGGCTCCTCGGTCAGGGCACGCGTGAACGGCTCCTGGTAGGTGCCCCAGAACGTGCCCGGCCCCTCCCACTGGATCCGGTCCACGCCCGACCCGGCGTCCGTGGCGGTGAGCGTCACCTCGACGCTCGACCCGAGGTTCTTGACCGTGGCGACCGTGACCGGCGCGGTCGCGTCGACCTTGAGCTCGCGCGTCGCCTCGCCCACGTTGCCCGACGCGTCGGTCGCGCGGGCCGCGACCGTGCGCACCCCGTCCGTGTCGACCGTGACCGGACCCGTGTACGCGGCCCAGGCACCGCCGTCGACCGAGACCTCGACCGCGGGGGCCGGGTCGCGGTTGTCGCTCGCCGCGACCGTCACCCGCACGGGCTCGACGTACCAGCCCGAGGTCGCCGGCCCCGGCTCGACCGACAGGAAGACCGTGGGTGCGATGGTGTCCTCGGCATCGTCCGGGGCCACGACGAACACGGTCGCCTCGGCCGGCAGGTCGGTCCCCTCGACGTCCCCCTCCACGAAGAAGAGCCCGCCCGCCTCGGCGTACTGCGACGGCTCGACGGCGTCCCACTCGACTCCCGTGCGGCTGTCGCGCGAGCCGTCCTCGAACGCGGCCGTGACGCTCGACGGCAAGGTCGGCGCGGTGCCCGCGAGCGTCACGACGCTCACGTAGTCGACCTCGGTCACGTCGCCGGGCTCGCCGTCGCGCACGTAGACCGTGCCCTGGACGGGCTCGACGATCCCCTCGGCCACCCCCGTGACGCCGAAGCTGCCCTTCTCGGCGACCTGCTCGGCCGTGACGTCGGCCCAGTCGACAGCGACGGACGCGACGCGCCCGTCCTCGTAGATCGCGTCGACGTCCTCGGGCAGGTCCGGCAGCTCGCCCACGAGCGTGGGGACGTGCACGGGCGAGACGTCGATGGGCGCGTTGGGGTCGACCGGCTCGGGCTCCTCGGTGCCGCCCGTGCCCCACAGCTCCCACTCGGTGACCCCGACGGCCGAGTACGTCGCGACCGTGGCTCCCTTGAGCGCGTTGAACGTCGCCCTCACCTTGGTCGTGGTCACGGGCTCGAAGGTCGTCTCGTTCGGCGCGAGGCGCGCCGTCCCGTAGGTGCTGGGGTTGACGACGTCCTTGTACGTCGAGGTCGCCTCGTCCCAGTACTGGATCTTCCACGACCCCGGGACCCGGACGTTGTCGCCGTTGGCCCCCTCGCCGTCCGACCAGAACGACAGGACCGAGCGGTCGACCCGGACGGGTGCCTCCCACGCGTACTCGAGCCACTGCGTCGCGGGGCGGTTGCCGTCCCACGTGGCCCACGCCTTGTCGTACGAGCCGGTGTGCGCGACCTCTCCGTCGTTGACCGCGTCGATCGCGTGCCAGCTCGCTGTGTAGCTCGCCTCGGGAGTGCCGAGGAGGGCCACGTTGGCCGGAGCCTCCGCGGCGGCCGTCACGGCCGGGAGGGAGGAGCCCACCGCGGCGACCGCGATCCCTGCGCCGCCCAGCGCCCCGGCCCCCACGAGCACGCCCGCGAGCGTCGCCGCCGTCCACCGTCGCGGACGGGAGAACCCGGCCGCCCCTCGTCCTGCTCGTGCCATGACCGTCCCTCGTCCCGGGGCCCGCAGGCCCGTTGCGTCGTGCCTGTGCGTGGTGTCCGGCGCCGCGTCGCGGCGCCCCTCGTGGGCGCTCACGCGATCTTCGCCTTGCCTGCCGCGACCAGGACCTTCTGGCTGTCGCGGCGCGTCAGCAGGCCCTCGGCCACGAAGGTCTCGGCCGTGCGCTGGACCGTCGCGAGGAACGCCGCACGGTCCGCGAAAGAGCCCTCGGCCCAGACGACGTCGAGGAACGACGTACCGTTCGCGCGGCGCGCGTTGGCCACGCCCGAGTCGGTGCCCGCGAACACGATCCTGGGCTCGGAGCGCTCGAAGTACATGTGGTACAGCGCGCTGCCGCCCGAGTACGCCGGCTCGAAGGTCAGGTCGCCGAGCTGGAACACGTTGTCCCCGAGCGCCTTGGCCGCGGTGTCCAGGCTCCCGTCGAGCCGCATGCTGGCGTACAGCGAGAGCTTGAGGAACTTCGTGGCCGCGCTGCGGGCCAGCAGGACCACCGGTCCGTAGTGCAGGGCCTGGATCGCCGGGTTGTCGATCGTGGGCTCGACGCGCAGGGAGAGCGGCATCGAGATCTCGACGCGGTCGCCGCTCGTCCACGTGCGGCTCACCGTGACGTAGGTGCCGGGCGTGGCCGCGAGGTCCTGCGCCTCACCGTTGACCTTCACGGTGAACCCGCGCTGGATCCAGCGCGGGACCCGCAGCCGCAGGTCGAGCGGACCCGAGCCGTTGACCACGAGCGTGCTCGCCCCGACCTTGGGGTACTCGGTCTGCTGCACGATCTCGAAGCCCTGCTCGGACCAGTCGAGCGTCGAGGCGACGTAGAGGTTGACGTGCAGCACGGGGTTGCCGGGGGCGTCCTCGGCCGACCGGAAGTAGATCGAGTCGCGGTACTTGACGTGGTTCTCGAGGCCCGTGCCCCCGCAGCACGTGCCCGTGTTGTCGTACTCGCGGCGCGCCCCGGGGTGGACCGGGTACATGTACGTGACCTCGGGGCTCGTCGAGGACTCGGCGTTCTTGCGCGAGCCCAGGATGTGGTTGAGCACCCCGGTCTCGTAGTAGTCCATGTACTTCGGGTCGAGCGTGTGGAAGTAGAGCAGGCGCGAGACCTTGAGCATGTTGTACGTCGCGCAGGTCTCGGCGTTGCGCGTGCCGATGTCCCCCGCGACGGTGTTCGCGGGGCCCCACAGCTCGCCCTCGCCGTTGCCGCCGTGCGCGTAGGTGCGCCCCGGGACGACCATGCCCCAGAAGTTCTTCACGGCGTCGAAGTACTTCTGCTCGTGCGTGTGCGAGTAGACCTTGAGGTAGCCCGGGAACTGCGGGATGTGCTGGTTGGCGTGCTTGCCGTTGAGCGTGTCGGTGCCTGCGGCCGAGGCGTTCACGAGCGCGTTGAGGTCGAACAGCTTCGCGGTCGCGAGGAAGTCCTCACGACCGGTGATCTGGTGGAGGTCGGCCATGACCTCGTTCATGCCGCCGTACTCGCCCGCGATGTAGATGGCCCACATGCGCTCGAGCTGGTCCGCGGGGAGCTTGCTCAGGCGGCTGTGGACCCACTCGCCCATCGACGTGACGATCTCGAGCGCCTGGGCCGAGCCCGTGAGGTGGTAGGCCTCGAGCAGTCCGGCCATGATCTTGTGGCACGTGTAGTACGGCGCCCAGATCTCGCCGTACGGCGCGTACTTCTCGAGCTGGCTGAACTGCCACTCGCCGTACGCGGCGAGGAAGCCCGGGTGGCTGTAGCGGCCCGTGGCCGCGAGCGCGGCCTGGACCTCGCCCAGCCCCGCGACGATCGCGTCGACCTTGTCCTTGAAGACGGCCTCGCCCGTGCTCCCGTAGGCGAGCGCGACCATCGACAGGAAGTGGCCAGCGTAGTGACCGCGCAGCAGGTTCGCGGTCTGGGTGTTCGCGCGGCCCGGGTAGTCGTCAGGACCCCAGGCGTCCTCGTTGGCGTGCCCGAACCCCTCCCACCCGCCGGGGGCGTTGGCCCCCTTGGTGTCGAGCCCTGCGGTCCGACGGAAGACCGCGAGGATCCGGTCGACCGGGTAGGCCCGGGCGAGGTTGAGCGCCTGGTCCTGCGCCCGCGTGAAGACGCTCGGCTCGAGCGTGACCTGCGACATCGAGAACGGCTGTGCCGTCCATCCGTCGAGGGCGACGCTGCGGTCGAGCGACTGCAGGAAGCGCCGGCTGACCGGCGGGGCGGGGTTGACGAACGGTGCCGGTGCGGCGACGGCTGGTGCCGCGACCGCGAGGTTCCCTCCTGCTCCGGCAAGGGTCGCAGCACCGGCTGCGGCCCCGAACGTCAGCGCGCCGAGCCGTAGGACGGATCGGCGCGAGTAGGTCGAGTCGTGCTCTGACATGTCGTGTCACTCCTCATCGAGTTTCGATTCTTCGAGCTGGTGGTGCTGCAGGACCCGACCGCCGGTGGCATCGAGCAGACGACGGGCGCAGGAGGGAAACCTCGCCCACTGCCGGTCAGGCCCTGTCCGGGCCGGGCGGGGGCACGTCGCCCCCGCCCGGCCCGGAAGTGCTAGCCGCAGTCGAGGGCCGCGTACGGCGCCTCGAACGTGGCGGTGACGGGCGAGGCACCCGTCGTGCTCGCGGTGATCGTGACGACCCCGGCCTCGACCGAGCCCGCACGCGTCGCGAACGACTGCGACGCCGACCTGCCCGGCTCCACGCCCACGAACGACTTGGACCCGAACGCCGAGCCGACCTTGACGTCGACCGGCACGTCCTCACCGTTCACCGCACGCACCGACACGGCGACCTTGCCCGCCACGCACTTCGCCATGGCCGAGACCTCGACCGCGAGGTCGGGCTCGGGCTCGGGGTCGACGGGGGCCGTCACGGTGACCGTGGCGGTGGCCCGCGTCGTGATCGACGGGCCGAACGACCCGCTGACCGCGAACGTGCCGGCCTGCGCCCAGGACGCGGGGTCGACCGCGTCCCACGTGACCGCGAGGTCCTTGGTCGCACCGTCGCCGTACGTCGCGGCGACCGTGGCCGGCAGCACGGGCGCGGTGCCCGCGGCCGTCGTGACCGTGACGGGGGCGGCCGAGGCCACGAACGCGTCGGGCTGGTAGTGCGCGAGCAGGCGGTCGTACTCGGCCTGCGTGACCGGGAGCACCGTGCCGTGGCGAGGGCTCACGGGCAGCGTCGCGGGCTCGGACTTGGTCCAGACCCCCGAGTCGAGGTCCGTCGACTCGAACGGGACGTAGCCCTTGCCGCCGTGGTAGCTGGGCTGATCCATGAAGACGTACCACTTCTCCTCGGTGTTGGACTTGAAGACCGTGGGTCCCTCGCCCGCCGTGAAGGTGCCGCCGTAGCCGTTGGGCTGCCCCACGCCGATGTTCTCGGTGATGAGGTCCCAGCTCGTGGCGCGCAGATCCGTGGACTTCTCGCTCCGGACCGTCATGTACTTCTCGTCCTTGATGAAGCGGTAGTACGTGTCGCCCACCTTGGTCACCGAGGCGTCGATGATGCCGAGGCCCGTGCCGCGCTTGTTGTCGACCCAGATCCGCGGCTCGCTGAAGGTCACGAAGTCACGCGTCGTGGCGTACATCATGCGCTGGTAGCTCGTGGCGATCTTGCGGTCGCTGCTGTCGGTCGTCGGGTAGAGGGCCGAGGCCCAGTACACGACGTACTCGCCCGCGGCCTCGTCGTAGAACGCCTCGGGGGCCCAGGTGTTGCCCGCGTAGTCGCTCGAGACCTTGACCATGCGCTGGTCGGACCAGCTCACGAGGTCGGTCGACTCCCAGACCATGAGGCTCAGCGAGCCGCGCTCCTGCGCGTTGCCGAAGTTGTTGCCGCCGTAGATCTTGAGGTCGGTCGCGACGAGGAAGAACTTGTCGCCCTCGGGCGAGCGGATGACGAACGGGTCGCGCAGACCCTTCTCCCCCAGGCCCGAGCGCAGGACGGTCTTGTCGTCGTTCAGCTCCTGCCACTTGAGCGGGTCGTTGCCCTGGCTCGCGGCGAAGTAGATCTCCTCGCCGTCGGCCGTGCTCTCGCCCTTGAAGTAGGGGAAGAAGTACGCCGCGGGCTCCTGGGCCTCGGGGGCCCGGCGGACCGTCGCGGTGCGGGGCTGGGTCGAGGTCGCGGTGCCCTTGGTCGCGGTGACCGTGAGGGTCACCTCGGTGTCGCCCGCCCCGTGCGCGGGGCGGTGCACCACTCCCGTGTCGCTCACGGTGCCGGGCGCCGAGGACGTCCACGTCAGGGTCGAGCCCTGCGCACCCTTGGTCGGGAGCGTGAGGTTGCCACGGACGTCGGCGATGTTGGTCACGACGGCGTGCTGCGCGTCCCAGGCGGCCGCCTGGGCGTCGTCGAGCGCCGGGGGGACGACCACGGTGAAGGTCCGCGGGAGCGTCACGGCGCCGCGCGTGACCGAGGCCGTCAGGGTCACGCTCGCGGCCGGCCGCCCGGCGGCGGGCTGGGTGACCTTGCCCGACGACGTCACGACGTCCGCGTGCGAGGTCGCCCACGCGATGGTCGAGCCCTGCGCGCCCGTGACCGGGAGCGTGAGGTTGCTCGTGACGGCGCTCGTGTCGCCCAGGTCGAGGGCGGCGGCGTCGGCTCCCGCGGCCGCTGCCGAGGTCTTCTGCGCGAGGGCCGCGACGTCGTTCGCGGGCAGCGCCCGGTCGTAGACGCGGAAGTCGCGGACCTGACCCTTGAGGTATTTGTCGCCCGAGTAGAGCGAGCGGCCGATGTAGTTGGCGGTCGTCGTCCCGGCGCCGATCGAGGCGGGGGTCGTGGTGACCGCGGTGTTCTGCGCGACCTGGACGCCGTCCTCGTAGAGGGTCCCGGTCGTGCCGGTCTGCGTGTAGGTCAGGTGCTTCCAGACCCCGCGCGCGAGGTTGGTGCCCTTGGTCGTGTTCTGCTCGGTCGACCAGTTGCCGGACGCGATACCGGTCCGGTAGGCGTTGCCCGTGGTGAACAGGTAGCCGTTGCCGTTCGAGCCGCTCGTGTTGCCCATGCCCCAGATGAAGTAGGGCGTGGCCTGGGCCGTGTCGACCAGGACGTCGAGGTCGACCGTGACCGAGGTCAGGTTCTTGAGCAGGCTGTCGGGGAGCCGGACGTGGTCGTCGGCCCCGTCGAGCGTGATGCCGTTCGCGCTGCGCGCGGCCCCGTTGACGGTGGCGGCCCCGAAGGTCGAGTCCGGCGCCGAGTTCGCGGCCGACGTGCCGCTCGCCTCGTCGAGCTTGTACCAGGCGACCAGCCCGGCCTCGGGCAGGACGGGATCGGCGGCTGCCACAGCGGTGGTCGTCAGCCCGGTGGTCAGGGCGACGGCGACGCTCGCTGCAACGAGACGTCCCCTGGTTCTTCTCACGATGTGCTCCTTCGGTTCGTGGTGCGGGCGATGCGGGTCGTGCGGGCAGGGCGGGTGGTGCGGGCAGGGCGGGCGCCGTCGGCGCCCTGACCGAGAAGTGAGCAGACGCCCCTGATCGGCCCTCAGGAGGGGCACCTGCTCACTTCTCGGCGGGGGCCAGGTGGGTCAGCCGCAGCTGGTCGCTGCGTAGGTTACGTCGTAGGCCGTGGTGACCGGGGCGCCGTCGAGCACGGCCTGGGCCGTGACCGTGACCTTCCCGGCCGCGAGCGTCACCGCGCGGGCCGAGAACGTCTGCGACGCGAGCTTGCCCGGCGCGACCTGGAGGAAGGTCTTGGTCCCGAGCGGCGTGGTGACGACCACGTCGACGGGCACCTCCTCGGTGTTCCGCACGAGCACCGTGAGCGCGGCCTTGCCGGCCACGCACTTGGGCGCGACCGTGACGTCGACCTCGACCTGGGCGGGCTCGGTCACATCGAGCGGCGGCACGCTCTCGAGCGTCGGGACGACCTTCTGGATGAGGCCGTCCTCACCGAACGTGAGCCGGTCGATGGTCGTCTCGCGGTGGTTCCCGTCGCCGCCGGGGATCGCGAAGCGGTGGTAGGCGATGTACCACTCGTCGGTCCCGGGGACCTGGACGATCGAGCTGTGCCCGGTCCCGAGGATGCCCTGGGACACGTCCTTCTCGAGGATCACGCCGCGGTAGGTCCACGGCCCGTCGATGCTCGTCGACGTCGCGTACCCGACCCGGTAGTTCTCCGAGCCCGTGTCGTCGATCGAGTAGGTCAGGTGGTAGGTCCCCTCGCGGTAGTTGAGGAACAGGCCCTCGCGGAAGTTCGTCAGACCACCGAACTTCGTGATGGTGTCCTGCTTGACCGAGACCATGTCGTCGTTCAGCTCGGCGTACAGCGGCGCGTTGCTGCCGTTGCCCCAGAACAGGTAGAACGTGCCGGTCTGCGGGTCCTCGAACGCCGCCGGGTCGATCGCCTGCCCCGTCGTGACGGCCTCCCCGTTGGTGATCATGGCCGTCGGCTGCGCGGTGAAGGGCCCCTCGGGGCTGTCCGCGACCGCGACACCGATCGTCTTGCGGTTGTAGGTCGGGTTGTGCCCCGAGAAGTAGAAGTAGTACTTCCCGTCGCGCTCGATGATGGTCGGCGCCCACGCGTTGCCCGTGGCCCACGGGACGTCGCCCGCTGCGCCGTCGAGCGTGAGGAACGGCTCGGCCGAGCGCTCCCAGCTCGCGAGGTCGGTCGACTTCCACACGTAGAAGTCCTTGCCGCCCCAGCCGGGCGTGCCGTCCGTGGTCGCGTAGATGTAGTACACGCCGTCGAAGACCGCGATGTTCGGGTCCGCGTACAGGCCGGGCAGGACCGGGCTCCGCATCTCCTTGGCCTGGACGGTCCACGTGCGCGCGGCCCCGTCGGGGCCCGTCACGGTGTAGGTCACGGGCTGCGTGAGGTCCTGGACCGAGCCGTTGGCGGGTGTCACGGTCGCACGGTCGGACACGACCAGGCGAGGTGCGAGCGCGGAGCGGTCCGTGCCGGGCACCACCGGGAGCGTGACCGTGCTGGACCCGCCGTCGACGATCGCGGCGACCTTGAGCTCGGCGAGCTCGGCTCCCGTGACGGCCGAGTGGTCCTGACCGAGGTCCTTGACCTCGTCGGCGCTCAGGGCGTGGTCGTAGACGCGGAAGTCGCGGACGTCGCCCTTGAGGTACTTGTCGCCCGAGTAGAGCGAGCGGCCGATGTAGTTCGCGGCCGTGGTGCCGTTACCGATCGACCCGGGGGTCGTGGTCACGTTGGTGTTCCGCGCGACCTGGATCCCGTCCTCGTAGAGGGTGCCGGTGGTGCCCGACTGCGTGTACGTCAGGTGCTTCCACACGCCGCGGGCGAGGTTCGAGCCCTTGGTCGTGTTCTGCTCGGTCGTGTAGTTCCCCGAGGCGATGGCCGTGCGGTACGCGTCCCCCGTCGTGAAGAGGTAGCCGTTGCCGCTCGACCCGCTCGTGTTGCCCAGGCCGTAGATGAAGTAGGGCGTGGACTGGGCGGTGTCGATGCGCACGTCGAGCGAGACGGTGATCTCCGTCAGGCCCTTGAGCACGTCGTCGGGCAGCTTGACGTGGTCGTCGACCCCGTCGAGGCGCACGCCGTCCGTGCCGTTGCGGGCGGCCCCGCCCACGACGGTCGCGGGACCGACGGCGCTGCTCGGCGCCGAGTTCACGGCCTGCGTGCCGCTCGTCTCGTCCAGGCGGTACTGGACCACCAGGCCCGGGATCTCCTTCGTCACGTCGATCGTGACGGTCGCGGTGCGCGACCCGTCCGCGGTCGTGGCGGTCACGGTCGTGCTGCCCGCCGCGACGCCGCGCACGGTGCCCGCGGAGGGCCCGTTGGAGACGACGGTCGCGACCGACGGGTCGGCGCTCGTCCAGGTGATGGTGCGGGCCGTGGCGTTGGCGGGGGTCACGGTCGCGGTGAGCGAGCGTGCCGATCCGACCGTGACCTGCGTCGAGGTGGGCGAGACCACCAGGCCCGTGACGGGGACGTCGCCCTCGACCACGGTCACGACGGCCTTGGCACGCACGCTCACGCCGGCGCCGAGCGAGCCCGTGACCTCGAAGGTCCCGGCCTGCGCGTAGCTCGCGGGGTCGATCGCGTCCCACGTGACGGCGGTCTGGGTGGTCGTGCCGGCCGCGGTGCGCGTGGCGACCGTGGCCGGCAGGACCGGCGCGTCACCGACGCTCACGACGGCCGCGACGTCCTCGGCCGACTCGACGAACGCGTCGGGCTGGTAGCCCTTGAGCAGCGCGTCGTACTCGGTCTGCGTCACGGGCAGGACCGTGCCGTGGCGCGGGCGTGAGGGCATCTCGTAGCCCGTGGACATCTTCCACTCGTCGGCGTTCAGGTCGGTCGTCTCAAAGGGCACGTAGCCGCGGCCGCCGAACTCGTCGATGAACAGGTACCACTTCTCCTCGGTGTTCGACTTGAAGATGGTCGGGCCCTCGCCCTGGTTGATGCCGCCGCCGAGCGAGTTGGCCTTGCCGATGCAGTCGGTGATGAAGTCGTAGCTCAGCGAGCGCAGCTCGCTCGCCTTCTCGCCCAGCACGAACTTGGAGCACGGCGTCGTGGACGTGTTGTTCCGCTCGTCCTTGGTGAAGCGGTAGAACTCGCCGTCGTGCTCGATCACGGTCGAGTCGATGACCGAGTAGCCCGGGTCGACCCACACCTGCGGCTCGGTGAACGTGTAGAAGTCGCGGGTCGTGGTGTACATCATGCGGTTGTACGTGTTGGCCGTGTGGCCCGGGTCGTCCTCCTCGTAGAGCTTGGAGGCCCAGAACACGACGTAGGCGCCGATCGTCGTGTCGTAGTAGGCCTCGGGGGCCCAGGTGTTGCCCGCGGTCTCCGGGGAGACCTGGACGAGGCGCTGGTCGGTCCAGTTCACCAGGTCGGTCGACTCCCAGACCATGATCGACTTGGATCCCGTGCGCTGGGACGCGTCCCAGTTGCCGTTGCCGTGGATCTTGAGGTCGGTCGCGATCTGGTAGAACTTGTCGCCCTCGGGCGAGCGGATGACGAACGGGTCGCGCAGGCCCGTCTCCCCCAGGCTCGACGTCAGCACGGGCTGGTTGTCGTTGAGGTTGCGGTACTTGAGCGGGTCGTTGCCCTTGCTCAGGCCGAAGTAGACCTGCTCACCGGTCGCGTAGCCCTCACCGATGAAGTAGGAGAACAGGTAGCCCGCGAAGTCCTGCTGCTCGGGGAGCGCGGGGACCGTCGCGGCGAACGCGCGCGTGGCCGTGGCCTGCCCCTTGCTCACGGTCGCGGTCAGCGTGACCGTCTGGTCGGCCTGGCCGTGCGCGGGGCGCGTGACCTCGCCCGACGGCGTGACGACCGTGGGGGCCGTGGTCGCCCAGGTGACCGTGGTGCCCTCTGCTCCCGTGGTCGGCAGCGTGAGGTTGCCGCGGACGTCGTCGAGGTTCTTGACCTCGAGCGCGGCGACCGCGGCGTCGACGACGCCCTGGTCGCCCGTGCCGGGCACCACGGTGACGTCGAACGTCCTGGTGGCGCTCTGGCCGCGCAGCGAGAGCGTCGCGGTCAGGGTCGCGGTGTGCGCCTGACCGACGGGCTGGGTGATGACGCCCGACGACGTCACGACGCTCGCGTCCGACGTCGCCCAGGTGACGGTCGAGCCGCCCGTGCCCTTCGCGGGCAGCGTGAGGTTCTTGGCCACGGCGCTCGTGTCCCCGAGGGACAGGGCGCTGACGTCGGCGGAGAGCGACGCCGCGGCGTTCGCGGTGCTGAGGTCGGCGACCTCAGCGGCCGTGAGCGCGCGGTCGTAGAGGCGGAAGTCCTTGATGCGCCCCTTGAAGAGGTTGTCGGCCGCATAGGCGGACTTGCCGAGGTAGTTGGCGGTCGTCTTCCCGTTGCCGATCGAGCCCGGCGTGTGGGTCACGGCCGTGTTGACGCCGACCTGCGCGCCGTCCTCGTAGAGGCGCCCCGTGCCGGCGCCCTGCGTGTAGGTGACGGTCTTCCAGACGCCACGCGCGAGGGCCGCGGACGGCGACTTGGCCGTGTTCTGCTCGGCACCCCACGCGGCGTTCGAGACGGACGCGCGGTAGTTCGCGTTGCCCGAGGAGAAGAGGTAGCCGCTGCCCGACTGCGGTGAGCCCACGGCCGTGTTGCCCAGGTTGTAGAAGAAGTAGTTGCCGCTCAGCGACGAGTCGATCCACACGTCGGCGCTGACCGTCACGGCCGAGTATCCGGCCAGGAGGTCGTCGGGGAGGTCCACGTAGCTCGAGCCGCCGAACGTGAGCCCCTGCCCGTCGGTCCAGTCTCCGCCGCCGACGAGCGTGCCGTCACGGCCCGAGCCCGAGGCGTCGTGGGCGACCGTGCCGCTCAGCTCGTCGAGCTTGTACCAGAGCTTCAGGCCGTCGGCCGTGGGGGTGGGGGCCTCTGTGGCACTCGTCTCGGTGGCGGCCGGCACCGCCGGGGCGAGCGCCGTCGTCGGGCGTGCGGGGGCCGGGTTCAGGGCCGCTGCCGGTCCTGCCAAGGCCATCGGGGCGAGCAGAGCGATGCTCAGCGCGCCCCCGAGGGCGCCTCTCGCCCCGCGGGGGGCCCTCCGTCGGGCCGAGGGCGCGGTCTGCGCCGGGTCGTGTCGGGTGGTCATGTGGTTCGTGGCCTCTCGCCGTCTCGTCGTTGAGCGCCCCCTGCTGGGGACCGTCGGGCCGGTCGTGCCGGCCCGACGGTCCCCCGCGTCCTTGTGGTGCGGGTGGTGCGGGTGGTGCAGGTGCTGCAGGTCGTGCTCGTGCTGTCACCGGCCCGGGTGGACCGGAGGGGTCACGCCGGGGCCGCGAGGTGGTCCCGCGACCCCGGCGGAGCTGGTGCGGTCGTCAGCCGCAGGTCGTGGCCGGGTACTCGACGTCGAACGTGGTCGAGCGGGCCCCCGGCCCCGTGCCGATCGTGCCCACGACCGTCGCGGTCCCCGCAGGGACCGAGACCGCGCGCGAGCTGAACGACTGCGACGCGCTCTTGCCGGGTGCGACCGACGCGAACGTCTTGGTCCCGAACGGCGTCGTGAACGCGACGGTCACGGCTTCGTCCTCGCCGTTGACCGCACGCACCGAGAGGTTCGCGCGGCCCGCGACGCACTGCGCCTTGGCCGTGACCGCGAGGTCCACGGGCTCGGCCTCGGTGCCGGCCGCCTGCAGGCGCAGGAACGTGACCGAGTAGGCCGGGAACGTGTAGTCGAACGCGTTGGACGCCCCGTCCCAGGTCCGCTCGACGGGCACGATCACCCGCGGGTTCGCCTTGGTGTTGGTGTCCGTGGGCGCGCCGACCATCTCGGTGACCGTGGCCTGGGCCGCGATCTCCTGGCCCGCGACCGTCACGGCCGTGTCCGCCGCGGTCGCGGTCGGGTTGACGACCTTGACCACGAGGTCGCCGGACTCCTCGTCGCGCGTGACGACCTGGTAGAGCGACTTCGCGGCGGGCTGCTCGTACGAGATCTGGAGCTGGCCGTCCAGGTAGAGCTCGATGGTGCTGCCCTGGACCACGACCTTGACCTTGTAGCCCTGGCCCGTCTCGACGCTCTTGTTCTCGACCGCGGCGATCTCGGCGGCGCTGCCGCCGTCGGCCCGCTGGAGGACCGAGCGGGTGTTGTTCCAGCCGCCGATGTTCCACCAGTAGTAGTCGTTCGGGCCGCCCGCGGCGAAGCCCACCAGGAAGCCCTCGGACCCTGCGATCTTGCGGGCGTCGAGCTCGAGCGTGTAGTTCTTCCAGTCCTTGGCGTACGCGCCCGTGACGATCGAGCGCGCGTCCGTCACGGACGTCGAGGACTGCGTGTAGACGCCGTCCTGCGCGGCCCACGTCCCGGTCACGGGAGACCACTGGGTGGCGTCGTCGAACCCGTCCTGGAACAGGACGTCGCCGCTCGCGTTGTCGGTGACCTTGACGTTGTCGTACGACGCGCTGGTCGACCACGTGGACAGGAAGACGCCCCCGTCCAGAAGACCGGCCGCGTCGCCCGTGCCTGCCGTGTGCACCGACGGGACGACCTCGTCACCCACGTTGTTCGCGAACAGCTCCTGGACGTAGTAGTTGGGCGTGCCCCACGACTCGTCGTTGTCGAACCAGATCGCGTCGGGCGACCACTGCACGTACGACTCGTTGGAGAGCAGCGGCGCGTACGACGCGAGCTCGACGACGTCGGAGTTGCGCTCGAGGCCCGTCATGAAGGCGGCCTCGGACAGCGCGTTGAAGAACGTGTTGCCGCGCGACGCGTACTCGCCGAGGAACACGTGCGGGCCCTCGCGGTCGTAGTCGTCGTAGCGGTCGGCGTTCTCGAGGAACCAGCTCGGGTCGTTGTAGTAGTGCTCGTCGACCAGGTCGACCTCCTGCGCACGGTTGAACTCCCAGAGCTCGTCGAACCGCTGGCCCGTGTCGTCCGGACCCGAGTTCGAGATGATCTGGACGTCGGGGTACGCGGCGCGCACGGCGTCCTTGAACTTCGGGAAGTTCGCCTCGAACGTCTTGGTGTTCTCCTCGTTGCCGAGTCCCAGGTACTTCAGGCCGAACGGCTCGGGGTGGCCGAGCTCGGCGCGCACCGCGCCCCACTCGGTCGTGACGTCACCGTTGGCGAACTCGATGAGGTCGAGCGTGTCCTGGACCCAGCGCTGGATCCGGACGTCGTCCTTCATCTCGGGGATGGTGCTGCCGCAGCCGTTGGCGCCGACCGACAGGACGGGCAGGGGCGTCGCGCCGAGGTCCTCGGCGAACGTGAAGTACTCGTAGTACCCGATCCCGTACGACTGGTTGTAGCCCCAGAAGTTCCAGTTCGTGGCCCGCTCCTCGACCGGCCCGATGGTCTCCTTCCACTGGTACGTGCGCCGACGGTCGGTGCCGTTGCTCTCGAGGTAGGTGTCGAACGTGCCCGCGTTGGTCACGCAGCCGCCCGGGAACCGCAGGAACTGCGGGTTCATGGCGTCGATCTTCTCGGCGAGGTCCTTGCGCAGGTGGGTCTTGCCGTTGACCGGCCCGACCCAGGTGTCCTGCGGCATGAGCGAGACCATGTCGAGGCGCACGGTGCCTGCGGCCCCCGCGAGGACCGCGAGGCGCCCGGCCGAGGTGGTCTCGGTCGCGGTGAGGGTCACCGAGTACTTCTTCCAGGTGTCGGTGCCGGCGACGGTCACCTTCCCGGTCGCGTAGGTGGTCCCCGCCGCGGCGTCCTCCACCTGCACGGTCAGGTCCTGCCCGACGGCGGAGCGCGCCCACACCGTGAAGTCGTACTTCTGGCCCTTCTCGAGGAAGAGGCCCGTGTTGAAGCCCGCGTTGCGCACGCCCGCGCCGGCCGCGGTCGCGTCGAGCCGGAGGTAGTAGCGGTTGCTGTCGTTGAGGCGCTGCGCGTCGGTCACCACCGTCGTGGTAGCGGTGCCGCCGTTGCGGTTGACCCGCTCCCAGGCCGTGAGCCCCGTGAAGGACGAGTTGTCCGACGAGTTGAACTCGAACGAGCGGTTGCGCACGAGTTCGGCATACAGCCCGCCGTCCGCGGCGTAGTTGATGTCCTCGTAGAAGATGCCGTACAGGTCGTCGCTCATCTCGACGGTCTCGCCCGCGGCGTCGATCGCGAGCGTGTGCTCGGCCGACGACAGCGCGGTGAGCGTGAGCCTGACGGCCGCGTCCTCGGCGCCGAGCACCAGGGCTCCGTCTGCGGCGCGCACCCCCGCGAACTCCCCGGCAGCGGCGCCCGGCACGCGCAGCGCGAGCTTGCCGCCGCCCACGTCGGTCAGCCGCACCTGGGCCGGGGCGGCATCGGCGGCCCCGAGCGTGATCCGCCCGTCGCTCGCGACGACCACCGGCAGACCGGTGCCCGCCTGCGCGAGCGTCGCGGCGCCGTCGGGCCCGCCGGCGACCGCCGTGGCCACCAGGCCCAGCGGCGACGCCGGGCGCTGCGCGACGAACGACAGGCCCGTGTCCGTCAGGACGAGGTGCTTGTGGTCGGCCGGGCCGTCGAGCGAGAACGTGCCCGTCGGGACGACGTCCTGGCCCTCGGCCGCGTCGACCGCGACGTAGTCGAACGTCGCGGCGTGCGTCGAGCCGTCCTGCGCCGCGAGGGCGTAGAGACCGACCTGGGTGACGTCGAACGTGACCGTCGTCGAGCCCGCGGGCTTCCAGTCCCCCGCGGTGGCGTCCCAGTAGGACACCGCGAGCGTGTCACCGGTGCGCTGCATGCGCAGCGTCTCGCCCGTCGAGCCCGCACGGTCGGTGAACGACGCGGCCGTGAACTTCCCGCCCGTCTCGTTGTCGAGCTCGATCGCGCGCGCCGAGGGCGACAGGCTGCCCACGTACGTCAGACCTGCACGGACGTAGTTGTCCATGTCCTTCCACGCGATGAGGCCCGCGCCCTGGTAGACCTTGCCGACCGGGGCCGACACCTTGGTCACGACCGTGAAGTCGCCCACGGGGACGTCCACCATGAAGACGTTCTTCGCGGTGTTCGCCTCCTGATAGGTGTCGCCCGTCTGGGACGTCAGGGTCAACGACCCGGGCGTCGTCGCGAGCGACCACGCCGACGGGACCGGGTTGACGACGTCCCAGGCCGAGCCGAGCTCGGCCGTGTCGAACTGGTCGACCCAGGCGCCCGCCGGAAGGACCGGCTCGGTGGCCGCGAAGGCCGCCGGGGTGACCGCGAGGGCGGTCGTCGCCCCCAGCGCGAGGACCGCGACGGAGGCCGCCCACGGTCGTGCCGTCCTGCCGCGGGATGTACTGCGGGCAGGGGAATCAGAGATGATCACAGTGCTCCAACCTTGCTGCAACGAGGAAAGGAGCGATGCCGGGTGCAGCCCGTGCGCTCCATTGCTGTACGGGTCAACCCGGCGGGTGCGCCCTCCCGGTCGTCCGAGCCGGCCCCGGGTACCAGCCGGGACCGGCTCGACCGGGAGGGTGCCACCTCCGGGCCGTTCTCGGTCCGTCTGCCTCGACGGACCGGGCTGTGGTGCCTCGCACGGGTCCGGCTCCAGGCCCGACCCGCGCGAGGCAGTGGTGCTGGACGGGCGCTAGGTGGCGCTGCCGCGTCCCTGACGGAACGTCATGGCCCGCTGCAGCAGGACGAACGCGAGCAGGACCACGCCGATGAAGACCTTGGTCCACCAGGAGTCCAGGCCCTCGCGGGCGATGAGCACCTGGATCAGGCCGTACACGAGCACGCCCGCGACCGACCCCAGGACGAACCCGCCGCCGCCGGTCAGGAGCGCGCCACCGATCACGACCGCCGCGATCGCGTCGAGCTCCATGCCGATGCCCGTGAGGTTGAAGCCCGACTTGGTGTAGAGGGCGAACAGGATGCCCGCGATCCCGGCGCACGTGCCGCTGATCACGTAGACCCACACCTTGGTCGAGCTGCCCTTGAGGCCCATGAGGTTCACGGCCGTGCCGTTGTCGCCCGTGCCCAGCCCGTAGACCGTGCGACCGAAGCGCGTGTAGTGCAGCAGGTAGATCGCGATCAGCAGGACCACGAACGCGATGACCATGCTCAGGTTGATGCTCCAGGCCTCACGGCCCTCGCCGAACTTGATCTTCCACGAGGCCAGGGCCGCGAAGCCCTCGTCCTTGATCGCGAGCGACTGGACGCTCACGACGTTGGCCAGGCCGCGCGCGAGGAACATCGCGGCGAGCGAGGCGATGAAGGGTTGTATGTCGAAGTACTGGACCATCACGCCGATCAGCAGGCCGAACGTCGTGCCGATCAGCACGCCCAGGACCAGGACCACGGGGAGCGGCGCCCCGACGATCAGGAGCTTGGCCACGACCAGGCCCACGAGGGCCACCACGGCACCGACCGACAGGTCGATCCCGCCCGTGATGATCACGAACGTCATGCCGATCGCCAGGACGATCAGGTACGAGTTGTCGACCAGCAGGTTGGAGAAGAGCCGCATGCTCAGGAAGTCGCGGCGGTCGGTGCTGTAGCGCGCCTGGCCCACGATCAGGATGACCGCGAGGGCCACGAGCGTGCCCGTGACGGGCAGGAGCCGGCGGTCCGAGAGCTTGCGGACCACGGGGTTGGTCATGAGGCGCGCGACGAAGCCCGTGTCGTGGCCTCCGCGCGGGCCCTTGCCCTGCTGGGGGTTCTTGGACGCCCGGGGCGCCGTCTGGACGGTGCTCACGCTGCTGCCCCCTTCGCGCTCGTGGTCGCCGTGCCCGCGCCCAGGGTGGGGCGCTTCCTCGGTAGTCGGGACGCGAGGAGCGAACGCAGCCGCTCGGAGGCCGCGATGCACACGATGATCAGCACGAGCGCCTTGAACAGCGGCGTGATCTGCGAGCTGATGTGGAAGATGACCACGGCTCGCTCGAGCGTCGAGAGCAGGAGCGCACCGACCACGACGCCCGCGAGGCTGAACTTGCCGCCGTCGAGCTTGGTGCCGCCCAGGACGACGACCATGATCGCGTCGAGCTCCTTCATGAGGCCGATGTTGTTGGCGTCGGCCGCCATGGTCGGGGCTCCGTAGACGATGCCCGCGAGCCCGGCGAGCAGGCCGCACAGCAGGTAGACGAACCACGTGATGTTGCGCGACTGGACGCCCGCGAGGCGGCTGGCCTCGCGGTTGATGCCGATCGACTCGACCAGCATGCCGAGCGCCGTGCGGCGCACCAGCAGCGCGACCAGGGCGAACACGACCCCGGCGATGACCACGGGGGTCGGGATGCCCAGGATGAAGCCCGAGCCGATCGACTTGAAGGGCGGGCTCGTGGTCGTGGTGATCTGGCCCTTGGTGATGAGCATCGCGATGCCGCGGCCCGCGACCATGAGGATCATGGTCGCGATGAACGGCTGGATGCCCAGGACCGTGACGAGGAAGCCGTTGAACGCACCGATCACCGCGGCGACCAGGAGGCCGATCGCGACCGCGGCGAGCGCCGTGCTGAGCGTGCCCCCCGTGCCGCTCGCGTCGATGTAGGTCAGCGACACCGCGAGCGAGATCGCCATGACGGCGCCGACCGAGAGGTCGATCCCGCCCGTCGCGATCACGAGGCACATGCCGATGCCGAGCAGGAGCGGGGTCGCGCTCGCCCGCATGATGTCGATCAGCTGGCCGAACAGGTGGCCGTCCATGATCGTCACGTCGAGGAAGCCGGGGCTGCGCAGGCCGCACGCGAGGAGCATGACGACCAGGGCGACGACGGGCCAGAACAGGTGGTGGTGCGTGACACGGCGCAGCGCGCCCTGGGCACCCCGCGGTGCGGGGCTGCCGGACACCGGCGGCGACGCCGACGGTGTCGTCGGAGTCGTGGTGGTCGTGCTCATGATGCGCTCCCGCTCGCTGCGATCGTCTCGAGGATCGTGGTGGACGTGACGTCGGGTCCGTTGGTGATCTCGCCGATCTTCTGGCGGTCACGCATGACGACGACGCGCTGGCTCAGGCGCAGCACCTCGTCGAGCTCGGACGAGATGAAGACGACGCCCATCCCGTCGGCGGCCAGCTCGGCGACGAGCCGCTGGATCTCGGCCTTGGCACCCACGTCGATGCCGCGCGTGGGCTCGTCGAGGATGATGAGGCGCGGCGCGGTCGCGAGCCAGCGGGCCAGGAGGACCTTCTGCTGGTTGCCGCCCGACAGGTTCTTGATGAGCATGTTCGGGTTCGCCGGGTAGACGTTGAGCGCCTTCATGTAGCGGTCGACGACCGCGTCCAGCTCCTTGGCCGGGATGGGGCGCCACGGGCCACGGCTCGCCTGCATCGCGAGGGCGATGTTCTCGCGGACCGTGAGGTCCCCGATGATGCCCTCCTTCTTGCGGTCCTCCGAGGAGAACGCGACGCCTCGCTTGATCGAGGTCAGGGGGGCCGCGCTGCGCGTCGTGCCGTCGAACGTCAGCTTCCCGCTGCCCGCCTTGTCGGCGCCGTAGAGCAGGCGGGCGACCTCGGTGCGGCCCGAGCCGAGCAGGCCCGCCACGCCGACGATCTCGCCCGCGTACACGTCGAGGTCGAAGGGCTCGACCGAGCCGTCACGGCCCAGGGCCACGGCCTGGAGCAGGGGGGCCTCGTCGTGCTCGGAGACGACGCGGTGCGCGCGCGCCTCGACGTCCGCGAGGGCCTCGCTCGACCGGCCGATCATCGCGGAGATGAGCTCCATCCGCGGCAGCTCCTTGGTCAGGTGCTCGGAGATGAGGCGGCCGTTGCGCAGGATGGTCAGGCGGTCGGTGATCTCGTAGATCTGGTCGAGGAAGTGCGACACGAAGAGGATCGCGACGCCCTTGTCCCGCAGCGAGCGGATCACGTCGAAGAGCTCGGCGACCTCGGCCTTGTCGAGGCTCGAGGTGGGCTCGTCGAGGATCAGGACCTTCGCGTCGACGACCATGGCCCGCGCGATCGCGCAGAGCTGCTGCACGGCGATCGAGTGGGAGGACAGGGCCGACGAGGGGTCGATGTCCAGGTTGAGGAGGGCGAGGTACTCGCGGGCCTTGCGGCGCGTCGCGGGCCAGTTGATGAAGGGGCCGAACCGGATCTCGTGCCCGAGCATGATGTTCTCGGCGACCGAGAGGTTCGAGCAGAGGTTGACCTCCTGGTACACGGTGCTGATGCCCGCGTCCTGGGAGTCGCGGGTCCGCGTGAACCGGTGCTCGGCACCGGAGACCACGATGCGTCCCGCGTCGATCTGGTAGACCCCCGTGAGGGCCTTGATGAGGGTGGACTTGCCGGCGCCGTTCTCACCCATCAGGGCGTGGACCTCACCGGGGCGGAGGGTGAGATCGACGCCGTCGAGGGCCTTGACGCCCGGGAACTCGATGGTGATCCCGGTCATCTCCACCACGGGCGCCGCGGTGGCGGCGGTCGTCGTTGACATGGTTGTTCTTCCGTCCTGGGGAAGGTGCTGGAGCTCAGGCACCGGCCGGCGGGGACGTGGTGCACGTCCCCGCGCGCGGTGTGTGCGGCCCGCCCGGGTCGCCGCGCCGCGTGGGGGCGGCGACCGGGCGGGCCGTCAGGTGCTGCTCGTCAGAACGAGCGGGCGTCGATGATCTCCTGCGTGATGGTCTGGTCGAACGCCTGGTCGACCACGATGGTCTCCTTCTCGACGTCCTCGCCCGCTGCGACCTGCTTGATGAGCTCGAGGAGCTGGTCGCCGAAGGCCGGGTTGCACTCGACCACGAAGTTGAACTTGCCCTCAAGGAGAGCGGTCAGGCCGTCGTGCACGCCGTCGACCGTGACGATCTGGATGTCCTTGCCCGGGACCTTGCCCGCGGCCTCGATGGCCTCGATGGCGCCGAGGCCCATGTCGTCGTTGTGGGCGAAGATGAGGTTCATGTCGGGGTAGGCCTGGAGCGCGGCCTCGGTGGCCGCCTTGCCCTCGGCGCGCGTGAAGTTACCGGTCGCCTCGCCGACGATCTGGTCCTCGACGACCGAGCGGAAGCCCTCCTGGCGGTTGGTCTGCGCGCCCGAGCCCATGGTGCCCTGGAGCTCGAAGATCTTGGCGTCGGGAGCGTTCTCCGCGACCCACTCGCCGGCCGTGACTCCCTCGGCGGTGAAGTCCGCGCCGATCCAGGTCACGAAGGGGTCCTCGACCGTGGTGTCGACCGTGCGGTCCACGAGGACGACGGGGATCTCGGCGTCCTTGATCTCCTGGAGGACCTCGTCCCAGCCGGTCTCGATGACCGGGGAGAACGCGATGACGTCGACGTCCTGGTCGATGAAGTCGCGCAGGGCCTTGATCTGGTTCTCCTGCTTCTGCTGCGCGTCGACGAACGTGAGGTCGATGCCGTTCTCGGCCGTCAGGTTGGCCTTGACCGACTCGGTGTTGGCCGTGCGCCAACCGCTCTCTGCCCCGAGCTGGGAGAACCCGACACGGATGTTCTCGCTGCCGCCGCCTGCGCCGTCGGTGCTGTCGGCCGAGTCGGTCCCGCCGCCGCTGCACGCTGCGAGGGCGAGGACTGCTGCACCGGCCAGGATGCCCGTGAGACGGACGCGTGCCGTGGACTTGTTGAACATGGTTCTCCTCCTTGAGATGCGGTCCTCGGCGCCGTGCCGGGACCACGTCGGCCCGTCGTTGGGCTGTTGGTTCGTGGTCGTGCGTCTTCGGTTGTCGAGCTGCTCCGCTCACGTTCAGATGTGATCGCTCACACCCCCTGGGAAGAGATGTTAGCGCTCACACGCGGAAGTTGGAAGTCCTGAGGGTCACGTTTCCATCACGAGAGGTGACGCCGGTCTCGAAAGAGCGCGGAGACCTGGACCTTTGCTCCGGCGGCTGATCCTCGTGCCGCGTCGGAGACGCCGCGAGGCGAGGGGGCGGCGCAGGGCGCCGCGCGGCGCGAGGTCCGCACGGGACGTCGACGGGCGTCGGGAGCGCCGGCGGGCAGAGCGCCCACCCGGTGGCGCCCCCGACCCCGACCCGGCCGGGCCGATCCGCCGCCCTGCACCCCCCAGGGGCAGGACGGCGGGTCGGCCGCGGGGGCCGCGGCAGGAGCCCACGACGGGCCGTCAGGTCCGTCGGGGCCCCTCGCGCCGGCCGGGCCGCACAGGGCCCGTCCGCCGGGTCGCAGAGACGGTCAGAGCCCCTGCGCGACCCGGAAGTAGACCTGGTTCCAGCGCACCTGGTCGCGGAAGCCGCGGCGCGTCGTGCCCTCGTCGATCACGAGCAGCTCGGTGCGCGCGATCTCCGCGAAGACCTCGAACGCGTCGAGGCCCGCGGCGGTCGAGAGCACCGTGTGGTGGGCGCCGCCCGCGGTGAGCCACGCCTCGGCGGACGTCGCGAAGTCGGGGCGCGGCTCCCACACGGCGCGCGCGACCGGCAGGTGCGGCAGCGGGGCGCTCGCGGGGACGACGTCGACCACGTTGGCCGTGAGGCGGAAGCGGTCGCGCATGTCCGCGAGCGAGACGACGACGCCCACGCCGGGGTCGGCGTCGAACACCATGCGGACCGGGTCCTCCTTGCCGCCGATCCCGAGCGGGTGGATCTCCACGCGCGGGGTCGACGTCGTCAGGGACGGGCAGACCTCGAGCATGTGCGCGCCCAGGATCTTCTCGCTGCCGGGCGTGAGGTCGTACGTGTAGTCCTCCATGAGCGAGGCGCCGCCGGGCAGCCCCTCGCCCATGACCTTGGCGGCACGGACGAGCACGGCCGTCTTCCAGTCGCCCTCGGCGCCGAACCCGTAGCCCTTCGACATGAGGCGCTGGACCGCGATGCCGGGGAGCTGGCGCAGGTCGCCCAGGTCCTCGAAGTTGGTCGTGAAGGCCTTGGCGCCGACCGACTCGAGGAACGTCTCGAGCGCGATCTCCTGGCGGGCCGCGTAGCGCAGCGACGCGTGCCGGTCGCCGTCCTTGCGCAGCTCGGGGGCCACGTCGTAGAGGTTCTCGTACTCGGCCACGACGGCGTCGACATCGGCGTCGGACACCGCGTCGACGGCCTCCACGAGGTCGTTGACGCCCCACGTGTTCACGCTCACACCGAAGCGCAGCTCGGCCTCGGTCTTGTCACCCTCGGTCACCGCGACGTTGCGCATGTTGTCGCCGAAGCGGACCAGACGCAGCTCGTGCGTCGCGGCCCAGCCCGCGGCGCCGCGCACCCAGGAGCCCACGCGTGCGGTGACGGCCGGGTTGGAGACGTGACCGACGACCGTCGTGCGCGCCACCCCGAGGCGCGTCGCCATGTACGCGTACTCGCGGTCGCCGTGCGCGGCCTGGTTGAGGTTCATGAAGTCCATGTCGATCGAGTCCCAGGGGAGCTCGACGTTCGCCTGCGTGTGCAGGTGCAGCAGGGGCTTGCGCAGCGCGTCGAGGCCCGTGATCCACATCTTGGCGGGGCTGAACGTGTGCATCCACGTCACGACGCCGAGCACGCGGTCGTCCGCGTTGGCGTCGAGCATCGCGCGCCGGATCGAGGCCGAGTCCTTGAGGACGGGCTTCCAGACGACGTTCGCGGGGACGTCGGACGACGCGTCGAGGGCGCGCGCGACCTCCTGGGACTGCTCGGCGACCTGACGCAGGGTCTCGTCTCCGTAGAGGTCCTGGCTACCGGTGAGGAACCAGATCTCGCGGTCCGCGTAGGGCTTGCTCATAAGGTCCACATCTCTCGTGTCGGTGGGAACGGTCTTCGCGTCGGTGCGGAGCCGCAGTGCTGCTGGTCGTGCGGGGTGCGCGCCGGTGGCCCGTCAGCGCGCCGGCTGCTGCCCGTAGACGTGCTGGTAGCGCGCATAGAGCGAGTCGACGTCGGACTGCTCGATCCGGGTCGGGTCGCCGAGCTGGCGGCTGACGTGCACGGTCCGGGCGACCTCCTCGCACATGACGGCCGCCTTGACCGCCGAGCGGGCGTCCTTGCCGATCGTGAACGGGCCGTGGTTGCGCATGAGCACCGCGGGGCTGCGCGAGTCGCGCAGCGTCTCGACGATGCCGCGCCCGATCGAGTCGTCCCCGATGAGCGCGAACGGGCCGACCGGGATGTCCCCGCCGAACTCGTCGGCCATCATCGTCAGGACGCACGGCACGGGCTCGGCGCGCGCGGCCCAGGCCGTGGCGTACGTCGAGTGCGTGTGCACCACTCCCCCGACCTCGGGCATGTGGCGGTAGACGTAGGCGTGCGCCGCGGTGTCCGACGACGGCGCCCGGTCTCCCTCGACGAGGTTCCCGTCGAGGTCGCAGACGACCATCGACTCGGGCGTGATGTCGTCGTACGACAGCCCGGACGGCTTGATGACGAGCAGGTCGCCGAGGCCGTCGGTGGCGCCGGTGCCTGCCGCGCCCCCTGTGCTGTCTGGACCTTCGACGTCCCCCGCGCGCACGCGCTCGGAGACGTTGCCCGCGGTCCACACCACGAGCTCCCACCGGGGGAGCTCGGCGTGCAGCGCCGCGACGCGCTCCTTGGCGGCGTCGACCGCGGCACGCAGGTGGGCGGGGACGGTGCGGCCGGTCGGCGCGGTGGATCCCGCCTGAGCAGCGGGTTCGGCCGGCGCTGTCGCGTCGGTCGTCGCGGGAAGGGTGCTCATGGGTGGTTCTCCTTCGTCGGGGTCAGAGCGCGTCGACGGCCGCGCGCTCGACCGCGAGCCCGGCGTCGTAGCGGTCGAGGTAGGCCGCGAAGCCCGCGGCGTCGTCCGGGTCGGGGGCGACGGTGTCGAGCTCGGCCGTGGCGAACACGTGCTCGCGGAGGTAGGTGTCGAGGGTCTGCTCGTCGCCGGCCGCCACGGCGCGCGCGTAGGCCGCGAGCAGCGCGATGCCCCAGGCCCCGCCCTCCCCCGCGGTGCGTCCCACGGTCACGGGGGCGCCGATCGCCGCGGCGAGGAGCCGCTGGGCGACGCCCTCGGTCCGGAAGATCCCGCCGTGCGCGAACATGGCGTCGAGCGCGACGCCCTCGCCGTCGAGCACGCGCATGCCGAGGGCGAGCGTGCCGAACGCGCTGTAGACCTGCGCGCGCATGAAGTTGGCCAGGGTCAGCCGGCTGCCGGGCGTGCGGACGAACAGCGGCCGTCCCTCCTCGAGGCCCGTGATGGGCTCGCCCGACAGGTAGTTGTACGCGAGCAGCCCGCCGCCGTCGGCCTCGCCGTCGAGCGCGGCGCGGAAGAGCGCGCCGAACACGTCGTCGGCCGCGGCGGGCGTCCCGAGCGCGGCCGTGAGCTCGCCGAAGAGGTCGGCCCAGGCCGCGAGCTCGCTCGCCCCGTTGTTGCAGTGGACCATCGCGACGAGGTCGCCCGCGGGGGTCGTGACCAGGTCGAGCTCGTGGTGGCGGGTCGCGAGCGCGTGCTCGAGCACGACCATCGCGAAGATGCTCGTGCCCGCGCTGACGTTGCCCGTGCGCGGGGCGACCGAGCTCGTCGCGACCATGCCCGTGCCGGCGTCCCCCTCGGGCGGGCACAGCGGCACGCCCGGCAGCAGCGCGCCGCTGGGGTCGAGCCAGGCCGCGCCCTCGACCGTCAGGCTCCCGGCGTCCTGCCCGGCGACGAGGACCTCTGGCAGGAGGGACTCGACCGCGAGCCCGGGCCGTCGTACCCCGACGAGCTCGTCGAGCTGCGCGAGCATGCGGCGGTCGTAGGTCCGCGTCGTCGGGTCGACGGGGAACATGCCCGAGGCGTCGCCCACACCGAGCACCGAGCGCCCGGTGAGGATCCGGTGGACGTAGCCCGCGAGCGTCGTGAGCGAGGCCACCTGCGCGACGTGGGGCTCGTCGTCGAGGATCGCCTGGTACAGGTGGGCGACGGACCAGCGCAGCGGGATGTTGTGGTCGAACAGCTCGGAGAGCTCCGCGGCCGCCCTGCCCGTGGTCGTGTTCCGCCAGGTCCGGAACGGGACGAGCAGCTCGCCCTGCGCGTCGAACGCGAGGTAGCCGTGCATCATGGCCGAGACGCCGATCGCGCCGAACGTCGTGGGGCGCACCCCGTAGCGGCGCTCGACGTCGGCGACGAGCTCGGCGTAGCAGTGCTGCATGCCCTCGCGCACGGACTCGAGCGAGTAGGTCCACGTGCGGTCGGCGTACTCGTTCTCCCACTCGTGGCTGCCGCTCGCGAGGGGCGTCCCGTCCGGGCCGACGAGGCACGCCTTGATCCGGGTCGAGCCGAGCTCGATCCCGAGCGCGGTGTTCCCGGTGGCGACCGCCTCGCGGAGGTCGTCCACCCTGTCCTGCTGCACCATTGCTGTCTTCTCCTCGTCGCGTCGTCGCGCCTTGCCATGCCCTGCTTCTGAATGTTAGCGCTCACACGGAGTGGTGGCCAACCCCTCGGTGCAACCTCGTGGGGCGGACGGTGTCCGCGGGCGGCGCAGCACGGCACCACCCTCCGGTGGGCCCCGCGCCTGCCTCAGGCGCTCGGCGGTCCCGAGCTCGCCCGGACCACCAGGTCCGGCGGGATCTGCGTGGACTCGCGCGTGGACCCGGCGAACGCGTCGAGCAGCAGCCCCATGCAGCGCCGGCCCAGCTCGGCGAAGGGCTGGCGGACCGTCGTGAGCGGCGGGATGAAGTGGGCCGAGCCCTCGACGTCGTCGAACCCGACGACCGACACGTCGCGCGGGACCACGACCCCGGCCTCCCAGAAGGCCTGGAGCACACCGAGGGCGAGGTGGTCGTTGCCCGCGAAGACCGCGGTCGGCCCGTTCCCGTCCGCCACCCGGCGCGCGAGGTCACGACCGACGTCGTAGCCCGCGTCGGACGACCACGAGCAGCGGATCATCTCGCGGTCGATCTCCGGGACGCCCCGGGCGGCGAGCGCGTCGTTCCAGCCCTTGGCACGCTCGCGCGCGTCGAACCAGTCGAGCGGTCCGGCGAGGTGGACCACTGAGCGGTGCCCCAGGTCGAGCAGGTGCTCGGTGGCGACGCGCGCGCCGAGCCGCTGGTCGACTGCGATGGGCAGGATGCTCGCGGCCCCCGTCCCGGGCGCCCCCGCGTGCACCTCGTTCGGCTCGCGGGCCGCGATGAGGATGATCGGCACGGGCGCCCGGAACGAGTCGACCGCGGCCGCGACGTCCGTCTGGGGCGCGATGACCACGATGCCCTCGACCGCCTGGGCCATGAAGTGCTCGAGGACTGTGTGCATGGTCTCGGCGTCGTAGCGACGGATCGTCGCGACCGACACGAAGTACCCCTCCTCGCGCGCCGCGCCCTCGACCGCGATGAGGGTGCTCGTCGGCCCGTAGAGCGCCGAGCCCGTCGTGACCACGCCGATGGTCCCGGACCGCGCCGTCACGAGCGCGCGCGCCGCGCTGTTGCGCCGGTACCCGAGCGTCGCGATCGCGTCGAGGACCCGTTCGCGCGTCTGCGGGCGCACGCTCGGGTGGTCGTTGAGGACCCGCGAGACGGTCTGGTGCGAGACGCCCGCGAGCTCGGCGACGTCCGACATCGCGGGGGGTCGTGTGCGCCCCACGTCGGCGCTCATGCCTGCGCCTCCAGGGCTGCGGCGAGCTCCTCCGAGCGGTCGCGCGCGGCCTCGAGCGCCGTGAGGAACGCGGCCCTGACGCCGCCGTCGTCGAGCGCTCGCAGTGCCGCGACCGTGGTGCCGCCGGGCGAGGAGACCTTCTCGCGCAGGATGACCGGGTGCTCGCCCGTCTCGTCGAGCATGCGGGCCGAGCCCAGCACGGTCGCGGTCGCGAGCTCGAGCGCCACGGCGCGGGTCAGGCCCAGCAGGACCCCGGCCTCGGCGAGCGCGTCGACGACGTAGAAGACGTAGGCGGGCCCGGATCCCGAGAGCGCGGCCACGGCGTTCTGGTCCTTCTCGGCGACCCGGACCACGAGCCCGGTACGGCTCAGGAGCCGCTCGACGAGGGTCACGTCGTCGTCACCCGCTGCGGCGCCGCCGCTGACAGCGCTGACACCCGAGCCGATGACCGAGGGAGTGTTCGGCATGACGCGCACCACGGCAGTCCCTGCCGGGAGCCTGTCCTCGTAGAAGCGCGTCGAGAGCCCGACGACGACACTCACCACCACGGTCCCCTCGCCCAGGTGGGGCGAGACCTCGGCGAGCAGCGCCGCGACGTCCTTGGGCTTGACGGCGACCACGACGAGACCCGCCTCGCGCACCGCGGCGGTGTTGTCCGTCGTGGTCGTGACGCCGTGGCGCCCCTCGAGCTCCTGCGCCCTCTCGGCGCGACGCACGGTCGCGACCACGTCCGCGGGCTGCCACCCCGCACGGAGGGCTCCGGCGAGCACGGTCTCGCCCATGACGCCGGTCCCGAGGACCGCGAGACGGGTGGGGCTGCTGGGGCTGTCGACCTGGTGGGTCGTCGTGGACATCGTTGTTCCTGCTTCCTGGTCGTGCGTCCCGGCCCGGTGGGCCGGCCCTCCTGCAGCCCTCCGTGGGAGGCCCGCACGGCGTCGGCCGGTCGGTCGGACCGTCCGGCGCAGCGGCCCCTCGCGGGCTACAGCGGGAACGCTGTGTAGAACTTCTCGATCTGGTCGACGGGTCCCGTCGCCTGCAGCACGGCCGTGCCGTTGCGCCAGGTGACGGTCGCCGTCCCGGCTGCCGCGGCGACCGGGGTGACGGCATAGGTTCCCACGGGCTTGCCGTCGACCTCGACGTCGCCCGTGGTCGTGGGTTCGCCCCCCGCAGCCACCGCGGCCTCGAGCAGCTCGTCGTAGGCCACCTCTGCCTCGTCGTCGTTGCCCCATTGTCCCGCGAGGACCGTCACGGTGCTCGCCGCGTCACCCTCGCCGTCCGCGTAGGTCAGCTCGTGCCCCTCGATCGCCCCCGCGTCGCCGTACGCGTCGGTCAGCGCCTCCGACCGGAGCGCGAACTGGAGGACGGCGTCCGGGAGGACCTTGGCGAACTCGGTCGAGGCGGAACGCTCGACCGGTTCGATCGTGGGGGTCGGCGGCGCCTCGGTCACCGTGACCTCCGCAGGCGCCTCGGCCTCGCCCGCCCGGGCGAACCCCGGCCACACGAGAGCAGCGAAGCCCACCACGCCCGCGAGCAGGGCGAGCAGCACGCCCAGGGCGACGAGGCGCCGTCGGGCGTAGACGGCCGACGAGGGCGCGCGACCGTGCCTGCTGTCCCGCAGACCCGGACCGTCCTGCGACGCCGGGCGCTGCCGACCCGTCTGCTGGCTCATGACGCTCCCCTCGATCCGACCGGTGCTCGCGCCAGCCTATGGCGTGCCACGCCAGTGACCGCGCAGCCGCGCGGAAGCGTCGACCGCCGCGGCCCGGCGGGGGGCCGGGCCGCGGTGGTCGCCTCAGCCGCAGGCCAGGGCCGCGTAGGGCACCTCGGACGTGCTCGTCACGTCCTGGCCGTCGACCTGCCCGGTCGCGACCACCGTCACGACCCCCGCCTCGGCACCGGCGGAGCGGGCCGAGAAGGTCTGCGCCGCGGACTTCCCCGGGGCGACCCCGACGAACGACTTGGTGCCGAAGGGGGTCCGGACCTGCACCGAGACCGGTGCGGGCTCGTCGTTGACGACCCGCACCGCGAGCTGCGCGGTACCGTCCACGCACCTCGGGGTCGCCGTCACGCTCACGGCGACCTCGGGCGCCCCGGGACCGGTGCCCGGGTCGTCGGCCATGACCCGCAGCTCGGAGACCGCGACGGCCGAGTAGCTCGTCCCGTCACCGTCCGCGTGGATCACGGCGCGCAGCCGGGACGTGGTGACCCGGTCGAACGTCACGGTGTTGAGCGCCGTGGTGCTCGTGCCGTAGCCCGAGGGGTTCGCGACGTCCTTCCACGCCCCCTGTCCCGAGGCATCCCAGTACTGCAGCGACCACGAGGCGGGCTGGGCCACCCCGTTGCCCGTCCCCTGCGGGGAGTCCTGCCAGAACTGGATCTCGGCCCCCGTGAGGACGATCGGCCGGGCCCAGTCGTACTGGAGCCACTGGCTCTCGGGACGCTCGCCCGACCACGTGCCCCAGAGCTGGCCCTGGCTCGGGTTGCTCGGCACCAGACCGTCGTTGATCGCACCCAGGGAGTTCCAGCCGGCGGTGTAGGACGCGCTCGGCGTCGCGATGGGCGCGACGTTGCCGGTCAAGGGGCCCGAGACGTCGGCCGCGATCGTGAGGCGCTGGGCCGTCCCGGCGTTGCCGGCCGCGTCGATCGCCCGGAACGACACGTCGTGCTTGTTCGAGTCCGGGGCGGCGACGGGACCGGTGTACTCGGTCCACGCGCCGGTCCCGACCAAGTACTCGATGCGCGCCACTCCGGACGTCGCGTCGGTCGCGGTGACCGTGACCGTGCGGGCGGTCTCGTCGAGCACCCCGGTGCTCACAGGAGCCGTGCGGTCGATCGCGACGGTCTGGGAACTCTCGGTCGAGACGTTCCCTGCGTTGTCCGTGGCGCGCGCCGCCACGACGTGCCGGCCGTCGCCGCCCACCGCGACGTCGACGAACCGGACGCTCGGTGTGCTCGACCACGCGGCGTCGTCGACCCGCGTGGCGAGCGTGACCCGGCCCCCGCCGTCGTCGGTGCCCGTGACCCGGACCGTGACGTCGGAGCGGTACCACCCGTTCGTGCCCGCCGAGCCGCTGACCGAGAACGCGACCTCCGGGGCCGTCTCGTCCCCCTCGGTGTCGGCCGGGTCCACGACGGTCACGGTGCCCGTGACCCGCCCGGCGGCATAGCCGAGCACCGAGCCCTCGACCGTGAAGGTCCCCGCCTGCGCCACCGAGGACGGGTCGACCGCGTCCCAGAACACGGGGAGCGCGAGCGTCTCGTCGGGGTCGCCGGGGTAGGTCGCCGTGACCGTGCCCGGCAGCTCGGCCTCGCCGATCTCGACCGTCAGGGCCGGCCCGTCGATCGCGGCGGGCTGGGCCGCGAGCACCTTCCACTCCTCGACCGCGACGCCCGAGAACGTGCTGCCGTTGGTCGAGGCGTCCAGGACGGCGCGGAGCTGGGTCGTGGTCACGGCGTCGAACGTCGTGCTCTGGAAGCCGTTGGTCGAGGTCCCGTAGGCGCTCGGGTTGCGGACGTCGGTCCACGCGCCCGCGGTCGCGTCCCAGTACTGGATGCGCCACGCGGCCGGAGCCGCGACGCCCACGCCCGTGCCCTGCGGCTGGTCGTTCCAGAAGTCGATCTGCGAGCCGTTCACCCGCACGGGCGTGGCCCACGTGTACTGGACCCACTGCTGGGCCGGGTTGTTCCCCGTCCAGGTGCCCCACATGTCCGGGGGCAGGGGGTTCGGGCGCACGATCTCGTCGTTGAGCGCCTTGATCCAGTACTGCGTGGGCACGGGGTCGTTCGACACCGTGACCCGGGCCTCCTGGGCGACGTTCGCGCGCGGGGTCCGGTCGGCCGTGCGGGCCGGGGTCGGCACGACCTTCTCGATCCGGGCCGGGGACCGGGAGTCGTCCCAGCGCAGCGTGTCGATCGCGACCGAGCGACGGAAGTGGTTCCCGCCCACGGCGTCGGCCGTGTGGTAGACCAGGCGCCACTCGCCGTCGTACTCGACGATCCCGGGGTGGCTCGTGGTCGAGGAGACCGGGTCGAGGATCGTCCCGCGGTACGTCCACGGGCCGGCGGGCGACGCGGCCGTCGCGTACCCGATGCACGCGTGGTAGTTCGCCGGGGTGCACGACGACGTCGCACCGGCGTTGTTCCCCGCGTACGCCATGTAGTAGGTCCCGTTGCGCTCGAAGGCCCACGCCCCCTCGAAGAAGCCCGTCAGGCCGCTCACGGTCCTGACAGAGCCCACCGGGGTCTTCATGTCCTGGCCGAGCTCGAGCATGCGGAGGTTGCCGAAGCTCCCCCAGTAGACGTAGACCTTCTGCGACGCGCCCTCGCCGTCCACGAGGATCGTGGGGTCGATGTTGTGGATCGTGTTCGCGGTGGGCACCTTCTGCGAGATGATCGGCGCGCCCACGTGGTCCGTCCAGGGGCCGGTCGGCGAGTCGGAGACCGCGACCCCGATCCCGAACTTGTCCTCCGCGGTGCTCACGGCCTCGTGCACCGGCACGTACCAGTAGTAGCGGCCGTCGGCACCGGGCACGACCTGGCCCGCGTAGGCCCGGCCCGGGGTCGCCCACGAGAAGACCTGCTCGGGACGCATGAGCGACGGGTGGTGCGTCCACTCGCCCGTCGATCCCGTGGCAAGGGCGTCGTCGGTCACGAACGCGCCCCACTCGTTCATGATGAAGTCGTTCGTGGTCGGGCCCGCCTCGTCGTGCCCCGTGTAGACGTAGAGCTGGTCCGAGGCCGTGTCGTTGCCCGGCGCACCTGCGGGCACCACGAGCGGCGCGGGGTCGGCCGAGTAGTACGAACCGTCGCCCAGGATCGGGTTGTGGGGGCTCGTGAAGGTGTACGACGCCGGGGCCGCGGCGGCCTGCGGGACGGGTGCTCCGCCGTCGGGCTGCGTGGCCGCGGTGGCCTGACCCGCGCCGAGCGCGAACGCGGTCGAGGCGACGACAGCCACGACGGCCGCTGCCGCGGTGACGGACGGGCCACCGCGCGCGGTCCTGCGCGGTGGTTCGAGGAACGATCTGGTGGGGCTCACGGTGCTCTCCGGTCTGCTCGGCCCACCCTCGCCGGGCGACCGGAGGGACACGTCGGCGTGTCCTCCGCGAGCGCCACCCGGGCGGGCAGGAGATGAGGGGCGCGCACCCCGAGGGTTCCCTCTCCCCCGGGGTGCGCGGTCTGGCACCGTCGGGGGCGGCGTTTGCAGCCGCCGCCCCCGACGGTCGTTCGCTGGCTACCCGCAGCTGACGGCGTCGAACGCCTGCTCGACCTCGGTCGTGACCTGGGCGCCGTCGACCGTCGCGGTCGCGACGACGCTCACGGCCCCTGCCTCGATCGCGTCCTTGCGGGCGCTGAAGGTCTGGCTGGCGGACTTGCCCGGCGCCACGCCGGCGAAGGTCTTGGCGCCGAACGGCGTCGTGACCTTGACGTCCACCGGGACCTCCTCGTCGTTCACGACCCGGACCGTGAGCCCTGCGACCTTGCCCACGCACTGCGACCTCGCGGTCACCGTGACCGCGACGTCCGGCTCGGGCTGGCCCTCGCCGGTGCCGACCGTGACGGTCGCCCTGGCCCGCTTGTCGGTGCCCTCGACCGCCCCCGTGACCTCGAACGTGCCGTCCTTGGCGTACTTCCCGGGCTCGACCGCGTCCCAGGTCACCGCGATCCCGCTCTGCTGCGAACCGTCGTTGTACTGGACCGTGACCGAGGCAGGGAGGACCGGCGCGGTACCGACCGCGGTCGAGACCGCGGTGTCGGCGATGGTGTTGATCTGGACGGCGTCCGGGCCACGCACCCAGACGGTCGCCTGGGCGACCAGGGTCGTCCCGGACACGAAGCCCTGGACCGTGAAGTCGCCGATCTGCTCGACCTGCGCCGCGTCCACGGCGCCCCAGGCGACACCGTTCTCGACGACCGAGCCGTCCGCGTAGGTCACCGCGACGGTGCCCGGCAGCTGGGGCAGGGTCCCGACGGCGGTCCGCACGTGGACGTCCGCGGCCGAGACCGCGGGAGCCGCGAAGACGCGCCACTCGGACACGCCCACGGCAGAGTTGCTCGTGCCCGCTGCGTTGGGCAGGGCGGTGAAGACGGCACGCAGCCGGCTCGTCGTGACGGCGTCGAACGTCACCTCGTTGGTCTTGAGGCGCTCGGTACCGTACGCCGACGGGTTCGTCACGTCCTTCCACGTGCCCCCTCCGGCCGCGTCCCAGTACTGGAGCTTCCACGCCTTGGGCACGGCCACGCCGTCACCCCCCGTGGTCGTGTCGGTCCAGAAGTCGATCGACGCCTTGTCCACCCGGACCGGGGCCTCGAAGTCGTACTGCAACCAACGGCTCTCCGGGCGAGAGCCCGACCAGGTGCCCCACAGGTCCGTGCCGGCACCTCCCGTGAAGAACGACGGCTTGCCGTCGTTGACCGCGTCGACGTTGTTCCAGCCCGCGGTGTAGTCCGCGGTCGGGGTGGCCGTGGAGGCGACGTTGATCTCGCCGTCCGAGAGCGCGGTCGCCTGGACGACGACGTCCTTGGTCGACGTGAGCTCGCCGTCCGACACCGTCAGGCGCAGGGTGTAGGCGCCGGACTTCGTGAAACGCACGACCGACGTCGTGGCCTTCGGGTTGTCGAACACCGCGCTGCCGCCCTCGGGAGCCGCCTCGACGGACCAGCCCGACGTGATCTGACCGTTCGGCAGACCGTCGTCCTGGGCGGTGCCCAGCAGGCGGGCCGAGCCGGCCTGGTTGTACGTCGAGTCCGTCCACGCGTCGGCCTTGGGCGCCTGGTTGGTCGAGGCGGGCGCCTCGACCCCGGTCGAGAAGGCCTGGACCTCCTTGATGCCGGTCCTGGTGCCCGCCGCGTGGGTCACGGTCACGCGGAGCTTCGAGGTCGTGACCTCGGGGAACTGCACGTGGTTGAAGTTGCCCTGCGGGAACAGCGGGGCGCGCGACTGCGCCGGCACGGGCTTCCACTGCGTCCCGTCGAGGTACTCGACCGTGTAGAGAGCCGGGGCCGAGTAGCCCGCGACGGTCGCGGTCGAGGACGAACGGTAGAAGTAGACGCGCACGTCGTCGACCTTCTGGGCCGAGCCCAGGTCCACCTCGAGCGAGTCCTTGGCGTTCGGCGAGCCCGCGGTGCCCCAGAAGGGCTCGTTGACCGTCGTGCCGTCGACGGCGCCTGCCGGACCACGGCCGTTCGCGGAGAACGAGGCCGTGACGGGCTTGCCCTGGGCGAGGTTCGTCGAGCCGGCCGAGGCCGGGGAGACGTCGGCGCCCGCCTTGGCCATCATGTCCACGACGCGAGCGTCCGCGGCGAACACGACGTCCTGCGGAGCCTGCACCCGACGCTGCTCGGCCGTGGTCACCGTGACGCCGGCGGGGGCGTCGACCGTGCCCGTGGACGGGTCGTAGGTCACGTGCGCGAGCTCGTCGACCGTGAACGCGAGCTCACCGTCGAGGAAGACCGAGTACCCCTCGGGGACGTCGGCGCCGTAGTGCTTCTCGCCGCCCGGCGCGTCCCACGTGATCGTGAGGTCCTTGTCGCGATACCGGACGTTGTTGACCGTGAAGTGGTCCCAGTCGATGTCGATGGGGGCGAGCTCGATCTTGTCGTCCGAGCGCGGGCGCAGGCCCATCGCGTCCTCGATCATGGTGAAGTTCGTCGTGCCGAGGATCGTGTGGTGGATCCACGAGCGGTAGCCGATGTTCTGCGGGTCGGCCGTGCCGTTCGACCAGAACTCGTTCTGGTCCGGGTACCGGTTGTCGCCGTTGTTCTGGTAGTGCGACCAGGCGTTCCAGTAGAGGAGCTTCTTGTAGAGCTCGGCGTCCACGTAGTCGTTCGGGTAGTCGCGCAGGACGCTCGAGAGCATGCGGAACGACACGGTCGAGTTGATGACCGAGAAGTTGTTGCTGCCCGGTCCGCCGTAGGCCGCCTGGTCCGCCTGGTTGGCCGTGAAGAACGGGAAGACGGGGTACTGCTCGTCGTCCGCGAAGAGACGCAGGGCCTCGACGTACGGCTGGTCGTAGTCCGCGTCACCCGGCTTGGGCATGAGGCCCACGCTGAACGGGTAGTAGTTGTTGATCTCCTTCCACGGCACCAGCGCGTCGGTCGCGACGTGACGGTGCTTGAGGAGGTTGCCCTTCAGGCCCACCTCGTCGGGCGTCTCGCGCGCGGGCTCCCAGAGGTACTCCAGGACGGCTGCCTTGATCTGCGCGGCGAAGGCGTCCATCTCGGCCGCCTTGGTCTCGTTGCCCGCGGTCCGGTAGGCCGCGGCCGACGCCTTGGCGTTGGAGTACAGGTAGGCGTTCTCGGTGCGGTCCATGTTGCCCGCGCGCCAGTGGAACGACACCGCGTCGGCGTCGTTGCCCGTCATGGCGCCCCAGTTGTACTCGATGAGGCCGTTGCCGTCGTTGTCGAAGGAGGCCTGCAGGTCCTTGACGTCCCGCTCGGCATACTGCGCGAGGTTCTGGGCGATCACGGTCGGTCCGCCGTGCAGCTGGTACGAGCGCCACGCGGCCTCGGAGATGTACTGCGTGTAGCTGTTGGACCAGTTCGCGGGGTCACCCGGGTTGTCGACGTACTTGCCGCTCTTGGCGACCTCGCCCGCGGAGACCCAGGGGCCGTACGAGTAGACGGGGTCACGGAAGTACTTGAGGTCGTCGATGAACATGCCCGTGGTCAGGACGATGTTGTTGTTGTAGCCCAGCACGCCCTCCATCGAGGTGGGGAACTGGAAGTCGTTGCCCGGGATGTTGGCGTCGAGGAAGTTGAAGCGCATCAGCCACCAGCGGTAGAAGAGCGTCTTGTCGATGTTGTCCTCGGGCGTGTCCAGGTAGGGCACGTTGTCTGCCCACCACTGGTTGTAGGCCGTGACGTGCGCGGTGTAGGCGGCCCCCGGGGTCGCCGCGCGGAACGCGTCGTAGTCGGTGCGCGACTCGGGGATCTCCTCGGTGACGAACCCGAGCTGGACCTTGGTGCTCGCCGAGCCCGTCGCGGGGACGTCGAGCGTGCGCGTGATCGCGCCGTCGGCCGGGGAGAAGCCGTCTCCCGAGAGGCGCGGGAAGACCGTGGTCAGCTTGTTGAACGCCTGGACCGAGCCCGTGAGCTCGTCGCCCTCGGGGGTCTTGGCGAACGACGACGCGGCCGAGATCCGGACCTGCTTGGCCGTGCCGTTCGTGCTCGAGACCGTGAGGTTCGTGACGGCCACGTTGGCGTCGGTGATGAACTTGGTCTGCACCACGCGCAGGCCCTGTGCGGTGTTGTTGAACGTGCTGCGCCAGTAGCTGGGGGTCTGCTTGCGGGCCGACGCGTCCTCGGTGAGGGTCACGTTCGACCCGTTGACGTTCACCGTGATGGTGTACGCACCCTGGCCGCCCGCGAGCGACTCCCAGTACGCGACCTCTCCGCCGAAACCGAGCGTGGCGGGCTGGTGGGTCTTCATGAAGACCGCACGGCCACGGCTGAACAGCCACTGGTTCGCGTCGCCGTTCGAGCCGCCCGGCGTGTTGCCCGTGCGGGCGAGCATCTTGTCGATCCAGAAATCCTTGTCGGTCCCGCTCCCGGCTCCGGCCGCGACGTCGGCGTCGAAGATCGCCTGGAGCTGGTTGCGCACGTGGTAGCCGGTCCCCTCCGCAGGGACGGGCTTCGCGTCCCCGCTGAACACGGGGTACCCCACGTCCGCGTTCGGAGCGGCCTGGGCCAGCGAGGGGACGATGAGTCCCGTCGTGGCGACGGCAAGGGTCAACGTGCTCGCGATCGTCAGCCGGGCTCTGCCGCCCGGGACGTGCTGGGGTCTGGTCGCTCGCTTCTTCACGGGCGTACACCTCTCCTCGTCGAGATGGTTCGGTCCCCGGAAAGATGGCACACAGAAACGCTGAACGCAATGGTTTTCGGTGATTGGTCCGGTTCTGCTTGCTTGATATGAGCGCTCACATGCACCCCTGCCCAGGCTGTGACCTGCGGCGATGTGCTGGAAGAGCGTCTTGGGAGCGTCACAACGGCGCTCAGCGCCGAAACTTTGCCGGTGTGTTTTTTCGGTGGGCCCCGCGTCGTTGCGTCAGCGCTCGTGAGGTCCGGCCGCGGACTCGCCGGGCTCGCCGTGGGCCTCACGCCACCGTGCGCGCGACTCGAGCCGCTGGGTCGCGACCGCGACGAGGATGCCGATGACCGCGAGGTCGAACAGGATCTGGACCATCGTGACGACCCGCGCCGCCTGCCCCACCGGGTGGATGTCCCCGAACCCGACGGTCCCGAGCGTGACGACCGTGAAGTAGAGGGCGTCGGTGCGCGTCTCGATCCCGACGAACTCCGCGTCGCTGTGGATCGCGAGGAGGTAGTAGGCGATCGCGAAGAAGATGATGATGGGCGACAGCAGCCCGACGACCGACTGGACCCGCACGCTGGGTTCACGGCCCGCACGCAGCTGGCGGCGCACCTGGAACGTGACGAGGTAGCAGAGCCCGACGAACCCGACCACGAAGAACAGGATCTGCGTCCACTCACGCTCGGAGTCCCCGAGGGGCACGCCGTAGAAGAGGAGCAGGCACGCCGCGAGCGAGCCGAGGGTGGTGATGACCGTCCACCACGGGCTGTCCTTCCGGAGCCGTCGCATGGGTACATGATGAGCAGCCGCGCTTCAGCGCGCGACCGGACACACCTGCGCTCGCCGGACCTGGGCCCGCGGTGCGTGTCGGTGCGTGTGGGTGCCTGTCGCTAGCGTGGCGCCCGTGACGACATCGACCTCCGCGGGCTCGCGCGCCGCGAGCAAGCGCCCGGCCCGGCCCGCCTACCGTTGCGGCGAGTGCGGCTGGACCACGGCCAAGTGGGTCGGTCGCTGCGGCGAGTGCCAGGAGTGGGGCACCGTCACGGAGGAGGCCGCAGCGTCGGCAGGGCCGCGCACCGCGGCAGTCGCGCCCACGCGCTCCCCCGCCCGCCCCATCGGCGAGATCGACGTGGAGACCGCGCGGGCCACGCCCACGGGAGTCGCGGAGTTCGACCGCGTGCTGGGCGGCGGGATCGTCCCGGGGGCCGTGGTGCTGCTCGCCGGGGAGCCTGGAGTCGGCAAGTCGACGCTCCTGCTCAAGGTCGCGAGCAACGTCGCGGCCGGGGTGAGCGACAAGGCCGTGTCCCCGGAGGACGCCCCTCGCCCCGCCCCGAAGCCCCGCACGGTCCTGTACGTCACCGGCGAGGAGTCGGCCGGGCAGGTCAGGCTGCGTGCGGAGCGTGTCGGGGCGCTCGCCCCTGGCCTGCTGCTCGCGGCCGAGACGGACCTCGCGACGGTCCTGGGGCACATCGAGGCGACCGACCCGGACCTCCTGGTGGTGGACTCGGTGCAGACCATCGCCTCGGCCCAGGTCGACGGCGCCCCCGGCGGCGTGAGCCAGGTCCGCGAGGTCGCCGCCGCGCTAATCGCCGCGGCCAAGGAGCGCGACCTGCCCGTGATCCTCGTCGGGCACGTCACCAAGGACGGTTCGGTCGCCGGGCCCCGCACGCTCGAGCACCTCGTCGACGTCGTGTGCCAGTTCGAGGGCGACCGGCACTCCCGCCTGCGCCTCGTCCGCGCGATCAAGAACCGCTACGGCCCCACGGACGAGGTCGGGTGCTTCGACCTCTCGGAGACGGGCATCGTGGGACTGGCCGACCCCAGCGGGCTGTTCCTCTCGCACTCCGGGGCCGGCGTGCCCGGCACGTGCATCACCGTGACGCTCGAGGGCCGCCGGCCCCTCGCCCTCGAGATCCAGTCGCTCGTGGTCCCCAGCTCGTTGGCCAACCCGCGGCGCACCACGAGCGGGATCGACTCGAGCCGTCTCGCGATGATCCTGGCGGTCATGCACCGGCACGCCGGGGTCCGCCTCGTCGACCAGGACGTGTACGTCTCGACGATCGGCGGCGCACGGGTCAGCGAGCCCGCGGCGGACCTGTCCATCGCACTGGCCACGTTCTCGGCCCGCGAGGACCAAGTCATGCCCCCGGGAACCATCGCGATCGGCGAGGTCGGGCTGGCCGGGGACATCCGGCCGGTCGCGGGCCTCGACCGCCGGCTCGCCGAGGCCGCGCGGCTCGGCTTCACCCGGGCCGTGGTGCCGCACGGGTCGTCTCCCAAGCCCCCGGCGGGCATGACGGTCCTGCCGGCGCAGCACCTGGGAGAGGCCGTCGAGCTCGCGCGCGGCGGCCACCTGCCCCCGCAGCAGGAGCGCTCCCGGTTCGACGTCGGGCAACCGTGATCCCATCGTGACCTCCAGTTGTCCCCGAACGGCGTTTTCCTGCCCCTGAGACAACCTGGCAGCGTAAGATGCCCACGTGGCCAACTCCCCTGTGCATCCTGACGACCTGCTCCGGGAGACCCTCGCCGCAGTGGCCCCCGGTACCGAGCTCCGCGACGGGCTCGAGCGCATCCTTCGAGGTCGGACGGGCGCACTGATCGTGCTGGGCCTGGACAAGGTCGTCGAGACCATGTGCTCGGGAGGGTTCGTGCTGGACGTCGGCTTCTCGGCGACCCGGCTGCGCGAGCTCTCCAAGATGGACGGCGCCGTGGTCCTGGACCGCGACGCGAACCGGATCCTGCGCGCGGCCGTGCAGCTCCTCCCGGACCCCACGATCGAGACCACCGAGTCCGGCACGCGTCACCGCACGGCCGAGCGCGTCGCCAAGCAGAGCGGCTTCCCGGTCATCTCGGTGAGCCAGTCCATGCGGATCGTCGCGCTCTACGTCGGCGGCCTGCGCTACGTGCTCGAGGACTCGGACACCATCCTGTCGCGCGCCAACCAGGCGCTCGCGACGCTCGAGCGCTACCGCGCCCGCCTCGACGAGGTCAGCGGGACGCTGTCCGCCCTCGAGATCGAGGACCTCGTCACGGTCCGCGACGTGTGCGCCGTGGTCCAGCGCCTCGAGATGGTGGGGCGCATCTCCGAGGAGATCGCCGGCTACGTCGTCGAGCTCGGCACCGACGGCCGCCTCCTCGCGCTCCAGCTCGACGAGCTGATCGGCGGGATCGGCTCGGACCGCGAGTCCGTGATCCGCGACTACGTCGAGCTCAGCCGCAAGGAGCGCTCGCTCGCGGACGTCAAGAACGCGCTTGCCGCTCTGGACCAGACCCAGCTGCTCGACCTCACGATCATCGGCCGGGTCCTCGAGCTGCCCGGAGGTGGCGAGGCGCTCGACGCCGCGGTCGCACCGCACGGGTACCGCCTGCTCTCCAAGGTCCCCCGCCTGCCGGGCACCATCATCGACCGCCTGGTCACGCACTTCGGCGGGCTGCAGAAGCTGCTCGCGGCCAGCATCGACGACCTCATGGCCGTGGACGGCGTGGGCGAGCAGCGTGCCCGAGCAGTCCGTGAGGGCCTGTCACGGCTCGCGGAGTCGAGCATCCTCGAGCGGTACGTCTAGGACCGAGCGGTAGCTGCGGGAACTCTTCTGGTCGCTTGCCTCGCAGCCGACCAGTTGTCAGAAGTGGGCCGGTGCAAACCCCGGCCCAGCTCTGACAACCAAGCCGACCCGACGAGCTGGCAGCCAACCCACCCGACCACCCGATCAGTTGTCAGAAGTGGGCCGGCGCAAACCCCGGCCCAGCTCTGACAACCAAGCCGACCCGACGAGCTGGCAGCCAACCCACCCGACCACCCGATCAGTTGTCAGAAGCGAGCCGGTGCTTACCCCGGCCCAGCTCTGACAACCAAGCATCGAACGCAACGGCCCAGGTGGCGCGGGCGTACGCGCAGCGCACACGTCGCAGGCAGGGGGCCAGGCAGGGGGCGCTGCCCGGGAGCACGACGGTCCGTGCCCCGGGTGTGGGCGTGCGCGCGGGAGCTGCCCAGCGCTACGGAGTGGCCCCGTCAGCGGGAGGAACCGCCCCGTCCGCAGGAGCAGTCCCGTCATCCGGGGCCGTCTCCCCGGTCGCAGCCGGGTCTCCCTCAGCAGGAGGCACCGCCCCGTCGGCCGGCGGCACCGCGCCGTCGACGGGCGCCTCGGTCGCGGGTGGCGTCTCGACCGGCGGCGGTGGCGGCGCGAGGAGCGTGAACACCACGGGCGCACTCGTCAGCCCGGCCACCTCGGTCGACGCGACGACCGCGCTGTAGTCCCCTGCTCCGGGTGCCGGCAGGTCGGCGGGGCACTCCGCGGCCGACCGCACGCGGGCCCAGTCCACGGTCTGGGGATATGCGTCGCCGGGGGCCATGAGGAGCACCTTCTTGGCGGGCGGGCAGTCGACCGACGACCAGATGCGGTCCTCGCCCGAGGTCACGACGAGCTCGAGCGAGGCGGGGGACGCGTCGACGAAGCAGGGCCGCCGGCCGACGTGCGTGAGCGTGAGCGAGAAGGACGGGTTCTCGCCGTCGGCGTACGAGGCCTTCGACACCGTGAGCCCGAGCGTGAGGTCCTTGACCTCGCACTTCTTGTAGCCGCCGGTCGCGACGGCCTGCGGCGGGGGTGGCGCGACCTTGCCGTGGGGCTCGTCGGCGAGCAGTCCGGTGCCGAACGCGATCGCCGCCTTGACGAGCATCACGACGCCGACGACGATCACCGCGAGCAGGACGAGCGCGACGACCCGCCGCACCCTCAGGGTCCGGGAGGTGGGCCTGCCCGACGACGTCCCGCCCGCCCCGTCTGCCGGGCGCCCCTGGACCGGGGTCGCCCCGGTCGGTGGCCGGGTGCCTCGCGGCGTGCTCACGTGCGGCTCCGTTCGACGGTCGGCGCGGGGCGTTCCCGCACTGGGGCAACGGTACGTCCCGCGCGGGACGGTTCGGTCACTGCCACACCGCGCCCTCGCGCATCGGCGAGAATGGTCGGATCATGCCGCTCTCCTCCACCACGCTCGACGCCGCCGCTCCCCGCACCGGAACCCGCGCCGCCCTGGCGAGCCTCCCCGCCCCGGACCCGCACGCGGACCTGCGCGACGCCGTCGGGCGATGGTTCGCTGCGAACGCCCGCGACCTGCCGTGGCGGCGCGACGACTGCTCCCCCTGGGGCGTCCTGGTCAGCGAGGTCATGCTCCAGCAGACGCCCGTGGTGCGGGTCGAGCCCGCGTGGCGCGCCTGGATGGACCGCTGGCCCGAGCCCGCGGACCTGGCCGCGGCCTCGACGGCCGACGTGCTGCGCGCCTGGGGGCGTCTCGGCTACCCGCGCCGGGCCCTGCGCCTGCAAGACTGTGCGCGCGCCGTCGTCGAACGGCACGGGGGTCGCGTCCCGCAGGACGCGGGCGAGCTGCTCGCGCTGCCGGGCGTCGGCGAGTACACAGCCGCGGCGGTGACGGCGTTCGCGCACGGTCGGCGGGCCGTCGTCGTGGACACGAACGTGCGGCGCGTCCTGGCGCGCGCGGTGTCGGGGACGGCGCTGCCTGCGCCGTCGTACACCGCGGCCGAGCGTCGGCTCGCGACCCTGGTCGCGCCGACCGAGGACGACGACGCGGCCCTGTGGGCCGCGGCCTCGATGGAGCTGGGCGCGCTCGTGTGCACGGCGCGCTCGCCGCGCTGCGACGAGTGCCCGGTCGCGGACCTGTGCGCGTGGCGTGCGGCGGGCAGCCCGCCGGACGAGCACGCAGCCCGACGGCGGACCCAGGCCTGGGAGGGCACCGACCGGCAGGCGCGGGGCCGAGTCATGGGCGCGCTGCGCGCGGCGGACGGTCCGGTGCACCGCGACGCGGTCGCGGGACTGTGGCCGGACGCTGCCCAGCTCGGGAGGTGCGTCGCGAGCCTCGTCGAGGACGGGCTGCTCGAGCAGGACGGCGACGTCTACCGTCTCCCGGCCTGAGCCCGCCGGCCCCGTCGGACCACGCGAACGCCCGGGGCGCCTCAGAGCGTGATGAGCATGCGCGTGTTGCCGAGCGTGTTGGGCTTCACGCGGGCGAGGTCGAGGAACTCGGCCACGCCGTCGTCGTGCGAGCGCAGGAGCTCGGCATAGACGTCGGGCGAGACGGGCGTCCCGTCGATCGCCTCGAACCCGTGCGCCCGGAAGAAGTCGACCTCGAACGTCAGGCAGAAGACCCGTCGGAGCCCCAGGGCGCGGGCGCGGTCGAGGAGCTCGACCACGAGCTGGTGCCCCACCCTGTGGCCGCGCCAGGCCTGGTCCACCGCGAGCGTGCGGATCTCGGCGAGGTCGTCCCACATGACGTGCAGCGCGCCGCACCCGACGACCTCGGGGGCGCCCGGCTCCCCCACGTCCGCGACGACGAACTCCTGCACGGCCTCGTAGTAGCCGACCATCTCCTTGGCCAGGAGGATGCGGGCCTGCGCGTAGGGCTCGACGAGCCCGCGGATGGCCCGCACGTCCGCCGGGAGGGCAGGGCGGAGCGTCAGGGTGGGGGTCGAGGTGCTCGTCACGCGCCCAATCTACGCCGCGACGCGGCCCGGTGCGCAATCATGCACCCAAATGCATACTCTCATTGCGCGTGCGTGCGACCGCGATCCGGCCCGTCTCCTGCTCGATCAGGTGCGATGCCGTGATCTCGTCGACGACCAGGTGCGTGACGACCCCGGCGCGCAAGGCCGCACGCAGCGGCGCGACCTTGTTGTCCCCCGCGACCGCGCAGATGCGCTGCGGGATCCGCCGGAGCTCGTCGGGCCCCGGGCCCGTGGCGCGCTCGTTGAGCGCGATGTCGCGGTACGTGCCGTCGGCCCGCAGGAACACCGTGCACACGTCCCCCACGACCCCCTCGGCGTCGAGCACCGCGATGTCCTCGGGCTCGAGGTAGCCCGCCGAGTAGACGTGGCTCGGGACGCCACCCGAGACGGCGCCCACGGAGAACAGCGCGACGTCGGCCCGCCGCTGGACGTCCAGCACGCGCCGGACCGACCGCTCGCGCCACATCGCCTGCTTGGTCTCGGCGTAGTCGAAGAACGCGGGGACTGGGAAATGGTGCACGTGCGCGTCGAACGCCTCGCCGAACCCGGCGATCAGGTCACCCGCGTAGTGCACCCCGGAGGTCCGGGTGTTCGCGGCCCCGTTGAGCTGCACGACGGCGGACCCTCGGGTCGGCTTGCGGCTCAGGTGCCGGGAGATCGCCGCGAGCGTCGTGCCCCACGCGATGCCGAGGATCATGTCGGAGTCGAACCACGAGCCGAGCAGGCGTGCGGTCGTCAGGGCGACCTGGTCGAGCCGGTCGACCTGCTGCGTCGAGTCCGGGACGGGCACGACGTAGGCGTCGATGCCGTACGTGGCCGAGATGTGCGCGCCCAGCCCCGGCGCCCGACTCTGCGTTGGCCGGAGCGTGATCTCCACCAGACCTGTCTCACGGGCCTTCTTGACCAGCCGCGAGACCGTCGACCGCGAGGTCCTCAGGTGCTTCGCGATCGCCTCCATCTTCATGTCCTGGAGGTAGTACATCGAGGCCGCCCGCAGGACGTCCTGCTCCCGATCCGCCATCTGCCGGTCTCCCACCACTGTTGCACGTTTGTGCACTGCGCTTGCGCGAACGTTCCTGACATGTTGACGTTAATACGTGCAGCGGCATTTCGACAGCGCTGTGCCACGGAACGGTGCCCGCTCGGGGACCGGGTCGTACCGCTAGCGCGGGACGCACACCCGTGGGAACGTCACAGTGAGACGTAGTTCCCGCTGTGTCCCTCGGGATGCACCAGTTCGACGACGAGAGAAGGCCATCGGATGACTTCCAGCAGACTCACCGCAGAGTCTCGCCAGCAGGCGCTGTCAGCGCTCGAGGCGAGCACCAGCGCGGACCAGGAGCTCGACGTCCTCGTGATCGGCGGAGGCGTGACCGGAGCGGGCATCGCCCTCGACTCCGTGACCCGTGGCCTCTCGACCGCGATCGTCGAGGCCCAGGACTGGGCCTCCGGGACGTCGAGCAGGTCGAGCAAGCTGGTCCACGGCGGGTTGCGCTACCTGCAGATGCTCGACTTCCACCTGGTCCACGAGGCGCTGACCGAGCGCGACCTGCTCATCAAGGACCTCGCGCCGCACCTCGTGCGCCCGGTCCCGTTCCTGTACCCGCTCGAGCACCGCGTGTGGGAGCGTGCCTACGTCGGCGCCGGGATCGCGCTGTACGACACGCTCGCGAGCATGGCTCCGGGCAAGCGGGCGCTGCCGCTGCACCGCCACCTCTCGCGCAAGCAGATGGAGCGCAAGTTCCCCGACCTCGCGCACGACGCCGCGATCGGTGCCGTCCAGTACTGGGACGCCTCGGTCGACGACGCACGCCTGGTCTCCACCCTGATCCGCACCGCGGCCTCCTACGGGGCACACGCCGCGTCCCGGACCCAGGTCGTCGAGCTGACCAAGGGCTCGACGGGCGCGGTCAACGGCGCGATCCTCGAGGACCTCGAGACGGGCAGGCGCATCACGGTCCGCGCCCGCGCCGTCATCAACGCGACGGGCGTGTGGACCGAGGACACCGAGGCCCTCGCCGGCACCGACGGCGGGCTGCGCGTCCTGGCCTCGAAGGGCGTCCACATCGTCGTCCCGCGCGAGCGCATCAAGGGCCAGGTCGGCCTGATCCTGCAGACCGAGAAGTCGGTCCTCTTCATCATCCCGTGGTCCCGCTACTGGGTCATCGGCACGACCGACACCCCCTGGGAGCAGGAGCTCACGCACCCGGTCGCCACGTCCGCGGACATCGAGTACATCCTCGAGCACGCGAACGCGGTCCTCGCCCAGCCCCTGACGCGCGACGACATCATCGGGACCTACGCGGGCCTGCGCCCGCTGCTCCAGCCCGGCACCAAGGAGGGCACCAGCTCGGCCAAGGTCTCGCGCGAGCACACCACGGCCTCCCCCACCCCGGGTCTCACGGTCATCGCGGGCGGCAAGCTCACGACGTACCGGGTCATGGCCAAGGACGCGGTCGACTTCGCGATCGGCCAGCGTGCCGCGGCCCTGCCGTCGATCACGGACAAGATCCCGCTGCTCGGTGCGGTCGGCCTCGACGCGGTCCGGCGCCAGGCGCGGCCGTGGGCCTCGAAGTTCGGCTGGACCCCGCAGATGGTCGACCACCTGCTCCACCGCTACGGCTCGAACCTGCGAGACATCGTCGCGCTGTGCCAGGCCGACCCCTCGCTCGCCAAGCCGCTCGAGCACGCCCCCGCGTACCTGCGGGCCGAGATCAGCTACGGCGTGACCCACGAGGGCGCCCTCCACCTGGAGGACCTCCTGCTGCACCGCACGCGCCTGAACTACGAGGTGCTCGACCGCGGTCTCGGCGCACTCCCCGAGATCGCCGACATCGCCGCCCCGCTCCTCGGCTGGACCGCCGAGCAGAAGGCCGCGGAGATCGCTTCCTACACGGCACGCGCCGGAGCCGAGGAGGCCGCCGAGCAGGAGCCCGACGACGCCACGGCCGAGCGCACGCGCCTCGCAGCAGACGACGTCGCACCGCTCAAGCCGCTCGACGCCTCCTGACGCACCTGCCTTCCTGACCACCGGAGCCCCCGGCTCCCCGAGAACAACTTCATCCGCCGGTCCCCGGCCCGCTCGGCTCGCGCCGGGCGACGTCGGGGCCGGCACACCCCCAACCTCACGGGTGCGCACCTCGCGGCGCACACCGGGGCCCCGCCGCACGGATGCGCCGGGGTGGTTGCGACAACGAAGTCCACCAAGAAAGAGAGAAGCTGATGGACACACTCCTCCTCAACGCCTTCTGGTCCGAGATACTCGGCACCGCGACCCTGATCCTGATGGGCGCCGGCGTCGTAGCCAACGTGATCCTCCCCAAGACCAAGGGCTTCAACGGCGGCTGGCTCCTCATCAACTTCGGATGGGGCCTTGCCGTCTTCACCGGTGTCTACGTCGCCTACAAGTCGGGTGCTCACCTCAACCCGGCCGTGACCATCGGTCTGTTCACCGCGGACCGCCCCTTCTACTCGGTCACCGGCCCCGAGGGGATGGTCACCGCGACGATCGAACCGACCGTGAGCAACATGTTCATGTACTTCGGCGCGCAGATGATCGGTGCGATCCTCGGTGCCGTGCTCGCGTTCATCGCCTACAAGAAGCACTTCGACGAGGACGCTCCTGCCGCGACCAAGCTCGCGGTCTTCTCGACCGGCCCCGAGCTCCGCTCCTACGGCTGGAACTTCATCACCGAGGTCATCGCGACCTTCGTGCTCGTGTTCTTCGTCGTGGCGTCCGGCAACACCCCCTCGGGCCTCGGCCCGCTCGCGGTCGCGCTGGTCGTGGTCGGTATCGGTGCGTCCCTCGGTGGTCCCACCGGGTACGCGATCAACCCTGCTCGTGACCTCGGCCCGCGCATCGCCCACGCCCTCCTGCCCATCAAGGGCAAGGGTTCGAGCGACTGGGCCTACTCGTGGGTCCCGGTCGCCGGTCCCCTCGTCGGCGGCGTGCTCGCCGGCCTCCTCGGGGCAGCCTGGGGCTGACCTGCTCCCTCCGCGTGACCGGGACGGGGCGACCCGCCCCGGTCACGCGACCACCCGCCGTCGGGCACGGCGACCCTTCGTGAACTCCCGCCGCGCAGCGCGGCACCCGCTCAACCACACCGACGTGAAGGACTGACACACCATGGCCGACTACGTTCTCGCCATCGACCAGGGAACCACCAGCTCCCGGGCCATCGTCTTCAACCACTCCGGGGAGATCGTCTCCTCCGGCCAGCTCGAGCACGACCAGATCTTTCCGCGGGCCGGCTGGGTCGAGCACAACCCCGAGCAGATCTGGAACAACGTGCGCGAGGCCGTGGGTCTCGCACTGACCCGCGCGAACGTGACCTACACCGACATCGCCGCGGTCGGCATCACCAACCAGCGCGAGACCGCGGTCGTGTGGAACCGCAAGACGGGCAAGCCCGTCTACAACGCGATCGTCTGGCAGGACACCCGGACCCAGAAGATCGTCGACGAGCTCGGCGGCGAGGCGGGCCCCGAGAAGTACAAGGCGATCGTCGGCCTGCCCCTCGCGACGTACTTCTCCGGTCCCAAGGTCAAGTGGATCCTCGACAACGTCGAGGGCGCCCGCGAGGCTGCCGACGCCGGCGACCTCGTGTTCGGCAACACCGACACCTGGGTCCTGTGGAACATGACGGGCGGCGTCGACGGCGGCGTGCACGTCACCGACGTGACCAACGCGTCGCGCACCATGCTCATGGACCTCGACACCCTGAGCTGGCGCGAGGACATCGCGGCCGACATGGGCATCCCCCTCTCGATGCTCCCGGAGATCAAGTCGTCCTCCGAGGTCTACGGGAAGGGTCGCCCCGGCGGGCTCCTCCCCGGCGTCCCGATCGCGGGCATCCTGGGCGACCAGCAGGCCGCGACGTTCGGCCAGGCGTGCTTCGAGGTCGGACAGGCCAAGAACACGTACGGCACGGGCAACTTCATGCTGCTCAACACGGGCACCGAGAAGGTCATGAGCGAGAACGGCCTGCTGACCACGGTCTGCTACAAGATCGGCGACCAGCCGGCCCGCTACGCGCTCGAGGGCTCGATCGCCGTCACGGGCTCGCTCATCCAGTGGCTGCGCGACAACCTGGGCATGTTCTCGGACGCGCCCGACGTCGAGTGGCTCGCCCGCAAGGTCGACGACAACGGTGGCGCGTACTTCGTGCCCGCGTTCTCGGGTCTGTTCGCACCGCACTGGCGCTCCGACGCCCGTGGCGCGCTCGTGGGCCTCACGCGCTACGTCAACAAGAACCACATCGCGCGCGCCGCGCTCGAGGCCGTCGCGTTCCAGACCCGCGAGGTCCTGGACGCCATGAACGCGGACTCGGGCGTCGACCTCACCGAGCTGCGCGTCGACGGCGGCATGGTGCAGAACGAGCTGCTCATGCAGTTCCAGGCGGACCAGCTCGGCGTGGACGTCGTGCGGCCCAAGGTCGCGGAGACGACGGCGCTCGGTGCCGCGTACGCCGCGGGCATCGCGGTCGGGTTCTGGCAGGGCGAGCAGGACGTCATCGCCAACTGGGCCGAGGACAAGCGCTGGAGCCCGTCGATGGACGAGGGCGAGCGCGAGCGTCTCTACCGCAACTGGAAGAAGGCCGTGAGCAAGACCCTCGACTGGGTCGACGAGGACGTCGAGAAGTAGTCCTTCTCGCAGCCTCGCCGGAGCCGGCGTGACCAGGAGGTCACGCCGGCTCCGGCGTGTCAGGAACCGACCGGCTCCGGCGTGTCAGGAACCGACCGGCTCCGGCGTGTCGCCCGGTCGGACGATGCGCCCGTCGTCGCTCACGAGGCCGACCGCGACCCCGGTCGCCGCAGCGATGCGCAGGCACGCAGCCTGCGCCGCGCGCGCCTGGGACCAGCCGAACGCGACGTAGAGCAGCTCACGCCCGATCGAGTAGTCGGCCAGGCGGGGATCGTCGACGTCCTCGTCGGCGTCCGGCCCGTTCATCGGCGGGAACTCCTGGGCCAGCGCGTCGTAGAACGTCCGGAGGGCGACGGACGTGACCGCGGGGTCCGTGTAGTCGTGGTCCTCGCCCCACTCGGCCTGCTCCTCGAACCATGCCTCGAACCCGTCGTCGTCCACGGTCTCCGTGGCGAACACGGCGATGTCGTAGCTCATGCCTGCCTCCTTCTCGATCCTGAGGTTGCACGCTACGGATCGCCTCCGACACACCCAGCCTCCAGGACCGGCTCGCGCTCGATAGGCTCGTCGCCATGACCTCCGTGAGCTGCACGATCCCCGGGATGCACGTCACCGACCACGTGGTCGAGGTCCCCCTCGACTGGTTCGACGAGACCGACTCACGCCGGATCACGGTCTTCGTGCGCGAGCTGGTCGACCCGGTCCGGCGGCGCGAGGACCTGCCCCTGCTCGTGTTCCTCCAGGGCGGCCCGGGCGGCAAGGGGCCACGGCCCACCGGGCCCGAGGGGTGGGTCGGGACCATGCTCGCGACGCACCGCGTGATCCTGCTCGACCAGCGCGGCACGGGCCGCAGCTCGGCCGTGCGCGGGCGCCACCTGGCAGCGCTCGGCGACGCGGCCGCGCAGGCCGAGTACCTCTCGCACTTCCGCGCGGACTCGATCGTGGCCGACGCCGAGCACGTGCGCCGCACGCTGTTCGGCGGTCGCCGCTGGGAGTCGCTCGGGCAGAGCTACGGCGGCTTCCTCACGCTCACGTACCTGTCACGCGCCGCCGAGGGCCTCTCGGCCTGCTACGTCACGGGCGGGCTCGCGGGCATCGAGGCCGACGCGACCGAGGTCTACCGCCGCACCTACCCGCGCACCGCGGCCAAGAACGCTCGCTTCGCGTCGCGCTTCCCCGACGACGTCGCACGCCTCGCGCGCATCGCGGACAGGATCGCGGTGGGGGACGTCACTCTGCCCGACGGCGACACGCTCTCGGTGCGACGCCTCCAGACGCTCGGCATGGACTTCGGCATGAAGCCGGGCTTCGAGCGTGTGCACTGGCTGCTCGACGAGGCGTTCGACCACGACGACGAGGACCTGAGCGACACGTTCCTCAGCGAGGTCCGGGACCTGACCTCGTACTGGACGAACCCGCTGTACGCGGTGCTGCACGAGTCGATCTACGCCTCGGGCCGCGGGGCCACGGGCTGGGCCGCCGAGGGGGTCCGCGCCGAGCACCCGGAGTTCTCCCCCGAGGCCCGGCCGCTGCTCTTCACGGGCGAGATGATCTACCCCTGGATGTTCGAGGAGATCGCGGGGCTCCGCGCGTTCCGCGGGGCGGCCGAGGAGCTGGCCCGCCGCGAGGAGTGGACCGTGCTGTACGACCTGGACGTGCTCGCGGCCAACGAGGTCCCGGTCGCCGCGGCCGTCTACTACGACGACATGTTCGTCGACGCCCACCTGTCGCTCGACACGGCCTCGCGCGTCGGGAACGTGCAGGCGCTCGTCACGAACGAGTTCGAGCACGACGGGCTGCGCACGGGCGACGTCCTGGAGCGGCTGCTGCCGCTCGTCGACCAGCAGGGCGGGCCGCTGCGCGACGTGTGACGACGTGCGACGCCGTCAGCGAGGCGGGCGCGACGTGGGCGGGCCAGGGCAGGCAGGGCGAGCGCCGGCCCGGCCCACCTCACTCCGCGCCGGGCGTCGGCGCGTGCTTCTCGAGGAACGCGTAGACCTCTGAGGCGTCAACCCCGGGGAACGACCCCGAGGGCAGTGCCGACAGCACGTGCTGGTGCATGCGCGCGCTGGGCCACGCGACCTCCTCCCAGCGGCGCGCGAGCTGGGCCTGGGGCCGGCGGCAGCAGGCCTCGTCGGGGCAGGTCGAGGCGCGCCGCGCGGTCGTCTCGCGTCCCCGGAACCACTTGGCCGAGGCGAACGGGACCCCGACCGTGATCGAGAACTCGCCCGTCGTCGTCGTGCCCGTCTGCGTGCTGCACCAGAACGTGCCCGCCGGGGTGTCCGTGTACTGGTAGGACTCGGTCGCCCGGTCGCGGCGCGCGAAGGCCTCGCGTGCCGCCCACCGGCGGCAGACCAGCTGCCCCTCGATGGCCCCCGTGACGTCGGCCGGGAACGGCAGACCGTCGTTCGCGTAGCCGCGGTAGAGGGCGCCGTCGTCGCCCACGCGCATGAAGTGCACGGGGATGCCCAGGCGCGACGTCGCGAGGTTCGTGAAGCGCTGCGACGCGGCCTCGTGCGAGACGCCGAACGCGTCGCGGAAGTCCTCGACCGCGAGGTCCTTCTCCTTCTTGCGCTGCTCGAGGAACTCGACCGCTGCGGACTGGGGCATGAGGCAGCACGCCGCGAAGTAGGTGATCTCGACGCGCTGGCGCAGGAAGTGCGCGTACGACGTGGGCCGCTGGTGCCCGAGCACGCGGTGCGCGATGGCCTGCAGACCGAGCGAGCGCAGGCCGTGGCTCCCGGGGATCGAGGCCGGCGGCAGGTAGATGCGGCCGTTGCGCAGGTCCGTGACGGTGCGGGTCGAGTGCGGCAGGTCGTCGACGTGGAGCAGCGTGAAGCCGAGCTGCTCGGCCATGCGAGCAACGGTGCGGTGGGTGAGCGCACCCACGCGGTAGCCGGCCCGGCGCGTCATCTCCTCGGCGAGGTCCTCGAGCTCGGGGATGTAGTTGTTGCGCGACTGGCGCTCGAGGCGCAGCTCGGTGTTGGCGCGGCGTGCCTCCTCGGGCGTCGCGATGGCCTCCGACGCGCGCCGGGCGAGCTCGCCGTGCAGCCCCACGAGGTTCTCCAGGACCGGCATGGGCAGCTTCTGGGAGGCCTTGACCGACGGCAGCCCCAGGGTCGCGAAGAGGGGGCCTCGCTGGGCCCGGTCCAGCTCGATCTCGAGCGCGGCCCGGCGCGACGGCGGCTCGTCCGCGAGCAGGTCCGTCACCGTGACGTCGAGCGCGCCCGCGAGCGCCTGGAGCAGCGAGAGCCGGGGTTCACGCTTGCCGTTCTCGATGAGCGACAGGAGGCTCGCGGTGGTCCCCACCTGCGCACCGAGGGCGTCGAGGGTGAGCTCCCGACCGGTCCGGAACCAGCGGATCCGGCGGCCCAGCGTGATGAGGTCGGTGGTCGCGGGAGCCAGGACCTCGGGGGTCGTGGGGATCTTGCGGTCTTCGTCGACGGCCATTCCTTGACTCTATGTCAAGAACCGCAATTCTTGACACGGTTCTGGGTGGAAAACTGCGCCGTTCCGGGTCGAAGGTGGAAACAGCAGGACACACGCCCACCGGGCGAACGCCCCCGCCCAGGACCGGAGACCCGATCATGACCGTGACCGCCAACCCTCGCCGCACCCACCTCGCCGCCCTCGCCGAGGAGCTGCCCGACGTGCTCGCCACGCCCCTGGCCGGTGCGGCGTTCGGCCCCGGTGCCCGATCCGCCGTCGTTGCGGACCGCGACCCGCGCGCCTGGGTCCGCGAGATCGCCGACCTGACCGAGCCCGACTCGGTCGTGTGGTGCGACGGGTCCGCGGCCGAGAAGCAGCGGCTGATCGACCTCATGGTCGACGCGGGCACGCTCCTGCCGCTCGACCCCGAGCTGCGACCGGGCAGCTACCTCGCCCGGTCGAACCCGAGCGACGTGGCCCGCGTCGAGTCCCGCACGTTCATCTGCTCGCAGGACGAGGCCGACGCGGGGCCCACCAACAACTGGCGCGAGCCCGACGTGATGCGCGCCGAGCTGCGCGGGGTGTTCGACGGCTCGATGCGGGGTCGGACCATGTACGTCGTGCCGTTCTCGATGGGACCGGTCGGCGGCCCCATCTCGCAGGTCGGCATCCAGGTCACCGACTCCCCGTACGTCGTGGTGAGCATGGGCGTCATGACGCGGGTCGGCAGCGACGTCCTGGCCCTGATCGACGCGGGCGCGCCGTTCGTGCCGGCCGTCCACTCGGTGGGCGCGCCGCTCGTGGTCGACCGCCCCGACGGTTCGGTCGACCTCCACGAGGACGTCGCGTGGCCCTGCAACGACACCAAGTACATCGCGCACTTCCCCGAGACCCGGGAGATCTGGTCGTACGGCTCCGGGTACGGCGGCAACGCCCTGCTCGGCAAGAAGTGCTTCGCGCTGCGCATCGCCTCGGCCATGGCACGCGACGAGGGCTGGCTCGCCGAGCACATGCTGCTCATCCGGGCCACGTCGCCCGAGGGGCGCGCCTACCACCTCGCCGCGGCGTTCCCGTCGGCGTGCGGCAAGACGAACCTCGCGATGCTCCAGCCGACCGTCCCGGGGTGGAAGGTCGAGACCATCGGCGACGACATCGCGTGGCTCCGCCCCGGTCCGGACGGGACGCTGCGCGCGATCAACCCCGAGGCAGGGTTCTTCGGCGTCGCGCCCGGCACGGGCATCGACACCAACCCGGTCGCGGTCGCGACGTTCGCCCGCGACACGATCTTCACCAACGTCGCCCTGACCGACGACGGCGACGTCTGGTGGGAGGGACTCACCCCCGAGGCCCCCGAGCACCTGATCGACTGGCGCGGTGACGACTGGACGCCCGCCGACGGGGCCGCGGGCACGCCCGCCGCGCACCCCAACTCCCGGTTCACGGTCGCAGCCGCCCAGTGCCCCACGATCGCCGACACCTGGGAGGACCCCGCGGGCGTCCCGATCGACGCGATCGTCTTCGGCGGGCGCCGCGCGACCAACGTGCCGCTCGTCGCCCAGGCCTACAGCTGGGAGCACGGCGTCTTCATGGGAGCCACCATCTCGTCCGAGCGCACCGCCGCGGCCGAGGGCGCGCTGGGCGAGCTGCGCCGCGACCCCTTCGCGATGCTGCCGTTCTGCGGGTACAACATGGCGGACCACTGGGCCCACTGGCTGAGCGTCGGGGCAGGGCTCGACCCGGCCAAGCGGCCCAAGATCTTCCAGGTCAACTGGTTCCGCAAGGGGGCCGACGGCTCGTTCCTGTGGCCCGGGTTCGGGGAGAACTCGCGCGTGGTCGAGTGGATCGCCCAGCAGGTCGACCGGTCCCGCGGCCTGCGGACGGACGCGGGTGCGGTGACGAGCGCCGTCGGGCTGCTGCCTGCCGAGGGTGCGCTGGACGTCGACGGGCTCGACCTCCCGCAGGGTGCCCTCGAGGCGCTGTTCGAGGTCGACGCCGCGTCGTGGCTCGCGGAGACCGAGCTCACGAGCGAGTTCTTCGACACGTTCGGCGACCGGGTCCCGGACCAGCTGTGGGCACAGCTGGCGCGGCTGCGGTCGCGGCTCGGGGCCGAGTGAGCCTCGGACTCGTGTGAGGACGCGGACCGGTGCGAGACGCGGACCCGGGCGAGAAGGGCCCCTCCTCGCCGAGGGTGACCACCCCGCCCGCCGACGGTGACGCACCAGCCCGCCGACGGTGACACCTGATGTCCCCCTCGGCGGGCGGACTGGTCACCGTCGGCGGGCCCTCACGTCACCCTCGGCCGGAGCACGCGTCACCCTCGGCGGTAGACCATGCCCATGAGCCCGCGCACGTCCTCGAGCGTGCGGTCGGCGATCTCGTTGGCCCGCGCGTTGCCGCGCGCGAGGATGTCGAGCACGTCGGGTCCGTCGCCCGCCGCGAGCGCCGCACGCCGCGCGCGGATCGGGCGCAGGTGCTCGACGAGCGCCTCGGTCACGAGCGCCTTGAGCCTCCCGGCACCCGCGGACCCGATCTCGTCGGCGATCTGCTCGGGGGTGCGCCCCGTGCACAGCGACGCGATCGTCAGGAGGTTGGCGACCTCGGGCCGGGCGTCGGGCTCGTAGGTGATGACCCGCTCCGCGTCGGTCTTGGCCCGCTTGACCCACCGGGCCGTCTCGTCCTCGCTCGCCCCGAGAGGCAGCGTGTTCCCGCGGCTCTTGCTCATCTTGGTCCCGTCGGTCCCGAGGATCGTGGGCGAGGGCGCGAGCAGCGCGTCGGGCTCGGGGAAGTACGGGTTCGCGGCGGCGTACCGCTGGTTGAAGCGGCGCGCGACGGTACGCGTCATCTCGAGGTGCGGCAGCTGGTCCTGCCCCACGGGCACGAGGTTGCCGTGGCAGAACAGGATGTCGGCGGCCTGGTGCACGGGGTAGGTCAGCATGAGCCCGCTCATGGCCCGACCGCCCGTGGCCGCGGTCTCGGCCTTGACGGTCGGGTTGCGGTCGAGCTCGGCGACGCTCACGAGGCTCAGGAACGGCAGCAGGAGCTGGTTGAGCGCGGGGACGGCGCTGTGCGCGAAGACCGTGGTCCGGTCCGGGTCGATCCCGGCCGCCAGGTAGTCGAGCAGGATCTCGCGCACCGTCCCGCGCAGGTCTCCGGCCTCGTCGCGGTCGGTGATGACCTGGTAGTCGGCGAGGATCAGGAAGACCTCGACGCCTGCCTGCTGGAGCCGCACGCGGTTCGCGATGGTCCCGAAGTAGTGCCCGATGTGCAGCGCTCCCGTCGGTCGCTCGCCCGTCAGGACGCGGAACTCCGCGGGGTTCGCAGCGATCCGCGCCTCGACCTCGAGGCTGCGGGCACGGGCCGCGTCGAGTGTCCCGACGGCGGAGCCCGCCTCGGGCGGACGGGTCCCCTGGGCAGGGGGCGTGGCTGCGACGTGGGCCGCGGTGGTGAGGGTCATGGTGCTCCTTGGTTCAGGAGCCGCCCTCGCTCGCCGGAGGCGACGGAGGGCCGACCCGGGCTGCACGCAGGGCAGCTCGGGGACACGACTGGTCACGGCTGCGAGGGCAGCCACCACCAGTTGCGCGTTGTCATGGGCTCAAGGCTACTCCCGACGCCCCTGGGCAGAGCACCGGTGCGCTGCCGAGCGGACCCGCCCGGGTCGACCACACCCGTCCCCGGGTACGTCGCCGCGCTCGGTTCACGGCACCGTCCGACGGCTCTGGCGCAGGAGCCGACGCAGGCCGTCCTGCACCGGTTCCCGGGTCCGGGACAATAGCCCCATGCGTGCCGAGAACATCACCGGTCCCGTCGCCCACCACGGCGAGGGGCCTGTGTGGTCCCCGACCTGGGGCGGGCTGCGGTTCGTCGACATGATGGCCGGCGACCTCCTGACCCTCCAGCCCGACGCCACGGTGGCCCGCCGCCACGTGGGCGACTACGCGACCATGGTGCGCCCTCGCTCCCGGGGAGGCTACGTCGTCGGGCTGGAGCGTGGGCTCGCGCTCGTGGACGACGAGTCCCCCGACTCCCCCGTGCGCCCCTTCCCCGAGCTGTGGAGCGACCCGACGGTCCGCCTCAACGACGGCTCGGCGACCCCGGACGGCGCGTTCTACGCGGGGTCCATGCCGTTCGACGACCGCGCGGGCGCGGGCGCCCTGTACCGCGTCGAGCCCGACGGCGCCGCTCGCCTCGTGCTGTCGGGCGTCACGTGCTCGAACGGGCTGGGCTTCTCCCCCGACGGGACGCTCGCGTACTACGTGGACACGCTCACGTGCCGCGTCGACGTGTTCGACTACGACCCGGGCACGGACGAGCCGCTCGCGAACCGTCGGGCCCTGGTCGAGATCCCGCGCGAGGACGGGCTGCCCGACGGGCTCACGGTCGACGCCGAGGGCGGCGTGTGGGTCGCGCTGTGGGGCGGCAGCGCGGTGCGCCGCTACGCCCCGGACGGCTCGTTGACCGAGGTCGTCGAGCTGCCCGCCTCGCACGTCACGGCGTGCACGTTCGGCGGCGCGGGCCTCGACGAGCTGTACATCACCACCTCGCGGCTCATGATCGGCGAGCCCTTCGAGCCCGAGCTCGACGCGGGGTCGGTGTTCCGCGTGGTGCCCGGGGTCGAGGGGCTGCCGGTCCTGCCCTTCGCGGGGTAGGCACGCGGCGCCCTGGCCGACCCTCAGGTCGTCACACGACCGCGTCGCGGACCTTCTGCTCGCAGCGGCCCAGGCCCTCGATCTCGACGGCCATGACGTCGCCGTCGACCAGGTAGGGGAAGCGGCCCGAGAGCGCGACCCCCTGCGGCGTCCCGGTGTTGATGACGTCCCCCGGCTCGAGCACCATGTACTGCGACAGGTGCCACACGAGGAAGTCGACGGCGAAGATCATGTCGGCCGTCGACGAGTCCTGACGGACCTCCCCGTTGACCCACGAGCGCAGGCGAAGGTTCGTGGCGTCGACCTGGTCGGCCGGGACGAGCGCGGGACCCATCGGGTTGAAGGTCTCGCAGCTCTTGCCCTTGGACCACTGACCGCCCGAGACGGCCATCTGGTAGTCGCGCTCGGACACGTCGTTGGACACCGTGTACCCGGCGACGTGCGCCGCGGACTCCGCGGGCGAGGCGAGGTAGCGGGCCTTCTTCCCGATGACGACCGCGAGCTCGACCTCCCAGTCGACCTTCTGGGCCCCTGGGGGCAGCAGCACGTCGTCGTCGGGGCCGACCACGGTGTTGGAGTGCTTCCAGAAGATGATCGGGACGGTCGGCGGCTCGGAGCCGGACTCCGCCGCGTGCGCGGCGTAGTTCATGCCGATGCACACCACGGCCGTGGGCCGGGCGACCGGGGCCCCGACCCGCAGCGCGTCGGCGTCGACGACCACGGGCAGCTCGCCCGCCTCGAGGGCGGCCCGGGTGCGCGCGATCCCGTCGGCCGCGAGGAACTCGCCGTCGACGTCGCGGGTCAAGGAGTCGAGCGAGTAGGTGGTGCCGTCCGCGGTGCGGACGACGGGACGTTCGTGGCCGGGGAGGCCGAGGCGCATGAGCTGCACGTGCTGCACGGGGTGCTCCAGGAGGTCGTTATCAGGGATGAAACAGGACGTCAGCGTGCCAGGGCGCGCGCGTAGTCCGGGTTGACGATCGAGCCGACGGGACGGCCCGCGAGGAACTCGATCGCGTTCTGCGCGGTGTGCACGGGCAGGTCGGCCATGGCCTCGGGCGAGAACCAGGCGGCGTGCGGGCTCAGCAGCACCTGGTCGAGGGTGCGAAGGCGTGAGTCCGCGGGCAGCGGCTCGTGCGAGAACACGTCGAGCGCCGCAGCCCCCAGGTGGCCCCCCTCGAGCGCGTCGGCCAGCGCCTCCTCGTCGATCAGGGGGCCGCGGCACGTGTTGACCACGACGGCGCCCGGCTTCATGGTCGCGATCGACGACGCGTCGAGCAGGTGCCGCGTGGCCTCGCTGAGCGGGGCGTGCAGGCTCAGCACGTCGGCCTCGGCGATGGCCTGCTCGCGCGAGACCGGCAGGTAGCCGGCCGCGGCGACGTCGACGTCGGGCACGAACGGGTCGTGGACCAGGACGCGGTAGCCGAGCGCCGCGCAGCTGCGCGCCACGAGCGAGCCGATCCGGCCGTAGCCGATGACCGAGACCGTGGTCGCGGACAGGCGCGCGGCCATGGGGCGCGGGGCGGTCGCGGCCCAGACCCCGCTGCGCACGGCACGGTCGTAGCCGACCAGCCCTCGGCTCAGCCCGAGGACCATCGCGACCGTGTGGGACGCGACCTCCTCGATGCAGTAGGTCGGGGTGTTCGCGACGGCGATCCCGCGCTCGGTCGCGGCGGCGACGTCGACCATGTCGTAGCCGATGCCCATGCGGCTGATGAAGCGGACGCCCTCGATCTCGTCGAGGACTCGGGCGGTCAGGGGCGCCCACTGGACGACCAGGGCGGACGGGGTCGCGCCTGCGGCCGCGGCGTCGCGGACGAGGTCGATGACGGCGTCCTCGGTCCGGGCCGCCCCGCGCACGACACCGAGGCCGGCGGCCGTGACGGTGTCTTCGCAGGCGGTGCCCGGGAGGTCGCAGTCGGTGATGACGACGGTGTCGGGGTTCATGAGCGGAAATGCTATAGCATCTAGCAACCCGGAGCCAGCGTGCATGGACAGGTGCTTGCGCTCCCCACAATTTGCTATAGCGTTTGGCCCATGGCTCGACGACTTGCGCTGATCACGGGCGCCAGCTCCGGGATCGGTTCCGCGACCGCCCTCCAGCTCGCCCGTGACGGATACGACCTCTGGCTCACCTACGCCCACGACGAGCTCGGGGCGCGCACGACCGCGGACCTCGCGACCGAGCTCGGCGCGACGTGCCACGTCTCGCGCCTCGACCTGCGCGACGTCGTGTCGGTCGAGAAGCTCGTCACGCGGGTCGACCGGCAGTGGGGCATGCTCCACGTCCTGGTCAACAACGGCGGCATGTGCCCGTACCGCGCGCTCGACGACATCGAGCTCGACGAGTGGGACGCCGTCATGGAGACCAACGCGCGCGGCACGTTCGTCCTCTCCCGCGCGGCGCTCCCTCTCCTGCGGGCCGCCGCAGCCCCCGAGGGCGAGCCTCCCGTCGACCGCAGCATCGTCAACGTGGCCTCGATCGCGGGCCAGCAGGGCGCGCTCAAGACCGGGGTGCACTACGCCGCGAGCAAGGGTGCGCTCCTCGCGATCACGCGCAGCTTCGCGCGCCTCCTGGCCGCCGAGGGGATCCGCGCCAACGCGGTCACGCCCGGCCCCGTCACGAGCAACATCACGAACCAGCTCGACGACGTGGGTCGCGCGGCCCTGACGTCCTCGATCCCGCTGGGCCGGTTCGGCACGCCCGACGACGTCGCGTGGGTCATCGCGTCGCTCGCCTCCCCGCGGGCCGGGTTCGTCACGGGAGCCACGTACGACATCAACGGCGGCGTCCGGATCGACTGACCCGGCACGACCCGGCCACCACCCGACGACCACGACGAGACGAGCACCGCATGACCGAGCGCACCGCACCCCCGAGCGAGACGGCCCACGCCGTGGTCACCGAGCAGGTCACCGCGTTCAACGCGCACGACCTCGAGCGGTTCCTCGCGACCTACGCGCAGGACACCGTGGTCGTCGGCGTCACGCCCGCGCCGATCGTCGGCAAGGACGCGCTGCGCGCCTTCTACGGTCCCCGCCTTGCAACCGGAGATGTGCACTGCACAATCGATGCCTCGGTGACGTACGGTGAACGATGGGTGGTCGCACGCGAGATCGTGACGACCTCGAACGGGTCGGGCGAGACCATCGCCACCTTCGAGGTCCTCGACGGTGTCATCACCCGGGCGAGCATGCTCAAGGCCTGACGCCCCCACGAACGCGGAGCCCGGTCGGTCACCCCCCTTGATCGACCGGGCTTCGCTCTGTCCGGTGCGCACTACCTCCCGAGCGACGCCGCCAGCGGGCACGTGAACGGCTCCTGGGCGCGCAGGCCCACGTGGTTGAGGTAGCTCACCACGATCCCGTAGGACCGGAACAGACCCACCTCGGTGTAGGGCACGCCCGCGACCTCGCAGTAGGTGTGCACGATCGGCTGGACCTTCTTGAGGTTGGGCCGGGGCATGCTCGGGAACAGGTGGTGCTCGATCTGGTAGTTCAGCCCACCCATCACGGCGTCGACCGCGTACCCGCCGCGCACGTTGCGTGACATGAGCACCTGGCGCCGCAGGAAGTCGAGCGTCATGTCGTGCGGCACGATCGGCATGCCCTTGTGGTTCGGGGCGAACGACCCGCCGAGCAGCACGCCGAACAGCGTGAGCTGCACCCCCAGGAAGGCGGCGGCCTTGCCCGGTGGCAGCAGCACGAACAGCACACCCACGTAGACCGCCAGCCTCCCCAGGACGAGCGGCGCCTCGACCCCCCGATGCGGGAAGGCGTCCTTGCGCAGCACGGTCCGCACGCTCGCGACGTGCAGGTTCAGACCCTCGAGCGTCAGCAGCGGGAAGAAGAACCACCCCTGGTGGTGGGCGAGCCACGCGCGCCACCCCGTCCTCGCCGCCAGGGCAGCGGGGGTGAACGAGATGACTCCGGGCGAGATGTCGGGGTCCTCGCCCTCCTGGTTGGGGGCCGAGTGGTGGCGCTCGTGCTTGGTGCGCCACCAGCCGTAGCTCAGGCCGACGAACCCGCCCGCGAGGACCCGGGCCGTCCAGTCGTTCCACCCGCGCGAACGGAAGATCTGCCGGTGCGCGCTGTCGTGGCCCAGGAAGGCGATCTGCGTGACGACCACGGCCATGGCCGCGGCGACGACGAGCTGCCACCACGAGTTCCCGACGAGGGCGACCGCGACCCAGATCCCGGCGAAGGCGAGCAGCGCCAGGACGAGCCGCGTCCAGTAGTAGCCGTACCGCCGTCGGAGCAGCCCGGTCTCACGGACGAGCCGGGCCAGGGTGGAGTACTCGTTCGTCACCCGAAGCGCGACGGGCCGCGCCCTCGGGAGGTCTGTCGGCGCCACGTCCATGGGGTCCTCATCGCTCCGGGGTCACTCGAAGCGGATCTCGTCCGCCTCCACGAGGACGGCACCGGCGCGTCGATCCTCTTCTCGCTGCAGGTCCGCGACCTCCGCGGCCAGGCGGTCGTGCTCGGCGACGAGGTCCCGGCTGACATCACGCAGGACGCCGGCGATCTCGCGGGCGAGGCCACTCCGGAGCACGGCGAGGCTCGTGTGGCCGATCAGCAGGCGACGGTCCGAGACGGTCAGCTCGACGCCCTCGTATCCCGCGTCGGCGAGGCGTCGTCGGACGTCGTCGCTCTCGATCGCGTCCTGCTCCTCGCGCGTGACGCGGCGCGAGAACACCGCAGGGACGGTGTAGGCGACCGGCTCACGCGCCGTCCCCAGCTCCGGGGGCAGAGCGGTCGCCAGGACACCGGTCAGCCGGAGGGCGTCGGGGTCGGGTGGCTGCTCGGGGTCGCGGCCGCGCGCGTGCGCGTTCTCGCCGACGTGCCCTCGCTCGTGCCCGCCCTCGTTGTCCCAGTCGCGTGCCGCCGCGTCGTCCTCACGCTCCGCGACCGAGCGTTCGACGTCCTCCGGCAGCGTCGTGAGCGCGCCCTGTCCCCCGCCGCGCCCTGGTGCAGCCGGTCCGTGCGTCTCGTTGCCAGGCATAGTTCGACGCTACGCCTCATCGGGTGCGCCGACGGGTCCTCGCCGGTGCAGGTTGCGTGTGGGTCGGGCCGCCTCGCCGGGCACGACGACGGCCCCGGTCCGTGAAGGACCGGGGCCGTGCGTCTCGCGCGTGCGGAGGTTCTCAGACCGCGTCGTCGAAGGCCGCGCGGAGCTTGGCCTCCTCGTCGGCCGACAGGTTCGTCTGGATGAGCTCGCCGTGGATGCCCTGCGCCTTGAGCGCCTCGTGGACCCGGTCCATGACGGCCCCCGACGTCATGACGAACAGCGCCGACGTGCCCGGCGTGACCTTGGACCGCACCGAGTCGATGAAGTCGTCGTCGATGCCCACGTCGGTCAGCGAGCCGGCCAGCGCGCCCGAGGCAGCACCGATCGCGACGCCGATGAGCGGGATGAAGAAGATGATCCCGAACAGCAGGCCCCAGAACGCGCCGCCGAGCGCGCCGATGCCCGTCGTGTTGTTGGACTGGTGCGTCTTGGGCTTCTTCTTGCCCTCTTCCCACGACACGATCGCCGCGTCCTGCACCTGGATGAGCTCCTGCTTCTGCAGCCCCAGCAGCGCGTCCTCCGCCTGCTGTGCGCCTTCAGGAGTCTCGAACTTCCACACCGTCAGTGTTGCCACCACAAGCCTCGTTCCGTCGTCGTCGGTTCTCGGAGGACGCCGTCCCGGTCCGGGAGCGGGTCCTCCTCGACCGTAGGTGCGCTTGCCCGAGGCCGCCATCGGAGACCGGCGTCAGTCGGCGCAGCACGAGCACCCGTCGCGGTCGGGCGTCGCGCCGCCCGCGGCACGCGCGTCCGTGCCCGACGACGGAGCCCCCTCTCCCTCGGCGTGCAGCGCCGCGACGGGCGAGCAGCACGCGTCGCCGCGCCAGGCCTCGACGCCTTCCTTGATCGCGACGGCCGCGATGACGAGGGCCGCGACCGGGTCGGCCCACGTCCAGCCCAGCGTGGTGTTGAGCAGCAGGCCCACGAGCAGCACGGCCGAGAGGTAGGTGCACAGGAGCGTCTGGCGCGAGTCCGCGACGGCCGAGGCCGAGCCCAGCTCGCGGCCCGTGCGTCGCTCGAACCAGGAGAGGAACGGCATGATCGCGAGGCTCACGGCCGCGAGCACGATCCCGACGGTCGAGTGGTCAGGATCGGATGCCCCGAGCAGCGTGCGCACGGCGTCGACGCTGACGAACAGCGCGAAACCGAAGAACGACACCGCGATGAGGTGCATCGCGGTCCGCTCGCGACGGTGCGGGTCGGGGGCCGCGAACTGCCATGCGACGGCTGCGGCCGACAGCACCTCGACGACCGAGTCGAGGCCGAAGCCCACGAGCGCGGCCGAGGACGCGAGGCGACCGGCCGTGATCGCGACGACCGCCTCGACCACGTTGTAGGCGATGGTCGCCGTGACGATCCAGCGCACGCGACGCTCGAGGAGGGCTCTGCGGGCGGGCGCGAGGCCCGCGTTCGGGCGGGGGCCGATCGACACCGAGGTCATGAGCAGGTGCACCCGTCGGGCGAGCAGCACGTCGGGTCGACCGTGACGACGAGCCGGAGCAGGTCGTCGAGCGCGGGCGCGAGGTGGCTGTCGGCGAGCCGGTACCAGGTGCGTCGGCCGTCGGGGATCGCCTCGACGAGCCCGCACCCGCGCAGGCACGCGAGCTGGTTCGACATGACCTGGCGCGAGACGCCCAGGGCGTCGGCCAGGTCCGAGGGGTACGCGGGCGCTTCACGCAGGGTCAGCAGGATGCGCGTGCGCGTCTCGTCGGACAGTGCGTGCCCGAGCCGCGCGAGCGCCGCGGTGTGCGTGAGGGTGACGGTCTCCATGGACAGGACAGTACACGGAAACCTGAATCCAGAAGATAGTGTATCGCCAAGGTGGCCGGGTCGTCAGGGTCCTCCCGGTCGACTCACGCCAGCCCGTACCGCGCGTCGAGCTCTGCGTCGTGCGGCAGCGTGCCGAACGACGCGGTCCAGGCGCCGTCGGCCGCGATCGACTGCCCGGACACGTAGGACGACTCGTCCGACAGCAGGAACGCGACCACGGCCGCGATCTCCGACGACTCGGCGATGCGCCCGAGCGGCGGGCCCTCGGCGAGCCCGCGCTCCTCGGCCGCCGGGTCGGCGGCGTTCGCGATCTGCGCGTCGAGGTGCGGCGTGCGGACCCCGCCGGGCGCGACCGTGTTGGCCCGGATGCCGTAGCGCCCGTATGTCACCGCGACGCTGCGCGCGAGGGCGTCGATCCCGCCCTTGGTCAGCTCGTAGGCCGCGTGGTCGACGAACGAGGACCGCCCGTGGATGGACCCGACGTTGACGATCGACCCGCCGCTCACCTGGTCGGTGAACGCCTCGACCGCCGCGGCGGCCCCCCACAGGTAGCCCAGCCCGTTGATCTCGACGACGTCGCGCGCCGTGCGCTCGATCGCCTCGGCCCGTCCGGGGTCGCCCATCGCGTGCAGCGGCGTGGTCTGGGTGATGCCCGCGTTGTTGACCCAGCCCGCGAGCGGCGCGAGGGTCCGGGCGACGCGCGCGGCCTCGCGGTGCGCCTCGCGGTCGCGCGAGTCCGCGAGCACGACGGCCGCGCAGATCCCCTCCGCGACGGTCCCCGAGCCGGGGGTCCGCTCGAGCCCGACGACGGCCCAGCCGTCCGCGGTCAGCCGCGCCGCGATGGCCCGGCCGATGCCCTTGCCGCTCCCGGTCACCACGACGCTGCGGGTCGCGGCTGGTCCTGGCACGGAGGCTTGTCCGGTCGGGTTCTGGGCGGACACCGGTCCTCGCTCGTCGTCGTGCCCGACGGCGGAGCCCGCCCGGGGCGTGCTCGTCGGGTCGGTCATCGGTCCTCCTGGTCGCCGAGCATGCGGTTGTCGTCGGTCGAGCATGCGGTTGTCGTCGTTCCGGGGCCCGTTCCGGACGCCAACCGCATGCTCGGCCGCGAGGGCTCGGTCTCGAACGTGAAGTACGCGGGCGAGAGCGTGAAACCCAGGCCGGGGGCCTCGGGCGGCAGCGCCGTGCCGTCCGAGAACGTCGGCCCGCCCTCGACGAGCAGCGGCGCCGGGTCGTAGGGGTTGCCCTGCGGCGAGCGCTCGAACGTCTCGACCCCGATCCCCGCTGCGCCTCCCAGGTGGACGCTGACCTCGGGGTACACGTGGCTCGACGTCACGAGCCCCGCGTCCTGCCAGGACCGGACCAGGGGGTCGGCGGCGGTGATGCCACCGATCCCGACCACGTCCACGCGCGCCACGTCGAGCGCGCCGAGCGCAGCGAGCCGCGCGAAGACCTCAGGGTCCGTGACCTCGTCGCCGATCGCGAGCGGCAGTCCCGTGACCTCACGGATGCGCGCTGCGCCGTCGGCGTCCTCGGGCAGCACGGGGTCCTCGAGCCAGGCGAGCGCAGGCGCTCCGGCCCCTGCGGGACCGCCGATCCCCCACGCGTCCAGGTCGGCGAGCGCGTCGTCCGCGTCACGCCAGCCGAAGCCCACGTCCACGACGACGCCGCTGCGGCCCGCCTCCGTCTCCCGGCCCGTCGCTCCTGGCAGCTCGTCGCGCAGGATCGCGAGCAGGCCGCGCATGAGGTCGCGGTCGGGAGAACGGGAGATCTTGAGCAGCGGCCAGCCCTCGCGGGCGCGGTCGAGCACCTCGTCGGCGACGTCGCGCGCCGTGCGACCGGGGGTCGGGTAGGCCGCGACCAGGATCGCCGGGCGGGCCGCTGGCACGACCGGGCCGGAGTCCAGGAGCCGCCACACCGGGACTCCTGCGACCTTGCCCGCGACGTCCCACAGGGCGACGTCGACCAGCCCGATCGCCCGGCGGACCAGGCCCACGCGCCCCACGATCGCCGATCCGCGCAGCGCGGCGTCCCACGCCGCGCGCACCCCTGCGGCCGGATCGTCGACCGGGAGGTCGCGGCCCACGACGTGCGGTGCGACGAGGCGCTCGACGATCTCGGCCATGGGCGCCTCGCGCGTCAGGGCGTAGGAGACACCCGTGACCTCGGCGCCGTCGGGCAGCACCGCACGGACCTGGACCCCCACGTACTCGCGGCGCGTGACCGTCATGGCCCCGAGCTGCAAGGGCTGCGGCAGGGCGACGACGGTCGTCGACGTGCGGACGTCGGTGATGCGCGCGAACCCGCCCCGGCTCATGGCTCGGCTCGTCATTCCGGCTTCTTCGCGAGCGGGACGCCGTAGTCGATGATGAACCCGCCGTCGACGTAGATGGTCTGGCCGATCACGTACTGCGACTGGTCGGACACGAGCCAGCTCACGGCGTTCGCGATCTCCGAGGCGTCGGCGAGGCGGCCCGCGGGGATGCGCGCGAGGATCGTCTCCTCCTTGAGCGTCCCGGCCGCGACGCCCTGGCGGAAGACGCCCGTGTCGATGTACCCGGGCGCGACCGCGTTGACCCGTACCCCGCGCGCGGCCCACTCGGCCCCCGCGGTCGAGGTCAGGCCGATCACGGCCGCCTTGGTCGTCGAGTACGGGGCTCGGCCCGCGGAGCCGCGCGCCGAGACCGACGAGATGTTGACGATCGCGCCGCGGCCCGCGGCGAGCATGTGCCGGCCCGCGGCCTGGAGGCAGGTGAAGACGCCGTGCAGGTTGACGTCGACCACGGCCTTCCACTCGTCCCAGCTCAGGTCCTCGATGCCGCGGTGGCGCTGGATCCCGGCGTTGTTGACCAGGGCGTCGATGCTGCCCGTCGCGGCGGCGACCGCGTCGAACGCCGCCCCCACGGCCGCGTGGTCGGTGACGTCGAGGGGCATCCAGACCAGGCTCGGCTCGGCGGGCAGGGCCACGAGGTCGAGCGCGGGCAGGTCGTGCTGGACGACGTCCACGCACACCACGCGGTAGCCGTCGGACGCGAGCCGCTCGGCGATCTGTCGGCCGATGCCGGCCGCGCCGCCCGTGACGATCGCGGTGCGGAGCGGGGTGCCGGCCGGGGTGCCGGCCGGGGTGCCGGTCGTGGTCGTGGTGCTGGGGATGCTCACTGTTCCTCCGTGGAAGTCTGCGCTGGTGCCGGCGTCGTCGCCGCCAGGGTGTCGATGAGGTGGTTCGCGTGCTGCTCGAGCCGCGCGAGCGAACCGGGCGCGAGCGGCGACTGCCACGCCTGGTAGGCGCCGCGCACGTAGGCCTGGTCGGTCGGCAGGTAGACGAAGCCCGGGCCGTTGGTCAGGTTCGCGACGACCACGGGGTGGTCACCCGCGTGCTCGCGGACCGTGCGCTGGAAGCGCGAGTACGCCTCGCCCGGGTGCGCGACGAGGAACCCGTCGCCGATCTGCCACACCCACGTGGGGTGCTCGACGGTCGGGCCGGTCACGTAGCCGTCGCGCAGGTTGCGCGCGCGGCGCAGCCGCTCGTCGCGGCTGCGCGGGTCGATGTCGGCCCACTCGGCCTCCATCTGCGCGAGGCTCGGCAGGTCGCGCAGGTCCAGCACGACGGCGTCGCTCACCGCGCGCAGGACGCGCGAGCCCTCGACGGGGCGCGGCTCCCACATGCCCAGCGGTGCTCCGGACTGCACGACGTGCGTGAGCTCGAGGGCCGTGCCGGGGGGCGGCAGCTCGGCGAGCGCCGCGAGGACCGCGTGCCCGAGCGAGAGACCGTGCCGGTCGGCGACAGCGACGTCCCCCGTGTACTGCTCGCGCGGGGCCAGCTCGCCCGAGGCGCCCTGGAAGAACGCGACGGGGGCCCCGGTCGACTCCTCGACGAGGTCGCGCATCGCGCCCACGTAGTCCGGGGAGACCAGGGTGTTCTGCCACGCGAGCGTCGTGGGATGGCACGCGTAGTTGACGATCGTCGCGAGAGGCGTCGTGGTCGGCAGGGGCTCGCGGGCGGCCGCGCAGGCGGGGCAGCGGCTCGCGTCGGCGGTCGACGGGGGGTGGTCGTGCCCGGTCGGTGCAGGGTGGTCGTGCCCGGTGTGTGGCTCGACCCGGCTGAGCCGGCCGATCACGACCGTGTCGTCCGTGGCGGCGCGCGGGACCGACGGGTTGAACCCGATCACGGGGAGCCCGAAGTCCTCGGTGACGTCCGCGGTGGCGCCGGAACCGGCGGACGTCGCGGCCACGGCCTCGCGGCCCGCGTCGACGGGCTCGCCGTGCGACCCGCCCGCGCCGAGGATCAGCTCGCGGTCCGCCGCGAGCGCGCAGCGCCCCGTGGTCCACTCGAGCGTCGCGGGGGCGAGCGTGGCCACGGCCTCGCGGCCCGCGTCGACGGCCTGCGCCGCGAGGTGCTCGAGGTAGGCGGGGACGAGCTCGCCACCTTCGAGGTCGGCGTCGTGGCTGCACAGCACCGGTCCGGCGTGGGTGTGGGACAACGAGATGAGCAGCCGCTCGGGCGGCAGGCCGAGGCCCGCGAGGACCGCGTCCCGGACGCCGCGCTCGTCGTCGACGCGGCGCCACCACGTGGCGTCCACGGTGATCATCACGAGCGGTTCGACCCGGGGAGCGGCGAGGTGCTCGGGGTGAGCGGCGCCGTCGGGCGTGCCGACCTGCTCGGGGTGAGCGGCGCCGTCGGGCGTGCCGACCTGCTCGGGGTGAGCGGCGCCGTCGGGCGTGCGGCGCGCGGGCGAGACGCCCGAGCCGGGCGCCTGCTCCTCGGCGAGGGCGATCGCGGTGAGGGTCATCGCGCGGTGGGTGCCCCGGGAGGCGTTCCAGTCGGCCGGACCCCAGTTGCGGGCGCGGATGCCCACCGGTGGCGTCACGTCGCGGCGCGCGACACCTGCCAGACCGCGGAAACCAGGCACCTTCACCTGGTCGTGCAGGGACACCATGGATCCTCCTCGAGCCTGTGCGTGAACCCTCGAATGCTATAGCATGTAGTGAGGGGGCAAGCCGTCCGGTGGCCCTTCGCCTCGATGGTGGCACAACGGTGCGCCCCGCGCAGACCTCGCCCCGACCACGCACCGCGGGCGAGCAGCCGGGCCCGGTTCGCCGACCGCTATCCTTCGGGGCACCTCCCGGATCGGACCGCAGAACACTACGGAGAACCCATGGCGCTCAAGAGCGTGCCCGACCTGAACGTCGCCGACCGCGTGACCGTCGAGCTGCGAGAGGCCATCTTCAGCGGCGACCTCGCGCCCGGGTCCCGACTCGTCGAGCGCAAGCTCGCCGAACGCCTCGGCACGAGCCACATCCCCGTGCGCGAGGCCCTCACCCGCCTCACCGAGGAAGGGCTCGTCGAACGCCTCCCCCACCGCGGGGCGCGCGTCGCCGCGCTCACGAGCCGCGACCTCGAGGAGATCTCGAGCCTGCGCACCCTGCTCGAGCAGTTCGTCGTCGTGCGCGTGCAGGCCGAGTGGGACGCCAAGACCGAGGCCCGCCTGCGCAAGACCGTGCAGCAGATGGTCGACGCGGCCGAGCGCGGCAGCTCGGCCCGCGTGTTCGAGCTCGACCGACGCTTCCACGAGCAGCTCTGGGAGCTCGCCGACCACCGCATGCTCATGACCATCACGTCCCAGCTCCGTTCCCGGATCACGGGCTTCCTGCGCGCCGCGAACGTGGCCCTGGACCCCGAGGCGCGCGTCGCGCACGCCGAGACGCACAACCTCATCATCGACGCGATCGCGAGCGGCGACCCCGAGCGGGCGCGGACCGTCATGGCCGAGCACATCGGCGAGGCTGCGGCGCGGCTCGAGAGCCACACCGAGGAGGGCGAGGCAGAGGCCGGCCCTGCTCCGGTGGCTGGGGCCGTGGCCGGGGCCGTCGAGGCCGCGCGCTGACGCGACGGGCTGTGCGGGGTCAGGCCTGCAGGTAGCGGAGCAGCAGCCGGCCGACCAGCGCTTCGTACGCGTCACGCGCGAAGACCAGGTGCACGGGCGGGGTGAACGGCACGTCCTCGACCCCCTCGTCGGCACGGTCGCCCGGGACCTGCCAGCCGAGGTCGCGCCACTCGACGACACCCTGACCGATCACGAGCCGCGCACTCACCGCGCCGCACCCGAGGTCCGCGCACACCGGGCAGACGAGCAGCGGGACACGACCGTCGGCGAAGACGCTCACGTCGTCGGGGGCTCCGCCGCCGAGCAGCGCGTCGAGGTACTCCGACGCGGTGGCCGGCAGGAACGGGCTCAGGTCGACCAGCGGGGCCGCGAGCCCTCCCGGTCCCTCCGCAAGGGACACTCGATCGACGAGCCGGGTGAGCGTCTCGCCGTCGACGGTCCACTCGTCGCGGTACGCCAGCGTCCCGGGGTCGGTCGGTTCCATGACCGTGCGGATGCCGAGCTCGTTCACGCGCGCTCCGACAGCAGCGCGGCCTCGCGCCGGGACGCCACGAGGGCGAGCGCACCGCACCCGACCGCGAGCACCAGGAGCAGCGGTCCCTGTGCGCGGGACAGGACGAGCGCGACGATCGGGCTCGTCACGACCAGCGCGATCCCCGGGCCCCGGAGCAACGGGTTCCCGGTGCGACCGTCGAGCAGGAGCAGCCCGATGCCCAGCGCGAAGGCAGGACCGGCGAACCGGAGCATCATCGGACCCGAAAAGTACGCCAGCAGGACGAGCACGAGCAGGACCACGCCGTACCGGTCCTTGCCCTCGGTCGCCCACGCCGGTCCGCGCCTCGTGCGACGCGCGGCGACGACCCACAACACGAGGTACACGAGGGACGGGACGAGCATCCCCGGCCAGAACCTCCAGGGGTCGCTCCAGAGGGACACGGCGAGGACCGCGAGCCCTGCGGCCGTCCCCGTGAGCGGGAGGGACGTGGCGCGTCGCTGGGCTCGACGCCTGGCCTCGGTCGCTGCGAGGAGCGAGGCGGCGTCGACGGTGGTCGTCGTCATGGGAGCACTGTGGCGTGCCGCGCACACCCCGTCAACAGGGGTGGGCAGCGAAGGGACGGCTCGCGTCGGTGCGGGTCGTGGCGGTCGAGGGATGGACACGTCGTGCGAGGTCCAGCCCGACCTCGCACGTGCTTCGTTGCCGTGCATCGTTCACTCGAGAACGTGGTTGCGAGACTATTCTTGCTATAGCAAAGCGTCAAGCCGGCAGGGCCAGGCGTACCTGGACCGCCTCGCGCACCCATCCCCACCTGCGACGACATCCCGCAGGCTCATCGAGGAGCCCCATGGAATTCCGCACCGCGACCCCCGCCGACGTCCCGTCGCTGTACACGCTGTGGGCTGCGGCGTTCGACGCCCCGCTCATGGTCCCGGTCTACGAGACCGACACCGACCGGCTCGACCGCACGATCGTCGCCGTCCTCCCAGGGACGGGCGCAGAGCCGGACCGCGTCGTCGCCTCGGTCTGCTGGAGCCCGCGCACGCTCGTGGGCCTCCCCGGCCCCGACGGGGCAGCCACCACGCTGGCCGTGGGTGGCGTCTCGAACGTCGCCTCGGCGCCCGACGTGCGCGGGCGCGGCCTGGTCCGCCTCGCGCTCGCCGCGGCGGTCGAGCGCATGGAGGCTGCGGGCATGGACGCCTCGCTGCTGTTCACCGGCACGCCGGGCGTCTACCGCCCGAGCGGCTGGGAGACCTTCGAGGTCCCCGTCATCTCGGGTCCGCTCCGGCCCGACGGCGCCGCTCGCCCCGGGCAGCCGGGCCCGGCCGGGCAGCCGGGCGCGACCAGGCTCGCGGTCCGCCACGAGGGGGCGGCGCGCGCAGCTTCGGCCACCCCCACCACGTTCCCCGCCTGGAGCACCGACCTCTTGTGGCAGGACCTCGCGACCCTCCACGACGCGTTCCACGACGCGCCCGTGACCACGCGCCGGACGGCCGAGCACTGGCAGCACCGGGTCCCCCTCTGGTACTCGGCCGCCGAGCTCCTCACCGCTCGACGCCCCGACGGCACGATCGCGGGCTACCTGGTCGCGGAGACCGAGGGCGAGACGCTGCGCGTGCGGGAGCTCGCCGTCGGGCCCGACGACACGTCGGCGGTCGAGGCGCTCGCGAAGGCAGCCCACACCCTGGGCCACGAGCGCGGCGCGACCCGCGCCGAGGTGCGCCTGCCGCGCACCCCGGCGACCACGGTCCTCACCGATGTGCTCCTGGCTGCCGAGGGCCGCGAGAGGACGTCGGACGCTACGGGCATGCTGCGACCGGTCCGGCGTCCAGCGGCGGAGATCGACGCCCTGCGCGCCGCGACGAGCGGCCCGGCCGCCGGCTTCCACTGGCCCGGCGACTACCTGTGAAGCACGGGGCGCCGACGTCGTGCCCGACGGGGGACGCGCACCGAGATGCGGCCGACGTCGCCGCGCGACCTTGCCACCCGACGCGCGCCGAGATGCGCCCAAGGGGGGCCGCGGAGCCCCGCCGAACCCCCGTCGGACGCATCTCGGCGCAGCGGGCACCCAGCCGGCAGCGTCCCACCCCGCCCCGCCCCGGAAGGACCCGACGGACCTGGCGGCTCGTCATCAACCTCTTGACATTGCTATAGCACCGGCCTAATCTCCGGGAAATGCCCGATTCATCCGGACGCAACGAAGCGCATCCATCCTGCTGTCGCGGCCTGCCGCACACAGCCTGAACCGTTCCCTCGCACTCCCGTCCCCGGTCACCGCAGCCCCGGCCCGGCGGACTCCACCCGCACTCCCCCGTTGCCGCGCGTCGGCCACGCCTGAACGGACCCGTCTCATCGACTCGTCCGAAGGGTGACCCACGTGAAGACCCCCCTGACTGCCCGCGAGAGCGCGGCAGCGCCACACCTCTCCCCCGACTCCGACACCACCGCCCCCTCGCGCCGCGGCCTGCTGCGCGTCGCCGGCATGGGCGCGCTGGCCGCGACCGCGTTCGCGCTGTCCACGAGCACGGCGCCCGCGGCGCTCGCCTCGCCGCTGGGCCTGAGCAAGGACAGCGAGCCCGACGACGAGCTCACCGTCGCGACGTCGGTCGCCCAGCTCGTCGGCTGGCGCGCCAAGAAGATCGACCACGGCACCGTGGTCCGGCTCCTGGGCCACGCGACCCCCGGCGACGGCGCCGCACGCCTCGTCCGCTACGACGCGAAGAGCACCGCGACCCCCAACGGAGGCACGGTGCTGGCGCCGCAGGACCTCGGTGCGGCCGGGCTGGGTCCTGGGCGGTGGCACACGCTCCACACCGGCACGGCCGACTTCCGCTGGTTCGGGATCTTCGGCGCCGACGCCCCCACGGGCAGCGCCGACGACGCGCTCGACGCGCTCGTGAACGACCCGACCGTGAACCGCATCGAAGGGCACACCGAGCTCAACTTCGTGCGCCGCCACACCTACGCGCGCTCCGACCTCGAGCTCGACTTCGGCGGCCGGACGATCACGACCGAGGGCATCGAGCGCAACGCGCACGACAACCCGTTCGGCGCCGTCATGTTCTTCCAGGGGACCGTGACGGACGTGACCCAGCAGCGCACGCTCGTCGAGACCATGCCCGACCAGCGCGACGTGTTCGAGGTCGCGGACTCGACCGCGTTCGCGGTCGGCGACTGGTGGACCGTGCAGGTCGACCCCCGGCCGGGCGGCGGGCGCGACGAGCGCGAGCTCCAGCGGCTCGTGCAGGTCACCGAGGTCGTCGACGCGGCGCACGTGCGCGTCAACTACCGCAACGGCTGGGAGCTCGCCCCGGGCCGCGTGCTCGAGTGGCGCAAGGTCGTGCCCGTCGAGCAGGTCCACGTGCGGAACATGACGTTCGTCGGGGCCGGCCCCTACGACGGCCCGCTCGACGGGGAGCTGCCCGACGACCGCGAGCTCAGCGGCTCGCACCCGGTCGCGTACGAGTTCGCGGTGCGCTGCGACGTCTCGGACGTGCACGGCTCCAGGACGTGGTGGCCCGTCATCATGCGCCGTTGGAACACGTTCTTCGCGACCGAGCGCTGCTCGGTCGCGAACCCGCCCACGGTCTTCTACGGCGGCGCGGGCTACCTCACGCAGCAGATCTACTGCCTGTACGGACGCGTCGCGGACTGCCGCTCGCACAACGCGCGCCACCTCAACGACCTCACGGCCTCGGCCTACTGCCTCGTCGAGAACTGCCACGGCGACGGCGACGACCAGGGCGGCAACCCGTTCACGACGCACGGCCAGTACGAGCACGACCTGTTGTTCCAGGGCAACAGCGGCCTCATGGACATCGCCAACTCGGGGGCGCAGTGGGGCATCAGCGCCAAGCGCATCACGGTCAAGGGACACGTGGCCTCGTGGTTCACGGTGAGCACCAAGATCACCGACCTGACGCTGGAGGACGTGCACGTGGTCGCGCGCTCGACGTTCGACCAGCAGGGCAGCCTCACGGTCAACGCCGACGGCGTGCAGATGCGCGGGTGCACCGCGTCGTTCTTCGCGGTCGCCCAGCGGTCGAACCTGTCGAAGCGGCCCAACGTCATCGAGGACTGCCACTTCTCGCTGCCGGTCGCCAGCGTGCTGCACCAGACGCCGGTCGCGAACCCGGTCCACTTCGTCCGGACGAGCTTCACCGGGTTCGACGGCACGATCCTGCGCGGCGCGGGGCCCGTGACGTTCACCGACTGCACGTTCGTCGGCTCGACCGACGAGGCCTCCCCCGCGGCCCCCGCGCTCGTCGGGTCGGCCGACGTCACGATCAGCGGCGGGACGCTCACCGGCACGGGCATCCAGCTCAGCGGGGTCCGCGACCAGAGGCTCACGGTCCGCGGGGCGGAGCTCTCCGGCACGACGACGGCAGGCGCCCTGGTGTCGCGGGCTGCGGGCCCGGGCACGGTCCAGGTGGACCTGCGCGGCGCGACGCTCTCCACGAGCGGGACCACCGCGCACGTCACGCTGACCTCGGGCACCGACGCGCTGACCGCGGTCGGCACGCGCTTCAGCGGCGGCCGGTACGACCTGGCCCCGGCCACGCGCGTGCTCCAGTCCGGCTGCGTCGAGCAGGGCGTCGACCGCACCGGCTTCCCCGAGGGCGACCACGTCCTCGTCACCGACTCCCTCGCGCTGTGAACCGCACGAGCACTCCCCCTCCCTGCCCACCCGGAAGCACCCCTGATGAAAGGCCTCTGCAGATGACGAACCTCCTCACGCCCGGACAGACCCCCGACGGGCCGGCGACGGCGCCGATCTCGCCCCTCCAGGGCCCCACGGTCGAGGCCCCCTCGCGCCGCAACCTGCTGCGCGTCGCCGGGATCGGCGGCCTCGTGGCTGCCGGCGCCCTGATGGGCACCCAGTCGGCCGCAGCCGGCACGCCCGCTGCCGCTGCGCCGTCGGGCGTGCTGCCCATGAAGAAGGACGAGCCCGACGACGAGGTCCTCGTCGCGACGTCCGTCGCCCAGCTCGTGGGTTGGAAGGCCAAGAAGATCGACGACGGGACGGTCGTCCAGCTCCTCGGCCACGCCACGCCGGGTGACGGTGCGGCGCGCCTGGTCCGCTACGACGCGAAGAGCGAGGCGGCCGCGAACGGCGGCACGGTGCTCGCGCCGAAGGACATCGGAGCCAAGGGGACGAACCGAGGGCGATGGCACACGCTCCACACGGGCACCGCCGACTTCCGCTGGTTCGGGCTGTTCGGGAAGGACACCCCGGCCGACGACGCGCTCGACGCGCTCGTGAACGACCCGACCGTGAGCCGTATCGAGGCGCACTCCGACCTCAACTTCGTGCGCCGCCACCGGTTCACGCGCTCGCACCTCGAGCTCGACTTCGGCGGGCACACCATGACGACCGAGGGCATCGAGAAGGCCGGGCAGGACGACCCGTTCGCGGCCGTCCTGTTCTTCCGCGGCACCGTGACCGACGACGTCCGCACCCACAAGCTCACGGCCGTCATGCCCGAGCTGCGCGACGACTTCGAGGTCGCCGACTCCTCGCAGTACGCCGTGGGCGAGTGGTACGCGCTCGAGGTCAACGCGCTCGCGGGCAAGTGGGAGCGCGAGCTGCAGCTCCAGGTCCAGGTCACGCAGATCGTCGACGCGACGCACGTGCGCGTCAACTACCTCAACGGCTGGGAGCTCGCCGCGGGGCGCACGCTCACGTGGACCAAGGTCGAGCCCGTGCAGCAGGTGCACGTGCGCAACCTGTCGTTCGTGGGCGTCGCGGGCGGCGACCAGTACACGGGATCGCACCCGCTCGCGTTCGAGTACGCGGTGAGCTGCGACGTCGAGAACGTGCACGGGGTCGCGACGTTCTGGCCCCTGGTCATGCGCCGGTGGTCGACGTTCTTCACGACGTCGCGCTGCTCGCTCGCCAACCCGGCCTCGATCACGTGGGGCGGCGCGGGCTACCTGACGCAGCAGATCTACTGCCTGTACGGGCACGTGTCCGACTGCCACACCTCGAACTGCCGCCACCTCAACGACTGGACCGCCTCGGCGTACGGCCTCGTGGAGAACTGCCACGGCGACGGCGACGACCAGGGCCCGTTCGTCACGCACGGCCAGTACGAGCACGACCTGACGTACGTCGGGAACTCGGGGCTCATGACGTTCGCGAACTCGGGTGCGGCGTGGGGCTCGTCGGCCAAGCGCATCACGGTCAGCAAGCACGTGTGCTCGTGGTTCGTGGCGCGCGTCAAGGTCACCGACCTGACGCTCGAGGACGTCCAGGTCATCCGCAAGGAGGGCCTCGCGGGCTCGGGCATGCTGTGGGTCAACGCCGACGGCGTCCAGCTGCGCGGGTGCCAGGCCGACGACACCCTGATCGTCTCGCAGGCGTCGAGCCGCTCGAAGCGTCCCAACGTCATCGAGGGATCGCGCTTCAACGTGCTGCCGGGTACCCCGATCACGCAGGCCACCGTGACCAACCCGGTCCACCTGGTCCGCACGACGCTGAACGGGCTGGAGGGTGCGTCGTTCGCGGGTTCGGGGCCGGTGGTCCTCGACCAGTGCACGCTCGAGGCCGCCGAGGGCAAGGGCACCGTGACGGCGTCGGGAGACCTGACGATCCGTGGCGGCGTGGTGCGCAACGTCGCGGTCGTCGCGGCGGGCGCCGCCGAGCAGACCATCCGGGTCGGCGACGGGGCCCGGCTCGAGGGATCGCCCGCGGGCGGCACCTTCCTGAGCCGGGCGAAGGCGGACAAGCCGGTCACCTGGAACCTGGACGGTGCACGATCCACCGCGCCGACGGGTGACACTGGTCACGTGAAGCTAGACGCAGGTATCAATCGATGGTCGGCCGTGGGCTCCACCTTCACGGGTGGTCGCCTCCAGCTCGCCGACGGCGCATTCGGCACGGGGTCCTACCTCCTGCACTCGGGCAACGTGGAGAGCGGCGTGCAGCGCGTCGCGATCCCTTCCGACGGCCCGACGGTCTCGACGACGGGCACGCTCGTGGTCTGACCCCTGCCCGTCCCGCCGGCCGCACCCCGACAGCACGAGGGGTGCGGCCGGCGTCGCACGGGCATCAGGGCAGCGACGGGACGTTCACCGACACCGAGCGGCCGGCCTCCGACCTCCGGCGCCGAGAACGGGGTTCCGCGCCCTCGACCACGAGGTTGCGGTCGTTCTCCGTGGGAAAGCGACCGCAACCTCGTGCTCGGCACCGGCGGACCGGCCCGGTGGCAGCGGCAGCCGCCGGTCTCGGCCCGGTCGTCGACCATGCGGTGGGCGGCTGCCGAGCATGCGGTTGCTGTCTGCCGAGCATGCGATGGGCGTCAGAAATCCCACGCATCACGACGCCAACCGCCTGCTCGGCACCGAGAGCACGGCCGGCGCGACCAGCCTCCGGTGCCGAGAACGGGGTTCCGCGCACTCGACCACGAGGTTGCGGCCGCTCTCAGCGGGAAAACGACCGCAACCTCGTGCTCGGCACCGAGCCGCCGATCGTCACCACCCGCCGTGGCGGGTCTGGCGGGAGGCCGACGAAGGAGGCCGGCTGGAACACCCGCGCCCCCACCCTGGTCGAGCCCGGTCCCAGACCGCACGAAAGATAACGACTCGGTCGCAAGTTGACCTGACGGGCTGTCAGGGCGCAGGATCATCTGTCATAGTTGCTATAGCAAATAGCAAATGAAGCCGTACTCGCCCGGCCCCTCACCGCACCACCCGCTCTCCCCGCAGCCCCCGCAACGAAGCAAGGACCGCTCGTGACCCGCAATGATGCACCCGTGACCGTCGCCCTCGTGGGCGCCGGCAACCGTGGTCAGACCTACGCACGCTGGATCGCCGCGCACCCCGACCGTGCACGCCTGGTCGCGGTCGCCGACCCGCGCCCGTTCCAGCGCTCGCTCGTGGCGTCCGGCTCGGCAGCGGCGAACCCCGACGCCGCCCCCGTCGCAGAGTTCGCGGACTGGGAGACCCTGGTCGCAGCGGGCGACGAGGCCACGGGCGCCCCCGCCCGCCTCGCCGACATGGTCATCGTCGCGACCCAGGACCGCGAGCACCGCGACCCGGTCGTGGCGCTCACGGCGCAGGGCTACGCGATCCTGGTCGAGAAGCCGCTCGCACCGAGCCCCGAGGAGTGCCGCGACGTCGTCGACGCGGTCGAGGCCTCGGGCGTCCTGTTCGGCGTGTGCCACGTCATGCGCTACATGCCGTACACGGACCTCATGAAGTCGGTCGTCGACTCGGGCGTCCTGGGCGAGGTCGTCAACGTGCAGCACCTCGAGCCGGTCGGCTGGTGGCACGACGCGCACTCGTACGTGCGCGGACCGTGGCGCTCGGAGAAGACGTCGAGTCCCATGCTGCTCGCCAAGTCGAGCCACGACCTGGACTGGATCCGCTACGTCACGGGCAAGCGGATCACGACGGTCGCGAGCTTCGGCTCGCTCAAGCACTTCCGGCCCGAGGAGCGCCCCGAGGGCGCCGCGGACCGCTGCCTGGACTGCCCGCTCGAGCCGACCTGCCCGTACTCGGCTCCCCGCCTGTACCTGGGCACGCTGCGCGAGAAGGGACCGATCTGGCCCGTCACGGTCGTCACCGACGGCACCGACGAGGCCTCGGTGATCGAGGCGCTGCGCACGGGCGACTACGGGCGGTGCGTCTACGCCTCGGACAACGACGTCGTGGACCACCAGGTCGTCGCGATGGAGCTCGAGGGCGGCGGAGCGGCGACGTTCACCATGACCGCCTTCTCGGAGCAGGACCACCGCAAGACGCAGATCTTCGGGACCCACGGCTGCCTCGACGGCGACGGCGAGAAGATCCGGGTCACCGACTTCCGGGACGGCTCGGTCACGGTCCACGACTCGGGTCACCACGGCGCGACCAACGCGGCCGACGACCACGGCGGCGGCGACTCGGGCGTCATGGACGCGTTCGTGCGCGCGGTCGCGACGGGCGACGCGTCGCACGTCCGCTCGGGCGCCGTCGAGTCCCTCCAGAGCCACCTCGCCGTGTTCGCGGCCGAGGAGTCGAGACACTCACGCACCGTCGTGGAGGTCCCGGCCCGCTAGCAGCACGTCCCGTCCGGGCGGGCAGCAGCCGCCCGGACACCGAAGCAGCACCTCGCAGGGAGCAGCGAAGCACCCGAAGCACCACCGCACGACCCCCGAAACATCCAGAAAGCATCCAGCACGGTAGTCATCGTTCGACGTCAAAGGAGCACGAAAATGACCATGCCGAAGAAGCACGTGGTGACCGCGATCGCCGCGATCGCCAGCCTCGGCGCCATCACCGCGTGCAGCGGTGGCGGCACGACCGGCAGCTCGACCCCCGTCCCCTCGGACGGCGCGGCCTCGGGCTCGGTGACCATGTGGACCTACCCCGTCATCGCCGACGAGGCGGCCCACAAGAAGTTCTGGGACGAGCAGATCGCCGAGTTCACGGCCGAGAACCCGGACGTCGACGTCAAGGTCGAGATCTACCCGTGGGCCGGCCGCGACGAGACGCTCGCGACGGGCATCGCGGGCGGCAAGGGCCCCGACGTCGTCTACCTGATCCCCGACCAGCTCCCCAAGTACGCGAAGTCCCTCGCGGCGGTCGACAACTACATCACCGACAACACGGGCGACCTGCGCGAGAACGCCGCGAAGTCCGTGAGCATCGACGGCGCCATGATGGGCGCGCCGCTGATCATGAACTCGAAGCCGCTCGTGTGCAACGCCGCGGCGTTCGACGCGATCGGCGAGCCGGGCAACTACCCCGCCACGTGGGACGACCTGATGACCCTGGCCCCGAAGTTCAAGGACGCCGGGTACGACGTCACGAACTACTGGGGCGCGGTCGACGCGACGCTCAACGAGTCCTTCTACCCGCTGCTGTGGCAGGCGGGCGGCTCGGTGTTCTCCGAGGACGGCACGAAGGTCGCGTTCGACTCCCCCGAGGGCGTCGAGGCGCTCCAGTTCGTCACGGACCTCGCCGAGGGCGGGTTCGTCGAGAAGGACCTGCTGACGACCATCCCGGCGTTCGAGCAGACCCGCACCGCGCAGGGCAAGATCGCCTGCACGTGGCAGCAGGGCCCCGGCGACGTCGCGAGCTTCTGGGGCGAGGAGAACACGGTCGTGCTCCCCTCCCTCAAGCAGGCCGAGTCGATCGGCTACGGCACGGTCGGCTCGCTGGCCCTCATGAAGAAGGCCGAGAACCTGGACGCGGCGGGCAAGTGGCTCGCGTTCGCCACGCGCCCCGAGGCGTCGGCCGAGTACGCGAAGGCTGCGGGCTGGTTCACGCCGTACACCTCGCAGACGGGCCTGTACGGCGACGACGCGACCATGGCGGCCCTCGAGGCCACGCTCGACGCGACCACCTCGGGTGACCTCAACGAGAAGTCGCGCGAGGTCATGGGCATCCTCGCCCCGGAGATCCAGGCCGCGCTCATCGGCCAGAAGACCCCTGAGCAGGCCATGAAGGACGCGGCCGCTGCCGCGAACCCGCTCCTCGGCTGATCTCGCACCACACCCACCGGGCCGGGAGGCCGCCGCAGACGCGGCCCCCGGCCCGGTGAGGCGAAGGAGAAGAACCTCATGACAGCAACCACCCCGTCCGGAGACGTCCTCGGGACAGGCTCCGTGCCCGACGGCGCCACGCCCGTCGCGCGGAGCACGTCCGGTGGGTCCTCGGGCCCGTCGGGCGGGACCGGCCCGACAGGCCCATCAGCGTTCCGCCGCACCATGGCCCGCCGCGAGGCCCGTATCGGCCTGCTCTTCGCGCTCCCGGCCTTCCTGCTCTTCCTCGCCTTCCGCTTCGGACCGGCGATCGCTGGCGTGGGGCTGAGCTTCTTCGACTACACGATCGGGGACACGGCCCAGTGGACCGGCCTCGACAACTTCGAGCGCATGGTCAACGACCCGATCTTCTGGTCCGCGATGCGCGTGACCCTGATCCTCAGCGTCCTGATCGTGCCGCTGTCGCTCGCGATCTCGACCTTCATGGCGCTCCTGGTCCGCCGTTCGTTCCGCGGGTCGGGCTTCTACCGCTCGGTGTTCTTCCTGCCGGTGGTCACGAGCCTCGTGCTCGCTGCGACCGTGTTCACCTGGGTCTTCTCGACGGGCGGACCGTGGTCGCAGCTCATGGGACTGATCGGCCTGTCGACCGACTCGTGGCTCGGCAGCACGACCCTGGTCCTGCCGGCCCTGGCGCTCGTGTCGATCTGGTCGCGCTTCGGGTACGGGATGCTCATCCTCCTGGCCCGCATGCAGGACCTGCCGCGCGAGCTCGAGGAGGCCGCGGCGCTCGACGGCGCGAACGCCTGGCACCGCTTCTGGCACATCATCATGCCGCAGCTCAAGCCGACCCTGTTCTTCCTGGCGGTCATCGAGACCACGGCCTCGTTCCAGATCTTCGACCTCGTCTACACCATGACGGGCGGCGGACCGGCGCGCGCGAGCTACAGCCTCGTCTACCAGATCTACGACCAGGGCTTCAAGTACTTCGACCTCGGCTACGCCAGCACGCTCGGCGTCGCCCTGTTCATCATCACCATCGTCGTTGCGTTGGTGCAGCGTCGCCTCATCGGGAGGGACAAGTGACCACGCTCGCCACCCCCGGCACCCCGGGACACCCCGGGACCGCTGCCGGTACCACCAGCCCGACCGACCTCACGCCCAAGGTGCGTCGCAGGCGCAGCAAGAGCTCGGGCACGGACCTGACGCTGCGCGGCAAGATCGTGCGGTACGTCGTGCTGAGCCTCGCCGCGGTCGTCACGATCTTCCCGTTCTACGCGATGGTCGTCCTCTCGCTCAAGCCTGCGGCGGCGATCCAGTTCCCGCAGAGCCTGATCCCCACGAACCTGGGCTTCGCGGCCTACGAGCGCGTGCTCGGCGCGGGCAACATCTGGACCTGGTTCGGGAACACGCTCATCTACTCGGTCGTGTCCGTGGTGCTGGTCCTGGCGTTCTCCGCGATGGCCGGCTACGCGTTCGCCAAGAAGAAGTTCCCGGGCCGCGAGGCCATGTTCTGGTCGTTCCTCGCGATGGTCATGGTCCCGTACCACGTGACCCTCATCCCGACCTTCATCCTCATGGCGCAGGTCGGCGGCCTCGACACCTACTGGGGCCTGATCCTGCCGACGCTCGCGAACGCGCAGGCCGTGTTCCTCATGCGGCAGTTCATCATGGACATGCCGGACGAGCTCTTCGAGGCCGCCAAGCTCGACGGCGCCTCCGAGTGGCGCATCTTCACGCGCATCGTGCTGCCCCTGTGCAAGCCGATCCTCGCGACGCTCGGCACGTTCGTCTTCCTGTGGCACTGGAACGACTTCCTGTGGCCGCTCATCATGGGCCAGGGCACCGACCACTGGACCCTCACCGTGGGTATCGCGTCGCTGCAGCAGCAGGACGTGCCGCTCAACATGATCCTCGCCGGCGCGACCATCTCCTTCGTGCCGATCTTCGCCGCCTACCTCGTGGCCCAGCGCTACTTCCAGGAGGGCGTCACCATGTCCGGAATCAAGGGATAGCACTCGTGTCTTCGACCTCACCCAGCCCCCTGCCCGCCGCCGCCGTCGCACCTGCCGGCCCCTCCGCCGTCGGGCGCCCCGCCGGTCCCTCGTCGCTCGCCGAGCTCGAGGACCTGCTCACCACCCCCTCGCCCGCGCTCGTCGCGGACATGGCCGCCCGCTCGGGCGACCTGGTCGTCCTGGGAGCGGGCGGCAAGATGGGCCCGAGCCTCACGGTCCTCGCGCGACGCGCGCTCGACGCCGCGGGCCGCACCGGCGACGCGGTCCACGCGGTCTCCCGCTGGTCGGACCCGGCCCAGGCCGACCACCTGCGCGACGCGGGCGTGAACGTCGTGACGGCGGACCTCATGACGGGCGACCCCGCCGTCCTCGCCGGCCTGCCCGACGGCGCGGACGTCGTCTACATGGTCGGCGCCAAGTTCGGCACGTCGTCGGCCCCCTCGCTCGCGTGGGCCGCGAACGCCGCGCTCGTGAGCGACGTCGCGCGCCGCTACGCGGACTCGACCATCGCGGCCTTCTCGACCGGGAACGTCTACCCGCTCGTGCCCGTGTCCTCGGGCGGCTGCTCCGAGGACGACCCGACCGGGCCCGTCGGCGAGTACGCCATGAGCTGCCTCGGGCGCGAGCGCCTGTTCCAGCACGCGGCCCTCACGCGCGGCACCAAGGTCGCGAACATCCGCCTCAACTACGCGGTCGACCTGCGCTACGGCGTGCTGTGCGACGTCGCGGCGCCGCTCCTCGCGGGCGAACCGGTCGACCTGACGACGAGCCACGTCAACGTCGTGTGGCAGGGGTACGCGAACGAGGTCGCGCTGCGCGCGCTCGGCCACGCGTCGTCCCCCGCGTTCACGGTCAACCTCACGGGCCCGGAGACCGCGTCGGTGCGTCGCCTCGCGGGGCTGCTCGGTGCGGGCCTGGGCCGCGAGGTCTCGTTCACGGGCACCGAGGCCGGCACGGCGCTGCTCAACGACGCGAGCCTGTGCCACGAGCTGTTCGGCTACCCCGACGTCTCGCTGCGCACGCTCGTCGACTGGCAGGCGCAGTGGCTCGCGGCGGGTCTGCCCACGAGCGGCAAGGCCACCAAGTTCACCGTGCGCGACGGGAAGTTCTGATGGGTTCGACCGCCCGCGCCATGAAGCCCGACTCGCTCGCGCTCCTGCGTGCCGGCACGGTCATCCCGGCCCAGCCGCTCGCGCTGACCGCCGACCGCCGGTTCGACGAGCGCCGCCAGCGCGCCCTGACGCGGTACTACCACGCGGCCGGGGCCGGCGGCGTGGCCGTGGGCGTGCACACGACGCAGTTCGAGATCCGCGACGTCGGGCTGTACCGGCCCGTGCTCGAGATGGCGGCCGAGGTCTCGCGCGAGACGACGGGCGGGAACGCGCCCGCGGGATCCTCGGTCACCGGCCCGCGCCCGCTCGTCCAGATCGCCGGAGCCTCGGGACCGACGGCCCAGGCCGTGGCCGAGGCTCAGGTCGCCGCAGAGCTCGGCTACGACGCGGTGCTCCTCGCACCGCGTGTCGCGGGGCTGAGCGGCACGCGCGAGGAGGTCGAGCGCTACCTGCTCGACCGTGCGCGGGCCGTGGGCGAGGTCCTGCCCGTGATCGGCTTCTACCTCCAGGAGGCGATCGGCGGGCCGCGGCTCTCGGTCGACTTCTGGCGCGAGTTCGCGGCGATCGAGGCCGTCGTGGCCGTCAAGGCCGCGCCGTTCAACCGGTACCGGACCATCGACGTGCTGCGCGGCGTGGCCGAGTCCGGCCGCGCCGACCAGATCTCGCTCTACACGGGCAACGACGACGCGATCATCGCCGACCTGGTCTCCGAGGTCGACGTCCCGGTCGCGGGGAGCACGAGCCCGTACACCGCACGCTTCGTGGGCGGCCTGCTCGGTCAGTGGGCCGTGTGGACGCGCGGCGCGGTCGAGACCCTGCGCCTCGCCCAGGCCGCGCGCGGCGTCACGTCCGACGGCACGCTCACGGTGCCCGACGACGCGGCCCTGCGCCTCCTGGTCGCCCGTCAGACCGGGCTCACCGACGCCAACGCCGCGGTGTTCGACTCCACGAACGACTTCGCGGGGGTCATCGCCGGGGTGCACGAGGTGCTGCGACGCCAGGGGCTGCTCGAGGGCATCTGGTGCCTCGACCCCGCCGAGACGCTGTCGCCCGGGCAGGCGGACGAGCTCACGCGCGTCACGGCCGCGTACCCGTGGCTCGGCGCGTCGGACGACGCGTTCGTCGCCGAGCACCTCGACGCGTGGCTGGCATGATTCCCCGATGAGCCGCACCGCGAGCGTCGTCAGCGTCTCCCCCGCGCTGCGGGCCGAGTTCTTCTCGCCCGCGGCGTGGGAGACGCTGGGCACGCTGACCGACGTCCTGCTCGTCGACGACCCGGCCACGCTGGGTGCGACGCTCGACGCCCGGACGGGCGCTGCGTCGTCGGGCCCCTCGCGGGCGGAGGTGCTCGTCATCTCGTGGGGCACACCGCGCCTCGACGCCGCGCTGCTCGACCGCATGCCGGGCCTGCGGCTGGTCGCGCACACGGGCGCGAGCGTCAAGCCGTTCGTCACGCCCGAGCTGTTCGCGCGCGGCGTGCGCGTGACGCAGGCCGGGCAGGGCATGGCGCAGTCGGTCGGCGAGGTGTCGGTCGTGTTCGCCATGGCCCTGCTGCACCAGCTCCCGCGGTTCCACCACGGTCTCGCGTCGGGCGCCTCGTGGGAGGACGCCGAGGACGCACCGCCCAGGTACGAGATCGCCGGCACGCGTGTCGGCGTGATCGGCGCGTCCCGGACCGGGCGGGCAGCGATCACCATGCTGCGCGCGCTCGGGGCCGAGGTCGTGGTCGCGGACCCGACGCTGTCGGCCGCGGACGCCCGGGCCCTGGGCGTCGCGCTCGTGAGCCTCGACGACCTGCTCGCGACGAGCCGTATCACCATGGTCCACGCACCCACGCTGCCCGAGACGCACCACCTGGTCGGGGCGCGCGAGCTCGCGCTCATGCCCGACGGCGCCGGTCTCGTCAACACCGCCCGGTCGTGGCTGACCGACGAGGACGCGCTGCTGCGCGAGGTCGCGAGCGGACGGATCGACGCGGCGCTCGACGTGTTCGACGCCGAACCGCTGCCCGTCGACCACCCGCTGCGGACCCTGCCGAACGTGCTGCTCACGCCGCACCACGCGGCCGCGACGGTCCAGGGCCGGCTGCGCCAGGGGGCGATCGTGGTCGAGGAGATCGGGCGCTTCCTCGCGGGCGAACCGTTGCAGCACGAGGTCGACGCGGCCGCGCTCACGCGGACGGGCTGAGGCCCTTCCCCCGATCGGTTGTCAGAAGCGAGCCGGGGCATACCCCGCTCTGCTTCTGACAACGTGGCGCCGCACCGACTGGTTGTCAGAAGTGAGCCGGGCCCTACACCGGCTCACTTCTGACAACTGGTCTCCCGCGGCGGTGGGAGAATCGAGACCATGCCCGACGACGCACCCACCACTTCCGCGCCCGCACCTTCGCCCGGGGTCACCGGTGCCGAGGACTGGCGACCGCACCTCGGCACCGACGCCGAGCGCCCGGCCCCCACGCTCCCCCACCTCGTGTTCTTCGAGCCCCGCATCCCCGGCAACACGGGCAACGCGATCCGCCTCGCGGCCGTGACCGGCGCCCGCCTGCACCTGGTCGAGCCGCTGGGCTTCGACCTCGACGAGCCCAAGCTCCGCCGGGCGGGCCTGGACTACCACGACCTCGCCGCGATGGAGGTGCACGCCGACCTCGAGGCCGCGCTCGCGTCGATGCCCGAGGCCCGCGTCTTCGCATTCACGACCAAGGCCACGACCCGGCACACCGACGTCGAGTACCGCCCGGGCGACGTGCTGCTGTTCGGCCCCGAGCCCACGGGACTGCCCGACGAGGTCCTGGCCCACCCGCGCATCACCGACCAGGTCAAGATCCCCATGCTGCCCGGGCGACGGTCGCTCAACCTCACCAACAGCGCGTCGATCGCGATCTACGAGGCGTGGCGTCAGACGGGGTTCGCGGGCGGGGTCTGACCCGCGGGGCTCGGTCAGGTCGCCAGGAGGAACGGCTCGACGGGTCAGCCGCCGACGATCGAGAGCTGACCGGACTGGACGTCCTGGACGATCACCTGACCCGGTGCGCCGAACTGCGGGAAGGCGATGGAGACGATGACGGCCCCCGCGACGACGCAGGCCACCACGACGACGAGCCACCGGGAACCGGGGCGCTGGTGGGACCCGGCAGCGTCGGACCGCCCCAGGGCGTCCAGGGCGCGCGCTGCGCGGAGCACCGCCACGGTCAGCACCGCGGCTCCCCCTGCGGCGGTCAGGACGTGTGCCGTGGCCGCACCGTTGCCGGCAGCGTACTGCCACGTCGAGAGGTCGAGGTTGCCGAACCTGTCGACCGCGTGCGCCTGGAACACCTGGGCCAGGATCCTCAGCACGTACGAGACCCCGCCCAGCAGGATCCCGACCGCCAGGAGGGGGAAGACCCGGCGACCGCGGGGCCTCGCGGGCGCGGGCTCAGCCGTCTCCGTGGCCGGGGAGTCCTCGCCCGGATCGAGGTCGTCGAAGGTCTCGGCGTCGACGGGGACCAGCTCGATGGGATGCACCATCCGTGCATCCTGGCAGAAGGGACGCCCTGCGGGCCGGAGGGGCTGGGAACGGGGAGCGTTCACCCCTTCCACTCTCAAGATATAGCGCACGGGGGGCCTTGCGGCAAGGCCCCGGTCCTCCCGCAGAATGGTCGATCTCAGCCGCGAGCAGTGGGATGGAGAACCTCGATCATGCGCGCTTCCTCGTCAGTCTCTCGGTCGCCCCGCACCCGCACGAACCCGATCGGAGCCCTTCGCGTGCCCTCTCAGGACGACAGCCCGTTCGACCTTCCCGAACGCCTCTCCGCGAAGGCCGACCCGGCGCTGATCGCCGCCGACGAGCGGCACCTCGCCGCGATCGCCGGGACCCTCGAGCACTCGGTCGCCGACCTGTCGGGACGCCTCGACGCCGCGCGCCGGGCGCCGGGCGGGTCCGGCACCGAGGCGCTCGAACGGGACCAGGAGATCCACCGGCTCAGCTCCCGGCTGCGACTCCTGCAGAGGTACGGGATCGACCTGTGCCTCGGGCGCCTGGTGCCGGCCGACGGGTCCGAGCCCGTCTACGTCGGGCGCCTCGGCCTGACCAACGCCGCCGGCCGGCGCCTGCTGGTCGACTGGCGGTCGCAGCCCGCCGAACCGTACTTCGCGGCCACGCGCGCGCACCCCATGGGGCTCGCGAGCCGCCGCCGGTATCGCTGGACGGGCGGGCGGATCAGCGACTACTGGGACGAGTCGTTCACCGCGGACGGTCACGACGACAGCGTGGCGCTCGACGACGAGTCGGCCTTCATCGCGAGCCTCGGGACCAGCAGGTCTCCCCGCATGCGGGACGTGCTGGGCACCATCCAGTCCGACCAGGACGCGATCGTGCGTGCCGACTCGCGCGGTGCCCTGGTCGTCGACGGTGGCCCGGGCACGGGCAAGACGGTCGTCGCGCTGCACCGCGCGGCGTTCCTCCTCTACTCCGACCCGCGTCTGGGGCACCACCACGGCGGCGTGCTGTTCGTCGGACCGCACGAGCCGTACCTCGCGTACGTCGCCGACGTGCTGCCGAGCCTCGGCGAGGAGGGCGTGCAGACGTGCACGCTGCGCGACCTCGTCCCCGAGGGGGCGGCGGCGGTGCCAGAGACCGACCCCGAGACGGCCCGGCTAAAGGCGTCGGCACGCATGGTCGCGGCGGTCGAGCCCGCGGTGCGGTTCTCCGAACGACCACCGACCGAGGGCATGGAGGTCGGGACCCCGTGGGCCGACGTCTGGCTCAGCACGGCCGACTGGGCGGAGGCGTTCGCGTCCCCGGACCCCGGCACCCCGCACAACGACGCGCGCGACGAGGTCTGGGAGGCGCTCCTGACGATCCTCGTCGACAAGCACACCGACGAGACCGAAGACGTGCCCGAGGAGCAGGTCTACCGGTCGCTGCGCCAGAACAGGGACCTGGGCACGGCGTTCAACCGGGCCTGGCCGCTCATCGAGGCGACGGACCTCGTCGCGGACCTGTGGTCGGTGCCGGCCTACCTGCGCATGTGCGCGCCCTGGCTCACGCCCCGGGAGGCCCGGGCCCTGCAGCGCGACGACGCCCAGGCCTGGACCGTCGCCGACCTGCCGCTCCTCGACGCGGCCCGCCAGCGCCTCGGCGACCCCGAGGAGTCGCGCCGACGACGCCGGAACCAGGCTGCCGCAGCGGCCGAGAGCGCGCGCATGGCCGACGTCGTCGACCACCTGATCGCGACCGACGACTCCGAGCTGCAGGTCATGTCGATGCTGCGCGGGCAGGACCTCCAGGGCGCGCTCGTCGATCCCTCCGCGCTCGAGACCGCGACACCGGACCTGCTCGCAGGACCGTTCGCGCACGTCGTGGTGGACGAGGCGCAGGAGCTGACGGACGCCGAGTGGCAGATGCTGCGCCTGCGTTGTCCTTCGGGGAGCTTCACGATCGTGGGCGACCGCGCGCAGGCCCGGCACGGGTTCACCGAGTCGTGGGACGAACGGCTCGCACGGGTCGGGCTCGACCGGGTCCGCTCGGCCTCGCTGAGCATCAACTACCGGACCCCGGAGGAGGTCATGGCGGAGGCCGAGCCGGTCATCCGGGCCGCGCTCCCCGACGCGAACGTGCCCACGTCGGTCCGTCGCTCCGGGGTCCCGGTGGTGCACGGGCGCACGGCAGACCTGGACTCGATCCTGGCGACCTGGCTCGCGACGCACGACGACGGCACCGCGTGCGTGATCGGCTCCCCCACGGTCGCGGGCACGCCGCGCGTCCGCTCGCTGACCCCGGTCCTCGCCAAGGGGCTCGAGTTCGACCTGGTGGTCCTGGTCGACCCGGGGTCGTTCGGCGAGGGGATCGAGGGAGCGGTCGACCGCTACGTCGCGATGACGCGCGCGACCCAGCAGCTCGTGGTCCTCGCTGACGGTCACTGACGCCTGCTGCCCCGCAGACGCGGCGCGCCAGGGAGGTACCGCCAGGAACTCCCTGCCTCCGACCGGTGCCCGTAGCGTCGAGGTGGACCGATCGTCAGCACGACCTCAGGAGGACCGCATGGAGAAGCGAACGCTGGGCCAGGGGCTCGAGGTGTCCGCGCTCGGGCTCGGCTGCATGGGCATGAGCCAGAGCTACGGGCCCAACCCCGGTGACCGGGACGAGATGATCGCGGTGCTGCGCGGCGCCGTCGAGCGGGGCGTGACGTTCTTCGACACGGCCGAGGTGTACGGGCCGTACGTGAACGAGGAGCTCGTGGGCGAAGCGCTCGAGCCGCTGCGCGACCAGGTGGTCCTCGCGACCAAGTTCGGCTTCGACATCCGTGACGGGAGGTCGGTCGGGGTGGACAGCCGTCCCGAGCAGATCCGCCGCGTCGCCGACGCGTCGCTCGCTCGCCTGCGCACGGACCGGATCGACCTGTTCTACCAGCACCGCGTCGACCCCGCGGTGCCCATCGAGGACGTCGCGGGCACTGTCGCGGAGCTCGTCGCCGAGGGCAAGGTGGCGTACTTCGGGCTCTCGGAGGCCGGCGCAGCCACGATCCGCCGCGCCCACGCGGTGCACCCCGTGACCGCGCTGCAGAGCGAGTACTCGCTGTGGACCCGGGAGATCGAGGCCGAGATCCTGCCGACCCTCGACGAGCTCGGCATCTCGCTCGTGCCGTTCAGCCCGCTCGGCAAGGGGTTCCTCACGGGCACCGTGGACACCTCGACCGAGTTCACCCCGGGCGACGTCCGCACCCTGATCCCGCGTTTCAGCGAGGAGAACAGGGCCGCCAACCAGGCGCTGGTCGACCTCGTCAAGGAGGTCGCCGCGGCCCACCGCGCGACCCCCGCCCAGGTCGCGCTGGCCTGGCTGCTGGCCCAGCGGCCGGACATCGTCCCCATCCCGGGCACGCGTCGGCTGTCGCGCATCGAGGAGAACCTCGGCGCGACCACGCTCGACCTTCCCGCGGCCGACCTCGCGGCGCTGGGCGAGGCCGCCACGCGCCTGGGCGTCGCCGGGGCGCGCTACAACGAGGCGATGCAGAAGATGACCGGGCTCTAGAGCCGGTCGCGTCCGGACGGCCCGACGCGGGGCGTCCGGACGCTCGCGGACGGCCAGGACGGCCAGGACGGCCGTGCGGCCGTCGGTACGGACGTTCGTGGACAAGGGGTCCCTCTCCGGCGATCCGCCCGCTACAGTCGTCGCGTGCTGTCGCCGGGTGTCGGTCTGCTGCGCGGGGTTCGAGCAGGGTTGCTCGCCACCGCGGTCGTCGGGCTGTCCCTGGTCTCGCACGGGCTGGCCGGCGGTGCGCCCCCGGGGGCCGTTCCCGTGGTCGTGCTCGTGATGGTCACGGCCGTGCTGCTCCGCTCGCTCGTCGGACGTCGGGTGGCGCTCCCGTACCTCCTGGGCGTCCTGGGTCTGGGCCAGCTCGCCTTCCACTACACGTTCGAGCAGTGCGCCCTGCTCTCGAGCGCCTCCGCGCCGGCGCACGCGCACGCCTCGGACCGCCCCGAGGTGATGCTGGCCGCCCACGTGGTGGCGACGCTCGTGGTCTCGGTGTTCCTGACCCACGCCGACCGCGTGCTGTGGGCACTGTGGTCGTGGCTCACGATGCGCTCGGTCCCCAGGGCCGTGCCTCTCCCTCTCGCCCGCGGGCGCAACCCCCTCTTCCTCCCTCTCGTCGTTCCCGTCCTCACGGCCCCGGGCCGTGGGTCGGTCCGGGGCAGAGCCCCTCCCGTCGTGGTCCTCGCAGCAGCACCTTGACCTCGATCGCGGCCCAGCCGCGATCCGCTCCCTGCCGCCCGGGCACGTGCCCGGCGACGGCCGGCGCCGCGACGGCTCTCGTCCGTGCGGCGCCCCGAGCGACCCTGCGTCCCACCACGGAAGGCCTGTGCCTCAGATCATGAAGCGTCCACTCCAGCTCCTCACCGTCGCCGCGGCGACGACCACGCTCCTCGCGCTCGGTGCGAGCGGCGCGTCCGCCCACGTGTCGGTCGACCCCGACACGACCACCGCGGGCTCCTACGCCTTGCTGACCTTCGGCGTCCCGCACGGCTGCGGGGAGTCCGCGACCACGAAGGTGTCCGTCCAGATCCCCGAGCCGATCACGAGCGTCACCCCCACGGTCAACCCTGGCTGGGACGTCGAGAAGGTCATGGTGACGCTCGCGACCCCGATCGACGACGGTCATGGCGGCCAGCTCACCGAGCGCGTGGGCGAGATCGTCTACACCGCGAGGTCCCCGCTGCCCGACGGCTACCGGGACGCCCTCGTCCTCTCGACCAAGCTCCCCGACACGGTCGGCGAGACCCTCGTCTTCCCGACCGTCCAGACCTGCCAGGAGGGCGAGTCCGCTTGGGTGCAGGTCGCGGCGGAGGGCGAGGACCCGCACGACCTCGACCTGCCCGCACCGGTCCTGACCGTCACGGCTGCGGAGGACGGGGCCGCGCACGGCGAGACCGAGACGGTCTCCGACGAGTCCGCGACCGTCGAGGCCGCGGCGGCGCCCGCCGAACCGTCCTCGACGCCCCTCGTCCTGTCGTGGGTCGCCGTCGTCCTCGGCGCCGCAGGGCTCGCCCTGGGTGGGGCCGCGTTCGTGCGCGGCCGCCGCAGCCAGGGCTGAGATCGGCCATGGACCTCTCCCGCGCTGCGCGCGGGGCGGTGGCGTTCGTCGTGGCGGCCGTGGCCGGGGTGGTGCTGATGCTCGCATCGGCCACCCCGGCCACGGCCCACGCCGTGATCGTCGACACCGATCCTCGGGACGGCACCGTCCTCGAGGAGCCCCCGGCCCGGCTGACCCTGACCTTCAACGAGTCCGTCCAGGTCGTCCCCGACGGCATCGCCCTGCTCGACGCCGCAGGCAGCACAATCCCCATCACGGCCGGCGCCGTCGACTCCCGTGTCGAGATCGCGGTGCCCGGCGATCTCGACGACGGGACGTACGTCGTGAGCTGGCGCGTCACGTCCGGTGACACCCACCCGGTCGCGGGCGCTCTCACGTTCTCGGTCGGCGCCCCCAGCACCAGCGTCGCAGCCGCCCCTGCCGACCCGGCCTCGCCCGCGGTGACCGTCCTGCGTCAGGTCGCGCAGGCCGTCGTCTATGCAGGGACGCTCGGGGTGGGCGGACTCGTGGTGTTCGAGCTCCTCCTGCTCGACGCGACTCCCGGGGCCATGCCCACGCTCCGCCGTCGGCTCCAGCGGACCCGTCGCCTGCTCGCGACCTGCGCCGGAACGGCTCTGCTGGTGTCCGTCCCGGTCACGGCGCTCTGGCAGGGCGGCCGGGGCGCGAGCGCCCTGGTCGACTCGTCGTTCTGGCGTGCGTCGCTGACGTCCGAGTCGGCGCTGGCCGCCCTCCTCGGGCTGACCGGCCTGACCGTGGCCGTCCTGGCGTGTCCCCGGGCGGGGAGCGCGACGCGCGCGCGATGGCCGCTCCCCGCGGCGCTCGGCGGCGCCGCGCTGGCGGTGACCTCGCTCTCGGTCGTGGGACACACCCGCACGTTCGGTCCCGTCTGGCTCGTGCTCGGCGCGGACGTCCTGCACGTGGTCGTCGGAGCCGTCTGGTTCGGCGGCATCGTGGGCCTCTGCCTCCTGCTGTCCAGGTCCTCGGGCGCGTCGGCCCAGCGCGCCGCCCGCACGGTCGTGCGCTTCTCGGGCGTGGGCGCTTGGCTCGTCCTCGCGCTCGCACTGACCGGGATCCTCCTCGCCTGGCGCATCCTCGGCTCGCTCGACGCCCTGCTGACCACGGGGTACGGACGAACGCTCCTGGTCAAGGTCGGCCTCGCACTCGTCCTCGTGGTGATCGCCGCGTGGAACCGGTACCTGCTCGTCCCGCACATCACCTCCGACCCCGTCGGCCTGGGGCGCCTGCGCCGGACCGTCGCGACCGAGGCCGTGCTGCTCGTCGTCCTCCTGGGGGTGACCGGGGTGCTCGTCTCGCAGAGCCCGGTCCCGGCGAGCGCGACGCCGCCGGAGTCCGCCGCACCGCGGTCGCAGGTGTTCGACGAACCTCGGGGACCGGGTCGCTCCAGGCCAGGGTCACCCCGGGCGCGCTGGGCATCAACTCGCTCGAGCTGACGCTGCTCGACGCCGACGGTGCCCCGCTCGAGCCCGTCGCGCTGCCGGAGGTCCGGACGACCCAGGCAGAGCTGGGGATCGGACCGTTCACCCCGACCCTGACCCGCACGGGTCCGGGGACGTACCTCGCCTCGATCGACCTCCCGCTGGCCGGGACGTGGGACGTGGCCGTCAGCGTCCGCACGTCGACGTACGACAACCCGGTCGTCTCGCTCCCCGTGGAGGTCGTCTCGTGACGCGCAACGGTCGGCCGCGGTCCTCGTTCGCCCGCCTCGTGAAGCGCTCGGCTGCGGTCCTCGGTCTGAGCGCTCTGCTCTGCGTGTCCGGGGCCCAGGGGGCCTCGGCGCACGTCCTGCTCGAGACCGCGGCGCCGAACGGGGACGGCACGACCACGCTCACCTTCTCGTTCGAGCACAGGTGCGACGGGCAGCCCACCACGGCTCTCGACGTCTCGCTGCCCGACGGGGTCGAGGCGATCTCGACGACGCAGCCGGACGGCTGGTCCTCGGCCCAGGACGGGGCCTCGGTGCGCTGGTCCGGGACCCCGGTCGAGGACGGCACGCCCGCGCGTTTCGAGCTCGTCGCCACGATCACGGGCGACGTCGGCCAGGCCTTCGTGTTCCCGACGACGCAGACCTGCACCGAGGGCTCGACCGACTGGGTCGACGTCGATCCCTCCGCAGCGCATCCCGCACCGAGCTTCGTCGCGACCAGCGCGACGCTCGTCCCGCCGCCGGCCCAGCCGGTCGCCTCGGCAGGTGGCGGCGCGAGCCTGTCGCAGACGCTCGCCGTGGTGGGTGCGTCGACGCTCGTGGCGGCAGCGACGGGCACCTGGTGGGTCCGCCGACGGAGGCGGTGAGCCACGAGACGGACGAAGGGCCGTCGTTCCTGGAGGAACGACGGCCCTTCCGGCCACGGCACCCGACCTCAGGTCAGGTCGCGCACCGCCGCGTACTGCGCACGGGTCCCGGGCTCGGGAGCCGCGTCGTAGTCGCTGCTCGACGACGTCTCCCACCTCGGGGCCTCCGCCGCACCCGACAGCACCCAGGCTGCCTGGCGAGCGGCGCCGTCGGCCACGTACTCGCCCGGCTCGGGGACCGAGACGGGCAGGCCAAAGACCTGCGGCGCGATGCGCCGGACCGCCTCGGACTGCGCGCCGCCGCCGATCAGCAGCAGCCGCTCGACCCGGACCCCCTGCTCGCGCAGGGCGTCGAGGCCGTCGGCCAGACCGCACAGCATGCCCTCGACCGACGCCCGCGCGAGGTGCTCGGGCGTCATGGTGGACAGCCGCATGCCGTGCAGCGTGCCGCTCGCGTCGGGACGGTTGGGTGTGCGCTCACCCTCGAGGAACGGGACGAGCACGAGCCCGTCGGCCCCCGCGGGCGCCTGGAGCGCGAGCCGGGACAGGCCCGCGTGGTCCACGCCCAGCACCCGCGCGGTCGCGTCGAGGACGCGGCTCGCGTTGAGGGTCACCCCGAGCAGCAGGTAGTTGCCCGTGGCGTCGGCGAAGCCGTTGACGAGCCCGCTCGCGTCGGCCGTGGCCGACGTGGCGATCGCCGAGACGACGCCCGAGGTCCCGATCGAGACCGCGACGTCGCCGGCGCCCATGCCGAGCCCCAGGGCCGCGGCCGCGTTGTCGCCCGCACCGGGCCCGATCAGGGCCCCGCCGCTCACCGCGGCACCGGCGACGGTGGCCGAGGCCACCCCGCCGTCCTCCCCCGGGCCGAGGACCCGGGGCAGCACCACGTCGGAGCGTCCGAGCGCGAGCTCGAGCAGGTCCGTGCGGTACGCACCGCGCCCGCCCTCGGCCGAGGCGTCGAAGTAGCCCGTCCCCGACGCGTCGGAACGGTCGGTCACGAGCGCGCCGAGGTTGGGCTCGAGGCCCTCGCTCCGCGGGCCGTAGCCGGCGATCCGCCACGTCAGCCAGTCGTGCGGGAGCGCGACGGCCGCGACGCGCGCGGCGTTCTCCGGCTCGGCGTCGCGCAGCCAGCGCAGCTTGGTGGCCGTGAGCGACGCGACGGGCACCGAGCCGACGGCCTCGGCCCATGCCTTGGCGCCGGCGCCGGGGTCCCCGGCACCGAGCTCACGGATCAGGTCGACCGCGGCACCGGCCGAGCGGGTGTCGTTCCACAGGAGCGCGGGACGGATCACCTCGCCGTCGGCGTCGAGCACGACCATGCCGTGCTGCTGCCCACCCACGGCCAGGGCCGCGACGTCGTCGAGCCCGCCCGCGACGCGGACCGCGGTCCCGAACGCCGTCCACCAGGCGTCGGGCGAGACCTCGGTGCCGTCCGGGTGCGACGCCGAGCCGGAGCGCACGAGCGCCCCGGTCACGGCGTCACGGACGACGACCTTGCAGGACTGCGTCGACGAGTCGACCCCCGCGACGAGACCGCCGCTCATGCTGCACCCCCGCGCGTGTCCGCGGCCGGCACGATTGCGCCCCTCATCAGCCGATCAGGTGCTTGAGCGCGAGCTGGTTGAGGCGCACGAAGCCGAAGTCACGCTCGGCGGCGGCCTCGACGTCGAACTCCTCGTAGGCCGAGCGGTCCGCGAGCAGGTCGGCGACGGACTCGCCCGCACCCAGCGTGCTCTCGCCGAGCTCGAACACGCCCGAGTGCTTGAACGCGGCCTGGACCTCGGGGTCGGCCCGGTACTCGGCGGACTTGCGCGCGAGCATCGAGTAGGTCTCCATGTTGGCCTTGGCGGAGTCCCAGACGCCGACCTCGTTCTCGGTGCGCGAGGGCTTGTAGTCGAAGTGGCGGGGGCCCTCGTAGCGGGGTCCGCCGTTCGGGAAGCCGTTCTCGATGAGGTCGACCGTGAAGAACGCGGAGAGCAGGTCGCCGTGACCGAACACGAGGTCCTGGTCGAACTTGATGGACCGCTGTCCGTTGAGGTCGATGTGGAAGAGCTTGCCGGCCCACAGCGCCTGCGCGAGGCCGTGCGTGTAGTTCAGGCCCGCCATCTGCTCGTGGCCCGTCTCCGGGTTGAGGCCCACGATGTCGCCGTGCTCGAGCTGCGCGATGAGCGCGAGCGCGTGCCCGATCGTCGGGAGGAAGATGTCGCCGCGGGGCTCGTTGGGCTTGGGCTCGAGCGCGATCTTGATGTCGTAGCCCTGGTCCTTGATGTACGCGGCCGTGAGGTCGAGGCCCTCGGCGTAGCGCTCGTGCGCGGAGTGGAGGTCCTTGGCGCCGTCGTACTCGGTGCCCTCGCGGCCACCCCACATGACGAACGTCTTGGCGCCGAGCGACGCGGTGAGGTCGACGTTGCGCAGCACCTTGCGCAGCGCGTAGCGACGGACGCCGCGGTCGTTCGAGGTCAGGCCGCCGTCCTTGAAGACGGGGTGGCTGAAGAGGTTGGTCGTGACCATCTCGATGGTCAGGCCGGTCTCGTCGGCGGCCTTCTTGACCTCGCCGAGGAGCTGCTCGCGCGTCGCGTCGTCCGAGCCGAAGGGCACGACGTCGTCGTCGTGGAACGTGAAGCCCCACGCACCGAGGTCCGCGAGCTTGCGGACGGACTCGGCCGGGTCGAGGTGGGGGCGGCTGGCTCCGCCGAACTGGTCCTGGCCGGTCCACCCCACGGTCCACAGGCCGAAGGAAAAGTTGATGTTCTGCTCGGTCGCGTCAGCCACGACAGTCTCCTCGTCGAGATGGGCCGGCTCCTCGAGCAGGCCGCCATTTGTTGTATGGATGAACTTATGCGGTCCTGTCGGTAAGGTCAAGACGTGAACCGCGACGAGTCCTCGACCAGCGTCAGGACGCCCACCAGGGGGCGCTCCACGGCCGCCCGCCAGCACACCCTGCGCGAGTACAACCTCGCCCTGGTCTCGCAGGCGATCTTCGACGCCACGACCCCCAGGTCGCGCGCAGACATCGCCGGGAGCACGGGCCTGACCCGTGCCACGGTGTCCGTCCTGGTCGACCAGCTCATCGAGGCACGGCTCGTGCGCGAGCTCCCACCCGCGACGCCGCTGCGGGCAGGCCGCCCCGCCGTCCCGCTCACGCCCGCCGAGCGGACCGTCGTCGGGCTGGGGCTCGAGGTCAACGTCGACTACCTGGGCGGCACGGTCCTCGATCTCACCGGTCAGGTCGTCGCGCAGGAGGTCGTCCCGGGCGACCTGCACGGCAGCGACCCCGCCGAGGTCCTCGGGCGCCTGGGCGCCCTGGCCCGCCGCCTCGTCGAGGAGGTAGAGGCCCAGGACATGCAGGTCGCGGGCGCACGGCTCGCCCTGCCCGGCCTGGTCGACGCGCGCGCAGGTCGCCTCCAGGTCGCCCCCAACCTCGGCTGGTCCTCGTTCCTGCCCGTCCCGCTGCTCGGCCTGCCCGAGCGGCTGCCGGTCCAGATCGCCAACGAGGCCAACCTCGCGGGGCTCGCCCAGCTCGTGGCCCCGGCCTCGTCGGGCGAGGGGGACCCGCGCGCGGGCTCGACGATCGCACGCACGCCACACCCGGGGCCCGACGACGTCGCTCCCCCCGTGCCGTCGTCGTTCCTGTACGTCTCGGGCGAGGTGGGCATCGGCTCCGCGATCGTGATCGACCGCGAGCTCTTCCTGGGCAACCGGGGCTGGAGCGGCGAGATCGGGCACGTCGTGGTCGACCCGCACGGGCCCCGGTGCCTGTGCGGGGCCACGGGCTGCCTCGAGCAGTACGCGGGCAAGGACGCCATGCTGCGCGCGGCCGGCATCCCCCTCGACGCCCCCGTCGAGAGGTTCCTCGACGCGCTCGAGGAGGGCACGCCGTCGGCCCTCGACGCCGCGGCCTCGGCCGGGACCGCGCTGGGGCGCGCGCTCGCGAACTTCGTCAACCTCATCGACATCGAGACCGTGCTGCTCGGCGGGATCTACACCGACCTGCTGCCGCACCTGCGCGAGCCCCTGACGGCCGAGCTCACGACGCGCGTCCTCGCGTCGCCGTGGACCGAGCTCGACCTGCGGCCCGCGCTCGTGGCCGGGCACGCAGCCATGATCGGCGGCGCGCGGACGGTGCTGCGGGACGTCGTCGCGTCGCCGTCGGCATGGACGACCAGCGACTGACGCACGCCCGTCGCGCGCGCGGTGCGGTGCAGGTGTGACCTGCGCCGCACCGGAGACCGGGAGAACGCGGGTACCGTCGTTCGTTGGACCATCGGGGACACCCACGCCCCCGCACCGGTTGACCCACCCTCGGAAGGACCGCGCATGACGACGACCCACACCCTCCAGGCGCGCGACCTCTGGGCCGGGCACGGCGGCGCCGACGTCCTGCGCGGCGTCTCGATCGAGCTCTCGGCGGGCCAGGAGCCCGTGGGGATCGTGGGCCCGTCGGGCGTCGGGAAGTCGACGTTCATCAGCGCGCTGCTCGGCGAGATCAAACCCTCGAGCGGGACCGTGACGTGGGGCGGGCGCACCGTGACCCGCCTGGGCCGTCGCGACAAGAAGACCTTCAAGGCCGCCGTGCGGCGCGTGTCGCAGGACGGCCTGCCCGGGATCGACCCCGCGAGCACCGTGACGCACGTGCTCAAGTCCGGGCTGACCGACGCACGCAAGGGCGGGCGCCCCTCGGGCCAGTCGATCGAGGACCTGCTCGACCTCGTCGCGCTCGAGCACCGCTACACCGACCGGCCGCTGCGCACCCTGTCCGGGGGTGAGCGCCAGCGCGTGGCCCTGGCCCGGGCCCTCGCGACGCGCCCGGACATCCTGCTGCTCGACGAGCCGCTCACCGCGCTCGACCCGACCATGCGCGGCGAGATCGCCGGGCGCGTCAAGGACGCCGCGGCACAGCTCGGGACAGGTGTGCTCCTGGTGTCCCACGACCTCGAGCTCGTGCACCGCATGACGACGTCCGCGCACCTGCTGGTCGACGGGGAGTTCGTCGAGTCCGGCCCGCTCCAGCAGGTCCTCGCCGAGAGCGAGCACCCCGTGGTCCGTGAGCTCGCAGAGGCCGCCCCGCTCGCGGTCCAGCGCTGGAGCTGAGCGGAGCGGCCCGGTTCCCGGCCCCCCCGGGGCGCCGGACCCATGGCCGGTCGGACGGCTCGACGCCGCCCGACCGACCGTCAGGACACCGTGCTCAGCGCGTCGTGCCGTCGACCGCGAACGGCTCGATCGCCGCGATCTCCTCGGCCGTGAGCGCGGGGGCGTCGAGCGCGGCGACGTTGTTCTCGAGCTGCGCGACGCTGCTCGCGCCCACGAGCGCCGAGGTGATGCGCTCGTCGCGCAGGACCCAGCTCAGGGCGAGCTGCGCGAGCGACTGGCCCCGTCCGGCTGCGATCTCGTTCAGCGCGCGGGCACGCTCGAGGTACGTCTCGGAGATCGCGGTGGGCTTGAGGAAGTGCCCGACGGCGGCGCGCGAGTCCGCGGGCACCTCGCCCGAGAGGTAGCGGTCCGTCAGCAGGCCCTGCTGGAGCGGCGAGAAGACGATGGTGCCGACGCCGAGGTCCTCGACGACGTCGAGCAGGTTCTCGCCGTCGTCGTGCCCGGCCTCGGGCAGCTCGACGTGCCGGTTGAACATCGAGTAGCTGGGCTGGTGGATGAGCAGCGGGGTACCCAGGTCGGCGAGGATCTGCGCGGCCTCGCGCGTCTGCGACGGCGAGTAGTTGGACACGCCGACGTACAGCGCGCGTCCGCTCACCACGGCCGTGTGGAGCGCGCCCATGGTCTCCTCGAGCGGGACCGTGGGGTCGAACCGGTGCGAGTAGAAGATGTCGACGTAGTCGAGGCCCATGCGGGCGAGCGACTGGTCGAGCGAGGACAGCAGGTACTTGCGCGAGCCGCCGTCGCCGTAGGGGCCGGGCCACATGTCGTAGCCGGCCTTGCTCGAGATCACGAGCTCGTCGCGGTAGGGGCGCAGGTCGCGCGCGAGGTGGCGCCCGAAGTTCTCCTCGGCCGAGCCGTAGGGCGGGCCGTAGTTGTTCGCGAGGTCGAAGTGCGTGATCCCCAGGTCGAACGCGCGGCGCAGGATCGAGCGCTGGTTGTCGAACGGGTTGACGTCACCGAAGTTGTGCCAGAGGCCCAGCGACAGTGCGGGGAGGGCGAGTCCGCTGCGACCGGAGCGCCGGTACGTCATGGACTCGTAGCGGTCGTCGGCAGCGAGGTAGCGGGGTGCAAGAGGCATGCTGCCATTCTGCACCCCGGGTCCGGTCGGGGTCTCCGGCTTTCTCAGGCCGAGTCGCGCACCACGAGGGTCGGGTCGAACACGACCGAGCGCACCTGGCGGTCGCCCTCGGCGATCTGCCCGATGAGGAGCCGCGCCATCTCGGCCGCCATCTCCTCGACGGGCTGGCGCACGCTCGTCAGGGCCGGGCGGCACAGGGGCGCGATCGAGCTGTCGTCGAACCCGACCACGGCGACGTCCTCGGGGACGCGCAGGCCACGGGCCTGGATCGCGTGCACGGCACCCTGGGCCATGTAGTCGTTCGCGGCGAACACGCCGTCGAGCCCGGGGACGGTGTCGAGGAGGCGTTCCATCGCGGCCTCACCGCCCTCGAGCGTGAACTCGCCCGAGACCTCGGGGTCGTACGCGCGCCCGTGCCGCGAGACCTCGTCACGGAAGCCCGCGAGGCGTTCCTCGGCCGCGTAGAGGCCCGAGGGCCCCGAGATGACGGCGAGCTCGTCGCAGCCGCGCTCGATGAGGTGCTTGGCCGCGAGCCGCGCGCCGTCGCGGTTGGCGACGTCGACGAAGCTGATGGGCAGCGCAGGCTCGGGACGCGCGAACAGGACCGCGCGCTGGCCGGCCTCGACGAGCATGCCGGGCAGGGGGTCGTCGGCCTGCGCGGCGACGAGGAGCGCACCGTCGGCGTTGCCCTGGCGGAGGTAGGTCATGACCTGGGCGCGCGCGTCGTCGGTCTCGGCGAGCATGAGCACGGGGTGCAGGTCGTGGGGGCGCAGGGCGCGCACGAACGCGGCGACGATGCGGCCGAAGAACGGGTCCGCGAAGACCTGGCCGGTCATCTGGTTGCCCTCGATCTCCGGGTCCACGCCTGAGATCACGACCGCGACCGTGCCCGTCCTGCCCGTGACGAGCGAGCGGGCCGCGCGGTTGGGCACGTACCCCGTCTCGACGATCGCCTTCTCGACGACCGCCTTGAGGTCGGGCGCGACCTGGCGCTTCTGGTTGATCACCCGGGACACCGTGGCGCGCGAGACTCCCGCCACCCGGGCGACGTCCTCGAGCGTCGGGGGCGTCGAGACTCGGCCGTCCTCACGCATGGGGCGAGGCTAGCAGCGCGGAGCGCGCTCCTGGGACAGCCCCGGGCCCGACGGCGGAGCGCGGCCCTGCGCGTCGGGTCGCGCCCGGCTGTCGCGAAGATCGCGGGAGAGCGCTCTCTTGACGCCGGACCCGCTCCCCTGAATACTGGCCGACATCGTGAGAGAGCGCTCTCTCACGACGTGCGTCCTGCTCGGCGTAGAGCCTGGACGCGGTCGACGACGACCTAGGAGAGAACCGATGCCCTTCTCGCCCCTTCCCACCGTGCCGCCTGCGGCACCCGTCCCGCAGCGCCGGAGACGCCCGTCCCGCCGAGGAGCCGGAGCGGCCCTCGCCCTGGCGGTCGCGGCGGCAGGCCTCGCGGTCCCGCTCGTCCCCGCGGCAGCGGCCGACGGCCCCACGCTCCTGTCCCAGGGGAAGCCCGCGACGGCGTCCTCGACGCAGTCACCCAACGGCTACCAGGCCGGCGAGGCGTTCGACGGCGACGGCGGCAGCCGCTGGTCGAGCCTGGCGGCCGACCCGCAGTGGATCCAGGTCGACCTGGGCCAGCGGGCCACGATCGACCGGGTCGAGCTCGACTGGGAGGGCGCCTACGGCAAGGGGTACCGGATCCAGACCTCCGACGACGGCACGAGCTGGACCACCCTGAGCACCGTGACGAACGGCGACGGCGGGGCGGACGTGCTCGACGTCGACGGCGCCGGCCGCTACGTCCGCCTGCTCGGCGACGTCCGCGGTACGGGGTACGGCTACTCGCTGTGGGAGTTCCGCGTGTTCGGCGAGCCCGCAGGCGGACCGGTCGACCCGGTGGACCCCGTGGACCCGGTCGATCCCACCAACCCCACGGCCTGCCTGACCGACGTGACCGCGGGAGCCACCGCGACGGCCTCGTCGCAGCAGGGCGACTCGACCCCGGCCAAGGCCGTCGACCAGAACACCAGCACCCGCTGGGGCTCTGTGCTCGACACGACCACGTGGACGGGCCAGGACGACGAGTGGCTCCAGGTGGACCTGGGCGAGGCCAACGAGGTCTGTGGCGTGAGCATCCTCTGGGAGGGCGCGTACGGCAAGGACTACGACATCGAGCTCTCGACCGACGGCTCCACGTGGACCTCCGCTGCGCAGGCGCGCAACCAGGACGGCGGGACCGACGTCGTCACGTTCGACACGACCTCGGCGCGCTACGTGCGCTGGCAGGGCGTCGCCCGCGGGACGACGTTCGGGTACTCGATGTACGAGTTCCGCGTCCTGACCCCCGGCGCCTCGATCGACCCGACGACCGACCTGTTCGGCCCGAACGTCTTCGTGTTCGACCCCTCGATGCCGGACTCCGCGATCCAGCACCAGATCGACACCGTGTTCGCCCAGCAGGAGCAGGACCAGTTCGGCCCCGGCCGGTACCAGTTCCTCTTCACGCCCGGTGAGTACGAGGTCGACGCGCGCATCGGCTTCTACACCTCGCTCTCGGGTGTCGGCCAGGACCCGACCGACGTGACCGTGAAGGGCGGCGACTGGGTCGACGCGCAGTGGTTCGGCGGCAACGCGACCCAGAACTTCTGGCGCTCGGCCGAGAACCTGTCGATCACGCCCGACGACGGCATGGCCCGCTGGGCCACGTCGCAGGCGGCACCGTTCCGCCGCATCCAGGTCAACGGCGGCCTGCAGCTCGACTCGTCGGCCTACGGCTGGTCCTCGGGCGGCTACATCGCCGACACGAACGTGACCGGCGTGGTCGAGTCCTGGACCCAGCAGCAGTGGTACGCCCGCGACAGCTCGGTCGGCGAGTGGAAGGGTGGCGTCTGGAACATGGTCTACTCGGGCGTCGAGGGCACGCTGCCCACGGCCGCGACGTGGCCCAAGCCGCCGGTGACCACGCTCGACACCACGGGAACCGTCCGCGAGAAGCCCTACCTCTACCTCGACGGCGACGAGTGGGCCGTGTTCGTCCCCGAGCTACGCGAGGGCACGACGGGCACCACCTGGAAGAACGGCCACACGGCCGGCACGTCGGTCCCGCTCGACGACTTCTTCGTGGCCAAGGAGGGCGACACCGCGGCCGAGATCAACGCGGCCCTGGCCGCGGGCAAGAACCTGCTCATGACCCCGGGCGTCTACCGCGTGGACCAGACGATCCAGGTCGACCGGCCCGGCACGGTCGTCCTGGGCCTCGGCTACGCGACGATCATCCCCGAGCACGGCGGCGTCGGCATGCACGTGGCCGACGAGGACGGCATCACGGTCGCCGGCATCCTGTTCGACGCCGCGGTCACCGAGTCCCCGGCGCTGTTCGTCGTCGGCGACGAGGGCGTCCACACCGACCACTCGGACGACCCGATCGTCCTGCACGACGTGTTCATGCGCGTGGGCGGGGCCGTCGCGGGCAAGGTCGACGCGGCCATGATCATCAACGCCGACGACACCATCGTCGACCACGTGTGGTCGTGGCGCGGTGACCACGGCGAGGGCATCGGCTGGGACCTCAACACGTCCGACTACGGGTTCGTGGTCAACGGGGACGACGTCTCGGCGTACGGCCTGTTCGTCGAGCACTACCAGAAGTACAACACCCTGTGGAACGGCGAGCGGGGCAAGACCGTGTTCTACCAGAACGAGCTGCCGTACGACGTCCCGGACCAGGCGGCCTGGCAGAACGGCGACACCCGAGGGTGGGCGGCCTACAAGGTTGCGGACGGCGTGAAGAACCATGAGGCCTGGGGCCTGGGCTCCTACTCCAACTTCACCTCCGACACCGAGGAGACCGAGATCGTCGTCGACGGCGGCTTCGAGGTCCCCCAGGTGGCCGGCGTCAAGATGCACAACATGCTCGTCGTCTCGCTCGGCGGAGAGGGCATCTTCGAGGCCGTCATCAACGGGGTCGGCCCGCGCGCCGACGGGCCGGACACCATCCCGAGCTACGTCGCCTTCTACGGTGGTGTCGACGTGACGCCCGCCCCGGCGCTCGACGTGCAGGCCACGGCCGTCACGCGCTGCGTGGCCGGCAAGGTCCAGCTCGCGGTCACGGCGACCAACAAGGAGGGCGCGCCGGTCGACGTCGCGCTCGCCACGCCGTACGGCACCAAGACGTTCTCCCAGGTGGCGGGGGGCAAGCTCGCGGCGCAGAGCTTCAACGCCCGGGCGGCTGCGGTCGCGGCGGGCAGCACCTCGGTGACCGCGACGGGCACGGCCGACGGGGAGGCCGTCACGACGGTCGTGCCCGCGACGTTCGACGGGAGGACCTGCTGACCTCCTGACCGGGTGACCGACGGCCCGCCCGGGTCCGCGACACGACGTCGCGGACCCGGGCGGGCCGTCGGCCGGCACCTCAGGCCGAGCCGCGCACCACGAGCGCGGGCTCGAACAGCACCGAGCGCACCGCGAGCGTCGGGTCCTCGATGCGCTCGAGGAGGAGCCGCACCATCTCGCCCGCCATCTCCTCGACCGGTTGACGCACGGTCGTCAGGGCCGGGCGGGCGCGCTGCGCGAGCGCCGTGTCGTCGAAACCGATGACCGCGACGTCCTCGGGGACGCGTCGTCCGGCCTCGTGCAGCACGTCGATCGCCCCCTGGGCCATGAGGTCGTTCCCCGCGAAGACCGCGTCGACCCCGGGCATCTGCTCGAGCAGCGTCCGCATCGCGGCGTCACCGCTCTCGATCGTGAAGTTCCCCTCGACCGACGGCACGTAGGCATGACCTCGCCGCGCGAGGGCGTCGCGGAAACCGGCGAGCCGGTCGCTCGCCGCGAGCACGCCGAGCGGGCCGGAGATCGCGGCCGGGGCCGTCCTGCCGTCGGCCACGAACCGCTCCGCCGCGAGCGCTCCCCCGTCCCGGTTGGCCAGGTCGACGAAGCTGATCGGGAGCGGCGCGGTCGGGCGCGCGAACAGCACGGCGGGGCGCCCGACCTCGACCAGGAGGGCGGGCAGCGGGTCGTCGGCGCGGGTCGAGACGTGCAGGACGCCGTCGGCGTTGCCCTGCCGGACGTACGAGACGACCTGCGCCCGGGCTGCGTCGTCCTCGGCGAGCATGAGGACCGGGTGCACGTCGTGCGGGCGCAGGGCCCGGACGATGCCCGCGACGATGCGCCCGAAGAACGGGTCGTCGAACACGTGGCCCGCGTAGCGGCTCCCGCCCGACCCGGGGTCGGTCACGGGATCCGTCTCGGGGTCCGTCCCGGAGATCACGAGCGCGACGCTCCCCGTCCGGCGCGTCACGAGCGTGCGGGCCGCCCGGTGCGGGGCGTAGCCCGTCTCGGCGACCGCGCTCTGCACGAGCTCCTGGAGGGCGGGCGCGACCTTGCGCTTGCCGTTGATGACGCGCGACGCGGTCGCACGCGAGACACCCGCGACGCGCGCGACGTCGTCGAGCGTCGGGCCGGCGGAAGGACGAGGTGCTGTCACAGGGGTGACGCTAGCACTGATGGGATAGCGCTTTCCCGGCTTCCGCAGACACGCCAACGCCCAGAAGCGAGGCAATCACTGGCTTCCTGGACCCCTCCAGCACCCGCGCCGGCTCCGGGAACTTCACCCCGGCCGCACGAACGTGGGAACCGTTCCCTTGACAGCCCTCCCGAACGCCGGAATACTCCGAATTCGGATGAGAGCGCTCTCCCGGATGGATCCAGCTCGACGAAGAACTGACTCCCGGAGCCTGCCGACGACGGCCAGGACTCCTGTCTCCCCCGAGAGGTAGAACATGAGACCCCCGCACACCCCTGCCAGACCGCAGCACCGGAGGCGGCGCAGCCTGACCGCGCTCGCCCTGTCGCTCCTCGTCGCGTCCGCGACCCTGGTACCCGTCGGAGCAGCCGAGGCGGCCCCGACCCTGCTGTCCCAGGGCAAGCCGGCCACCGCGTCGTCGGTCGAGAACCCCGACTACACGCCCGCCTCGGCGGCAGTCGACGGCAACCCCGGCACGCGCTGGGCCAGCGCCTGGTCGGATCCCCAGTGGATCCAGGTCGACCTCCAGCAGCGCTCGACGATCGAGCGCGTCGAGCTCCAGTGGGAGTCGGCGCACGCCAAGGCGTACCAGATCCAGGTCTCGGACGACGCCACGACCTGGACCGACGTCTACTCGACACAGAGCTCGACCGGCGGTGACCAGACGCTCGCCGTCACGGGCGCCGGCCGCTACGTCCGGCTCCTCGCGACGCAGCGCGCCACGGGCTACGGGAGCTCCCTGTGGGAGCTCAAGGTCTTCGGCACGCCGGGCGCCGGCCCCGTCGATCCCGTCGATCCCGTCGACCCCGACTACGTGAACCCGGGCCACCCGAACGTGCCCGTGCCGGACTCGGGTCCGAGCACCGTGAAGGTCGTGGGCAGCAGCGGCGACTGGGACCTCCAGGTCGACGGCAAGCCGTACACGGTCAAGGGCTTCACCTGGGGACCGGCGTTCGCCTCGGCCGACCACTACATGGGTCCGCTCGTCGCCATGGGCGCCAACACGGTCCGCACGTGGGGCACGGGGGCCGACACCAAGCAGCTGCTCGACTCCGCGGCCGCTCACGACGTCCGCGTGGTCATGGGCTTCTGGCTCCTGCCGGGCGGCGGACCGGGCTCGGGCGGGTGCATCAGCTACACGACCGACGCCGGCTACAAGTCGACGACCAAGGCCGACATCCTCCGCTGGGTCGAGACCTACAAGAACCACCCGGGCGTCCTGATGTGGAACATCGGCAACGAGGCGATCCTGGGCCTGCAGAACTGCTTCTCGGGCGCGGTCCTCGAGGCCGAGCGCAACGCGTACGCCGCGTTCGTCAACGAGGTCAGCGTCGCGATCCACCAGATCGACCCGAACCACCCCACGACCAACACCGACGCCTGGGCCGGCGCCTGGCCGTACCTCAAGGCCAACGCCCCGGACCTCGACCTGCTCTCGATCAACGCCTACGGCGACGTGTGCAACATCCGCGAGAACTGGGAGGCTGGCGGCTACGACAAGCCCTACCTGCTGACCGAGGGCGGCGCGGCCGGCGAGTGGGAGGTGCCGGACGACGTCAACGGCGTGCCCGACGAGCCGACCGACATCGAGAAGGGCGCGGCGTACGTCTCGTCCTGGAAGTGCCTCATGGAGCACGAGGGCAAGGCGCTCGGCGCGACGTTCTTCCACTACGGCACCGAGGGCGACTTCGGCGGTGTCTGGTTCAACGTGATCCCGGGCGACAACAAGCGCCTCGGCTACTACTCGATCGCCAAGGCGTGGGGCGTCGACACGTCCGCCATGAACACCCCGCCCCGCATCCAGAGCATGGACGTGCCGGGCTCGACGAGCATCGTCGCCGGGTCCTCCGTGAACCTGAACCTGACCGCGACGGACCCCGACGGTGACCCGATCAACTACGTCGCCTTCTTCAACAGCAAGTACATCGACGGGGCGGGCGGGCTCGCCTGGACCGCGCTCACGCAGACCGCTCCCGGGAAGTTCACGGTCACCGCGCCCGAGCGCCTCGGCGTGTGGAAGGTCTACGTGTTCGCCGAGGACGGCCAGGGCAACGTGGGCGTCGAGACCAGGTCGCTGCGCGTGGTCCCGCCCCCGGTCCAGGGCACCAACCTCGCGCTGGGCAAGCCCGCCACCGCGTCGAGCTTCGACCCGTGGAACGGCGACTACTCGGCCGCCCGCGCGGTCGACGGCGACCTGGGGACGCGCTGGGCCAGCCAGTGGGGCCCGACGGCCTGGTTCCAGGTCGACCTGGGCTCGGTCCGGTCGTTCGACCACCTCCAGCTCGTGTGGGAGGCGGCCTACGGGAAGTCGTACGAGGTCCAGACCTCGGACGACGGCTCGACGTGGTCGACCCTCAAGACCGTCACGGGCGGCAACGGCGGCGTCGACGACATCGACGTCGCGGGGTCCGGGCGCTACGTGCGACTGAACCTCACGGAGCGCGGCACCGAGTGGGGCTACTCGCTCTTCGAGCTCGGCGTCTACGCGCGCTGACGAGACCCCGGGTGGGAGCGGCGCCCCGCTCCCACCCGGACCCGCGCCCGGGGGCCACCGCTCGGTGGTGGGCGCGTCGCGCTCCGGCGCGACCTCCCGACGACGACGTCACAGGAGGAAGCATGCACCGCACCACTCTCACGTCCCGCCGAGCGCCCGGGGACGCCCCGCAGCGCCACGGCAGGCCGCGTGCTCGACGACGGACCCGCGCCCTGGTGGGTTCGCTCTCGGTCGCAGCGTTGGTCACCTCGTCCGCGATCGCGATCGGCGCGGCCGGAGCAGCGAGCGCCGCACCGGGCACCCTGCTCTCGCAAGGAGCGCTGACCGAGGCCTCGAGCTCGGAGTCCGGCGGGCTCGGCCCGCGCTTCGCGGTCGACGGCGACCGGTCCACCCGGTGGGCCAGCTCCCCGGGCGACGACCAGTGGTTCCGCGTGGACCTGGGCGACTCGTTCGCGCTCGACACGGTGGTCCTCGACTGGGAGGCCGCGTACGGCAAGGCGTTCACGATCCAGGTGTCCGACGACGCCGCGACCTGGACCACCGCGGCGACCGTCACGGCCGGCACGGGCGGGCGCCAGACGCTCGACGTCGACGCGACGGGTCGCTACGTCCAGCTCGTCGGGACCCAGCGAGCCACGGGCTACGGCTACTCGTTGTACGAGCTCGAGGTCTTCGGGGACGGCACGCCCGTCGAGGTGCCCGAGACCCCGGGGTTCGACGACGAGGTCACGCACCACGAGTTCCAGGCGAACTGCTCGTTCTCGCACTTCGAGAAGGACGACCCGATCGTCTTCCCGGGCCAGCCCGGCGCCTCGCACCTGCACACGTTCGTCGGCAACCGGTCGACCGACACCTTCACGACGCCCGAGTCGCTCTTCGCGAGCACGGACTCGACGTGCACCGTGCCGCAGGACCACTCGTCGTACTGGTTCCCCGCGCTCTACCGCGGGGACACCCCGATCGCGCCGGACATCCCCATGACGATCTACTACAAGTCCGGGATCGACGACTACACCAAGGTCGTCCCGTTCCCCGCTGGCCTGGAGTTCGTGGCGGGCGACATGATGGCGACCGTCGACTCGTTCCGTACGGCTCCGGGAGCGGTCGAGGGCTGGGAGTGCGGCGAGATCTCCAAGAGCTGGTCGATCCCGGACAGCTGTGCCCCCGGCAGCCAGCTCAACCTGCGCTACCAGTCGCCGAGCTGCTGGGACGGCAAGCACCTGACGCCCGGTGCCGCCTCGCACATGGGGCACGGCACGCACATGGCCTACCCCGTCGCGGGGCAGTGCCCCATGACCCACCCGGTCGCGGTGCCCATGCTCGAGTTCAAGATCGCCTGGCCCGTGAGCGGTGACATGTCGGACGTGCGGCTGGCCAGCGGCTCGGACCAGTCGTGGCACTACGACTTCATCAACGCCTGGGAGCCGGACGTCCTGGCTGCGCTCGTCAAGCAGTGCATCAACGGCGGCCTGCAGTGCAACCCGCGCGGCTACGACCTCTACAAGCCGCACCGGGGGACGGTCCTCGACGAGGACTTCAACCTGGTCGGCTGACCCGAGCTCGACCCCGCGGCGTCCCACCAGGTCGGGGCGGGGTCGGGGACGTCGGCCGACGACGCAGGGCCCCGCGCCGTCAGGGGGCGGCTCGGGGCCCTGCGTCGTCCGCCGCGGGGAGCGGTCAGGCGTCGGCCGGCGGGATCGGGAAGTTCGCCGAGAACAGGTTGGTCGGGTCCACCTGGCGCTTGACCTGGCGCAGACGCGTCAGCGTGGGCTCGGGGAACGCCTCGAGCAGCCGCTCGGGGCGCGCGTCGGTCTCGAACGACAGGTAGAGCCCGTCGGTGTGCGGGTGCACCAGGTCGTCCCACACGCCGTCGATCCCCGCTGCGCCTCCCCGCGACCCGAACGCGGCGACCGAGAAGTTCTGGGTGCGGTGCGCATAGGCCGTCGCGTCGGCCGCGACGTCGTTGACCGCGCCGCCGACCGCGCGGAGCTGGAGGAGCTGCGCCGCGCCGCTCCCGAGGAAGCGGGCGAGGTCGCGGGCCGTGGCCTGGTCGACGTGCTCGAGCAGCCCCGAGCGCGATCCCGGTTCCCCGCCGCCCGAGTGCTGGGCGTCGGCCCGGCGCACGATCCCCGAGTACGGGGTGAGCACCGCCTGGTGGTCGAGCAGCGGCGCCGAGTCGGCGAGGCTCTCGAGCGCGCGGATCGCGGCGTCGGTGTCGTCGTCGGCCCACACGGTCATGAGCTGGGCCATGGGCCCGCGTCCGCCCCGGCCCGCGCTCATGTGCAGGAAGCTCGTGAGCTCGCGCGGCGCGGCCTCGACCGTCGCGGCCCAGCGCTCGAGCAGGCCGGCGGTGTCCGAGGCGTCGAGCACCATGATCGAGTAGACGAGGTCCGTCACGGGCGTCGCCTCGACGTCGACCCAGGTCACGACGCCCATGTTGCCGCCCGCCCCGCGCAGCGCCCAGAAGAGCTCGGGCTCGTTCCGGGCGTCCACGACGCGCACCCGCCCGTCCGCCGTGACGACCTCGGCCGCGACGACGTGGTCGATCGTCAGGCCGTGCTTGCGGCCCATGAGGCCGATCCCGCCCGTCGTGGCCAGCCCTCCGACCCCCACACCCCCGGAGTCCCCCGAGCTGATCGCGAGCCCGTGGGGCGAGAGGACCTCGGCGACCTGACCCCAGGTCCCACCGGCGCCCAGCCGCACGCGGCGCGACCCGTCGTCGGGCACGACGACCTGGTCCAGGGCGCCGACGTCGAGCAGGACCCCTCCGTCGTTGGTCGAGCGCCCGCTGATGCCGTGGCCGGCCGACCGCACCGCGAGCGGAACGTCCTGCTCACGTGCCCAGACGACGGCCTCGGCGACCTCCTCCGCGCTGCGCGGCCGGAGCACGACGCCCGGGGCCCCCGAGCGCATGTAGGTGTGCCGCACCGCGTCGTACGCACGGTCCCCGGGCTCGACCGCGCGCTCGCCCAGGGCGGCGGGGAGCGAGTCGTAGTCGATGCCCTCGCGTCGTGCGGCGAGGGCAGCGGCCCCGCGGCGACGTGCGGCGGGCGCCGTGCCGGCGGACCGGCGCGCGGTCGCGACGAGCTCGCGCAGCGCGGGCGCGACCTCCTCGCCGAAGACCTGGATCTCGCGCGGGTCGTCGGTCGCGAGGACGAACCCCGAGACGCCGTCCTCGAGCGCGAGCGCGCCGAGCTCCTCGACCCACTGCTCGGGCGGACCCTGGAGGTAGCCGAGCCGGCTCGTGGAGAACTTGCCGTTGACGTTGAGCATGCGGCGCACCGCGCTCGGGTCGCGGCCCGCGGCGAGCGCGGCCTCGTCGATCACGGCGTTGCCCTTGGCCAGGTCGCCGGGCTGGAGGTAGGACAGCGAGGGCAGCCAGCCGTCACCCTTGCGGCCGATGAGCCGCTGCATGCGGGGCTTGACCGCCCCGATCCACAGCGGGACGTCGTGCGCCGGGGCGGGGCCGCGCTTGGCGCCGTCGACCTGGTGGTGCGTGCCGTGCACGCGCAGGGGCGTGCGGTCGCTCGTGTCCCAGATGCCTCGGATGATGTCGATGGCCTCCTCGAGCGCCGTGACGGCCTCGCCCGGCGCGAGGCGCGGCGTGCCCATGGCCTCGATGGCGTCCCAGAACGCGCCGGCTCCCAGGCCCATGGCGAACCGGCCGCCCGAGAGCAGGTCGAGGCTCGCCCCGGCACGGGCCAGCACGGCCGGCGGGCGCAGCGGCAGGTTGAGGACGTTGCCCGCGACCTGCACGCGCTCGGTCGACGCGGCGACCCACGTCATGAGGGTCCAGGCGTCGAGGAAGGCCGGCTGGTAGGGGTGGTCCTGGAAGGTCACGAGGTCCAGGCCCGCGTTCTCGGCGAGCTGCGCGAGACGCACGGGCGCCTGCGGGTCGCGGTTCTGCGGGGTGTGGAAGGTACCGAGGATGAGGTCGTGGCCGTAGTCCGTCATGCGTGCGCGCTCCGTGTGCCGCGAGAGCGGCGGTCGTCTCCAAGATCGTCTGAGTTACAGACGATATCACCAGCAACTCATCTTCTCTCTAGATCATTCCGTTGTATCCTGGGGGCGTGACCCTCGCGACGCCGGACACCTCCCGCTCCCCCAGCCCTCTCGGCTGGTCGCTCACCGCGCTCCTGCGCGAGTGGAGCGCTCGCGTCGACGCGCTCGCCCAGGACCTGCCCGACGGGACGCGCGGCTACCAGGTGCTCTCCGCCGTCGTGCACGACACCCCGCCCAGCCAGGCCGCGCTCGCGGCGCGGCTCGGGATCGACCGGACCGTCATGACCTACCTGATCGACAAGTACGTCGACTGCGACCTCGTCGAGCGCCAGGCCGACCCCACCGACCGCCGGACCCGGCGCATCGTCGCGACCGGCAAGGGGCGCACGGTCCTCGCCGACCTCGACGCGCGCGTCGCGGCGGCCGAGGAGGACCTGCTCGCGGGGCTCGACCCCGCGGACCGCGCGACCCTGCGGCGCCTCCTCGAGCGCGCCGCCGACGGCGCGGCGCACGACGAGGACCGGTGCGCCGTCGTCGTGCAGGGCATGGACGCCGTGACCGCGCCGCGCGTCCGCACCGCGCGGTAGCCGGCTCACGACGCGGCGGGCGGCACGTCCTCGCCGATCGTGCGGCGCGACAGCAGCGCCGCGACCAGGAAGCACACCGCGCCGAGCAGCGTGCCGAGGTTGGCCCAGAACGCGCTCACGAGCGAGTCCGTCTGCGGCACCACGTACGCGCCCACGGCCGAGGCGCCGAACGCGACCGAGCCCACCAGGTTGAGCCACGTCCCGTGCCACGTGCGCGCGTCCGCGTCCCACAGGTGACCGCGGTCCCGGGTCGCGACGACCGCGAACGCGCTCGAGACCAGGAACGCGACCGACCCGTAGGCGTCGGGCCGCCAGCCCGCGCCCAGGCGCGTGGGGTCGGCGATCGCCGCGCCCAGCGCGGCCGCCGTGCTGATGTTGAAGAAGAGGGTCCCGGCGAGCTGGACGGCCGCGGCCCACCAGTCCCAGCGGTCGGCCGGGAGGGTCCCCCTGCGGGGCACCCGGCGTCCGCTCAGGCTCAGCTGGATCGCCGCGGCGAGCGTGAAGAAGACCGAGCCGACGCAGAACGTCACGCCCACCGCGACGGGTCCTACGGCCTGGGCGTAGAACGGCACCGCGCCGACCAGGAAGCACGCCGACCCGACGACGAACCCCCACGCCTCGCGGCGCAGGCGGCGCACGCGCACGTCACGAGCCATGCGCCCAGCGTGGCACGCCGTCGTCCGGTCGTCTCGGCGGGACCCGCCCCACGGGCCGGTCCGGCCGTCTCGGCGGGCAGCGGGCAGCCCGCGGTCCACCGGTCGACGGCGGGCGGATCAGCGCGAGGGCGTCTCCACGACCTGCCCGGCCCACGCGAAGCCTCCGCCGAAGCCGATGAGCAGCGCGGGCACGCCCGCGGGGATCTTGCCCGAGTGCCACCACTTCGACAGGCCCAGCGGGATGCTCGCGGCCGAGGTGTTGCCCGACTCGGTGATGTCCGTGACCACGACCTTGTCCTCGAGGCCCAGCGCCTTGGCGAGCGGCTCGATGATCCGCAGGTTCGCCTGGTGCGCGACGAGCACCTCGATGTCGTCGAGCGTCAGGCCAGACTTCTCGACCGCGGCACGCGCCCGGTCCGCCGCGCGCGTGATGGCCCAGCGGAAGACCGCGCGCCCGTCCTGCACGAACTTCTCGTCCGGGGCCTCGATGAGCACGGCCGGGGTCAGCTCGGGCTCCGAGCCCCACGCGACCGGCCCGATCCCCGGGGTGTCGGTGCCCTGCACCACGAACGCCCCCGCGCCGTCGGCCGTGAGGATGCACGTCACGCGGTCGGTCCAGTCGGTGAAGTCGGTCAGCTTCTCGGCGCCGATCACGAGGGCCGTGGTCGCGGCTCCCGTGCGGATCGCCTGGTCCGCGAGGCCCAGGGCGTGCGCGAAGCCCGAGCACGCGACGTTGACGTCCAGGATCACAGGCCCGACGACGCCGCGCAGGTCGGGTGCGTCCTCCTCCTCGGGCGTGGACTGGCCGGGCATGACACCCGTGCGCAGGTTGTACGCCACCCGGCCCGCGGTGTTGGGCGAGCGGTCGCGCGCCGTGGCCGTCGCGACGATGACCATGTCGACCGCGCTCGCCGCGATGCCGGCGTCCTCGAGCGCGTGGCGCGCCGCCGCGGTCGCCATGTCGGCCACGGTCTCGTCCTCGGCCGCGACGTGACGCGTCACGATCCCGGTGCGCGAACGGATCCACTCGTCGTTGGTCTCCACCAGCTGAGCGATGTCGTCGTTGGTGAGCGTCCGCTCGGGCTGGTGGTGGCCGATCCCGACGATGCGCGAGCCGGCGGCTCCGGTGAGGGTGAGCATGGGTCGATCATTCCCCCGGGTGGGCGGATCGACCAAGTCGCCGGTCCGTGCGCCCGACCTCTTGCGGGACCTGGACGACCTCGTGGGACGAGGCGCGCGGGGGCGTGGCCCCGGCCCTGGAGCGCTCGATGCTCGCGGTCTCGCTGAGCGCGACCGTCGATCAGAGACGACCATGGAAGGACGGGGGCACGACGCGGGGCACGGCGGACCGCGTCCGCCTCGCCTTGCATCGACGACGACAGGGGTACAGCTATGTGCACGGGAATCAGGTTCTCGGACGGGCAGGGAAACGTCTACCTCGCACGGAACCTCGACTGGACGAGCGGGTACGGGGAGCAGGTGGTGGTCACCCCCACGGGGTACGCACCGAGGTCACCGTTCGGCGCGGTGCCCAGCATCGAGCACGCTGTCATCGGCATGGGCATCGTCGAGGAGGACACCCCGCTCTACTTCGACTGCGGCAACGACGCGGGCCTGGCCGTCGCGGGGCTCAACTTCCCGGGGTACGCGGAGTACGCCACCGGCCCCGTCGACGGCGCGGTCAACGTCGCCGCCTACGAGTTCCCGCTGTGGGTGGCGTCGCAGTTCGCGAGCGTGGACGAGGTCGAGGCTGCGCTCAAGGACGTGGCGATCGTCGACAAGCCGATCAACGACAAGTACCCGAGCTCGCTGCTCCACTGGATCATCGCCGACGCGGAGCGCGCGATCGTCGTGGAGTACACGAGCGACGGCATGCAGGTCTTCCACGACGACGTCGACGTCCTGACGAACCAGCCCGGGTTCTCCTGGCACCACGAGAACCTGCGCAACTACCTCAACACCTCGCCCGAGTTCCCCCAGGACACCGTGCTCGGCAGCGCGCACCTCACTCCGTTCGGCTCGGGCTCGCACATGCGGGGGATCCCCGGGGACTACTACTCGCCCTCCCGGTTCGTCCGCGCCGCGTACGTCAACAACCACTACCGGGCCAAGGAGACCGAGGAGGAGAACGTCAGCCGAGCGTTCCACACGCTGCAGCAGGTCGCGATGGTCGACGGGTGCGCCGCGATGGGGTCGGGCGAGTTCGAGATCACGATCTACACCGGGCTCTTCTCCTCCCGGACCACGACCTACTACTGGAACACCTACGAGGACCCGGCGGTCCGCAGCGTCGCGCTCGCCGACCACCCGACGGACGGCGACAAGCTCGTCCTCGCGTAGACGTCCGCCGGCTGCGCCGGCGCGCGACCGGGCCCCGGAGGGTGTGCGGGGCCCGGTCGGTGCGGGGCCGGACGAGCACCGAGCGACCGAGGTCCCGCTCACCCCCCGATCATCGAGCCCTCGACCTCGGCCAGCAGCTCGTCGACCAGGCTCAGGAACACCGACGGGTCGTCGCGCCGCACGCAGTGCCCCGCCCCGGCGACCCGCACGACCCGGCCCCTGCCCGCGAGGACCTGCTCGGCTCGGCACGCGTCGTCGTCGGGCACGAGCGAGTAGCTCGACACCTCGCCCGCCGCGACCACGACCGGCACCCGCCCGCCGAACGCGACGGGCCAGTCGCGCGCGGTCCACTCGTGCGGGACCTCCAGCAGGCGCTGCGAGACCGCTCGCTGGGCGCGGGCCCAGGGCTCCGACTCCTCGGGCGACCACTGCGGGAAGCGCGCGCGGAAGTCCGCCGCGAGCTCCGCCGTCGGGCGTCCGCGGGCCGCCTCGATGCCCGGCGCGAGGAAGAGCGGCCGCCCGCCCTCGTCGTGCTCGGCGTCGAGCACGCCCCACGCCGGGTCCTCCAGGACCAGGCCCAGGACCAGGTCGGGGTGGCGCAGCGCGAGCTCCTGCGCCGTCAGGCCACCCATCGAGTGCCCGACGACGACCACCGGGCGCCCGAGCACGTCCCGGACCGCGCGGGCCGCGTCGTCCGCGAGCGCCGCGAGCGTGAACGGCTCGTCGGGCAGCTCGGAACCTCCGTGGCCGCGCGCGTCGAGCGTCAGGACGTCGCGCGTGCGGACGAGGTGTCGGACCGTGCCGGGCCAGCACTCCCCCGAGTCGGTCACGCCGTGCAGGAGCAGCACGGGCGGGGGCTGCGGGCCGGGCGCGGCGGCGCCGTCCCCGGTGGGACCCGTGGCCCGGTAGAGCCTCCAGGCGTTGGGGCCGGTCCGGCCGGTGAGCGGGTCCGCGGTGGAGGACGGTCGGGCGGGCGGTACGGAGGACGAGGCGTCGAGGACGTCGGTGTCGGGGCGGCTGCTGTGCACGGGAAGATCTTCGCCCCGCGCGACCTCTCCTGAAAATCTCAGGGCGCGTCGAGCGCGGCCCGTTCGTCGTCGCGCGGCGCGAGGACCACGGGGTCGCCCTCGCCGTCGAAGACCCGCACGGGCCGGGTCTCGTCCCAGCGCTGCCAGCCCGGGTCGCCCGAGGTCGCGAACGCGACCCACGCGCCGTGCATCGCGGTCGCGAGCGACTGCGGGGCGTCGGGGCCCGCGAGCGCGACGGAGTCGGGCGTCGCGAGACCGTCGAACACGAACCCGAGCTCGACCGCGTGCGCGGCACCGAGGTCCTGGACCGGGCTGCGCCACGCGAACTCGTACACGAACGTCTCCGCGCCGGCGGACCGGCGCGCGTCGGCGACCTGCTGGAGCGGGACGCGCAGCAGGACGTCGGTCGCGAGCGCCCCGAGGAGCTCCCCCGCGGTCGCCCCGGGGCGGTTGCGCCGGAACAGGCGAACGGCCCGGGCCGAGATGCCGACCTTGCGCCGCGCCACGGCCAGGTGCCACCACCGGAACCGGCTCAGCAGCCCCGTGGGCACGAACCAGAGGCGGTACTCCTCGGTCGTGGCCCCGATCAGCAGCGGGATCGTGCTCCCGGCGCCCGCGACGAGCGCGTCCTGGGGCGTGCGGGGCACCAGGTCGTCGTCGAGGACGAGCGCGAACCCGGGCCCTCCCGTGAGCGGCGTGGCCCCCGCGGTCACGCGGTCCTGCGAGGCGACGAGCGCCTCGGGCAGGACGGTCGCGAAGCCTGCACGCGTCGTCGGGACCCCCAGGTCCTTGCCCATGGCGCGCGTGATGCGCCCCGCCCTCGCGGACGGCTGGGCGGACAGGGGGCCGCTCTGGACGATCGCCCGGGCGACCAGGTCGGGGGCCGAGGGGTGCGCGAGGATCGCCGAGACCGTGTTGCCCCCGGCCGACTGGCCCGCGAGCGTCACCCGGCGCGGGTCGCCACCGAACGCCGCGACCTCGTCCTGGACCCAGCGCAGCGCGGCGAGCTGGTCGGCCAGGCCGAGGTTGCGGGGAGCGCCGTCGAGCACCGAGAACCCCTCGGCCCCGAGCCGGTAGTTGACGCCGACGAGCACGACGCCGTCCTGGGCGAACCGCGTGCCGTCGTAGCCCGCGAGCGCGTTGGACCCGTGCGCGAGCGAGCCGCCGTGCACCCACACCACGACGGGGAGCAGGTCGGCGCCTCGGTCTGCCGGGGTGAAGACGTTGACGTGGAGCACGTCGTCCCCCGCGACCGTCACGGTCGGCAGCAGGGCCCCGAGCGCCCCGGGGTAGGGCGACTGGGGCGCCGTGGCCCCGTGACGCGTCGCGTCCCGGACGCCGTCCCACGGCTCGACCGGACGGGGAGGCGCGAAGCGGCGCGCGCCGAACGGCGGAGCCGCGTACGGGACGCCGAGGAACCGCTCGACGCCGTAGGCGACGGTCCCCTCGACCGCGCCATGGCTCGTCTCGACCTGCACCCGACCGACGGTCTCGCTCTGCGCGCTCATCGGGCCATCGTCTCCCCGGGAACCTGTGGGCAGCGGCGGCGCGCCGGTGGGCGCGCTGCGAGCCGTGGTCGGGCGCGGCCGGGTCCGGGTCGGCGAGCCGGCGGGGCTGGCGGAAAGGCGCGGTAGTAGCCAGACTGCTGCGATGCCCGACGACGAGGTCGCGACGAGCCCCCACGAGGCCGGGCACCCGCGTGCTCCGGTCCACCCGGTCCGGCGTGCCGTGCTGCTGGCCGCCGCTGCGCTGGTGGTGCTCGTGTGGAGCGCGACGCTCGAGGTCGTGTGCGCCGCGGCGGGGAGCGGGACGGACGGCTCCTTGGACATGCTGCCCCCCTGCCCGGCGCAGAGCACCCGGACGGCGGCCGCCGTGGTCGCTGCGGCCGTCGTCCTCGCAGGGCTGGTCGGGCTGCTGGTCCTCCGGCGCAGGACGTGGGTCCGTCCGGCACGGGCGGAGCGAGCCCTGTTCGTGACCTTCGTGGTCCTGGCGGTCGTGGCCGTCGTCAGGGCGATGGGTGCGACCGGGTTCGACCCGACGATCTAGGTCGTGACCGGTGTCCTCGCGAGTGCAGCGGCTCCCCGTGTGCCGGATGATCGGTGCCATGCGCAGCACACTCATGAACCACACCGAACAGCCCGGCGAGCCGGGGAGCTTCCAGCTGCAGAACGACCGCATGCTCAAGGTCGACCTCGCGGGCACGGGCGGCTTCTTCTACGCCCGGCAGGGCTCCATGGTCGCGTACCAGGGCGACGTCGACTTCGCGTACGAGGGCTCGGGCGGTGTCGCCAAGATGTTCAAGAAGGCCTTCACGGGTGAGGGCATGTCCCTCATGAAGGTCTCGGGCAGCGGCGACGTGTTCCTCGCCCAGGACGCGGACCAGGTGTTCGTCCTGCACCTGGAGGGCGAGTCCGTCACGGTCAACGGCTCGAACGTCCTCGCGTTCGAGAGCACCCTGACGTGGGACATCAACCGCGTCGAGGGTGCGTCCATGATGAGCGGCGGACTCTTCAACACCACGTTCACGGGCACGGGTGCGCTCGCCGTGACGGCGTACGGGACGCCCGTGGTCCTCGACGTCGACGAGCCCACGTACGTCGACATGCAGGCCGCGGTCCTGTGGTCGAGCTCGCTCACGTCCACAATCCGCAAGACCGCGAAGCTCTCGGCCGCGATCGGCCGCGGGTCGGGCGAGGCGTACCAGCTCGGTCTCACGGGTCGCGGCATCGTCGTCGTGCAGGCCTCCGAGGGGCACCCGATCCCGACGGCGAAGTAGCTGCGAGCGGTGCTGGGCCCGCGCCACGGGCCCGGCACCCTGACCACCGGCCGCCCAGGCGTGCCGGGCGCACGAGACCCCCCAGGAGGCAGCGGTGATCGGCCTCGAGCTCGTCGTGGTCCTCGGCGTGGTCATCGTGGTGTGCGGGATCCTCGCTCGCCGCACGCGGGTCGCCGACCCGATCCTGCTGCTCGTCGCGGGGATCGTCCTCGGGTTCGTGCCCGCCCTGCGGCAGGTGCACCTGCCTCCCGAGCTCATGCTGCTCGTCTTCCTCCCCGTGCTCCTCTACTGGGAGGCCATCACCATCTCGTTGCGCGAGATCCGCGCGACCCTGCGCGGGATCGTCCTGACGAGCACGCTGCTCGTGGTCGTCACCGCGGCGGCCGTCGCGACCGCCGCCCACGCGCTGGGTCTGCCGTGGGGTCCCGCGTGGGTCCTGGGCGCGGCGGTCGCCCCGACCGACGCGACCGCCGTCGGCGTCCTCGCACGCGCCCTGCCCCGGCGCACGGTCACGGTCCTGCGGGCCGAGAGCCTCGTCAACGACGGCACCGCGCTCGTCCTCTACGGCGTCGCGGTGGGCGTGACCGTGGGCGAGGAGACGCTCGGCGCCGGGCACGTGACGTGGCTGTTCGTGCTCGCGTACGGCGGAGGGATCGCGGTGGGCCTGCTCGTCGCGTGGCTCGCGGTCCTCGCCCGGCGCCGCATCGACGACCCGCTGCTCGGCAACGTGGTCGTCCTGCTCATCCCGTTCACGGCGTTCCTGCTCGCCGAGCTGATCGAGGCGTCCGGCGTGCTGGCCGTGGTCGTGTGCGGTCTCGTCATGAGCCAGGTCGGGCCGCGCATCGGGCGCGCGGCCACGCGGCAGCAGACCGTCGCGTTCTGGTCGGTCTCGACCTACCTCATCAACGCGTCGCTGTTCGTGCTCGTAGGGCTCGAGGCACAGTCCGCGGTGCGCAACCTGGTGTCCGAGGACCTCGTCACGGCGATCGTCGGCGTCGCGGTCGTGTGCGTGGTCATCCTCGTGGTGCGGTTCGCGTTCCTCGTGCTCTCGGCCTACACGATCCGGCTCGTCGACCGGCGGCCGTCCCAGCGCGGGCGGCGCGTCACGAACCGGGCGCGCGCGGTCAGCACGGTCGCGGGCTTCCGGGGCGCGGTGTCGTTGGCCGCGGCGCTCGCGGTGCCCACGCACCTGAGCTCGGGCGCGCCCTTCCCCGACCGCGACCTCATCGTCTTCATCACGTGCGGCGTGGTCGCGACGACTCTCGTCGTCCAGGGGCTCCTGCTGGCCCCGACGATCCGGTGGGCGCGCCTGCCCGACGACGACGGGCTGGCTCGCGAACGTCGGCTCGCCGACGAGACCGCCGCGCAGGAGGCCCTCGACGCGCTCCCGGACGTCGCAGCGGCGCTCGGCACCGACCCGTCGGTCGTCGACCGGCTGCGTGGCGAGTACGAGGAGCACCTCACGCTGCTCCGCGCCCGGGACGGCGAGGGGGACGACCCCGACCCCGCGGTGCTCCTCGACGACGAGTACACCGAGCTGCGCCTCGCGCTGCTCGCTCGCAAGCGCGAGACGGTCGTGCGCCTGCGCGACCAGCGGGCGATCGACGACACCGTCCTGCGGCAGGTGCAGGCCCGGCTCGACCTCGAGGAGATCCGGCTGAGCCGCGGTGATCCCGCCCCGGAGTGAGCCGTCGCCGCCGTGGTCACGGCCGGCTCGATCTCGCGGGAGAATGGAGAGCTGGGTGCTGCGTCCCGCGCGGATGCGCCCCGCCCCCTTGCCCTCGATCGCGCAGGAAACTGCAGGAAGCCACAGGACGTTCCAGTGCCCTCAGCGGACCAGCCCACCACGCCCTCCAGCACCACCACCCCGGCCAGCCCGGCGAAGGAGCAGGCGACCGTCCTCGCGGAGGCCTCGCGCCGCCGCTCGTTCGCGGTCATCAGCCACCCCGACGCCGGCAAGTCGACGCTCACCGAGGCGCTCGCGCTGCACGCCAACGCGATCCGCGAGGCGGGCCGCGCCGACGGCAAGGCGGGCCGGCGCACGGTGTCCGACTGGATGGACATGGAGCAGGACCGTGGCATCTCGATCACGTCCGCGGCCCTCCAGTTCACCTACCGCGACGCGATGATCAACCTGGTCGACACCCCGGGGCACGCGGACTTCTCCGAGGACACGTACCGCGTGCTGTCCGCGGTCGACGCCGCGGTCATGCTGGTCGACGCCGCCAAGGGCCTCGAGGTCCAGACCATGAAGCTCTTCGCGGTCTGCAAGCACCGCGGCATCCCGCTCATCACGGTCATCAACAAGTGGGACCGTCCGGGCAAGGACGCGCTCGAGCTCATGGACGAGATCCAGGAGCGCACGGGTCTGGTCCCCACGCCCCTCACGTGGCCCGTGGGCGTCGGCGGCGACTTCCGGGGCGTGCTGGACCGCCGCACGGGTCAGTACGTGCACTACACGCGCACGGCCGGCGGCACCACGATCGCGCCCGAGGAGGTCATGGACCCGGACGCGGCCGTGGCGCGCGAGGGCGATGCCTGGACCACCGCGGTCGAGGAGGCCGAGCTGCTCGCCGACTCCAACGGCGACCACGACCAGGAGACGTTCCTGGCCGGGCAGACGACGCCCGTCCTGTTCGGGTCCGCCGTGCAGAACTTCGGCGTCCACGCGCTGCTCGACGTCCTGGTCGACGTCGCGCCCTCGCCGTCGCCCCGCGTCACGGTCACCGAGGACACCCGCCCGGTCGAGGCGCCCTTCAGCGCGTTCGTCTTCAAGATGCAGGCCGGCATGGACACCGCGCACCGCGACCGGCTCGCGTTCGCGCGCATCTGCTCGGGCGTGTTCGAGCGCGGCATGGTCGTGAGCTCGGCCCGCACGGGCAAGCCGTTCGCGACCAAGTACGCGCAGCAGGTCTTCGGTCGCGAGCGCACCATCGTCGACACGGCCTACCCGGGCGACGTCGTGGGGCTGGTCAACGCGGCGGGCCTGCGCGTGGGCGACACGCTCTACCTGGACAAGAAGGTCGAGTTCCCGCCCCTGCCGACGTTCGCCCCCGAGCACTTCGCGGTCATGCGCGCCAAGGACGTCTCGCGCTACAAGCAGTTCCAGCGCGGCGTCATGCAGCTCGGCGCCGAGGGCGTGGTCCAGGTCCTGCGCTCCGACCTGCGCGGTGACCAGGCCCCGGTCCTGGCCGTGGTGGGCCCCATGCAGTTCGAGGTCGCCGAGCACCGCATGGCGACGGAGTTCAACGCGCCCGTGTCGCTCGACCGCCTGGGCTACTCCATGGCGCTGCGGACCACGAAGGACTGGGTCGCGCAGCTCAACGAGCAGCCCGGCGTCGAGGTCCTCCAGCGCGAGGACGGCGAGTACCTGGCGCTCTTCCCGGACCGCTGGCGTGTGACGTCGGTGCGCAACCGCCTCGAGGGCGTGGTCCTGCTCGAGGACGAGATCTTCGGCTGACCCTCCTGCCCTGATGCCCGACGGCGGAGCGCACCCACGTACCTGGGTGCGCTCCGCCGTCGGGCATCAGGGGGTGCCGGACCGGTGACCGGCGGGCCTCACTTCGCGACCGCTGCGCCCCTCGCGACCAGACCCGCCTGGTCGGAGAGCTTGAGCTCCTTCATGAAGAACGCGATGACGAAGCCCAGCACCCCGAGCGGGACCAGGTACCAGAAGGCCGGCGCGAGCGCGTCGGTGTAGGCGTTGACGACGAGGTCGTGCAGCGCCGCCGGCAGCTCCTTGACGGCATCCGGCGTGAGAGCGTCCGGACCGAAGTCCTTGGGCATCTCGCTCGCCGGCAGCTCCTTGGTCGCGTCGGCCAGGTTGGACGTCAGCTTCGAGGTGAACACGGTCGAGAACACGCTGGTGCCGACCGCGGCCCCGATCTCGCGCAGGAAGTTGTTGGTGGACGTCGCCACTCCCACCATCTCGGGGGCGACCGAGTTCTGCACCGCGATCACGATGGTCTGCAGCACGAGGCCCAGCCCGAACCCGAGCACGAAGATCATCGCGCCGAACGTCAGCATCGAGATGTCGGCCGTGAGCTGCGTGAGCAGGACCAGCCCCACCGTCGCGATCCCCATCCCGAGGATCGGGTAGATCTTGTACCTCCCGCTGCGCGCGATGAGCAGACCCGAGCCGATCGCCGTGATCATCAGGCCCACCGTCATGGGCAGCATGAGCAGCCCCGACTCGGTCGCGCCGTAGCCGTGGGCCATCTGCAGGAAGGTCGGCAGGAACGACAGCGCCGCGAACATCGTCATCCCGAGGATCAGGGCGATCGAGACCGAGACCGAGAACGTCCGGCTCCGGAACAGGTGGAGCGGGATGAGGGGGTCGGCCACGCGGGTCTCGACGACCAGGAAGGCGATCAGCGTGAGCACCGTCACGACCAGCACCGTGAGCAGGGCCGGGCTGCTCCAGTCGTACTTCTTCGCGCTCGTGATCGAGCTCCAGCTCGTGAGGAGCACGATGCCCGCGGTCGTGACTGCCATCAGGAGCGCGCCCCCGACGTCGAACCGCTTGCTCGGCGTGCGCGACGGGAGCCGGAGCTTGAACCAGGCGATCCCGAACGCGATCAGGCCGATCGGGACGTTGAGCCAGAAGCACCAGCGCCACCCCGGCCCGTCCGTGAACCAGCCGCCCAGCAGCGGTCCCGCGACCGTGGCGATCCCGAACACCGCCCCCATGGGACCCATGTACCGGCCGCGGTCCCGGGCCGAGACGATGTCGGCGATGATCGCCTGGCTCAGGATGACCAGGCCCCCGGCCCCGAGCCCCTGGACCGAGCGCCACACCACGAGGTCCACGAACGACGACGACAGCGCCGAACCCGTCGAGCCGACCACGAAGATCGCGATCGCGACGAGGAACGGCAGACGACGCCCCCGCAGGTCGCCGATCTTGCCGTAGATCGGCATCACGATCGCGATCGCGAGGAGGTAGGCCGTGATGATCCACCCCTCGTCCTGGGCCGCACCGAGGTCCCCCACGATCGTGGGCAGCGCCGTGCCCACCACGGACTGGTCCAGCGCGGACAGGAACATCGCAGCCAGCAGGGCGCTGAAGATCACGTAGACCGTGCCCTTGGACAGCACCAGCTCGGGTTCGCCCGGGGCCTGGGTCGTGGGTCGCGCGGTGTCGCTCATCGCAGGGTCCTTCCTGGCGGCCGGTGGGCGCTGGGGACCGTCGGGCGCTGGCGTCCGACGATCGGCGGGACGTGACCTGAACGCGCGAGAACCGCCCCGGTTCCTGGGGGAACGTCGGCGGGCGGCCGCCCGGACGGGGTGCGTCCGGGCGGCACCTCGCGCCCCTCCAGGGTGGGACGGGGCCCCTCGGGGCGCAACAGGGGCGCCGCGGTCGGGCGCGCTCGCCAGGGGCGCGTGAGCGAGGGGGCACGCCCGGAACGGAACAGGGCGGGCCTGCGGACGGCGGCCCGACGGAAGGCAGGCCGGGCAGCGATCAGCGCACGAGGTCCGAGGGGTCCGTGTTCGCCCCGCACAGCACGACCGCGACGGTCTCGCCCGGCTCGGGCACGTAGGCGCGCGACTCGAGCGCGGCGAGCGCCGCAGCGGCACCGTGCTCGACGACGAGCCGCCGCTCGTCCCACAGGTGCCGGCGCGCGGCGACGATCGCCTCGTCGGTGACCAGGACCGAGCGCACGCCGTCGCTCTGCGCGAGCGACAGTGCCATCTCGGAGGTGCGGCGGGCGCCGAGCGAGTCGGCCGCGACCGACGCGACGGGGACGTCGACGACCTCGCCCGCCGCGAGCGCGGCGTGCAGGGCCTGGGCCCCGCGGGGTTCGACCGCCACGACCCTGATCCCGTGCGGGTGCGCCGCAGCGGCCACGCCGCTGAACAACCCGCCGCCTCCGACCGCGACGACCACGGTGTCGACATCGATCCGCGCCGCGACGATCTCCTCGATCAGCGTGCCCGCCCCCGCCGCGATCAGCGGGTTGTCGTAGGCGTGCGACGCCAGGGCTCCCGTCTCGGCCGCGAAGCGCTGCGCGGCGTCGAGCGCCTCGGCGTACTCGGACCCCACCTGGTGGACCTCGGCGCCGAGCGTGCGCAGGCGCGCGACCTTGACCGCCGGCGCGGACTCGGGCACGAACACGGTCGCCCGGACCCCGTGGGCCCGCGCTGCCCACGCGTTCGCCATGCCAGCGTTCCCGCCCGACGCGATCACGATCCCGGCCTCGGGCAGCGTGCCCGCATCCAGGTGCGCACCCACGAAGTTCAGGGCACCCCGGGCCTTGAACGAGCCCGTGTGCTGCATGAGCTCGAGCGCGAAGACGCCCGTCGCGGCACCGAGGGCACCAGGGTCCATGGGCGCGAGCGCGACCGGCCGCACCTGCCCCGCGATGCGCTGGGCCGCGGCGAGGACGTCCAGGTGGTCGATGATCATGGGTCCTCCAGGACTGGTGGTGCGGCAAGAGGTCGAGCGCCGTCCACCGGGCAGGGCGAGCGAGCGCAGCCGGTGGGCTCAGGGGAACCCTACGTCGGGGGCTCCCCGGGCGGGGCGTCGTCGAGGTGGAGGGTCGTCACCGAGGTAGAGGGTCGGCGTCGAGACAGAGGGCCCCAGCCCTCTACCTCGACGGCAACCCTCTACCTCGCTGCCTGTGGGCCGCGGGCCGTGGGGCGCAGCTCACAACCCCGCCTCGCGGTAGAAGCCCTCGATGTGCTCGCGCACCGCGTCCGCAGCCCCGGCACCGTCGCCGCGCGCGACCGCGTCGAGGACCGCGCGGTGCTCGGCGCGCAGGCGCACCGCGGTGCGTGGCCAGTCCTCCAACCGCTCCGTGCCAGCCTCGACGTAGGACTCGATCGCGCCGCGCAGGCCCGTCATGACGGCCTCCACCAGGACGTTGCCCGCGAGCCGGACGAGGGCCACGTGGAACGCAGCGTCGAGCTCGCGGAAGCGGGCCGGGTCGAGCGAGGGATCGTCCATGGTGTCGAGCAGCGCGACGGCCTCGGACAGTCCCGCGCCGCCGGCGGTCGTGGCGGCCTGCCCGACCGCCCAGGTCTCCAGGAGCACCCGGGTCTCCACGACGTCGCGGACCACGAGCGTCCCGGACGCGACGTGCAGACGCACGGCCGCCCCCAGGCCCGCGGCGGGCCGGTCGATGACGGTGGCTCCGGCGTCGGGCCCTGAACCGACCGCGGTGCGGACGATGCCCATGGCCTCCAGGACGCGCAGCGCCTCACGGACCGAGGGGCGCGAGACGCCGAGCTCCTCGGCGAGCGCACGCTCGGCCGGGAGCCGTTCGCCGAGGCCCCAGCGGCCTGCGGCCAGGTCGGCCTCGATGCGGGCGAGGACGATCTCGTGGGTGCGCACGAGGTCAGCGTAGTGCCGTGGGGCGTCGGCAGGACGAGCACGGCAGCTCGGTCACGCTCGTCCTGACGACGCCCTGCGGGAGACCGGCTGGGGCGTCAGTTGGCGTCAGTCGGTGTCAGGCGCCCGCGCCGCAGGAGCAGGACGACCGTTCCGCCGACGACGAGCAGCGCCGCCGCGCCGACCGCCGTTCCGAGCGCGGTTCCCGTCGTGGCGAGCCGGTCGGGCTTCTGCGACTTCCGGGCCCCGTCGGTGGACGACGGGACCGACGCCGTGGAGGGCGCGCCGTCCGTCGTCGCGCCGGACGTCGAGGTGCCCGTCGACGAGCCAGTGCTCGACCCGTCGCCCGGTGCGTCGGCGGTCGGCTCGTCAGTCGGCTCGTCAGTCGGCTCGTCAGTCGGCTCGTCGGCCGGAGGCTCCGACGGCTCCGACGGCTCCGACGGCTCCGACGAGACCGTGACCGTCTCGCTGTCCTTGAACGGCGCCAGCTCCCACGTCGCGTAGATCTGGCAGTCCTCGCCGAGGGGAGTGCTCGTGACGTCGCTCTGATGGTAGGACGTGCCGTCCCCACCGCCGCGCGCCGTCAGCATGACGGATCCCTCGTCAGCGACGGCGTCGGCACACAGCCTGACCTCTGCGGGGTAGGTGGGGGCGTCGTGAATGACGAGGACGCCGTCCGTCGTGAGCTCCGCGTGCCCGGCGGACTCCTCGCACACCCGGACGGGCACGTCCGAGCTGATGGCGATGGGGCTCCCGAAGGCAGTGGTCCTGAGGTCCCACGAGATCTCCTGCCCGGCCAAGACCGTCGGGTTCGTCGCGGTCACGTCGACCCACTCGCGGCCCATGTCCGCGAGCCAGGCGATCTCCGCGTGGTCCAGTCCGAACATGTCGCAGTTGATCCCGTCGGTGACGCACCAGATCATCGACTGGAGCACGAGCCGCTCCGACACCGCCCCGTCAGCTCGGCCGACGAGGCCCAGGGGGGACGTGTAGCCGTCGCGGATCATCGTGTCGACAGCGGCGAGCTGCTGCTCGTTCAGACGTTGCGGTCTGGCCAGGGTGGGGAACGGGATCGGGACGTCCCCTTCCGCGAGCACACCACCCGGCAGCAGGTTGTTGCACGTGTTCAGCAGGGCGTCGGTGCAGAACGCCCACTCGGAGACCGGGCCGCCGGTCGCGGCGTCGTACCGGACGGCGCACAGCGGCGGGTGCGAGTCGGCGTCGGCCGTCCCGTCGACGTCGTAGAGCGGGACGAGCTGTCCCGCGTTGTACGCCTCCAGCCGCTCGCCGGAGACGAGCGTGAGGTCGGTGTAGTAGTCGGGCCCGGACCACCTCGGGTCGTGGTGCGTGGCGCCAGGGCACATGGCGGCAGAGAACTCGCCCACGGGGGACGCCGGAGCGTCGACCGTGGCGACCGGTGCGGTCGCCGCGAGCCCGTCGTCGGTAGTGGTGGCAGTGGTGGATGCCGCGGTGGCGACCGGTGCGGTCGCCGCGAGCCCTCCGGTCGCGGCGACGAGTGCGGTCAGTGCAGCGACGGCGCCGACGACGAGCCTCCGAGAACGCGGGGGTGTCGGTGTCGGGACAGGCATGACGAGATGAACCTCCAGCAACGAGAAGAGCGCGAGCCCGAGGATGGCGGGCTCGTCGACTCAGCCCACGGCGGGCCGGCAGTCCGCAGGATAAGAGGCCTTCCTGTGTGACGGAGGCCACGTGGCAGCATGCTCGGCTCCGCCCCGGCGTTCGGGGGGCCAGCCGCGTTCTGACACGCCGTCCGCATGTGGTCTGACCACATGCCCGCGATGGTCTACAGTGGCTCGGACATCGTGTGGTCAGACCACAGCCTGCTCGGCGCCGAGCAGGGGCCGGGAGGGCCGCGCGGTACCTCCGACGGGCACTCGCCGCCCGCCGGGACCAGACTGAATCCCACCGCCCCCTGCCCGGCTGGAGTCCCCAGTGCGCATCGCCCTCGCCGCCACCTGCATCGCCGACGCGATGTTCCCCCAGGCCCCCCGGGCCACCGTCCAGCTCCTCGAACGCCTCGGCCACGAGGTGTACTTCCCCGAGCAGCAGACGTGCTGCGGACAGATGCACGTCAACACGGGCTACTTCGACGAGGCGGTGCCCGTCATCAGGAACCACGTCGAGACCTTCGCTCCCGCGCTCGACGGCGAGTGGGACGCGATCGTCGTGCCGTCGGGCTCGTGCACCGGCTCGATCCGCCACCAGCAGGCCATGGTGTGCCGCCGCGCGGGGCAGGAGAAGCTGGGCGCGACTGCCGAGGCCCTCGCCGCCAAGACCTACGAGCTGTCCGAGCTGCTGGTCGACGTGCTCGGCGTGACCGACGTCGGCGCACACTTCCCGCACCGCGTCACCTACCACCCCACGTGCCACTCACTGCGCATGATCCGCGTGGGCGACAAGCCGCTCCAGCTCCTGCGGGCGGTCGACGGGATCGACCTCGTCGAGCTGCCCGGTGCCGAGAGCTGCTGCGGGTTCGGGGGGACGTTCGCGCTCAAGAACTCCGAGACGTCGACCGCGATGCTCAGCGACAAGATGTCGAACGTGAAGTCGACGGGCGCGGAGGTCGTCACGGCGGGCGACTACTCGTGCCTCATGCACATCGGCGGCGGGCTCTCGAAGCTGCGCTCCGGGGTCCGCACCATGCACCTCGCGGAGATCCTCGCCTCGACGCAGTCGGCTCCCACGCTCGTGGACCCCGATGCCGCGACGCCCGCGTCCTCGTCGCGGGGCGCCTCCGCCGAGGCCCCTGATCGGGGCGTGGATCCGTTGTCAGAAGCACACCGGGGTATCCCCCGGCCCAGCTCTGACAACTCGTCAGAGACAGATCCGTTGTCAGAAGCACACCGGGATATCCATCGCCCCAGCTCTGACAACTCGTCGGCGGGGGCCGCGCGATGAGCACCTTCCTCGGCTTCCCCACCCGGCGCGGCGCCAAGGCCCTGCCCGACGGCGGCACGCACCACGGCGCGCCCGGCACCAGCGCGGAGCCCGGCTGGGCCGACGACGTGCCCCACCCCGACGCCCCGCTGCGCTGGGGCGCGACGTTCCCCGAGGCCGCCAAGCAGGCGCTGGGCAACACTCAGTTGCGGCGCAACCTGGCCCACGCGACCTCGACCATCCGTGCCAAGCGAGCGGCGGTCGTCGGCGAGGTGCCCGACTGGGAGGAGCTGCGCGACGCGGGCTCGACCATCAAGGCCCACGTCATGAGCGACCTCCCGCACCTCCTCGAAGAGCTCGAGCGCAACGTGACCGCGCGCGGGGGCGTCGTGCACTGGGCCCGGGACGCCGCCGAGGCCAACCGGATCGTGACGGACCTGGTCAAGGCCACGGGCGAGACCGAGGTCGTCAAGGTCAAGTCGATGGTCACGCAGGAGATCGGCCTCAACGAGGCGCTCGCCGAGGAGGGCATCGCGGCGTTCGAGACCGACCTCGCCGAGCTCATCGTGCAGCTCGCGGACGACATGCCGTCCCACATCCTGGTGCCCGCGATCCACCGCAACCGCTCGGAGATCCGCGAGATCTTCCTCGAGCGCATGGGCGACGCACCGCCCGACCTGACCGACGCGCCGCGCGAGCTCGCCATGGCGGCCCGCGCGCACCTGCGCCGCAAGTTCCTCTCCGCGAAGGTCGCGATCAGCGGCGCGAACTTCGCCGTCGCGGACACGGGCACCCTCGCGGTCGTCGAGTCCGAGGGCAACGGCCGCATGTGCCTCACGCTCCCCGAGACCCTCATCACCGTCATGGGCATCGAGAAGCTCATCCCCACGTACCAGGACCTCGAGGTCTTCATGGCGCTCCTGCCCCGGTCCTCGACGGGCGAGCGCATGAACCCGTACACGTCGCTGTGGACGGGCGTCACACCGGGCGACGGCCCGCAGGAGTTCCACCTGGTCCTGCTCGACAACGGTCGCAGCAAGGCCCTGGCCGACGACGTGGGCCGCGCTGCCCTGCACTGCATCCGCTGCTCGGCGTGCCTCAACGTGTGCCCGGTCTACGAGCGCGTGGGCGGGCACGCGTACGGCTCGGTCTACCCGGGCCCGATCGGCGCGGTCCTCACGCCCCAGCTCACAGGGTCGACGGGGAGGTCCGACCCCAACAACTCGCTGCCGTACGCCTCGACGCTGTGCGGCGCGTGCTACGACGTGTGCCCCGTGAAGATCGACATCCCGTCGCTGCTCGTGCACCTGCGGGCGCGCGAGGTCGACCAGGACCGGGGCCGACCCACGGCCTGGGGCGCCGCCATGAAGGCCGCGTCGTTCGTCATGGCCACGCCCGGGCGGTTCGAGCTCGCCGAGAAGGCCGGCGGCGTGACCCGCGTCCTGGGCGGCAGCAAGGGCCGCATCACGTCGCTGCCGTTCCCGGGCTCGAAGTGGACCGACGCGCGCGACCTGCCCGTGCTCCCCCGGCAGAGCTTCCGCGAGTGGTGGGCTGACGAGCACGTCACCCCGGAGGCGCCGCCCTCCCCCGCTTCCCCCGAGACCACCGGAGACGTCCGATGAGCGCTCGCGACGACATCCTCGCCCGCGTGCGCGCGGCCGTCATCAACGACGGCGCGCACCTCGGTGACGCCGTGGCCGAGCAGGCGCCCGTCTCGCGCGGGTACCGGACCACGGGCGAGCACTCCCCCGGGTCCCCCGCAGCCATCGAGGTCCTCGTCGACCGGCTCGTCGACTACCGGGCGATCGTGCACCGGGCCGCGACCGAGGGGGACCTGGCCCGCACCGTGGGCGAGCTGCTCGCGGACGCTCGCTCCGTCGTCGTGCCCCCCGCGCTGCCCCCGGGCTGGACCGGCGGGCTCGGGGACGCGACCGCCGTCGTGCAGGACTCGCGCGAGGACCGCCGGACCGCGGCCGAGCTCGACCAGGTCGACGCCGTCCTGACCGCGTCCCGGCTGGCCGTCGCGGACACCGGGACGATCGTCCTGGACGGCGAGGACGACCAGGGGCGCCGGGCGATCACCCTGGTCCCCGACCTGCACGTGTGCGTGGTGCGGACCGAGCACGTCGTGCACTCGCTGCCCGAGGCCGTGACGATCCTCGCCGCGCACCCCACGCGCCCGCAGACGTGGATCTCGGGGCCGAGCGCCACGAGCGACATCGAGCTCTCGCGCGTCGAGGGCGTGCACGGGCCGCGCACGCTGCACGTGATCCTGCTGGGCTGAGCACACGCTCGCTACCGAGCATGCGGTCGGCCACCGCATGCTCGGCACCAGCGGCCGGCGCTCAGCCCACCTGGCGCCGCACCGCGCGGAGCACGCGCTCGGGGTCGAGCGGCCGGTCGAGCGGTCGGCCGTCGGGCCCCGTCGAGAGCGCCGCATGCAGCACGAGCCCTTCGAGGAGCGCGTCGACGTCGGGCGCGACCTCCGCGTCGACATGCCGCCGCAGGGCGGCCCGGCTCGCGGCCATCCACCGCTGGGTGACGGTGCGGAAGGCGGGCTTGCGTGCCGCGAGCACGTAGAGCTCGAGCGCGACGAGCAGGTCCCGTCGGTAGTTCCCCGACTCGTCGCACACGAGCCCGACGATCGCCTCGACCGGGTCCCCGCCCTCGGGGACGGTCGCCATGGCGGCCTCGAAGCGCGCAGCCGCCTGGACCGCGTGCCGTTCGAACGCGAGCCGCAGCAGCTCGTCGAGGTTCTCGAAGTGGTACGTCATGGATCCGAGCGGCACGTCGGCGGCCGCCGCGACCACGCGGTGCGTGGTGCCCGCGACACCGTGCTCGGCGATGACGTCGAGGGCCGCGTCGACGATCCGGGCCTTGCGGTCTGGATCGACGCGGCGCGGCGACGTCGAGGTCACGCGGGGTCGCGGCCGGAAGCGGCACCGGCGGTGCCGTCGGCCCCCTGGGTGCTCGCGGCGCTCTCGGCACCCTCGGCGTCGATGTGCCGCAGGACCCGCGCGGGGTTACCCACGGCCACGACGTTCGCGGGCAGGTCGCGCGTCACGACGGACCCGGCGCCCACCACGGTGTTCTCGCCGATCGTCACGCCCGGGCACACGGTCACGCCGCCGCCGAGCCACACGTTGTCGCCGATCGTGATGGGCTGGGCCCCTTCCCACTTGTCGCGGCGCGGGCCCGGCTCGATCGGGTGCGTGGGCGTCAGGAGCTGGACGCCCGGGCCGATCAGCACGTCGTCACCGATCGTGACGGGCGCGACGTCGAGGCACACGAGCCCGAAGTTCACGAACGTCCGCGCGCCGATCGTCGTCTGGTAGCCCAGGTCGCAGCGGAAGGGCGGGCGGATGTCGCTGTCCTCGCCGAACGCGCCGAGCAGCTCGGTCAGGACCTCGCGACGGGCTGCGCCCTCGGTGGGGTCCAGGGAGTTGAAACGGTGGCTGAGTGACATGGCGCGCTCGGAGTCGGCGGCGATCTGCGGGTCGTCGGCGAGGTAGAGGTCGCCGGCGAGCATGCGCTCGCGCATGGGGCGCTGGTCGGAAGGGTCCGGGAAGGTCATGTGTACAAGCGTACACATGGGCGCGGGGCGCCCCGTCAGGCGGAGGCCCGACGGCGGTGCGTCATCTCCTCGAGGACCGTCCGGAGCCGCACGGGGAAGTCCTCGGGCGTGTCGGGCGGGAGCCGGTCCACCCGGAACCACGCGACAGCCTCGCTCTCGTCGCTCACGACGGGCAGCGCCTCGAGGTCCGCGAACGCGACGTAGCCCACGTCCCAGTGGACCAGGCACGTACCGAAGCGGGAGGACAGCGCGTGCCGGTGCAGGTCCACGGGGGCGCCGTCGGGCTCGAAGGGCTCGAGGGACTCGATGCCGCTCTCCTCACGGGCCTCACGGAACGCCCCTGCCGCGAGGCTCCCGTCACCTGGCTCGACGTGCCCACCGACCTGGACCCAGAACTGCCCCTTGCGGTGGAAGCACAGCAGCACGTGCAGCAGGTCCGGGGTCAGCACGAAGCAGCTCCCGGTCAGGTGCTCGGCGCCACCGCGGAAGATCACGTCCCCCTGGCCCTGCTCGACGAACGCCACGTACTCCTCGCGCAGCGCGGCCTGCGCAGGGCTGAGCGGCGCCCAGGACCGGATCGAGTCGAGGGCGGTGGCGGCGAGGGCTTCGGCGGAGGTCACCCCGGAAGCCTACGACCGCCGGGACGCGCCGCGAGGTAGAGGGGTGCCGTCGAGGTAGAGGGCTCCAGCCCTCTACCTCGACGCAAACCCTCTACCTTCGACGCAGGCGTCAGGGGGTCAGCAGGCCCCCTCGTCCTTCCACGGGCCCCAGTCGCTGACCACGGGAGCGTTGCCCTGCGTCCAGTACCGGGCAGACCACCTGTGGCCCGCGTGCGTGACCTGCGCGCCACCGTTGTAGGCCGTCCCGGCGAGCCACGCGGCGGCCGAGCAACCTGCGCCACCGGTCGTCCCTCCCGTGCTCCCCCCGGGCGTCCCACCCGTCGTCCCGCCAGAGACCACGGGGTTCACGACCATGACGCCGCGCGGGTGGTCGTAGGTCGTGGCGTACGTGGTGGCCCCGATCGTCACGCGGACGTTCGAGATCTGCGCCATGGGCAGGCGCCACGACAGCTTGGTGGACGCCGAGCCGCCCGCCGGGATGCCCCCGGACGGGACCTTGAGCGTCGCCGAGTGCAGGTCCCCCTCGAGCCCGCCCACGTTGTTGCCGGTGTGGCCCGCGACCGTCGTGATGCCCCAGCCGTTCTGCTCGCCGATCGTCGCGGACGTGGTCGTCGCGAAGTCGAACGAGATCGTGGCTCCGGCCGGGATCGCGACCGAGGACCTGTTGGCGAACGTCACCCGCGGGTTGATCGGGTAGTTGTTGTCGCCGAGCGCGAACTCCGAGAACGACACCCCCAGGTCGATCGCCTCGGCGGGCGTCGCGGTCTTCGACTTGGCGGCGCCGTACGGTGCCGCGGTCGCGAACGTCGAGTGCATCCGCGTCACGAGGCTGTCACCCATGCCGTACTCGCCGCTCGCCGCGTCCAGGCCGTAGTCCCCGGCCAGCTCCCAGATCATCAGGCCGCCGTAGCCGCCCGCGACCACGTAGTCGGCCTTGGCCTGGATCGCCTGGTCGGAGTCTCCCGAGATGAACGACTTCGTCTGCGCGTTCCACCACCACTCGGTCTTGGTGACCGGGTCGAAGTGATGCTGGTAGGTCCCGGTCAGCGGACCGGTCGGCGCGCCGTACGCAGCCGCGTACGATCCCACCTTGCCGTTCTGCAGGTTGAGCATGTGCCAGATCGGGTTCCCTCCTGCGGGGATCTTCGCCCCGGCCTTGTCGACGTCGTACCAGACGTTGTCGATCCCGCCCGCCCCGTTGCCGCACTTGGACGTGCCGCCCAGCGAGGGCCCGGTGCCGGGCGGGCACTTGGTCTGGTCGGGCAGCGCGGCTTTGCCCCACAGTCCGTTGGTCCCACCCTGCACGTTGGTCCAGCCGCGCGTGTAGAACGGGACGCCGATGTTGATGCGCCCGGCCTGCACGGCTCCGCGGAAGTAGTGCGCGGCCCAGTCGGCGTTGAGGTACCCGATCCCGTCGTAGGCCCCGTACACCCCGGCGGCCGCGAGCTCGCCGTCCTTGCCGTCGTCGAACAGGGCACCGTTGCCGCCCACGAAGTCGTTCCACGTCCCGTGCAGGTCGTACGACATCACGTTGACGTAGTCGAGGTACGGCATGATCTGGAAGACCTCCATGCCCCGCAGGAGCCACCCCGAGGCGGGGGCCGCGATCGTCAGCATGTAGTACTCGCCGTCCTGCGCCGCGGCCTTGTCGAGGGCCTCGCGCGTGGTCTTCATGAGCTGCTCGTAGTTCTTCCAGAGCTGTCCGCGTCGGGCGTCGGCGATCGCGAAGTCGTCCGGGTTCCCGGCCTTGACGTTCGAGGTCGGGTACTCGTAGTCGATGTCGATCCCGTCGAACCCGTAGGTCCGCACCATCGCGACCGCGGAGGCCGCGAACGCGTCGTACTCGGCTTGGGTGTCCAGGGTGTAGAAGCCGCCCGAGGCGACCCTGTTCCCGTCGGCCCCGAGGTAGCCGCCCGTCTCGGCCCAGCCGCCGACCGACACGAGCGTCCGCACGCCGGGGTGCTGCTTCTTGAACTTGGTCAGCTGGTTGAAGTGCCCCTTGTAGGGGACGGTCGGGTCGAGCGCGTTCTCCGCCCCCGCGAACGTCAGGCCCGTCGCCTCGCTCGTCGCGGACTCGGCGTTCACCGAGATCTTCGAGTCCGGGCCGACGTGCGCGAACGCGTAGTTGATGTGCGACAGCTTGGTCCACGGGATGTCGCTCGCGAGGTAGGCCGGCGTCCCTCCCTCGCCCGTGCGCCACGAGGTGAAGTAGCCGATCACGCGCCGGTCCAGGCCGTTCGGCAGCTTCTCGCGGCCGGCCTCGTCGTACACGTCGCAGTAGGGCACGTCGACGGTCTTGTTGACGGCCAGCCCGTCAGGACGGCACTTCTCCTGGGGGTTCGTCGAGATGGGCGTGCCCGGGTCCCCGCCGGTGGGGTCCGTCCCGGTGGGGTCCGTCCCGGTGGGGTCCGTCCCGGTGGGGTCCGTCCCCGTCGGGTCGGTCCCCGTCGGGTCGACCGTCCCGCACGGCCCGACGACCTTCCAGGCCCCCCACTGCTGCGTCCCGGGGACCTCGCCCTGAGTCCACCACGACGCCTTGTAGTTCGAGCCGGCGTACGACGCGGTCGCGCCGCCCGTGTACACCGACGAGGCCGCCCAGGCGGGCGCGCACGCCTCGGCCGCGAGCGCTGCGGGCACCGGCACCGTCAGGGGCACTGCCACTGCTGCCGTGGCGGCGGCTGCTGCAAGCCATCGCCTCACGGACCGTCTGCTTCGTTGCATGATCGACCCTCCCCAGCACGGCTGCGGCACCGTTGCCGCAGCATCGTGTGCGGCCACGCTAGGGCGCGGGCCCGAGGCCTCACATCAGGGTCTGCCACACGATCGCTACGTACGTGGTTCCCGCACGAACCCAGGCGCCCGGGCGTACGTCTCACCGGCCCGACGGCGCCACGCACCAGGGTGCGTCCGCGGGCTGGGAGAATGGTCGGGTGACGAACGGCCTCTTCGACCTGCCCGAGGGCACGCGTGTCCCACCCCGACGGATCGTCCTGCTGACGGGTCCGTCGGGCTCGGGCAAGACGTCGTTGACCCGACGACTGGGGCTCCCGGTCGTCGCGCTCGACGACTTCTACCACGACGTCGACCACCCGGACATGCCGCACCGGTTCGGCATCGTCGACTGGGACTCGCCCGGGAGCTGGGACGCGGCCGGTGCGCTCGACGCGCTGCTCTCGCTCGCCACGACGGGCCACTCGGACGTCCCGGTCTACGACATCCCGACCTCGCGCCGCACGGGCACGACCCACCTCGACGTCACGGGCTCGCGCATCGTCATCGCCGAGGGGATCTTCGCGGCCGAGCTCGTCGAGGCCTGCCGGGCCGAGGGCATCCTGGCCGACGCGATCTGCCTGCGACGCCCACGCGTCATGACGTTCTGGTTCCGGCTCCTGCGCGACCTCGGGGAGTCGCGCAAGCCCCCGCTCACGCTGCTGCGCCGCGGCTGGGGGCTGCTGCGCGACGAGCCGCGGCTCGTCCAGGGCTGGGTCGACAAGGGCTGCCGGACCGCGTCGCCCGGGCAGGCCGAGAGGGACGTCCGCGCGCTCCTCGCGGGCTGACCCGAGCTCCGCGAGAGGCGCCACGACCGCCCGGGGGCGCGCGACGCCGTCGGGCACCGGACGCCCCGTACGACGCGACCGCACGGGGCGCGTGCTGCCGGAAGGGGACGGAGACCCGACACGAAGGCCGCCCGACGACGCGCGTGGCGTCAGCGGGCGGCCTGGACGTGCTCCGGAACCGCGTCCCCGGCTCCGGGGACGCGGTCAGCCCAGGTGCACGGCGACCTGGTCGCCCTGCGGCAGGAGCTGTTCCTTGGGACCGCGGATCAGCACCGCGGCGATGACGGCGCCCACGACCAGGGTGACGGCCGTCGCGACGAACGCCGCCGAGTAGCCGTCGACGAACGCGGCGAGCTGCGACGCCTCGTCCGTCACGACCGCCCCCGCGACGACGCCCGCGTAGATGGTCGTGAAGACCGAGAGGCCGATCGAGCCGCCGATCTGCATCGAGGCGTTGACGGTCGCGCTCGCGGCGCCCGCGTCGTGCGCCTCGACGCCCGAGAGGGCCACGTTCTGGAGCGGGACCAGGACCATCGCCATGCCCACGCCCAGCACGATCAGGGCGGGCAGGATCTCGACCGCGTACGACCCGCCGACCGTGATGCGGCTCAGGTAGAGCAGCGCAGCGGCCGCGACCAGGGGCCCGCCGATCATGAGCGGACGGGGGCCGAAGCGCGGGAGGAGCTGGGTGATCACGGGGGCCAGGACGAGCGTCATGATCGTCATGGGCAGGGTGCCCAGGCCCGCGTGCAGGGGCGAGAGGCCCAGCACGATCTGCAGGTGGAGGGCGAGGTACAGCAGCGCACCGATCATGAGCGCACCGAAGATGGCCTGCAGCAGGAACGCGCCAGCCCGGACCTTGTTCGTGAGCACACGCAGCGGGAGGAGCGGCTGCGCGACGCGGGACTCGATCCAGACGAACAGCGCGATGAGCACGACGCCGGCGGCCAGGCACCCGATGGTCTCGGGCGCGACCCAGCTGTGCTCGGCGAGCGTGAAGCCGTAGACGAGCGAACCGAGCCCGAGGACCACCACGACCGTGCCCAGCACGTCGTACTTGTTGTCCCCCTCGGCCTTGCTCTCACGGATCAGGAGCGCCCCCGCGACGAGCGCGACCACGACGACCGGGACGTTGACCCACAGGCACCAGCGCCAGTCCGCGAACTCGGTGAGCGCGCCACCGAGGACCAGGCCGACCGCGGCCCCGACACCCGCGACCGAACCGAACACGGCGAACGCCGTGTTGCGGTCCTTGCCGCGTGGGAAGGACACCGTGAGCAGCGCGAGGGCCGCGGGGGCGAGCAGCGCTGCGAAGACCCCCTGGAGACCACGCATCGCGATGAGCTCGGTGCCGTTGCGCGCGAGGCCCGCGAGCAACGACGCGACGCCGAAGCCGACCATCCCCAGCAGGTAGGTGCGCTTGCGCCCCCAGTAGTCCGCGATGCGCCCGCCGAGCAGCAGGAGAGCCCCGAACGCGAGCGCGTAGGCCGTGACGACCCACTGGCGCTGGGTGTCCGTGAGGCCGAGCTCGAGCTGGGCCTGCGGGAGGGCGATGTTCACGATCGTCCCGTCGAGCACCACGAGCAGCTGCGTGAGCGCGAGGATGAGCAGGATCCACCAGCGACGAGGCCCCGACGCGCCGGGCGCGTCGTGCTCGGCCGACGCCGAACCATGGGGCTCGGCCGAGGGAGGGACCACCTGGGCCGAGGGCGCAGTGGTGGAGGGAGGAGAAGCGGGCATGACCGACCTTCGGGGACGCAGCGGGGATCGTGGGGTTTCCAGCCCGGATCGAGACGTGTCCGCGAGGTACCTGCAGACCGTTCGACCGCCCCAACTTCGAAGTCGGACAGACGGACCATCTTAACGTGTCAGCACGTCAGGAAGCGGTGTGAGTTCCCCCACGAGGATTCGCCGCCGACGTCCGCGCGACCACCACCGCGGCCGCGCGGACGCGGATGTCAGCGCCGGGTCATCGTCGACGGATAGCCGCCTCCGTCCGGATAGACCCACTCGCCGACGACCACCCGGTCGGCGGCGTCGAAGGTCCCCTCGAAGAACGCGGGGCTGCCCTTGACCCCTGCCCAGATGGTCAGGGTGTCGCCGGTGATGTCGTACACGTAGTCGAGCGTGTTGCCGAGGGAGTCGTAGAAGCGGGACACGACGTCCTCACCGACGGGCTCGCCGAACGGGTGGAGGTTGCCGATCACCTCGAGTCCCTTGATCTCCTGCCCGAACTGGTCGAGCCGCACGCGCTGGAGGAGGAAGTACCCACCCTCCATCCACTCGTACGTGACCTCGCCCTCGGCGCCGCCGGTCACACGCCAGGTCCCGACGAGTCGTTCCAGGGCGCGGAGCCCTGCGCTGGGCGGCGCCTGGCCGTCGAGCCCGTAGGCGTCGACTTCCGCTGATCCGGTCGGGACGGTCGCGCTCGCGCCCGTCGTCTCGGCGGGGGTGCTCGTGCTGTCCATGGTCGTTCTCCTTCGTCTCGGCGCCACGTCCGGTCGGCCGCAGTCGTGGAGACCTCGTCACGCCTCCGTACGCCTCGACATCCAGAGACTGTGATGCACGTCACACTCCAGGGGTGTCAAGGCCCGGGCTGCGGTCACGAGGTAGCCGTGAACCGCCCCGCCACCGAAGGAGAACGTCATGTCACGGCAGATCCCGCTCCCACCGTCCCCGAAGCCACCGACGCTCGGCGCCGACCGCACGCAGACGGCGGCGGCGGTCCGTTCGAGCACCCGACGCCTGCTGGTCGCGGCCGCGGCCGCGGGTCCGCTCTTCGTCGTCTCCGCGGGCGTGCAGTCCGTCGCCCGGGAGGGCTTCGACCTGCGGGTCCACCCGCTCAGCCAGCTCTCCACCGGAGACCTCGGCTGGGTCCAGATCCTCACCTTCGCCCTGACCGGCCTCGGGCTCCTCGCCCTGGCGGTGACGCACCGACGGATCGTCACCGAAGGAGTCGGACGGCGCGCCGTCCCCGTGCTGCTGGGGATCGCCGGGGTCGGCTTCGTGCTCGCGGGGGTCTTCGTCATGGACCCGGAGAACGGCTTTCCCGTCGGTACGCCCGACGGACCGGCGGACTCGATGTCGTGGCACGGCGTCGCCCACTCGGTGGCCGCCGCCGTCGCCTTCACCGCGCTCGCCGCTGCGGCCGTGGTCCTCACGGTCCGTGCGGTGCGTGCCCGTCAGGTGTCGGCTGCGATCGGCCACGGGATCGTGGGCCTCGCGCTGCTCGTACCCGTCTCGCCCGAGACCGCGAGCCTCCAGGTCGCGGCCAACGGGCTGATCGCCTTCACCTGGACCACGGCCCTCGCCCTGCGGCTGCGGACCCGTGCCCTCGGCTGAGAGTCTGGTCTCGAGCCGACCAGCGAACCTTCGAAGGAGAACCACGTGAAGTACCTGTTGCTCGGATACACCCCGACCGCCGCATGGGACGCCGGCTCCGCCGACACGCCGTCCGACGAGGCCCTCGCGGCCTTCGCGGCCTACCAGGAGTTCGAGGCGGAGCTTCGCCGGACCGGAGAGTTCGTGTCGAGCGAGGGCCTGGGCCATCCCGCGATGAGCACGACGGTGCGCCGCACCGACTCCGGCGTCGTCGCGACCGACGGCCCGTTCGCCGAGCTCAAAGAGGTCCTCGCAAGCTTTGCCGTCATCGACTGCGCGAGCCACGAGCGGGCCGTCGAGGTCGTCAGCCGCATGGTCGCGGTCCTGGGCGAGCCCATGGAGATCCGACCGATCATGGGCGACGACTTCGCGGCCTGACGCCCATGACGCCCTCACCAGAGGTGGACCCGCGGGTGGACCCGAGCATCGAGGGCCTGCTGCGCTCCGAGGCACCTCAGGTCCTCGGTGCGCTCGTGCGCCGGTTCAGCCGGTTCGACGTCGCCGAGGACGCCGTCCAGGAAGCGCTGCTCGTCGCGAGCACCCGGTGGCCCGTCGAGGGCGTTCCGGTCGAGCCCAGGTCCTGGCTCGTGCGGGTGGCGTACCGCAGGATGATCGACCTCCTGCGTTCCGAGCAGGCGCGCCATCGCCGCGAGCGGACGGTCGGGGAAGCAGCGCTCGCGGAGCAGGCGTCGGGCCGCGAGGTGATCGACGACGACGACAGCCTCACCCTGCTGCTCCTGTGCGCCCACCCGTCCCTCAGCCCGACCTCGCAGGTCGCGCTGACGCTCCGCGCCGTGGGTGGCCTGACGACGGCGGAGGTCGCCCATGCCTACGGCGTGAGCGAGGCGACCATGGGGACGCGGGTCAGTCGTGCGAAGCAGCAGCTCCGCCGGGAAGGGACCCGCTTCGTCCCCACCACCTCGGCCGACCGCGACGCACGCCTCGCCTCCGTGCTGCGGGTGCTGTATCTCGTGTTCAACGAGGGCTACACGGCCTCCTCCGGGACGAGCCTCGGCCGTGTCGACCTCTCCCACGAGGCCATCCGGCTCACCCGGCTCGCCCGGTCCCACAGCACCCAGGACCCCGAGGTCGCCGGGCTCCTCGCCCTCATGCTCCTCACCGAGGCGCGACGTGACGCCCGGACCGACGCCTACGACCACCTGGTGCCCCTCGAGGACCAGGACCGGTCGCGCTGGGACCAGCGGATGATCGAGGAGGGCCGCGCGATCATCGATGCCGTGTGGCCGCTCCGGACCGTCGGGCCGTACCAGGTGCAAGCCGCGATCGCCGCCGTCCACGCCACGTCGACGAGCGACGCCGACACCGACTGGCCGCAGATCGCCGCGCTCTACCTCTGGCTCGAGCGCCTCGCACCGACCGGCCCGGTCCGCCTGTCGCGCGTCGTGGCCGTCGCGCGGGCATTCGGCCCGCAGCGCGGGCTCGACCTGCTCGGCGCGCTCGACCGCGAGCACGGGCTCGCCGACGACCCCCTCGCAGGCGCGCGAGAGCCCGCGGTACGCGCCCACCTGCTCGACGACCTGGGCCGCCATGCCGACGCGGCCGTCGCCTTCCGCTCGGCAGTGGCCCGCACGCAGAACACGGTGGAACAGGACTACCTGCTCGACCGGGCGCGCACCAGCACGGCGCGAGAGTCCAGCACGCGCTGACGGCACGCGTGCCCGTGATCGACCTCCTGCCCGAGCGCGGTCCCCGCGAGGGACGCTGCCTGCCGCAGGGTGAGCGGCGCCGTCGGGCCTCCCCGTCCCCCGGCCGGTCCGCCGGCCCGGTGCTAGCGTGGAATCGCCTGTCCCGCGTGGCCCCCGGCCACCCTGTCGCCAGCCGACCACCGCCCTGGCGACCCACCTTCCGGCACTGCCGTCGCCCGAGCGAGGAGCTCCCATGGCCGACGAGACGATCTCCCGACGCGCTGCGGACCTCGCTCGGTCCACCCCGTTCGACCACCTGCTCGGGTTCTTCGCGCACGTCTACCCCGAGCGGCGCGCCCGGCCCGGCGTCCTCGACCTCACGTTCGGGAACCCGCACGACCCCGCCCCGGCCGAGTATGTCGAGGCGCTGCGCGCGAGCGCCGTCCCGCGCGACGAGCACTGGTTCGGCTACAAGGTCAGCGAGCCCGCTGCCCGCGCGGCGGCGGCCGACGCGCTGCGCGGCGTCGTCGGCGTGGCGTTCGAGCCCGACGACGTCCACCTGACCACGGGTGGCTTCACGGCTCTCGCGCTCGCGCTCAAGCTCGTCGCCGACCCCGGCGACGAGGTGGTCTTCAGCATCCCGCCGTGGTTCGCGTACGAGGTGATCGTGCGCGAGGCCGGGCTGGTCCCCGTCAAGGTCCCGATCGTCCCCGAGACGTTCGACCTGGACCTCGACGCGATCGCGGGTGCGATCACCCCACGGACCAGGGTCGTCCTGGTCAACACGCCCAACAACCCGACGGGTCGCGTCTACCCGGTCGAGCAGCTGCGGCGCCTGGCGGCGCTGCTCGACGAGGCGTCGGCACGCACCGGGCGCCGCATCTTCGTGGTCTCGGACGAGCCGTACCACCGCATCGTCTACGACGGCACCACGTTCCACAGCCCCACCGAGGTGTACCCCTGGTCGCTGCTCGCGTACAGCTACGGGAAGACGTTGCTCGCGCCGGGCCAGCGCATCGGGTACCTCGCCGTCCCCCCGACCCTGCCCGGCCGTGAGGAGCTGCGGCCTGCGATCGAGGCGCTCCAGATCGCGATCGGTTACGCGTTCCCCAACGCGGTGCTGCAGCACGCGCTGCCCCTGCTCGAGCGGATCCCGTTCGACGTCGCGCTCTACGAGTGCAAGCGGGACCTCATGGTGTCCGGGCTGCGCGAGATCGGCTACGACGTGCACTCGCCCGAGGGCACGTTCTACCTCTTCCCCCGCTCGCCCGTGCCCGACGACCGCGCGTTCGAGTCCCTCCTGGCCGAGCACGACGTCCTGGTCCTGGGCGGCAAGTACTTCGAGACGCCCGGCCGCTTCCGCATCTCGCTCACGGCGAGCCTGGAGACCCTCGAGGCCAGCCTGCCGCGGTTCGCGGCAGCGTGGGCGAGCGTCCGCTGACCCCTCACCTCGTCCCCGGAGCCGCCCGGCACACGTCATGCCGATGTCACAGGATCGCCACGCGTCGGACATCGTGGTGCCCGATCCTGGCGACGGAGGTGACGCCATGTCAGCAGGAGACGGACTGCGGGTCCAGTCGATCTACGAGGGCTTCTTCAGCGGCGGGGCACGAGTGCTGCACAGCGCGGTCATCACCGGGCTGCACGGCGGGGGCCGGCAGACGCACTCCGTCCTGAGCATCCACCATGCGGTCCTGCGCGAGGGCCTGCTTCAACCCATGACCGAGGACCCGAGGTACCAGGCGCTCCGCGCAGCAGGCATCCAGGTCGCCTCGCTGGGCCGGCGCCCGGGGGCTCCCGCTGGCCCGGCCGCGCCGCGAGGATTTACCGAGGCGGAGCTGTCCACGGCGGCGGAGCTCGCCGCGCAGTCCGACGTGGTCCTCTCGCTCAAGGAGCAACCGCTGCGGCTCGTGAACCAGGACGGCTTCCCGGAGCGGCCCGTGATCGCGTGCCTGCACCGGTCCGACCCCGAGCACCAGGGACCTGCCCTCGACGACCTGCTCGCGACCGTCGAGAACGGACGGCTCGTCGGCGCGGTCTGCTGTGCCGAGTCGACCCGGGACGCCTACCGTGCCGCCGGGGTGCCCGCCTCGCTCCTCCACGTGATCTCCAACGGGGTGGACCTCGCACGGTTCCGTCCCCTGGCCCCGCGCCGTCGCGCCGCCCGGCGCGGGATGCTCGGCGTGCCGCTCGACGCGACCGTCGTGGCGTTCGCGGCGCGCTACGACGGGATGAAGGACGTGGCCCTGTTCGTGCGAGCGGCCCGGGCGTTCCTCGCGCGGGCGACGACACGGCACGTGCTGATGTGCGGCGCGGGGATGAGCCCGGCGAACCCGGCCCTGCTCGAGGACCTGCGGGCCTCGTTCGCGGATCGCCCGGACCTGCTCGCGCGGGTCCACCTCCTGGGCGTGCGCCGCGACATGGAGTCGGTCTACGCGGCGGCCGACGTCGTCGCGCTCACCTCGTCGTTCGGCGAGGCGGCCCCGCTGTGCCTCATCGAGGGCGCGATGTGCGGGGCCGTGCCCGTCACGACCGACGTGGGCGACGCCGCGTCGATCGTCGACGGGATCGGCCTGGTCACGTCCAGGGACCCCGCCGCGATCTGCGCGGCGTGGGAGGAGGCGGCCCGACGGCGGGACGAGCTGGGCCTCGCGCTCCTGCGCAGCCGACCGCGGTTCAGCCACACCCGGATGATCGCGGCCTACTCGACCGTGATCGAGCGCCTCCACCGGGGGCAGCGGGCCGCGCTCGGGGTGCGCTAGACCTGTGCTCGGCTCACCCGGCACGCAGGAGCGTGACCGGAGAGCGCGAGGCCCACACCGGTTCGACGACGACGCTCGCCAAGCGCCACCCGTCGACGGTCCGGCGAACCTCGAAGCTGTAGACCTCCCCCAGGGTGACGGGCTTGTCGGCGACGGGCTCCCGCCGGGCGAACGTCACGAGCAGGTTCGAGCGCACCGTGGCCTGGTCACCGTCGAGGTCGACCAGCACGTTGCTCACGTGATGCTGGATGCCGTCCTCCGGACGATGGTTGCGTGCGGCCTGCCTCACCACTGCCTCGACCCCCTCGGCAGTCCCACCAGGGGTGCGCGCGGTCGCGTCCTCGACGAACAGGTCGCGAAGCTGCTCGGCGTCTCCGGCGTCCAGGGCGTACCCGAGGCGGAAGACGAGGCGGATGATCTCGTCACGGTCGACCAGGGCCCGGAGCGAACGAGCGAGCTCGTCCAGCGGAGCGGCTCCGGTGGCTGCGGCAGGGCGGGGCGTGGACATGTGGACCTCCGGGGGAAGTTGGCCTCGTCGACGATTTTCGTTGGCAATACCAACGATACAGATTGTTGGCGCCACCCACAATAGGACGGACCTACGAACGATAGGATCGGGCGATGGAGACCGAGACCGCCCCCACGCGCCTTCGCACCCTGCCGAGCTGGCTCCTCGCCCAGGCCACGCTCGAAGCGTCCCGGCGGGTGGCCGAGAGGCTCGCCGAGGTCGGCGCCCACCGGTCCCACTTCGCGGTGCTCACGACTCTCGAGGAGTTCGGGCCCGCGAGCCAGGCCGCGCTCGGCCGCCGGTGCGGGATCGACCGGAGCGACATGGTCGCGCTGGTCGACCGCCTGGTCGCCGACGGCCACGTCGAACGGAACCCCGACCCCTCGGACCGTCGCCGCAACATCATCACCCTGACCGCCACGGGAGCGAAGCGTCTCGACGAGCTCGGAGCGGTGCTCGCCGCAGCCCAGGAGGACCTCCTGGCTCCGCTCGACGACCGCGACCGCCGCCGTCTCGTCGACCTCCTCGACAGGCTCGTCGTGCAGCGCGGCCAGGGCTGACCGGCGTCCGCTGACGGGCGGCGCACCGACCCCGGGCGGCCTGCCGCGATCTCGGAGCGCTGCGCGCCACCATGCCGTACCTGACCCCAGGCGCTACGGTCGAGGAAACCGCTCAAGGAGGAGAGGTCCCATGACCGGACTCGTCGCCACCGCCTCGATCCACATCGCCGCCCGCCCCGAGAGGGTGTGGGCCGAGCTCGTCCACCCGTCCGCGACCTGGATGCTGGGCGCGAACGTGGAGACGGACTACCAGCCGGGCAGCACCATCACGTTCGAGGGCCAGTACCAGGGAAAGCACTTCGAGGACCACGGCACGGTCCTCGAGGTCGACCGGCCGAAGACACTGCGCTTCACGCACTACTCCCCCGCGAGCGGCGTGCCCGACGTCCCGGAGAACCACCACGAGGTCGCGATCACGCTCGCCCCCGACCCCAAGGGCACGCGCGTGACGATCCGGCAGGACAACAACGACACCCCCGAGGCGGTCGAGCACTCCGAGGAGCTCTGGCGCACCGCGCTCGCCTCGCTCGCCGGGCACGACTAGGTCTCCTCGGTCCGGTCGCCTCCGGTCCCGGCGCCCCCGGCCCGACCGACCTCGGAGACGACGAAGGGCCCCGATCCGTGAGGATCGGGGCCCTTCGTCCGGTCGGCGTCAGACGACCGGGGATCGACAGCCGGTGGCTGCCGTAAGGATCACTCGGCTCCGGCTCGCAGCTCGCCGGTCGGCGGGAGGTCGGCCGTGGAGATGCCCGTCGGCGCGTTGAGCGCCGCGGTCGCGGCCACGCTCACCGGGCCACGCTCGTGGTCGTCCTTGGAGACACCGCGGAACGTGAACTCGCCCAGCAGGCCTTCGCCCTCGGCGTCGACCAGGACGACCTGGCCGGCCTTGAGCTCGCCGAACAGGATCTTCTCGGAGAGCACGTCCTCGATGTCGCGCTGGATCGCGCGGCGCAGCGGACGAGCACCGAGGACCGGGTCGTAGCCCTTCTCGGAGAGGAGCGTCTTGGCCGCGTCCGTGAGCTCGATGCCCATGTCCTTGTCCTGCAGACGCTTGTCCAGCTTGGCGACCATGAGGTCGACGATCTGGACGATCTCCTTCTGCGAGAGCTGCGGGAAGACCACCACGTCGTCGACGCGGTTGAGGAACTCCGGGCGGAAGTGCTGCTTCAGCTCGTCGTTGACCTTGGCCTTCATGCGGTCGTAGCTCGTCACCAGGTCGCCACCGGCGTTGAAGCCGGTCTGGAGGCCCTTGGCGATGTCCCGCGTACCGAGGTTCGTGGTCATGATGATGACGGTGTTCTTGAAGTCGACCACGCGTCCCTGCGAGTCGGTCAGGCGACCGTCCTCGAGGATCTGCAGGAGCGAGTTGAAGATGTCGGCGTGCGCCTTCTCCACCTCGTCGAACAGGACCACGGAGAACGGACGGCGACGGACCTTCTCCGTGAGCTGGCCACCCTCGTCGTAACCGACGTAGCCGGGAGGCGAGCCGAAGAGACGCGAGACCGTGTGCTTCTCCGAGAACTCGGACATGTCGAGCTGGATGAGCGCGTCCTCGTCCCCGAAGAGGAACTCGGCGAGCGCCTTGGCCAGCTCGGTCTTACCGACACCCGTGGGGCCGGCGAAGATGAACGAACCACCCGGACGCTTGGGGTCCTTGAGGCCTGCCCGCGTGCGACGGATCGCCTGGGAGAGCGCCTTGATGGCCGTCTCCTGGCCGACGACGCGCTTGTGCAGCTCGTCCTCCATCTTCAGCAGGCGTGCAGACTCCTGCTCGGTCAGCTTGAGCACCGGGATGCCGGTCGACATGGCCAGGACCTCGGCGATAAGGTCCTCGTCCACCTCGGCGACGGTGTCCAGGTCTCCGGCCTTCCAGGCCTTCTCCTTGTCGGCGCGCTGCTGCGTGAGCTGCTTCTCGGTGTCGCGCAGGCGCGCGGCCTTCTCGAAGTCCTGCTCGTCGATCGCGGACTCCTTGTCGCGACGCGCCTCGCCGATCTGCTCGTCGAGCTCCTTGAGCTCCGGCGGTGCGGTCATGCGACGGATGCGCAGACGCGCACCGGCCTCGTCCACCAGGTCGATCGCCTTGTCCGGCAGGTACCGGTCGTTGATGTAGCGGTCGGCCAGCGTCGCGGCGGCCACCAGTGCGGCGTCCGTGATGGACACGCGGTGGTGCGCCTCGTAGCGGTCGCGCAGACCCTTGAGGATCTCGATCGCGTGCGGCAGGCTCGGCTCCGAGACGAGGATCGGCTGGAAGCGACGCTCCAGAGCCGGGTCCTTCTCGATGTGCTTGCGGTACTCGTCGAGCGTGGTCGCACCGATGGTCTGGAGCTCACCACGGGCCAGCATCGGCTTGAGGATGCTCGCCGCGTCGATCGCGCCCTCGGCGGCACCCGCACCGACGAGCGTGTGGATCTCGTCGATGAAGAGGATGATGTCGCCGCGCGTGCGGATCTCCTTGAGGACCTTCTTGAGGCGCTCCTCGAAGTCACCGCGGTAGCGGGAACCGGCGACCAGGGCGCCGAGGTCCAGCGTGTAGAGCTGCTTGTCCTTGAGCGTCTCCGGCACGTCGCCTCGGACGATGTCCTGGGCGAGGCCCTCGACGACGGCCGTCTTGCCGACACCGGGCTCGCCGATGAGGACGGGGTTGTTCTTGGTGCGGCGCGACAGGACCTGCATGACGCGCTCGATCTCCGAGGTGCGTCCGATGACCGGGTCGAGCTTGCCCTCGCGTGCGGCCTGCGTGAGGTTGCGGCCGAACTGGTCGAGCACGGCCGAGCCGGACGGCTGGCCCTCGGCGGGGCCGCCCGCAGCGACGGGCTCCTTGCCCTGGTACCCGGACAGCAGCTGGATGACCTGCTGGCGCACGCGGTTGAGGTCGGCGCCCATCTTGGTGAGGACCTGGGCTGCGACACCCTCTCCCTCACGGATGAGCCCGAGCAGGATGTGCTCGGTGCCGATGTAGTTGTGGCCGAGCTGAAGGGCCTCGCGGAGCGAGAGCTCCAGGACCTTCTTGGCGCGCGGCGTGAACGGGATGTGCCCGCTGGGGGCCTGCTGGCCCTCGCCGATGATCTCGGTGACCTGCGAGCGCACACCGTCGAGGGAGATGTTCAGGGACTCCAGCGCCTTGGCTGCGACTCCCTCTCCCTCGTGGATGAGGCCGAGCAGGATGTGCTCGGTGCCGATGTAGTTGTGGTTGAGCATCCGTGCCTCTTCTTGGGCAAGGACGACGACCCGACGGGCTCGGTCGGTAAATCTCTCGAACATGTGCTGCTCCTCACGAGCGGCGTACACCCGCACCGGTGGTGCTCAGGCCTGACCGCAACGACTCTATCCGTGACCAACGGGGCCGACCCCACGGATATGCCCTTGTTCGCCAGGGGCGTGACGAGGGGGTCGCTCCGTGACCTTCGGCCGAGCGTCGACGGGGAGCCTGGACAGACCCCCGCGGGGCGTCCGGTCCGACGGCGCCACGCCCCTCGGGCCCTCGTCTCCAGGGGCGTCGGGCCAGGTCAGGCGGCGCCCGCGACCGCCAGGGTCGAGGGCAGCCAGAGCGCGACCACCAGGACGAGAACGCTCGCGGCGACCTCTCCCATCCCGAACTGCAGGGGCTTCACCCCGGTCCTCGGTACCCACACCGCCCGGGCGGTCAGGCCGGCGAACAGCAGCACCGCGGGCCACCACGCGAGCCCGGCCGCTGCGAGCGCCACGCTCACGGCGAACCCTGCGGCCACGTGGTAGACGACCGACGCGACCAGGTAGGAGCGCTCGCCGCGCTCCCGGACGAGCGTCTTGACGTAGAGGATCGTCCCCGCGAAGTAGGCCAGCACGAGCACGAAGACGGCCCACACCTGGGGCCAGCCGATCCCCGCGAGGCCCGTGACGCCGTCGGGCAGCGAGACACCCGGCCACAGGTCCGGCGCCGGACCCGTCCCGGCCACGAACGCGACCGGCAGCATGAGGCACGCCGCGAGCACCGTGGCCCCGTCGTTGAGCAGCGAGCGCTCGCGCCGCCGGTACGAGCTCCACAGGCTCACCCCGAGCAGCGGCAGGAACAGCGGGACCCAGACCAGGAGGTCGGGCCGCAGGGCCAGGACCGAGACGGCTGGGACGACCGTCGCGATCCCGTACGCCCGCACGGCCGGCAGGTACCGCGCCCTGAAGCGGGACTTGAGCCACAGGCCCGCGGCGAAGAACGCGAAGTACCCCACGAACCACAGGACCGCGAGCGGCACGTGCACCCAGGCCGGACCGCCGAGGACGACGCCGACCAGCAGCGGCACCGCGAGCATCGCCCACGCGCCGTGCTGGTCGGGGACCCAGCCCGGGCCGCGGCGTCGTCGACGTCCTGCCGGACGCCGCTCAGGTCGCGTGCTCCCCTGGGTCATGCCCAGAGACTGGCACGCGTCCGTGCAGCCCAGGGGGACGTCCCGGCGGGCGGACCAGGCGTCCCGGCCGGTGGACTCACCCGGTCCCCGACGTGCGTTCCCGGCGCGCCGCCAGCATCGTTGACCCGGGAGCACCGCGAGGGCAGGCTCGTGGCAGGGGCACCCGCCAGTCCGAGGGAGGACGATGCACAAGCCGGACGAACCAGCAGGCGCCCATGAGTCGTGGGAGCAGATCGTCGCCCGTTTCGCACGCTTCAGCGGCGTGGTGGGCGAGATCACCGACCCGCTCACGTGGGGGCTGGACCTCGAGGAGGAGACCGTCACCGGGACGGGTGACGACCGCGACCCCACCGAGGAGCGGTTCCTGCGCGCCTACGTGTCGTTCGTGGGCGAGGCGGTCGACGTCGAGACGCTCCGCGTCGGCACCGACGACCCCGAGCAGATCGACGACATCGTGCGCGCCGCGCTCAGCGGGGCGCTGGCCTCGCCCCTGCACAGCGACGTCCCCGAGGGGGCCGAGGGCCCGACGGGGGCGGACTTCGCCGACGCGTACCAGGACTACCGCTCGGCGATGCGGGCGATCGTCGAGGAGGTCGACCTCGCGGCGCTGCAGCGCACGGCCTTCGTGCTCGACGACGTCTCGCACCCGTGCGTGCGCGTAGCGGTCCGGGGGACGGTCGCGGTGTACGTCCCGGTCGGCGACCGGGCCGTGATCGTCTCCGGCCCGACCGACCTCGTGGACCGTCTGGACATCTCCACGGCCCCGATCCGCAACCTCCTGCACGGCGACGACGGGCCTCGGTTCTGACCCGTCCGCGCCCGTCGTCCGGTGCTGACGCCGAGGCGTGATCAAGCAGACACGCCCAGGCGTGACGTGGCCGTCGGGAACGACCAAGATGGGTGGTGCGGACGGTGCACAGTCGCACTGGACGGTCGTCGAGCAAGAGAGCAGGTGACGTCGATGCGTGACGTGGTCGTCGGTGTGGACGGGTCGGTCCAGTCGCAGGAGGCCCTCGACTGGGCCCTGGTCGAGGCTGGCTCACGAGGGGTGCCGCTCACCGCGGTCCTCGCGTGGGAGCCCTCGTGGCAGGACGGTCCGCGCCCGTCGGAGCCCTCCGACTTCAGCCACCTCGCGGACCTCAAGCAGGAGCAGGTCCTGACCCTCCTGGACGAGGCCAGGCACCGGACCGGGGTCGAGACGATCACGCACGCCGAGCAGGTCCAGGGGTCGCCCGCTGCCGCGCTGCTGGCTCGGGCCGAGCACGCCGAGATGCTCGTGGTCGGGCGTCGCGGGCTGGGACGCCTGGGGCGGCTGGTGCTGGGGTCGGTGTCCTCGGCCGTCGTGCAGGGGGCCGTTCAGGTCCCGGTCACGGTCGTCCGGTCGAACGAGGAGGACGAGGACCCCGAGACGGACGGCAGCGTGCCGCGCGTCGTCGTGGGCGTGGACGGTTCGCGCACCTCGGTGCACGCGCTGCGTCACGGCCTCGAGGTCGCCCGCCGCACGGGCGCCGTGCTCGACGCCGTGTTCTGCTGGCAGATCGTCACGCTCGCCCCGCTGCCGGACTCGTGGGGCTGGACTCCTCCGATCGACGACTACGAGAAGTTCGCGGGCGAGCAGCTCGACCGCGCGCTCGAGGCCGCGGGCGCGGACCTCTCCGAGGACCGGCTGCAGCGCAGCGTCGTGCACGCGCAGCCCGCCAAGGGCCTGATCGACGCGGCCCGCGGCGCCGAGCGGCTGGTCGTGGGCAACCGTGGCACAGGCGGGTTCGACCGGCTGCTGCTCGGCTCGGTCAGCCGGCAGGCCGTCGAGTACGCGTCGTGCCCGGTGACGGTCGTGCGTCGCCCCGCCGAGGAGTCCTGAGGCGGGTCAGCCCGCGATCGTGAAGGTCGAGGTCACGGTCGGCCCTGCCTCGACCACGCTGCCGCCGGTCGCCCGGACGTAGCGCAGCCCGATCGAGTGCTCGCCGGGCGCGAGCCCCGACACGACGCGGTCGAGCGGGCGGCCGTTCGCGCCGTGCAGGTTGCCCGTGGCGACTCCGTCCACGAAGACCTGCAGGGTCATCCCGGCACGTCCCTCGATCCGGACGTCGATCGACGGCGCCCAGCCCAGGACGGACCCGTCGGCGGGCGTGAGGATCGTGGGCAGCGCGAACGTGAACGGCCCCTGGACGGTGGTCGGCTCGGAGGTCAGCCCGCCGCGCTCCTGGGTCACGATGAGGCTGTCCCAGCCTCCCCCGCTGCCCGACGGCGTCGCGCGCCACGTTCCGGCCGGCGAGACCTCCGCGGTGGCCAGGACGGACGACGTCCCCGTCGGGTCGGTGCCGGTCAGGGTGACTGTCGCACCGGCCTCCCCGGTGCCCGAGAGCTCGGGCAGGAAGACCAGCTCGCCCGGCGCCGGGGCGACGAGGGTCGGCGCGACGGGCGGGACGTCGACGGGGTCGACGGGGTCGACGGGATCCACCGGGTCGACCGTGTCCGGGGGCACGGGCCCGACGGGGTCCACCGGATCGACGGGCGGCTCGGTGACGACAGGCGCCTCGGGTCCGGCGCCGGTGCCCTGAGGTCGCTGCGAGGAGCCCGTCCCCGGGGAACCTGACGAGCCGGTCCCACCCGAGGGCCCCTGGCCCGGGGCCTCGGGCCGGCCCGCCTCGGGGGGCTCGGCCGCCCCGCCGTCCGGGATGCCCGCGGGGTCGGTCGTCCCGGGGGCCAGGGGGTCGTTGGTCGCCCCGTCGGCAGATCCTGGCGAGTCGCTCTCCGCGGTGAGCTGTTCGGCGACCGCCGGCGGCGCTGCGGCCCAGGGCTGCGCGACGACCAGCACACCGGCCGCGACGCCCGCACCGACCAGGGCGAGCACGAGCCCGCCCGAGAAGCCACCCGCGGTCGCCCCGGCCCCCGAGGTCGCCGCGCCCAGCGGGCCGGACCCACCCGACGCTCCGCCCGAGCCCGCGGGCCCTGAGGAGGCGAGCTCCGCCGTCGGGCCGACGAACGTCCCCACCGGTGCCGCGCCCGCCGCGCCGCCCAGCGCGAACGAGCCTCCGCCCAGGACCGCCGGGACCCCCAGGACCAGCGGGACCAGGAGCAGACCCAGGCGGGAGGCGACCTGGTCGACCTCCTCGACGAGGATCGAGCACGACAGGCACCCCGTGAGGTGCTCCTCGAACCGGTCCTTCTGACGCGCGCTCAGGGCACCGCGGTTGTAGTCGCCCATCAGCTCGACGGCCCAGCGACACTCCTCGGGCACCGCGGCGGCGTTGACGTGCGCCTGGAGCCACGACCGACGCAGGCCCTCGCGCGCCCGGTACGCGAGCGCCGAGACGGACCCCGCGCTCAGCCCGAGCAGCGGGGCGACCTCCCGGGGATCCATGCCCTCGACCTCGGTGTACCAGAGCACCGCCTGCCACCGCTCGGGGAGCGCCTTGAACGCCGTGACGGTGACCGAGCCCTCGACCACGCCGTCGGCCATGTCGACCGGGTCGGCGACCTCCGGGACCTCCTCCACGGCGATCGGGAGCGGCGCGTGCGACCAGGAGATCGCGACGCTGCGGACCGTCTGGTAGAGGTAGGGCCGGAACGGACCTGTCGGCCCGTGCCCGCCCTGGATCGCGTTCAGGATGCGCGCGAACGACTCCTGGACCAGGTCGTCCGGGTCGAACGACGACGTGACCCGGCGGGCCGCGCCGCGACCGGCGCCCGCGTGCCGGGTCCACAGGACCCCGTAGGCGTCCCGCGAGCCCTGCCGCACGGCGTCGACGAGCTCCTCGTCGGCCAGTGCCTCGAGGTTCTGCTCGCTCGTCGTCGCCATGGGCGTCCTTCCGGGGTCCCGGCGATGACGCCGGGCGCACGATCGGGGGCGCCCCGTGCCTGCCACGAGGTGCCCGTCATGAAGAGAGACACGCCCCGGACGCGATCATGACGCGACGGTGACGTGTCTCTCAGCGGGGCCCCGGTGCTGCGGCTGGCGACCGGTCAGTGGGTCCGGACGTCCAGCCCCAGGGACTCGGCGAGGACGAGCGCCTGAGCAGGATCGACGATCGCCCCCTGCACGGTGCTCGACAGCGGGTCGAGCGAACGGAGGTCGCTGCCCCGCAGGTCTGTCCCCGTGAAGTCGGCCTTGTGCAGCCACGCACCCGACAGGTCGAGGTCTCGCAGCACCGCGCCCTGGCAGCGCGCACCCGTCAGGTCCGCTTCGCGGAACCGCGCGCCGGTCAGCGTCGCACTGCGCAGGTCGGCTGCCGGGAGACCCACGAACGACCAGTTGCCGCCCACGACCTTCAGGAGGTCGAAGCTGCACTCGGTGAACACCGAGCCGACGGCCTTGCAGCGCGTGAACGTGGTGTCGAAGAACGAGCAGCGCGAGAACGTGCAGTTCGCGAAGGCCGAGTCCGTGTGGGTCGACGCGTTGAAGCGCACGTTGCGGAACGTGCACCCGGTGAACGTGGCACCCGTGGTCGTGATCTCCGAGAAGTCGCAGTCGCCGAACGCCACGTGCTCGAACGTCTCGCCATCGAGGTCGCGGCCGTACCAGTCCTCGCGGTCGACCGACGAGTCGGTGGGCGGGGTGGGGTCTCCGTGCGCGCGATCAGCCATGCGAGCGACGGTAGCGGGAGGCACTGACGGGTCGCTGGGACCGGGTGCCGAGCACGAGGTTCCGCGCGGTCGAGCACGAGGTTGCGGTCGTGAGAACGGCCGGGGCGACCGCAACCTCGTGCTCGACGCACGACAGGCAGGGGTGCTCGGGGCTACCGGCGGGCGAACGCTCGGCGGAACGAGTAGACCGCCAGGCACGCCCCCGCGAGACCGACCATCCAGCCGCCGGTCCCGAGCGCCGGGCCCGTCGTGCAGAGGGCCTCGCCACCGGACGGGTCCTCGACGCACCGCCGCACCTGGACCGCGACAGCCAGGAAGGCCACGACCGCCGCCAGCACCGACAGCGCCAACCAGCCCCAGCCGATGCGGCGGGGCGTGCGGTCGTCGTCGGGCACTCCAGGCAGGTCGGGCACCGTCCGAGGGTAGCGGTCGCGGGCACCCGCCAGGGACACCGACGACCCGGAGAGCGGGCGCTTCCCCGGGGCCCGCCGGGGCCTGCTCCCCGCATGCCTGCACCCACCTCGGTCGACCGGCTCCGGGACCAGGTGCGCACCGCGCCACCGTTCAGTGCACGCGCGGCGGGACCTGCACCCGGTCGAGGTCCTCGGCGACCGTGAGCTCGCCGTCGAACACGGTCCTGGCCTCGGCCCAGAACTCCCCCGCGTCCTGGTAGCGCTGCGAGAAGTGCGTGAGGACGAGCGACCGGACGCCGCACTCCGCCGCGACCGTGGCCGCCTGCAGCGCGGTGAGGTGACCGAACGCGTGCGCGAGCTCGCGGTCCCGGTCGAGGAAGGTCGACTCGATCACGAGCAGGTCGACCCCGCGCGCGAGCGAGAACACCGCGTCGCACAGGCGCGTGTCCATGACGAACGCGAACGACTGCCCCGGGCGCCGGGCGCTCACGTCCTCGAGCCGGACGGTCCGCCCGTCGCCCGTGACCACCCTCCCCTCGCGCTGGAGCACCCCGATCGCGGGGCCCGCGACGCCGGCCGCGGCGAGGAGCGCGGGCACCATGCGCAGGCCGTCGGGCTCGTCGAGCCGGTAGCCGAACGCCTCGACACCGTGCTCGAGCCGCTCGGCGCGCAGCGTGAAGCCCTGTTCCGGGCGCACGGGCCAGACGACCCCGTCGTCGGCCAGCGGCTGGAGCTCCAGGCCCGCGCGGTGGTGGTACGACGTGGCGTCGATCAGGTGGTCGACCCACGCCGCGCCCGACGCCGGGAACGACACCGGGATCGTGTGCGGCACGCCGTCCAGGCTGATCCGCTGTACGACGCCGGCCAGCCCCAGGCTGTGGTCACCGTGCAGGTGCGTGATCGCGATCCGCGTCAGGTCCGTCGCCGACACGCCCGCCCGAAGCATCTGCCGCTGCGTCCCCTCGCCCGGGTCGAACAGGACGGCCTCGTCGTCCCAGAACAGGACGTAGCCGTTGTGGTTGCGCGTCCGGGTGGGCACCTGGCTGGCGGTGCCGAGGACGACGAGCTCGCGGCGGGACATGAGCGCACGCTAGCGGCCCGGGGACGCATCAGCACGACGTCTCCCGCTCACGGAGACCCGGGCCCCCGTCCCGCGACCTACCACTCCCTGGCGCCCCGGTCCCCCGGCGCGCCGCGGAACGCGTAGATCAGCACGCGGATGCTGAGCACCGCACCGACGAACAGCATCACGGCGCCGAAGACCGAGTACCAGCTCAGGTCGTTCGTGAGCTGCGGGCCGTTCTCCGCGATCAGGAGGAACACCCCGCCCACGACGCTCGCCGCGGCGATGATCGTCGAGATGACCTGCTGCACCAGGCTCGTGACGAACTTCCGGTCACCGGGGTCGGAGAACGCCCGGACGTTGACCGTGAACTTCCCGGCCTCGAGGTCGGACGTGATCTTGTTGAGGCGCCGCGGCAGGCGCTCGATCGACGGGGCGAACGCCAGGAGCTGGGACCCGGCCTTGGCACGGATCTTGCGCAGGCTCACCATGTTGCGCAGCAGCTCCTCGCCCTCGTCGCGGGCCGAGGACACCAGCTCGAACGACGGGGACAGGACGTGCAGCGTCCCGTCGAGCGACGCGATGGTGCGGAACGCCGCGGCGACCTGCGGCGGCACGCCCATGCCCGCGTCGTTCACGAGCCGGACCATCGAGGCGAACAGCGACCCGCTGTTGGCGGCCCCTCCGCCCCGGAACCGCAGGATGAGCTGGCCGACCGAGCGCTCGAACCGGCGTTCGTCGAAGCTCTCGGGCTGGTCGAGGAGCTCGATGAGCGCGTCGGTCGCCGCGATCGAGTCGTCGGCCTCGACCGCGAGCAGCACGGCGGCGAGCGCGACCCGCTCGGCCTCGTCGAGCCGGCCCACCGACCCGAAGTCGAGCAGCCCGAGCGAGCCGTCGTCGCGCAGCAGGACGTTGCCCGGGTGCAGGTCGGCGTGGAAGACCCCGGTCACGACGATCTGGTCGAGCGTGACGCGCAGCAGGCGGGCCGCGATGTCGTGGCGCGCGTCGTCGTCGAACGTCGTGAGCAGCTCGGCCGCGTCCCCGACGGGCGTCCCGTCGAGGCGGTCCATGACCAGGAGCGTCGAGCTCGACAGCTCCGGGTAGACGCGCGGGATCTCGACGAGGGGCACGTTCGCGTCGGGGTCCTCGCCCTGGTGCAGGCCGGGCAGCGGGTGCCGCCGCGAGCGCCTGATGGTCGCGAGCGCCCCTTGCACGTTGAGCGTGTTCTCGAGCTCGGTCGTGTAGTCGAGCTCCTCCCGCAAGGAGGCCGCGAATCCCTCGGCGAGGTCCATGATGCCCAGCGACGGACCCCAGGACGTGTCGCGCTGGAGCCGGCGCGCGATCCGCAGCACGATCCGCAGGTCGCCCAGGACCTGGGTGCGGGCCCCGGGCCGCTGGACCTTGACGACCACCTCGCGGCCGTCGAGGAGCGTCGCGCAGTGCACCTGGCCGACCGACGCCGACGCGATCGGGTCCGGGTCGAAGTGCGCGAACACCGTGTCCACAGGGGCGCCGATCGACCGCGTGACCATGCCCTCGATCTGCGCCCAGGGGGCGGGCGGAACCTGGCTCTGGAGCCGGGACAGCTCCTCGACGTACACCGCGGGCAGGAGGTCCGCGCGCGTCGAGAGCATCTGGCCGAGCTTCACGAACGTCACGCCCGCGTCGCTCAGCGCGGCCCGCAGCTCGCGGGCCACGGCCCGCTCCTCGGTGTCCGTGGTCCGCTGGTGGCTGCGCCGGCGCGCCCCGCGGCCGAAGAACCCGCCCAGCCCGTGCCGCAGCATGATCCCCATGATCTGCGCGTAGCGCCACATGTCCTTGGACCCGCTGCGGAGCTCGACGACAGCGCGCCAGGGCGTCGGGATGCTGCCCGTCGGCACCAGGAGCTCCAGGACGAGCAGCAGCCCGAGGCCGATCACGAACGACCACGCCCACGCGAGGACGATGATCACGAGCACGACCCCGGGATGGACCGTGAGCGACCCGTCGGCCTCCTGCACGCCGAGCTGCTGGAACCCCTCGGTGAGCCCCCACGACCCGATCGAGACCACGAAGACCGTCATGAGGATCGAGCGGATCCACCCGACCGGGACCCCCAGGACCCTGCGGGCCGTCGCCGCGAGCAGGAGGACCATGACGATCGTCGCGACGGCCGTGAACAGCGCCGTCGCGATCGAGGAGAGGATCTGCATGCCCCCTACTCTCCCGCGCACCGGGAGCGGGCGCAGGCGGACACGCTCGCCGCGGGCGGGGGCGCTCGCCCCATGGGCCCGGCGCCTCGACCGCCTGACCGAGCCGGCCCTCACGCAGTCGTCGGGGACCGCGCCCTACGATGCTCAGGTGTCCCGGACCAAGGCCGTCGTCGTCGCGTGCGTCACGCTCGTGGGCCTCGCGCTGACCTACGAGGCAGGGGCGATCCTCCTGGCCGAGTCCGACGAGGGAGGGATCCCGCCCGCTCCGCGGTCCCCGCGCTCCCGCAGGGTGTCACGATCACGACCGACGGGATGGGGTGCGGTTCGGGTGGCTGCTGGCGCGAGCTGACCCTGTCCGGCCCGCCGGGGCAGTCACCCGCCGACCTCGCCGCGAGTGCAGCCCCCGCGGGCCAGACGTGCACCGGACGAAGCTGGATCACCGCGCGCCGCGTCTGCTCCAACGTCACCGTGGCGGGGGACGAGGTGCGGTTGAACGTGTACTACGACCGACCGCTCGGGCTCTGACCGCAGTCAACGGGGTCGCCGGTTCGCGGTCGGCTAGGCCGACGCAGCGTCCTCGGTGTCCTCCTCCGCGGCTCCCGAGCGCTCGAGCGCGCCCCGGTAGACCCGCAGCCGCTCGACCTGGAGCTCGGAGAACATGGGCGCGTCGACGTCCTCGATGGGCGTCGTCCGCAGGAAGGTCAGGATCTCGCTCTGCGTCTCGTCGATCTCGGCCAGTCGTGCTCGGTCGGCGTCGTCGAGGAGCTGCCAGACGTCGACGAAGGTGGGAGCGTGCATCCACCCAGTTTCAGGTACCCGCCGCCCGAGCGCACGCCGGTCGGGCATCGAGTGACGGCCGTCACAGGCAGGTGCCGGCGCGGAGCACGGCACGGTGGGACGCCCGAGCACGACGCCAGCGCGGGGCGCGCGACGCCGTCGGGCACTCACGCACACCGGGCGAACCGGACGCCCTGCGGCCATGATGGGAGGGCCCCGACACCCGTCCCCCACCCGAACGGAAGCCCCTCATGACGAACCTCGAGCTGCTCACGGACGCGCACCTCACCCGCGCCCGGGACGGCGACAACGGCCGCAGCGCGGAGGTCGTGCTGCACGACGGCGTCCTGCGCCAGACCATCATCGCGATCCTCGCGGGCATCGAGCTGGGCGAGCACAACGCTCCCCCGGCCGCGAGCATCCAGGTCCTGCGCGGGCGCGTGCGGGTCACCGCGCTGGGTGGCGACGAGGAGGTCGGGACGGGCGAGCTGCGCGTGCTCACGCACGAGCGGCACGCCGTCACGGCGCTCGAGGACTCGGCGTTCCTCCTGACCACCGTGACGAGCGTGCCTGCGGCGCAGTGACGAGCGTGCCTGCGGCGCAGTAGCAGCCGGCGCAAGACCAACCGCGCCCGCGGCCACCGACGAGCGTGGGCCGCGGAGACGCACCGCCCTCAGCCGTCGGCGAGCAGCGCGCGGAGCGTGTCGCGATCCGCTGCGGGCAGGGCTGCGACGAGGTGCGCGAGCGGCGCGCCGTGGTCCTCGCTCGTGCGCAGCGCCTGGGTCATGAGCGCGCCCACGTACTCGCCGCGCGAGCGCAACGCCCGGTAGGCCCAGGTGCGCCCGGACAGGACCTTCTCGACCATGCCCTTGCGCGCCAGGTTCGTCAGGACGGTGGCGATCGTCGTGTAGGCGAGCTCGGTCTCGGTCTGCTCGAGGACCTCGCGCGTGCACAGCTCGTGCGGGCAGTCCCAGAGGATGTCCATGACCCGGCGCTCCAGGCCGCCGAGGTGAGGCGCGACGGTCTCAGCCACGGGCCACCGCCGAGCGCACCGGGCACGCGACCTGGTTGCTGAGGCGCACGAACAACGCGACGCCGGTGAGCGCCAGCGCCAGGATCGCGAGGTACGGCTGGACGGGCGCGAACCACGTGATGGCGCCCGAGTAGCCGAGCGCGAGGAGCGCGAGCTTGTTGCACACGGGACACCCCACGGCGAACCACGCGAGCACGCCGCCCGCCATGCCGAGCTTGCCCGACCGGTCGGGCGCCCCGCTCGTCCCGGGCTGCGCGTCGTCACCGGTGGGGGCCGTGGGCGCTGCGGGGCTCTGGCGCACGTAGGTGCCGACGAGCATCCCCGAGAGGACCGACGTCACGATCCAGACGGGGTAGTTCCACGCGACGACCGCGATCTCGCGGCTGAAGACCGGGTTGGGGATGAGCACGGTCGAGACGCCCAGCAGGAGGGCGACCGCGAGCGCGGCGGCCGCGGCGATGCCCCACTGCCGGGGCCCCCAGGCGCTGAGGGCGAGGAGCGCCCGGCGCGGGGCAGACAGTGGCCGGACGGTCGTGATCATGCTGGTCACCCGTCTACTATGACACGTAGAAGAACTCTATGCCGCATAGAGGAACTCGGTTCCGCCGCCGCATGGAGGCCCCCTCGACCGAAGGAAGTCATGACCTCCGCAACCGCTCGGCGCCCCCGCTGGCTCGTCCCGTCCCTCGTCGTCGCGATCGCGGCTCTGCTGGCGATCCTCTCCCTGAGCCTGCAGGGCACCGGCGCAGCCCCAGCAGCCGAAGGCCCGACGACGGAAGGCGCCACCGCGTCCGGCGAACCTGAGGAGCAGGTCTCCCTCGACCTGGCGCGCCGGACCGACGGCGACCCGCGCGCCGTCGGTCCGGCGGACGCCCCGGTCACGCTCGTCATGTACTCGGACTTCCAGTGCGGCTACTGCGCGTCATGGACGGCGACGACCCAGCCCGCGATGCTCGAGCGGGTCGAAGAGGGCGACCTGCGGATCGAGTTCCGAGACCTGGCGATCTTCGGCGAGGACTCCTTGCGCGCCTCGCGCGCGGCGGCCGCCGCCGGGCAGCAGGACCGCTACCTCGACTACCACGAGGCCCTGTTCGCAGACGGCGAGAAGCGGTCGGGGGCCGAGCTCGGCGAGGAGGCGCTGATCGCCCTGGCAGCCGAGCTGGGCCTGGACGCCGAGCGCTTCGCCACCGACCTCCGCTCCCCCGAGGTCGCAGCCCTGGTGCAGGCGGACCTCGACGAGGCCGGGAGCATCGGTGTGTACTCCACACCGACGTTCCTCATGTCCGGGGAGCCCCTCGTGGGCGCCATGCCCACCGAGGTGTTCGTCGAGGCCTTCGACCGCGCCCTCTCCCGGGCCGGGGCCTGAGCCGTGGAGCTCGGCCTCCTGGCCGCGTTCCTCGGCGGCACCCTGGCCCTGCTGAGCCCGTGCGGCGCCCTGCTGCTGCCCGCGTTCTTCGCCGCCACGACCGGCAGCCGCACCCGGCTCCTGCTGAGCGGCGGCGTGTTCTTCGTGGGACTCTCCCTCACCCTGGTGCCGCTGGGCCTGGGGGTGTCCGCCGTCGGCGCGCTCGTCACGACGCACCGCGACGTCCTCATCCTGGTCGCCGGGTGGATGGTCATCGTGTTCGGTGCGCTCCAGGTCCTCGGCATCGGGTTCGACGCCGCGCGGCTGATGCCTGGGGTCGACGCCGTCCGGGGCGCGGCCGGCCGGCGTACCGGCCTGGTGCGCGCCCTGCTGCTCGGCACGGTCTCGGGGGTCGCGGGCTTCTGCTCAGGCCCCATCCTGGGCGCCGTCCTGACCCTGGCCGCGACGCAGCAGTCGCCCGTGCTGGCCGGGTCGATGCTCGCGGTGTACGGCGCGGGCATGGTCGTCCCGTTGCTCGCGATCGCCGCGTCCTGGGAGCGCCTCGGGCCGCGCGGCCGGGCCCGGCTGCGTGGGCGCGCATGGCAGATGGGGCCGCTGCGCCTGCACAGCACGTCGGTGGCGACCGGGCTCCTGCTGATCACGGTGGGCGTGCTGTTCCTGACCACCAACGGGCTCGCCTCGCTGCCGGGGCTGCTGCCCACGTCGGTGACCACGGAGGCGCAGTCCAGCCTGCTGGCCTTCTCGCGCTCCGTGTCGGAGCCCCTGCTGATCATCGCGCTCGCCGTGGTGGCACTGGGCGTGTGGTTCGCGCTCGACCGCCGCGCGGCCCGCGCGCGCCCGACGCCGGAGCCCGCCTCCGAGGAGGAGTCACCGGGCGACGAGTCGGCCTGAGCGGAGTCGGTCCGCGTTCCTCTTGACGCGCTGGTCACGCTGGGGCATTATCGGAAGTCGGAGATACCCCTAGGGGGTATAACGCTCGAGGATCCCGACACAGGAGGGGACGACGATGGCGCCCACGGACCACGACGCGCACGAAGACCACAGACCCGGTGGTCACTCGCACGCGACCGACGGGCACGCGGGGCGCACGCACGACGCCTCGCCCGAGGCGCACGAACAGCACGCGGGTCACGCCGGCCACGACATGGCCGCGATGCCCGGCATGGACCACTCGGCCCACGCGGGACACGGCGGCCACTCGGGCCACGTCGCGATGTTCCGCCGCCTGTTCTGGATCATGCTGGCCCTCGCGGTCCCCACGGTCCTCGCGAGCGAGATGTTCGCGTCGATCATCGGCTACTCGCTGCCCGACGTCCCGGGCATCGCCTGGGTCTCGCCGGTCCTCGGCACGATCATGTTCGTCTGGGGCGGCCGACCGTTCCTCACGGGCGCAGTCGACGAGCTCAGGGCCCGCAAGCCCGGGATGATGCTGCTCATCGCGCTCGCGATCACGGTCGCGTTCGTGTCGTCGTGGGGCGCGAGCCTGGGGATCCTGTCGCACGAGCTCGACTTCTGGTGGGAGCTCGCGCTCCTGGTCGTCATCATGCTGCTGGGCCACTGGATCGAGATGCGCTCGCTCGCGCAGTCGTCCTCGGCCCTCGAGTCGCTCGCGGCCCTGCTGCCCGACGAGGCCGAGCGCGTGGGCGACGACGGCCAGGTGACCACGGTGTCCCCGACGGACCTCGTGGTGGGGGACGTCGTCGTCGTGCGCCCTGGCGGGCGCGTGCCCGCCGACGGCGTGGTCTCCGACGGCACCGCGGACGTGGACGAGTCCATGATCACGGGCGAGTCGCGCCCGGTGCGCCGCACGGTCGGCGACCACGTCGTGGCCGGGACGGTCGCGACCGACCAGGCGCTGCGCGTCACGGTCGACGCGGTCGGCGACGACACGGCCCTCGCGGGCATCCAGCGCCTCGTGGCCGAGGCTCAGGCCTCGTCGTCGCACGCCCAGCGCCTCGCCGACCGTGCCGCGGGCTGGCTCTTCTGGTTCGCGCTGGGCGCCGCGGTCCTGACCCTGGTCGCGTGGAGCATCTGGGGCACACCGGAGGACGCCCTGATCCGGACCATCACGGTCCTGGTCATCGCATGCCCCCACGCGCTGGGTCTCGCGATCCCGCTCGTCGTGTCGATCTCGACCGAGCGCGCGGCCAAGGCCGGCGTGCTCGTCAAGGACCGCATGGCGCTCGAGCAGATGCGCACGGTCGACGCCGTCCTGTTCGACAAGACCGGCACCCTGACCAAGGGCGAGCCTGTCGTGACGCACCTGACCGTGGCGTCGGGCACCGAGGACGAGCTCCTCGCGCTGGCCGCGGCCGTCGAGGCCGACTCGCAGCACCCGTTGGCGCGCGCGATCGTGGGCGCTGCCGCGGACAGGGGCGTGCGGGTCCCGCGCGCCGAGGACTTCCGGTCCTCGACGGCCGTGGGCGTCTCGGGTCTCGTGGACGGCCGCCGGGTCGCGGTGGGCGGCCCGTCGCTCCTGCGCGAGCACGGCGTGTCTCCCCTGCCCGACGCCGCCACGTGGGAGAGCGAGGGCGCGACGGTCCTGCACGCGCTCGCCCTCTCGGACGAGGCAGCCGGCGGGCCCGCGGGCAGCGCCGTGATCCTCGGCGCGTTCGCCCTGGCCGACGAGATCCGGCCCGAGTCCCGCGAGGCGATCGATGCCCTGCACCGTCGCGGCATCCGCGTCGTCATGATCACGGGTGACGCCCAGGCCGTGGCGCAGTCGGTCGCGGACGAGCTCGGCATCGACGAGGTCTTCGCCGGTGTGCGTCCGAGAGACAAGGGCGACAAAGTCTCCGAGCTCCAGGCCCGTGGGCACAAGGTCGCGATGGTCGGCGACGGCGTCAACGACGCCCCGGCCCTCGCCCAGGCGGACGTGGGCATCGCGATCGGCGCGGGCACCGACGTCGCCATCGCATCGGCCGGTGTCATCCTCGCGAGCGACGACCCGCGCTCGGTCCTGTCCGTGATCGAGCTGTCCCGGGCGAGCTACCGCAAGATGCAGCAGAACCTGTGGTGGGCCGCCGGGTACAACCTGGTGTCCGTGCCGCTCGCGGCGGGCGTCCTGGCCCCGGTCGGGTTCGTCATGCCCATGGCCGTGGGCGCGCTCCTCATGTCCCTGTCGACCGTGATCGTGGCCCTCAACGCGCAGCTCCTGCGCCGGCTGGACCTCGACCCGGCTCGCGTGGCGGCGTCCTGAGCCCCGTGCCCGGCCTGTCGTCCGCACTGCGGCCCCCGCGAACCTCCGGCCTCGTCCGGCGGTTCGCGGTGCTGCTCGGGATGCTGGTGCTGCTCGGCGGGTTCGTCGGGATGCACCAGATGTCGGGCAGCCCCGTGACGCACGGCACGACGCACACGGCCGCCGCAGGCACGACGAGCCCGGCGAGCCACACGGCGGGCGACGTCGACGCGGAGGAGGTGGCGCCGTCGGGCACGGGGCACGGCGAGCTCGAGGCGATGTGCCTCATGGTGCTCGTCGCGCTCGTGTCGCTCGCGGGCCCGGCGCTGTGGCGTCGCCTGCCCGACGGCGTCACGCACCTCGCGCGCATCGTCGCACCCTGGTCGCGGCCCGGGTGGGCGCTGCGTCCGCCGTCTCTCGTCGCGCTCGGGATCAGTCGGAGATAGGAGCTCGGCCCGGACGGGGCCGCAGCACGCCATCACCGCCGCGAGGGCTCGCGGCACACCGACACACCTGAAGGACCACTGATGAACAAGCACACCCTGACCAGGGCCACGATCGGTCTGACGCTCGGCTCGACGCTGCTCCTCGCGGGCTGCGCCGACGGGGGCGACGGCGCAACGGGAGACATGGAGGGCCACGACATGGGCGAGAACACCTCGCAGGGCACGCCGGACGCAGGAGCCGACGCCTCGGCGAACGACGCGGACGTGATGTTCGCGCAGATGATGATCCCGCACCACGAGCAGGCGCTCGTGATGTCACGGATCGTGCTCGACACCAACGGTGTCGACCCAGCGGTCGTCGACCTCGCAACCCGCATCGAGGGTGCACAGGCGCCGGAGATCGAGCGCATGAACGGGTTCCTCGAGGAGTGGGGAGCCGGGTCGACGGGCGACCACTCGGGGCACTCCATGGACGGGATGCTCACCGACGAGGAGATCCAGGCGCTCGAGGACGCGGACGCCACGACGGTCTCGCGACTGTTCCTCGAGGGCATGATCGCGCACCACCAGGGTGCCGTGGACATGGCCGAGGCCGAGCTCGCCGACGGCGAGAACCCCGAGGCGCGCGAGCTGGCGCAGGCCATCATCGACGCGCAGGAGGCCGAGATCGCGGAGATGCAGGAGCTGCTCGCGGGGCTCTAGGCGCTGGGTGCCGAGCACGAGGTTGCGGTCGATATGAGCACGTCCGCGACCGCAACCTCGTGCTCGACCGCACGGAACCTCGTGCTCGACGGCAGCCCCGCCCTTCTGGCCGAGCATGCGGTTGTCGTCCGGAATCCCCAGGAGACGGACGACAACCGCATGCTCGAGGAACGGCGACCGCATGCTCGGCACCGACCAGCCCGCCGCTGCAACACTGGACCCATGACGCGATCCCCAGCTCCAGCGGTCGGCGGGCTCCTCCTCACCCCGGGCGCCGGGGCCGGGCGCGACCACCCGACGCTCGTCGCGGTCGAGGAGGCCGTGGAGCCGCTGCCCGTGCGGCGGGTCGACTTCCCGTACCGGATCGCGGGCAGGCGTATGCCCGACCGTGCGCCGGTCGCCGTCGCGCACCTCGTCGAGGAGGCCGGGCGCTTCGCGGCCGAGGAGGGCTTCGCGCCGGACCGGCTCGTGCTCGGCGGACGGTCGTACGGCGGGCGCATGTGCTCGATCGCCGTGGCCGAGGGGCTGCCCGCAGCCGGGCTCGTGCTACTGAGCTACCCCCTGCACCCGCCGGGCAAGCCCGACAAGCTGCGCGTCGACCACTTCCCGCAGCTCGCGGTCCCCGTGCTGTTCGTGTCGGGCACGACCGACCCGTTCGGCTCGCCCGAGGAGTTCGACGAGCACGTCGCAGCGATCCCCGGCCCCGTCACGCAGGTTCGCCTGCCCGGGGCACACGACGTCCGGAACGACCACGCGGCGGTGAGCGACGCCGTCGTGCAGTGGTTGGCGACGCTCTGAGCCGTCCCGCTCGGGGGTGACCGGTCGGTCGCCGCGGCCTGACTGCCCGGAGCATCTGGAGCCCCTGCCCGACGACGCAGCGGAGGTTTCGCACGAGGCGCACCTCGGCCTGGGGGACCTCCGCACCGAGGGCCGAGAGGCCCGGAACCGGAAGGACTGCCAACAGTTTGGCAGCGCTTCCACATTCACCCGGGTAACGGTACGTTTAGCGCTCACATGTCCGGTTTGGGTGGTGGAGACAGGCATGTCGGGAGAGTACGGTGAACTGAACAACCGTCCAGTTCACTATCTGGCCAGCCCCGCTCGCACCCCTGAGCCGAGGGCACCCCTCCCCCCGGAAAGGTCCTCCTTGATGCGCGCAGTACCCGTCGCCCTCCTGACGACAGCGATCCTCGCGGCCACCCCCGCGATCGCGTTCGCCGGCGGCTCCGACGACCCGACCCCGTACACCGTGACCGCCGGGGGCGTGACCCTGCCGACGGGCACCGCCTACGTCGACGGCGGCCACGTGAACTACCGCGCGACCGCGCTCGACGGGACCGGGTCCCAGAGCTTCGGCACCCACTTCGAGTCGCTCAACAACCAGCCGTCCGGCAAGTACATCGGCACGAGCTTCTACGACTTCAGCGGTGCCGCTGCCGCGTTCCCCGACGGCTACTGCGTGACCTGGGTCCAGGTCGCCGAGTACAACGAGCACTTCGGCGAGGGCGGGCAGAAGCCCGTGTGCACGCCGACGACGCCGCCCGAGCCCCCGACCCCGCTGACCCCCGTGGTCCCGGGAGCCGAGCTCCCCACCGACGAGGAGACCCCCGCAGTCCCCGGGACTCCCCAGGGACCGGACGAGGTCACCACGCCTCCGGCAAGCGGCGACGACGCCGAGAACCCGACGACCGTGGTGCCCGATACGACGCCGACGACCACGGTCCCCGAGGGCGCCGAGAGTCCTGCGGGCACCGATCCCGTGACCGTCGACGGCGCTGTCCCCGTCTCGAACACCGTCGCCGCCGAGAAGGACGGCCTGGCCGCCACCGGCTCGAACGCGATGCTCATCGCCGCCGGGGCCGCAGCCCTGCTCGCCGCCGGCGTCGGCGCGGTGCTCGTCAGCCGTCGCGCGCAGCGCGGCTGACCTCGAACGTACGAAGGCCCCCGCCCGGGAGCCGTCCGCAGAGCACCTGCTGCGGCTCCCGGGCGGGGCTCTCGTGTGTTCGGGTCCAGGGCGGGGTGGGCCGGTCGGGCCGGGCCCGCTGTGCAGGGCCCACCCGGAGGACTGGTCTCAGCGCAGGGGCTCGGCCGGGTACTCGGCGGGCGCCTTGCCCAGCGCGTCGGACAGCTCGCGGCGCTCCTCCAGGATGCCGGGGCGTTCCTGGTGCATCTCGGCGATCACGGCCTCCTGGGCCGCGGGCGCCAGGTGGTCGAAGTAGAGGGTGCCGTCGAGGTGCTGGGCCTCGTGCTGGAGGGCACGGCCGAAGAAGTGCGTGCCCGTGAGCTCGACGGGGTTGCCGTGCTGGTCGAACCCGCGGACGGTCGCCTTCACGGGGCGAGCCAGCGGCGAGTAGGCGCCGGGGATCGAGAGGCAGCCCTCGTCGCTCTCCTCGATCTCGTCGCCCGGTCCGTCGAAGACCTCGAGCACGGGGTTGACGACGTGCCCGACGTGGCGGTCCTCGTTCTCGTCCTCGACGTCGTACACGAAGATCCGCAGGTCCACGCCGACCTGCGGCCCCGCGAGGCCCACGCCCTCCGCGACGAACATCGTGGTGAACATGTCGTCGACGAGCTGCGCGAGCTCGGGCGTGCCGAACTCGGTCACCTCACGGCACGGGGTGTGCAGGACCGGCTCGCCGATCTCTGTGATGCGCAGGATGTTGCCCCGCTCGACCTGGGGAGCGATCTCCGGGAAGCTCTTGACCGGCTGGCCCAGGACGTAGGTGACGGGGCGACGACGGCCGAAGGTGAACATGGGACAAGCCTAGGTGGTGGCTCACGGGGGTCGGTCCGGGACTCCGCTCCTACCGAGGATGCCGAGCACGACCACGGGAGCTGGAGCCCCTCGCGCTCCGCCCGAGGTTGCGTTCGTGCATCGTTCCGCTTCACGGCCGAGCGCTGCGCGTACGCTGAACGTGGAAGCGTCAAGGGTGGTACGACATGAGATTTCGCGGTCGAGCTCTCGTCAGCGCGGCGGTCGTTGCCCTGGCGCTCGCTGGTTGCGCGAGCCCCACCCCGGCAGAAGACCCCTCGTCGAGCGCCCCGTCCCAGAGCGCCACCACGCCGCGCGACGTGACCCCCACACCGTCCGCGGAAGCCCCGAAGAGCGCCGATCCCCCGTCGACCGAGGCACCCGCTGCCGAGCCACTTCCTGCGTTCGAGGACCTCATCATCAGCACCGCGGGCCTCGGCCCTCTCGCGATCGGGGTCCCTCCGGAGTCGAACCCCGGGGCTGCGATGATCCGGTGGTCGCCCGACGAGTGCGCGGACATGGGCGACGGAGACCCCGGCCGATGGGTCACGACCTACCCCGGGGCCGACGGCGGGTATCCGACGGCCGTCGAGGTCACCGATTCCGGGGTCGTCTGGATCGACGTCCTCCAGGCTGGACCGCGCACCGCCGAGGGCGTCGGCATCGGCACGGACCTGGCGACGCTGCAGGCCACCTACCCGAACCTGGTCGCGGGGAACCCTGGTCCGGTGTCGAACGTCTGGTGGCTCTCCGGCCCCGACGGCCACCTGGTCTTCGAGACCCAGGGCGACAAGGACGGGCTGCAGCCGGCCGGGACTCCCGAGCAGGTCATCCTCATGCGGGTCCTGTCCCCCACGGCCGACCCCGACTTCGCGACCGCGAACTCCGACTGGGTAGCGGGCGGCTGCCTGTAGTCCGGCAGGCCCCGGACAACGCAGAAGGCCCGGAACCGTCGAGGTTCCGGGCCTTCCTGTCTGAGCCGCCTAACAGAATCGAACTGTTGACCTTCTCATTACGAGTGAGACGCTCTACCGACTGAGCTAAGGCGGCGCGTACCGGACGTCTCGCCTTGCGGCGCTCCGTTTCAGCAAGCGTCGCTACTGTACCCAACGCGAGGGCGTCGAGACAAACCGACCTCCGCGACGGCGTCGGGCAAGCTCCTCACGGAGCCCGTCAGAGCCCGCCGGAGCCCGCCGCCCACCCGATCCACCCCGAGCCGGCCGCACCCGCCGCCGGACGCGGCCGGCGCTCAGCAGACCTTCCCGTCCTCGGGGACCTTCCCGTCGACCAGGTACGCGTCCACGGCGTCCTCGAGGCACGCGTTCGAGCGACCGTAGGCCGTGTGACCCTCGCCCTCCCACGTGAGCAGCACGCCCGAGTCGAGCGCCTTGGCCAGGCCCTCGGCCCAGACGTACGGAGTCGCGGGGTCGTTCGTGGTCCCGATCACGACGATGGGCGCGGCGCCCTCGGCGTGCAGGTCGAACTCCTGGTCCGCGACCGGGTAGGCCCAGTCGACGCACGCCATGCCGCCGTAGGTGAAGAACGAGCCCATGGTCGGGGCGGCCTCCTCGATCTGGGCGGCCTGCTCCTTCATGAACTCGGGGTCGGGGTTGCCGCGCGCGTCGAGGCAGTTGACGGCCCGGAAGGCCTCGGCCGAGTTGTCGCTGAAGGTCCCGTCGGCGTTGCGGCTGTTGTAGAGGTCCGCGAAGCTCAGCAGCATGGTGCCGTCGTTGCCGTTCATCGCGGCGTCGAGTGCCGCCGTCAGGGCGTACCAGTTCTCGTTGTTGTAGAGCGGCAGCGCGATCCCGTAGAACGCGAGCGTCTGCGTCAGGCGACGGTCGCTGCTCGTCCTGAGGGGCCGCTCGCCCACCTGGTCCAGGAACGCCCGGATCTGCGCCATGCCCTCGTCGACGGTCCCCGTGAGCGGGCAGTCCTTGCCGCCCTGGCAGTCCTCGACGTAGGCGCGCAGGGCGTTCTCGAAGCCGACGGCCTGCTGCGCCCCGATCTCGTCGGAGGAAAGCGTGGTGTCGATCGCGCCGTCGAGCACCATGCGCCCGACCTTCTCCGGGTACAGGCCCGCGTACGTGGCGCCGAGCTGGGTGCCGTAGGAGAAGCCGAGGTAGTTGAGCGTCGAGTCGCCCAGGACCGCGCGCAGCATGTCCATGTCGCGTGCGGCGCTCTGGGTGTCGACGTTGCCCAGGAGGTCCCCGGTGTTCTGGGCGCACGCATCGGCCCACGCCTCGAGGTCGGCGGCCATCGCCGCGCGCCCCTCGTCGCTGTCCTCGAACGAGCGCGAGAGCGACTCGTCCTTGGCCGCGTCGTCGAGGCAGACCACGGGGGTCGAGGAGCCGACGCCGCGCGGGTCGAACCCGATGAGGTCGTAGGCCTCGCGCACGGGCTCCCCGATCCCGGCGGCGGCGCTCGTGATGTACTCGACGCCCGACCCGCCCGGCCCTCCGGGGTTCGTCAGCAGGGAGCCGATCTTCTCGCCCTCGGCCGGAAGCCGCTTGAGCGCGAGCTCGATCGTGCCCTGCGCGGGGTCCTTCCAGCTCAGCGGTGCGATGGCGGTCGTGCACTCGAACCCGCCGCCGCAGTCCTCCCACTGGAGGGTCTGGCCGTAGAACTCGGCGAGCTCGGCCGGCACCTCCTCACCGGTTCCCGTCGAACCCGACGACGCAGTCTGCGCTGGGCTCTGCACCTTGGGCGAGGGGGCGCACGCGCCGAGCAGCAGGGCGAGGGCGAGCGTCGCAGCGGACAGCGCTGACGTGCGGCGGGAGGGCGTCTTCACCCGGCAACGGTAACGGGTCGGGCTGGGCCGGGACCTCGTTCGAGGTCTCCGGGCCCAGCCCTTTCACGCGAACTTCACGGGCGGCGCCCCGTGCCGCCGCCCAGCGCTGTCAGGAGGTCAGGACTGCTCGACCCACGCGGCCTCGCCGACCTGGCCCGCGGCCGCACGCGGGGTCAGGACGACCGAGCCCGCCTCGTCCAGCTTCACGGTCACGTCGGCCGACTCGTCGACGCCCTCGGGCGCCTTGACGACCGTGGTCCAGCCGCGCATGTCCATGGTGCAGGGCTTGTTGTCCTCGACCTTCTCGAAGGTCACGACGACGTCGCTCCCCTCGAGGGTCGCCTCACCCTCGGCGACGGTCGGGCACGTGCTCGACCCGAACGTCACGACGTACAGGTAGCCGTCCTCGGCGGTCCAGGCCGCCCCCGTGCCACCGTTCGAGGGCGGGTCGATCCCGTCGGGCAGGTCGATCCCGTTGGCCCCCGCCTCGATCGGCAGGTCGGCGGCGTTGAGCGGGGCCTCGGGCGTGTCCTCGGCCGGCGTGGTCTCCTCGGCGCTGCTGCTCTCCTCGGTGGGCGAGGCGCCGCCCGAGTCGGTGTCGGTGCCGCACGCGGTGAGCGCCAGGAGCGCGACGAGCGAGACGGCGGGGGCGAGGCGGCGCAGGGAAGTCATGAGCGGTACTCCTTCGAGGCATCGTCGCGGGCCCGCGGTGGCGTCACCCGTCACCCTCATCATGTCGCGCGGCCCGTCGTTCTTGCCCTGCGACACCGAGAGCGACGCGCATCACACCCGGCAGTTCACCCGGGCGCGGCCCTCGCGACCGATGACCGGGACGCAGGCTCAGCGGACGGACGCTCCGCCGTCGGGCACCCCACCGGCCCGCGCTCCCACGGCCTGCGCCCCCGCGACCGACGTCCCCGCACGGAGCATTACGACGAACGCGGCCAGCGTGGGCGACGTGTTCTGCGGGGACCACGCCGCGCCGATGTCGCGCGTCGTGACGGGCTCGTCGAGACGGAGCTCGACACCCTCGTGCACGGGGTGACGCGCGGGCGGCAGGACGCTCACGCCCAGGCCCGCGGCCACGAGCCCCCGGACGGTGTGCAGGTCCTCGCCCTCGAACCCGATGGTCGGGCGCACACCCGCCGCGGCGCACAGCGCGTCGACCGTCCCGCGCAGACCGTACCCGTGCTTGAGCGTGATGAAGGTCGAGCGCACCGCGTCGCGCAGCGTGGCGCCCGTCCTCCCCGCGAGCTCGTGCCCCGCCGGGACCATGAGGACCAGCGGCTCCTGGAAGAGCGTGAGGGTGTCGAGCCCGGCCGGGGCCGGCACGAGACGCGAGACCAGGGCGATGTCCGCCTCGCCCGCGGCGAGCGCGTCGAGGCACGTCCGGCGCGCGCCCTGCGTCATGGTGAAGCGGACTGCGGGGTGCCCCGCGAGGAACTCCTTGATGAGCGCAGGGACCACGGACTCGCCCAGGGACGTCTGGAACGCGACCGACAGGGTGCCGCGCGCGAGCGCCTCGGCCGAGCGGACCGCGTCGACGCCCGCGCCCAGCGCCGCGAGCGCCTGGCGAGCGTGGGGCAGCAGGGCGCGGCCCGCGTCGGTCAGGCGGATGCCGCGTCCGTGCCGTTCGACGACCGGGACGCCGAGCACCTCCCCGACCCGGGCGACGGCCCGGGACACGGTCGGTTGCGGGGCCCGCAGCATCGCGGCGGCGAGCGTCACCTGCTCGACCTCGGCGACCGCGACGAACGCGGGCAGCAGGGGCAGGAGGCGGCGGGTCTGCTCGTCGAGGGTGACATCCATGCGCCGAGCGTATGCGTCGACAGTCAAACATGCATTGGACGCAAGAGTCGGTGATTCCTAGCGTCGAGCGCATGACCACGACCCTGGTGCCCGCTCCCCTCCCACCCGCGGCGTGGACGGGCCACCGGCGCGGCTCCCGGGGATACCGCCGGACGGTCGTCGCGCTCGTGTGCGCAGGGGTCGCGACGTTCGCGCAGCTCTACTCACCTCAGGGGATCCTCCCGGTCGTCGCGGCCGACCTCGGGGTCTCGGCCCCGACCGCGTCCCTGACGGTCTCGGCCGCGACGCTCGGCCTCGCGCTCGCGGTCCTCCCCTGGTCCGTGGTCGCCGATCGCGTCGGGCGCGTGCGCGCCATGCGGGCCGCGCTCGTGGCCGCGAGCGCCCTGGGCGTCCTGGTGCCGTTCGCGCCCACGACCGAGCTGCTCGTCGCGGGCCGCTTCCTCGAGGGGGCCGCGCTCGGCGGGGTGCCGGCGCTCGCCGTCACGCTGCTGCACGAGGAGGTGCACGCCGCGCACACGGCCGTGGTCGCGGGGCTGTTCGTGGGCGGGGCGTCGGTGGGCGGGCTCGCGGGCCGGGTGCTCGCAGCGCCGGTCGCCGAGCTCGCGGGGTGGCGCGTGGGCCTCGCGACGGTGTCGGCGCTGTGCGCGGTCGCGACCCTGGCGTTCGTGCTGCTGGTTCCCCGCGCACGGGGCTTCTCTCCGGGCGGCGCGCGGCTGCGCGAGGTGGGCGCGCTGGTGACCGCCAACCTGCGCGACCGCGGCCTGCTCGTCCTGTACGCCAACGGCGCCCTGGTCATCGGCGGGTTCGTGACCATCTACAACTACCTGGGCTTTCGCCTCGAGGCCCCGCCCTACCTGCTGTCGCCCGCGGTCACGTCGCTCGTGTTCTTCGCCTACCTGGGCGGGACGGTCTCGTCGAGGCTCGCGGGCAGCCTCACGGTCCGGTGGGGGCGCCGCCGCGTCCTGGCGGCGGCGGGGGCCGCGATGAGCGCGGGGGCGCTCCTGACGCTCGCCCCGCAGCTGCCCGTGATCCTGCTGGGTCTTGTGGTCCTGACGGCGGCGTTCTTCGGGGCGCACGCGGTCGCGTCGGGGTGGGTGGGGCACCGGGCGGTCGTGGGTCGGGCGCAGGCGACGTCGCTCTACAACGTCTTCTACTACGCGGCGTCGAGCCTGCTCGGCTGGCTCGGGGGCGTCGCGTGGGTCCACGCGGGGTGGTCGGGCGTCGCTCTCTTCGTCGCCGGGGCGACGCTCGTGGCACCGCTGCTCGCGCTGGGGGCGCGGTCCCTGCGGACCGTGTGAGGAGGACCTCCTGCCCGACGGCGGAGCGCACCACCCGCACGTCGCCACTCCTCTCCCCTGGTCAGGACCCGGGTGAGGCCGACCCGTGCGGTGAGCGGCGCCGTCGGGCCTCGCGGCGGGCGGCACGACGACGCGCGTGCCACTCCGCGAGGGGGACCAACCGGTCCCTGCCGACGACCCGCTCGACCTGGGCGAGCCGCTCCCCGGTCGCCCGGACGCCCACCGACGTCGCCTCGTCGGCGAGCGAGACGACCGGCGCGCCGCCCTGCGGGCCGTAGAGGTCCGCGGAGTACGAGGACGGGGCGACGGCCAGGAGTGCGGCCCAGACCTCGTCGTCGACCGGCGCGCGGTCGAACGTCCAGTACCCCGGGTCCTCGACGGGACCTCCGGCCCGGTGACGCAAGAGTTTCGCAGCTTCCGCGAAGCCCGGCGGGATCGGCCCGTCCGGTGTCACGACGTCGAACGCCACCTCGGCCACGTCGGACGCGAACAGGGCGAGGACCTCGCGCGTCGTGCGGACCCGCTCCTCGTCGGAGAGACCGTCGGTATCCACGACCCACTCGTCGCGGCGCGTCCTCACGCCGCCGCCGGGGCCGGGGCGTCCATCGCGAGCTTGACCCCCACCGCGCCCAGCAGCGTGCCGGTCGCGCGCCGCTGCCAGCGCATCCACGTGGGGCGCGAGCGCAGGAACACCGCGATGCTGCCCGCGGCCAGCACGATCCCCGCGTTGACGAGCACGCTCACCCCGATCTGCACGCCGCCCAGCACGAACCCCTGCCCCATGACGCTGCCCGCGGTCGGGTCGATGAACTGCGGGATGAGCGCGAGGTACATGATCGCGGCCTTGGGGTTGAGCAGGTTGGTGAGCAGGCCCATGCGGAAGAGGGTCGCGCGCGAGTCGCGCGGGAGGTCCTGCGCCTCGAACGGGGAGCGCCCACCCGGTCGCAGCGTCCTCCACGCGAGATAGAGGAGGTAGCACGCGCCCGCGACCTTCAGGCCGACGTACAGCCACGGCACCACGACGAAGACCGCTGCGAGACCCACGTTCGCCAGGGTCATGTAGACCACGAACCCGGCCGCGGTCCCCGCGAGCGAGACCATGCCCGCCTGCCACCCCTGGCTGATGCTGCGCGAGACCAGGTAGACCATGTTGGGTCCGGGGGTCAGGACCATGCCCAGGGCGACCGCCGTCATGCCCAGGACCGCTGCCGTGCCGACCATGCCGGGCCTCCTTGTCGTCGGATGGCGTGCGCGTGTCGCGACGATCGTGCCCGCCGAGAGTCATTGTGCCGGGGGCGGAGCCCGCACGACCAGGCGAATGCGGGCGCGCGCGGCCCGGACTACGGTCGAGGGACCGACGAGCGGAGGCACGCATGGACCACGAGGCCGTCATGACCTGGGTCGCCGCGTACGAGGCGGCCTGGCGCGAGGAGGACCTGCGCGCCGTCGAGACCCTGTTCACCGAGGACGCCCGCTACGCCCGCTCGCCCTACGACGATCCCCTGCACGGCCACGGCGAGATCCGGGACTTCTGGCTCGTCGACTCCGGGGAGACGTTCACCCTGCGGGCCGCGCCCGTCGCGGTCGAGGGCACGACGGCCGTGGTGCGGCTCGAGGTCCGTTACGGCGGCCCCGAACCTCAGGAGTACCGGGACCTGTGGATCTTGCGCTTCGCGGACGACGGCCGCGTCGCGGACTTCGAGGAGTGGGCCTACTGGCCCGGCAAGGCGTTCACCGTGGAGTGAGCGCGCGCTGCCACCCACGCGGCGTGCGAGGATCGCGCCCATGAGCGCTCCCCCGACCGACCAGCCCGCGGCCCGCACGCCGGGCACGTGGGGCATGCGCACCGACGTCCTGCGCCACGGGCACGGGCACGACTCGGACAAGGTCGGCTACATCGAGCTGTTCTTCGACCTCGTGTTCGTGTTCGCGGTCACCCAGCTCTCGCACTCGCTCATCGCCCACCCCGACGGCACCACCCTGGTCCAGACGCTCATCCTGGGGGCCGCGGTCTGGTACCTGTGGATCGACACCACGTGGGTCACCAACTGGCTCGACCCCGAGCGCCTGCCCGTGCGGACCCTGCTCCTCGTGCTCATGCTGCTGGGCCTGCTCATGTCGAGCGCGATCCCCGAGGCGTTCGGTGAGAAGGCCCTGCTGTTCGCGGGGACGTTCGTCGCCATCCAGGTGGGGCGCTCGGCCTGGACCACGTACGCGCTCCACCGGCACTGGCCCGAGAACGGCACGAACTTCGTGCGCATCACGATCTGGCAGGTCACCTCGGGGATCTTCTGGGTCGCGGGCGCCCTGGTGCCCGACGACTCGTGGCGCCTGATCCTGTGGATCGTCGCGGTGCTCGTCGACTACGCCGGACCCCGAGCGCTCTTCCGGGTGCCCGTGCTGGGACCCACGGACCCCTCGACGTGGGTCGTGCGCGGCGAGCACATGGCCGAGCGCGTCGGCCTCTTCATCATCATCAGCCTGGGCGAGTCGATCATCGTCACGGGCACCGCGTTCGGCGACCTCGAGCTGAGCGCGACCGTGGTCCTCGCGTTCCTCGCGGCGTTCGCCTCGACCGTGCTCATGTGGCTGCTGTACTTCGACCGTTCCGAACGGCGCGCGACCGCGTACTTCGCCGGCTCGGCCTCGACGGGCATGATCGCCCAGACCGCCTACACGTACGTCCCATACCTGCTCGTGGTCGGGATCGTGCTCACGGCCGTGGCCGACGAGCTCGTGCTGCTGCACCCGCTCGGCCACGAGGGCTCAGGGCACGCCGACCCGTGGACCGCAGGGCTGATCTGCGGCGCGGGCATGGTCTACCTGGCGGGCAACACCCTGTTCCGTCGCGCGACCGGCGGATCCTGGTCGTTGCCCCACGTCGCTGGCGTCGGGGCCCTCGGGCTGCTCTACGCGACCTACCCGGTGCTGTCCCCGCTCGCGATCAACTGGATCTCGAACGGTGTCCTGCTCGCCGTGATCCTCGGTGACGTGGCGCGCTCCCGGCGAGCGGCGCCGTCGGGAGCCTGAGATCGGCAGGGAGCGTCGGGGTCGGCGGCGCGAAGAACGCGTCGAGGTCCTCCCGCGTCGCGGTGCTCCCCCCGAGATCCGTCATGCTCGCGATCAGTCGAGCAGCGATCGACCGCACGGGCTCGTTCGTGATGCTCGAGTGGTCGCGCAGCAGCGCGAACGCCTCGTCCTCGCTCAGGCCGTAGAGGACCATGACCGCGCCCTTGGCCTGCTCGATCGCGGCCCGGTGCGAGGCCGACGCCCTGATCTCCGCCGAGGCCTCCTCCCGGACGCGCGCGCCGTGCGTCTCCGTCAGGTCCATGAAGTACCCCGTGACCCGCGTAACGACCCCCGTCTCGTCGTCGAGGTCCCCCTGCCCCACCACACCCAGGGTCCTGGTGCGGCCGTGGGCGTCGATGATCCGGTGGGTGCAGCTGAACGGCGTCCCACGGCTGGTCACCTCGGCGAGCACCCCCTGCACGCGCGACAGGTCGTCGGGGTGCTTGTGCGCGAGCATGAGCTCGGTCGTCGGGACGACCTCGCCCGGGACGAACCCGTGCATCGCGAACAGCTCGTCCGACCACCACCACTTCCCCGTCGGGACGTCGAGCACGTAGCGACCGACGGGCTGTGGTCCGTCGCCGCGCAGGACGGCGTCGAGCACCGCCTCGAGATCTCCGTCGGTCTCGTTCCTTGTCGTCACAGCACCACTCCCCCAGTGCGTCGCGATGAGCCGAATACTCCAGGGTGCCACGAGGCGCTGGATCCGACCGACTGCGCGCGAGCACTTCACCCGGCTACTCAGGCCTTCGGCGGAGCCTGCTGAGCACCCCGTGATTCCGCCGTGGCCCTACTCACCCGAACGGACCCTGGCACGTGAGTGGACCCGTGGTGCACCAGCATCGGGGAGAAATGGGTCGCCGACCTGCGGCCCGACCGAGCGGGCACGCGACGCGCGCCAGGAACCTGGGAGACACGATGGACCGGCCGGAACGACCCCACCAGCTCATGACCCCCGCAGAGGTCGCGCTCGTCTTCCGTGTCGGCCCTCAGACCGTGAGCCGGTGGGAGTCGCGCGGGCGGCTCTCCGCGATCCGGACGCTGGGTGGGCAGCGCCGGTACTACCGCGCCGAGATCGAGGCGATCGTCGGCGGGCCGGTGGTCGTGCCGGACCCGACCCCGCCCGCAGCAGCCTGACGCGCCGTGACGCGCCGCGTGCCGGCCGGGCGGGCGCGGGCCTCAGGCCGAGACGGGTGCGGGCCGCGCCGCGACAGCGCCGTGCCCCGCGACGTCGACGCCCACGGCCACGACGCGCGCGACACCGTCCGTGACCTCGACGGTCGAGACCGAGGCGTTCGGCAGCGCCGCGAGCCCCGACGGGGCGATCGTCGCGAGGTAGGCACCGAGCGTCAGCCCGTGCCCGACGACGAGCACGTTCCGGTCGCGGCCCGCCCCCGGCCCCGAGGCGTCGTCGTGCGCGGCCACGATGCGCCCGAACACCCCGCGCACCCGGGCCATGAACTCGGCCCCCGGCTCGCCCCCGCCGACCCCGGGGTGCGTGCCCGCGAGCACCGCGGGCACGAGCACCGACCACGGCACGACCGCGTCGAGCTCGCGCTCGGGACGTCGCTCGAACGAACCGAACGACAGCTCGCGCAGGTCGGTGTCGACCGTGATGGGCAGGTCGGGGTGGTGGCGCAGGATCTCCATGGCTGTGAGGACCGCGCGGCCCTGGGGCGAGGAGTACGCGGTGCTGAAGTCGTGCCGCGCAAGGTGCTGCGCGGTCACGCGCACCCCGGCGCGACCCGTGCGGGTCAGCGGGGAGTCGCACGCCCCCTGGAGGTGGCGGCGCGCGTTGAGGACGGTCTGCCCGTGGCGGACGAGCGTGAGCGTGAGGGTCATCGTCGAAGTGCCCTTCCGGTGGTCCGGTGTCTTGTCGCTCGCGACGCTAGCGCCGCCGCGCCACGCGTCGACGACCGCTGCGGGCCGTCCGTCCGACGATCAGGTGAACGTCGAGTGCCACCAGCGCTCAGTCCCGACGCCGCCGCACCGCCCTCTGCAGGGCCGGTACCACGACGACGAGTCCGAGCCCTGCGACGATCCACCCCCAGCCGAGTTCCGGGTCGACGGGGGCGAGGACCTCCTCGAGCCCGGCGTCCGCGAGCCGAGCGAGGGATCCCTGCTGCTGGGCGAGCGCGGGCACGACGCCTACCGCGACCAGCACGATCCCGAGCCAGCGGGACGTCGACGAGCCGTCCAGGACGGCCTGCGCTCCGCGTGCCCCGCGGCGGGCCAGCAGGTACCCGAGGAAGCATGCCGTCCCGACGAGCGCGAAGAACAGGATCAGGTCGATCTTGTCGAGCGGGCGGTGGAGATAGACGTCCGTCCATGGCATCGAGGTGCCCTCGACCGCGCTCACGGACATGCTCTCGCGCTCCTGCGCGCCACCGGAAGGGGAGATCGACCGCACATCGATGATCCCGAGCGGCCGGGTGAAGCCGTTGACCAGATGGATCAGGGCGACGCCCCAGGCGATCACGGCGCCCGTCAGCGCAAGAGCGCCGCCCTTCTCGCCGTGACGCCGGTCGGCTCCCCGTCGGTCGGTCGTCCGGGTGGAACCGTTGTCGGCCATTGCTTCGCTCTCGTCGCGGGGCAGGTCGCCACATCCTCCCGGAAGGCCGGGGTGAAGTCCATCGCCCCGGCCGTCGGGTCTCAGTGCGCAGACACGGCAGGCGCGTAGCTCCCGGTCTCGAGCTCCTCGACGAGCGAGGGGCGGCGCGGGCTCCAGCCCAGGGCGCGCGCACGCGTCACGGGCGCGACCCGCTGGTCGAGGAGCAGCGCGTCGGCGAAGGGCGCGCCGAGGCGCTCGCGCGTCGCGCCCTCGTCCTCTGGCCCGACGGCGCCACCCAGCCCCGCGGCACGGCTCGCCGCACGCGTCAGGTCGATGACGGAAGCAGACCCGTCGGCCGTGCCGAGGAGGCGGCCGGTCAGGCCCTGCTCGACCGCGAGCACGTAGAGCTCGGCGAGGTCGTCGACGTGGACCGTCGCCCAGCGCTGGGTGCCGCTGCCCACGAGGGCGAGGGATGCGCCGTCGGGCCCCTCGCTGCGCGGCGCACCCGCGACGATCCCCGGGATGCCCGCACCATGGCCGTAGACGACGCCGGGGACCACGACCGACCCGGCCACGCGCCCCTGGGCTGTGGCCGCGAGGAGCCGCTCCTCGATCGGGAGGCGCCACGCGACGATCGCGGGCGGGTCCAGGGGCGAGTCCTCGTCGATCGCGTCCCCGTTCCCGTAGACCCAGATGCCGCTCGTGTGGACGAACGGCCGGGCCGTGCCGTCGAACGTCGCGAGGACCGCGTCGACGACCGAGGCGTCGATCGTGGGGCTCGAGCCGTCGCTCGCGGCTGCGGCGTGGACCGCGGCGTCGGCGTCCGCGAGGAGCGTGGCGACCGCCGTGGTGTCCGTGAGGTCGACGACGGCCGGTGTCGCTCCCGCGACCTCGACCGTGCGCGCAGACCCCTCGCTGCGGACCAGGGCCGTCACCTCGTGACCGCGAGCCACGAGCGCGGCGAGCACCGCGGACCCGATGTATCCCGTGCCGCCCGTCAGCAGAACCTTCATGTCAGCCTCCTCGTACCCGCCCCGACGGGGCGCCGACGACGCCCGGTGCGTCGCGATGGACCTGACGGTATCCAACGGGTACCAATGACTTCAACGTGCCATTATTACCTGATGGATACTGTTGGATCGGTCGACGAGGTCCCCGACGTCTTCTCCCCGACCTGCCCCTCGCGGCTCGTGGTCGAGCGTCTCGGGGACAAGTGGACGCTGCTCGTCCTCATGGCGCTGCGGACCGGCGTGCTGCGGTTCGGGGAGCTGCGCGAGAAGATCGGCGCCGTGACCCCCAAGGTCCTCACGCAGACGCTGCGCTCTCTCGAGCGCGACGGGATCGTGACGCGGACCGTCTACGCCGAGGTCCCCCCGCGCGTCGAGTACTCGCTCACGGGCCTGGGCCGCTCGCTCCTGGGCCCGGTCGACGCGATCCGCGCCTGGTCAGAGGCCAACGGCGAGCGGATCGTCGCCGCGCGCGAGGCATCGACGGTCTGAGCGGTGGGCTGAGCGGCTCGCGCTCAGCGGCGCGTGAGCCAGGCGTCGGACCCGAACAGGTCCGCAGGCGCCACCCACGGCGTCGCGGAGGGCGCCCACCCGGTCCGTTCCGTCAGGAACGCCAGCAACCCCGCCACGTCACGGACCGGGTCCGCGGCGTTCGCGCCGGCGACGGCCGAAAGGACCAGCATCACGCTCGAGACCGCTGGCTCGGGCGGTTCGGCCCCGGCGAAGCGCACGCGCGCGAGCACGTCGAGGAGCGCGAGGACGTCGATCTCGACGGCCGGGTCGTCCGCCTCGCTCGCTGCGACGCAGAGTGCGTGGAGCCGACCGAGCCCCACGCACAGATGCCGGCGCCCCTCGTCGTCGGGAGCGGGCGTGGCGCCGTCGGGCCACATCAGCAGATCCAGGGGTTCCTCGGCGAAGAGATGCGGGACCCCCTCTCGAGACGTCGCAGCGACCCCGACGGGGAAGAGCGTCGCCGGATCCTGGACGGCCTCGCCGACCGGGATCGGACGGGTCACAGCAGCTGTCGCCCGGTCCGAGGCATACCGGACGTCCAGGAGCGAGGCGAGGCCCGCCTGGACCAGGTCCACGACCAGGGCGCCCACGGCACGGGCCCGGCGGGGGTGCTCCTGATCACGCGGCCACGCTGCTGACACCAGCGGTGTGGGCACGCCGTCCACCGAGTACGGGCCGCCGACGAGAAGAGCGAGCGCGAGCCGATCGACCCCCTCGGTGGACGGCGGCCCGTTCATCGCTCAGCCCTGCGGGCGCAGGGCGATCGCCATGGCCTCGAGCGCGAGCAGCGGCGCCACGTTGCCGTCGAGGCGCTCCCGAGCCACCCCGATCGCGTCCATGCGGCGCACGGTCTGCTCGGGGGTCGAGTCCTCGGCAAGGGCCTGCACGCTCTCCGCGAGCTCGGTGTTCACGAGGTCCACGTGAGCCCCGAGCTGGACCACGAGCACGTCGCGGTAGAGCGAGAGCAGGTCCAGCATCGCGCGGTCCAGGACGTCGCGCTGGTGGCGGGTCGCACGGCGCTTCTGGTCCTTCTCGAGGTCTGTGAGCTGAGAGCGCAGCTTGGGCGGCATGACGCCCCCGGCCTCGACCCCCAGGGCGCGCAGGAGCTCGGCCTTCTCGACCGCGTCGCGCTCCTCGGTCGCGGCCTTGGCCTCGGCCTGGGCGACCTCGACCAGCTCGCCCGCGGCGACCACGGCATCCCCGACGCCACGGATGCGACGCGCGATCGACAGGACCGAGGAGCGGCGCTCGCGCGCCTTGCCGTCCCGGGCCAGCCGGCGCGCCAGGCCGATGTGGCTCTGGGCGGCGCGCGCAGCGGCCTCGGCCACGACGGGGTCCACGCCGTCACGGGCGACGAGCAGACGGGCGACGGCCTCGACCGGCGGCACCCGCAGCGCCACGCCGCGGCACCGTGAACGGATCGTCACCAGGACGTCCTGCGGGCTGGGCGCGCACAGGATCCAGACCGTGCGGGGCGGCGGCTCCTCGATGGCCTTGAGGAGGACGTTGGTGGTGCGCTCGGCCATGCGGTCGGCGTCCTCCACGATGATGACGCGCCAGCGCCCCTGCGAGGGTCGGCGGCTGGCGACGCCCACCAGGTCACGCACCTCGCTGATCGCGATGGTCACCTTCTCGGTCGCGACGATCGTCACGTCCGCGTGGGTGCCCGCGAGGGTCGTGGTGCACGCCTGGCACACCCCGCACCCGCCCTGCTCGCACTGCAGCGCGGCCGCGAAGGCCCGTGCGGCGTTCGACCGGCCCGAGCCGGGCGGTCCCGTCAGGAGCCAGCCGTGCGTCATGGCCGCGGGGTCGGTCGCCGCGGCCGAGAGCAGCTCGACCGCGTGCTCCTGCCCCACGACGTCGTCCCAGACGGTCACGGGGCGCTCGTCCGCTCGGCCGGCCCCGGGGCGGGGTGCGTCACGGGGGACGTGACCGGCAGGTCCGCGAGGTCCGGGGCGTAGCCGATCGCGGAGTCGGAGTCGTCGAACCCGTCGTCGGGCAGCGCCTCGACCGTGTCCTCGGCCTCCTCGACCACGGGCGTGAGCTCGAGCCGGACCGCGAGGTCCACCCGGATCTGGGCCTGGATGTCCTCGATCGAGGCGGTCGCGTCGATCACGACCCACCGCTCGGGGTCCGCGGCAGCGCGCGACAGGAACGCCTCGCGCGTGCGCCGGTGGAAGTCGAGACCGGCGCTCTCGAGACGGTCCGGCTTCCCCTGGAGACGCTCGGCCGCGACGGCCGGGTCCAGGTCCAGCAGGACGGTCACGTGGGGCATGAGCCCCTGGACGGCCCACAGCGAGATGAGCTCGACCTCGTCGACACCGAGCTCCCGCCCGCCCGCCTGGTAGGCGACCGACGAGTCGAGGTAGCGGTCCGTCACGACGACCGCGCCGCGCTCGAGCGCGGGGCGGACCAGGTGGGCGACGTGGTGCGCGCGGTCCGCGGCGTAGATGAGGGCCTCGGTGCGAGCGTCCATGTCCCGGCCGTGCAGCACGGCCTGGCGCAGCTCGACACCCAGCTCCGTGCCCCCGGGCTCGCGCGTCAGCACGACCTCGCGGCCGGTCAGCTCGCCCAGCCACTCCCCCAGGAGGCGGGACTGGGTGGACTTGCCGACGGCGTCGCCGCCCTCGAACGAGATGAAGTAACCGGGTGTGCTCACGCGCCCACGATAGTCGGGCCGCCTGACACCCGTCGGGCAGCCCGGCACGGCCGGTAGCCTCGGGGCATGTCCGTCCTCCCCGTACCCAGCCCCGACCTCCCTGAGCCTCCCCCGCTCCCGACGCCGGGCGCCGCGTTCGCCGGGCGCACGTTCGACGCGATCCTGTTCGACATGGACGGCACCCTGATCGACTCGGTGCCCGCGGTCGACCGGAACTGGCGCCGCTGGGCGCACGAGTACGGCCTGCCGGACGCCGACTCGTTCCAGATCGAGCACGGCACCCCCGCCCGCACCTTCATCGCGCGGCTCCTGCCGGCCGACCAGGTCGAGGAGGCGTACGAGCGGATCCACGACCTCGAGCTCAACGACAACGAGGGCGTGCGGATCCTGCCCGGCACGGTCGACGCGTTCGCGTCCCTGCCGGCCACGCGCCAGGCGATCGTCACGTCGTGCACGCGGCCGCTCGCCGCGGCGCGCATCGGGGCGTCCGGCCTCGTCCCGCCCGCGGTCGTCGTCACGGCCGACGACGTCACGCACGGCAAGCCCGACCCCGACCCGTTCCTGCTGGGCGCCGAGCGCCTGGGCGTCGACCCGTCGCGGTGCCTCGTGGTCGAGGACGCGCCCGCCGGGGTCGCGGCCGGACGGGCGGCCGGGTGCGCGGTGCTCGTCGTCGAGGGCACGCACTCGCTCGAGCAGCTCGTCGGCGCCGCCGTGGCCCCCGACGCGGGGGCGAGCGGGCTCGACCAGGTGCGCTTCGCCGTCGGGCAGGACGGGTCGATCAGCGTGACCGACGCCTGACGCTCGCTCACGGTGCGCCGGGCGACGAGCCCGCTACTCCTCGAGCGCCGCGACCCCGCGCCGGACCGCCAGCACGGTCGCCCCCGCGACGAAGTAGTCCTCGTCCGAGCCGCTGCGCACCTCGCGCACTGCCCGCCGCAGCCGCTCGGTCGCGTCCCGGACGCGGTCGAGGGCCTCCGGGTCCGCGAGCGCCCCGGCCGTGGACCGCACGGCTCCCGCGTACGCGCGCAGGGCGTCGCGCACGAGGGGCCTCAGGGACTGGCCGAACGCGAGGTCGTCGAGGTCCTGCCGCTCCCACCCGGTGACGAGCCGGGTCAGGTCCCCGACGACCGACGACGTCACCCCCAGCGCGCTCGCCTGGGAGCCTTGGGCTCGGGTCGCCTCCGCGTACCGGCGGGCGCGGCGGTTGATGCGTGCCGCCTCGCGCGCCTGCTCGGCCGACCGCTGCGACCGGTCGACCACGGGCCCGAGGAGCAGTCGCCGGTCGTCCCACTCCTCGGGGGAGGGTGCGACGTCGCTGTCGAGCCCGTCCGCGAGGTGGTCGAGCTGGTCTGCGAGCGCGCTCCTGAGACGGTCGAGCTCGACGTCGGAGGCCGCGAGCGGCAACGGCGGGAACAGCAGGTTGATCCCGATCCCGACCAGCGCACCGACCAGGACGAGCCCGATGTACGCCCCCATGTACCCCACCTTGTCCGCGTTCCCGATGATGAGGACGAACAGCGCCGAGGTCACGGCCCACGACCCCATGTCCCCCAGGAGCCCCCACCCCGCGACGAGGATCGAGACGGCGACGACGAGCGCGATCGACAGTGCGCTGGGCGCGAGCACGAGGTCCGCACCGCGGGCCACGAGCGCCCCGACGACGATCGCCCCGACCGCCTGGAAGGACTCCCGGACGGACCTGGCCACGGTGCTCGTGGTCGCGACGACGGCGCCGAGCGGCGCGTAGTACGGATAGTCGGAGAAGGGCTCGGGCAGCACGATCCCGACGACCCACGCGACCGCGGCGGCCACGGCGCCGCGCAGCGCCATGGCCCACCGGGGGTGCAGGTGCCACTGCCGGAGCGTGGCGGCAGCCAGTCCGCGCGCACGGGCCGTTCGCGGGTGGGAGGCGGTGGGAGTACTCATCGCGCCACCCTAGGCACGGCTGGGGCGCGTCTGCGTGCTTCGCGGTGATGTGGGCGGCCGCGGGCAAACGACCTGCGCAGCGCCGGGCTAGATCACACCCGCCCGCAGGGCCGCGGCCACGACCTTCGAGGCCGCCGCGTGGACCTCGACGAGCTCGTCGAGGGTCAGGCCCGTCGCGGCGGTGATCGCGGGCGGGACGTGCTCGGCCTGGTCGCGCAGCTCGCGACCGGCCGGGGTCAGCGTGACGTCGACGACCCGGCCGTCGTGCTCGTTGCGCGACCGGGTGAGGTACCCCGTGGTCTCCAGACGGCGGACGAGCGGCGAGAGCGTGCCGGGGTCCAGGTGGAGCCGGTCCGCGAGCGACGTGGCCGTGGTGCGCTCACCGGCCGCCGCGTCCTGCCACAGGGCCAGCATCACGAGGTACTGCGGGTGGGTCAGGCGCAAGGGCTCGAGCAGCGGCTTGTACATGGCGACCATGGCACGCGCCCCCGCGGACAGCGCGAAGCAGACCTGCGACTCGAGAGCGAGGGGGTCGTAGCCGCTGCGGGCGGGCGTTGCGGGGCTCTCGGTCGAGGTGGTCATGTCGCCATGGTAGCCAGATCTCGCCTATGCTTGGTACACCAATCATTGGTGCACCATGCAGTTGCACCGTTCTCGTGAGGAGAGGCGCATGGCCGACAAGCAGCGACGACGCCCCCTGGGCCTGCGCATGACCGAGACGTTCCTGCCGATCTTCGGCCCCGCCCAGGTCGGGAAGCAGGGCTCTCCCGGGCGTGGCGTCTCCGCGGCCGAGGCCGAGCGCGACCGCGAGCTCAAGACGCGCTTCGAGTACGTGACGGGTCCGGACGGCCGCAGCTACGTCGTCGAGCACACGGACGAGCCGACCGCGGGCTGAGCCCCGCGCCCGGCGAGTACGGGGTTGTGGTCGTCCTGCTCGTCAGGACGACCACGACCCCGTACTCGGCACCCCGGGCGAGCGCGGCACCCCTTCACGCGACCCGGCTCACTCGCCCGGGTAGACCACGCCCGTCTGGCGGCGGACCTCGTCCATGGTCCGCATGACGTCGAGCGTGTCCTGCCACGTCATGCGCGGGCTCTCGGTCAGGCCTGCCTCGACGCATCGCGCGACCTCGGCCGCCTGGTACTGCTTGCCCTCGCCCCGGAAGCCCTCGTAGCGCCACTCGGCGCCGTCGTGACGGACCACGCGGAACGACGTCGGGGCGTAGAACGTGCCCTCGACCTCGATGCGCCCCGCGGTCCCGGAGATCGACGCCACGTTGGGCGTCTGCGACCACAGGGTCGTCGACAGCGTGGCCATGGCCCGGCCGTACCCGAGCGTGATGCCGAGCTGGCCGTCGACCCCTGTCTCGGTCAGCGCACCGACCGCGGTGACCGACGACGGCGCCCCCAGCACGTCGTGCGCGAACGACACGGGGTACACGCCCAGGTCGAGCAGCGCACCGCCCGCGAGCTCGGGCGCGTAGAGCCGGTGCTCGGGGTCGAACGGGAAGAACTGGCCGTGGTCGGCGGTCACGTTGACGATCTCGCCGATCTCACCGCGCGCGATCACCCCGCGCAGCGCCGCGACGTGCGGCAGGAAGCGCGTCCACATGGCCTCCATGACGAACACGCCCGCGGCCCGGGCGGCGTCGAGGATCTCGCGCGCCTCGGCCTCGTTGCGCGTGAACGCCTTCTCGACCAGGACGTGCTTGCCCGCGGCGATGGCCAGCAGCGCGTGGTCCCTGTGGTGCGAGTGGGGCGTGGCGACGTACACGACGTCGACCTGAGGGTCCTCAACGAGCTCGGTGTAGTCGGCGTGGGTCGTGTGGATGCCGTGCTCGGTCGCGAAGCGCTCGGCCCGGACGCGGTCGCGCGAGCCCACGGCCACGACGCGCGCCCGGGTGTGGTCGCGCACGGCCTCGGCGAACGACCCGGCGATGTTCCCGGCCCCGAGGATCCCCCAGCGGACCGTGGGCGCGGTCCGGGGATCGGGCACGACGCCGGAGATCACCTCGGGGAGGTCGGCGGCGGTCGCAGCGAGGTGAGGCAGGGAGGTGGGCTGGTCGGTCGGTGCCGCGGTGCGGGCGTCGTTGCTCATGGGTTCACGCTAACCCCGTGAGAACGCTGCCACGGGTGATTGCCCGAGGTGTGGTCGTACAGCGCCCAGGCCGTCGCGGACGAGCACGAGGTTGCGTGCGGTCGAACCCAGCGATCGAGTTCGTCCTGGCCGTCAGGACGACCACGACCTCGTTCTCGGCACCGACGCCCGGCACCGACGCCCGGCACCCGGCACCCGGCACCCGGCACCCCAGGCCCGGCATCCCTTACTCCCCCGGGTACACGACCCCCAGCTGGGCGCGCGCCCGGTCCATGACCTGCAGGAGGTCGAGCGTGTCCTGCCACGTCATGCGCGGGCTCTCGGTGAGCCCCGCCGCGAGGCAGCGCGCGACCTCGGCCGCCTCGTACTGCTTGGCCCCCGGCGCGTACCCGTCGTAGTCGCGGCGCGCGCCGTCGGCCCAGACCACGCTGAAGGCCGTGGGCACCATGAAGCGGTCGACGACCTCGATCCGCCCGCCCGACCCCGCGATCACGAGCGACGTCGCCGACTGCGCCAGGACCGACGAGGCGAGCGTCGCCGTCGCGCGGTCCCCGTACCGCAGCACCACGGTCGACTGGGCGTCCACCCCGGTGGGAGCCGCGAGACCGACGGCCGTGACGTCGTCGGGCATGCCCAGGAGGTCCGTCGCGAACGCGAGCGGGTAGATCCCGATGTCGAGCAGCGCACCCCCCGCGAGCTCGGGCGCGAAGAGCCGGCCCGCCGGGTCGTACGCGGCGTTCGACCCGTAGCTGGCCGTGACCGACCGGACCTCGCCGATCTCACCCTGCGCGATCAGCGCGCGGATCGCGGCGACGTGCGGCAGGTGCCGCGTGAGCATGGCCTCCATGACGAACACGCCCGCGGCCCGCGCGGCGTCGAGCACCTCGCGACCCTCCGCCTCGTTGCGCGTGAACGCCTTCTCCATGAGCACGGGCTTGCCCGCCGCGATCGCGAGCAGCCCGTGGTCGCGGTGGTGCGAGTGCGGGGTCGCGACGTACACGACGTCCACGTCGGGGTCCGCGACGAGCGCCTCGTACGAGCCGTGGACGGTCGCCGAGGGCGCGTGCCGCTGCGCGAAGTCCCGTGCCCGGTGCTCGTCGCGCGAGCCCACGGCCGCCACGTGGCCCTGCGTGAACGTCCGCACCTCGTCGGCGAACGAGCCCGCGATGTTCCCCGCGCCGAGGATCCCCCAGCGCACGGGTGGGGCAGCGCCCGGGTCGGGGACGGCGTCGAGCACGTTGACCACTGCGTGGGAGACCATGCCTCCACGCTACTGCGGCCCCGGGGGCGACCGGTCGACGGACCGGACACCCCGTGGCCGCTGCCCCCAGGACGGGTTCCGGACGATCGGAGGACCAGACGCGAGAACCGCCGATGTGTCGCACGTCACCCCGGGTCGGGACACGATGGATCCACCCGAGCGAACGGAGACCCCGATGGCGCACCCGACTCCCCCGCAGTCCCCGGCGAGCCCCTCCCCGCGGGGCGCCGTGCCCGGCGCCTCCGGAAGCACCGCCGTGCCGGGGAGCGCCGCCAGTGCCCGCGGCCTGGTCAAGACCTACGGCCAGGGCGAGACGACGGTCCGCGCCCTCGACGGCGTCGACGTCGACTTCCGCGCGGCCGAGCTCACGGCCATCATGGGCCCCTCGGGCTCGGGCAAGTCGACGCTCATGCACTGCATGGCCGGCCTGGACACCCCGACGTCGGGCAGCGTCGTGATCGACGGGACCGAGGTCAGCCGCCTCTCGCAGCGGCGCCTGACGGCGCTGCGGCGGACCCGGATCGGGTTCGTGTTCCAGTCGTACAACCTGGTCCCGACGCTCACCGCCGCGGAGAACATCACGCTCCCGCTCGACATCGCGCGCGCCCCCGTGGATCGCGCGTGGTTCGACGAGGTCGTGGCCGCGGTGGGCCTGGGCGACCGGCTGCACCACCGGCCGTCCGAGCTCTCGGGCGGGCAGCAGCAGCGGGTCGCGTGCGCGCGGGCCCTGGTGTCGCGGCCGTCGGTGGTGTTCGCCGACGAGCCCACGGGCAACCTGGACTCGCGCTCGTCCGCGGAGGTGCTGGGCTTCCTGCGGCGGTCGGTCGACGAGCTGGGGCAGACGGTCGTCATGGTCACGCACGACCCGCGCGCGGCCTCGTACGCGCACCGGGTCCTGTTCCTGACCGACGGGCGGATCACGGCCGACCTCGCGGCCCCGACCCGCCGCGACATCCTCGACGCGCTCGGGCAGGCGGAGGAGGACTGATGCTGCGGGTCGCGCTGCGCGGGGTCCGGGCCCACCTGGTCCGCTTCCTGCTGTCGACGCTCGCCGTGATGCTCGGGGTCGCGTTCGTCGTGGGGACGTTCACGTTCCGCGCGATGCTGTCGTCGACGTTCGACGAGATCATCGCGACGACCCTCGTCGCCGACGTGTACGTGCGCGGCGCCGAGGAGATCGACGCCACGACGAGCGCGGGCAGCTCGTTCGGCACACCGCACGCGCCCGTCCCGGTCGCGCTCGCCGACACGGTCGCGGGGGTCGACGGCGTCGCGCGCGCCGTGCCCGACGCGTCGGGTCCGATCGTCCTGGTCGCGGCCGACGGCACGGCCGTCACGACGTCAGGGCCCCCGAGCATCGGGATCGCGGTAGGACCGGACGAGCCGACCGTGACCCTCGCGAGCGGCACCTGGCCCGTGGGCGGCACGCAGATCGCGCTCGAGGAGAGCGCGGCCTCGGCCGCAGGTCTCACCACGGGCGACGCGACGACCGTGGTCCTCGCAGGCGCCCCGCAGCCCGTCACGGTCACGGGGGTCTTCGCGATCGAGGCCGCCGCGGCGGGCACCATCCTGGTGGGGCTCGACCCCGCGACCGCGCTCGCGACCTACGCGCCCGACGGGACCGTCCCCACGATCTCCGTCTACGCCGCGGGCGACGTGTCCGAGCAGGTGCTCTCCGACCGCGTGGCCGAGGTCCTGCCCGAGGGGGCCGAGTCGCTCACGGGCGAGGCGATGCGCGACGAGGCCCGTAAGGGCGTCGAGCAGATCCTCGGCTTCATCGAGACGTTCCTGCTGGTCTTCGCGGCCATCGCGCTGTTCGTGGGGGCGTTCATCATCGCCAACACGTTCGCGATGTCGGTGCGCGAGCGCCAGCGCGAGTTCGCGCTGCTGCGCGCGCTCGGGGCCTCGCCCGCTCAGGTCTTCGCGTCGATCCTCGCGCAGGCGGTCGCGGTCGGGCTCCTGGGAGCGGCCGCGGGCGTGGTCCTGGGCCGGGTCCTGGTCAGCGGCTTGCGCGCCGCGTTCGGCTCGACCGGCATGGAGCTCTCGGGTCGCGTGCCGCTGAGCGTCACGTCGGTCGTGGTCGCGATCTCGCTGGGGGTCCTGGTGAGCGTGGTCGCGGCCGCGGTCCCGGGCCGCCACGCGGCCCTCACCCCTCCGGTCCAGGCCATGCACGACGACGTCGCACCGGACCGCGGGACCGGCACCCGCGCGGTGGTCGGGCTGGTGCTCACGCTGGTCGGTGCCGGGCTCCTGGTGCTCGCCTCGCGCCTCGGGAGCTCGGCGTCGGCCGACCCGACCGGGTGGGCGCTGGTCGACGACCTCAACCCGCGGGTCCTGCTCGCGGTGGGCGCGAGCGCGGCCCTCGTGGGCGTCCTGGTCCTGTCCCCCGCGATCGCCGGCGCCGTCATCACGGTGCTCGCCGTCCCGGCTGTGGCCGCGATCCGGCCGCTCGGTCGGCTGGCCCGCGGCAACGTCACGCGCAGCCCCCGCCGCACCTCGAACACGGCCGGCGCGCTCCTGATCGGGATGGCCCTCGTGAGCGCGACCGGAGTCATCGCGGCCTCGACGCAGGCCTCGGTCCGGTCGATCGTCGACGAGCAGGTGCGGGCCGACTACGTGGTCCAGGCCGCCGCCGCCACGGGTGCGCTCCCCCCGGGTGTCACCGACGCCATGACCGGGCTCCCCGCCGTCGGGCAGGCGCTCTCGCTGCGGCTCGGGACGCTCGACGTGGACGGCGAGCCCAGCGGCGCCACGGTCGTGCCGCCCGGGTTCTTCACCGAGGCGCTCGACGCCCCCGTGGTCGAGGGAGACCCCGACCGGGCGCTCGCCGACGGCGAGGCGGTGGTCAGCCGGACCGCGGCGCGGGACGACGCGTGGGCGGTCGGCGACACCCTGACCCTGACGAGCGACGACGGCGCCCGTACCCAGGACGTGCGCGTGGGGGCGATCATCGACACCCAGGTCATCTCGTCCGACGTGGTCCTCGCCGACGCGACCTACGCGAGCGTGGGCGCCCCCGAGATCCCGACCTACGCGGTGTACGTGACCGCGGCCCCCGGGACCACGACCGCGGAGCTGCGCGATGCGCTCACCGCGGCCGTCAAGCCTTTCCTCGTGGTCTCGGTCCTGGACCGCGAGGAGCTCGCCAGCGCGGCCGCGGCGCAGGTGGACCAGGTCCTCGTGATCCTCTACGCGCTGCTCGGGCTGTCGATCGTCATCGCGCTGCTGGGCATCGTCAACACGCTCGCGCTGTCGATCATCGAGCGCACGCGCGAGATCGGGCTGCTGCGCGCGGTGGGCCTCGGGCGCCTCCAGCTCGCGGGCATCATCACGATCGAGTCCGTCCTGACCGCGGTCTACGGGACCGTGCTGGGTGTGATCACGGGCATCGCGATCGCCGCGGCGCTGCCCGGGGTGCTCGCCGAGCAGGGGCTCACGAGCCTCGCGGTCCCCTGGGGGCAGGTGCTCGCGGTCCTGGGGCTCGCGGTCGTGATCGGGCTGGTCGCGAGCGTGTGGCCGGGCATCCGGGCCTCGCGCCTGCCGGTGCTGGAGGCCGTCACGGTCGACTGACTCGTCGTGTCGACGCCCTCCGTGCCGGCCTCACCGCACGCGTCGAGCCGTCGGCCGCCGAGGGAGGACGACGCACCTACGTCGTCTCGGCGGGCACCCCCCTCGCCGTCGCCGTCGTCGCGGCCGGGGTCCGGTAGCGACGCAGAGGCGCGTTGCGCCAGGCGACCAGCCCGACGACGGCGCTCGCTGCGAGCCCGCCCGCCACCAGGGCGACGGGGGCCGAGGTCAACGACGCGAGGACCCCGCCGCGGAAGTTGCCCACCTCCGGGCCCGCGACCCCCACGACGTGCTCGACCGACGACACGCGGCCCCGGAACTCGTCGGGCGTCTCGAGCTGGACGAGCGCTCCGCGCGTCACGACCGACACCGTGTCCGCCGCCCCCGCGACCGCGAGGCACGCGAGCGCGAGCCACAGCGGCCCGGCCAGCCCGAAGCCCGCGAGGGCGAGCCCCCACGTCGCCGCCGCGGCGAGCTGCAGCGCGCCCGACCGCGGCGCGCGCGTGACCGCGCCGGACAGCAGTCCCGCGCCGATCCCGCCCACCGCGACCGCCGAGAGGAACAGCCCGAGGGTGCGCGGGTCGCCGTCGAACCGGATCTCGTTGACGAGCGGGAACAAGGAGACGGGCATCGCGAGCACGGTCGCCGCGACGTCCGTCGCGAACGAGCCCCGCAGGGTCGGCCGCTTCCAGACGATCGACCAGCCGCCCGCCGCGGCCCGACGGCGCACGGGTCGTCCGTGGTCCGGCACCGGTCCACCGTCCGGCACCTGCACGGGCCCGGTCACGGGTGCGGGGCCGCCGTCCGAAGCCGGCACCACGGCAGGCGTCGGCACCGGCGGGAGCGGCGGCAGCCGCACCAGCCCGAGCAGGGCGACCACGGCCGCCGCCACCTGCACGCCGTAGGCGGCCGCGAGGTCCCAGCGCGCGACGACGAGGCCGGCGAGCACCGGCCCGACGAGCATCGCGACCTGGAACGCGAGGTTCTGCAGCGCGAGCCCGGCCGCGACCTGGTCGGCGGGCAGGAGGCGCGGCGGCACCGTCCGGCGCGCGGGCGAGCCCAGCGCGTTGCACGCCGCACCGAGGCTCACGAGACCGAGCAGCACCCACACGGACCGGTTGCCCGCGAGCGCCTGCGCGGCGAGGCCCACTGCGGAGATCACCTGGCCGGCCGACGCGAGGCGCATGATCGTGCGGCGGTCGTGCACGTCGGCGAGGTGCCCGCCGACGAGGCCGAGGGCGAGGAGGGGTACAGCGGTCGCGAGGCCGATCGCACCGGTCCACACAGGGCTGTGCGTGAGCTCCCACACCTGGAGCAGCACCGCGACCGTGGCCACCTGGAAGCCGAGGCCACCGACGGCCGAGCCTGCCCACAGGTCGCGATAGGCGGCACTGGTGCGCAGCGGGCGCAGGTCGAGGACGTTGTCCCGCACGTCAGGGCGTCTCGGGTGCGGGCGTGCCGGGCGTCTGCGCCGGGTGTCCCGCGGCGTCGAGCCGCTCGACGAGCCGGGAGCGCAGGGACCTGCTCGCGAGGACGCGTTCGAGGTCGGTGACGACGGCGCTCAGCGCGTACGGCAGCTCGTCGTCGATCTCGGCGATCGACTCCTCGGTCGCGCGCCACTCGGCCTCGAGGAGGGGGACGAGCGCGCGGGCCTTGTCGGTGAGCGCGACGCGGCGTGTGCGGGCGTCCTCGCCGGACTCGGTCTGCACGAGTCCTTCGCTGCGCATCGCGGTCACGGTCTGGCTCATGGCCGAGTGCGTGCGGCCGAGCGACGCGGCGAGCTGGCGGATGGTCAGCGGCCCGGTGTGGGCGAGACGGATGAGCGGGTAGACGAAGCGCGGTCGCACGCCGTCGACCCCGCGGTCGGTGTAGACGGTGCCGATCTCGTCGTCGAGCCGGCGCAGCAGGGTATGGAGGGAGTCCCAGCGTCCGGGGACGGCGGTCGGGTCGATGGATGTCACAGCACTGTTATAACAGCACTCATACAAGCGTGTCGAGCCAGTGCTCCGACAGGCGGTGGACCGCTCCCCGACATAGCGTCGAGGTGCCGGCGGTCCGCAGGAGCAATCCTCCACGTGCGGCCGCGCGGTTCCCTGTCCCCACCCGAGGAGGTCCACATGTCCGAGGTCCCGATCCGCACGCTCATCAGCCCGCTGCGGTACGTGCAGTCGCGCGGCGCGCTGTCGCGGCTCGGCGAGTTCGTCGCTCCGATCGGCACCAAGCCGTTGCTGGTCGCCGACGACGTCGTCTGGGAGATCGTCCAGGACACCGTCGCCGAGTCGTTCCAGGCCGCGAACCTGCCGCGCGAGCGCGAGGGCTTCGGCACGTACGCGACCGCCGCGGAGGTCGACCGGCTGGCCCGGCGCATCCGGGAGACCGGCTCGGACGTGATCGTGGGGATCGGTGGTGGCAGCACGATCGACGCCGTCAAGGCAGCCGGGCACCTCGAAGGGATCCGCTGGGTCTCGGTGCCGACCGTGGCCTCGACCGACGCCCCGTGCTCCGCGCTGTCCGTGATCTACACCGAGGAGGGGGCGTTCGAGGAGTACCGGTTCTTCCCGCACAACCCGGACCTGGTCCTGGTCGACACCCAGCTCGTGGCCAACGCCCCGGTGAAGTTCCTCGTCGCAGGCATCGGCGACGCGCTCGCGACGTGGATCGAGGCCCGTGCCGTGGCCAAGGCCAACGCGACGACCATGGCGGGCGGGCTGCCGCTCATCACCGGGACCGCGCTCGCCGAGCTCTCGTGGAAGATCCTGTGGGAGAACTCGCTCGCCGCGATCGAGGCCGTCAAGGAGCACCTCGTCACGCCCGCGGTCGACGCCGTGGTCGAGGCCAACACCCTGCTCTCGGGGCTCGGGTTCGAGTCGGGCGGCCTCGCGGCGGCCCACGCGATCCACAACGGGCTCACGGCCGCCCCGCAGACCCACGGGCTCACGCACGGGCAGAAGGTCAACATCGGCTCGCTCACCCAGCTCGTGCTGGAAGGAGCCCCGTCGCAGGAGATCCGCGACTTCGTCGAGTTCACGACACGCGTCGGGCTGCCCAACACGCTGACCGAGATCGGGCTCACGACGGCCGACGTGGGCGACCTGCGCCGCGTGGCCGAGGCCGCGACGGCACCGGGCGAGACCATCCACGCGATGCCGTTCGAGGTCCGCGTGCCCGAGCTGGTCGACGCGCTGCGCTCGATCGAGGGTCTGTCGCGCGCGATCCGTGCGGACGCGGGCCTGCCCGAGCCCGTGAGGTACACGGGGCACTGAGGTGATCGGCTGGCCGGCCACCCGCGGCCCTCCGGCCGGCCTCCAGCTGGCGAAGTATCCAACGAGGTAGAACGTGCTGTGCGAGGTAGTGCGCGCCGCGTTCTACCTCGCGCAGCACGTTCTACCTCGGCGGCCCGGCCCGCACGAACGAAGGCCCCGGCCCGCTCCCTCATGGGGGCAGGTCCGGGGCCTTCGTCGTGCGCGGAGCCGGCTCGGCGGCCGGCAGCCGCTCGCTGAGCCGGGACGCCTACTTCTTCTCGGCGGGCGCCTTCTTGGCCGGGGCCTTCTTCGCGGCCGGCTTCTTGGCGGGAGCCTTCTTGGCCGGCGCCTTCTTCTTGGCCGGGCCCGCCGCGCGCTTCTCGGCGAGGAGCTCGATGGCCCGCTCGGGCGTGATGGACTCGGGCGTCACGTCGCGCGGCAGCGTCCGGTTGGTCTCGCCGTCGGTCACGTAGGCGCCGAAGCGGCCGTCCTTGACCACGATCGGCTTGCCCGACGTCGGGTCGTCGCCGAGCTCGCGCAACGGCGGGGTGGCCGTGGCTCCGCGACCGCGCTTGGGCTGCTTGTAGAGCTCGAGCGCCTCCTCGAGCGTGACCGTGAACATGGCCTCCTCCGAGGGGAGGGTGCGCGAGTCCGTGCCCTTCTTGAGGTACGGGCCGTAGCGGCCGTTCTGCGCGGTGATCTCGACGCCCGTCTCCGGGTCCGTGCCCACGACGCGCGGCAGCGACAGCAGCCGGAGCGCGTCCTCGAGCGTCACGGTGTCGAGGCTCATGTCCTTGAGGAGCGACGCCGTGCGCGGCTTGGGCAGCGCGGCCTTGGCCTTCTTGAGCGCGGCCGCGGACAGGCCCTCGTCGAACGTGGGCTCGGGGAGCTGCTCGGTCACGTACGGCCCGTAGCGCCCTGCGCGCGCCACGATCGGGTTCCCGGACTGGGGGTCGGCACCGAGGATCCGGCCGTCGTCGGCGCCCGCGGCGAGAAGCTCGCGCGCCTTCTCGACCGTGAGCTCGTCGGGAGCCAGGTCGTCGGGCACCGAGGCGCGCGGCGGGGTCTGACCATCTGCGACAGGTCCGCTGAGATCTTCCACGTAGGGCCCGTACCGACCGACGCGCAGCTGGATGCCCTCGCCGATCGGGACCGAGTTGATGTCGCGGGCGTCGATCTCACCCAGGTCGTCGACGAGCTGACGCAGCCCCTCGCCCTCCTCGCGCCCCGTGCCGTCCCCGAAGTAGAAGCGGGTCAGCCACGCCACGCGGTCCTTGTCGCCGGCCGCGATCGCGTCGAGGTCGGCCTCCATCTCCGCGGTGAAGTCGTAGTCGATGAGCCACTCGAAGTGCTCCTCGAGCAGGCGGATCACGGCGAACGCGAGCCAGCTGGGCACCAGGGCCTGGCCGCGCGGCAGCACGTAGCCGCGGTCCTGGACCGTGGAGATGGTCGACGCGTACGTGGACGGTCGGCCGATGCCGCGCTCCTCGAGGGCCTTGATGAGGCTCGCCTCGGTGTACCGCGGGGGTGCGGACGTCGAGTGCCCGTCGGCCGTGAGGTCGCGCCCGTCGAGCCGGTCGCCCTCAGCCATCTGCGGCAGGCGCGCGTCCTCGTCGCCCCGGCGGCCGGACTTCGCCGCGGCGCCGTCGGCCGTCTCCCTGGCGTCGTCCGTGCCCTCCTCGTATGCCGCGAGGAAGCCGCGGAAGCTGATGACCGTGCCGGAGGCCGCGAACACGGCCTCCTTGCCGGCGACCTGGGCATCCGTGCCCGCGACGGGCGCGGCCAGTCGCACCGACGCCGTCGAGCCCTTGGCGTCGGCCATCTGCGAGGCGACCGTGCGCTTCCAGATGAGCTCGTACAGCTTGAACTGGTCGCCGCTGATCTCGCGCGCCACCTGCGCCGGGGTGCGGAACGAGTCACCGGCAGGGCGGATGGCCTCGTGGGCCTCCTGGGCCCCCTTGGCCTTCGACGCGTAGGCGCGCGGCGAGCCGGGCACGAACTCGGGGCCGTACAGCTCGGCGGCCTGACGGCGGGCCGCGTCGGTGGCCTCGGCCGACAGCGACGGGGAGTCCGTACGCATGTAGGTGATGTAGCCGTTCTCGTACAGCGCCTGCGCGGTGCGCATGGTCTGCCGCGAGTTGAAGCGGAGCTTGCGGCTCGCCTCCTGCTGGAGCGTCGAGGTCGTGAACGGCGCGGCCGGACGGCGCGTGTAGGGCTTGGTCTCGAGGCTGCGGACCGCGAAGTCTGCGTCCGCGAGCCCGCCGACCACGAGCGAGGCGGCCTGCTCGCCGAGCTGGACCACGCCGTCGCGTGCCGAGGCGGGCTTGAGCTGCCCGCGGTCGTCGAAGTCGCGGCCCGACGCGACGCGCGCGCCGCCGAGCTGCACCAGGCGCGCGTCGAAGTTCTTGTCCGCGTCTGCGGCGTCCTTGTCCGCGAGCGCGAAGGTCCCCGAGACGTCCCAGTACTCGGCCGCGACGAACGCCATGCGCTCGCGCTCGCGCTCGACGACCAGGCGCGTGGCCACGGACTGCACGCGGCCCGCGGACAGCCCCTGACGGACCTTGCGCCACAGGACCGGTGAGACCTCGTAGCCGTACAGGCGGTCGAGGATGCGGCGCGTCTCCTGCGCGTCGACGAGGTGCACGTCGAGGTCGCGCGTGTTCTCCAGCGCGCGCTCGATCGCCTCGCGGGTGATCTCGTGGAACACCATGCGGTGCACGGGCACCTTGGGCTTGAGCTCCTCGAGCAGGTGCCACGCGATGGCCTCGCCCTCGCGGTCCTCGTCGGTCGCGAGGTAGAGCTCGTCGGCGTTCTTGAGCGCCCGCTTGAGCTCCGCGACCTTCTTCTTCTTGTCCGCGTAGACCTCGTAGTACGGCTCGAACCCGTCGTCGACGTTGACCGCGAACTTGCCGAACGGCCCCTTCTTCATGTCGGCGGGCAGCTCGGAGGGCTGCGGGAGGTCGCGGATGTGCCCGACGCTCGACTCCACCTCGAAGTCGTCACCGAGGTAGCCCTGGATCTTGCGTGCCTTCGTGGGGGACTCCACGATGACGAGCTTGCGACCTGAGGACATCCGTTCCTGCTTTCCGTAGCTGCTGATCGAGGCCCACGCCTGGAGCGATCTCCAGGTGAGCCGACGTGCGGGGTGAGCGACGCAGTCCGGCACGTCTCGTGTGCCCGATCCGCTGCGCGGCTCCCACCCGGCAGCCTATGACGTTACGCCACCGGCGCCAGGCGGCACCTTATCGACTGTGGACCACCGTCGGGGCCACGTCCTGTGGACGGGCGCTCAGGGCCAGGCCGGGCGCGACGTCGCCTGCCGGAGCAGGAGGAGCACCGCGAAGGCACCCGCGGTGGCGGACACCACCCCGAACGCTCCCCCGACATAGGCCGTGGTCTCCGCGAGGTCCGTCATGTCCCAGCTCGCCGGGGCGACCTCGCGCAGGCACCAGGCCGCGGCGACGGCCGAGAACGCAGCCCCCACCAGCATGAGCACCGCCACCACGACCGACCCGGGGTAGGAGCTGCTGCGTCCCGGCGGCACGCGGTCGAGCGCGCTCGACGGGGTGAACGCGAGCGCGAGCGCCGTCCAGGCCGTCACGACGAGCACCGCCGCGACGACGTCGCTCGGGCGGTGCCAGTGGCCGATGAGGGTCGAGACCCCCGTCGCCGCCGTGTACGTCGCGCCGAGGATCGCGACCAGGGGCCGCGCCGCCCGGGGGACGACCAGGAGCAGCGCGACCGCGACAGAGGCCGCGACCGTGGTGTGCCCGCTCGGCAGCGTGTTGCCCACGCCCCAGCCGCCGATCAGGTTGGGTCGCTCGAGCAGCACCTTCTTGAGGAGCTGGGTGGAGATGTTGGCGCCGATCACGACGAACGCCACCTGGACGGCCAGTCCCCACCGCCGGCGCAGCAGCGCGATCCCCATGGCCGTACCGAGACCCAGCACCACGAAGCTCACCGAGACCACGTCGAGCACGGGCTCGCCGAGCGCCCAGAGACGCCCGCGACCGTAGTCCGAGCCCCGCAGGGCCGCCTGGTCGAGGTGCTGACCCGCGGCCGACAGGACGAAGTAGCGCCAGACCACGGCATAAGCGACGACCGCCGCGACCGCGACCAGACCTGCCGCAGCCCGCGCCCCGACGTTGGTCGCTCCCGACCGCGGCGCACGGGCGGGGTTCGGCGCGACGGCCCGCGACGGAGCGGGCCGCGGGGGGTACCTCGGGGCGGGGTGGGGCCGGGACGGCGTCGGGTAGGGGGAAGTCACCCGTCAACGGTAGGTCACCGGGTGTGGGGATCTGGCGAAGAGAAGGGGCAGGTCACGGCAGGTCGGGCCCGACGACGAGCGGAGCCGCAGCACGGTCCGCCCAGGACGACCGAGAGCCGGCCGGCACCCGCCGCGGGGTACCGACCGGCTCTGCTCACGGGGACGACTGGGCGCCCCGCGGCCAGGGGATCATCGACCCTGGCGGCTTCAGACCCGCAGCTCGGCGGGCAGCTCGCCCTGCCCCTCGTGCAGCAGGCAGGCGACCGAGCGGCCCGGCTCTCCGACACCGGGCAGCCCCAGCGACGTGGGGCCCAGGGAGGGGTGGACGTCGGCGCACGCGTCCATGGCGTGCGCGCAGCGGGGCCGGAAGGGGCACCCGCTCGGGAGCGCCTGGAGGTCGGGCGGCGACCCAGGGATCCCGACGAGCGGGCGCTTGGGGCCGTGCAGGGGCGGGAAGGAGTTGAGCAGCCCGTGCGTGTAGGGATGGCGCGGGCGCCGGTAGACGTCGCTCGCGGAGGCCTGCTCGACGATCTCGCCCGCGTACATGATCGCGATCCGGTCGGCGACCTCGATGAGCAGCGAGACGTCGTGCGTGATGAACACGACCGAGAAGCCCAGGCGGTCGCGCAGCTCGATGATCTGCTCGACGATCTGGCGCTGCATGACGACGTCGAGCGCCGTCGTGGGCTCGTCCATGATGAGCACCTTGGGCTCGAGCGCGAGCGCCATCGCGATCATGACGCGCTGGCGCATGCCGCCCGAGAGCTGGTGCGGGTACGCCGAGATGCGGTCCTTCGCGATCCCGACCATGGACAGCAGCTCGCCGGCCCGCTCGTTGCGGTCGTAGCGCGACATCCCGGGGCGGTGCGCCGCGATCGCGTCGGTGAGCTGCTTGCCGACCCGGTAGACCGGGTTGAGCGAGTTCATCGCGCCCTGGAACACGATGGCCGTGTCCTGCCAGCGTGAGCGCCGCAGCTCCTTGTCGCTCATGCGCAGGATGTCGACGGGCTCGTCGCCCGTGACCCCCGTGCCTCCGTGGAACAGCACCTCGCCGCCCGTGATGAGGCCGGGAGGGGGAAGGAGGCGGGTCGCGGCGTAGACGAGCGTCGACTTGCCGCAGCCCGACTCGCCCGCGATCCCGAGCACCTCGCCCTCGTGCAGCGTGAGGTCGACGCCGCGCAGGGCGCGCACGGGTTCGGGGCCGTAGCCGTAGGCGACGTGCAGGTCGCGGATCTCGAGCACGGGCTTGCCGGTCCCGGTGGGGGCGCCGGCGGGGGGAAGGGCGGTGACCGTCATCGGACGCTCTCCTTGCGTGTGGTCGTGCCGTCGTTGTCGCGGTCGTCGCGCGCGTCGCGTGCGGCCTCGCGACGCGACCCGGTCGGGCCCTCGGCCCGGTTCTCGCTCGAGCCGCCCGGGTCGCCCGGTCCAGCCGGACCGTCCGGGGTGCCGGGCGCGCCCTTCCCCGTGCCCTTCTCCGTGCCCGACGGCGTCGCACCGGTCGAGGCGGGCGACGCACCCGGGCGCGTGGCGCCGTCGGGCCTGCTGGTGGTCGTGGCGTTCGCTGCCGGCGCCCCCTCGCGGACCACGGCCGTGAAGCCGATGCGCGGCGAGATGCGGCGCTTGCGCAGGGCGCGCGGGCTCGCACCCGTCGAGCGCAGGCGCGGGTTGACGAACTCGTCGATGCCGAAGTTGATGAGGGTCAGCGCCATGCCGAGCATCGCGATGCACAGGCCCGCCGGGACGAACCACCACCACGCGCCGCGCGAGAGGGCCTGCTGCTGCTCGGCCCAGAAGAGGATCGTGCCCCAGTTCCAGTCGGAGATCGACGTCACGCCGATGAAGGCGAGCGTCGTCTGCATCAGGATCGCGAACGTCACGGTGCCCACGAAGCTCGACGCCATGATGGCCGTGAGGTTCGGCAGCGTCTCGAACCACACGATGCGCCACGTCGACTCGCCGTTGGCGCGCGCGGCCTCGACGAAGTCGCGTCGACGCAACGACAGGGTCTGCGCACGCAGGATGCGCGCGCCCCACGCCCAGCTCGTCGCCGCCAGGATGAGCGCGACCGTCAGGCCGCCCGCGTCGGGGAGCTGCCCCGCGACGATGATGATGAGGGGCAGCGCCGGGATGACCAGGAAGATGTTGGACAGCGACGAGAGCAGCTCGTCGCTCACGCCACCCAGGAAGCCTGCGCTCACGCCGACGAGGATCGACAGGAGCGTCGCGCCGATGCCCGCGATGAAGCCGACGATCATGACGCCGCGCGTGCCCACGAGGATCTGGGAGAACACGTCCTGGCCCACGTGCGTGGTGCCGAGCCAGTGCGCGCCGCTCGGCGGCTGGAGGATGTCCGAGGACATCGCGCTCGGGTCGTAGGGCGCGATCCACGGGCCGATCACCGCGAGGATCGCGAAGAAGCCCAGGATCGCGAGCCCCGTGAAGGACTTGCCGTTGCGCAGGAACAGGAGCTTCTGCTTCTTGGGAGAGCCCTTGCGGCGCTGGGGCACCTCGGGGGCGAGAGGCTCTGCCCCGTTGTCGAGCTGGGCGTGGTCCATCTGGACGGGGATGCCGGTCATCGGTCAGCCCTCCTGTCGGGTGCGCGGGTCGAGGACCACGTACGCGAGGTCGGCGAGGATGTTCGCCACGAGGACGGACAGCGTGATCATGAGGAAGATGCCCTGCATGAGGGGGTAGTCGTGCGCGCCGATCGCCTGCAGGAGCGTGAAGCCCACGCCCTGGTAGGAGAAGACCTTCTCCATGACGAGCGTGCCGGACACGATGAAGCCGAGCGACAGCGCGAAGCCCGAGACCTGCGGCAGGATCGCGTTCCGGGCCGCGTAGCCGAACATCACGCGGCGCTCCGACAGGCCCTTGGCCTGGGCGACCGTGACGTAGTCCTCCGAGGTGACCGTGACGGTCATGTTCCGCATGCCGAGGATCCAGCCCGCGACCGAGGACAGCACGATCGTGATCGCCGGCAGCGTGCCGTGCTCGATCACGGAGCTGATGAACTCCCAGTTCCACCCGGGCACCAGTCCCGGCTGGTAGGCGCCCGACGACGGGAAGACCGACCACGTCACCGAGAAGAGCATGATCGCTACCAGGCCCAGCCAGAAGTACGGCACCGACGAGAAGAAGGTCGTGATCGGGAGGAGGCCGTCGGCCCACGAGCCGCGACGCCAGCCGATGACGACGCCCAGGAACGAGCCGAGCAGGAAGCTGATGACCGTCGCGATGCCGACCAGACCGATGGTCCACGGCAGCGCCTGGGCGATGACCTCGCTCACGGTGCTCGGGAAGAGCATGATCGAGAGCCCCAGGTCGCCCGAGAACAGCATCTTCCAGTAGTCGACGTACTGCTCCCAGAGCGAGGCCCCGCTGTCGAGACCGAAGAGGACGTAGAGCGACTCGCGGGCCTCGGAGCTGATGCGGCCCTGGTTCTTGTTGATGAAGGACGACACCGGGTCGCCGTCCATCATGCGCGGGATGAAGAAGTTGATCGTGATGGCCGCCCACGCGGTGATCACGTAGAAGACGATGCGTCGCAGGAAGTACTTCATGCCGACACCCCCACTCGTGCGGAGCCGAGCGCGGGGATCAGGTCCCGCTCGGCAGGTTCGACGTCGGACGCTTCCACGTAGCCCCAGCAGGCGACCTTGCGGCCGTCGCCCACGTCCACGAGGTCCGGGACCTTGCTCCGGCACAGGTCCGTCGCGAACGGGCAGCGCGGGCTGAAGCGGCAGCCCTCGGGCGGGCGGACCATCGACGGGGGCTCGCCGTTCGCGCCCGTGCGGTCCTGCGCGGCGAGGTTCTCCGGGTCCGGGGCCGAGCGCACCAGGAGCTGGGTGTAGGGGTGGGCGGGCTCCTGCGTCACGAGCTCGCTCTCGCCGTGCTCGACGATGCGGCCCGCGTACATGACCCGGGTCTCGTCGGCGAAGTACCGGGCCGAGGCGATGTCGTGCGTGATGTAGAGGATCGCGATGCCGAGGCGGTCGCGCAGGTCCTTGAGCAGGTTGAGGATGCCGATGCGGATCGACACGTCGAGCATCGAGATGGGCTCGTCGGCGAGCAGGACCTCGGGGTCCGCGGCCAGGGCGCGGGCGATCGCGACACGCTGGCGCTGGCCGCCCGAGAGCTCGTGCGGGTACTTGTCGACGTACCGCTCGGGCTGGAGCTGCACCCTGTTGAGCAGCGCCGCCAGGGCGTCCTCGAGGGCCTGCCCGCGCAGCCGGGGCTGGTGGATCCGCAGCGAGCGCGTGAGCGTGTAGCGGATCGTGTGGACCGGGTTGAGCGACCCGAACGGGTCCTGGAAGATCATCTGCACGCGTCGGCAGTACCGGCGGAAGGCCCGGCCGCGGTGCGCGGTCACGGGCTCGCCGTGCAGCAGGATCTCGCCCGACGTCTGCGTGTACAGGCGGGCCAGGAGGCGGGCGATGGTCGACTTGCCGGACCCGGACTCCCCGACGAGCGCGACGACCTGGCCGCTGCGCAGCGAGACGTCCACGCCGTCGACTGCGTGCACCACGGCGTTCGAGCGCAGGCCCCGGACGGGGAAGTGCTTGGTGAGCCCGCGGGCCTCGAGGACGGGCGCGTCGGGCGGGGGCGCGGCCGGGGCGGTGTGCGTGTCGGAACTCATGGTGAACCTGACTGCTGGGGGGAACGGGGTGGAGTCAGCGCTGACCAGCTGCTCGTGAGGGGGCGGGGCCGCCGCCGGGCCGTGGTCGGGCCTGGCGGGAGGCCGAGGAACGAGGCCGGATGGTGGGTCCGGCGACGGCCCCGCCCCCTCACTCACGAGCAGCCACGCGATCAGGAAGCCGGCTTCAGCTTCGTGAGGATGAGCGACGCGTTGGCCGTCGTCGGCTGCGGGTTCGCGTACGGGTCCTCGTCCGAGGGCCAGCCCACGAAGTTCTTGGTCGAGTACTGGGCCGCGGCCGGGCGTCCGAGGAGCGCGATGGTCGGGACCTCGTCGACGAAGACCTGCTGGACGGTCTCGAGCGCGGCCGTGCGGGCTGCCTCGTCCGTGGCGTTGGCGTACGTGGCCAGGGCTGCGGTCGCCTCGTCGTTCTTGAAGCGGCCGAAGTTCCAGTTGGCACGCTCACCGAGCGGCATGTACTGGGCGCCGTCCATCTGGTTGGAGTACGTGTCCCAGGGGGTCGCGCCGCCGTCGGTCCAGTGCATCGAGGCCTGGAAGTCGCCCTCGGCGATCGCGGTGAACCAGGCGTCGGCGTTCTGGCCCTCGACCGTGGCCGTGATGCCCAGGGGCTTGACGGCGTCGGCGACCATCTGGAGCTCGGTCAGGTAGTCCGACCAGCCCGTGGGGTTGGTCAGGGTGAACGTCACGGCGTTGCCCTCGGGGTCCTTGAGCGTCGTGCCGTCGAGGGTGTAGCCCGCGTCGGCGAGGACCTTCTTGGCGCCCGCCTCGTCGACCGTGTACTCCTTGCCCTGGAAGGGCGCGGTGATGAAGTCCGTGCCCGCGGGCTCGGGGAGCCCGGTCACGTTGGTCAGGGGCGGGAAGACGCCCGAGGACGCGAGCTCGGAGATCTGCTTGCGGTCGAGCACGAGCTGCACGGCCTTGCGGACGGCGACGTCGTCGAACGGCGCGGTCTCGGTGTTGAGGAACAGCGCGTCGACGCCCAGGCCCGTGGGGGCCCACTGGTTGTTCACGTCGGGGTTGGCGTCGATGTAGACCTTCTCGTAGTCGGGGATGAAGGTCCATCCCCACTGCGCCTCGCCCGAGACCAGGGCGTTGGTGAGCGCGTTGTTGTCGTTGTAGGAGCTGTAGCGCAGCTCCTTGACGCCGAGCTCGCCGCCCCAGTAGTCGTCACGGGCCGTGAGGGTCGCGGCCTGCGCGGTCCAGGACTTGAGGGTGTACGGCCCCGTGCCGACAGGCTCCTCGTTGGTCCAGGTCGTGGGGTCCTCGACGTCCTTCCAGACGTGCTCGGGCACCACGAAGAGCTGGAGGATCTGGCCCTGCTTGACGAACTGGCCCGAGGTGAACGAGACCGTCACCTTGTTGCCGTCGACCGCGATGTCGCCGAACGGCAGCGCGAACGTGTTGAGGCCCTCGTTGTCCTTGCGGATCTGGAACGAGTAGGCGATGTCCTCGGCCGTGAAGTCCTCGCCGTCCGACCACTTGACGCCGTCACGGGCCGTGAGGGTCAGCTGGGTGTAGTCGGCGTTCCACTCCCACTCGCTCGCGAGCCAGGGAACGGGGTCCTCGGACGGACGCACCGTGTTGACCTGGGCCAGCGGCTCGTAGATCGCGAACGCGTAGCCCAGCGACATCGCCGAGGACGTGTTGGCGAAGGGGTTGGAGTTGTCGGTCTGGGGACCGTTGGGCATCCCGATGGTCAGGACGCTCGAGCCTCCTGCCGACGAGGAGCTTCCCTCTCCGCTGCCGCCGCCGCTGCATGCGGTGGCGATGAGGGCGAGCGATGTGAGTCCGACGATCGCCGTGCTGATCCTGCGCTTGTTCATGAGTGCCTCCTTGCACTGAAAATCTGAACGAACCGTACGTGCGGTCCGCGGTGAACCTGACATCTGCTGGGTGGGGCTGGGTCGTGCGCGGTGCTGCGGGGCCGAGCGGGTCGAGCGGGTGGTTCGGTGGTGCTGTCGGGGAGCTGCGGCGGGGGAACGCCGCCGCTCCCCGGGTCAGGCGGGCAGAGGAGCCCGGAGCCGGAGGTCGCGGATCGACCGCCCGGCTCGCAGGACGTGCCCGCCGGCAGCGGTGACCCACTGCTGCGAAGGGACGTCCCAGATCTGGAGGGCGCGCGCGGGGATGCGCACGCGCGCCGTGGTGAGCTCGCCCGGGGCGGCGTCGACGACGGCGAAGCCGCCGAGCCAGCGCACGGGGCGACGAGGAGCATCGGGTGTGCCGGACGACACGTCGGGCTCGACGTAGACCTGGACGACCTCGCGGCTCGCGCGCTCGCCCGTGTTGCGGACGACCACGTCGAGCTGCACGTCGGCGGTCGGGGCACCGTCAGTCCTGGCGGGGTGCTCGACGACCGTCGCGCCCACGTACTCCCACGTGGACCAGCCGAGGCCGTGCCCGAACGGGGCCGCGGGCGTGGCGCCCGTGCGCTCCCAGGCGCGGTAGCCGACGTCGAGCCCCTCGGTGTACTCGACGACCCCGTCCTGCGGGATCGCGTGCGGTACCGGGACGTCCTCGAAGCGTGCGGGCAGGGTCCAGGGCAGCCGGCCCGAGGGCTCGGTCACGCCGAGCAGCGCGTCCGCGAGTCCCGAACCGGCCTCCTGGCCGCCGAGCCACGCCCACAGGATGGCCGGGGCGTCGTCGAACCAGGGCAGCAGGACCGGGGCGCCCGCGTTGACGACCACGACCGTGCGGGGGTTGGCCGCCAGGACGAGCTCGGCCAGCCGGTTCTGGTTGCCCGGGAGATCGAGGTCGGGGCGGTCGTAACCCTCGGACTCGACCTCCTCGGTCGTGCCGACGACGAGGACCACGACGTCGGCCTCGGTCGCCGCGGCGACGGCCTCGTCGAGCATCTCCTGGGCGCTCGCGCCGGGGAGCCGGTGGACCAGCTCGCCCCGGACGAACGACGCGTACCCGACGGCGTGGACCACCTGGAGGGTCGCGTCGAGCCGCGCGGTGCGCGGCTCGGTGACCTCGACGTCCACGGTGCGGGCGACCGGGTGGTTGTGCCCCGAGCTCAGGACGACGTCCTCGTTGACGACGACGTCGCCCGTCGAGACGAGCCGGCCGTCGACCGTCACCGTGTGGACGCCGACCGTTCCGATGCCGAGCTCGTGCGTGCCGGGCTCCTCGAGGTCCACGTCCGCGCGGACCCGCACGGCCACGGCGTCGGCCCGGACGTCCTGGAGCCATCCGTCCCACGTCGCGGCCGTGCGGGAGTCGAGGACCTCGCCGCGCGCGTCGAGGAGCTCGACACGGGCACCGGGCGCGCCCGTGACCGGGTCGCTGCACCGGCCCGCCACGTCCAGGGCGGGCGGGTTGGAGCGTGAGCGGGCGCCGTCGTGGACCAGGATGCGGGTGCCCTCGGGCAGCCCTGCGCGGAGCTCCTCCTCGGGCGTGGTCACGCGGTCGGGGACCACGAACGACGAGCCGCCGCCCTGGAGGAACGGGGTCGTCGCGGCGGGGCCGAGGAGCGCGACCGTCAGGGGACGGCCGGCGGGAGCGAGGACCGCTGGGTCGAGGGGCACGAGCCCGGAGGACGCGCAGCGGGCGCCGTCCGTCCCGTCCGCGCCCTCGGCGGAGAGGGCCCCGTCCGCCTCGTTCTTGAGCACGACGATCGAACGTGCGACGAGCTCACGGAGGAACGCGGCCGACGCCTCCTGGCCCGTGAGCCCGTCGCGGGCCGACGACGCGGAGGAGGGTGCGTCGTCGGGCTGGAACCCGGTCACCTGCGCGGTGCCGGGAGCGTGAGGTGCCCCGAGGTCGAGCGCGCCGACCCGGTGGGCCAGGCGCAGGAGGCGCACGACCTTGTCGTCGAGCTCGCTCTCGGCGACCTCTCCCGAGCGGACAGCGGCGAGCAGGCCGTCGCCCCAGGGGCCGTCGGGGCCCGGCATCTGCAGGTCGAGGCCTCCCTCGACCGCGCCGCGGATCGTCTTGGTGGCGACCCAGTCGCTCACGACGACGCCGTCGAAGCCCCACTCGTCCTTGAGGACACCGGTGAGGAGCGGGCGGTGCTCGAGCACGGGGGCCGCGGTCTCGCCGTCGTCGACGCCCGAGTAGGCACCCATGACGCTCCAGGCCTGGGCCTCGTGCACGACGCGCTCGAAAGGCGGGAGGTAGACCTCGCGCAGCGTGCGCTCGTCGAGGCGCGCGAGGTAGCGCGTGCGCTCGGTCTCGGAGTCGTTCGCGACGTAGTGCTTGACGCTCATGCCGACGCCGTGTGCCTGCGAGGAGCGCACGAGCTCGACCGCGATCTCGGCGGTCAGGTGCGGGTCCTCGGAGTAGCACTCGAAGTGGCGGCCGCCCACGGGCGTGCGCTGGAGGTTGATCTGCGGGGCGAGAACCACGTCGACGCCGTGGCGGCGCGCCTCGGACGCGAACAGGGCGCCTGCGCGGGCCGCCAGGTCACGGTCCCAGGTCGCGGAGAGCGCGCTGGGGGCGGGGAACATCGCGGAGGTCTGCGCGGTCACCGCGGAGCCGTCGGCCAGGGTGGACTCGCCTCCCGTGCCGCGGACGCCCACGGGGCCGTCGGACATCGCGACGGCCCGCAGGCCGATGCGCTCGATCGGGGTCGTGGTCCACATGCCTGCGCCGACGAGGAGGGAGACCTTCTCCTCGACCGTGAGGTCTGCGGCGAGGCGCGCGAGGCGTTCCTCGGTCCCGTCGACGTCGGCGACGACGTCGGGGGTGACGTCGGTCGTGACGTCGTGGGTCTTCAGTGACACCAGGTGCTCCGTTCGGACGGCGTTGTCTGCTGGCCGATATACAACCACACTTACTGACTAGTCAGTAAGTCAACGAAGATCACAGTATGGTTGCGGTCATGACAGAGGCCACCACACCGGCGCGCACGCGCCGACCGCGCAAGGGCACCGCCGCCCGGCGCGAAGAGATCCTGCGCGCAGCCATGCGCGTCTTCGGGTCCAAGGGGTACCACCAGGGCTCGCTCGCCGAGGTCGCCGAGCAGGTCGGGATCACCCACGCCGGGGTGCTCCACCACTTCGGCTCCAAGAACCAGCTCCTCATCGAGGTCCTCGAGTTCCGAGACGTCGTCGACGTCGAGCACCTCGAGGGCAAGCACATCCCCGGCGGGCTCGACCTGTTCCGCCACCTCGTCACGACGGCCCGCATGAACGCCGAACGCCCCGGCATCGTGCAGGCCTACACCGTCCTGACGGGCGAGTCCGTGACCGACCAGCACCCCGCCCGCGACTGGGCCGCGCGCCGTTTCGCGGGCCTGCGCGGGGACATCACGAGCGCGCTCGACACCGTGATCGCCGAACGCCGCGAGGCCGGGCTCCTGACGCCCGAGGACGACGTCGAGCTCGACCCCGTCGCCCTCGACCGCGCCGCGAGCACGATCATCGCCGTCATGGACGGCCTCCAGACCCAGTGGCTGCTGGACCCCGAGGCAGTCGACCTCGCGGGCGCCACGGCCTTCGCGATCGAGGCGATCCTGTCCTCGACGCTCGCCGCCTCACACAGGGAGCGGCCGCTCGACTGAGGGCTCCCGCTCACAGTCGATTCATAGGAACACCACAGGCGTCGCCGAGACACCACGCGCACCATGGACGCATGACCACGACGCCCGCGCCCACGGAACCCCTCGTCTCGCCTCGCGCCCCCGAGCGCCTGACCCGGGCCGACGGCTCGCCCGTGCGCGTCCTCGTGGTCGACGACGAGCCCAACCTCGCCGAGCTCCTCACCTCGGCGCTGCGCTACGAGGGGTGGGACGTCTCGACCGCGCTCGACGGGCAGGCCGCGATCCGCACGGCCCGCGAGGTCGGCCCCGACGTGATCGTGCTCGACGTCATGCTCCCCGACCTCGACGGGCTCTCGGTGCTGCGCCGCATCCGCGCGACCTCGCCCGACGTCCCGGTCCTGTTCCTCACGGCCCGCGACACGGTCGAGGACCGCGTCGCGGGGCTCACCGCGGGCGGCGACGACTACGTGACCAAGCCCTTCAGCCTCGAGGAGGTCGTGGCCCGCCTGCGCGGCCTCATGCGCCGCGGCGGGGCGACGGCCGCCCGCGAGGACTCGACCGTCGTCGTGGGCGACCTGGTCCTCGACGAGGACTCGCACGAGGTGTTCCGCGGCGGCGACCCCATCCACCTGTCGGCGACCGAGTTCGAGCTCCTGCGCTACCTCATGCGCAACGCGCGCCGCGTCATGTCCAAGCCGCAGATCCTCGACCGCGTGTGGAACTACGACTTCCGCGGGCAGGCCAACATCGTCGAGCTCTACATCTCCTACCTGCGCCGCAAGATCGACAAGGGCCGCGAGCCCATGATCCACACGCTGCGCGGGGTCGGGTACGTCATCAAGCCGGCTGAGGGCAGCACGGGCACAGCGGGCAGCGGCGGCTCTGGGGGCACAGCGGGCGGCGCGGGCGCCCCTGCGAGCACAGCGCCCGACGGCGCCGCGAAGGCCTGACGCGTGACCTCACCCCGGGCGTCGCGCACCGCCCGACCACGCACCCTGCGCCGACAGCTCGTCGTGGTCCTCGTGGCGATCCTGCTCGTCCTGGGCGTCGCGCTCGCCGCGAGCTCGACGCTCGCGCTGCGCCAGAGCCTGGTCGACCGGCTCGACCAGGAGCTGGTCCAGGCGAGCCAGCGCGCCGAGCGCGGCCCGTTCGACCGGTTCGGCGCCGATGCGCCTCCCCCCGACGGCGCGGCCGGCACGACCGGCACCACCGGCACGGACGACGGCTCGACGGGGAGCGGGACGACCGGCTCTCCCGAGGGGTCTGACGGCTCGACGAGCGGTTCGACCGTCCCCGCCGACCCGGGTGCGACGTCGGGCGCCCCGGCCGAGGACCCGGGCGCCGGGACGCTGCCGGGCGAGGCTCCGTCGTCGGGCACGGGGAACCAGAGCCCCCTGCCCCCCGGGCAGGGAGCCGGGACCATCAACGTCGTCTACGAGAACGAGGCGGTGCGTTTCGCGGGGTACATCGACGCGTCGGGCACCCTCCAGCAGCTCACGGACGAACAGGTCGCCGACCTCGCGACCGTGCCCGCCGACGACCGTCCCCACACGGTCGAGGTGAGCGACCTCGGCTCGTTCCGCGCCGTCGCGACCACGACCCAGCGGGGCGAGCCCAGCATCACCGCGATGAGCACCGCCGGGGTGACCGAGACCCTCGAGGGCTACCTGCTCGTCGAGGCCGGGCTCGTGGCCGCAGGGATCGTGCTCGCGTCGGTGCTCGGGACGTGGCTCGTCCGCCGCTCGCTGCGGCCCCTCGACTCGCTCGCCGACGCGGCCGTGCACGTGTCCGAGCTGCCCCTCGACCGCGGTGAGGTCGAGGAGATCCCGCGCGTCGACGAGCAGTTCACCGACGAGCGGACCGAGGTCGGGCAGGTCGGCGCGGCGCTCAACCGGATGCTCGACCACGTCGAGGCCTCCCTGACCGCGCGGCACGAGTCCGAGACCCAGGTCCGGCAGTTCGTCGCCGACGCGAGCCACGAGCTGCGCACGCCGCTCGCCTCCATCCGCGGGTACTCCGAGCTCGTCCGCCGCTCCCCCGACCAGGTCCCGCCCGACACGCTGCGCGCGCTCGACCGCATCGAGTCCGAGGCCGTGCGCATGGGCGACCTGGTCGAGGACCTGCTGCTCCTCGCACGGCTCGACGCGGGCCGCCCGCTCGACCGAGAGCCCGTCGACCTCGCGGCCCTCGCGATCGATGCCGTGGCCGACGCGCACGCCGCGAGCCGCGACCACGTGTGGGAGCTCGACCTGCCGCTCGCGGGGGGCGAGGGGCCGGTGATCGAAGGCGACCAGGACTCCGCCGAGGGCGACCGCCCCCGCGCCGAGGGCGACACGCTGACGCTCGACGGCGACGGGATCCTCGCCGAGGGCGACGCCCTCTGGGCCGACGGCGACGACACGTTCGACGTCCCCGACGTGACGGTCGTGGGCGACGAGCCGCGCCTGCGGCAGGTCTTCACCAACCTGCTCGGCAACGCCCGCGTCCACACGCCGCCCGGCACGCGCGTCGTCGTGGGCATCCGGCCCGACGGCGAGGACCACGTGGTCCTGACCGTGACCGACGACGGCCCCGGCATCCCGCCGACGCTGCTGCCGTCGCTGTTCCAGCGGTTCAGCCGCGGCGACTCGGCACGCAACCGGGTCGGCGGCTCGACCGGGCTGGGTCTCGCGATCGCCCAGGCCGTGGTCCAGGCGCACGGCGGCGAGATCACGGTGCGCGGCGCGGGCCCGGCTCCGTCGTCGGGCACGACGTTCGAGGTCCGCCTGCCACGCGGCTGACCTTCCTCGGCGAACATGCGGTTGGCGTCCGCCGAACATGTGGTTGGCGTCCGGAAAGGGACGAAACCGAACGCCAACCGCATGCTCGGCACCCGAGCGAACGGCTCAGAGCGCCGCGTGCGCCTCCTTCTCGGCCTGGTACTCCTCGATCGTCAGCGTCCGCAGCCGCGAGTTGCGGCCCGTCGGGTTGTCGACGTACCCCACGGCCGAGATGTACGGCTCGATCACGTGGATCTTCTGCAGCGGCGTCACGATGAGCAGCTGGAGGCCCAGGCTCTTGAAGAGCTCGAGCGCGAACCGCGTCGACTCGTCCGACCCGCGACCGAACGCCTCGTCGATCACGACGAAGCGGAACGCCTTGGACCGCACCGCGCCCCAGTCGAGCTTGAACTGGTACGCGAGCGAGGCCGCGAGGATCGTGTAGGCGAGCTTCTCCTTCTGGCCACCGGACTTTCCGCCCGAGTCGGAGTAGTGCTCGTGCTCGACGTCGTCCTCGCGCGACCGCTCCGACGCCGAGAGCACGAACCAGCTCCGCACGTCGGTCACGCGACGCTTCCACGCCTCGTCGGCCTCGGTCTGGCCCTCGCGCCCACGGAACCGCTCGACGATCGCCTTGACCCGCAGGAACCGCTCCTCCGAGTAGTACGCGACGGTCTCCTCGCCCGTGTCCTCGTCGCGCCTCCCCTCGAGGTCGAGCCCCAGGACCCCGTCGGTGCACGCCCGCAGGTCCGCCCGGAACTCGCGCACCTCGGTGTTGGGCGTGGGCGCCATCTCGAGGCGGATGTACCGGCCGGGGTTGTAGTCGATCGCGCGCAGCGAGTCGTTGATGATCTCGACACGCTCGCGGATGAGGTCGGCCTGCTTGGACAGCTCGGCGTGGAAGCCCGCGATGTCGCGGATCGTGTTGGTGTTCAGGTAGGTCTTGAAGTCGCCCTCGAAGCGCGGCAGGTCGTCGCGCGTGAGGCGCTCGTGCAGCGCCCGGTACTCGGGCGCCGAGCGCACGTCGTTGTCGAGCTCCGTGGTCTCGACCGGGTACGCGGCCCGGAACGCCGTCATCTGGGCGGCGATGCGCGTGCCGAGCTGCCCCTGCCGGGTCTGGGCCTCCTCGACCTGGCTCGTGAGCCGGGTCCGCAGGGCGGCCTCGACCGCGTCGGGGTCCACGTCGCTGCGCGAGCCGGCCTGCGTGCCGGCCTGCTCGCCGGCCTGTGCTGCGGTCTCGGCGTCGAAGAGCCCGGCGAGCTCCTCGGCCAGCCCCGCATCGGCGGGCCCCTGCTCGGCCAGCACCCGGGCCGAGCGCTCCCGCTGGTCGCGTGCCGTCGCCAGCGCGTGCTGGTCCGCCCCGGCGGCCGAGAGCAGCGCGTCGCGGTCGCTCGCGAGTCCCGCGGCCCGGCGCGACAGGTCGCGGAGCTGGTCGGCGATGCGGCTCAGCTCGGTCGACGCGCCCTCGATGCGCCGCTTCTCGTCGTGCAGCTCGGCGATGGCCCGGACGGGCTCCTCCCAGTCGAGCTCGCGCCACTCGCGGAACACGTCGAGCCGGTTGAGCGCGCCCGAGCGCGAGATCGCGGCGCTCTTCTCGCGCCCGACCTCGTCACGCCGCTCCTCGAGCACCGCGCGACGTCCGGCGACGTCGGTCGCCTGCTCGAGCAGCGCGTCGATCTTGGCCTGGTTGCTCCAGCCGAGCACGTAGCCGCTGCGGTCGCGGACGGAACGCCGGTCGTCCTTCTCGTGGTGGCTGGCCGAGTGCTTGACCTGCCCCTCGCGCGTCACGGCGCGGGGCACGCGCTGGAAGTCGGCGAGCGTCGCGGCGCACACGTAGTCCGCGCGACGTTCGAGCTCGTCGGTCAGCCAGGCGGCGAGGTCGCCGTCCTTGACCTCGAGGAGGTCAGCGAGCAGCGGCCCGTCCTCGCGGCTCGCGGGCGGGGTCCCGACGCCGCCGCGCACCTTCCGCGTGCGGCCCGCGGCGGGCGCGGGCACGCGGTGGTAGACGAGCCGGGTGCCCAGGTCCTGCGCGTTGATCCAGGCCGAGACCGCGTCGTAGTGCTGGGCGGGCACGAGCAGCGAGAGCGCGAAGCCGCGCAGCACACGCTCGGCCGCGCCCTCCCACTCGGCGTGCTCGGCGCGCACGCCGAGCAGCTCGCCCGCGAAGGGCAGGTCGGCGTCCGTGAGCCCGACGTCGGAGCACAGGCGGGTGCGCAGGTCCAGGCTCGTGCGGGGCAGGTTGGACTCGCGGTCGGCGAGCGAGCGGAGCTCGGCGTTGATCTCGCGGGCCTCCGCCTCGACCGCGCGCAGCTCGGCCGCGACCTCCCCCGCGCGGCCCTCGATCTCCCCCAGGGTGTCCTGCGCGTCCGACTGCAGCGCGGCCGTGCGCTCGCGCAGCGCCGCGAACTCGTCGCGCGACGCGACCGGCTCGAGGCCCGCCGCGGCCAGGTAGCGCGCGTACTCGTCGGCCTTGGCCCGACGCTCGGCGCGCTCGACCTCGCGGCGCGCGACCTCGCCCTCGATCTGCGCGAGGCGGTCGCCGCCGTGCCCGGCCCGCTCGACCTCGAGGCGCTGGCGCTCCGCGTCGAGCAGCGCGAGCTCCTCCTTGAGGCGGTCCAGGCCGTCGGCGCGTGCCGTGATCGACGCCTCGAGCTCTCCGATGCGTGCGTCGAGCGCCTCGACGCGCCGGCCCGCGGTGAACCCGCGCAACGCCTCGCGCTGGGCGACGAGCCCGCGGGCCCGCTCCCCCACGGCGTCGTACGCGTCGGCATCGGCCAGCAGGGGCGCGAGCTGGTCGATCTGCGCGCGGGCCTTGACCACGGCGTCGTGCGCGCTCGTGAGGTCGTCGAAGTGCGCGACGAGCTTCTCGGTCCAGCGGGCCGCGTCGAACGGTTCGAGCATGTGCTCGCGCACGAACTCGTTGAGGTCGCCCACCGACTTCATGGACACCGTCTGGTGGAAGAGCTCCATGGCCTGCTCGGACTCGATGCCCAGCAGGCGCCGGAAGTCGCGCCCGTACTCCGGGAAGTGGTCGCGGATCTGCGCGCCGGACTCGCGCAGTCGACGGCGCAGGACGTTGATGTCCCCGTCGAAGCCCGCGAAGTCGTCGGCGATCGTCATGGGCGAGGTGCTCGTGACGTAGAAGCGCTCGGGCTGCCCCTGCGCGCCGTCCTTGAGCCAGAACACCTGGGCCAGCACGGCGCGCGAGTCGAACCCGCGGTTGGCGAACTCGCCCAGGATGACCGAGTAGGTGTGGCCGCGGCGCAGTCCCACGTGCCGCGAGGCGCCCGTGACCTCGTTGCGCTCGGACTTGTAGTGCCCCGCGACGTAGGAGCGCAGCGTGCGCTCGCGCGTGTCGGCGCCCGCCGCCTTGTTGTAGCTGATGCGGTTCGCAGGGAGCAGGAGCGTCGTGATGGCGTCGACGATGGTCGACTTGCCCGAGCCGATGTCCCCCGTCAGGAGCGCGTTACGCCCCTCGAGCTCGAAGCTCCACGCGTACTTGTCGAACGTCCCCCAGTTGAGGACCTCGAGCCGGTCGAGGCGATACCCCGACCGCTGGTCCAGGTCCGCTGCCGCGTCGTGCAGCTCGACCGCGCTGAACAGTGCCTCGGCCATCAGGCCTCCTCGTGGGTCGGGCGCTCGGTGCCGAGCATGCGGTTGTCGTCCGATTCAGGCCCGTTCTCGACGCCAACCGCATGCTCGTCGGACGTCAACCGCATGGTCGGCGCAGCCCCCGTGCCAGCACCCGCCGCAGCCTGTCCGCCCGCGGGTGCTCCGCCGTCGGGCACGAGCGCTCCCCCGTCGCGCGACGCGAGCTCGGCCGCGTAATCCGCGAGGCGCGCGTCGAAGTCCGCGAGCCACTGGCCGTCGACGAACGCCTTGAGGATGCGGCGCACCTCGTACGTGTCCGGGGTGTCCGGCACGGGGCGCAGGAAGCCCAGCTCGACCACGCGACGCACGTTGGCCTCGACGCGGTCGCGCGCGCGGGCCTCGTTGCTCGACTCGGGCAGGAACACGCGGACCAGGTCCACGATCTCGTCGCGCGTCAGGACCAGGCGGGTGTCACCGCCCTCGGAGTCGAACTGCGCGAGCCGCTTGCGCAGCAGCGCGAGCAGCAGGCTCACGTCGAACGACAGCTCGCGCCGCGCGACGAGGCGCGGGATGAACGTGCCATCGCCCTCGTCCTCGGGCTGCGCACGCAGGTACGCGTACCCCTCGGACTCGTCGATCACGACCTCGAGGCCGAGCGTCGCGACGAAGTCCCGCGCCTGCGCCTCGAGCGCGAGCAGGTCGCGCCACGTGCGCGTGCCGGCCTCGCGGTAGACCACGCCCTTGACGAGCGAGGTCACGACGAGCGACAGCTCGGGGCTCTGGCCGCCGGTCTGCCCGGGGCGTTCGGTCCGGACGGGCTGCTGGCTCACGGGGTTCCCTCCTGGGGAGACGGCTGGATGGTCGGTGCGGGTGGGTCCTGCGCGAGCGACCGGGCGACGGCCCCCGCGAGGTCCTTGGCCCCTGTGCGAGCGAAGGTCACACGTGGCACGCGCGCGACCCGGACGCGCGGGCCGGCGGGTCGGGGATGGGTCGCGGGCTCGGCGTGCGGCCCCCGGGCGTCATGTACCGGTCCCTCGTCCCGGGTGGGCGCCGCGCCCGGTTCCGCCGTCGGGTCCGCCGTCGGGCCCCCGTCCTCGACGACGTCGACGACCTCGACGCTGCTCGCCGTCGGCAGGTCCGGCACGTGGTCGTCGACGACCCACCGCACCTCGTCCGTGTGCGCCGGGTCGTGCACCACGTCGAAGCGCGGGTCGTCGAGCGACAGGTACGTCACGAGCTCCGCGAGGCCCTGCTCGAGCGGGTTCTCCTCGACGAGCTGCGCGAGCGAGACCTGGCCCCGACGGCGCAGCGCGTCCCGGACCGTGCGGCTCAGACGCTCGGGATCCACGTGGACCTGCGTGAACAGGGCCGACGCGTCGAAGTCCGCGACCCCCGCGGTCACGCCCTCGCTCGCGAGGGGCTCCTGGTGCTGGGGCCGGTAGAGCGGGCGCTCGGTCGGCAGGTGCACGTCGACCGAGGTCGAGTCCATGGTCGTCGCGAGCGGCCCGGTGTCCGCAGCGCCCAGGCGCAGCCGGTCGGGGGCGTCGCGCAGCGCGAGGGCGCGCGACTCGATGCTGCGCAGGATGTCGATCACGCGACGGTTCTCGAGCCACACCTGGTCGTCGAGGAACCGGCGCAGCTGCTCGGACAGTACGCGCACGGTCGACTGCGTGCGCTCGCCCGCGTCGAGCCAGTCGTAGTGGATGCGGCGCAGACGTCGCCCGGCCGCGCGGCCCGTGATGCCGGGGGCCGCCTCGTCGTCGTCCCCGACCTGCTCCTCGAGCGCAGGCAGGGCCTGGACCTTCTCGACGAGCTCGGCGAACTCCTCCTGACGCTGGCGGTCCAGGAGGAAGTCGTAGAACGCGTGGAAGCTACGGCCCTGGTCCGAGTCCGCGATCGCCGAGCGGCTCCCGACGACCGCGTCCAGCAGGTCACCCTTGGCGCCGTCCCAGCCCGTGATGCGCTCGCGCATCTCGCGGTCGAGCGTGCGGAAGTTCGCCTCGACCTCGCGGAAGTCCGCGAGCAGGTCTGCGGCCGTGCCCGTGAGCTGCTGATAGCGGTCGCGCTGGGCGGCCGCGTCGAGCAGCGAGAGCTGGCCCGCTCGCACGCGCTCGATCTCCTCGTCGATCCGCGCCCGACGCGCCTCGAGCTCGCGCAGGCGCGCGTCGGCGTCGGACTCGGTGCCGACCGTGAGCTGGCGCAGCAGCTCGAAGACCGTGTTGAGGCGCGACTCGGTGCCCACGAAGCTGCGCTCGCGCAGCACCGAGACCCACCCGACGGCCTTCTCGACGGCCGGGGTCGCGTCGTAGTGCGCCTCCTCCGAGCCCGTCGGGTAGAACTTCCGCAGCCAGCCCTGCTCGGGCGCCGACCAGTGGTCGAGGTAGGCCTTGGGCGAGCGTGGGTAGCGGCGGGCCTCGGCCGGGTGGTCCCCGGGCACCCCGGGTGCGTGGGCATCGCGGACGTGGGCATCGTCCGGCCCGACGGCGTCGCTCGCCGCGGCCGGCTCGTCGCCCTCCGCGACGGGTCGAGGCTGCGCGCGGGCGGGCCGGTCCGGTCCGTCGATCGCGTAGAGCGCGTCGTCGAGGAGCGAGACCAGCTCGGCCTCCCCGATCGAGCGGACGTTCTGCTCGACGAAGACCGTGCCGAGGAAGCTCAGGGCGAGCGGTGCGTTGTCCGAGCGCAGGAGGCGCCAGGCCGGGGTGCGCCGCAAGGCGTCGATGTCGTCGTGCTGCACTCAGGCCCTCTCGCGTGTCTGTGGTTCGTGCTGCGTGCTCGGTCGTGCTGCGGTCGTGCTGTGATAGACCGGCGCCGGTCAGACCCCGTCCGAGCGGTTACCCCCGCGGTCCCGCCGCACGCTCGGCACGTGCCGTGCACCCCACCTGCCGCACCGAGCATCCTAGGCGCCGGGTCCCACGTTCCCGGGATCGGCACGGCCACCCAGCGCCCCCGGTGCTCACCGGCCCCGTCCCTCCCTCGAACGATGTACGCGCGGCGAGCGAAGATCGGCGACGTGGGCGACGCCGTCGGGCAGCGTCCCGACCAGCATGGACACCATGCCCACCCCCCTGGAGACCCCGCTCGTCCTGCTGATCCTCGCGTGCGAGATCGGCTTCTGGGTCGTGCTCGCCGCGGGTCTGATCGCCCGGTACGTGCTGCACCACCGTCGGCTCAGCACGATCCTGCTGGTCAGCGTGCCCCTGATCGACCTGCTGCTCGTGAGCGTGTCGATCGCGGACGTCGCGGGTGGGTCGCCGCCCGAGGCCGTGCACGGGCTCGCAGCCGTCTACCTGGGGTTCACGGTGGCGTTCGGGCACTCGATCGTCCGGTGGGCAGACGCTCGCGCCGCGTACCACCTCGGTGGGGGACCAAAGCCCGTCAAGCCGCCGAAGGACGGCCTCGCCGGGCTCCTCCACGAGACGAAGGAGCTCGGCAAGGCAGCGGTCGCCGCGGCGATCGCGCTCGGCGTGATCGCGACCATGTCGACCGTCGCCGGGACCGGGCTCATGGCTCCCGCCCAGTGGCCGAGCGACCCGCTGTGGGTGTGGGCGCTGCGCGTCGCGGTCGTGCTCGGCGCATGGGTCGTGTTCGGGCCCGTCTGGGTGCTGCTGGGGTTCGGAGGCGGGTCGCGCGAGACGCAGGACGCGCGGCCCGAGCACGACGACCGGGTGGCTCCGGCGGACCCTCCCGTCGGGTCGGCTGCTCCGACGGCTCCCTGGGGCCGCTAGCCGTCGGAGGGTACGAACGGCGCGAACGGCGGGCGCTCGCCGAACCGGTCGAACGCGCCGAGGTAGCGCGACCCCCACGAGACACGGGTGATCTCGCCGAGCCCGAACCACCTCGGAGCCGCCTCCCAGCGCCCGGCCGTGTCGATGAACCGCAGCCCCAGGCCCTCGTCCGTCAGGATCCCCACGGCTCCAGGAAAGTACTCGCCGGGAGACTCTGCCTCGGCGTGCACGGCGAGCAGGCGGCTCGTGCGGGCGACCGACCGCACGACGTCCTCGACGGACGTGAGGTCGACGGCGAGGTCCGGGCGCGGGAGCGGCCAGGACCCGAGCCCCGCGGCAGCGCGCTCGACGAAGCGCTGGTTCGCGCGTCGCAACCGGCGGACCTTCGTGACGTCCTCGGTCCGGATCACCTCGTAGCCGTCGGCGTGAGCCCAGTCCGCCAGCGACCCGACGAGCGTCCACACCCCCGTCGCGAGCACCACGCCGTCCAGCAGGTCGGTGTGGGGGCCCAGACCGCGGCGGTGGATCGTGACGACGGCGCCGGTCGTGCGGGCCTCGTCGAGCGAGAGGGTGCGGGACATGGCGGGAGCGTAACGCCCGAGGACTCCGATCCAGGACCGGATTTCCGTCCTGGTCGTCGAGAGCGGGACGGCTGCGCGATGTGGTCGAGGCGACGCTGGTCGAGCATGCGGTTGACGTCTGCCGAGCATGCGGTTGAGGTCCCTTCCGAGCGGGATCCTGACGACAACCGCATGCTCGGCCGAGAGCCTCGAGCCCGGCGTCAACCGTCCAACCAGTCCTTCGCAGCCGCCAGCAGCTCCGCGTCGTCGAGCGAGGCGTCGAGCCGCAGCCGGGGGCCGGACCAGTCCGCGAGCGCCCGGGCGCGCGCGGCGAGCGAGTCCCAGCCTGGCTCGGGCAGCGCCGGGTAGCGCGAGCCTCGGGCCACGAGGCGCTCGCGGTGCAGCCGCTCGTCCGCGAGGTAGACCTCGACGAACCAGAGACGGGACGCGGTCCGCGCGGCGAGGTCGATCCACTGCTGCCGGGCTGCGGGGTGGTCGTTGACCGCGTCGACGATGACCGCGTTGCCCAGGAGCAGGTTCTCCTGGGCGACCGACTCGACGGCGAGGTACGCACCCAGGCCCGTGACGTCGTCGTGCACCGCCCCTGCGCGCAGGAACGCATCCTCGACGGGGTCGACGCTGAGCATCACCGCGCCCAGGTCGCGCGCGAGCAGGCGCGCAAGTCGGCTCTTACCGGTTCCGGGCAGTCCAGCCATGGCGATCAGCACGATCGTGAGGATAGGCCCGTCATGTTTCGGGACGGGGTCGAACATGCGGTCGCCTCTTGTCGGCCACGCAGCGGTCATCTGTGGGCCTTGCGGACGTCCACCGCCGGCCATGTGGTCCTCCGTCGTCAGCCGGATCCTGACGACGACTGCACGCTCGGCACCGAGCCACGGTCGAGCACGAGGTTCCGCCCGGTCGAGCACGAGGTTGTGGTCGCTGTCACCGGGACAACGACCGCAACCTCGTGCTCGGCGCTGCCAGGTGGCACACCCGCGACGGACCGCGAGGTCTCAGCCGCCCTGGGCCGCGACCTCGGCGTCGCTGCGCAGGATGCAGAACTCGTTGCCCTCGGGGTCGGCGAGCGTGAACCATCCCGAGCCGTCGGGGCGTCGGTGGTCGGCGAGCTGCGTGGCCCCCAGGCCGAGGAGCCTCGTGGTCTCCTCCTCGCGGGTCCCGTCGACGGGGCGGAGGTCGAGGTGGAGCCGGTTCTTGAGCTCCTTTCCCTCGGGGACCTCGATGAAGAGCAGCCGCCCACGGCTCTCCGCGGGGGTGTCCGAGCCCGCCGGCGGGAAGATCATGCACTCCTCGTGGCCGGGCAGGTTCGGGTCGTCGGGGTCCTCGACGTAGCCGAGGACCCCGCACCACCAGACGGACTGGGCGTAGGCGTCGCGGGCGTCGAACGTCGTGTGCTGGATGCGAGAGGTCATGGCCTCAACCTAGGGACGTCGCGTCCCGATCGCAGCAGGTTTTCCGGAGCGCCGTCGCCGAGCACGAGGTTGCGCGCGGTCGACCACGGGGTTGCGATCACCAAGGTCCGGATAACGACCGCAACCTCGTGCTCGGCACCCCACGCCCCCACGGCACCGGGACGGCACCGACCACGCCCCGGACCTCACGGCACCAGGAAGCCGTCCCGCACGAGTCCCCGCACCGCAGGCAGCAGCTCGCCCGCGAGCTCCCCTGCCGGCACCTCGAAAAGCGACGCGATCGCCCCGATCAGCTGCCCCACGGTCAGCTCGCCGTCGCTCGCTCCCACGAGCGCCGCCAGCCCGGTCGACGCCTGGATCCCGCGGCCCAAGCCGTCGCCCTGCCGGACGATCACGACGTTCGGGTCCTCGGCGCCGGGCGTCAGGTAGCGCTCCTCGGTCACGTCGGGCGCCACGGACAGCCGCGACGACGCGAGCGTGGCGTCGTCGTGCGCCTCGAGCCAGTCGTGGGCCGCGAGCGAGGCCGCGAGGTGCCCGCCGAGCGGCTGGCGCACCGACCCCGTGTGCTCCTCGAGGCGGCGCAGGCTCACGCCGTGGCCCGCGGCGGGCTTGCGGAGCGTCACGATCCCGAACCCCACGGCCTCGACGTCGCGCGTCGCGAAGTCGTCGAGCCACGCCTCGTACGACGCGGCCCAGGCCCCGGGCTCGCGCTCGGGGGTCGTGCCGCCGTCGCGGATCCACGTCTCGGCGTACTCGGCCGGGTCGAGGACCTCGCGCTGGATGATCCAGCCGTCGAGCCCGGCCTCCTCGAGCCAGGCCCCGACGCGCTCGGTCCACGGCTCGCCCCGCCGGTGCTCCCAGTTGCCGAGCATCTGCGCGACGCCGCCCGGTGCGAGCACGTCCCCGACGCCCACGATCAGGTCGCGCACCAGGTCGTCGCCCGCGCGGCCGCCGTCGCGGTACTCGTACTCAGGAATGGTGCTGCTCGTCCCGCCCGGCACACCGCGGGGCGTGATGACGAACGGCGGGTTGGAGACCACGAGGTCGAACCCCTCACCCGCGACGGGGTCGAGCATCGAGCCCTCGCGCAGGTCCAGGCGCACGCCGTCGAGGGCCGCGTTGAACTCGGCGAACCGCAGCGCACGCCGGGAGATGTCGGTCGCGACGACCGACTGCGCGTGCCGCGAGGCATGCAGCGCCTGGATGCCGCAGCCCGTCCCGAGGTCGAGCACCCGTCCCACGGGCGTGCGCATGGTCACCTGCGCGAGCGTGATCGAGGCCCCGCCCGCGCCGAGCACGTGGTCGCCCGCGAGGCGTCGCCCGGTCGCGAGCTCGCCCAGGTCCGAGGCCAGCCACCACGTGACCGGGCCCGCCGCGTCGGCCGCGGCGTAGGGGCGCAGGTCCGCCAGGGCGCGCACACCGTCGTCGGGCCCGTTGCCGGCCGCGGCCACGAGGCCGAGGCGAGCGGCGCCGTCGGTCCCCACCCCGGGCAGGGCCGCGTCGAGGTCCGCGCGGCGGACCTCGAGGCCCAGCAGGAAGAGCGCGGCGAGCACGGCCCGCGGGTCCTTCCGGCCCGATGACGTCGCCCCCGTCGCGTGGTCGAGCGCGGCCCGGGCGACACGCAGCGCGGGCACGGCCTGCTCGCGGTGCAGGGCCGCCGCAGCGAGCGGACCGAGGAAGTCCTCGACGCCGTCGACCGTGTAGCCGGCCGCCTCGAGGTCGGTGCGCAGGAGCGGCAGGAGGCGTGGGTCGATAGTGGGTTCACCGAGGGACATGCGCCTATCCTCCCCCGGTGAACCGGCGCGGCGCGCGACCGCACGGGAGGACGACGAAGGGGCGGTCCCGCAGCGCGAGCTGCGGGACCGCCCCTCCGGGACAGCCGGACGTCAGGCCGTGCAGTTCTCGGTCGTCCACTTCTGGACGTTGTCGGCGGCCGCCTGGAAGTCGGTCGACTGGAGCGAGTCGGAGAGCTCGGTGGCCTTCTCCATGTAGTCGTCGGCCGTGGGGTCGAGCTCGGAGAGCTCCGTGAGCGTGTCCCCCATCTTCTCGAAGCCCTCGGTCAGCGTGGTCCAGTCGGCCGCGATGGCCTCGGGGGCCTTGGCGGCCTTGAGCTCGGTGACGAGCTTGTCGAACGCCTCGCCCGCGGCCGCGGGGTCGCTCGCGTCGACGTCGTTCATCGAGTCCTCGAAGCCCTCGCCCGTCTCGCAGAAGGCCTTGACGTCGGCGTCGCCGCTGCAGGCCGCGAGGGAGAAGGTCAGCAGGACGGCGGTCGCAAGGCCGCCGACGGTCTTGGTCACGTTCTTTCGGTTGGTCATGCACACCATCCTGGAGCATTCCTGTGAGGATTGCCGACGAGATGGCGCCTCGCGGGGACTTCTCCCCATCGGATTCACCCGGTGCAGGTCGTGTCCAGGTACGTCGTCACACGTCCCGAGGCCGCCGTCATGGCGTCCGTGTCGAGGTCCTTGCCCGCGTCGTCGAGCGCGCCGACGATGGACTTCGCGGAGTCGATGTCGGCCTTGGACAGCGCCTCGGCCGCGGTCGCGACATAGGACGTGACGGTCTTCCAGTCGCCCGCGATCTCTGCCGGCGGCTCGACGCTCGTGAGCGCGACGCGCGCGTTCTCGAAGCCGGTCACCAGGGTGCGCGGGTGCTCGACGCTCATCGACACCTGGGCCGTGTTGGCGGCGGCCCAGGCCGCCTCGGTCGCGGCGCAGAACGACGTGTCGACGGCCGGGTCCGCCTCTCCGCCCGCGGCTGCGCCGGCCTCCGCGTCGGCGTCTGCTGCCGAGGCGGCATCGGTCGCTGCGTCGACGGCCGCGCTGTCCTCGGCCGCCGAGGACTCGGTCGCAGCGGGCTTCGGCGACTGCTCGGCCGGGTCGGCGTCGCCGCCCCCCGAGCACGCCCCCAGGGCGAGGAGCGCGACGACGGCGAGCGCCGCCGTCGGGCGCAGGAACGAGTTGCTCATGCGTCCATCATCCTTGCTCGGGGCCGTCCTCCGAAACTCCCTGGTCACAGCGGCGACGCCCACGACACGGGTCCCGAGGGCGCGGGCCCGGCGCGGACCCGGCCCCCGAGCGGACGCCCCGTCACCGCGCGCACGGCGCCGCCGCGCCGGAATGTGCCTTTTCTCCCTAGGATGGGCCGGTGAGTGCGACACAGCGAGGACCGGTCGACCGGCCCGACGACGGTCGAGGCAGCGAGGGCCACCCTTCGGGTGCCCCCACGCCCCCGCCCGCCCCCGTGCCACCGCTACGACGGCGCACCGAGGCGCGCACGCCCGTCCAGGACCGGAGCAACCTTCGCCAGCGGGCCATGGTCGAGGCCGCGGCCCGCCTGCTCATCGCCGAGGGGTTCCCCGCGGTGACCCACCGCCGCGTCGCGAAGGCCGCCGGGGTGCCGCAGGGTTCGGCCTCCTACTACTTCCCGTCGAGCTCGTCGCTCGTGACCGCCGCGGTCGCGGCCGCCGAGGAGCTCCGAGGCACCGCGGCCGCCGAGCGGGCCGAGGCCCTCCCCCGGCGCGAACGCTCGACGACCCGCACGGCTCGCCTGCTCATCGAGACGTTCTACGCGCCCTCGGTCGACGACTCGGTCGTCGACGTCCGGCTCGACCCCATGCTGACCGCGATGCGCGACCCCGCGCTCCGACCCATCATGCGCGCCTCGCGCCCGCGCCTCCTGGCCGCCCTGCGGACCGTCCTCGACGCGAGCGGGTACGAGCACGTGACCGACGTGGACCTCCTGGGCCACTTCGTCGACGCGTCGCTCATGTCCGCGGCCTCCGACGGGACCGAGCAGGTCCTGGACCGGGCCACCGCGACCACGGCGAGGCTGCTCGAGCACTGGCGCTGAGGTCGGTCGGGGGCCGGGACCGCTCCCCGGCGGTCCGGCGGTCCGGCGGCCCGGCCGCCCGACCCGAGCCTCAGCTCGTCACAGCCCGCGCAGCAGCGCCCGGTAGAACACGACCCCGCGCCCGAGCGCGTCGATCGTCACGTGCTCGTCGACGCCGTGGATCGACTCGCGCTGCTCGCGCGTCATCGCGAACGGGCTGAACCGGTAGACGTGCTCGGAGATCTCGCAGAAGTGCCGCGAGTCGGAGGCGCCGAGCATGACGTAGGGCGTCACGACCGCGCCCGGGTACGCGGCGCCGATCGACCCGCGGACCAGCGCGAACTGCTCGCCGTCGGTCGGGGACACGGGCGAGGGGTCCTCGCCCGAGACCACGCGCAGCTCGACCGTGGGGTCGTCGATCACGCGGCGGAGGCGCTCGACGACCGACGCGACCGTCTCGCCCGTCGCGATCCGGACGTTCGCGTTGGCCCTCGCGGACGCCGCGAGCACGTTGGCACCGGGGCTGCCCTGGAGCTGGGTGATCGCGACCGTCGTGCGGACCATGGCGTTGGTCTCGGGGCTCACGGTCCCCAGGACCCGCGCGAGCGCGGGGCGGAGCTGGCGGGCGCTCGCGAACAGCAGCCGGAGCCCGAACGGCGAGTGGCGCCCGAGCGTGTCGATCATCTCGAGCGTCGGCTCGGGCAGGTGCGGGGGGAACGGGTGGGCGTCGATGCGCGTGATCGCGCGTGCGAGCCGGGCCGTGGCGCCGCCCCGCACGGGCGTCGAGGCGTGCCCACCGAGCGACTGCGTGCTGATCTCGAGGTCGAGGATGCCCTTCTCCGCGACGCCGACGACGGCCGTGGGCGCGGTCACGCCCGGGAACGCCCCCTCGACCACGGCCCCGCCCTCGTCGACCACGAGCCACGGGCTGATCTTGCGCTCTCGCAGCACGGCCACGGCCGCGCGCGCCGCGTCCCCGGCGGTCTCCTCGTTGTGCCCGAACGACAGGTAGACGTCGCGGTCGGGCGTGAAGCGCTGGCCCAGCAGCGACTCGACCGCCTCCAGGAGCACCACGAGCGACCCCTTGTCGTCGAGCGTGCCGCGCCCCCACACCGCGCCGTCGCGGATCGCGCCGGAGAACGGGTCGCCCGACCAGTCCTCGGCCTCGACGGGCACGACGTCGTAGTGCGCCATGAGCACCGCGGGGGCAGCCGGGGCCGCGCCCTGCCGGCCGCGCCACCTGAAGAGCAGGCCGTGGCCCGCGACGCGCTCGAGCGTGAGCCGCTCGTGCACGCGCGGGTAGAGCTCGGCGAGCCGTTCGACGAACGCCTCGAAGACCGCGGGGTCCTCGTCGCCGGGCACGCGCGAGGACACGGTCGGGATGCGCACGAGCGCGCTCAGGCGCTCCGCCGTCCCGACGGCGTAGCTCGCCGGGTCGTCGCGCGCCCCCTCGTCCTGGGGTCGGGTCGCGCGGGCACCGCTGCCCGCGAACCGGCCCGTGCGCTCGTCCTGGCCTTGCGGGGTGAACCGCGCGGCCCGGGCGACCCCGGCGCCGACCAGGGCGACCACCCCGACGGTGAGGGCGCCCGCGACGGCGCGTGCCGCCGTCGGGCCCTGTCCTGTGCTCCTGCTGCTCACTGCTGCGCCTCCTGGACGACGACGGGTGCTTGCTGGGGGGTGAGGGGCTGGGTGGGGTCGACGGGCTGGGCCTCGGCGTCCGCGAACGCGAGCCGTGGGACGAACGCGAGCACCACGGCCGCCACGACCGCCGTGACCCCGCAGATCGTCCAGACGATCATGTAGCCGCTGAGCGAACCGGCCGTGGCCTCGGACCCGTCGAGGGTCGCGTGCGTGCCCGAGATCAGGGCGAGCGCGAACACGCACGACGCGAACGTGCCGCCGATGGTCTTGGTCGTGTTCGTCAGGCCCGTCGCGACGGCCGTGCGCCCCACCGGGGCCGCGGCCGCGGCAGCCGCCGGCAGGGCCGCCACGAGCGCCCCCGAGCCCAGCCCCGCGACGACCATGTTCGTCAGCAGGTTCGCGGTGGTCTCGTGGAACGGCAGGAAGAGCAGGTAGCCGACCGCGACGAGCGACGCCGCGAGGATCAGCGTGCGCCGGGGCGTGAGCAGACGGGTGATGCGTGAGAACGCGAGCGCCCCCAGCAGGCACGAGACCACGTACCCGCCCGCGAGCAGCGAGACCGTCATGGACGACGCGCCCAGACCGTAGCCGTAGACCGCCGGGTCGGTGCGCGCGAACGTCGACAGCGGGCCCTGAGCACCCAGGATGCTGACGCCGAACAGGGCCGCGGTGACCATGATGGGCCACATGGTCGGGCGGCGCAGGACCCGCAGGTCGACGAGCGGGTCGGCCTGGCGCAGCTCGTAGCGGCCCAGGGGCCACAGCGACGCGACCCCCACCACGACGAGCGCCCACGCCCACCAGGTGCCCAGGCCGTTGGTGCGCATGAACGTGAGCCCCGCGCTGACGAGCAGCAGGGTCAGGCTCAGCAGGACCACGCCGCCGCGGTCGAGCGTGCCCTCGCCCTTCTCGGGCGACTCGGGGATGCGGAACCACACCACGAAGAACACGGCCGTCACGGCCATGGCGGGGAAGCTCAGGGCCAGCCAGAGCCGGTCCTGGGCGAGCGCGCCCGCCTGCCCGCCGGCCAGCGCCCCGACGATCGCGCCCGCCTGGAGCGCGGCCACGATCACGCCGGTCGCCCGGCGGGTCAGCGACGGGCCGTCCGCACGGCCGCGCGAGCGCGCGTAGATGAGCGCGACCTGGAGCGGCAGCCACACGACGTAGAACCCCTGGAGGGACCACGCCACGAGGAACACCCAGAAGGTCGGGGAGAACGCCACGGCCCACGACGCCGCGGCCGTCAGGGCCGTCGTGACGAGCAGCATCCGGCGGTAGCCGTGGATGTCGCCGAGCTTGGCGAAGACCGGCACGACCATGGCCGAGAGCAGGAGCTGGGCCGCCTCGAACCAGTTGACGTCGGCGTCGTGGATGTTCAGGTGGCGGGCGATGTCCGTCAGGAGCGGGGTGTAGAAGCCCTGGAGGATGCCGCTCGTGAACTCGACGAAGAACAGGTAGCCGACGATCCCGCCCGCGATCCCGCCGACCTTGAGCGCCGTGCCGTTGACGGCCCTGTCCACGCGTCCTGGAACGCCTCGCACCATGTTCGCCTCCGCAGGGCCGGGTGGGACCGGCCTGTACCTGGCCCGCCGTTGGACCGCTCGGCAGGATACTAGGTACTTCACGTTTCACGTAGATGTCGAGGTCGGGGCCCCGGCCGGCCGTCCGCTAACCTGGCGAGCCACGTCCGAACCACGTTCACCAAGGGGCCCTCGTGCGACGACCACCTCGACGGGCAGGCGCCCTCGTCACGACCCTGTGCCTCGCGCTCGTCGCCGGCGGCTGCGCGGTCAACGCGGGCAGCGCCAAGGCCGACGCCTTCGAGCGCCACTTCGAGGACGTCCCCGACGTCGCGGCGGCCTCCGCGGGCGGCACCAACGACCTCCCGTTCGTGGGCAGCGCGACGGCCACGGTCGAGATCGCGCCCGGGACCTCGCGCGAGCGCGTCGCCGAGATCGTGCACCTGGTCGGCGAGTACCAGCACGACCACTCGGGCGTCGTGTCGACCGTCGAGTTCGACGGCTCGTCGATCGCCGTGGCGGACAAGGCCGCGACCAACGACGCGGACCTCGCCCTCGTCCACACGCTCGTCGACACACCCGAGGTCGGGACCGTCCGGCTCCTGGCCCGCGAGACCGTGGTCACCGCGGCGCCCGGCGTCTCGTTCACGACGCTCCTCGAGGACCTCCTGCGTGCCGACGGCCCGTACCCGGCGCTGCCGGACGTCGAGCTGTCGATCCTGGACAGCTCCGGCACGCTCGAGGTCGTCTCGGAGGACGGGACGGTCCCCGTCGAGTCCCTCGCCGCGTTCCACGCGATCGCGGCCACGTTCCCTCCGGTCGGAGCCGAGATCTCGGCCGACCGGCTGCGCGTGCGCGTCGCCCACGACGCCGACCGCCTCGCGGCACGCGACCTCGCCCTGGCCGCGGCGCCGTCGGTCGCAGAGGGGCTCCGGGTCGACGGCGGGAACGTCGAGCGGTTCGGTGCGTCCGAGGAGACGGACGCGACGGCCGACCTGATCGTCCTCGCGCTCGACGGCCGACCCGGCATCGAGTGGATCAAGGCCTACGGGGACGAGGTCGTCGTGACCGTCGACTCGCTCGAGACCGCGCAGAGCGTCGCCGGAGGGCTCACCGCGCTCGCGGGGGGCACCACGGTGCGCATCGTCTCGCCCGGCACCTGGGCCGACGAGGGCGGCGAGTCCGGGTACACCGGTCCCTCGTTCGACGTCATGGCCCACCAGGGCGAACCCACGCTCCTCTCGGTCGACCAGGTCGCCACGCTGTTCTCCGAGCACCCCCTGCTGGACGAGGTCGAGTCAGGTGCCGCCCGACTGGTCCTCGACATCGACGAGGCGACCACGAGGGACCGCGCAGCTCTCGCGACCGCCGTCGCCCCCCTCGTCGCGCCCGGTACCGACGTCTCCGTGAGGTCGGGCTCGCTGTGGTTCAGCTTCGTCGCAGGTCAGCCGCTCGCCGACGAGCACCTCGACGACCGCGGTGAACGGCGCGCGGCACAGGACTTCGTCGACGCCTGGGACGCCGCGGCCCGCTGAGTCGCGCGGGCGACGCCTGCCGCCCGGACACGCGCGAGGCCCGGGTGAGGTGCCCCCGGCGGTGCGCGCCGCCGTCGGGCACCTCACGCCAGCGGCGGCCCGACCGTCGACCCGCGCACCACGAGGCGCGGCGCGAGCACCTCGTGCCGGTCCTCGACGCGACCGCCCAGCCGTTCGAGCAGCAGCTCGACCGCGAGCCCCCCCATGCGCCCGCGCGGCTGGTGGACGCTCGTGAGGCGGGGGCGGGCGCGCCGGGCGAGCGCCGAGTCGTCGTACCCGACGACCGCGAGCTCCTCGGGCACGCGCAGGCCCTGGTCGTGCGCGCGGTCCAGGAGGTCGAACGCCTCGACGTCGTTGCGCGCGAACACGCCCCCGTAGCCGTCCGCGACGAGTTCGGCGACCGCCACGTCGGGGCCGACGACGCGGATCTCCTCGGCCAGGCCGTGACGGCGCATGGCCGCCTCGTACCCGACCCGGCGCGCGAGGCCCGCCGGGCGGGCGCTCCCGCTCACGTGCGCGATCCGCGAGCGTCCGAGGCCCACGAGGTGGTCGACCGCGAGCGCCGCGCCCCGGGCGTCGTCGTTGGTCACGGTGTCGACGCCGTCGACCGCGCCGAGCGGGCGTCCGACCATGACGACGGGCGCGCGGCGGGCCGCGGCACGCAGGTGCTCCTCCTCGAGCCAGGAGCTGATGACGACGAGCCCGTCGACGTTGAGGCCCAGCAGGGTGTCGAGGTGGCGCGCGAGGTGCCCGCGGTCGCGCGACCCGTGGACGAGCAGCACCGAGAAGCCCGCGGTGCCGGCAGCCTCCTCGACCCCTGTCACGATCTCGGTGTGGTACGGGTTGTCGAGGCTCGACAGGACGGCCCCGATGAGCATGGTCCGCCCCTGCTTGAGGCTGCGCGCGAGGGCGTTGGAGCGGTAGCCGAGGTCGTCGGCCGCGCGCCGGATGCGTTCGCGCGTGCGTTCGCTGACGCCCGGGTCACCGCGCAGGGCGAGCGAGACGAGCGACTTGGAGACGCCTGCGTGGGCGGCGACGTCGAGGAGGGTCGGGCGGGGGTTCACGGGTCCATTCTCCCCTCTCGCCGCCCGGAACTGGAACGTTCCAGAAGTTCGGGCGTGGTTCGCCTCCCGGACACCGGACGGACGCCGGGCCGTCGCTTCCCGTACCTACCGTCCCACTGTGACCACGACCGACCTCACCCGCCCCGCGCCGCTCCCCGGCGCCACCTCCCGCCTCACGCCGCCCGGCCTGGGCGTGCGCCCCGACGCGCTGCTCCTCGACTTCGGCGGCGTGATCTTCCAGACGGCCAAGCGCCCCGAGGGCTACGGCGAGCTCGCGACCCACCTCAGCGAGGTGCTCGGGCGCGCGGGCCACCGCTTCTCCCCCGAGACGCTCGAACCCGTGCTGCGCGGCGGCGTCAAGGCGCTCAAGGACTGGAAGAACGCGTCGAGCCGACGCCTCGCGCCGCTCGAGCTGGACCACCGGACCATCTGGCACGACTTCCTCGCCTCGCCCTTGCCCCTGGCCGCGCGCGAGGTCCTCGCGGGCAGCGCGGGCACGCTCCTGGCCCGCCTGACCGCGACCCTGAGCGAGCACACCGTGCGCCCCGGAATCCCCGAGCTGCTCGCGACCGCGGACGAGCTCGGCGTCCCGGTCGGGATCGTGTCCAACGCGCACTCGGGCCGCGCGCACCGCTCGCTCCTGGCCGCGCACGGCCTCGACGAGGCGTTCGGCGTGCAGGTCTACTCGGACGAGGTCGGCCTCCGCAAGCCCCACCCCGGCATCATCGCGATGGCGGCCCGCGCGCTCCGCACGACGCCCGAGCGGACCTGGTACGTGGGCGACACGCTCGACCGCGACGTGGTCGCCGGTCGCCGCGCCGGCGTCGGGGCCGTGATCCTCACGCGCCACCACAGCGACGTCCCGCCCTACCCCGTGACCGACACGGCGGACGCCGTGCTCGACACCCCCGAGGGCATCGGGGACCTTCTGCGCGCCGCGGACCGTCCTGCGACGCCTCTCGCAGTCTCCGCGTCAGCGGTGCTCGAGGGCCCCGAGGCGCCCGTGAGCGCGGGACGCCCGTCGGCCCTCCTGCTGGACCACGGGGGCGTCGTCGTGACCTCGGTGCCCGACGACGCAGCGCGCCTCGCGTTCGCCCGTCACCTCTCGCAGCGGCTCGCGGTCGCGGGACACGACCTCTCGCCCGAGGAGGCCGCGGGCGCCGTGGCCGGTGCCCGCGTGCGGCACCGCGCCTGGAAGGACCGGCACGAGGGGGCGCCCGCCGGTCGTGCGGCCAGGCTCGTCGAGGACGTCGAGGAGATCGACGCGACGACGTTCTGGGTCGACCTGGTCGGCCCGGCCCTGGCCCACCTCGGGGACGGGATCGAGGACTGGCTGCGCGCCGAGGCCCACGCGCTCGTGCTCGAGTACGCGCGCTCCAAGAGCGTGGCGACCCTGCGCCCAGGGGTGCGCGAGGTGCTCGAGGCCGCCCGAGCGGGCGGCGTCCCCGTCGCGATCGTGTCCAACACGGTCTGCGGGCGCGCGGTCCGCGAGGAGCTCGAGGCGTTCGGGATCGACCACCTCGTGGGCGTGCACGTCTACTCGGACGAGCTCGGCTACCGCAAGCCCGACCCGGTCACGGCCCGCACGGCCCTGACCGCGCTCGACGCCGACCCCCGGGCCGCCTGGTTCGTCGGGGACAAGCCTCACCGCGACGTCCTGGCCGCGCGCGGCGCGGGCGTCGGGACCGTCGTGCTCGTGCGGGGCGGGTCGAGCAACGACGCGACCCTCGACTCGGCCGACGGCGCCCTCACGCCCGACCACGTGATCGACGAGGTCGGGGACCTCCTGGCTCTCTGGGCACCCGCTTCTCCCGTGGCGCCTGCAGCGCACCTGCCGCACGACCGCTGACCGCCGCACCCCGCGCTCTCTTCTCCCACCGCCACCCGCTCCTCACCACCGACCGCCCCAGGAAGGCACACCATGAACGGCTCCGCGAGCTCGACCGCCCCGGCCCGTCAGTCACCGCCCACCTCGTCCCCCCGGAAGCCGACCACGCCCGTGAGCGCGCTGCGCCGCCGCCTGCACGACCCGGACGGCATCAGCAGCTCCCAGAAGCTCATGATCCTCGTGCTCTCGATGACGCTGTTCGGGGTCTCCGACATCGTCACCGGGATCGTGCCGAGCATCGAGGTCGGCCCGTTCGAGCTCGAGGTCGCGTACTTCGCGTTCATCCCCGTGGTCCTCGCCGCGCTGTTCTGCCCCTTGTGGGTCGCGATCGGTGCACCGCTCGGCGAGATGGTCTTCTCCGACATGCTCCTGGGCGACTTCGGCGGGCTCGGCGAGCTCGAGGGCTTCCTCCAGCTCCTGCTGGGCATCTACGTCGCGGGCTGCATCGTGCGCGACCCGCGCAACCGCCGCCAGCTCTTCGCCGCGGCGCTCGCCCTGGTCTCGATCGACAAGGTCTCCTCGGGCCTCATCGACCTCGCCAAGGTCGGGATCGGGATCGACCCGGAGACGCTCGAGGAGTCGGACGGGCTCTTCCAGGCCGTGCTGGTGTCCGAGTCGATCGAGCTCGTCATGGCGCTGCTCATCACGGGTGTCCTGTTCGGCGCCCTGCCAGCCATGTGGCTCGCGCCGCGCCTGTACGGGAAGATCGAGCCGCTCATGGGCCTGCGTCCGCGCGACCCCCAGAACCCGCCGCGGCTCGTCGGTCCGCGCGGCACCCCGTTCTGGCTCATCGGAGTCCTGGCCCTGCTCGGGGCCGTGGCGATCGGCGTGGTCTCCCAGTGGGAGGAGTTCGTGGGCCGCGAGGGCGGCATCATGACGCTCGGCGCCTTCCAGCCCGACTTCGTCGACGAGTACGGCACCGCCTACCTCTGGGTGGCCCTCACGGTGGCCGCCCTGGCGGTCGCCGGGGCGTGCGTGCTGGTCGCGGTCCTGCGTGCCCGACGGCGCCGCGACGCAGGTGCGCCGCTCACCTCGTCCTCGCAGCAGCAGACGGCGGACCGGGGCGACGCCTGATGCCCGCGCCGGCCATGGCGATCGAGGTCCGCGGGCTCACGTTCCGCTACCCGGGCGCCGACGTGGACACGCTGCGCGGGGTCGACCTGCGGATCGAGGCGGGCGACTTCGTCGCCGTGGTCGGCGGCAACGGGTCTGGCAAGACGACGCTGTGCAAGACGTTCAACGGCCTGGTGCCGCACTTCTGGTCCGGAGACCTCACGGGCTCGGTCCACGTCCTGGGCCAGGACACGGCCGAGGTCGGGGTCGCCGAGCTCTCGCACAGCGTCGGGTACGTCTTCCAGGACTTCGGGAACCAGCTCGTGCGCCCCACGGTGCGCGACGACGTCTCGTTCGCGCCCGTGAACTTCGGTCTGACCGACTGGGAGGAACGCACCACGACCGCGCTCGAGACCCTCGACATCACGTCGCTGGCCGACCGGTTCACCTGGCAGCTCTCGGGTGGCCAGCAGCACCTCACGGCCATCGCGGGGGCGATCGCCCTGACCCCCTCGGTGCTCGTGGTCGACGAGCCCGTGGCCGAGGTCGACCCCCACCGCGCCCAGGAGATCTACGAGCACCTGTCGCGCCTCAACCGGGAGCTCGGCATCACGATCGTCGTGGTCGAGCACCACGCCGAGTTCGTGGCCCGCTACGCCCGGTCCGTGGTCCTCATGGCCGACGGGCTCCCCCGCTGGCACCTGCCCGTGGCCGACGCCCTGGCCCGGACCGAGGACCTCGAGGCCGCGAACATCCCCGTGCCCCAGGTCACCGCGGTCGCGCGGGCCTTCGAGCCGCACGGCCCCGTGCCGTCCACGGTCCCCGCGGCGATCGGATGGCTGCGGGAGCGACGGCTCGCCGAGCCGGCTCCGGGGTCGACCGCCGGATCGGCCGCGGCCCGGGGCGGGACGGCGGACGGCCAGGTCTCCGACGGGACCGCGACCGCTGTTCCGGGCCCGGCCGCCGACATGAGGGCTCCCGCCCTGCCCGGCTCCCGTCGCGGCTCGGTCATCGCCCGCGTCGAGCGGGTCACCCGGGCGTACCGCACGCTCGCCGGACCCCGGTCGGTCGTGATCGACGGGCTCGACCTCGATCTGCACGAGGGCGAGCGCGTAGCCCTGGTCGGATCGAACGGTGCCGGGAAGTCGACCCTCCTCAAGCTCCTGTCGGGGCTGGACGTCCCGGACGCCGGCAGCGTGAGCGTCGACGGGACCGACACCCGGACCGTCTCGGCCGCCGAGCTCGCCGACACGGTCTGCTACCTGTGCCAGCGCCCCGAGGAGATGTTCCTCAAGGACTCCGTCCGGGCCGACGTCGCGATGCACCCGGCCGGACGCCGCGTGCCCGGGACCGCAGCGCTCGTGACCGAGGTCCTCGACCGCGTCGACCTGACCTCGCTCGCCGACCGTGACGGGCGGCTGCTGTCCGGCGGCCAGCAACGGCGGGCGACGCTCGCCGTCGGGCTCGCGATGCGGCCCCGCCTGCTGCTGCTCGACGAACCCACGTCGAGCCTCGACCTGCGCAGCCGTGACGACGTGATCGACATGCTCGCGGCGCTCGCCGAGCACATCCGCTGCACCGTGATCGCGACCCACGACATGCACCTGGTCGCCGAGTGGGCCGACCGGGTGATCGTCCTCGACCAGGGGCAGGTCATCGCCGACACCGACCCCCAGACCCTGTTCTCGCGGCAGGACCTCCTGCGACGGGCCCGGCTCGTGCCGCCGCAGGTCGTCCAGCTCGGCGCTGCCCTCGGCCTGGCCCCCGTGCCGCTCTCGGTGCCCGAGCTCGTGGCCCGGCTGAACCTGCGGCCCACGGCCGCCGACTCGACCGCACGCACCAACGGGAGGCTCTCGTGAGCAGCACCACCAGCGTCTCGACCGCGCTGTCCGCGGACGTTCCCCCGCGCTCGGCCCCGCGCGGCGGCTCCCCCGCACCGGTGGGTGACGGGCACTCGCGGCCCTCGCGACTGCGCCGGGCCGACAGCGAGCGACTGTCGCTCGAGTGGATCAAGCTCGAGCTCATGCGCGTCGCCTACGCGACGCGCGGCGGGTTCCTCGCCCGGCGCGACCCCCGCGCGGTGCTCTTCTGGTACGCGCTGTGCGGGCTCGCGCCGTGGTTCACGTACGACCTGACGGTGCTCGCGATCCTGTTCGTGATCGCGGCGGGCACCGCGCTCGCGGCGAGGATCGGGCCGCTCCTGCTCGGGGTCTTCGCGCTCGGGATCGCGGGACAGTGCCTCTACCTGCTGGCGCTCGTCTGGTTTCTCCAGGGCGACGCGACCGCGATCCAGGGGCTCGCGGTCATCACGCTCAAGCTCGGCACGGTCTCGCTCGTGAGCATGGCCGCGTTCGTCTCGCTCGACCCCGAGAAGCTCTCGGACGCGCTCCTGGCGCTGCGCGCCCCCGCGATGCTGGGGTTCGGGGTCAGCTACGGCTACCGGATGCTGCCGCTGCTGATCGACGAGTTCCACACGATCGTCGACGGGCACCGCCTGCGCGGGCCGCGCGCGACCCGGCACGGCCTGCTCGGCTGGCGCACCGCGCGGCGGGTCTCGCTCATCGTCGTCGAGTCGTTCTACCCGCTCATGCTCAACACGGCCAAGCGGACGCGGACCACGGTCGAAGCCCTCGAGACCAAGGGGTTCACGACCGAGCGGCGCGACGACGCCGGTCGCCGCATCCGCCTCGCGCACCTGACGTTCGGGGCCGGGGACGTCGCGCTGCTCGCGACGTCGCTCGTCGTCGTGGTCGCGGCGTTCGCGGTGGGCACGGCCTGGCCGGTGCTGGGCTGAGCCGGTGAGCCGGTGGTCGCCGGCCTGAGCTGCTGAGCCGAAGGTCGGCGCGAGCCACCGACGGCCCTGCCGGCCCCCTCGGCGCCAGGTACGCGCAGCACGCTCCCCAGACCGGCCTTGTTGTCAGAAGTGGGCCGGGCGACAGCCCGGCCCACTTCTGACAGCTCGTCGGTGAACGAACCTCAGCTCGTCCGTACCGCCTGCGGCTCCTCCGACATCTGCTCGCGGTCGACACGCGCCGCACGCAGCCTCGAGAGGATGACCGCTCCGAACGCGATGCCCGCCGCGACCACCGCGATGCCGATGCGCAGCGTGTGGTTGGCGTCCTCGGGGACGCTCAGGAGCACGACAGCGGGGGCGATGAGCACCGAGACCAGGTTCATGACCTTGAGCAGCGGGTTGATCGCCGGCCCTGCCGTGTCCTTGAACGGGTCGCCCACGGTGTCGCCGACGACGGTCGCCTCGTGCGCCGGGGACCCCTTGCCGCCGTACGCACCGTCCTCGACGATCTTCTTCGCGTTGTCCCACGCCCCGCCGGAGTTCGCCAGGAAGACCGCCATGAGCACGCCCGCGCCGATGGCCCCCGCGAGGAAGCCCGCGAGCGGGCCCACCCCCAGGCCGAAGCCCACGGCGATGGGCGCGAACGCGGCCAGCAGGCCGGGCGTCGCGAGCTCGCGCAACGAGTCACGCGTGCAGATGTCGACGACCTTGCCGTACTCGGGCCGCTCGTCGTACGTCATGATCCCGGGGTGCTCGCGGAACTGGCGACGCACCTCGTAGACGATCGCACCGGCCGCCCGGGTCACGGCGTCGATCGCGAGGCCCGAGAACAGGAACACGGTCGCCGCCCCGAGGATCACGCCGACCAGGGTGATGGGCGAGATGATCGAGTAGTCGAGCATCGAGACCACGAGCCCGCCCGCCGGGTTCGTGATGTCCGCGAGCGCTCCGCCCACCGCGTCCGCGTAGGACCCGAACAGCGCGGTCGCCGCGAGGACCGCGGTCGCGATCGCGATGCCCTTGGTGATGGCCTTGGTCGTGTTGCCCACGGCGTCGAGGTCGGTGAGGATCTGCGCGGCCTCCGGGTCGCCGTCGCCCGCCTCGCCGACGGACATCTCGTAGATCCCCTGCGCGTTGTCGGAGACCGGTCCGAACGTGTCCATCGCGACGATCACGCCCACGGTCGTCAGGAGCCCGCAGCCCGCGAGCGCGATGAGGAACAGCGACAACCAGACCGAGCCGCCCGCGATGAGGAAGACGCCGCAGATCGCGGCAGCGATGATGCCCGCGGTGTACACCGCGGACTCGAACCCGACCCCGATGCCGGACAGGACGACCGTGGCCGCCCCCGTGCGCGAGGTGGCGGCGACGTGGAGAGTGGGCTTCGACGTCGTGCCCGTGAAGTAGCCCGTGACCCACAGGATGATGCCCGCCAGGACCACGCCGATGAGGACCGCGAGCGCCGCGACCACGCGCGGGTCGCTCGTGACGTCGCCCAGGTCCGCGGTGCCCGACAGCTCCGAGAACGACGACGGCAGGTACGCGAACGCCGCGACGCCCGCCAGGACCGCACCGAGCAGCGCCGAGAGGTAGAACCCGCGGTAGATGGCCCGCAGGCCGTTCTCCTCGCCGCGGATTCGCGTGATGAACACGCCCAGCACCGCGACGAACGCGCCGATCGCCGTGACGATCAGCGGGAAGACGAGCCCCTGCTCGCCCATCGCGGCCTTGCCCAGGATGAGGGCCGCGACGAGCATGACGGCGTAGGACTCGAACAGGTCCGCGGCCATGCCCGCGCAGTCCCCCACGTTGTCGCCCACGTTGTCCGCGATGGTCGCCGCGTTGCGCGGGTCATCCTCGGGGATCCCCTGCTCGACCTTGCCCACCAGGTCGGCACCGACGTCCGCCGCCTTGGTGAAGATCCCGCCACCCACGCGCATGAACATCGCGAGCAGAGCAGCCCCGAACCCGAACCCCTCGAGCACAGCCGGCGCGTCCCCTCGGTACAGCAGGACGACCCCTGCCGCACCGAGCAGCCCTAAACCCACGACGGACATCCCCACCACGCCTCCGGTGCGGAAGGCCACGCGGGCCCCCTCAGCACGGCCGCCGGGTCTGGTCGCGGCCGACGCGACGCGCACGTTCGCGCGCACCGCGAGCCACATCCCCAGGTAGCCGATGCACGCCGAGAATCCGGCCCCCACGAGGAACGCGACCGACCGACCGACCTTGATGCCGGCGTCCCCCGGCAGCAGGAACAGGAGACCGAACACGATCACCGCGAACAGGGCGAGCGTGCGGAACTGCCGGTTGAGGTAGGCCGACGCACCTTCCTGGATCGCTTGCGCGATGTCCTGCATCTTCGCGGTCCCCTCAGGTGCCGCGAGGACCTGGCGTCTGAGCACGAAGGCGAAGACCAGCGCGGCGAGCCCGATGGCCCCGATCACCGCGACGATCGTGAGACTGGTGGAGCTGAGCGTGAGCATCCGTCCTCCTTGACGACTGCTGGACCGGGGTCACCGGCTGGCCTCCGGCACCCCCGGAGGATGCGCCCGAGTCTAGCCATGTGTGGCGCACGTCACGCGACGTCGTGCAGGTCTTCACGAGCGAGCACCCCAACGATCCGGCGCGGTCGCCCGTCATGATCAGTGACACCACCCACCACGGGTGGTCCGGTACACGACGAAGGGGGACCGGTGGCCACCTGGGACGACGAGCTCGCCGCGCTGACAGCACAGCGCGGGCAAGCGCTCACGGGGTACGCCTACCTGCTCTGCGGGAACAGGCGCGATGCGGAGGACGTGGTGCAGGACGCACTCGTCAAGGTCTTCTCACGGCTTCGCGGAAGGGGCCCGACGGCGCCTCGACAGACCGCGTCCACGTCACCCGCGGGCGAGACGAGACTCTTCACGCTCGACGACGCATCCGGCAGCGAGGGCGACCGCCCCGTCGCGCACCTCGAGGGGTACGTACGACGAGCGATCCTCACGCTCTACCTCGACGGCTACCGCCGGCGACGGAGCTGGCTCGGGCTGCGGCACCTCGTCGGGCAGCGAGAGACCGTCCCCGGGCCGGAGGCACCTGCGTCCGCCCGCGCGGACACGGCCAAGGCGCTCGCGGGACTGACGCCGCGGCAGCGCGCGTGCGTCGTGCTCCGGTACTACGAGGACCTGACCGTGCCCCGCATCGCCGAGGAGCTCGGGTGCGCCGAGGGGACCGTCAAGCGGCACCTGTCCGACGCGATGGCCGTGATGCAGCAGGCCCTCGGGGCCGTCGCCGCACCGACGCCCGTCACAGGGACACGGGCGCCCGCCGGACCGGCCGGACCGGCCAGGAAGGCGGAGTCGAAGGCGGTTCCGGTCTCGCTGACCGGCGCGAACGCACCCACGGCACCGGCGCAGGCCCTGCCGACCCCAGCAGCGACGAACGGGAGGAACACCCAGTGAGCGCCACCGACCACAGATCCTCGAACCACGACGACGAGCTGAGCCGCGCCCTGCGCGACCTGGTCGACGACGCGTCCCTCCCCGGGCTCGACACCCACCTCGACGTCGTCCGCGGACGGACGCGACGCCGTCGGGCAGCGAAGAAGGTCGCCCTCGGGGCGACGACGCTGTGCGTCGCCGGGGCGCTCGGCGTCGCGGCGATCGCGCTCCCGCAGGATGTACGGCCCGAGCCGATCGCACCGGCGGAGTCCCCGTCGCCGACCCCCTCGGTCTCACCTGAGCCGATCCCCACGTTCCCCGCCGGGATCGACGCCGCGGCGCTCGCGTGCCTGCAGCCCGCCCCGACCTCGACGGGCGACGACCTGCCCGCCCACCTGAGCGTCGGGGTGCCCGACCTCACGGTGCAGACCGCCGGCTCCGTGACCGCACCGGTCCTCCTGCGGTTCGACGGCGACGCGCGCCTCCGGTACGCCGACTCGGCCACGGGCGCCTACGTGATCACTCGGGACGGTGTCATCGTCAGCTCGCCGCTCCCTGCTCCCGAGACCACGGGTGAGGCCACGCCGGCCCCCGGCTCCTCGGCGGCCTGGGAGCTCGACCTCGCGTCGTCCGCGTCGTGCGACCCGACCAGCACGCAGCCGTCGCCGCTCCCGGCGGGTGACTACGAGGTGTTCGCGCTGCACCGGTTCCCGCTCACGGGCTACTCGGCCCTCCAAGCGGACGGGACCTGGGGCGAGGAGACGACCGGGGCGCTGTTCGACGGGTGGCTCGTCGCCGACCCGGTCCCGCTGACCATCGCTCCCGAGCCGGACCCGGTCGTCCCCGCACAGAAGCCGGTCGTCGTCCGGGACGCGATCGAGGCCGACACCTCGGCGGTCTTCGAGGCCTTGCGCAAGGCCGCCACGACGGGTGCCCCGGCAGCCGTCGATCTCTTCTTCGAGAATCGACTGACTGACTCCCCGGGTGGGGGACTGATGCTCACCGTAGACCCGAACCCGGGAGTCAACGGGTCTCCTGGCACGACCAGCGACGCGGGCTGGTCGATGGCGTTCTTCGGAGGCGGGGTCTTCCCGGACCAGGTGGAGTCACACCAGTTCGTGCGCCTGGTCGGGACGTTCGACGTGACGCTCGACGAGTCGGGCGCCACGCCGACCTTCACGCTCGACGTGGTCGCGGGCGGCACGCCGAGCACCGCCCCGGCAGCAACCGACCCACACGTGTGCAGGGCCTTCAACGAGAGCCTCGAAGGTGACGGCGGCGTCTACGACTCGTTCCTCGCGGATGCGCGGACCCTCGTTGCCGACAGGTCACCTGCTGCCACCTCCCAGGTCTACCGAGAGGTCCGCGCACGATGGATCGAGTCACCGCGAGTCTGGTGGGCGCTCCTGGCGCACGAGCTGACCATGCAGACGACTGACGTCGGCGGCGACCAGATCGTCGGTGCGTGCGTGGAGTACTGGCAGTAGGAACCGGGAGCTCGGCCCCGTTCGCACCTGAGACATCGTCTCGGAGTCGAGCGGGGCCGAGCCGCGTTCCACCTCTCGCAACTCCCGCTCCTGCGCTTGAATGGGTGCACCGCCGGCCTCAAGGAGCACGTATGCCCCGCTCGACCTCCCTCTCCCGCACCTCCGCCCCTCCCTGGGCGGAGGCGGTCGCGTCCTGGACGGGCAGGATCGTGCAGGCCGTCGCGTTCTGGCTCGTGCTGGCGCTGATCCTGCTCCTGTTCGCCCCGGGGTTCGTGCGGACCGTGAGCGACTGGCTCGCGGTGCTCAACCTCCCGACGTACCCGAGCGTGTTCTCGGTGGTCCTGGTCGGTGTGATCGCGAGCGGGCTCCTGCGCAGGCAACGGGCGGCCCTGTGGTTCGTGGTCCTCCTGTGGCAGCTCCCGGTCGCGGTGCTGGGGCTCGCGGTCGGGCTGCTGTGGGTGTTCGACGACGACAAGCAGGCCCTGCGCTCCGACGGCCTGGTCCTGTCGCCTCTGGAGATCGCGTCCTGGGTCGTCGCGGTCGTCGCGGTCGTCCTGCTCATCGCGGCCCGCTCGGCGTTCCCCGCCAAGGTCAGCAAGGGAGCCTGGTGGCGCGCGATCCTCGTGCTCGTCGTCGGCGTCGGGCTCTCGGCACTCATCACCCTCCTCCTCCTGGAGGTCGTCCCCAACACCCTGCACGGGATCCGCAACCGGGTGAACTGGAGCCTGTCGGTCGCGACGGGCCTCGCACCCAGCGACTACCCGCTGCACGCGGACGGCACGGGTCCCGCGTGGCTCGCGCTCGTCGCGGGCCTGATCTCGGCCCTGGCGCTCGTCCTCGCGATCGCGGTCTTCATGCGGTCGGCACCCCACGACGCCAAGGTCGAGGCCGCGGACGAGCTCGCGGTGCGCAAGCTGCTGCTCGAGCACCCGAGCGACGACTCGCTCGAGTACTTCGCTACGCGCTGGGACCGCAGCGCGGTCTTCTCGCAGGACCAGCGCGCGGCGATCTCCTACCGGGTCATCTCGGGCGTGTGCCTCGCCGCGGGGGACCCGATCGGCGACAAGGCGAGCTGGCCCGACGCGATCGAGCAGTGGCGCGCGCACGCCCGCCGGTTCGGCTGGGTCCCCGCGGTGCTCTCGACGAGCGAGCTCGGCGCCAAGGCCTTCCAGGCCGTGGACCTGCACCCGATCGCGCTGGGCGACGAGGCCATCATCAACACGCGCACGTTCAACCTCGACGGCCCGGCCATGCGGTCCGTCCGGCACGCGGTCGCGCGCCCCGAGCGCGAGGGCTACCGCGTCCTGGTCCGCCGCCAGGCGGAGATCGCCCCCGACGAGCTCGCGAAGCTGGTCGCCGTGGCCGACGAGTGGCGGCACGGCGAGGAGCGCGGCTTCTCCATGTCGTTGAGCCGCCTCGGGGACCCTGCGGACCCGCGCGAGATGATCGTCTCGGCCCATGACGCCGACGGGAACCCGCGCGGCCTCCTGTCGTTCGTGCCGTGGGGGCGCCGCGGCCTGTCGCTCGACGTCATGCGCCGCCACCCGCAGGCCGTCAGCGGCGTCACCGAGTTCATGGTCACCGAGCTCGTGGCCGCGGGCCGCGGCATGGGGATCGACCGCATCTCGATGAACTTCGCGATGTTCCGCGGGTCGTTCGAGCAGGGTGCCCGCATCGGGGCGACCCCGGTCCAGCGCTTCAACCGCCGGGTGCTGCTGATCGCGTCACGGTTCTGGCAGCTCGACTCGCTCTACAAGTCGAACGAGAAGTACCTGCCGGACTGGAAGCCCCGCCTGCTCTGCTACCAGAACGCGGGCCAGCTCACACAGGTGATCTTCGCGGTCGGGCAGGCCGAGGGCTTCCTGCCGAACACCCCGAACCTCCTCCACCGCCGCGACCGCTCCCCGGACCTGCACCGGCCCGAGATCTCCGCGGCCTTCGCCGATGCCGTGCGCGCCCAGGAGACCGCGCTGCTCACGGTCTCGGCACCCACGCGCCGCCTGACCGAGCAGCAGGCCACGCGCCACGCCAAGCTCGGCGTCCTGCGGGCCGCGGGCATGGAGCCCTACCCGGTCTCGGTCCCCCGGACCGTCTCGATCGGCGAGGCCGTGCGCCGGGGCGCCCACGTGCCCGACGGCGGCGCACCGGCCGGGGCGAGCACCTCACCGGGCGACGTGGCCCCCGGGGGCGACCTGTCCGTCGTCGGGCGCGTGGTGCGGCTGCGCGACCACGGCGGCGTGATCTTCGCCGACCTGCGCGAGGGCACAGACGAGATCCAGGTGATGTTCACCGCGGACCGACCGGGCCCGGACCTCGCGCTGTGGCGCCGGGCCGTCGACCTGGGCGACCAGGTGAGCGTCACGGGCGACCTCACCCGCAGCCGGCGCGGCGAGCTCTCGCTGCACGGCACCGCCTGGTGCATGGCCTCCAAGGCCCTGACCTCCCCTCCCGACAAGCACCGCGGGCTCGCCGACGCCGAGGCCAAGGTCCGGCTCAAGCACATGGAGCTCGCCCTCGACACCCGCACGGCCCAGGTCCTGCGCGGACGCAGCGCGGCCGTGAAGTCGCTCCGCGACTCGCTCGCCGCGCGCGAGTTCATCGAGGTCGAGACCCCGATCCTGCAGCGCGTGCACGGCGGGGCCAACGCCCGCCCCTTCACGACGCACATCAACGCGTACGACGTGGACCTGTACCTGCGCATCGCCCCCGAGCTGTTCCTCAAGCGGCTCGCGATCGGCGGGGTCGGCAAGGTCTTCGAGCTGGGCCGCAACTTCCGCAACGAGGGCGCCGACGCGACCCACAACCCCGAGTTCACGTCGCTCGAGGCCTACCAGGCGTACGGCGACTACACCTCGATGCGCGTCCTCACGCGCGACCTCATCATCGAGGCAGCGGTCGCGGTGCACGGCGAGCCGATCTCGCGCCGGGCCGACGGGACAGTCGTCCGGCTCGACGGCGAGTGGCCCGTCCACACCGTGCACGGGGCCGTGTCCCGGGCCGTGGGCCAGGAGGTCACGCCGGACACCCCGCTCCAGACGCTCCAGGCCATCTGCGAGGAGAAGGGCGTCCACTGGACCCCGACCATGACCCACGGCGCGATCGTCACCGAGCTCTACGACGCGTTCGTCGAGGGGCAGACCGTCGAGCCCACGTTCTACACGGACTTCCCGCTCGAGACCTCGCCGTTGACGCGCACGCACCGCCGCGACCCGCGGCTCGCGGAACGGTGGGACCTCGTGGCGTTCGGCGCCGAGCTGGGCACCGCGTACTCCGAGCTCATCGACCCCGTGGACCAGCGCGAGCGCCTCACGCAGCAGTCCCTGCTGGCCGCCGCGGGCGACCCGGAGGCCATGGAGGTCGACGAGGAGTTCCTGTCCGCCCTGGAGTTCGCGATGCCCCCCACGGGCGGGCTCGGGATCGGGGTGGACCGCGTCTACATGATGCTCATCGGGGCGAGCATCCGCGAGACGCTCGCGTTCCCGTTCGTCCGGCCGTCGGGTCGCGGCTGAGCCGGACCTCGGCAACGTCCCCGAGGCGGTCGGGCAGATCGAGCTGCCCGACCGCCTCGGCTTCAGCGGCCCTGGGGCGACTCACGCACCACGTCGGAGTCTCGTACCGATCACCATGCCGAGCGGCAGCGAGACCAGTGCCACCCCGACGACGAAGGGCGCCCCGGACCCTGCCGCGGCGAACGCACCGCCCCCAGCACCGAAGGCCAGCACGAGGGCCGCCATCGGTGCGGCAGTGCGGGCTCCGGACGCGCGCTGCCGCTTGAGATGGTCGAGGAGCACCCCGGCCCCCGCTCCGAACACCACGGCGAACAGGTACAGCATCGTCGTCCTCGCTCCCGAGCCGTCCGTCGGCTTCGGGCCAACCTTCACGTATCGGACGCGGTCGGGCCAGCCCAGCGTCCCGACGAGCAATCCTCCGCACGAGTTTTCCGCACCACCGTGCGGAGAGTTCGGCATGGGGTGTGGATGGCGTCACACGGAGCGATAACGAACGGGTAACGTAGGCGGCGATCGGGCGCAGCACGGACGGCAACGGCCACTGGCTCCCGCACCACGGCAGTCAGCAGAGTCCTCCCCCGGGAGGTCGTCCAGAGCACAGGAGTCACGTCAGGTGGAAACGTCCGCACCGGTCCAGCAGCGCCCGCACGGCGCAGCGCCGACCCCCACGCGGCGTCAACGTCAGGCCGAGCTCCGCGCGCGAGAGCTCGCCGCGGCCGGGGTCGACGGACGCGCCCACGCAGACACCCTGCACGTCGAGCACCGCCACACCGCACCCCGCCCAGCGACGTTCGCGGTTCCTCAGGTCGCCGTCGCACCTCACGTGCCGGCCCGCGTCGAGGCCCCGTTCTCCGCGCCCGCACCGTTGACGAGCACGCACGCTGCTCCCGCACCGGCACGCCGGGCCACCGCCCTCCAGGCGCTCCCCCCGGTCGCCGCCACGACTCCTGCCGCCGCGGCCCGCGCCAAGGCTCCCGTCGAGGCCCCTGTCGCAGCCCAGCCCGCGACCCCTCGCGTCTCCCCCTTCCCGCCCACGGGCATCCAGCGTGCCGCCGAGCCCGTCGCGCCGCTGCAGACCCCCTCGGGCGAGATCCCGGTCGTCCTGGTCCCGGCGCCGACCCCCCTGCGCTCTGCCCCCACGCCCGTCGTCGCCACCCCGCCCGCACCGTTCGTCGCCACCGGCTTCAGCGCGGCCACGACGGACGAGCACCCGTTCGCCCCCCTCACGCGGCGCGAGCGCAAGGCCGGCGGACCGGCCACGGGTCCCACCCCGGTCGTCGCCTCGGCGATGCCCACGCGCGGCCCCCTGTTCGGCTCCAAGTTCGTGGCCCGCGCCGCGACGGGCGCTGCCTTCGTGGGCGCTCTGGCGTGCGTCCCCCTGGTCCTCCCCGGCACCGCCTCGGGAGACTTCGCCCCGGGCGGTCTACGGACGGACCTCGCGGACGACGAGGCCGGCGACGCGACGACCGGGCTCGCCCAGCAGGAGGCCGACGTCGAGGAGCAGCTCCTCAGCCAGGCACAGGACCTGCTCACCCGCGCCGACGGCCCGGCGGCTGAGCGCGCCACGAGCCCGCAGGACCTCGCGGACGCGAAGGCCGAGCTGGCCGCGCTCACCGAGTCCCTGATCGCCGAGCGTGCTCAGGGCACGGACCGCGCCTCACGGTCGAGCGAGCGCACGGCCCTGACGACGGAGACCGCGGCAGAGGTCGGCACCGAGGCAGTCGCTCCCGCGACCAGCGAGGACGTCGCCCGCGCGGCGAACCGTGTCGCGGTCCTGCTCCAGGACTTCGGCGAGACCGGCGCGTCGGGCGTCACGCCGGCACCGGCGACTCCCGCCGAGCTCGCTGCCGAGCGCCGCGTGCGCGCCGCGACCCTGCTCGCCCAGTGCGGGTCCACGAACTACGCGAACGGCAAGATCCCGGCCTCGGCACTGACGACGCTCTCGTTCGCGCGGAGCCACATGCTGCGCTGCGACGCAGCGGCGATGCTCGAGGAGCTGTCCGCGGCCTACCAGCAGCGTTTCGGTGAGCCGATCGGCCTCACCGACTCGTACCGCTCGTACGCCAGCCAGGTCTCGACCCGCGCCGCCAAGCCCGGCCTCGCTGCGGTCCCCGGCACGTCGAACCACGGATGGGGCCTGGCGATCGACCTGACCTCGCCCGCCTCGAACCCGGGCTCGGCCCAGTACAAGTGGCTGCGCGCCAACGCGCCGCTCTACGGCTGGGACAACCCGCCGTGGGCCCGCAGCAACGGGTCCAAGCCCGAGCCGTGGCACTTCGAGTACGCGTCCGGCTGGTAGCGCACGCTCAGCGGAACTCTGCCTCCACGACGGGAGCCACCGCCCCGTCGGGTACCTCCCCACGCAGCACCTGCGCGACGACGTCGGGACGGGTGAGCGGGAACATGTGCCCCTCGCCCCGCAGCCCGTAGACCTCCGCGCCCAGGCGCGCGCCGAGCTCACGCTCGTCCCTCAGGAACGCGCCCTGCCCACGCCGCCCCCAGCCGACGAGCTGGACGGGGCGTACCGCGAGCCGTCGCAGGGCCCCCGCGTCGCGCGCGAAGAGCGCGGTGACCCGTTCTGCCTGCGCCCAGCTCTGCTCGTACTGCCCGGTGAGCAGGCGCCACGCCTCGGGCGTGCCGTAGCGGCGGACGGCCTCGTCGTCGGGCAAGGGGTCGGGGCGGTGCGTCGCGTCGTACCAGGCCCGACGGCGCAGCGCGGGTCCCCGCCTCGTGACCGCCCCGCAGCGCGAGAGCAGGAGCCCGCTCGTGTGGACGACACGCTCGGCGAGGAGCGTGAGCCCCACGGGCGCGGGCCGCTCGGGACGGCGCGGGAGGAACGGGGTCGTGGGGTCGAGCAGCAGCACGGCCCCGAGCTCCTCGGGGTGGGTCAGCGCCCACTCGATCGCGGCCAGACCGCCCACGCTGTGCCCCACGAGCCCGACGCTGCCCGGCGCCTGGTCGTCCGCCAGCCCGAGCTCGGCACGGATCGCCGCGACGGGGGCCGTGACGGCGGTGTCCCAGGAGTCGAGCACCCGGACCGTCGCGTCCGGGAACTGCTCGCGCACCACCCGGGCGACGGGTTCCATGTCCGAGGGAGCGAGCAGGAGACCGGGGAGGACGACCCAGGTCGTGGGTGCCGGTGTGGTGATCGCCGAAGCCATGCGCCACAGTCCATCACGGCTCGCTGTGCGACGCCGGTGAGCGCGCTGTGCGGTCCTGGGGAACGTCTGTCTCCGGTGCACCGCGGTGTGGCTGGCGCAGCGTCAGGACCTGCACGGCCAGCACGAGCACCACGGAGAACGCGACGATCTGGACGCGCTGCACGATCCCGGTCCCCACGGGGAGCGGGCTGCCGAACAGGCCGATCGTGCCGGTCACGACCCCCAGGAGCGGTCCCAGCGCGCCCGCGAGGCGCGCAGAGACGCCGAGGAGGGTGCGCCGTCGGGCGCGAGCGAGCCACACGACCCCCGCGCTCGCGACGAACGAGCTGACGCCCGAGGCCACGCTCGAGAAGGTGTGGGCCTGATGAGCGAGGCTGAGCTCACCGGCCTCCTCACGTGCGGCGCAGTCGCCCACCGAGAGCGCGCAGTCGAGCGGCAGCAGCGCGTCCGCCACGGTCGCGAGGCCGAACACGACGAAGGCCCAGAACGTCACCTTCTGCACGAGCGTCGCGGCCGGGGCGCCCGCTCGGCGGGCGAGCCGGTACGCCGTCCCCAGGAGGGCGAGGCCGCCGACCACGAGGGCGCCCGCGGCCACGTCGGTGGACCGGAACAGGGGCGAGGTGGCTTGGTCGAGCGCCGCGAGCTCGGACAGGTACGACCGCGCGGGGTCGAGGGGCCAGCCCGCGGCCGCCTCGACGACGACCCCCAGGTAGAGGACCCCCGCGAGGGTCAGCAGGACCTGCGCTGCCGTGACGAGCCGGGCGCCGGGGCGGCGCGGGTCGGACCCGCCGGCGGAAGGCTCCGAGCTCATGCGACGAGTGCCTCGACGCCCGCGACGATGCGCTCGATCCCGAAGTCGAGCTCGGCCTCGGGCGAGTACGCCGACTGCTGCGCCTCGCCGACAGTCGCCCCGACGCGTCCCGCGACCGTGAACGTGCTCATCGCGCTGATGCGTTCGAGCAGCGGGGCGTTCGCGGCCCACCACTCGTCGTCGGTCTGGCCGCTCGCCTCGTGCGCGGCGCGGGCCGCACGAGCGCGCCGGGCCGCGGTCGTCGCCTGTCCCACGACGAGCGTCACGGTCGCGTCCATCGCGACGTCGTCGAGGCCGACGCCCTCGATCGCGCGGAGCTCGACGTCGTACTTGCGCGTCTCCCCCGGCCCCAGGACGGGGCGCGCGAGGTCGATGTCGAGCAGCCACGGGTGGGCCGCGAAGAGGTCCCAGTTGGCTCGCGCCACGGAGCGCAGCCGGTCCTGCCAGGTCGCTCCCGGCGCGTGCCCCTGGGGGTAGAGCTCGCCGTAGGCGCGGTCGACCACGAGGTCGACGAGGTCGTCCTTGTTCTGCACGTAGGTGTAGAGCGACATGGTCCCGATGCCCAGCGCGGCCGCGACCTTGCGCATCGAGAGCCCCGTGAGCGCCCCGTCCTCGTCCGCGAGCCCGACGGCGGCGCGCGCCACCTCGTCGGGCGTCCGGGACTGCTGGGGCCCCCGTGCGCCGCGGTCGGCGTGCAGGCCCCAGAGCAGGGCGAGGGTCCGCGCGGGGTCGCGCGGCGTCGCGGCGGGTGCGGGGCTGGGCGTCGGGGTCGGCACGGGCTGCCTCCTCGGTCGGGGTCGGGGATCATCGAGGAGTGCCCGACGTTCACCCGAACTGTCGGGAATGATCTGCGTACATCGTACGTTGATCGGCTCGGGAAACGTCGACGGACGGCGTACCAGGAAGGCCTCGTGACCCTCGCAGCACGCACCTCGGCCGGAGCCGGACCTGGCGAGTCCGGCGAGCACGGCACCGGCAGTGCTGGTAGCCCTGCCGCCTGGGCGCGCTGGGACACGGAGACCGTCGACGGGCTGATCGACGCGTGGGCCTCGGGCGACGCGTCGCCCTCCGAGGTGTTCTGGGGCGCGGTGTGCGCCGAGGCCCTGAGCCACGTCGCGGCAGGGCACCTGGTGCCCGCGGTCGGGGCGGCCTCCCCCGAGTCGGCGGGTACCGGGAGGCCGGAAAGCACCGAGGGGTCGGCGAGCACCGCCGGGTCGGCGGGCTCTGCCGGGACCGCCGACGCACCACCCTCGGCCCGGTGGCGGCTCGGGCCGCTCGACGGCCCCTCGCTCGACCGTGTGCACACGCTCGCCGACGCCATACCGCTCGACGAACGAGGGGCGGGCCCGAGGAGTGGCGCGGACGCACGGACCGCCCTGGTCCGGGCCGCCATGGATGCCGTGGCGGACGCCCTCGTCCGGGAGGCCGGAGCGAGCATCGAAGTGCCTCGCGGGGTGGCCCGCGGCCTGGTCGCGGCGCCGGGAGCCGGCGCGCCCCCGGTTCCCGACCACCTCACGGACTGGGCGCACGACGCCGCGGCGCTCCTCGACCCACGGGTGGCCGTGAGCCTGCGGCTCGAGCCGCTCGTGCGCCGCGCGACCGATGCAGGTGCTGCCGAGGGCGACGGGTCTCCGGCCGACGGCGACCGCCACGAGGACCTGGCCACGTGCGACTGGCTCGCGACCGTGATCGTCCGCGGACCCACCGGGACCCGCCCCGCCGCGGACCTGTGGGCGTCGGCCCGGACCGGCGAGGGAGCACGCGAGGCCCAGGAGGCGATCGGTGACGTCCTGGTCCGGCTGCGCGCGGGAGCGGTGGCCTGGCCCCCGCTCGACGGGCTGCTCGACCAGGCCGTCCCGGGCTCGCTCGTGCTCGCCCCGGCCGACGTCCGCGAGCTTCTCGCCGAGGGCTCCGCGTCGCTGGCGACGACCGGGATCGCGGTCGAGTGGCCCGCCCACCTCGCGGGTCAGGTGCGGTCCGTCGCGGTCTTCTCCCCGACCGAGGTCCCCGGTGACGCCCCGGACGAGGAGCGCCGAGCCCTTCCCGCACTGCTCGGCTCCCCCGGCCACGGTCGTCCGCGGTCCGGCTCGCCGTCACCCATGACGCTCACGCACGAGCTGACGCTCGACGGCGTGCGGCTCACCGCGGACGAGCGCGAGCACCTGGCGCGCGTCCACGCGGAGGGGCGCTCCGCCGTCGTGCACCTGCGTGGGCGCTGGGTCCTCGCGGATCCCGCCGCGGCCACGGCCGCGACGCGGCGCTCGCCCCAGCCCGTCTCCGCGCTCGACGCCGTCGCGGCCGCGCTCACCGGCGTCGCCCGCGTGGGCGACCACGAGCTCGCCGTGACCCCGACGCCCTGGCTCGACCGGCTGCGCGCCGAGCTCGAGGACCCGTCGCCGGCGCGTGACGTCGTCGCGCCCGAGGGGCTCCACGCGTCGCTGCGCGACTACCAGCTCGACGGCCTGCGCTGGCTCGCACGCCTGACGGGGCTGGGCCTGGGCGCGTGCCTCGCGGACGACATGGGCCTGGGCAAGACCGTCACGCTCATCGCGCTGCACCTGCACCGCGCTCGCCCCCGGCCCGACGACGCCGCCGCTCCCACCGGGGAGGCGGCGGGCGCCGGGCCCACCCTGGTGGTGTGCCCGGCCTCGCTCCTGGGCAACTGGGAGCAGGAGATCCGCCGGTTCGCGCCCGGCGTCGCGGTGCGGCGCTTCCACGGCGCGTCGCGCGACCTGCGCGGGGTCACCGACGGGTTCGTGCTCACGACGTACGGGACGGTCCTGTCGGACTCCTCGCAGGCCGACCCGGTGCTCGCGGCGCACCGCTGGGGGCTCGTCGTCGCGGACGAGGCCCAGCACGTCAAGAACCCGGGCTCGGGCACCGCGAAGGCGCTGCGGACGGTCCCCGCGGAAGCGCGCGTGGCCCTGTCCGGGACGCCCGTCGAGAACAACCTCACCGAGCTGTGGGCCGTCATGGACTGGCTCGTCCCCGGCCTGCTGGGTTCGCGCGGGCAGTTCCGGCGCCGGTGGGCCGACCCGATCGAGCAGACCCGCGACCCCGTGCTGGCCGAGAGGCTGTCCCGGCTGGTCCGACCGTTCCTGCTGCGGCGACGCAAGTCCGACCCCGGGATCGCGCCCGAGCTGCCGCCCAAGACCGTGACCGACCAGGTCGTGCCGCTCACGGCCGAGCAGGTGGGGCTCTACGAGGGCGCCGTGCGGTCGGCGCTCGAGGAGATCGACCGGGCCGAGGGCATGGGGCGGCGCGCCATGATCGGTGGGCTGCTCACGCACCTCAAGCAGATCTGCAACCACCCCGCCCAGTACCTGCACGAGGACGAACCGCGGCTGTCCGGGCGATCCGGCAAGCTCGACGCGTTCACCGAGCTCGTCGCGACCGTCCGGGCCGAGGAGGGCGCGATCCTCGTGTTCACGCAGTACGTCGCGATGGCCCGGCTCCTCGAGTCCTACCTCGCGCGTCGTGGCGTCCCGACCATGCTGCTGCACGGAGGCACGCCCGTGGCCCAGCGCGAGCAGATGGTCGCCCGGTTCCAGGCCACCGAGGAGATGCCGCCCGTGTTCCTGCTCTCGCTCAAGGCCGCGGGCACCGGGCTCAACCTCACGCGGGCCGACCACGTGATCCACTACGACCGCTGGTGGAACCCGGCCGTCGAGGAGCAGGCCACCGACCGGGCGTACCGGATCGGCCAGACCCGGCCCGTCCAGGTGCACCGCCTGACCAGCGAGGGAACCATCGAGGAGCACATCGCCCGCATGATCGAGTCCAAGCGCGAGCTCGCCGACGCGGTCCTGGCGCCGGGCGGTGTCGAGGGCGCGATCTCCGAGCTCAGCACGGCCGACCTGGCCGAGCTGGTGTCGTGGCGGGGAGCCGACGGCGGCGAGCGATCGTCCGCCGCCGGCGAGAGGGGGCGCTCATGAGCGCCGTGGGCTTCCCCGCCTTCCCTCCGACCGGTACCGCGACCCAGGGCGCCGTCCGCCGGGGGCAGTCCTGGTGGGCGCGCTCCTGGGTGCGCGCCATGGAGGAGTTCGCGCTCGACGCAGGCCCGCTCAAGAAGGGACGCGCCTACGCGCGCACCGGTCGGGTCGGGCCGATCACAGTCAGCCCCGGCGCGGTCCAGGCGCGCGTACAAGATGATGACGGGGAGATGTACCACACGGTCGTCTCGCTCGAACCGTTGTCCGACGACGAGTGGGACAGGTTCCTCGAAGCCCTCGCCTCGCGGTCCGGGCGGCTCGCTGCCCTGCTCGCCGGGGAGATGCCGCGCGACGTCGTCGCTGCGGCCTTCGACGCCGACGTCACGCTGCTCCCCGGGATCGGCGACCTCGAACCCGCGTGCGACTGCCCCACCTGGGACCTGCCCTGCCTGCACGCGGCGGCGCTCAGCTATCAGGCGGGCTGGCTGCTCGACGCCGACCCGTTCGTGCTCTTCCTGCTGCGCGGACGCTCGCGCGAGCAGGTGCTCGACGCGCTGCGGGGGATGTCGACACCGGGCGACCTCACGTCACGCACCGCCACGAGCGGCCCCACCGGAACCGGCGGCGAGGGCACGGCCGACCACCCGTCGCCCGACCCGGGCGACGACCCGGCGAGCGACGCGGGGACGGGAGCGACGCCGTCGGGCCCCCGTGTCCTGGGCGAGCTGCCCCCGCCGCCCGGCGTCCCCGAACCGCCCGCGGCAGCCGACCTGCTCCCCGGCGTCCCGGACCGGACCCCCGACGGGACCCCTGTCGACGTCGCGGGACTGCGAGCCGTGCTCGCCGCGGCGGCCCTCGCCGCCGCCGAGCGGCTCACGGCTCTGGACCGCTGACGGCCCGGGGCTCAGGCGCGCTCGAGCAGGACCATGACCTCGTAGTGCGAGGTCTGCGGGAACATGTCGAGCACCCGCCCTCGCACGGGGCGCAGCGACGGCATGGCCGCGAGGTCGCGGGCCAGCGACTCGGCGTTGCAGCTGGAGTAGACGACCTGCTGCACGGTCGAGGACTCGAGCCAGCCCGCGAGCTCCGCGCCGATCCCCCGCCGCGGCGGGTTCACGATCACCAGGTCGGGGACCCGCTCGGCCGCGAGGGCGAACGCCGTGGCGTCACCAGCCCGGAACGTCACGTCGTCGAACCCGGCCTGCGCGGCGCTGCGCTCGGCGCTCACGATCGCCTCACGGCTCGACTCGATCCCGACCACCTCACGCCCCGGTGCCGCACAGTGCAGCGCGAACCCGCCGACGCCGCAGTACAGGTCCCAGACGCTCGACGGCGCGGCCTCGTCGACCCACTCGCGCCCCTGCCGGTACAGCGCCGCGGCGACCTCGGTGTTGGTCTGGAAGAAGCTCTGCTGGCGCAGGTGCATCTCGATGCCGTTGACCCGCATGGTCAGGGTGTCGGCCTCGGTGAGCAGGATCTCCTGGTCGCCCTCGAGCGCCGCCTTGTGCTCGGGCAGGATGTTGGCCGACACCACGCGCGCCTGCGGCAGCGCGTCGAGCAGGCTCGGCAGGTGCTTGCGCAGGCGCGACACCGGCTCCTGCGAGCGGAGGACGAAGCGGACCATGAGCTCGCGGTCTGGCGACTGCGTGACCAGCACGTTCTTGAGCTCGCCGCGCCGCGTCGTCACGTCGTACGGCGTGAGGGCCGCGCGCGTGACGAACGCCGCGAGGACGGGGAAGACGGCCTGGAGGTCGGCCGGGTACAGGCCGCAGTCCTGGAGGTCGACGCCACGCCCGCCCGCGTCGAGGATGCCGAGCGTCGGGTGCTCGACCGTGCCGCCCACGACCATCTTGGCCTTGTTGCGGAAGCCGGACTCCTGGCTCGGGAACGGGCGGTCCCACCGCAGCCCCTCGTGCGCCGCGAGGAGGTCGCCCGCGTGCCGCTGCTTGTCGGCAAGCTGCGCGGCGTAGCCCTGCCCCATGAGGGTGCACGAACGGCACTCGTGGGCGTCGAAGTGGGGGCACTGCATTCCCCCGAGTCTACGGGGCGGGCCTCACGGACAGGCCCAGCGTGCGGGCCGGGAACGTGCGGGCCGGGGACGTCCGTGGTCCGGGAACGCGCCGGCCCTGGGGGACGTGCGGGCCGGGCGACCGCTACCGGCGGCTCGTGCCGATCACCACGGTCGCGCCGAGGTCGTCGTCGGTCACGGTCCGGGCGACGAGCCCGGCCCGCTCGATGAGCCCGACGGCGACAGGAGCCTGGCGCGCACTGGTCTCGATCAGGAGGTGACCGCCCAGGGCGAGCCAGGCCGCGGCGTCGGCGGCGACCCGTCGGTGCACGTCGAGCCCGTCGGCGCCCCCGTCGAGCGCGACCCGGGCCTCGTGCAGCCGGGCCTCGGGGGGCATGGTCCCGATCGCTTCGGTCGGGACGTACGGGGCGTTGACGACGAGCACGTCGACCCGTCCTCGCAGCTGGTCGGGGAGGGCGTCGTACAAGTCGCCCTCATGGACCTGTCCATGAAGGTTCCGGCGCGCGCAGCGCACGGCCGCGGGGTCGATGTCAGCGGCGTGCAGGTCGATGCCGGGACGGGCTGCGCGCAGCACCGCCCCGAGAGCACCCGTGCCGCAGCACAGGTCCACGACCGTCGCGTCCTCCCCCGTGACCTCCACGGCGGAGGACGCGAGGAGCTCCGAACGCCTGCGGGGCACGAACACCGTGGGCTCGACGAGGATGCGCAGGCCGCAGAACTCGGCCCAGCCGAGGACCTGCTCGAGCGGGAGCCCCGAGACCCGGCGCGAGACCATGTCGTCGAGCTCGGCGGGGGAGGTCGCGGCGGCGACGATCAGGTCTGCCTCGTCCTCGGCGAACACGCAGCCTGCGGCGCGGAGGGTGAGCACGATGTCCGACGGGGTCATGGGGAGACACACGCTACTACCCGGTGGGCAGGGCGCGCGGGCGGATAATGGACCCGTGCCCGACGCCGCAGCTCCCGTCCCCGCCCGCCCCGCCTCTCCCGTGGTCGCCACCCCGCGAGGTCCGTCCCCGCAGGCCCGCACCCATGCCGAGGACCTCGCCCGGTTCGTCGAGGCCTCGCCCTCGTCGTTCCACGCGGCCCACGAGGTCGCCCGGCGCGCGGTCGAGGCGGGCTTCACGCTGCTCGACGAGGCCGACGCCTGGCCGCTCGCGAGCGCGGAGGGGCGCTACGTCGTCGTGCGTGACGGTGCCGTCATCGCGTGGGCGACGCCCGCGGGGGCGAGCGCCACGACGCCCTTCGCGATCCTCGGCGCGCACACCGACTCCCCCGGCTTCAAGCTCAAGCCCAAGCCGACCACGGGACGCGAGGGCTGGTGGCAGGCGGGCGTCGAGGTGTACGGCGGGCCCCTGCTCAACTCGTGGCTCGACCGCGAGCTCGAGCTCGCCGGGCGCCTCGTGACGCTCGACGGCCGCAGCCACCTGGTCCGCACCGGTCCCCTGCTGCGCATCCCCCAGCTCGCGATCCACCTCGACCGGAGCGCGAACGAGGGTCTGACGCTCGACAAGCAGCGCCACACCCAGCCCGTGTGGGGTCTCGGCGCGCTCGGAGCCCCCGACGCGGACCTGCTCGCGCTGCTCGCCGAGCACGCGGGCGTGCGAGCCGCGGACGTCGGCGGGTACGACCTCGTCGTGGCCGACACCCAGGCCCCGCGGATCTTCGGGGCGCACGAGGAGCTGCTCGCCTCGGGACGGCTCGACAACCTGCTGTCGGTGCATGCCGGGCTCACGGCGCTGCTCGAGGTGGCGGCGGAGGCGCCTGGGGCGTCCACGGGGGCCGGTCGTCGTGGGCGGCACGAGGCGCCCGTCGCCGTGCTCGCGGCGTTCGACCACGAGGAGATCGGCAGCGAGACCCGATCGGGGGCCAGTGGCCCGTTCCTCGCCGACGTGCTCTCGCGCATCAGCGCCGGCTTCGGCGCGAGCGAGGAGGACCGGCACCGTGCGCTCGCGGGGTCGCTGTGCGTGTCGAGCGACGTCGGCCACTCGGTCCACCCCAACTACCCCGAGCGCCACGACCCGGCCAACCGACCGCTGGCCGGCGGCGGTCCCATCCTCAAGATCAACGCCAACCAGCGGTACGCGACCGACGCCCACGGCGCGGCAGCCTGGGCCGCGGCCTGCGCGGCAGCCGGCGTGCCGAGCCAGGAGTTCGTCTCGGAGAACACCGTGCCCTGCGGGTCGACGATCGGTCCGCTCACCGCGACCCGGCTCGGGATCCGGACGGTCGACGTGGGCGCGCCCATCCTCTCGATGCACTCGGCGCGCGAGCTGACGGCCGTCGCGGACCCGTACTACCTGTCGCGGGCGATCGGGCAGGTGTTCGCGGGCTGAGGGCGGAGGACGCGCGCCGCGGCACTGCCTGAGTCGCCGAGGTAGAACGTTCTGCGCGAGGTAGAACCCCTCGCGTACTACGTCGCGCAGGTCGTTCTACCTCGCGGTCCTGGGCAGCAGCGCCCGCGCGACGGTTCGGCCCGGCACGCCCCAGGTGGGAGACTCGGAGACGTGCCCAGCCCGTCGCGAACCCCGGAACCGGACGCCGCGTCGGCCAGCCCGTCGAACGGCTCCTCGAGGCCCGGCGCCCCGGACGCTCGCGACAGCACCAGCACCGGTCTGCCGACCGTGTCCGACCGCCCCGGCGCCCTGCTCGACGTCCTGCTCGCGGGCGGCCGCCGCGCCGACCGGCTGACGCACGTCGAGCACCTGCCAGGACGCCCCGGGCAGCACGCCGACTGGCCCGGCTGGGCCGACGCCTCGCTCGTGGCGGGCTACCGCTCGATGGGCGTGGAGCGACCGTGGGCACACCAGGTCGAGGCGGCCGAGGCCGCCTGGTCCGGACGGCACGTCGCGCTCGCGACCTCGACCGGCTCGGGCAAGTCGCTCGCGTTCTGGTTGCCCGCGCTCACCGCGGTGCGCGCGGACCGCGCGGCCGAGACCCTGGCCCCCGGCCGGATCGAGAGCGCCCGGACGCGCGGCACGGTCCTCTACCTGAGCCCCACCAAGGCTCTCGCGGCCGACCAGGTCGGCGGCCTCCAGCGCCTCCTCGACGCGTCGCGCGCGAACGACGTCAAGGTCTCGACGTGCGACGGCGACACCTCGTTCGAGGAGCGCAAGTGGGTCCAGGAGTACGCCGACGTCGTACTGACCAATCCCGACTTCCTGCACTTCGCGCTCATGCCCAACCACCGGCGCTGGACCCGGTTCCTGCGCAACCTGCGCTACGTCGTCGTCGACGAGGGGCACTCGTACCGGGGGGTGTTCGGGGCGCACGTGGCGCTCGTGCTGCGACGCCTCGCCCGGCTCTCGGCGCACTACGCGCCCGCGCCACCGGCGGGGTCGTCAGAACCACGCCGGGGTATGGACCGGCCCGCTTCTGACACCGGGTCCGCGCGGGGCCTCACGTTCGTCGTCGCCTCGGCCACCACGGCCGACCCTGCGGCGAGCGCCGGCCGGCTCATCGGGGTCCCGTCCGAGCAGATCGTCACGGTCGACACCGACACGAGCCCCGCGGGCCGCAAGACGTTCGCGCTCTGGCAGCCCCCCGAGGTCCTGGGCTACGAGGCCGCGCAGGCCCGCGCCGCGGCAGCGAACGACCCGGCGGCAGATGCGGCCCTCGCGGAGTCCTTGCTGATCGACCCCACGGCCCACGACGAGCTGGGCCTGACGAGCGACCCCGACGAGCCCGCGACGCCCGGCGACTCGCCCGAGCGCCCACGCCGGTCGGCCACGGCCGAGGCAGCGGACCTCCTGGCCGACCTCACGGCAGCAGGCGCCCGGACCCTCGCGTTCACGCGCTCGCGCCGTGGGGCCGAGGCCGTCGCGACCCAGACCCAGGACCACCTGCGCGTCGTCTCGCCGCAGCTCGCACGCCGGGTCGCGGCCTACCGCGGCGGCTACCTGCCCGAGGAGCGCCGGGCGCTCGAGCAGGCCCTGCGCAGCGGCGCGATCCGGGGCCTCGCGACGACCAACGCGCTCGAGCTGGGCGTCGACATCTCGGGCCTCGACGCGGTCCTCATCGCGGGCTGGCCGGGCACGCGCATGTCGGTCTGGCAGCAGGCGGGGCGGGCGGGGCGCGCGGGAGCCGACGGCCTGGTCGCGTTCGTCGCGCGCGAGGACCCGCTCGACACCTACCTCGTGCACCACCCCGAGGCGATCTTCGCGGCCCCGCTCGAGGCCACGGTGTTCGACCCCGCCAACCCGTACGTCCTCGCGCCGCACCTGTGCGCGGCGGCCGCCGAGGTCCCGCTCAGGCTGTCCGACCTCGCCGTGTTCGGCGACCCCGCCGCGGTGACCGAGCTCCTGGGTGTGCTGGTCGCGCGAGGTGCGCTGCGCCGTCGGGCGTCCGGGTGGTACTGGACCCATGCCCAGTCCGCCGCCGCCATGACCGACCTGCGCGGCTCGGGCGGCTCGCCCGTGCGCGTGGTCGAGGCCGGCACGGGGCGCCTCCTCGGCACGGTCGACGCGGCCTCGGCCGACGGCTCGGTGCACGACGGCGCGGTCTACGTGCACCAGGGCGTGAGCTACGTCGTGGAGACGCTCGACCTGCGCGACGGCGTCGCGCTCGTCGCGCGCCGGGACGTCGACTTCGGGACGTGGTCGCGCTCGGTCACGGAGATCGCGATCCACGGGATCCGCGACGAGGAGGAGAGCGAGGCCCCGGCCCCGGTCGGGTCCGCCCCGTCCGGCGACGGCCCGACGGGCGACGGCCCGACGGCGGAGCCCGCCCCGGGCGACGAGCCGTCCGTCCCGCGGGGCTCGGCCCCGAACGACGCCGCGCACCCCGCGATCCAGCGCTGGTGGGGGCCGATCGGCTGGGGGTTCGGGCCGGTCGAGGTCACGAGCCAGGTCGTGAGCTTCCAGCGCCGGCGCCTGCCGGACCTGCAGATCCTGGGCACCGAACCGCTCGACCTGCCCGAGCACACGCTCCCGACGACCGCCGTGTGGTGGACGGTCCCGGCCGAGGTCCTCGAGGCCGCGGGCATCGACGCCGAGACGGCACCGGGTGCGCTGCACGCGGCCGAGCACGCGTCGATCGGTCTCCTGCCGTTGCTCGCGACGTGCGACCGCTGGGACCTGGGCGGGGTCTCGACCGCGATGCACGTCGACACCGAGCAGGCGACGGTGTTCGTGTACGACGCGTACCCCGGCGGCGCGGGCTTCGCCGAGCGCGGCTTCCACCTGGGTGCGACGTGGCTGCGCGCGACCCGGGCCGCGATCTCGCGCTGCCCGTGCACGGACGGCTGCCCCGCGTGCGTGCAGTCGCCCAAGTGCGGCAACTTCAACAACCCGCTCGACAAAGCTGCGGCGGTCCGGCTGCTCGACGCGGTGCTCGCGTACGCGCCTGCGTGACCGGGGCCTGGGCCTGGGCCTGGGCCTGGGCCTGGGCCCGAGCCGTGCGACGAGTGCGTGATCCGGCTGCGACTCGGCGGGCGTGCCGCGGCCGAATCATGCACTCGACGTCACCGATCGTCGGCGCCTCTCACCGCGCCGACGCCGGTCCCGCCCGTGCGGCGGCCCGCGCAGTCCCTAGCGCCCCGGCCCATCCCGTCGCCTCGCGGGTGACGTCGACCCTGACCACGCCGTCGCCCTGCTCGACGCACGCCGCGACCACGGCGCCGTTGCGCTCCGCGGTCTCGTGCGCCGTCGGGCACGCGTCCCAGCCTCCCTGGAGGGCTGTCGCCCCGGCGACGGCCGCGAGGTCCGCTGCCGTCTGAGCCTGCCCTCGCGCGCCCTGCGCGGACGACAGGGCCGCGAGCGCGAGACCCAGGACGAGCGAGACCGCGATCAGGCCGAGCGCGAGCACGGTCCCCGACCCCTGGTCGGCGGGCCTCACGGTTCGTCCCACGCGACCGCAGCCCCGCGCGCCTGGAGCGGCGAGCTCGACAGCCAACCGCCGACCACGGGCTTGGCGACCCGCACCTCGACCCACGGGTGGCCGCGGGAGACGGTCACCGTGGCGTCTGCCCCGGCCACCTGCCCGACGACGGCGCGCACCACCGCGTCGTCCTCACCGATCGCGACGGCCCGGGCAGCGGCGCGAGCGGCGTCGGCGGCCTGAAGCTGTGCGTTCGCCGCCGCGGCGAGCGTGAGGACGGCCACCAGGACGAGGACGACCGCGGGCAGCGCCAGGGCGAGCTCGGCGGTCACGGTGCCGCCCTCACGGTCCGGGGACCTCCACCCGGGCCGACGCCACGACCGCCCCCGCGTCCCCCGCTGCGACGTCGCCGCCCGCGACGCCCCCGCCCTGCCGGCCGCCACGCTCACCCGATCGACAGGGCGCGCTGGATGATGCCGAGCAGCATCTCGCGCACCTCGCCGCTCTTGAGGATCGCGATGAGCAGGCCCGCGAAACCGACGGCCGCGATGGTCGCCACCGCGTACTCGGCGGTCGCGAGACCGGCCTCCGGGTCCTCGCCGCGGACGCGGACGAGCAGCCCCGCTCCGGTCGCTCTCGCCCGATACATGGTCTTCATGGGTGCCTCCTGGCTCTCGTGACCCACCTGTCGTGGGCCGTGCCGCCCACTGTGGCGAGCCCGCGCCCCGCCCCGCTCGCACAGCAGGCGACGTTGTGGAACACGCCCCCACGAGGCGTCCTGTGCATACCCCGCATCGCCGGGGGGCGCCGTCATGGCCTCGCGTGGCTCGGCGGCGCCCCCTCGACGCTAGGCCCCCTGCTGCTCCAGCCAGGTGAGGATCACTCGGTTGGTCTCGTCCGGCAGCTCTTGCTGGATCCAGTGACCGCAGTCCAGGGTGACCACCTCGACCTGGGGGACGAACTCGGCCAGCCGCTCGGACCTCGCGACCGGGTCACGGTCGCCGTAGATCATGAGCACGGGCTGCTGGATGATCGGGTCCACGTCCGCCAGCAGGCGCCAGTTGCGGTCCAGGTTCCGGTACCAGTTGATGCTGCCCGTGAAACCGGTCGACTCGAAGGCGGACACGAAGACGGCCAACTCGTTGTCGCTCATGACGGGCTCACCGAGCGGCGTCTGCGCTCTGGCGAGGTTCGCCATCGCCATGCCGGGCTGAGGTTCGCTGGGGGGCTCGTTCTTCCGGTACAGGTTGCGAAGGAACCGGGAGGTGTTCGCGTCGAGCACGGCGTCCGCGACGCCTGGCTGTCGGTTGAAGTGGACGAAGTAGAAGTCACCGCCCAGCACCTCTTCCATGACCTCGATCCAGGGCCGCTCGCCGCGCTCCTGATACGGCAGGCTCAGGTTGATCACTCCGTTGACCCGGTGCGGATGCAGCAGCGTCAGTCCCCAGACGACGAAGGCACCCCAGTCGTGACCGATGAAGGTGGCGTCGTCGTATCCGTAGTGGTCGAGCAGCGCCACCAGGTCGCCTGACAGGTGTTCGACGTCGTACGCCGTCACCTCGGCCGGACGGGACGAGCCGCCGTAGCCTCGCTGGTTCGGGACGATGACGTGGTAGCCCGCCTCGACGAGGGCGGGCACCTGGTGACGCCAGGAGTAGGCGTGCTCCGGCCAGCCGTGGCACAGCACGACGGGTCGTCCTGCGTTGTGCCGGCCGGCTTCGAAGACCTCGAGCTCCACACCGTTGACTTGGACGAGAGTCGACTCGGGGAAGTCGCTGGGGTCGGGCATCGTGGTTTCTCTCCATCGGGCACCGGGACTTGTCGATGAGTTCATGTCGCCATCGTGCGACCCGTACCGGTCAACCCGTGTCCTGTTCTCCGCGCGCCTCCCGCGGCCACCGGCGAAACTGGTCGCGAGCGGCTGTCGATTCCGTCGGTGGTCACGCGTCATCGAGATGAAGGACCAACCACCCACTCACCTGGAGGAATCATGAGCACCGAGTACGCAGTCCTCATCCACGCCCCGGAAGACGGCACGCCCGCCATGCGCCCGGACCTGGCCGAGGAGATCATGGCCCAGCACGAGGAGTTCACGCGCCGCGTCGAGGTGGAGGGCCACCGGATCTCGGGCGGTGTCGAGCTCGAGGCCGCCGGGACGGCAACCCTGGTGCGCCCGGGGGTCGGGACGACCGAGGGCCCGTTCACCGAGCTCGCCGAGCAGATCGGCGGCATCTACCTGGTCGTGAGCGACGACCTGCCGGGGCTCGTGACGATCATCGACGAGGTCTTCGCGGGCGACGGCTGCACGTACGAGATCCGCCCCACGGTGGATCACGGCGGGGCAGACGCCGCCGCCGTGACCACGCCCGCAGGGGCGGAGGCCTGAGCCGTGAAGGTCATGTTCCTGCTGTACGGGGACGAGCAGGTCTGGGCTGCTGCCTCCGCGGAGGAACGTTCGCGGTTCATGGCGCAGCACGACGAGTTCGCCGCGTTCCTCAGGAACCGCGGGAGCATCGTGGCCGCGGAGGCGCTCAGCACGGTCGCCGCGGCCACGACGGTCCGCAGCCGGGAGGGCACGGTGACCGTGACCGAGGGTCCGTTCGCCGAGCTCGCCGAGCAGCTCGGCGGCTTCTACGTCGCGGTGCTGCCGAGCATCGACACCGCGATCGAGGCCGTCGCTCTCCTGCCGCAGTACACGGTCGAGCTGCGTCCGGTCGTGGACGTGGACGACCTGTGACCTCGTCGCCGGTCGCGCGCCCGTGACGCTCGTCGACGACGCGCTCACCTCGGCGTGGCGCGAGCACTGGGCGCGGTTGCTCGCGATGCTCGTCGCGCGCTACCGCCGTCCGGACCTCGCGGAGGACGCGCTCGCGGACGCGTTCGCGGCTGCGGCGAGGACGTGGCCCGTCGACGGCGTGCCGGACTCCCCCGCCGCCTGGCTGCGCACCGCGGCCGGGCGGCGCGTGCTCGACCGCTTGCGTGCCGAGGCGGTCGCTGTCCAGAAGGAGCCGCTCATGATCGTGGAGGCGCGGTCCGCGGCGGAGGCGACGGACGGTACGCCGGGGGTGGGCGACGACGGCGCTCACCTGCCCGACGACCGGCTACGCCTCGTCTTCTCGTGCTGCCACCCGGCGTTGTCGGTCGAGTCGCGCGCGGCGTTGACCCTGCGGTTCGTCGCGGGCCTGCCCGTGCCGGACATCGCGCGGCTCTTCCTGGTCCAGGACACGACCATGGCGGCGCGCCTGACACGGGCGAAGAAGCGCCTGGTCGCCGCGGGCATCCCGTTCGAGGTGCCGCCGCCCGAGCGCCTGGACGACCGCCTCGACGACGTCGCCTCTGTCGTCTACCTGACCTTCACCGCGGGGTACGCGCCGGGCACGGGGCCCGACGTGCTGCGGGTGGCCCTGGCCGGCGAGGCGATCCGCTTGGCGCGCCTGCTCGACGAGCTCCTGCCGGGGCGTCCCGTGGTGCGGTCGCTGCTCGCCCTCCTGGTGCTCCAGCACTCGCGTCGTGACGCGCGCGTGGCTGCGGACGGGTCGCTCGTGCTGCTGACGGACCAGGACAGGTCGCGGTGGCACGGCGAGGAGATCGCGTCGGGTCTCGCGCTGCTCGCCTCCGTGCCCGACGGCGTCACTGGCCTCGCGCACGAGTACCGCCTCCAGGCGTCGATCGCCGCCGCGCACGCTGTCGCGGGACGCGCAACCGACACGGACTGGGGCGGGATCGCCGACCTGTACGCCGAGCTGGAGACGGCCACGGGCTCGCCCATGGTCCGGCTCGCCCGGTCGGTCGCGGTCGCGGAGTCCGAGGGGCCGACCGCCGGGCTCGCACTGATCGACGGCTTCGAGGGGATCGACGAGTCCCTCCGGACCAGCCATCGGCTGCCCGCGACCCGGGCCGAGCTGCTGGCGCGGGCGGGCCGGCCCGCCGAGGCCGTGGCGTCGTTCGAGGAGGCGATCGGCCGGTGCGGGAACGCGGCCGAGCGAGAGCATCTGACGCGGCGGCTCGCGGAGGTCCGTGAGGACTTGCTCGGCTAGCTCGTGCGGACTGGCCCTGTGGCCCTGTGGCCCGGTGGCCCTGTGGCCCTGTGGCCCTGTGGAAAGTCTGAGCCATGGCCTGCTGACCGGCCACCATGGATCAGTGGCGTCCGATCAGCAGCATCGCTGAACCTCGTCCATGCGGCAGGCTGCCTCAGAGACTCCGCGAGTGCAGGACATCGCGACGTGCCGTCCAGGGCGATGCACGAGCGCTCCCAGATGTTGCGACGAGCGCTGTTCGCCCAGCGAAACCACGGCCCGCTCATCGAACACCGCTCCCGATTCCCACACACCACTGCGAGGCACACATGCTCCCCCAGCCGACCGGCCCCGCGCGTCCGACGAGCCCGCCGAGCCCGCCGCCTACGGGGTACCACTCAGCCGGGTCGCTGCCGGTGCGGTCCGGCTCGAGTCCGCAAGGCGCGACATCAGTCAAGAGGACCTCGCCGAGCTGCTCGGCCGGTCACGGAGCCCGATCTCGCAGCGTTTCACGGGCAAGGTCGCGTGGTCGCTCGACGACCTCGGCACCATCGCCGCGTCATTCGGCTGTCCCGTCGACGACCTCCTCGCCGACGGCTCGCAGCGTGGGCGCCGCTGACTCCCACGGCGTCGACTCACCGCGCTACCAGCCCCTGCCCTCTGCCCCCAACCGCCACCGCCCGGCCAGACCCGCCCCGACCTGCCCCACCCCGCGCCGCCAGCCCTCACCCTCCACCGAGCACCCCAGCGCCCAACGACAGCAGCACGGGCAGCAGCCCGATGAGCACGAACGCCGGCAGGAAGCACACGCCCAGCGGCAGGACCAGGTGCACCGCGAGCCTCGCAGCGGCCTGCCGTGCAGCCGCCTGCTGGTCACGCCGGAGCTGCTCGCCCGCCACGCGCAGCGACTCCCCCGGCGCGGCCCCCTGCTCCCAGGCCGGGGCCAGCGCCGCGCGCACCACGTCCAGCCGCGCCGGTGACCCGGACCAGGCCTCGGCCCATCCTGCCCCGAGCACGACCGCAGCCCCGGCACGGTGGAGGGCGACGCCGTCGGGCCCTCCGACCGCCTGCCCCACAGCCTCGAGCGCGCGCGGGACGCTCGTCCCCGCGCGGACCGCCGCCCCGAGCAGCTCGAGCAGGACACCGATCTCGACCGGTCCGCCCGTCGCCGGCTCTCGCCCCGGAGCCGTCGCGACCGCCAGGTCGCCGAGCCGAGCCCGGACCCCTGCCCGCGCGACGCACCACGGGCTCGCGGCGACCAGGAACCCGCACGACAACGCCGCCACGAGCGCCCAGTCGACGCTCACGGAGGCGACCCCGCCACCCTGGCCCGCGCGACCAGTCGACCCGACCACCGGCGCCCCACCAGGAGCAGCACCCCGCCGGCCAGCAGACCCGCCGATCCCACCCCGCCACCGAGCGCGGTCGCCACCGGATCGACCCCGAGGACCGCGCCGAGCAGCACCCCGACGGCGGGCAGCCACAGCAGCACGCGCGCCGTCGCCTGCGGGCCCGCGAGCGACGCCTCCCGGTCGGCTCGCGCCTCGGACTCCGCGGACAGCGCCTGCGCGATCGACTCGAGGACTGCGCCCAGAGGCGCCCCCACGTCGGCCGCCAACCGGCTCGCCGCGACGACCGCCGCGACCTGCCCCGGCGCCTCGCCCGAGCCACGAGCACCCACGACTGCGAGCAGGTCGGCCGCATCGGGGACGCCCCGGGAGTCCACCCGCACGCCGGCGGCCGTCGCCCACGCGGCCCCGGGCGCGCTCCCCGAGCGCACGAGCGACGCGACGTGGGACACGAGCAGACGCACCGAGCGTCCAGCGACCGTCCGTCGCCCGAGAGCCCGCGCGACCACCCCCGATCCCTTCCCGCCCGCCGAGGGCCCCACCCCCAGACCGTCCGTCACGTCCGCGGCGCGACGCCCCGCAGGAACGACCGCCACCCAGACCACGCCGGCGACCGTGAGCGCGACCGCGAGGTCGCCGGTCACGCCCCGCCCCACCGGTCGGCGAACGCGTCCCAGCCCTCGGTGGCGACCGGTTCCCGCACGCCGTCCCACGTCGCGACGGGCTCGACCACCAGCTCGCCCCGCGCGTCGCGCCGCACGACCCCGATCTCGGCCAGGTACCGCACCCGCCCGGACCGCCGCAGGTGCAGCACCACGTCGAGCGCCCCCGCGGCCTGCGCGGCCACGGCCTCGCGCGTCATCCCTGCCAGCGCGGCGAGAGCCTCGAGCCGCGCGGGGACGACCGACGCGGAGTTGGCGTGGATCGTGGCCAGGCCGCCGTCGTGCCCCGTGTTGAGGGCCATGAGGACCTCGCGGACCTCGGCGCCGCGGCACTCGCCCAGGACGATCCGGTCGGGGCGCATGCGCAGCGCGTTGCGGACCAGGTCCGCCAGGTCGACCGCCCCCGCGCCCTCGACGTTGGGGCGCCGCGCGGTCAGGGGGACGACGTGCGGGTGGTCGGGCACGAGCTCGCGCGCCTCCTCGACGCACACGACACGCTCGTGCCCCGGCACGAGGGACAGCAGCGCGGCGAGCAGCGTCGTCTTACCGGTCCCCGTGCCTCCCGAGACCAGCATGTTGGCGCGCGCGGACACGAGGCGCCGGAGCACCGGGGCCCACGGTGCGGGCAGCGCACCCGAGCCCACGAGCTCGTCGAGCGTGAAGGCCCGCGAGCGCAGGACGCGCAGCGAGATCACGGCTCCGGACTCGCACACGGGAGCGATCGCGGCGTGCAGCCGGGTGCCGTCGGGCAGGCGCGCGTCCACGAGCGGGCTCGCGTCGTCGAGCCGCTGACCGCCCGCGGCCGCGAGCCGGACCGCGAGCGCCCGCACCTGGGCCGCGCTCCCCAGGTGCACGGGCGCACGTTCGAGGCCCACCCCTCGGTCGACCCAGACCTCGGCAGGCGAGTTGACCAGGACGTCGGTGACCTCGGGGTCCTCGAGCAAGGGCTGGAGGGGTCCGGCCCCGTACAGCTCGGCGCGTGCGCGCCGGGTCAGGTCGCTCAGCGCGTCGCTGCCGAGCACGCGCCCCGAGCCTCGCAGCGCCGCCCGGAGCTCGGTGTCGTCGGCAGGGGCCCCGCCGACGACCCGACCACGCACCTCGGCCAGCAGGCCGTCGTCGATCGGGCTCATGCCACGGCCGGGGTCCTGGCGAGCGTCCCGGCGGTGACGAGCGCGCCGAGCTCACGTCCTGCGCGCCCCAGGGGGCGCCGCGCACCGACGGGTGGGCCCTGCCCGCGGTCGACGCGCGCCGCGAGGGTCCGGTCCCACCCCACGACGCACGCGAGCGGCAGCCCGACGACGTCGCTCACCTCCCACGGGTCGAGCCGCCCGGGAGCGGGTCGCCGCGCGACGAGGCGCATCGACCGGTCGGCTCCTGAGCGGCGCGCGAGCGCGACGGCCGCGACGGCGCCCGCGACCGCCGGCAGCTCGAGCGGGGTCACGAGGAAGAGCGCGTCGCACGCCCCGACGAGCGCCGCGTGCTCGGCGTCCGCTCCCGCTCCGGCCGCCGCTCCCGTGCTCAGGTCGGCACCTCCGCCCGCACCCGCGGCCAGCGCCGCGCGCGGCAGGTCGAGGACCAGCACGTCGCACGCGTCCGCGAGGGCAGAGCACACGTCGACGACCACGCCCTGGTCGAGGGCGGCCGGGTCGGCGCGGTGCGCGCTGAGCACCGGCACCGCGCACCAGGTCGGCAGCAGACCCACGAGCGCCCGGCCGTCCACCTCGCCCCGGGCATCACGGAGGTCCGCCCAGCGCGGACCCTCCCGGTGGTCGATCCCGAGGAGCACGTCGATCCCTCCGCCCCGCGTCGCGAGGTCCACCAGGACCGGTCGCCGCCCGGCTCGCCGGAGCCCGTCCGCGAGCGCCGCGGCCAGGGTGCTCGCCCCGGCTCCACCGCACGCCCCGATGACTCCCACCACGACCGCTTCTTCCCGTCCCATGGCTCCCCCTCCCGTCGACGCGGGCGCGGAGGCGGTCGTCAGCCCGCCGGGCGGGCCGCGGCCCTCTCCGCGCCGGCCCGTCCGCACGGGCCGACCACCATCCTGGGGCGAGACGAGCGGGCGTGGGGGCTGCGCCCTCGGGCCTGTGGACAACCACGCCCGCCGCGCCCCTGTGGACGAGCCTGCCGTCAGTGCGCCAGCGCGAGGTACTGGTGCGCGTATGCGATCGCCATCCCGCCCTCGCCCACCCCCGCCGCGACGCGCTTGACCGATCCCGAGCGCACGTCGCCGATCGCGAAGACCCCCGGGGCGCTCGTCTCCAGGGCGAACGGCCGACGCTCGGCGGTCCACTGCGGCGCGGCCGCAGCCTCGGCCCCTGTGAGGACGTACCCGTGCGAGTCGCGCGCGACCTCCAGGGGCAGCCAGCCCGTGACGGCGTCCGCGCCGATCATCACGAACACGACCGAGAGCGCGCGGCGGGCGCTCTCCCCCGTCCGCGCGTCGAGCACGTCGAGGGACTCGAGGCCCTCGACGCCGTGCAGGTCGACGATCTGCGCGCGGGTCTCGACCCGGATACCGGGGTTGGCCGCGATCTGGTCGATCAGGTAGCGCGACATGCTCGCGCCGAGCGACTCCCCGCGCACGAGCATCGTGACGGACCGGGCGTGCCGCGAGAAGAAGATCGCCGCCTGCCCCGCCGAGTTCCCCGCGCCGACGATGCAGACGTCCTGCCCCTGGGCGAGCGCGGCGTCGCTGCGCGCGGCCCCGTAGTACAGCCCGTTGCCCAGGAAGCGGTCAACGGCCGGCAGGGCGAGCGTGCGCCACTCGACCCCCGTCGCGACGATCACGACCTGCGCCCCGAGCGCGTCGCCGCCGTCGAGCACGACCCGGTGCGAGCCCGGGTCGATCGACTCGACCGTGCGCGTCACGACGATCTCGGCGCCCAGCCGCTGCGCCTGGGTCAGCGCCCGGCTCGCGAGGTCGTCCCCCGAGATGCCGTAGGGGAACCCCGTGTAGTTCTCGATCCGGGTCGAGGTCCCCGCCTGCCCGCCCGGGGCCAGGCTCTCGACGACGAGCGTGCGCAGGCCCTCGGCCGCAGCGTTGACCGCCGCGGTCAGCCCCGCGGGCCCGCCGCCGAGGATCACGACGTCGTAGTCCGTCTCGGTGGGCTCCACGGCCAGGCCGACCGCGTGCGCGACCTCGCGCATCACCGGCGCGACGAGCCGCGAACCGTCGCGCAGCTCGAGGACCGGGTGGGCAGGCTCGGCCCCCGCCGGGTGCTCGGCGGGCGCCTCCACCACGACCCGGTCGAACGGCACGTGGTTGCGCGTCAGGAACGTCGCCAGGTCCCGAACCCCCGCGTCGAGCCGGGGCCCGATCACGTGCGCCTCGGCCACGGGCTTCTCCGACGCGTGCGCCTGGAGCGCGTCGAGGTAGCTGCGCGCGAGCGTCGCGACGTGCGCGGGGACGGCCGGGGCCATGGCCGCGAGTCCGTAGAAGACGGTCGCGTCGAGCTTCATGATGCGCGTGGCCTCGGTCGCGCGGCCGCTCGCCGGGAAGCTCGTGCTGAGCGTCATGGGCACCTCGCCGAAGAACATGCCGGGGGTCCGCACCCCGATCACGCGCTCGTCCCCGTTGATCATCTTGGTGATCTCCGCACGTCCCTCGATCACGACGAAGAACGCGCGCTCGTCGCCCTCGTGCGCGAAGTACTCGCCCGGCAGGAGCCGGATGTCCTCGACCGCACCGACGAGGAACTCGAGCGGCTCCGGGGGGAGGGGCTCGAAGATCGAGATGGCGCGGAGCTCGTCGAGCGTGATCATGCGTGCCTCCCACGGGGCTGGGCCACGGTCCGTCCGGGCCGAACGTACCGCGCGGGCGGCACGTCGACATCCCGTCGGGCGGCGCACCCCCGGCACGCCGCGCGGAGCCGCAGCACGACGACGATGCCGAACCGGGACATCTCGTGCGCTCGCCGGATAGGCTCACCGGGTGACCCAGCCCCAGGACTCACCGCAGACCGGTCCGCGCAGCGCGCCTCAGGCGCCTCCCCGTCCAGGTGCCCGCGAGACCCGCCCGCGCAAGGTCGCCGCGTTCTTCGACCTGGACAAGACGATCATCGCGACCTCGTCGACCGCCGCGTTCTCCAAGCCCTTCTACGCGGGCGGGCTCATCAGCCGTGGCGACGTGCTGCGCAGCGCGTACGCGCACTTCCTCTACATGGTCGGCGGCGCGGACGCGGACCAGACCGAGCGCATGCGCGCGCACCTCAGCTCGCTCGTGACGGGGTGGGACGTGCGCACGGTCTCGCAGATCGTCGAGGAGACGCTGCACGAGTACATCGACCCGGTCGTCTACGCCGAGGCCGTCGAGCTCATCGTGAGCCACCACGACCGGGGGCACGACGTCGTGATCGTCTCGGCCTCGGGCTCCGAGGTCGTCGAGCCCATCGCCGCGGTGCTCGGCGCGGACCACTACGTCGCGACGCGCATGGAGATCGTCGACGGCCGCTACACGGGCGAGATCGACTTCTACGCGTACGGCGAGAACAAGGCCCTCGCGATCCGCGAGCTGGCCGAGGCCAACGGCTACGACCTCGACGCGTCCTACGCCTACTCGGACTCGATCACGGACGCGCCTATGCTCGCGGAGGTCGGCCACGGGTTCGCGGTCAACCCCGACCGGACGCTGCGCCGCCTCGCGGGCGAGAGCGGCTGGGGCACGCTCACCTTCGTGCGCCCCGTCACGCTGCGCACCCAGCTCGCGCCGCCTCGGAGCGCGGTCGTGGTCGGCGGGGCCGTAGCGGTCGCGGTCGTGGGCTGGCTCGTGTGGCGCGCGGTGCGCAAGCGCTCGGGGCGCTCCGGGTAGCGAGGCCCCGGACCTCCGGACGGCCCGCACGGACGGCCCCGCACGCGGCCTGTTCGAACCCGCGGGGTCCCCGTTGTCCGGCTCCTCCCGGCTCGGGATCGAACACCCCGTGGAGGTTCCCCCGTTCTCCCTGCCACCCCTTGCGCGGCGCCCCGGAGCGGCGTATCACTGAGGGACAACAGCATCAGGGACGGGCGGAACCCACGCGCGAGAAGTCCACGCATAGGACTGGCTGACCGGGCTCGCCCCGTTGCAGCACCTACCCTCGCAGCACGCTTGTTAACCCCCGTCCCGCTGGCGAGCACGGCGTCCCTCCGGGGGCGCCGTTCCCGTGTCCGGGCCACCATCCACACCGCGACCGGTCCGAAGGCAGACACCGAAGCGACGAGTCTCCACCCCTCCATGACCAATACAGCGCTCATTGCGCTGTATAGTGGGCACTTCACTGGCCATAAGGAGAACGCGCATGGCTCGCGCCTCACGCCGCACCGAACGAGACCTTCGGGCCTTCGGGGAGAACGTGCGCGGGTGGCGCAAGGTGCTCGGCCTCACCGCCGAGGCCGTCGCCGAACGGGCAGGCATCACGCGGACGACGCTTCGCAGCATCGAGACGGGAGAAGGCAGCGTCCGCCTCGAGAACGCCTTCGCCGTCCTCCGGATCCTCGGCCAAGCGGAGTCGGTCATCCTGGCGACCGACCCGCACACGTCCGAGCTCGGGCGCCTTCGGGCCACGCAAGGGCTCCCCCAGCGCGTCCGATCCCGCGGGCCGGCGACTCCATGAGCACCGCGGTCTTCGTCGCCGTTCCCGACGGCCGGACGGTCCACGCGGGAGAGCTCGACCTCACTTTCAACTCTGCGGGTGTCCTGCTCTCCTCGCGGTTCACCTACGCGGCCGCCTACCTCGCAGATCCCACCTCCTACGACCTGTGCCCGGAGATGCCTCGCGGCACGCGTGCCGTGGTCTCGGGCCCCCATCGACCTCTCCTCGGCGCGTTCGCCGACAGCCAGCCGGACACCTGGGGCCGTCGCCTGATATATGCCGCTGAGGCTCGTGAAGCCACCGAGGCGGGGCGGTCGGCACGCACCATGACCGAGCTCGACTTCCTGCTCAGCGTCCCCGACTCCTCTCGACTGGGCGCGCTCCGTCTGTCGACCGATCCCGGGCGGACGTTCGTGGCCACGTCACGGACGGGCCTGCCCACGTTGGTCGACCTCGACGCCCTCACCAGTGCCGCTGCGAACGTCGAGCGACACCAGGCGAGCAGGAGCGACCTCGACCTGTTGCTGGCCGCGGGCACGTCGATGGGCGGAGCACGGCCCAAGGCGACGGTGCGCGACGAGACCGGCGAGCTCTGGATGGCCAAGCTTCCCGAGCGGGACGACCGGTGGGACGTCCTCGGCTGGGAGTACGTGACCCTCCAGCTCGCGAACGCCGCGGGGATCAACACGCCGACCGCTGCCCTCAGGCGACTCTCCGCCGACCGGAGCATCATGCTGACGCGCCGGTTCGACCGGACGGAGGCCGGTCGCAGGATCGGCTATCTCAGCGCCGACAGCATCACAGAAAAAGGCCCGCACGAGACGATCGACTACACGTGGCTCGCTGAGAGCATCGCCGACCACAGCGACCGCCCTCGCCGAGACCTGGCCGAGCTGTTCCGCCGAGTCGCCTTCACTCTGCTGGTGCGCAATGTCGACGACCACATGAAGAATCATGGCGTGCTTCGCACAGCCGGTGGATGGACGCTCTCACCGCTGTTCGATGTCAACCCCCACCCCGTGCGCCAGGCGATCCAGTCCACACCGCTGACGAGTTCCGACAGCGGCGTCGAGCGCGACATCCGCATGCTGGTCGACAGTGCGGACTCGTACGACCTGAGCACCGCGGACGCACGACGGATCGTCGGCGAGGTCGAACACGCGACGTCGATGTGGCGCTCCTTCGCCGCCCTGGCAGACCTCGACCTCGAAGCCGTCGAGTTCATGGCGGGCGCTTTCGAGGGCCCGAACCGTGAGCACGCACGCGCACTCGCGGACGGTGGATCAGCTCAGTCACCGCACCAACGCCCACGCGCAGGGGGGAGAGACGAGCAGGGCCGGTTCTCCCCTGCATCCAGTTCCTGACCATCTCGTCACCGGTTCGCCCGCTCGCGCGCACCAGCACCGTGCGCCCGCCGAATACGCTGACCACATGACCTCAGCGCCGAGCGTTTCCTCGTCCATCACCGTCCGCCTCCAGGTCGAGGCCAGGCCCACCGCGGTCAGCGAGCTCACGACGGCGATCGAGCAGTCGGGCGGGATCGTCTCGGCCCTGGACGTCACGGCCTCGGGCCACGAGCGCATCACGGTCGACGTCACGGTCGCGACGCGCGGCGAGTCGCACGCCGAGGAGATCGTCGCGGCGCTGCGCGCCCTGCATGGCGTGACGGTGGACCGGGTCTCGGACCGCACGTTCCTGCTGCACCTGGGCGGCAAGCTCCAGATCGAGTCCAAGGTCCCCATCCGCAACCGCGACGACCTGTCGATGATCTACACCCCGGGCGTCGCGCGGGTCTGCGAGGCCATCGCCGCGCACCCCGAGGACGCCCGACGCCTGACCATCAAGCGCAACACGATCGCGGTCGTCACGGACGGGTCGGCCGTCCTGGGCCTCGGCGACATCGGGCCGCTCGCGTCGCTGCCCGTCATGGAGGGCAAGGCCGCCCTCTTCAAGCGGTTCGCGGACATCGACGCGTTCCCCATCGCCCTGGACACGCAGGACGTCGACGAGATCGTGCGCACGGTCAAGGCCATCGCGCCGGTGTTCGCGGGCATCAACCTCGAGGACATCTCGGCGCCGCGCTGCTTCGAGATCGAGCGCCGCCTGCGCGCCGAGCTGAGCATCCCGGTGTTCCACGACGACCAGCACGGCACCGCGATCGTCGCGCTCGCGGCCCTGACGAACGCGCTCAAGGTCGTGGGCAAGGACCTGGCCGAGGTGCGGATCGTGCTGTCGGGGGCGGGGGCCGCGGGGACGGCGGTCCTCAAGCTGCTCCTGGCCGCGGGCGCGCACGACGTCGTGGTCGCCGACGTCGACGGCGTGATCCACCCCGACCGCCCGGGCCTGTCCCCCGCGCTCGCCTGGACGGCGATCAGCACCAACCCGCGCCGCGTGAGCGGCACGCTCGTCGAGGCCCTCGCCGGGGCCGACGTCTTCATCGGGGTCTCGGCCCCCGACATCCTCACGGGCGACGACATCGCGACCATGGCACCCGACTCGATCGTGTTCGCCATGGCCAACCCCACGCCCGAGGTGGACCCGGTCGACGCCGCGCAGCACGCCGCGATCGTCGGCACGGGCCGCAGCGACTTCGCCAACCAGATCAACAACGTGCTCGCGTTCCCCGGGGTGTTCCGCGGGCTGCTCGACGCGCAGTCGCACAAGATCACCGACACCATGCTGCTCGCGGCGGCACGGGCCCTCGCCTCGACGATCCACGAGGACCAGCTCAACGCGACCTACATCGTGCCGAGCGTGTTCAACCCCGAGGTCACGACGGTCGTGGCCGCCGCCGTCGAGGCCGCGGCCCGCGCGGAGGAGGCCGCCGCGTCCGCCGTCTGAGCGACGCCCGGCCCGCCGGAACCCCTCGACGGGGCGAGGTGCCCGACGGCGCCGCGCACCGTCGTCGGGCAGGGCACCTCTCCCCCGGTCGCCCCGCCCGGGCGGGGACCGCTCAGTGCTGGGCCGGCTCCCGCCGCAGGTCCGCGAGCGCGCTGACCTGCGAGCAGCACGCCGCGAGCAGCTCCTCGTCGTGACTGATGAGCAGGACCCCCACGCCCTGGGCCGCGGCCTCGGCCTCGACGAGGCGCACGAGCGTCGCCGTGGTCGCGGCGTCGAGCATCGCGGTCGCCTCGTCGCAGATCAGGTAGCGCGGCTCCTGCGCGAGAGCCCGGGCAAGGCAGGCCCGCTGGAGCTGGCCGTCGGAGACCTGGTAGGGCCTGCGCGTGAGCAGGTCGGGGGTCAGGCCCACGCGCGCCGCGACCCCCTCGACGTCGACCGGGCGACGGGCGACCTCGGCGGGCTGCGCGATGATCGAGCGGAGCGTCAGGCGCGGGTCGGTCGAGGCGCGCGGCGACTGGAAGAGCATCGCGACCGTGCCTCGCAGGTCCCCCTGGACCGCGAACCGGGTGCCCGTCGCGACCTGGTCGTCGATGCTCACGGTCCCCGCGCGCGGCGCGTCGAGCAGCGCCAGGACCCGGGCGAGGGTGGTCTTGCCCGTGCCCGAAGGGCCCGAGAGCCCCACGATCGTGCCCGCCGGGACGCTGATCGAGACGTCGGTCAGGACCGGGGGCTTGCGGCGGTAGCCCGCCACGACGCCGCGCGCCTCGAGGCTCATCAGGCCACCTCGCGCAGCGTGCGGTAGGCGCGGTCGCCGACCTGGACCAAGGCCGTCGGGCCGCCCGACTGCCGGGTCTCGGGGCGGCGCAGGTGGTAGACGCAGTCGTCGGGCAGGTCCGTGAGCTGCGGCGGCGAGCCCGGCAACGGGTGCAGCCCGCGCGAGGGCAGCGCACCCAGGAGGTCGCGCGTGTAGTCGTGCCACGGGTCGTCGAACACCTCGGCCGCGGGCCCCGTCTCCATGAGGCGCGAGGCGTACATGACCGCGAGCCGGTCGGCCACGCCCGTGCGGACCAGGGACGCGAGGTCGTGCGTGATGAGCAGGACCGCCGCGCCGTCGTCGGCGCACTCGCGCAGCAGCCCCAGGATCCGGTCGGTCAGGGCGCGGTCGAGGCTCGCCGTGGGCTCGTCCGCGACGATCACCGAGGGGTCGCCCGCGAGCGCCCCCGCGACGGCCACGCGCTGGGCCATGCCGCCCGAGAGCTCGTGCGGGTAGCAGTCCAGCGCCGAGGGATCGAGGCCCACGCGCTCGGCCAGCTCGTCGCTCGTGCGCACCGAGCCGAGCGTCGCGATCGTCTCCTCGAGCTGCGAGCGCGCGGTGCGCACGGGCGTGAGGTGCGTGGCCGCGGACTGCGGGACGAGCGCGGCGTGCAGGCCCCGGAAGGGTTCGCCCGCGAACACGTCGAGAGCCCCCTGCGGGGTCGTGACCGTGATCGAGCCGGTACGGCGCGCGCCCGCCGGGAGCTGGTCCATGACGGCCGACGCCAGGATCGACTTGCCGCAGCCCGACTCGCCCACGAGGGCCGTGACCGTGCCGCGCGGGACGTCGAGGCTCACGTCGCTCGCGGCGTGCACGACCGAGCCGTTCGGCAGGGGCAGGCGGACTGTCAGGTTCTCGACGCGCAGGCCCGCCGTGCTCATAGTCTCAGCTCCGAAGGTTGGGGTGGGGTGATGACCTTGCGCAGCGCCTGGCCCGCGAACGCGACCGCGAGCGTCACGACCACGAGCACGGCTGCCGGGAAGACGAGGGTCCACCACCCGCCCAGGAGCAGCGAGCTGCGCGCCTCCTCGAGGAGCGTGCCGAGGCTGGGCTCGTGCGGCGGGAGACCGAAGCCCAGGAAGGACAGCGTGGACTCGTGCCACACCGCGTGCGGTAGCAGCAGGACGACCGCGATCATGGCCTGCGGCGCGGTCGCTGGGACCAGGTGGCGCACCGCGACCTGCCGGCGGCTCGCGCCCGCGAGGACGGCCGCGTCGATGAACGGGCGCTGGCGCAGGCTGAGGATCTCCGAGCGGATGATGCGCGCGACCTGCGTCCAGTGGGTCAGCGCGATCGACAGGACGATCGCGAGGAGGCTGCCGCGGAACATCGCCACGATCACGATCCCGAGCAGCAGGTGCGGCAGCGCGTTGACCGCGTCGGTGCTGCGCATGATGATCCGGTCCGGCCACCCGCCCCAGAACCCGGCCGCGGTACCGACCACGACCCCGATCACGGTCGCGAGCAGCGCGCACAGGAGCGCCACGACGAGCGAGGTCCGGATGCCCGACGCGATGCGCACGAACAGGTCGCGCCCGGCCGAGTCGGTGCCGAACAGGTGCTCCGCCGACGGCGCCTGGCGGGCCTGCGCGAAGTCCGTGACCCGGTCGTCGACCCCCGCGATCCACGGGACCAGGACCGCGTAGAGCACCACGACCGCCAGGACCGAGCCCGCGATCACCAGGTTGCGCCTAGCCATCGGTGCTCACCCGGGGGTCCATCAGGGCCACGACCACATCCGCGAGGAGCGAGCCGACCATGACCACGACCGTCGTCCCGATCGTCAGGAACGCCAGGAGCGCCATGTCGAGGTCGCGGGCCGACGTGACGATCGCCCCCGCCACGCCTGGCCAGCTGAAGACCTCCTCGACCAGGACCGCGCCCACGACCAGCTCGGGCAGCCGGACGCCCACGATGTTGACGAACGGCGCGAGCGAGGTCGGCACGATGTGGCGGCGCGTGATGGTCGGCGTCGGGATGCCGCGCGAGACCGCACCGGCCACGAAGTCCTCGCCCTTCGACGTCACGACCGACTCGCGCACCGCGAGCAGCAGCCACGGCACCTGCGAGATCGCGAGGACCACGACCGGCAGGACCAGGTGGCGCAGCACGCCCCCGACCGTGGGGTCCGCTCCCCCGTCCGTGAGCCCCGCCGCGGGCAGCCACCCCAGCGCGAGCGCGAACACCGCGATCGCCGCGAGCGACATGACGAACGGCGGCAGTCCCTGCACCACGACGCACAGCGCCGTGACGCCCCGGTCCAGGATCCCGCCGCTGCGCACGCCCGCCGCGATCCCCAGCGCGAGCGCGACCACGACCGCGAGCGCGAGCGCGGCCCCCGCGAGCAGCAGCGTCCACGGCAGGCGCTCGGCGATGACCTGAGCGACGGGCTGGTTGAACGACCGAGACAGCCCCAGGTCCCCGCCGAACAGGTCCTGCACCCATCCCCAGTACGTCGAGTACCAGGGCCGGTCGAACCCGAGCTGCTCCGAGATGATCGCCTTGTCGGCGTCGCTCGTGGTCATGTACCGGGACCCGAGGTACCCGACCAGGGGGTCGAACGGCGAGTACTTGGCCGCCGCGAACAGCCCTGCGGAGACCGCTGCCGTGACCGGCACGATGAAGAGCAGGCGGCGCCCCACCATGGCCCAGATGTCGCGGTGGCGCCCGCGGCGCAGGTCACGCACCGAGGGTGCGTCGTCGGGCGCGGGGCGGGAGGCGCCGTCGGGCACCGTGCCTGCCTGCCCGGCGTCCTGCCCGGGGCGCCCGGCGGGGCGCTCCTCGCGCCCCGCCTGGACCGTGGTCATCAGTCCCGCGTCCAGGACTGCAGCGACCACCACGGACCCCACGTCACGCCGTGCGCGTGCGGCTCGAGGACGGGCCCCGACATGGACCAGCCCGCGTCCTTCGAGACGTACGTGTGGTCGAGGAACACGAGGTACACGTACCCCGGGTCGTCGATGTACGCGTCCTGGACCTCGCGGTAGGCCGCGTCGCGCTCGGCCTGGTCGAGGCTGCGCCGCCCGACCTCGAGCGCCGCGTCGACCGTCGCGTCCTGGTAGTCGCTCGGGTTGTCGTAGATGCTGCCGACGTCGGGCTGGACGAACACCGAGCTCAGGGCGCCGTACGCCTGCGTGTCGGGGTCGAACGGCTCGTCGCCGCCGCCCAGGAGCGTCGAGTCGGTGTTGATGCGCGGGTCGATCCGGTCCCAGGACAGCGCCTCGAGGTTCACCTCGACGCCCACCGCGAGCGCGTCGGACGCGAAGGCCTGCGCGAGGTCGCGGCGGACCGTGTCGACCGAGTTGTACATGAGCGCGATCTGCGCGCGCTGCCCGTCCTTGACCCGGATCCCGTCCGCTCCCTCGACCCAGCCCGCGTCCGTCAGGATCTGCTGGGCCTGCGCCGGGTCGTACGCGAAGACCGCACCGGGCTCATACGCGTCGCCGTAGACCTCGGGGATGGGCGTCGCGGCCAGGCGGCCGTGCCCGCCCAGGACGTTGTCGATCATCGACTGCCGGTTCGCGGCCAGGTTGAGCGCCATGCGGACCGCGGGGTCGCCCGCGACGGGGTTGTCGGTGGGGAGCGAGAGGCCGCGCCAGTCGGCCGAGGTGTGCGCCGTGACCGTCATGCCGTCCTTGCCCTCGAACGTGTTCGCGAGCAGCGGCGGCAGGTTCGTGCCGTCGATCTCGCCCGAGGCCATGCGCTGCGCGCGCGTGTTGTCGTCGGGGACGTAGAGGAGCGTGAGCTTCTTGACCTCGGGCGCGCCGTCCCAGTAGTCCTCGTTGGCCTCGAGGACCGCGCGGTCCGGGGACAGGTCCACGAGCGTGTAGGGCCCGGTCCCGATCGGTGCGGTGTTGAGCGTGGACTCGGCCGCGAGGCCCGGCGTCGCGACGGCCTCCGAGGGCACCACACCGATGAGCATCTTCGTCAGGAGCGGCGCGTACGAGTACGCGAGGTGGAACTCGACCGTGTCGTCGCCGGTCTGGACGACCTCCTCGATCATGTCGAACGACGACCTGGCCTCGGACGCGGACGCCGGGTCGAGGATCGCCTCGTACGTCGCGACCACGTCCTCGGGGCCGAACGTGCTGCCGTCGGAGAACGTCACGTCGGGACGGATCTTCACGGTCCACACGGTCGCGTCGTCGTTGGCCGTGGGGAGCTCGGCGGCGAGCGCGGGCTCGAACCCCGGCATCCCCTCGCCTCCCGTCAGGCGGACCAGGCCGTCGTACATCTTGGCCTCGCCCGCGGCCCCGAAGCCCGCGACGGGGTTGTACCCGCCGAGCTCGTAGCCGTCGGCGAGCACGATGCCGTCGGTGCCCCCGTCCGCCGCGTCAGCCCCCGCGGCGCTCGCGCCGTCGGCGCTCCCGCCCGGTGCCGTGCAGGCCGTGAGGACCAGGACGCCGCTCAGGGCGATCACCGGAAGAACAGGACGTACTGCTCGAGATCGCGCCACGACGTTCCTTTCGCAGCGAGCAGCGGAGTGCTCACCTGGTCAGTAGTTCGGGTTCCGGCCATCGTGGCACTGCTGCGACGTTGTCGCATGAGCAAGCGGGCCCGACGACGTCGCTCACCTTTTTGTCAGCACCCTCGCCCATTTCGAGAACCAGTGACGCGGGTCACCCGATGGGGTCTAGACTCGCCCAGTCGGGGCAGGACAGGCCCCGTCGCTCGACGTGTCTCGCACCCCTTGCGGCCGCTCGCAGGCCGCGGGGATCTCACGTCATGAGCCCCGCACCAGAGTCGATGCGCACCGGAGGTAAGAGTGCCTGAGAATGTGACCGCCACCGAGAACCAGGTCGACGGGCAGCCCGAGTCCACGGGACTGGAGAACCTCCTCCACGAGGAGCGCAGCTTCCCGCCCAGCCCCGAGTTCGCCGCCCAGGCCAACGCCCAGCCGGCGCTGTACGAGGAGGCCGCAGCCGACCGTCTCGCATTCTGGGCACGCCAGGCCACCGAGCTCGTGTCGTGGAAGACACCGTTCACCGAGACGCTCGACTGGTCGAACGCACCCGTCGCGCGCTGGTTCGGCGACGGCACGCTCAACGCCGCCTACAACGCCGTGGACCGCCACGTCGAGGCCGGCAACGGCGACCGCGTCGCGATCCACTTCGAGGGCGAGCCCGGTGACACCCGCACCGTCACGTACGCGGACCTGCAGCGCGAGGTCTCGCGCGCGGCCAACGCGCTGAGCGCGCTCGGCGTGACCACGGGCGACCGCGTCGTCATCTACCTGCCCATGATCGTCGAGGCCGTCGTCGCCATGCTGGCCTGCGCGCGCATCGGGGCCCCGCACTCGGTGGTGTTCGGCGGGTTCTCTGCCGACGCGCTGCGCAGCCGCATCGCCGACGCCGAGGCCAAGGTCGTCATCACGGCCGACGGCGGCTACCGCCGCGGGTCCGCGTCGGCCCTCAAGCCCGCGGTCGACGAGGCCCTCGCCGCCAAGGAGGGCGCCGCGGCCACCACGGTCGAGCACGTCCTGGTGGTGCGCCGCACCGAGCAGGACGTCGAGTGGACCCAGGGTCGCGACATCTGGTGGCACGACGCCCTCGAGGCCGCCGACGTCCAGCACACCCCTGTGTGGGTCGAGGCCGAGCACCCGCTCTTCATCCTCTACACGTCCGGCACCACCGGGAAGCCCAAGGGCATCCTGCACACGACGGGCGGCTACTTGACGCAGGCCGCGTACACGCACAAGAACGTGTTCGACCTCAAGGCCGAGTCCGACGTCTACTGGTGCACCGCGGACATCGGCTGGGTCACGGGCCACTCCTACGTGACCTACGGCCCGCTGCTCAACGGCGCGACCCAGGTCATCTACGAGGGCACGCCCGACTCCCCGCACCAGGGCCGCTGGTGGGAGATCATCGAGAAGTACAAGGTCTCGATCTTCTACACGGCGCCCACCGCGATCCGCGCCTGCATGAAGTGGGGCGAGGAGATCCCGAACAAGTTCGACCTCACGAGCCTGCGCGTCCTGGGGTCGGTCGGGGAGTCCATCAACCCCGAGGCGTGGATGTGGTACCGCCGCGTCATCGGCGGCGACAAGGCCCCGATCGTCGACACCTGGTGGCAGACCGAGACGGGCGCGATCATGATCTCGCCGCTGCCGGGCGTCACGGCGACCAAGCCGGGCTCGGCGCAGGTTCCGCTGCCGGGCATCGTCGCGGACGTCGTCGACGACAACGCGCGGCCGGTGCCCGACGGCGGCGGGGGCTACCTCGTCCTCTCGGAGCCGTGGCCCTCCATGCTGCGCGGCATCTGGGGAGACCTCGAGCGCTTCAAGGACACCTACTGGTCCCGGTTCCCGGGCATCTACTTCGCGGGCGACGGCGCCAAGAAGGACGAGGACGGCGACATCTGGCTGCTCGGGCGCGTCGACGACGTCATGAACGTCTCGGGTCACCGCCTGTCGACCACGGAGATCGAGTCCGCGCTGGTCTCGAACCCGCTCGTGGCCGAGGCCGCGGTCGTGGGCGCCACGGACGAGCTGACCGGCCAGGCCGTCGTCGCGTTCGTCATCCTGCGCAGCGAGCACGCGGCCCGCGCGGCAGACCCGGAGGGTGCCGCGGCCGTCGAGCTCGAGCTGCGCAACCACGTGGCCAAGGAGATCGGGCCCATCGCGAAGCCCCGCAAGATCCTCGTGGTCCCCGAGCTGCCCAAGACGCGCTCGGGCAAGATCATGCGCCGCCTGCTGCGCGACGTCGCCGAGAACCGCACGGTCGGGGACGCGACGACGCTCGCGGACTCGTCCGTCATGACGCTCATCGCGTCGGGGCTGGCGAAGCCGGCGGGCTCGGAGGACTGAGCCCGGCCCGGCGCGCCGAGCTGGTCGGCGCGCCGGGCACACCGGGGCCAGAGGACTGATGTGCCTCGACCGAGGGCACCTCACGTGGTGCGCTCCGCCGTCGGGGACCTGGCAGGCCCGTTGAGTTGTCAGAACCACACCGGGCCATTCCCCGGCCACGTTCTGACAACTCGGCCCCGCCCACGAGGCGCGCTCACCGCACGTGGTGCGCTCCGCCGTCGGGCCTCGTGGCCTCGCCCGCGGGCCTCGACAAGAGCCCCCTACGCCGGCTCGGCCGCCTCGTCCTTCGACGGCCCGACGCCGTCGCTCGCCTCCCCCGACTCGGCCGCCTCGTTCGCGGGGCTCGTCGCGAGGACCACGCAGCCCGCGAGCGCGACGAGAGCCGCGACGGCGACCGCCGGGTCCCAGCCCGAGCGGATCGTGTCCCCGAGCACCGCGATGCCGACAGCCCCCGGGACCACGACCTCGACGACCGACAGGATCGCGGCGTTCGTCCCGACCTTGCCGCGCTCGAGCGAGCGCAGGTACGCGAGCGCCCCCACGACCCCGAACAGCACGATCGCGATCGCGAGCGGCTGGAAGATCGTGTCCCAGATGTCCCCCGACGCGTGCGCGCCTCGCGCCGCGACGGCCGCCCCCGAGTAGCCGAGGGCCCCGATCACGGCGAGCAGCACCGGCGTCCCGGCCTTGTAGAAGATCAGCGCGACGACCGCGAGACCCGCGGCGACCCCGATGAGCACGGGCGTGAACCAGTCGGGCGGCACGGGCGCGGGCTGCTCCCCGCCCGCGATCCCCAGCACCACGAGCGCGGCCACGATGGCCGTCATGGCCGCGACGTCGATCCGCCGCATGGGCACCGACAGGAACACCCTCGCGAGCAGGACCGTCACGACGAGCGAGCTCGCGAGCACGGCCTGGACCACGAACAGGGGCAGGTGGTCGAGCGCGACGAGCGAGAACAGCCACGCGACGAGGTCGACAGTGAACGCGAGGATCACGAGCGGCTGCCGCACCACGGCGAGCCCCTGCGCGCGGCGGGCCGCGACGGCCTGCATGACGGTACTGACGCCGTAGCCGATCGCGGCGGCGACGGCGGCGAGCAGGCTGAGGAACACGGGGCCTCCTGAAGGTCGACCCCCAGTCTTCCCGCGCAGTGCGCGCTGCGCGCGGTGACGAGCCGTCGGATCGGACGTGACCTCGGACTCACACCCTCCGACACGGGGAGAGTCCCTGCCGTTCACGGGGCCGAAACGCACCGTGGCTACCGTGACGGCCATGCGGATCGAACCCCTCACCTTCCCCGCGCCCGGTGGTGGCGCACTCGTCTCCTCGAACGCCCGCGGCGGGACCGCCGGGACCACCGTCCGGTCGGGTCGCCCGGGTGTCCCCGGCCGACCGAGCCCGGCAGCAGCACCGGCCGCCGGCCTCTCGCTCCTCGACAGCCTCGCCGCGCGGACGGCCGACCTGTCGTGCCTCGCGGACGTTCTCATCGACTGCGTCCAGGGCGGCGCGAGCGTCGGCTGGGTCAAGGCCCCGACCAAGGAGCAGGCGACGGCGTGGTGGTCGGCGTTCCTGGCGGACCCGGACCACCGGACGTGGGTCGGGCGTGACGACGCGGGTCGGATCGTGGCGACCGCGTCGCTCGCCCTGACGTCCAAGGCCAACGGCGCCCACCGCGCAGAGGTCGTCAAGCTCCTGGTCCACCGCCAGGCGCGCGGCAACAAGTTCGCGCCGGGGCTCATGGCCACGATCGAGCGCTTCGCGAAGGCCGAGCGGCTCTCGCTCCTGACGCTCGACACCGAGACGGGCAGCCTCGCCGAGTCGCTGTACCGCAGGTGGGGCTGGTCCGAGGTCGGCGCCATCCCGGGGTTCGCCAAGGTCGCGGGCGGCGCGCTCGTGTCGACGACGATCTTCTACAAGCAGCTCGGCGCACGCTGACGGGTCCTGTCAGGACCGGGGAGCCCTCGGGTTCCGGCTCGTCCTGACACGACGTGCCCACAGCACGGCCGACCACGTACATCAGGACGAGCGACGCCTGTGCACCACGCTGGTCCTGACCGCCCGGGGCAAGGGCGCCCCGAGCACCTCCCTGCCGCGCTCACGACTCCCCGCGGTTCCGGAGTCCCGGACGACCTGGCCCCCGACGCGCAGCGCCTCAGACCGCGATGCGCGGCGCGCGCAGGAGCCGCCCCGCGACCAGCACGAGGTACGCGACGAGCAGCACCGCGGCGCCCCACGCGAGCGCGCCGTACGACGAGACCGCGATGACGATCCCCGCGAGCACCCCGCCGAGCGCGCCGCCGAGGTTCATCGCGAAGTCCGAGAGCCCCTGGACCTGGGTCCGGTCCGCCGCGGGGGTCGCGTCGATGAGCAGCGCCGAGCCGGCGACGAGCCCGCACGACCAGCCCACGCCCAGCAGCACGAGCCCGACCGTGAGCCGCGCCGAGTCGTCGCTCGGCGCGCCCGCGACGACCACGGCCGACGCGAGCAGGATCATCCCGCCCACCGCGAGGACGCGCGCGTGCCCGATCCGGTCCGCAGCCCACCCGATCACCGGGCTGAGCACGTACATGCCGGCGATGTGCGCGCTGATGACGATCCCGATGACCTGGAGGCTCGCGCCGCCGTGCCCCATGTGCACGGGGGTCATGGACATGAGCCCGACCATCACGAGGTGGCTCACGACGATCGCGACGAGCGCGAGCTGCGCCGTGGCCGACGCGCGGATCACGGCCCACCCGGCCGCGAGCCCGGCGCGGAAGCCGGGGCGCGCGGGGGTCGGCGCGGCGACCATGTCCGCCTCGGGCGGTGCGTCCACGGTGCCCGACGGCGCAGCCTCCCCGGCAGCGTCGGCACCGGTCGCGGGCGTCCCGGCACGGGCGGCGGCCTCCTCGGACGAGCTCGCGGCGGCCCGCGCTGCCGCCACGTGCAGCGGGTCGGGGCGCAGCAGGAGCCAGACGGACGCGGCGGCCGCGGCGAACGCCAGGGCTGCGACGAGCAGGGGGGCTGCCGACGTGCCGTGCGTGCCGTGCTCCCCGACCGGGCCGGGCAGGAGGCCGAGCTTCTCGGTCGCTCCGGCGAGGTTCGGACCGAGCACCGAACCGATCGTCGTCGCCCAGATCACGACCGACAGGTCGGTCGCCCGGCGTGCGGGCCGGGCCAGGTCGGTCGCGGTGAACCGCGAGGCGAGGCCCGTCGCGGAGCCCGCGCCGAACAGCAGCATGCCGGCGAGCAGCAGCGGCCACGTCTGGAGCAGGGTCGCGGTCGCTGCGAGGGCCGCTCCGAGGAGGGCGACGACGTATCCGGACGTGAGCGACCGCCGTCGGCCGTGGCGCTCGGCGAGGCGCGAGAGCGGGAGCGCGACGATCGCGGCCCCCACGACGGCCGTGGTCTGCGCGAGGCCAGCGATCGCGTCGGAGCCCGAGAGCTCGGACGCGATGAGCGAGCTCACCGAGATGCCGGTCGCGACCCCGATCCCGCCGAAGACCTGGCTCGCCGCGAGGACCGTGACGGTCCGTCGCTGGATGCGGTCGACGGGGACGTCGACCGGGGGGCCGGTCGGTCCACCTGCCGAGGCCCCGGCGGGGAGGTCGTCGGGTCCGGGGAGGCTTTCAGGAGTCACCCCGGAAGCGTATCGGCGCCCTCACCCTCGCTGAGTTGTCAGAACCACACCGGGGTATACCCCGGCTCACTTCTGACAACCCATCTCTTCGAACGACCGGGTCGTGCAGTCAGGGCACGAGGGTCCGCCGGCGCAGGCAGGCTCACGCCGGCCCCGGCACCACCGACCCACTCGGTTCCACCGGCACCACCAGCCGACTCGGCCCCCTCGTCGCCGCACCGTCGAGCAACCGCAGCACCGACCGCACCGCCTCCCGGCCGGCCCGGTTCGCCCCGATCGTCGACGCGCTCGGCCCGTACCCGACGAGCTGGACGCGGGGGTCGGCGACCACGGTCGGCCCGTCCATGACGATCCCGCCGCCGGGCCCACGCAGCCCCAACGGCCCGAGGTGGTCGAGCGCGGCCCGGAAGCCCGTGGCCCACAGGATCACGTCCGCGCCCTGGTGCGTCACGCCGTCGGGACGGACTCCCGGGTCCCACGCGACGCCGTCGGGCACCACGCGCGAGAACATGGGCAGGCGCCGCAGGACGCCCGAGGCGATCCCCGCCTCGTACACAGGCGTGAGCGGCAGGCCCGTGACGGACACGACGCTCTCCGGCGCGAGGCCCGCGCGCGTGCGCTCGTCGACGAGCGCGACCGCGTCGCGCCCCCGGTCCTCGTCGAACGGACCGCCGACCCACACGGGCTCGCGGCGCGTGACCCACGTGGTCGAGGCCGCGTGCGGCGCGATCTGGAGCAAGAACTGCGTCGCGGACGCACCGCCGCCGACCACGACCACGCGGCGGCCCGCGAAGTCCTCGGCCGCGCCGAAGTCGTGCGTGTGCAGCTGCCGGCCCGCGAACGACTCGCGCCCCGGGTACCAGGGCCAGAACGGCTTGGTCCACGTCCCGGTCGCGTTCACGAGCGTCCGCGCGCGCCAGGTCACGGGCCCGTCGGGCGTGGTCGCCTCGACCAGCAGCGCGCCCGACCTGGGGTCGTCGCGCACCTCGCGCACGCCGACGGGCCGCAGCACGCGCAGGTCGTTGACCTGCTCGTACGCCCCGAAGTACCGCCCGACGGCGGTGCTCGCGCTCTCGCGCGGGTCGCCCGGGTCCAGGGCAAGGCCGGGCAGGTCGTGCACCGCGTGCGTCTGCGCCATGGTGAGCGACGGCCAGCGGAACTGCCACGCGCCACCCGGCGCGGGCGCCCCGTCGAGCACCACGAAGGTGCGCTGGTCCCCCGGGGAGGCTCCGTCGTCGGGCCCGGCCGACGGGAGCCCGTCGAGGCCGAGCGGCACGAAGCCCCGCCGCCGCAGGTGGTAGGCGACCGAGAGCCCGGCCTGCCCCGCGCCCACCACGAGGACGTCGACGTCGACGGGCTGGGCCGCCGACGACTGCACGCGCTGGGACTGCTCGACGGGCTGCGGCTGCTCGAAAGGCAGTGCCGGAAGTGCCGGTGCGGACGAGGTGCTCACACCCGTACCAACCGCGCGGGCTGCGGGACTCATCCGGCCCGTGACCGTGACGCGCCGCACAGCGCAGCGACGGGCGTGGGGACACGTCGTGAACGTCCGTGAACGTCCCGTGCACCTTGGCGGCCACCTGGGCGTTCGCCCGGTGGAACCTGTGCGCGGCGGGCACCCTGGGAGGGTGAGCCCGTTCCACGTCCTTCCCGGCGCAGCCCTGCCGGGTGCGTCCTTGCTGGCCGGCGCGGCCCCGTTGCCCGAGCCCGACACCGCCCCGACCCTGCCGCCCTCCGTGCTGCGCGAGCTCGCGGGACGCAGCGACTGGGTGTCGTCCTGGTGGACGGCCGGGCTGCTCGCGGCCGCCGCGGTCCTGGTCGCCGGGCTCGTGGTGCGGGACCGGCGACGTCGGGCGTCGCGCAGCGCCGTCGGCACCGAGGACAGCGGCGGCAGCGCGGACGCCGGTCGCGGTGACAGCGCGAGGCCCGGCCGCCGCGGCGCGTGGCGCGCCTGGGCCGGGACGGTCGCGTCGGGGCTCCTCGTGGTCCTGTCCGTGACGGTCGCGGTCAACGCGTACGCGGGCTACGTCCCCAACGCCGCGGCGTTCCGCACCACGATGGCGGGCTGGGGGATCGTCGACCCACCGCCGAGCCATCGCGACAAGCCCTCGGAGCGCGCGGGCTCGTCGGCGGCGGGATCGGTGACCTCGACGCCGCTGCCGGCCCCGGACCTGCGCATGGCCGACGGCACCACGTGGGTCTACACGCCGCCGGGCTTCGACCCGTCGGCCCCGACCCGCTACCCCGTCGTCTACCTGTTCCACGGCAGCCCCGGCCAACCGAGCGACTGGTTCGCGGCGGCAGACAGCGCCAACGTCATGGACACGCTGCTCGAGGCGCAGCTCGTCCAGCCCATGATCCTCGTCGCGGTCGACGTCAACGGGACCGGCCCCTCACCGCGCGACACCGAGTGCCTGGACTCGACGACGGGCGGCGCGCAGGTCGAGACCTACGTGACCGACGTCGTGATCCCGTGGGTCGACAAGAGCTTCCCGACGGTCCCGGACCGGGACCACCGAGCGATCGGCGGGGCGTCGTCGGGCGGGTTCTGCGCGCTCAACCTGGGCCTGCGCCACCTCGACACGTTCAGCGCGATCATGGCCCTCGAGCCCTACGGCGACCCGGGCGACGGCGGGCGCGCGATGCTCGCGACGCAGGAGGAGTTCGACGCGAACTCGCCCAGCCACTACCTCCCGACCATGGACTTCACCGCGCCCGTCGCGGTCTTCCTCGACGGCGGGACCGAGGCCCCGCGGTTCGACCGCGAGGCCAACCGCCGGCTCGCCGCCGCGCTCACCGCACGGGGTCAGACCGTCGGGCTGCGCGAGGAGCCCGGCCAGGGACACACGTGGGCCATGGTCCACGCGGGCCTGCCGTACGGGCTGGAGTTCGTCTCGGAGCACCTCGCGCAGCCGTGAGCGACCGGACCCGATGAGTCGGTGACCGTGCGCCCGTCGTGATGGGATGGAGCCATGCACTCCCCCCTCGAGATCGGCCCGCTCGACCCGGCCACCGCGGACGAGGTCCGCGCCCTGGCCGCCGCCGCGCACGAGTCCGACGGTGTCGCTCCCCTCTCCGAGCAGCCGCTCCTGCGCCTCGGCGTCGACGACGAGGACCTCACGCACGTCGTCACGTTCGACGACGCAGGAACCGTCACGGGGTACGCGCAGATCGACCGCGGGGGCGACGTCGCGAGCGCCGAGCTCGTGGTGCACCCGGCCGCGCGCCGCCGTCGGACCGGCCGCATGCTGCTGCGCACCGCGCAGCGCGACGCGACCTTGCCCGCCCGCTCGGGCGAGCCCGGCCAGCACGGCCGCACGCTGCACGTGTGGGCGCACGGCGACCTGCCCGCTGCGCGCGCGTTCGCGGCCGACGCGGGGCTCGTCGTGGTGCGCGAGCTGTGGAAGATGGGCCTCGACCTGCGCTCCGGCACGTGGGAGCGCCCCGAGGTCCCGGCGGGCCTGCGGCTGCGCACGTTCCGCCCCGGGACCGACGACGCAGCGTGGCTCCGCGTCAACGCGCGCGCGTTCGCGCATCACCCCGAGCAGGGCCGCCTGGCCCAGGCAGACCTCGACGCCCGGGTCGCCGAGGACTGGTTCGACCCCGAGGGCTTCTTCCTGCTCGAGCGCGAGGACGGCTCGCTCGCCGGGTTCCTGTGGACCAAGGTGCCGACGGACCCGTCCGTGTCACCTGCCGGGGCGACGCGCGAGGGCGAGATCTACGTCGTCGGCGTCGACCCCGACGCCCAGGGCCAGGGACTCGGGAAGGTGCTGACCGCCGTCGGGCTCGCGCACCTCGCGGGCCAGGGCCTCGAGCGCGCGGTCCTCTACGTCGACGGCGACAACGCCGCCGCGACCCGCACCTACCTCGGAGCGGGCTTCGGCAAGGACACCGTGGACGTGCAGTACGGCCCGCCGACTGTGCATCCCGTCACCCAAAGTTCACCGAGTGATGCCACCATGAAGCCATGACCGACTCCACCGTCCGTCCCAGCGTCCGGACCCCCGCGCGCCCGGACCAGCAGCCGGAGGCTCCTCGCGACGCCCGTCCCCGGCCCGCCCTCGACCCCGAGCTCGCGGCGCACATCGCCGAGCACATCGCCGAGGAGGAGCCCGTCACCGGGACCGTCGACCTGGAGGTGCTCAGTGCCGAGCCCCTGCCCGCCGACCGCTTCGCCGACCGCGAGCTGAGCTGGCTCGCGTTCAACCAGCGCGTGCTCGAGCTCGCCGAGGACGACAACCAGCCCCTGCTGGAGCGCGTGCGCTACCTCGCGATCTTCGCGTCGAACCTCGACGAGTTCTTCATGGTCCGGGTCGCCGGCCTCAAGCGACGCATCGCGACCGGGCTCGCCGTCACGGCCGCCTCCGGGCTCACCCCGCGCCAGGTGCTCGACGCGATCAGCGAGCGCGCGCACGAGCTCATGGCCCGCCACGCCGCGGTGTTCGCCGACCAGGTGCAGCCCGCGCTCGCGACCGAGGGCATCTCGCTGCTGCGCTGGGAGGAGCTCGACACGCGCGAGCAGGAGCGCCTGCACAAGTTCTTCCGCAAGCAGATCTTCCCCGTGCTCACGCCCCTGGCCGTGGACCCCGCGCACCCCTTCCCGTACATCTCGGGGCTCTCGCTCAACCTCGCCGTCGTCGTGGTCAACCCGACGACGGGCAAGGAGCACTTCGCGCGCGTCAAGGTGCCGCCGCTGCTGCCGCGCTTCATCGCGGTCGACTCGCGGGGCCGCCCGTCCGCACCCAGCACGCAGGCCGCAGACCCCGACAAGGGCCCCACGTCGTTCGTGCCGCTCGAGGACGTCATCTCCCAGCACCTCGACCACCTCTTCCCGGGCATGGAGGTGCGCGAGCACCACACGTTCCGCGTGACCCGCAACGAGGACGTCGAGGTCGAGGAGGACGACGCCGAGAACCTCCTCCAGGCCATGGAGAAGGAGCTGCTGCGTCGGCGGTTCGGGCCGCCCGTGCGCCTCGAGATCGCGGACGGGATCAGCCCCCGCATCCGCCAGCTGCTCGTGCGCGAGCTCGACGTCGCGGACGACGAGGTCTACAAGCTGCCCGCGCCGCTCGACTTCACGGGCCTCAACCTCATCGCCGACCTGGACCGCGCCGACCTGCACTACCCGCGGTTCGTGCCGACCACGCACCGCTTCCTCGCCGAGGTGGAGAGCGCCAACCCGACCGACGTGTTCGCGGCGATCCGCGAGCGCGACATCCTGCTGCACCACCCGTACGACTCGTTCTCGACCTCGGTCCAGACGTTCCTCCAGCAGGCCGCCGCGGACCCCAACGTGCTCGCGATCAAGCAGACGCTGTACCGGACGTCGGGCGACTCGCCGATCGTCGACGCCCTGATCGACGCGGCCGAGGCCGGCAAGCAGGTCCTCGCGCTCGTCGAGATCAAGGCACGCTTCGACGAGCAGGCCAACATCTCCTGGGCGCGCAAGCTCGAGCAGGCGGGCGTGCACGTCGTGTACGGGATCGTCGGCCTCAAGACGCACTGCAAGCTCTCGCTCGTGGTCCGCCAGGAGCCCGAGGGGCTCGTGCGCTACTGCCACGTCGGCACGGGCAACTACAACCCCAAGACCGCGCGCCTCTACACGGACCTCGGGCTGCTGACCGCGGACCCCGAGGTCGGCCAGGACCTCACGCGCCTGTTCAACCAGCTGAGCGGCTACGCGCCCCAGTCGAGGTTCCACCGCCTGCTCGTCGCGCCCCGCTCGGTGCGCTCGGGCCTCGTCGAACGGATCGAGCGCGAGGCCGTCGCGGCCCGCGAAGGCCGCGAGGCGTGGGTCAAGTTCAAGGTCAACTCGGTCGTCGACGAGACCATCATCGACGCCCTCTACCGGGCATCGCAGGCCGGCGTGAAGGTCGATCTCGTGGTCCGCGGGATCTGCGCGATCCGCCCCGGGGTGCCGGGGCTCAGCGAGAACATCCGGGTGCGGTCCATCCTGGGCCGGTTCCTCGAGCACTCGCGCATCTTCGCGTTCGCCAACTCGGGCGGCCCGGCCATCGCCGACGGTCCCGAGTCCGGCCCCGAGGTCTTCATCGGGTCGGCCGACCTCATGCACCGCAACCTCGACCGCCGTGTCGAGACGCTCGTGCGGCTCGTCGACCCCGACCAGATCACGAACCTGCTCGACCTCATCGACATCTCGATGGACAGCGGCACCGCGTCGTGGCACCTGCAGGCGGACGGGACGTGGGTGCGGCACGCGACCGGACCCGACGGCCCGTTGACCGACATCCAGTCCACCCTCATCACCCGACAACGCCGTCGTCTGGGCATGGGTCAATGAGCTCTCCGTCCTCGTTCGCCCCGCTCGTGGACACCCTCGGCCCCACCCACGTCCCGCACGCCCCCGTGATCGAGTCGGCCGGCGGGCTCGTGTGGCGCGTGCGCGACGGCGAGCTGCAGGTACGGCTCGTGCACCGGCCCCGCTACGACGACTGGTCGTGGCCCAAGGGCAAGCTCGACCCGGGCGAGACGTTCCAGACCGCAGCCGTGCGCGAGGTGGCCGAGGAGACCGGCAAGCCCGTGATCCTCGGTGTCCCGCTGCCCGGCCTGCAGTACCTGACGCCCGAGGGCCGGGTCAAGCGCGTGCACTACTGGGCCGCGCAGCAGGCCAAGCGTGTGCGCGACGCCGGACCGCTCGCCGCGCGCGCCCCCGTGCCTCCCGTGTCGCCCGACGAGATCGACGCGACCGAGTGGCTCGGTGTCGAGGAGGCTGCGCGCCGCGTGACGCGCAAGGCCGACCGCGGGCCGCTCGCCGCCCTCGTCGAGGAGTACACGCACGGTCGCCTCTCGACCCGAGTGGTCGTGATCGCCCGGCACGGCAAGGCCGTGACCCGGGCCGCGTGGCACGGGGCCGAGCAGGACCGGCCGCTCACGCCCGCGGGCCACGCTCAGTCCGTCGCACTGGTCCCGGTGCTGGCTGCCTACGGGGTCAACACCGTGGTCACGAGCCGGTGGGACCGGTGCGCGCAGACGATCGCGCCCTACGCGCAGGCGGCCGGGCTCGAGACGATCTCGATCGACCACCTGTCCGAGGCCCAGCACGAGCGGTCGCCCTCGCGCGTCGCCCGCACGGTGCGGGAGCTGCTCGAGTCCGAGCGGTCGACCGTGCTCTGCACGCACAGGCCCGTGCTGCCCACGGTGCTCGACGTCCTGGGGCAGCACTCGCGCCGCCCCGTGGCGAACGCCCTGCCGACCCGGGACCCCTTCCTGGAGCCGGGCGAGATGCTCGTGGCGCACGTCGCGGACACGCCCAAGGGGCCGAGGGTCCTCGCGGCGGAGAAGGTCGCGCCGCCGCTGCATTGAGGCGGGCCGGTGGTGGTGAGCTCGGTCGCCGTGGCGAAGCCTGGATGACCTGGAGCGTGGGCTCGCTCTGACGCCTCTGGACTTGGGGCTCGGGAGCTCGGGACCCGGGAGCTCGGGGACCCGGGAGCTCGGGGACCCGGGAGCTCGGGGACCCGGGAGCTCATCGATTCGAAGGCGCAGGCGCTCGGGGGCTCGGTGGGCTGGGCTCGCTGGACTCGGAGGCTGGGGTCGAGACCCAAGCACCTGTGACAGCCACCGCTTGTTGTCAGAACTGAGCCGGGCCATACCCCGGGGAAACTCTGACGACTCACGCCGAGGGGCAGAGCAACCAAATACCCCCTGGCTCACCCCGCTCCCGTGGTCAGAACTGAGCCGCGCTATACCCCGGGGAAACTCTGACAACCGGCGGCGACGGAAGCGCACCATCCGACGGCATGCACCGCACACTCCCAGCGTCCTCTGTCCACAGACGACGGTGGCCCTCTGACGCCCGACGTCGCGGACACCAAGAATCCCCGTCATGAGCGGAACGTCGGACGCGTTGGAGTCAGTCCCGGGCCTGCACCGGATCAACCACTACCAGGAGGGAGTGGTGACCCGGACGCAGCTGCGGGGGTTGGGCGTCTCCTGGGACCACGTGAGGGCACAGCTGGCAGCGAGACGGTGGACGCTCGCAACCCGCGACGTCGTGCTGCTTCACAACGGCCCTGTCACCGAGCCGGCCCGGCGGTGGATCGCGGTGCTGAGCGCACAGGGGACGGTCGCCATCGGCTCGTGGTCCGCACTGTCGATGCGCGGGCTGACGGGCTGGACTCGGCCGGGGATCCACATCGTCGTCGCTCGTGGGGCGCGGCCCCCACGCGTCCCCGCCGTCGTCGTCCACGAGTCTCGCCGTCCGGCGCCCGAGGACATCCGCCCGTTCCTCGGCCTCCCCGTCCACACAGCACAGCGTGCCGCGGTCGACGCAGCCGCGTGGCAGCGCCACCCACGCACCGCTGTCGGACTGCTCGCCGCCACGGTGCAGCAAGGGCTGGCCACGACCGACGAGCTCTTCGAACAGCTCGATCGGGTGGGCGCTGTCCGCTTCCGGAGCATCATGCGCACCTCGCTCGTCGACATCGCCGGCGGCTCACAGTCCTTGGCCGAGATCGACTTCATCAGGTTCTGCCGCGAACGCGACCTACCCGCCCCTGAACGACAGGCGCGACGCAAGGACTCGCAGGGACGCCAGCGCTACCTCGACGCCGAGTGGCGGCTCCGCGACGGGCGTCGGTTGGTCGTCGAGGTCGACGGGATCGGCCACAGCGACCCGGACCGCTGGTACGAGGACCTGCTGCGCACGGCCGAGCTCGACGCGAGCAGGCGGGACATCGTCGTCCGGGTCCCCGCTGGCGCCGTCCGGCTGGAGCCGGACCGGGTCTACGACATCCTCCGGCACCATCTCGGGCCGGCAGGGCATGAGGATTCCGCGTAGTTGTCAGAAGCACACCGGGGTATCCCCCGGCTCAGTTCTGACAACCAAGCAGAGCACGTCGGTCAGGCCCCATCACCAACAAAGCTGTCAGAAGCACACCCGGGTATCCCCCGGCTCACTTCTGACAACAGATCCCCCCGGATAGAGCAGGACCAGCGTGACCTCACGGTCACGCTGGTCCTGGCGACACGCACGGGCGAGGCGGAGCCTCAGAGCAGGATCGGCGACAGGATCCAGTACATGATCGCGGCCACGAGCGCGGCTGCCGGGATGGTCAGGACCCACGCGATACCGATGTTCTTGGCCACGCCCCAGCGCACCGCGGACAGGCGCTTGGTCGCGCCGACGCCCATGATCGCGGACGTGATGGTGTGCGTCGTGGAGACCGGTGCGTGCAGCGCGAACGCGTTGACGTAGAGCACGATCGCGGAGACCGACTCAGCGACGAAACCGCGCGCCGGGTCGAGCTCGATGATCTTGCGACCCAGGGTCCGCATGATGCGCCAGCCACCCGAGTACGTCCCGGCCGAGATCGCGGCCGCAGCGGCGAGCTTGACCCACAGCGGGATGCCCTCGTCGGGGCTGGCCCAGCCGACGGTCAGGAGAGCCATGAAGATGACACCCATGGTCTTCTGCGCGTCCTGCAGGCCGTGGCCCAGGGCCATGGCCGCGGCCGACACGGTCTGCGCGAGACGGAAGCGGCGCGTCGTCTTGGAGGGGGCCGCTCGGCGGAACGCCCACAGCAGACCGACCATGACGATGAACGCGAGGCCGAAGCCGACGATCGGGGAAAAGATCATCGGCAGGACGACCTTGTCGACGATCGAGGCGCCGTAGATCGCGAGGCCGCCCGCGAGGCCGGCGCCCACGAGGCCACCGATCAGCGCGTGCGTCGAGGACGACGGCAGCCCGAACCACCACGTGATGAGGTTCCAGACGATGGCCCCGACCAGGGCGCACAGCACCACGACCAGGGCGGTGTGCGACGGCACGTCCTGGAGGTCGACGATCGAGGTCGCGATGGTCTCTGCGACCTCGGTCCCGAGCAGGGCGCCGGTGAAGTTCATGACCGCGGCCATGAGCAGAGCAGCGCGCGGGGTGAGCGCGCGCGTCGAGACGGATGTCGCGATCGCGTTGGCCGCGTCGTGGAATCCGTTCGTGTAGTCGAAGCTCAGCGCGAGCGCGACGACGAGGACGACAAGAGCGAATTCCACGGAGCTCAGGACTCCTTGAGCGCGATGGTCTCGACGGTGTTCGCGACCTTCTCGAACGCGTCGGCGGCCTGCTCGAGGATCTCGACGACCTCCTTGAGCTTGATGAGGAGGATCGGGTCGGCGACGTTGTCGAAGAGCTCGGCGAGGAGCTTGCGGTGGATCTTGTCGGCCTGGTTCTCGAGGCGGTTGACCTCGACCCAGTACTCGGCGAGGTCGTTGAGCGAGCGCAGGCGCGGCATGGCCTCTGCGGTCAGCTCGGCGGCGCGCTGGAGGACCTGGACCTGCTCGGAGACGCGCGCGGGCAGCTCGTCGATCTTGTACAGGACGATGAGGTCCGCGGCCTCCTCCATGTAGTCCATGCAGTCGTCGAGCGCGGAGGCGAGGCCGTAGATGTCGTCGCGGTCGAACGGCGTGACGAACGTCTGGTTGAGGCGTCGCATGATCGTGTGCGTCGCGTCGTCAGCCAGGTGCTCGGTCTCTGCCAGCTTCTTGGCGAGCTCCTTGCGGGTGGGCCGGTCTGCGCCGAGCAGCTCGGCGAGAAGGTTTGCCCCGGTGACCAGGTGCTGCGCGGAGTCAGCGAGAAGGTCGAAGAACGAGGTATCGCGCGGGGTGAGGCGCAAGCGCACGGGAGGCTCCGAAAGGGCTGGACGCTGGTGGGGTTTTCACAGGCGAGATGACGACCGCTCAGAGCGATCGCCACCCGGATGTCACAGGTGTTCTGTTGGAAGGTGACGCTGTGGTGAGGAGCGCTCGAGGTGCGCGTTAACGCATCCCTAACGCCCGTCAAATGTAACCGAACTGTCGCCTGAACGTTCAATCGCTCGGGCGGCCTGACGGCAGCTCCCAGAACCCTGTCGAGGCAGGGCGGAAGGGGGCTCACGTCGTGGTGGGGGGCGACGCCGGGCCGGGAGCGCCTGTCGGCGCGAAGGCCGCTCGAAGCGGCTGATGTTGGAGCCCGGGGCTACCGCGACCCGACGTCGTCGTTCATCCTACGCCCGCTCGGCCGGAGCCTCCGAACCGGCTGGTGACGGCACCGCGCGAGCACCGCCGCGCCTCCCGAGCAGAGGCCGGGCGAGGCCTGGGACGCCTCGGGAGCACGGGCGCCGCGCGTGCCCCGACCGGAACCGCCCGCGCGCCCGACGGCGCAGCGTCAGTCGAGCCTGTCGGCCCGCCAGAGCGCGGCGGCATGCTCGAGCTCCTCGGCCGTGCGCAGCAGCGACGAGGCGCCGCGCGTCATGCGCAGCGCGGAGCCCGGGTCGGCGACCTCGCGCGTGTCGGCGTCGAACGCGGCGCCCGTGGCGAGGATGCGGCAGAACGCGGCGGCTCGTTCGAGGGCCACGGCGAGGTCGCCCGCGAACACGCCCGAGAGCACGGCGTCGGCGAGCTCGCGCACGTCCTGAGGCCCGGGCGGGCTCGCGACGCCGGCGACGACCTCCTGGACGGGGGCCGCGTCGACGCCGAGCCGGTAGCGCAGGGTCACCGTCTCGGGGTCGCGACGCACCCACTCGCGCAGGACGTACAGGCGCCAGAGCGCGCCGGGCAGGGTCGCGGGGGCCGAGTCGGCCCAGAGGCCCGAGACGACGTCCAGCCCCTCGGTCTCGACGAGGCGGATGAGCCGGTCGACGACCTCGGGGTCCTCGGACGCGCGGGCGCCGTGCACGATCGCGGCGGCGGTCGTGTGGGCGATCTGGTCGCGCAGCGCGGGATCGATCTCCCCGGGCAGCTCCTCGGCGTCGCGCGGGTCGAGCATCGCGGGGCGGCGCGGGCGGTGGGTGGGGGTCGGTTGTTCGCTCACCTCTCGATCGTACGCACGGGCCCGACGGCGGGGCTCGCGCAGGTGCGCACGTCGCCACGACGGCGCCCACCACGCCCCCAAAAGATGCCCCCTGCAACTATTGCCCTCAGCAACCACCACGGAGTATCGTTGCTTGCAGCAACTAAGGAGCCCTCTCGCGTGTCCCTCTCCACCAGCCCGTCGCTCGACGCCCCCCTCGACGACGCAGCACCCCCCACCACCTCCCCGACCTCGCCCCTCGACGTCCCCGTCATGGAGCTCACGGTCGCGCTCGAGGAGCTCAACCGCGCCCAGCGCGAGGTCTCGGCCCGCCTGTCGCGCGAGCTCGACTTCCCCCGGGCCTCGCTCGGAGCGCTCCGGCTGCTCCAGCGCTGCGGCCCGCTCCAGGTCACCGAGCTCGCGCACCACCTGCGGGTCGACCTGTCGGTCGCGAGCCGCCAGGTGACGCACCTCGTCGAGGCGGGCCTCGTCGAGCGCACCGCCTGCGACGACGACCGCCGCGCCCGCAGCGTGACCCTCACGCCCGCGGGCCACGCCAAGGTCGAGGAGACGTTCGACCTGCTCATGAGGCGCACGGCCGAGACCTTCGTGGGCTGGACGCCCGAGGACCTCCGGGAGGCGATCCGTCACCTGGAGCGCCTCACCGACGCGCTCTCGCGCACCTGACCACTCCCCCGGGCGACCTGCCCACCCGGCCCGACCTCCGCCGTCGGGCCTTGCCACGACGTTTCGACGAAGAAGCACGACCTATGAATGTGAGACCTGTATGAGCGCAACCACCACCATGACCCGGAAGCAGGTGCTGGAGTCGTTGTCCGGCATCCTGCTCGGGATGTTCGTCTCGATCCTCGCGACCTCCGTGGTCTCGAGCTCGCTCCCCAAGATCATCAGCGACCTCGAGGGATCGCAGTCGTCGTTCACCTGGGTCGTCACCGCGACCCTGCTGACGACCACCATCTCCACGCCCATCTGGGGCAAGCTCGCCGACCTGACGAACCGCAAGGTCCTCATCCAGGTCGCGCTGATCATCTCCGTGGTCGCGGCCGCCCTCGCGGGGCTGTCGCAGAACGTCGGCACGCTCATCGCGTTCCGCGCCCTCCAGGGCATCGGCGCCGGTGGCCTCATGGCCCTGGCCATGGTCCTCATCTCGGACATCATCTCGCCGCGCGAGCGCGGCAAGTACATGGGCCTCATGGGCGCGATCATGGCCGTGAGCCAGATCGGCGGGCCTCTCCTCGGCGGTGTCCTCACGGACACCGTGAGCTGGCGCCTCAACTTCTTCGTGGGCCTGCCGTTCGCGATCGCCGCGATCGTCGTGCTCCAGCGCACGCTGCACCTGCCGCCCATCCCCCGCCGCATCGTCACGATCGACTACTGGGGCGCGCTGCTCATCAGCGTGGGCGTCTCGACCCTGCTGCTGTGGGTCACGTTCGCGGGCAACAACTTCGAGTGGGTCTCGTGGCAGAGCGCCGTCATGGTCGTCGGCTCGGTCCTCGCGCTGGTCGCGGCCGTCCTGGTCGAGAAGAGCGCGGTCGAGCCCATCATCCCGCTGCACCTGTTCAAGAACCGCACGTTCGTCCTCGCGGTCCTCGCGAGCGTCGCGGTCGGCGTCGCGATGTTCGGCACCGCGGTCTTCCTCAGCCAGTACATGCAGGTCGCGCGCGGCAAGACCGCGACCGAGTCCGGGCTGCTGACCATCCCGATGATCGTCGGGACCTTCGTCGCCTCGACGCTCATCGGCCAGCTCATCACGCGCACCGGACGCTACAAGTCGTTCATGGTCGCGGGCGGCGTGTTCCTCGTCGCGTCGCTGTTCGCGCTGTCGACGATCGACTACCACACGAGCTTCGTGCTCATCAGCGTGTACCTGTTCTTCCTGGGCGCGAGCATGGGCATGCTCATGCAGAACCTCGTGCTCGCGGTCCAGAACACCCTGGACGTCTCCGAGATGGGCGCGGGCACCTCGACCGTCGCGTTCTTCCGCACCCTGGGCGGCGCGATCGGCGTCTCGGTCCTGGGCGCGGTCCTCGCGAGCAAGGTCACGACCTCGATCCAGGACGGCCTGGCCAAGATGGGCGTGCCGACCGACGCGACGGGCGGCACCGTGCCCGACGTCAGCACCCTGCCCGCCCCCATGCGTGACCTCGTCGAGCGTTCGTACGGCGACGGGATCGCGGACATCTTCCTCGTGGCAGTGCCGCTCGCGGTCATCGGTCTGGTCTGCGTGCTGTTCCTCAAGGAGGTGCCGCTCGGCACCAAGTCGGGGCTCGACGAGCGCCTCGAGCGTGAGCTCGCGGCCGGTCTGCCGGACCTGACCGACGAGATCGAGCAGGAGCACGAGGGCGACTTCGACGCCGAGCAGGCGGTCCTCGCGGGGGCCCGCGACGGCGCCACGGCCGGGGGCAGCGCCTCGCGCTGACCGACCACCTGCCGGAACTCACCCGGGGCCGTCGTGGATGCTTGTTCCACGGCGGCCCCGCTGCACGCCATGATGGGGCCGTGACCTCGCCCTCGCCGACCGACCAGCCGGAGCCGACTGTGTCCTCAACGCCCACCCCCTCTCCCAGCGACGAGTCGCCCCTGTTCGCGCTCGAGCGCGAGCTGCGCGTCCTGACCCGCCGCGCGGGGTCGTCCGCGAACGCGATGGCCAAGCGCATCCACCCCGACCTCGACGCCAGCGCGTACCCGCTGCTCGCGCACATCGCCGTGAACCCGGGCGTCCGGGGGTCGGACCTCGCGCAGCAGTTCGGCGTGGGGCGCGCGACCATCTCGCGCCAGCTCGCCCGGCTCGAGTCCGTGGGGATGGTGTGCCGCGAGGTGGACCCCGACGACTCCCGCGGCCAGATCATCACCCTCACCGAGGAGGGCGCGACGCTGCTGCGGACCACGCACGAGCGCCGCGTCGACTCGATCTCGCAGGCGCTGAGCGACTGGTCCCCCGACGACGTCGCGGCCCTCGCGGGCCTGCTGCACCGCTACTCGGAGGACGTCGTGCGGTGGCAGGCGACGCGCTGAGATGACGGGCCCGTCGGACGCGTCGCCGGCGGCACGGCGGGGGTCCGCGCCGCGTGCTGCCCGACGGCGCAGCCGCCCTCGCGTCCTGGCCGTCCTCACGGCCGTGGTCGCCCTGGGCCTCGTGGTGACGACGCAGGTCCCCGACCCCGTCGGTGACGTGGTCGGGGACCTGCTGTACGCGGTCGCGGTCTACGCGGCGCTCGTGCTCGTGGCTCCTCGGGTGCGACCGTGGGTCGCGGGGGCCGTGGTGCTCACGTGGTGCTGGCTCGTCGAGGCCCTCCAGGCGGCGCCCGTGGTGGGTGCCGTGCTGGACGTCGTGCCTGCGGCCGCGTGGGTGCTCGGGAGCACGTTCAGCGCGCGCGACCTGCTGCTCTACCTGCTGGGCGTACTGCTCGCGGTCGGGTTCGACGTGCTCGCGGACGCCAGAGCGGGCGTGGCCCGGGGGTCACGCCCGCTCTGACACGCGGTGGCCGGGACGGCTCAGGCCTCGGCGTCCTCGAACGTCAGGCTGAGGCTGTTCATGCAGAACCGGTCGCCCGTCGGGGTCTGGGGCGCGTCGTCGAACACGTGCCCCAGGTGCGAGCCGCAGCTCGCGCACCGCACCTCGGTACGGACCATGCCGTGGCTGCGGTCCTGGATGAGCTCGACCGCGTCCGACTCCTTGGGCGCGTAGAAGCTCGGCCACCCGCAGTGCGAGTCGAACTTGGTCTCCGAACGGAACAGCTCGTGGCCGCACGCCCGGCACCGGTAGATCCCCTCGCGCTTCTCGTCCAGGAGCTCGCCCGTCCAGGGCCGCTCGGTGCCGGCCTGCCGCAGCACCGCGTACTCGTCGGGGGCCAGCTCCTCGCGCCACTGGGCCTCGGGCTTGGCGACCGGGTACACCTTCTGCGAGAACAGGTTGCCGGTCGTGTCGTGGGTCTCGTTGGTCATGCTCCACCTCCGACAGCGACAACCGTCACCGGTCCTCAGGTGTTCCCGTGGTCCGCGACGGGACGCAGAAGGCCCCGGCGGCGATCCGAGGATCACCGCCGGGGCCCTGCTCGGTCGTTCAGCACGGCCGGCGAGAAGCTCCCGCCGGCCGGTCAGCGAAGGACCAGGCCGTTCAGCGAAGGGTCAGTACGACGACGACGAGTACACCGTCGCCGAGCCGCCACCGCGCTGCGCGCGACCGCGGCCGCCACGACGACGAGCCTGCGCACCGGCGCCGCCCTCGCCGCCCTGTGCCGACTGGCCGCGACCACCCTGGGCGCGCTGCGCCGTCGGGCCTGCGGACTTGGCCGGGGCCGACGTCCGCGTCGCACGCGTCCCACCGTTGCGCGACGGCGTGCCACGACGGGCCTGCGTTTGCGGCGGCGTGATGTCCGCGGGGCGCACGTACTCGGCGACGTCGCCGACGAGCGACGTGATCGCCGCGTCACCCGGGGCGACCGACTGCGGCTGCGCCGTGATCTTCGCCTTGCGGGTCAGGTCCTTCACGTCGCTGCGCTGCTCGGGGAGCATGACGGTCACGACGACGCCCTCGGAACCGGCACGAGCCGTACGGCCCGAACGGTGGAGGTACGCCTTGTGCTCGGCCGGCGGGTCGACGTGCACGACCAGCTCGATCTCGTCGACGTGGATGCCGCGCGCCGCGATGTCGGTCGCGACGAGCACGCGGACCGAACCGTTCGAGAACGCCTCGAGGTTGCGCTCGCGCGCGCCCTGACCGAGGTTTCCGTGCAGGTCGACCGACGGGATGCCCTGGGCCGTGAGCTGCTTCGCGAGCTTCTTGGCCTGGTGCTTGGTGCGCGTGAACAGGACACGACGACCCGTGCCCGACGCGAGCTGCTGCACGACGTCCTTCTTCGCGTCCGCGTCACGGACCGCGAAGATGTGGTGCGTCATGTTGGAGACGGGCGACTCGGCCGAGTCCACCGAGTGGCTCACCGGGTTGCTCAGGTACCGCTTGACGAGCTGGTCCACGCCGTTGTCGAGCGTCGCGGAGAACAGCAGGCGCTGGCCGCGCGTCGGGGTCTTGTCCATGATGCGCTTGACGCCGGGCAGGAAGCCCAGGTCGGCCATGTGGTCGGCCTCGTCGAGGACCGTGATCTCGATGCCGTCGAGCGACAGGACACGCTGGTTGAGCAGGTCCTCGAGGCGCCCCGGGCAGGCGATGACGATGTCGACGCCCGCGTTGAGCGCGCTGACCTGGCGGCTCTGCGCGACGCCACCGAAGATGGTCGTCGTGTTCAGGCCGAGGGCCTTCGCGAGCGGCTCCATGACGGCGTTGATCTGGTTCGCGAGCTCACGCGTCGGGCACAGGACCAGGGCGCGGGGCCGGCGGGCAGCGCGGCGCGTGTCCGACTGGGACAGGCGCGTGACGACCGGCAGCGAGAACGCGAGGGTCTTGCCCGAGCCCGTGCGGCCACGGCCCAGGACGTCGCGGCCCTTGAGCGTGTCCGGGAGCGAGGCGACCTGGATGGGGAACGGCGACTCGATGCCCTGGCTGGAGAGCTCGCGGACCACCGTGGTCGGGATCCCGAAGTCCGCGAAGGTCGTGCCCTCGGGGACGACGGTCGGGACCGACGAGCGGACCGGGGCGGGACGCTGCTCACGCTGCTCACGAGGAGCCCGCTGCTCACGGTTGCCGCCGGCGGGGCGGCCCTGGCCGGCGCCGCGGCCGTCGCGCGAGTCGCGCTCACGGACGGGGCGACCGTCGCGGGTCACCTTGGCGGGACGGGAGTCACGGCTGTCACGCTCGTCGCGGGCCGGGCGGGCCCGGTCGTCGCGAGCCGGGCGGTTGGTGTCGCGGGACTGCTGTCCCTGCGACTGATTGGTGCGGGGGGCTGCGGCGTTCGGGCGCACGGCAGCACGAATGGGGTTGTTCAAGGGTTTGCCTCTCGGGCGTAGGGTCGGGGTTCGCCGCAAGAAATCCAGGGAACTCCACGACGCTGGGCGCGCAGAGATGCGCAGCCACGATCCTGATCCTCTCATGATTGGAGCGTGCGTGCGTCGATGGTGATCGACGTCTCCACATCCCTCACCGGACTCTCACCTCCCCACGGCCCCGTCCGTACCTCTCACCCACCGCACATGTGACCGTGGTGGAATGTCGCCCGTGGACTTCATGAGCTCAGTGGGCGACGTCATCGGTCAGATCTGGTCGGCCGCCACCACGCCGGTGCCCGCGCCGGCCTCCGCGATCGTGCTCTCGATGTCGCTCGCGGCCCTGATCGTCGTGGTCTTCACGCCCGTGTGGCGCGTCGCGCGGCACGTCGTGACGATCGCGCACGAGGGTGCGCACGCCCTGGCGGCACTCCTCACGGGCCGGCGCCTGAGCGGCATCCGCCTGCACTCCGACACGTCGGGCCTCACGGTCTCGTACGGCAAGCCACGCGGGTTCGGCATGGTCCTCACGGCCTTCATGGGGTACGTCGGCCCTGGCCTCGTGGGCCTCGGGGCGGCCGCGCTGCTCAGGGCGGGCTACGCCGTCGGGCTGCTGTGGCTCCTCGTGCTGCTGCTGACCCTCATGCTCCTGCAGATCCGCAACTGGTTCGGGCTGTGGTCCGTGCTCGTGAGCGGCGTCGCGCTCGTGCTCGTGTCCTGGGCCGCGACCCCGCCCGTGCAGAGCGCGGTCGCGTACGCCGTCACGTGGTTCCTGCTGCTGGGGGCCGTCCGCCCCGTCCTCGAGCTGCAGGTCTCGCGCAGCCGCGGCAAGGCCCGCCAGTCCGACGCCGACATGCTCGCGCGCCTCACGGGTATCCCGGGGATCGTGTGGGTCGGCGTGTTCCTGCTCGTGACGGTCGGCGCAGCGGCGCTGGGCGGCTACTGGATCGTGTCGCCCGTGGGGGCATGATCGGTCGGGCAAGCACCGACCCTGGCCGTCGTCAGCACGAGACGTACGGGACCGAACCAGGCCCGCAGTGGTAGGGCTCGACGTCCGGGGCGACGTCCCGGTAGCCCCTCTCGAGCACGGTCATGCGGTGGGCGAGCGTGCCGTCGGCGTATGTCCGTGATTCCAGGAGCGTGCCGTCGCTCGGGTCGAGGAGCAGTACCTCGCGCTCTCCGACCTCCTGCGTGAAGTCCGCTTCGATGCCCGTCGCCGGACGACCGGCGGAGTCCGTCATCGCCCCGAGCAGCTCGGTGCCCGGGGCGGCAGCGAGGACCTGCCAGAGCGCGCGGCGGAGATCAGGAGAGGCCGGGCTCTCCAGCAGGAGTCCCACCACCTGCTTCCACAGGTCCCACTCGTCTCCGTGCCCCGAGGGCGCAAGCCCCTCGGAGAGGCGCCGCTCGAGCGCCCGGGGCTCGGTGGGCAGCTCGGCCAGCTCGTCCCACGTGATCGACTCACCGTTCCCGAACGTGGACGTCTCGCCGTCCTCGTTGAGGTCCATGACCCGCGCGAGGCTCGGGTCGAAGGTGTCCTTGCCGTCGGAGAAGGCCATGAAGGAGACACCCCCCTCGTCACGCAGCACCGCGTCGTCCCTCGACGACCAGATCTCGCGTTCGTAGGGGAACGAATACGGGTCCTCGGCCTGGGAGCGGACGTACAGGTACTCCCCGCTGGGGGGTTGCTGCTTGGCGGCGTTCTCCGCCGCCTCCAGCAGCACCTGTTCCGCAGAGGCCGGTGTCGTGGCGACCAGGGCCACCGCGACGGACGTGAGCAGCGCCGCGACGACGGTCGCCCATCGGCGCAGCATCGACGCGCGCCGACGCCGGACCTGGTGCGGGGTCGTGACGATCCGGTGCAGGGCCGCTTCCGACCGAGCCGACTCCTCCGGGGTCAGGGGGACGACGTGGACCGGGTTCGCGGCCGCGAGCCGCTGCAGGACCGGGTCGTCCAAGGGGTCTTTCATGACGGTCTCCCTTCGGTGAGCGTGGGCATCGAGCGGTCGTCCGGGCGGGGCTGCGGTGGGGGGCCCGAGCGTGCGCCCGGGTCCGGCCGAGGCTCGGGGACGGACCTCGCGCTCGAGGCGGGCTCGTGCTCGACCGCGTCGAGCGACCGTCGCAGGCGTCGGCGTGCTCGGGTGAGGCGCATCGAAAAGGCGGCGCGCGAGCAACCCAGGACCCGAGCGGCCTCGGCCGAGGTGAGCCCGTCCCAGGAGACGAGCGAGAGGACCTCCCGGTCCGTGTCGTCGAGGAGGGCCCAGGCGCGGCGGAGGTCGATCGACATGTCCGCGAGCGCCCCGTCGTCGGCCACCGGCCCACGTTCTCCGCTCACCCGGAGCTCGAGGCGCCGTCGCCGGTCCGTGGCACGGTGACCGTTCGCCAGGATGTTGCGGGCCACCCCGAACAGCCACGGCCGCATCTCCTCGGCCGGGACGCGACCCCAGCTGCGCCACGCCACGGCGTAGACCTCCGACGCGAGGTCCTCCGCGTCGTCGTCGACCCGCCGGCGGAGGTAGGCCAGGACGTGCGGGTAGGTCTCTCGGTACATGCCGGCAAAGGCCGCTTCGACGGCGCTGTCGCGGCTCACGTCACGACCGTACGGCATCGGCGGGCTCGATCCTGCCGGCGGCGATCGCGGGTGGGAGTCCGCCGAGGAGCCCGAAGACGAGCGCGCCGGCGAGGGGTACGAGCAGGAGGCGCTCGTCGAACATCGGCTGCCACCGGGCGGCCGCGGTCACCACCATGATCGCCACGAAACCGACTGCGAGACCGACGACCGCGCCGAGGACGGCGAGCGCGGTGCACTCCCCCACGACGAGCGTGACGAGCTCGCTCCGTCGTGCGCCGAACGCCCGTCGCACGCCGAGCTCGGCCGTGCGGGAGCTCACGCTCAGGAGGTTGACGAAGACGACACCGACCAGCCCTGCGAGCGCGGCCACGACGGCGAGCACCTGCAGCGAGGCCGAGACCCTGTCCTGGAGCTCTCCGCGGAACGCGTTCGGTTCGAGCACCGGGTGGATGGTCATCCGGGTGGTCTGGAACGGGTCGGCAAGGTCGTGGAGGCGGTCCGCGACGTTCCGCGCGGCACCCGGGACCGTCTCGACGAACAGCTCGCTCGAGAGCGACGCCGCCAGGTCGCCGGTCGCCCCCGGGCCGACGAAGGCCGATCCGGTCGCCGTGCCGGACCTCGACGCGGTGACCAGCCCGACGACCCGGAACGGTTCGCCCTGGACCGTGATCTCGGGGCTCACGTCCAGCTGTGCGACACCGAGCCGTCGGGCGAGGTCCGTGCCCAGCAGCACCTCGCCCTCGGCGAGGACGCGGTCGTCGCCGGGAGCCCACGTCACGGCGGTGTCGGTGATCGGCCCCGGGGCCTCGTCGACCTCGACGAGGTCGACCGTCAGGGCCGCGAGCGCCCCGTTCGCGACGGGGATCCCCGTGCGGTACCGCCAGTGCTCGACTCCGGTCACGCCGGGGAACTCGGCGACGGCGTCGACCCGGACGGGCCATCGGGCGTCCGAGGTCCCGTCCGCGGCCAGCGCCGCGGTGACCTGCGTCGCCCGTTGCGCGTCGAAGAGCTCGGTCACCTGTCCTGACGCGCTCTGCGCGAGCCCCAGCGCCGTGACGGCCAGGGCGACCGCGACCGCGGACGCGAGGGTGCCGCTCGCGGTCCGCCCGGCGTTGGACGTGATGCCCTGCGCCACGAACCGCAGGGTGCGCGCCAGGCGCGCGGTGAGCCGGGTCCGCGGCCCGCGACCACGCATCGGCAGGTCTCCCCGGTCCTCGTCCGGCCCGTGGGGCGAGGTCGTGACGTCCGCGCTGTCGGCCACGACGAGGCCGTCGCGCAGGGTGACGACGCGGTCGAGCCGCGCAGCGACGTCGGGCTCGTGCGTGACCACGACGAGCGCCGCTCCACGCTCCGCGGCGCGACGCTTGAGCTCCTCGATGATCTCGAGCGACTGGGCCGAGTCGAGGTTCCCGGTCGGCTCGTCGGCCAGCCACAGGCGGGCCGGTCGGGCGAGGGTCCGTGCGATCGCGACCCTCTGCATCTCCCCACCCGACAGTGTCCGTGCCCGCGCCAGCTCCTTGTGCTCGAGCCCCACCGCGCGCAGCGAGTCGGTGACGACCTGGTCGGCGTCGTCGAGCGACGCGGTCGAGTAGCGCAGACCGAGCAGGACGTTCTCGCGCACGCTCAGGGCGGGGATCAGGTGCGACCGCTGGAAGACGAACCCCAGCTCCGAGGAACGCCACTCCGCCCGCACCCGGTCCTGCGCGGACTCGACGGGGTGCCCGTCGATGAGCACCTCACCCTCGTCGGGGGCGTCGAGCAGCCCCAGCACGTTCAGCAACGTGCTCTTCCCGCTGCCGGAGCGTCCGACGACGGCCACGCGCTCCCCGGGTCCGATGACGAGGTCGACACCGGCCAGCGCAGTGGTCCCGTTCGCATACCTGCGGGTGATCCCCCTCAGCTCGATCAGCGGGCGCCCCACCGATTCGGTCGGACCGAGCAGATCCTTCTCGAGCACGACGTCAACCAACCCGCACCTCCGTCCCCTCACCCAGCACGACACCGGCATCGCCGCCGCCGTCTCCGTCGGCGTCGCCGGCGCCGGCGCCGGCGCTGGCGGCCGCGACGATCGCCGCGACCCCGCCCACGGTCGCCTCGACCTCGACCGCCACCTCGCGAAACGCCGTCCCCTCCCGCACGTACACGTACGTCCGCCCGGCACGTGTCACGACCGCCGCCACGGGCGCGAGCAGCCTCTCCCCGTCCTCCGCTGCCGGGTTGTCGATCGTCAGGACGTAGGAGGAGCCCGCGCGGACGGCGCCCTCGGTGAGCAGGCTGACGGTGACCTCACCCGTCTCCGTCGGCGACAGCGCCGTCACGCGTGCCGTGGCCTCCGCGCCCGAGTCGTCCGTGAACCGAGCGGCGGCATCCACCGCGAGCGCTCCGACCGATCCCTGGGGCAGCGTCGACGTGAGCACGACCTGCCCCGTCCCGAGGGTGAGGAGGCCCGTGTCAGCGGCGATGCCGGTGCCGACCGTCGTGATCCCCTCGACGACGGCGGGCAGCCGAGGCACAGTCAGCACCTCGGACTGCAGGACACCAGGTCCCTTCACGGTGGCCGCAGCACCCCCGCCGGCTGCCGGGACCGCTGTCCCGTCCGACGGCGCCGCGGCACCCGTGCCCGTGGCCGTCGTCTCCGGAGCGCTCGCTCCGGGCGAGGGCGCAGCGGCGGCATCGGGCGCCGCGACGGCGACCTCGGGCGCCGCGTAGCCGGCCGCCCGGTACATCGACCGCACGGCCGCCTGGGTCTGCGGGCCGTACTTCCCGTCGGGCCGGCCCAGTGCATACCCTGCGGCCAGCAACCCCTTCTGCAGGGCCAGGACGTCGTCGCCCTCGTCCCCGGGGCGAATGTCGCGGTAGAGCGCGAAGGCCCCTTCGAGGACGAAGACCGGTCGCCCGTTGACGCGGAACGGGACCGACCCCGGCGACAGCGTGTCGCCGGCGGACCGGTCGACGGACGTCACCACGCCGGTCAGCGCAGCCGGAGGAGTCACCACGACGCTCTGCTGGTTCTGGGCCTCGACGGTCATCGACACCGGACCGTTCAGGTACCCACGGTCCAGCGCGACGACCACGGGCTCGGGGGCCGGGGGCTCGGCGCGGGCCGCCGCCTGCTGAGGCGACTCCATCCTGGCCGCGAGCAGCCACGCCCCGACCCCGACGACGACGATCGCCGCGACGGCGAGCACGAGACGTTTCATGCTTCTCTCACCGTTCTGCCCGAGGGCACCGTCTGTCCCATCGCCCGATCAGCCCAGCTCGTTGATGACGGCGTCGATGCGCTTCTGGTACTCGAGGTAGTCGTCACGGGTCGCCTCGAACCCCTCGACGTCTCGTCCGATCGCGGCGAGCTCGCCCTCGACCCGGGCGTGGAACACCGCCTCGTCGTACCCCTCTGCCCGGCAGCGCGCATCGATGACGGCCACCTCGCGCTCACGGTCCGACAACGGGACCTCCGTGTCCACGACCATCCCGTCGGCGTTGCCGATCGGACCGGTCACCGACTCCGACGGCATCTCGACCGGGCGCTCCGGCAGGTCGACGACCCCTGCCGGTTCCATGCACGTGCGCCATGCCTGGATCGCCTCCTGGACCCGCGCGTCCCCGTCGACCGCCTCCCAGCCCGCTGCCTCGACCGTGCTCAGGTAGCGGGCCGGGACGGCCCCCAGCCGTTCGTCGGTCCTCTGCCCGCACGCGATCATCGCGTCCTGCATCGCGGAGGTGACCTCGACGCCGTCCGGCACCCCGCTGCCCCGTGCCGGCTCGGACCGCAGGTGCGGGTACCCCCACTGCTGGGCGATCTGCTCGTCGAAGCGCGCCTGGCCCGTGCGCGCGTCGAACAGGGTGGGCTCGCCCCCGGGTTCCGCCGGGCGGTACTCGACGACGCCCTGCAGGCACTCCTGGGCGAGGAGGTCGCGGGCGTACCCGTCCCGCGGGTCGTTGAACTGGGGGACCAGCTCGTACACGGGGGTGAGCGTCGCCGTCGACTCGTCGTAGCCGTAGCGCGAGGTGTCCCCTCCCGGCTCCGGCCCGTCGGCCGCGCCGGCAGCGGAACAGCCCGCGAGGGCAGCGGTCACGAGGAGCCCGGCGATCAGTGCACGAGGTCGCACGAGGCGAGCAGTGGTTCTCATACCCTGCTCATGGCTCGCGGGGCGCGAGGTGCAACACCCGGGTTTTCTGGACGAGCCGGACGGGGCGGCCGGCCGCGACGGGTGACGGGACGCCGGGAGGCCCGGGCGGGCGCACGACGACGGGCCGCCCGCTGCGTGCGGACGGCCCGTCGAGGTGATCGGGTGCGTAGCCCTGCCGGGCCGGGAACCTTCCGAGGAGGAGGGGGGTCGGCTCCCGGGACGGGCGGGCCGCGCAGCCGGTCGAGTGCTGGTGCGGGCGGTCAGGCCCCGCAGGTGGTGCCGGGCCGGTCAGGCCTGCGGCGTGAGGACGAACCCGGGCCCCTCGGTCGCACGAGGATCGGTGTCCAGGGTGAGGTTCGCGAGCGCGATCGAGGTGGTCGGCTCGACGAAGACGCGTGCGTCTCCGCTCTCGACGACCGTGTCGTCGGGCAGCGGGCTCGGGACGAGGGCCAGCTCGAAGTCGCCGGACTGCGGCGCCGACTCGGCGATCCGGAGACCGCCACCGTCGGGCACTCCGGCCCGCGTGGTGAGGTCCTGGACTGCATCGCGGGCGTTGTCGGTCAGGGTGAGCATGAGAGCTCCTCTCGGTTGCCTGGGGACGCACGGGACGCCTTGCGGCGATCCCTCGGCGTGCGCCTTTCGGTTGCCTCCAACCAAACAAGGATCGGCCACGATCGCAAGGTCGCAGGCCGATCCACGGCGTGTCTCTCACCCAGTGGGATCGGGCGCGACAGGCACACGCGAGGCACGTAAGGTCCGCGCACGCAGGGGCGTGGTTGGGCTTCTGCTGAGTGCGGAGCAGTTGTCGCGGATCGCGTCGTCTCGCGACAGCTGCTCCGCACTCAGCGGTGGCGTCGGTGGGAGCATGGCCGCGTGACCGCTCTCCGCTCCCCCGACCACTGGGCCGTCTACAACGCTGCCCAGCCAGGCCGCGCCGCGCGCGAGCTCTGCCAGGAGGTCCTGTCCCTCGCGGGCCCGGGCGCGGGCCGACCGGCGGTCGACCTGGGCTGCGGCGCGGGCGTCGAGACCGCCGCACTGCTGGGCGCCGGGTGGCGCGTCCACGCGCTCGACGGCGAACCGACCGCTCCGCACCTCGTCCGCACCACCACGGGAGGCGAGGAAGGAGCGGGGCTGAGCGTCGCCGTCGTGCCCTTCGCGGAGCTGACCGACCTGCCGCCCGCCGACCTCCTCTACTCCGGGTACGCGCTCCCCTACGCCTCGCCGGGGGACTTCCCGCGCGTCTGGGCCGCGATCCGCCGCTCCCTGCGGCCGGGCGCGTGGTTGGCCGTGAACCTGTTCGGCGTGAACGACTCGTTCGCGGGGACGATCGACGGGACCTTCCTGACGCGCGAGGAGGCCGAGGCTCTCCTCGACGGGCTCGACGTCGTCGCCTTCCGCGAGGAGGACCAGGACGGCCCGTCGTTCAGCGGCCCCAAGCACTGGCACGTCTTCGACGTGATCGCCCGTGCGCCGCGCTGACCAGGGGAGCGCCCACCGCCCGTCGCTCCGGGTGCCCGACGGCGCCGCTCACCGCACGCGGGCACGTCACCGCGTGCGGGGGCTCGGCGCGTAGACTCTCCGCGGGCCTTGGCGCCGCCTCCTGCGAGGCGACGCACGGTGCCCGGGCCTCTAGCTCAATGGCAGAGCTGCGGACTTTTAATCCGTAGGTTGTGGGTTCGAGTCCCACGGGGCCCACCGTCTCGCCCTACCGCACCGGCCGCTTCCCCTCGAAGAACCGGTCCAGGTCGTCGCGCCGCAGCACTCCCTCGCTCCCCCCGGCCGTCAGCTCGACGACGAGCCGCCGCGACATCTCGCGCAACGGCTCGTTCGTGACGCTCGAGTGGTGGCACATGAGGTCGAACGCCTCGTCGGCCGGAAGCCCGTAGATCGCCATGACCGCCCCCTTGGCCTGCTCGATCGTCGAGCGGCTCGCGGACGACGCCCGGATCGCGGCCGTCGCGTCACGCTGGGCGAGCTCGCGCTGCGTCGTCGTGAGGTCGAGGAAGTAGCCCGAGACGTGCGTCGTCTCGCCCGTCCGGCGGTCGACCCGCCCGCGCCCGACCACGCCGAGGGTCCGCGTCCGCCCGTGCGCGTCGACGATGCGGTGCACGGAGCTGAAGGGCTCGCCGGTCGCCGCGGCGACGAGCAGCACCTCCTCGACACGTGCGCGATCCTCGGGGTGCTTGTGCGCGAGCATCAAGGCCGTGGTGGGCATCACGTCGCCAGGGCGGAAGCCGTGCATCGCGTACAGCTCGTCCGACCACCACCAGGACTGGTCCGACAGGTCGAGGACGAACTGGCCGACGGGCTGTGGTGCGCCGCGCAGCAGTGCCTCGGCGAGCGTGGGATCGAATCGTCGAGCCGGGTTGTACGAAGTGGTCAAGTAGGCCCCCAAGGCATGGGAAAGGAGCGGGCCTACTTCCAGACTCCTCGGTGATCCTAGCCCGGTTCCGACCTCTCACCTGCGAGGACGGTCGCTCGAGGTGCTCGGGCGCCACACCGTGCCGAGGCGTGCCGCACAGCCCACGCACGACGAAGCCCCCGTCGGCCAGGGGCCGAACGGGGGCTTCGTGGAACGTTAGGTGGTGGCGCGATGCAGGGGGTACTTCGCGCCACCGAGGAAGACATTACCCCCTCCTCACGAGGGTTGACGAATCCCTCTCGCCTGGCGGTCGAAGGGAGGTAGTCCTTCCGTTTTCAACCAGTCCGCACACCCTTCGCGACCGCGCTCGACACCACGGCGTCATCGTCTCGCGCGACGGATCGGCCGCGCCGAGCGTGCTCCCTGCCCGGCCCGCGGGGTCTCACCGCCGCGCGGGCACCATCCCGCCCCGTGACCATCGCCTGCACGGTTTCCCGGTCGCCGGTTAAGGTTCGTGCGGGGCCGTGTAGACGTGTCGCAAATCCCTCTATATCGGATTCTTCTTCCGATTGCGGGCACCCCTGACCTGTGTGCAGAGTGGTGCGATGGTATGGGTTTCTGTCGGCCTGGTCCTCGTGGTGCTCGGCGTCTCGCTCGCCGCTCGCGCCGCGTGGTCGGTCCGCTCGGGTGAGCAGCGCGGGCGCGCGAGCAACGGCGCGCACGGCATGGGGATCGCGCTGGGCGCGGGCCTGGCCTTCTGGGGATCCGTCGTCCTGATCGTCGCCCTGCTCGCTGACCGGGCGTGAAAAGACCGGCGCCCCTGCCGACCGCCTGCCAGACTCGCCGCATGACCCGCACCTTCGACGACCTCGTCTCCGAGGCGGCATCCGTCCCGGTCGACGGATGGGACTTCTCCTGGCTCGACGGACGCGCGACCGAGCAGCGCCCCTCGTGGGGCTACGCCCGCTCGATGGGCGAGCGCATGCGCACCGCGAGCGCCGCGCTCGACCTGCAGACGGGCGGCGGTGAGGTCCTCGCGAGCGTCCCGCACCTTCCCCGGCTGACGGTCGCCACCGAGGGGTGGCCACCCAACGTCGCGAAGGCGACCCGTCTCCTGCACCCGTTGGGGGTCGCGGTCGTCGCGGACGCCGACGAACCACCGCTCCCGTTCGCGGACGAGGCGTTCGACCTCGTCGTGAGCCGGCACCCGGTCCGGCCCTGGTGGGACGAGGTCGCCCGGGTGCTCGCGCCAGGCGGGACGTACTTCGCGCAGCACGTCGGCCCGTACAGCGTGTTCGAGCTCGTGGAGCTCTTCCTGGGCCCGCAGCCCGAGGAGGTCCGCAACGGTCGCCACCCCGACGACGATCGCGCGGCCGCCCAGGCGGCAGGTCTGGAGGTCATGGACCTGCGCTTCGAGGAGCTGCGGACCGAGTTCTTCGACGTCGGTGCGGTCGTCTACTTCCTGCGCAAGGTGATCTGGATGGTCCCGGGGTTCACGGTCGAGCAGTACCGCCCCAAGCTCGAGGCCCTGCACGCGCAGATCCAGTCCGCGGGGCCGTTCGTCGCGACGACGACGCGGTTCCTCATCGAGGCCCGCAAGCCCGCCTGAGGCCGGGCCGGGCCACCAGACCCACCGCGGTCTCAGCACACCGCGCACCGAGCAGGAGCCCGGACGTGCAGCGGTGTCCCCGTTGACACCTGCCGTCACCAGCTGGGCGAGGTCAGATCCCCAGGCCGCGCGTCAGGTCGCCGAGCGCGGCACGTGCACGCCGCTTGCGGTCCGCAGGGTCGATCGTGCGCTCGTCACCGGGGTTGGCGCGACGGACGGGCTTCCCACCGGCCTCCGCTGACTCGACGACGCGGGGCATCCGTCCGTTGGCTCCGGCCGAGCGCGTCGCGCGGTTGCTCCGGTGCGGGCTGGTCGGGGCGAGGAAGTAGGGGCGTTGTGTGGTCACGGGTTCGTCCTCCAGTCGTCGCAGCCCCGTCGCCGGGGCCTTGCTCCCCTATGCTCGGACTCCCTCGTTTCGTCCGTGTTGCGAACACCGAACGTTGCAGTGTCGTCCGCGGGAACCCGCGGCACACCGACCCCCTACCGACCAGTAGCCTCCTGACATGACGACGCACGAGCGCGAGATCACCGCCCCGGTCGACCTGTGCCTGCCGGACGGGCGCCTGAACCCCGACGCGGTCGGGTGGACGCGCACCCCGCTGCACCGCGCGAACCTGCGCGGCTGGGGACGGACCAAGCGGTGGGAGTACTGGGGCGTCGTGACGCCCACGCACGTGATCGGCGTCGTCGCGTCGTCGATCGACTACGCGGGGGTCCACGGCCTGTACGTCCTCGACCGGGCGACGGGCCAGGAGACCGCGACGGACGTCGTCGTGCCCCTGGCCCGTGGCGTCGTGATGCCGGAGACCAGCGGCGCGGGCCGCGCCGAGGCCCGTGCGAAGAGGCTCGCGATCGTGATCGACCAGGACCCGGGCGGCACGCGGATCCGTGCCGCGTCCCACGACGTGAGCCTCGACCTGTCGATCCCGCTCCCGCCGGGGCACGAGTCGTTGGGGGTCGTCGTCCCGTGGAGCGACCGCCTGTTCCAGTACACGGTCAAGGACGTGGCCCGGCCCGTCTCCGGCACGCTCACGGTCCACGGCACCCGGCACGAGGTCAGCGCCGACGACTCGTTCGCGGTGCTCGACCACGGCCGGGGCCGCTGGCCCTACGCGATGACCTGGAACTGGGCCGCAGGCAGCGCGCACGGCCGCGGCATCCAGCTCGGTGACAAGTGGACGGACGGCACGGGCTCGACCGAGAACGCCCTGCTCGTGGACGGTCGGCTCCACAAGATCGGCCAGAAGCTCGACTGGCAGTACGACCGCGACGACTGGCTCGCCCCGTGGCGCATCTCGGGCGACGGGGTCGAGGCCGTGTTCACCCCCTTCCACGAGAAGGTCGCCCGCACCGAGATGGTCGTCGTGGGCACCGAGACGCACCAGTGCTTCGGCACGTGGTCGGGCCACGCGCGCACCGACGAGGGCGTGTGGGTGGACCTGGAGGGTCTGGTCGGCTGGGCGGAAGAGGCGCAGCAGCGCTGGTAGGGCCCGACGGCGCCGCTCGCCTCGAGGCGTGGACGCCCCTCGGGCGTCGCGCGGCCGGGTGCCAGACTGCGGTCATGGCGACCGTCCACGACGAGATCACTCCCCGGCTCTCCCGCTTCGTGCTGTCCCAGCCCGTGTTCTTCGTGGGCACGGCACCTCTCGCGGGCGACGGGCACGTCAACGTCTCCCCCAAGGGCATGGGTGGCACGTTCGTGGTGCTCGACCCGCACCGGGTCGCGTACCTGGACTACACGGGCTCGGGCGCCGAGGCCGCGGCGCACCTGCAGGAGAACGGGCGCATCGTCGTCATGTTCTGCGCGTTCGAGGGACCGCCGAACATCGTGCGCTTCCACGGGCGGGGCCGCTACGTCCTCGCCCGGACGCCCGAGTTCGACGAGCTGCGCCCGCTGTTCGCCAAGGAGCGCGAGTCCGGGCAGCGCGGCATCGTCGTGGTCGAGGTGGACCGGGTCTCGGACTCGTGCGGGTACTCGGTGCCGTTCATGGACTTCGTCGGCGACCGCGACCTCCTGGACCGCGCCCACGACCGGCGAGACCCGGAGTACTTCGACGCGTACTGGCACAAGAAGAACGCGACGAGCATCGACGGGCTGCCCGGGGTGGACATCTCTCCGGTGCCCTGAGCACACCGGACGCTGGAGCGCCCGGTGACGCACGTCCCCGGGTTCAGGGTTCAGCGGTTGCTGACCCCGAGCGCCCTGCCGACGGTCGAGTCGTCCTCCAGGACGCGGAGCAGGCAGGCGGCGAGGTCGCCGCGGGGGATGGACCCGAATCCCTTGGCGCCCTCGGTCAGCTCCCGCGCCGTCCAGTCACCGGTCGTCGGACCGTTCGTCAGGCCGGCCGGTCTGACGATCGTCCAGTCGAGATCCGAACGCACGACGACCGACTCCTGCTCGTCGTGGTCGGCCAGCGCCGAGGCAAGGACGACCCGCGTCAGGACCCGGACGAGTGCGGGCATCTGCGCTGCCGAGCCACCTGCCCCCAAGGAGGACTGCACGACGAGCCGGCGCACTCCCGCTTCCTGCATCGCCGCCACGACGACCCGCGTGACCGCAGACCGTTGACGAGAGGTCCCCTTGGCGCCGCCCACGGTCACCACGACGGCGTCCGCCCCGGCGACCGCTCGGGCAGCCACTTCTGGATCGCCGGCGTCCCCCGTCAGGGTCTCGACCCCCGGGGTGACGGCGCCGCCGCTCCGCGACAGGACCGTGACCTCGTGTCCCTCTCCCTGTGCGAGCGAAGCCAGGCGAGCCCCCGTGCCCCTCGATCCACCGACGATGACGATCTTCACGGACTTCTCATTTCGTCGCGGTGCACCCTGCTGTCCGCGGAAGTGTATCTCCGTGCAGGTGGAGCCCGGAGGGGCGCTCGGGCACTCGTCCCGGCCTGGTGCGACCACCCGGTGGACGCGCCCCGCAGGGACGAGAGCATCAGGGCGCACCGTCACGTCGCGTCGAGGTACGCCCGCCCGCGCGGCGAGATGCGGTACCCCACGGGCAGGCTCTCGGTGAGCCCGAGCTCCTTGAGGCGCCGGACCCGGACCTTGAAGTAGTCGCGCTCGACCCCGATCGACGCCGCGAGGTCGCGCGCCACGACCTCGGGCTGCGCGACGATCAGCTCCAGGTAGGACCGGGTCCACGGCTCGGGCGCCGCGCGGTCCATGCGCGCGAGCCGTGTGCGCAGCCCCTCGACCTCCTCGGCCGACAGGTCGGCCTCCTGGCGCAGCGCGATGCGCGGGTCCTCCCCCACGCGCCGCAGACCGATCCGGTACAGGTCGCCCTCGCCCTTCGCTGCGACCCAGGCGAGCGCAGCCTCGGCCGAGCGGAAGCCCGCGGCGCGCGCGTCGTCGTCGGGCAGGACGGGGACCCCTCCCGCCTCCGGGACCCGGTCGATCGACGTGACCTCCACGACCCCGATCCGCGTCCTCATCCGCCCGCCCGCGCGCACGCGCGGCGCGAGCCAGCGGCGGTACGCGAGGGACACCGTGCCGTCCTCGAGCCCGCTGAGCGTCTGCCGGGTCAGCAGCATCCCCTCAGCGTACGAAGCGCCGGTCGAAGCGGCACCACGTCGAGCAGCGGGCAGGCACCGAGCCGTCGGGTCACCCGAGCCGCAGCCCGGCGTTGACCGACCGCACCAGGTCGGCCGGGAGCTTCGCGACCTCGCGGTCGTAGGTCAGCAACCCGTTGAGCTCGTCCTCGACGTCCGAGAGCTGGGTGTAGACCGTCGCGGAGAGCCCTCGCGGGATCGCGGGCACGATCTGGTCGCGGTGCAGCGCCTCGAACGCCTCCCCGAGCGCCGCGGCGTCCCGGAAGCGCTTGTACCCGGCCTCGCTCTCGCTGAAGTCGTGCCCTTCGACCCGAAGGTTGTAGCCCCCGTACTCCGAGAGGACGAGCACTCTGCTGTCGCGTCGCCATCGAGGGACCCGGAACGAGCGGAAGTAGATGTGCAGGCTGCGCAGGTCCCCCGCACGCTGGTCGTGCCAGCCGCTCGCGTGGTCCACCGATCGCGTGGGGTCGAGCGCCGTGACGCGGGCTGCGACCTTGGCCGCGTCGAACTGTCCCCAGCCCTCGTTGAACGGCACCCAGACCGCAAGGCTCACGACGTTGCGCAGGTGCTCGACCGTGGCGTCGACCTCGCGGAGGAACTCGGCACGCCCGTCGGGGTCCGTGCGTGAGAACAGCCCGTGGTAGCGGTCGGAGAACCACAGAGGGACGACGGCGTGCGGGACGGTCGCGATGGACCGGTACCGCTCGCCCCCGTTGACCATGTCCTGCCACACGAGGATCCCGAGCCGGTCGCAGTGGTGGTACCAGCGCAGCGGCTCGATCTTGATGTGCTTGCGCAGCATCGTGAACCCGAGGTCCTTCATGGTCGCGATGTCGTGGACCATGGCCTCGTCCGACGGTGCCGTGAGCAGCCCGTCCGACCAGTACCCCTGGTCCAGGACGCCCGCGTGGAAGTAGGGCTCGCCGTTGAGCAGCAGGCGCGGCACGCCCCGCTCGTCCCGCCCGACTCCGAACGACCGCATGCCGGCGTAGCTGCGCACCTGGTCGTCGCCGAGCGTCACGCGCACGTCGTACAGGTGCGGGTCCTCGGGGGTCCACAAGTGGGCGTCCGGGATCGGCACGCGGGCGAGCGTCCCCGCGGGTGCGTCGACCTGCCCGACGAGCGCTCCGCCGTCGTGCACCTGGATGCGCGCCACGGGCGCGTCCGGCCCGACGGCGCCGCTCGCCCCCGCGGGCATCCCGCCCGCGTGCACGGTCACCTCGAGGCAGCCGCCCGGGAGGTCCGGGACGAGCACGAGCCGGTCGACGTGCAGCGCCGGGACGGCCTCGACCCACACGGTCTGCCAGATGCCCGACTGGGCGGTGTACCAGATGCCGCCGCGGTCGAGCTTCTGCTTGCCGCGCGCGTGGTAACCCATGTCGCTCACGTCGGTGATCTCGACGAGCAGCTCGTGCGGCTCGTCGAGGGATCCGGCGAACGCCTCCGTGACGTCGCACGCGAACGGCAGGAACCCGCCCGTGTGACGGCCCACCTCGACGCCGTCGACCAGGACGCGGCACGACTGGTCGACCGCCCCGAAGTGCAGGAAGACCCGCCCGTCGCGCGGGACGAAGCCCTCGGGGAGCGAGACGGTGCGCCGGTACCAGAGCGCCTCGTACGGCTGGAGCTGTCGCCCCACGCCCGACAGCACCGACTCGGGCGAGAACGGTACGACGATCTCGCCGTCGAACACCTGGGGGGCCGCACCGCCCAACGACCCCTCGGGGCCGGCCGCCTGCCCGGTGAACGCGTAGTCCCACACCCCGTTGAGGTTGAGGTAGCTGTCGCGCGCGAGCTGAGGACGGGGGTACTCGGGCAGGGGGGCGTGCCGATCGAGGGCGGCGGCCCACCGAGTGGGCCGGAGGATGCTCATGCAGCGGGTTCCTTGCGACGGAGAAGCGTGACGGGGACGAGGATCAGGAGTAGCACGACGGCGGCCGCGACGAAGATCAGGGGGCTCGGGACCTGCTTGACGACCCCGAGCTCGGAGTAGGTCTCCGCGGCCCCCCTGATCACGGCCGCACCGATGAAGGGTCCGACCAGCATGGGGACGAGGATCGCGAAGACCATGCGCAGACCTTGGACGTGGCCCGCGCGGTCCGGGGGCGAGTAGTCGCGGACCAGCGCCCCGATCGGGGTGAGGACCAGCATGAACCCCGACATCATGACGAGCCCGGCCAGGATCGCGGGCACCATGCCTCGCGCGAACGCCATGAGGACCAGTCCCGTCCCGTAGACCGCGACCGCAGGCAGGAGGAAGCGGACCTTGCCGACCCGGTCGACGATCCGCCCACCGATCACGCTCACGACCGAGGCGCCGAGCAGCACCACGGCCAGGACGATCGCGTACCCGTCGATCCGCAGGTACCGCTGGAGGTAGATGATCAGGTACGGCAGGAACACCTGGGTCGAGATCCCCCAGATCGTCCATGCCGACAGCGCGAGGTACAGGCCCGGGTTCTCGCGGACCGCCGAGGGCCGCAGGCCGTGGACCACCGAGCGCAGGTACCCGTCCTCCTGGCGGACCGTGAGCTCGCGGTCCCGGACGAGGAACCACGACACGACCCCCACGACCACGATGATCGCCCCCACGAGGACGAAGAACCCTCGCCACTGCCCGGCTCGCGTCATGCCGTCGAACGCCCCGAACACCACGAGCATCGACAGCAGCGGCATGACCGCGAGCACCGACTCGACCCGGCCCCGGTTCGCCGGCTCGGTCGAGTCGGTCACCCAGGCCTGGAACGCCGCGTCGTTGGCCCCCGAGCCGAACAACGACATGACCGCGTCGAGCGCGACGACCGCGACCGCCGCCACGACCACGGCGTTCGCCGCCGGGACCAGCCCCGAGACCGTGTCGGGGCTCAGGAACCCGAACGCGGCCGTCGTGATGCCCCACAGGACGTATCCGGCCGCGATGAACACGCGGCGGCGTCCGACCCTGTCGGAGAGCGCGCCGACCAGGAGCGTCGCGAGGGTCGCGGCGACCGCGCTCACGGCGACCATGGTCGCGATGACGTTCGGGTCGTCCGTGATGGTGTCGTAGACGAACACGTTGAGGTACATGTTCTCGACGGTCCAGGCGAGCTGCCCGACGAAGCCGAGGAGGACGAGGGACGTCCAGGTGCGGGCCCCCAGGGCCCCGGTGCGCGTCATTGCCACGCACGGATCGTAGTCCTCGATCCCGTGCATTATCACCACGCGATCCCGGTTACCCGGCTTGAGCGGTGCGGCACCACGCGGTCGCCGCAGCCACCCGCCTGCCTGCCTGCCGATGAGTTCTTCGGCACGCGAGGGTCAACCGTGCACGAGGGTCACCTGCGCACGAGGAGGCGTCGCCATGACTGAGACCGCACCCCGCACCATCCACGAAGTCATCGACCGATACAACACGGCATTCCGTGTGCATGAGCCAACGCTCCTGGTGGGCTTGATCTCGGACGAATGCGTCATCGAGGACACGGGCCCGGCTCCCGATGGAGCCCGTCACGAGAGCGGTCGAGCCTGTCTGGCGCGCTGGTCCGACCTCGCGGGCGACGCGGACCTCAACTTCTCGACCGAGCCCGCAGAAATCCTCGGCGATCTCGCCGTGGCACCGTGGATCCTGCGCTGGCGAAGCGGCGAGAACGACCGGGTCCGTGGCGTGAACCTCATCCGCATCCGCGACGGCAGGATCGTCGAGGCGCGCGGCTACGTGAAAGCCTAGGGAGGCACGGCTGTGAAGCTTGACCGCACAACGATCGGCCCGCCGATCGCGGATCACGCCGTGCTGATCACGCCCTGCGGACTCTGACCGTGGCGGTCGTCGACGACATGCGAGCGCTGGGCGCAGGGCTGGAGCGCTCCTCCCCTGTCTACGTGCGCGGGCGGTTGAAGTTCCGCGTCGGTCAGATGGTCTACGTCGCGTTCTCGCTCGACGAGTGCGTGATGGGGTTCGCCTTCCCGAAGGAGGAGCGGGCAGCGCTCGTTGCGGGGGATCCACGCACGTTCCAGATGCCCTCGGAGTCGGACCTGCGCTTCAACTGGGTCCACGCCGATCTTGCGGCCCTGGACCCGACCGAGGCCCGCGAGCTCGTGGTCGATGCCTGGCGCATGGTCGTCCCGGCGAAGGTCGCCCGCGCCTACGACCTCTCGCATCCCACCGGCCCGCACTGACAACCGGCGAGCGCCACCACTGGCTGGTGCGCCGGCATCACGCCATCTGTCCACGACACATGCCCGGAGGTTCACGATGTACCCATCACCCCGATCACTCAGCAGGGCCGACGTCGTCGGTGCGACGGTGGAGGGGCGACGATGACGGTCGAGGCGAACGGCGTCGTACTCGGGGTCGAGCACTTCGGCGAGGCGGCAGCGCCGCTGGTGCTGCTCACCGGCGGCCCGACCATGCTGTCCTGGCCCGACGCGCTCTGCGAGGCGCTTGCGCGCCGGGGGCGCCACGTCGTGCGATACGACCTGCGCGACTGCGGAGCGTCGACCGCCCTCACCCCCGAGGCTCCCGCCTACACCCTGCGCGACCTGGGAGACGATGCCGCGGCCCTCGCCCGTGCGCTGGACGACCGCCCCGCGCACCTGGCGGGCATCGGCGTCGGCGGGATGGTCGCCCAGGTCGCTGCGCTCGACCACCCCGCAGCGTTCACGACACTCACCCTGGTCGGAACCCGACCCGTCGCGCCGGGCCCGGTCGCCGGCGACCTTCCCGACCATGACGCCGCGACGATGGCCAGGCTGTTCTCGCGCCAGATGCCCGACTGGGCCGACCGCGCCGCGGTGGCGGAGTTCGCCGCCGCGGGCGCAGCCATCCTCGGCGACGACCCCGCCGATGCGCGAACGACCGCCGAGCGCACGTGGGACCGCACCCCGGGGACACGACCCGCTCTGCACATGGCCAACCAGCTGGGCCTGGTGTTCGCCCGGCTCGACTGCAGTCCCCCCTGGCGCGAGCGCCTCCCGCACCTCGCGATCCCGGCGTTGGTGGTGCACGGTCGTCGCGACCCGTTCTTCCCTCTCGGCAACGGCGAAGCGCTCGCCCGAGAGATCCCCGGCGCACGGCTGCTCGTGCTCGAGAACGCCGCCACGACGGTCCCCGAGGAGGCCTTCGGTGAGGTCGCCGCAGAGATGATCAAGCTGTAGCCGGCCGAGATCAGTCGGTGAGGAGTCGCACGAGGGTCTCCACCCGCCGGTCCTCGTTGCCGCCGACAGCCGCCCGGTCGGGGCCGGTCGAGCAGCTCGAGCAGCCGAGGCCGCAGCGCGTCCGCGTCCGCGTCCGCGGCCGTGAGGCCGGTATCCGTGAACCGGCGGTCCCCCAGGCGAGCGCCGCGCAGGGTGGGCTGCATGGCCGTGCGGAACCCGGGGTGGTCCGTGGCATCCACGGTGTGCAGCGTGATGCGCAGCAGCGTGCCCCGCACCAGCGCCCGGCCCGCGTACGCGGCGTCAAGGTCGGCGGGATCGAAGTCCGCCACCCGGTTCCACAGCGCCAGGTAGGGCGACGCGGGGTGCTGAGCCTGCAGCGCGACGAGGCGGCGCACCGCCGTCGCGGTCCCGTCAGCCCCCGGGTACGGCTCCCTGCGCAGCAGCAGCTGCCTGGCGAGGCTGGCCCGGTTGAGCTGACGCGGCGTGATCGGCATGCACACAGGATCGTCGCCCCGGGCCCCGTTCCGCCACTCCTCGTCGCGTACGGGTGGGCTCGGGCCCACCCCGAGTTCATCGGCAGGCTCGACGGCGACGCGTGCAGAACCGACGGCGGCGTTGGGACCTGACAAATGGGTGCCGTGACGTGCACTTGATGGTCCCGCCACCGCAGTCCGAGTTGGTGGGCGCCCTATGGCGATGCAGAGCCGCTTCGTGCGGCGTCGGGTTCACAACCCGAGTTCGGCGACGACCGGGGCGTGCCAGGCGTCCCTCGCTGGCACCTGGACCTGGCAGGATCGCTGCCGTCGGCGCGATGTGCGCCGGCCGCACTCCTGCTTTCCCGGTCGTGCCGCTGGGGCGTCGACGACCGGGCTTTGCGCCCGGGCCGGTGAAATAAGGGCCGATTCAGAAGTGCCGGTCAGGCGGGCTGGCGAAGCCAGATGCACCGAGATCACGCCCTCAGGCCTCTATCGTGAAGCACCCGCCGGGGACGGCCCGGCCTTCGGAAGGAACCCATGCGCAAGCTCGTGTACTACGTGGCAGCGACACTCGACGGCTACATCGCCGGGCCCGACGGCGGCGACCCGAGCGGGGCGGACTACCTCCCGATCACGCCCGACGTCGTGCAGTTCATCGTCGAGCACTTCCCCGAGACCATGCCCGGTCCGGCCCGCGAGGCCATGGGGATCGACGGACCGGGCCGGTCGTTCGACACCGTCCTCGAGGGTCGCGCATCGTACGAGATCGGGCTGGCCGCCGGCCTCACCGACGCCTACCCCCACCTGCGGCACCTGGTCTTCTCGACGAGCATGACGACCAGCCCGGACCCTGCCGTGGAACTGGTCCGCGGCGATGCTCTGGACCGCGTGCGGGCGCTCAAAGCCGAGATTGGACTGGACCTGTGGCTGGTGGGCGGCGGCAAGCTCGCCCACTCGCTGCTGCCTGAGATCGACCGGCTCGTGATCAAGCAGAACCGCTCCGTCATCGGCTCCGGCATCCCTCTCTTCGACGGCCCGTTCCAGCACCACCTGTTCAAGCCGACCGACGAGACCCTGCTCCCCTCGGGCGTCCGCGTCCTCACCTATGACCGCACCTGAACTGAAGCAGGTTCTGCCCTGTTCCAGAATCGGTAGCGGTCTCAACCGGTCAACGCACCATCTTGCCGCTTTGAACGCTAGCGCGTAGGGACGGACACCGCCCGGTTCCCAACTGAACGAGGCGTCAGCGTCGCAGTGGTATGGAAATCGCGTCGTGGACCGCCGTGGCCGACCGGCGTCGAGGGTGGGTGCTCAACCTTCGACGCCGGTCGCAATGTGGGGGGTCCCGACGGGCTGGACTCAGGAGCGCCGCGCTCGCGCAGGTAGATCGAGAAGGCGACCATGCCGCCATCGCGAAGAACTCGGACTGCCCGTTCTGCAGCGTACGGCTCCAGAGGTCGCGCAGGGTCACGTACTGGCCCCAGGTGACGGGGTCCTCGAGGTCACGCATGGCCTCTTCGTCGGGCGTCACCAACCCGCGGGGATGAGCGAGGCTCTGGCCATGGAGGCGGCCAAGGTCACCATCGTGCAGCCGGTGTGGCCACTGGACGGACCTCTCCTCGAGCATGACCAGCACCTCGCCGCTCGACGCCTACGCCCCCCTGCGCGCGGAGCTCGAGCCAGCGGGCGGACGGCTCAGTCGACAGCGATCCGCGGCTGCTCGCCCTGGTCGACAGCGATGACCCACCGCTGCGGCTCCTGCTCGGCAGCGTGGTCTACGACCTCGCGCACCACTGTCGGGGTCCCCCGTGCGAGGGACCTGCAAGTGTCCACCCTGCGGTGACGATCCCGCGTCGTCGATTCTCTAGCGTTCGAGGTAGCCGCGGCGCTCTGGCCGGGGAACATCTGAGAGGACTCGTCGTGCGCGTGTTGAAGCAGATCGGTGTCGTGGTGGGTGCTGCCGTCGTCGGCAGCCTGGCCGTCGGCGCCGCGGAGGGGAGCTGGATCCTTGCTCTCGTCGTGGGAGCCGCAGCGGCGGCGTTCGCCCTGTTCGCCTACTCGTGGGTGGTGCGCAAGACCGAGGATCGGGTGCCTGTCGAGGTCGCCCTGGCAGGATCGGGCAGCGCGACCGCGCGGGGTCTGCTCATCGGGGTGCTGATGTTCGGTGCTGTGATCGCGGCAATCGCGCTGGGTGGTGGCTACGAGTTCAAGGACACGGGGTCGGTGACGGTCGCGCTGGGACTGCTCGGTCTCCTGACCGTCGGCGCGGTGGCCGAGGAGCTGGTGTTCCGCGGTCTGCTGTTCCGTCTCGTGGAGGAGCGCGGCGGCACGTGGGTCGCCCTGGCCGTCAGCTCCGTGGCCTTCGGTGCAGTACACCTGGCCAACCCGGACGCAACGCTGTGGGGAGTCGTCGCGATCGCCATCGAAGCCGGCGCCATGCTTGGCGCCGCCTACGCCGCGACCCGCACCCTGTGGCTGCCGATCGGTCTGCACCTCGGCTGGAACTTCGCCGCGGCCGGCATCTTCGGCACCGAGGTATCAGGCAGTGACATGACGCAGGGGCTGCTGCACGGGGTGACGTCGGGCCCGGTGATCCTCTCGGGCGGCGACTTCGGCCCGGAGGGAAGCATCTACGCCGTGCTGGCGGGTTCGGTGCTGACCGTGGTGTTCCTCCTGCTGGCCCACCGCCGCGGCCGCATCATGCCGAGCCGGCGCCGCGCGGCCAAGGTCACCGCGACTGCTAGCGTGTGACCGTGATCGCCCTCCGCCAGGTGCTGCACCGGTGGCAACGGCGCAGCGTCTGGCAACGTCGGAGCGTGACCGTCCGGGACCTTCCTCTGGCGTTCCTGCTCGCTGTAGCGTCCTTCGTCCCGGCGCTGCAGCACCAGGGGACACAGCTCGGCGACCTGCCGCACCGTCCGTCGGACGCGCTGGCGGTCGGGGTGATCGCCCTGCAGTGTCTGCCCCTGGCCGTGCGCCGCCGATGGCCGTTGGTGTGCCTCGCCCTGGTGTCGTTCGGGTTCGCCGTCGAGCAGCTCCGTGGATACCACTCGGTGGCCGGCATCGCGCTGGCCTTCGCGCTGATGAGCGCGGCAGCCCACCTCGACCATCATCGGCGCACCACGATCGTCCTGGCCTCGGCGGCATATGTCGCGCTGGCCCTGGGGCTCGACCGCCAGGGGTCCACCGAGGGTGTCAGCGGCTTCGTGACGTTCTACCTGGTCCTGGTGCTCGCCTGGGGCGTCGGTGCCTGGCTGCGACAGTCCCGGGCTGCCGAAGACGTGCGGCGCCTCCGGGTCGCCGACAGCTCCCGGGCCGAAGAACGCGCACGGATCGCCCGCGAGCTCCACGACATCGTGACCCACCACGTGACCGCCATGGTCGTGCAGGGCGAGGCAGCACGCTACATGACCGCCGATCCGGAGCGTCTCGACCAGACCCTGACCGCCATCACCGACACAGGGCGTCGGGCGATCAACGACCTGCGGCACCTGCTCGACCTGCTCGATCCGGCCCACGACACCGACCCGCGGACCCCGTTGGCCGGTGAGCTCCGAGGCCTCGTCGAGCAGTCCAGGCAGGCGCAGCAGCCCGTGGAGTACACCGAGGAGGGCAGCCCGCCCGAGTCCGCGGGCAGCGCCCAGGTCGTGGCGTACCGAGTCGTTCAGGAGTCCTTGACGAACGCCCTCAAGCACGCCCCGGGCAGCCGCACCACCGTGCACGTTCGCCACGGCGAGAGCGACATCACCGTGGAGGTCAGCACCGACGCTGCCGGTCCACGCGTCACGACCCTCGGCGGGAGCGGCCGCGGCCTCGCCGGCCTGCGTGAACGTGTCGACGTCGTCGGCGGCGAGTTCAGCGCGGGGGAGCAGACCGGCGGCGGCTTCGTCGTCCAGGCGCGCATCCCCTCCGGGGGATCGTCGTGACAGGGCCGATCCGGGTGCTCGTCTGCGACGACCAGCCGCTGATCCGCGCGGGCTTCACGACGATCATCGGGGCTCAGCCCGATCTCGAGGTGGTCGGCGAGTGCGGGAACGGGCGCCTCGCGGTCGAGCTCGCCGGCCGCCTGAAACCTGACGTGGTGGTCATGGACGTCCGGATGCCCGTCCTCGACGGCATCGAGGCCACCCGGCTGCTGGCCGGCGCCGGCGTGACGAGCCCCGTCAAGGTGCTCGTGGTCACGACGTTCAACCTGGACGAGTACGTGTACGAGGCGCTGCGCGCCGGTGCGAGCGGCTTCCTGCTCAAGGACGCTCCCCCGGCCCAGCTGCTCCACGGCATCCGCACCGTCGCCTCGGGCGCCGCGCTCCTCGCGCCCGAGGTGACGCGACAGCTCGTCGGCAGGTACGCCAGCCGGATCAGCCCACCGACACGCACGCCCGAGGGTTCACTGACGCCCCGTGAGCTCGAGGTCCTGTGCCTCATCGCGAGCGGCATGTCCAACGCCGAGATCGCCACGACGCTGGTGATCAGCCCCGAGACGGTCAAGACGTACGTGTCACGCATCCTGACCAAGCTGGACCTGCGTGACCGCGTGCAGGCGGTGGTCCACGCCTACCGCACGGGTCTGGTGGCGTGAGCCGGGAGCCGGTGCGCTACGCCCCGAGCACCGGTCGGCGCGCGACCGTCAGCACGTGAGTGTCAGGCCACTCGACGTGCTCGCCCGTCGTGGCGTCGGTCAACGACGCCACGGGCGCGAACGAGTGCTCGACGAGCCACTCGTTGCGCCACGCCCCGCTCTCGGGCCCCAGCTCGAAGCCCGCGCCCGTCAGCAGCCCGGTCCACGCGTCGCCGTCCAGGTCGCAGAACCGCTCGTGGCACTCGGACAGCCAGTTGTCGGCGTAGTCCTTGGTCGTGAGGAACTCCATGGCGTCGCGCAGCGTGAGGCGGAACGTCCCGGGCAGGACCTCCTCGACCGTGAACGACGCACCCGACAGGCGGGGGAAGTCGTGCGCGAACTGGCGCATCCGCGAGGCCGTCGACAGCCTGCGGACGTGCGCGGCGACGTCGGGCCGCGCCCACGCGTCGAGGTCCGTCACGACGCCCGGGCGCGAGCCGTCGTCGTCGCGGAGCGTGAGGTGCACCGCGCGGTCGCCGTCAGCGGGACCGCACACGTCGCTGTTGATCCACACCCCGCCCGGGCGGGTGTGGGCGAGCACGCGGCGAGCGAACCGCTCGACGTCGGGCACGCCGTCGCCGTACGAGGAGATCTCGTGCGTGAGCGCGATCGTGACGGTCGTGTCGACGCTGCGCTCGGGCATGACCTCACCGCGCAGGATGTTGGCCTGCACGAACCACACGTTCGGGTTCGCGAACACGCCCTGCGTCTTCTTGTGCTCGGCCTCGGCCACGAGGTGGCGCGCGACGTCGACACCGAACAGGTCCGACTCGTGCAGGCGCGGCTCGGCCGCGACCAGCTCGAGCAGGCCGCCCGTCGCGCACCCGATGTCGACGATCCGCCCCGGGAGCACGTACGGGCGCACCTGCTCCCACTTGCGGCGCGAGGCGTCCTCGAACGCCGCGGCGTACGTCCGGTAGTCGCGGGTCGCGGTCAGGTCGCCGTCGCCCGAGACGACGGGGTCGGCGAAGACCTGGACGATCTGCGCCTCGAGGCCGTAGCGCCGGAAGAAGCCCGGCACGGCCGGGTGGGCGACGTCGGTCCACGTCGGGTCACCCGCCGCGAGGCGCCCGACGGCGTCCCACGGGCGGGCAGGCACGTCACCCAGCGCGTCCGTCGCGTCGAGCTCGACGCCCACGACCCGGTAGCCGAGCTCCCGGTAGGCCGCGATGACCGCGGGGGTCGAGCAGGCCACGACCGTCTCGCGAGGGTCGAGCGTCACGGTGTGCCCCGTCGCGGTCTGGACCGTGGTCGTGACGAGGTGCGCGAAGCGCGCGTGCGGGGCCACGTCCGGGACCGGCACGACGAGGCTCGGCAGGTGCTCGACCGCCGTGACGTGCTCGATGAGTGCCTCGCGCCGGTGCCCCGGCACCGGGTTGCGGCGCGTGCCCGCGTGGTTCGCGGACGTCACGGCCCACACGACCACGGCGTCGGGCGAGCACCGGACGCGCTCGCCGTCGAGGTCGCTGACGAGGCCGGCCCGCAACGCCCGGAGGTAGTCCACCTGGAAGCGGGTCACGAGGTGGTGGCGCCCCGGGAACAGGACATGACGGATCAGCTGGTCGTGAGGCACCCGGGTACCTTCGCGCGAGAGCGGGGTGCGGGGCAAGCGGAGCGTCCCCCACCGGACCCGACCGCGCTCCGGTACCGACGTTCCCCTCGTCAGCGTCCCCGTTCCGTGCCATCGTGGAAAGAGGCGCCGACGACGCCTCCCCCGCTGCGCACGACCTGGACAAGGAGCACCCGATGGTCTCGACGACGAACGCATTCAGCAGCTTCTCGGTGAACGACCTGGACGCCGCGCGGGCGTTCTACGCGGACGTCGTGGGGGTCGAGGTCGACCAGACGCCCATGGGCCTGGACCTGCACCTGGGCTCGGGCGGGCACGTGTTCGTCTACCCCAAGACGAACCACGTCGCGGCGTCGTTCACGGTCCTGAACTTCGGGGTCGACGACGTCGACGCCGCGGTCGACGAGCTCGTCGCCAAGGGCGTGGAGTTCGAGCGCTACGTGGGGTTCGACCAGGACGCCAAGGGCATCGCGCGCGGTCCGGAGGGCCCGGCGATCGCCTGGTTCAAGGACCCGGCGCGCAACGTCCTGGCGATCCTGAGCAACCCGTGAGCACCGCGGTGGCGTCGCACGAGCACCTCCTGGCGGCGCACGGCGACGCGATCGGGGCGTTCGACCACCTGGTCCGGCGGGTCCAGGACGACCAGTGGGACCTGCCCACGCCCGACGACGACTGGACCGTCCGCGACCTCGTCAACCACCTGGTCTCGGAGCAGCTCTGGGCGCCCGAGCTGCTCGCGGGCCGGACGGTCGCGGACGTGGGCCCGGTCTTCGACGGCGACGTCCTGGGCGACGACCCTATCGACGCGTGGATCGATGCCTCGACACAGTCGCGCGAGGCGTTCCTCGCCCCCGGCGCCCTGGACCGCGTGGTGCACCTGTCATACGGCGACGCCCCGGCGACCGAGTACGCGCACCAGATGACGTTCGACCTCACGGTCCACGCATGGGACCTGGCCCAGGGGCTGGGCGTCGACGCGGACCTGGGCCCCCAGCTCGTGTCGTTCGTGCTGGGCTACGCCCAGCGCCGCAAGGGCATGTTCGCGGCGAGCCGCCTGTTCGCGGGCCCCGTCCCCGTGCCCGACGACGCGCCCGAGCTCACGAGGCTGCTCGCCCTCGCGGGGCGCCGGGGCTGAGCCGGCCTCAGTCCGTTGCGTCGTCCTCGCGGCGTGCGATGCGGATCATGTCCTCGCGCGGCACGACCTTGATGCGCTCACGGCCGTGCGGCTCGCCCTGCGCGCGCTCGTAGGCGTCCAGGACCTCCCAGTCGGACCACTGGACCAGGTGCACGCCCCGCTCGGTCAAGAACTCGACGACCGCACCCGGGTCCGGTTGGGTGGCCGTGCGCGAGTCGGCGAGGTCCTCGACGAGGTGGCGGACGGTCTCCGAGGCGTCGGACTTGGTGTGCCCGATCAACCCGACCGGGCCACGCTTGATCCAGCCCGTGGCATACACCCCCGGGACCTGCTCACCATCGATGTCGATCACCCGACCCTCACGGTTGGGAATGACACCCTTGAGCTCGTCG
>NZ_LMIL01000007.1:0-855882 GCF_001429135.1 Oerskovia sp. Root22 | reverse complement strand
CCCTCCTCGATCGGAAGGCGTTCTTTCCTGTGAGCAGCTCCCGTCCTTTGCGCGTCGCTATCGTCGGCGCTGGTCCTGCTGGTATCTATGCGGCGGACATTCTGTCGAAGACGGATGTCGAGGTGAGTATCGATCTGTTCGAGCGTCTGCCYGYGCCTTTTGGGTTGGTGCGGTATGGGGTGGCTCCGGATCATCCGCGGATCAAGCAGATCATCGTGGCGTTGCACAAGGTGTTGGCGCGTGGTGATGTGCGGTTGTTGGCGAACGTGGATTATGGGGTGGATCTGAAGCTGGACGATCTGCGGCAGTTCTATGACGCGGTGATCTTCTCGACGGGGTCGATCCGGGATGCGGCGTTGGCGATCGAGGGGATCGATCTGCCGGGKTCGTTCGGTGCTGCTGATTTCGTGTCGTGGTACGACGGGCATCCGGACGTGCCGCGGACGTGGCCGTTGGAGGCGCGTGAGGTCGCGGTGCTGGGGGCGGGGAACGTGGCGTTGGACGTGGCGCGGATCTTGGCCAAGCATGCGGATGATCTGTTGCCCACGGAGATCCCGGACAACGTGTATGCGGGGTTGAAGGCGTCGCCGGTCACGGATGTGCACGTGTTCGCGCGGCGTGGTCCGGCGCAGGCGAAGTTCTCGCCGTTGGAGCTGCGTGAGCTGGGTCATGTGCCGGATGTGGACGTGATCGTGTATCCGGAGGACTTCGAGTTCGACGAGGGGTCGATGGCGGCGATCAATTCGTCGAACCAGACGAAGCAGGTCGTCAAGACGTTGACGGACTGGACGCTGAAGGACCCGAGCGRGTTCACGGCTTCGCGCCGGTTGCACCTGCATTTCTTGAAGGCGCCGGTCGCGGTGCTGGGGCAGGAGCGGGTCGAGGGGTTGCGYACCGAGCGCACGGTGCTCAACGGTGACGGGACGGTCAGTGGGACGGGGGAGTTCCAGGACTGGCCGGTGCAGGCGGTCTATCGTGCGGTGGGGTATTTCGGGTCGCCGTTGCCCGAGGTGCCGTTCGACGAGCTCAAGGGTGTCATTCCCAACCGTGAGGGTCGGGTGATCGACATCGATGGTGAGCAGGTCCCGGGGGTGTATGCCACGGGCTGGATCAAGCGNCGACGAGCTCAAGGGTGTCATTCCCAACCGTGAGGGTCGGGTGATCGACATCGATGGTGAGCAGGTCCCGGGGGTGTATGCCACGGGCTGGATCAAGCGYGGCCCGGTCGGGTTGATCGGGCACACCAAGTCCGACGCCTCGGAGACCGTCCGCCACCTCGTCGAGGACGTCACGGGGGCAGTTGCCGCAGCCGAGGGCGTGGAGGCCGTCGAGGGGGACCTCGAGGGTGGACGCGTCGCGCCGCACGGCTCGCCCGACGCGATCATCGAGTTCCTGACGGAGCGGGGCGTGCACCTGGTGCAGTGGTCCGACTGGGAGGTCCTGGACGCCCACGAGCGCGCGCAGGGCGAGCCGCACGGCCGTGAGCGCATCAAGGTCGTGCCGCGCGAGGACATGATCCGCATCGCACGCCGCGAGGACGACGCCACGGCCTGACCCGCGCACCACGTACGGCGCCCCGCCCACCCGGGCCGGGGCGCCGTCGTCGTACCGGGACCTGCTGCGCCGTGGGCTCCCAGGGCGCGTCGCCGCCCCCCCCAGCCACCCACAGTCGCCTCCCGCCGTGCGGCTCGTCGCGCGCGCCCGTGCCCGACGGCGGAGGGAACCTCCCGCGTGCGCCGCGCGTTCTTCCGGTGGATGCTCGCACCACGGCATCCTGTGCTCGAGGGAAGGGGCTGGGAGTGGGTCACCAGCATTTCAACGGTCTGAAGACCGCAGGACTGTTCGGGATCATGTGGGTCGTGATCCTGGGGCTGTGGGCGGTGTTCGCCCGTTCGGCCGGCACGTTGTGGATCTTCGTCGCGATCGGTCTGGTGACCACCGCGTACGGGTACTGGAACTCCGACAAGATCGCGATCCGTGCCATGCACGCGCGGCCCGTGAGCGAGCTCGAGCAGCCGGCGATGTACAGGATCGTGCGCGAGCTCTCGACCGCTGCACGTCAGCCCATGCCCAAGCTGTACGTCTCGCCCACGCAGGCGCCCAACGCGTTCGCGACGGGACGCAACCCCAAGAACGCCGCGGTGTGCTGCACCGAGGGGATCCTCACGCTGCTCGACGAGCGTGAGCTGCGCGGGGTCCTGGGTCATGAGCTCATGCACGTGTACAACCGGGACATCCTCACGTCCTCGGTCGCCAGTGCGATGGCCGGCGTCATCACGTCGCTCGCGCAGTTCCTGCTGATCTTCGGCGGCAACCGCGACCGGGGCGGCAACCCGCTCGCCGCGCTCGCGATGGCCCTGCTCGCGCCGGTCGCGGCCATGGTCGTCCAGCTCGCGATCTCCCGGACGCGCGAGTACGACGCGGACGAGGACGGCGCCAAGCTCACGGGCGACCCGCTGGCTCTCGCGTCGGCGCTGCGCAAGCTCGAGCAGGGGACCGCGAGGGCGCCGCTGCCGCAGAACCGTGATCTCGTCGACGTCTCGCACGTCATGATCGCCAACCCGTTCCGTGGCGCGGGCGTCGCCAAGATGTTCGCGACGCACCCGCCCATGGCCGAGCGCATCAAGCGGCTCGAGACCATGGCGGGCCAGCAGGGCGGCATCACCCGCTACTGATTGCCTGCGCCGAGGGAGAGCCCGGTCGTGGTCTGCAGACCGGACCTCGACGAGGGTCGCCTGCTTCGACGAACCGCTATCTCGTGGCCCCGACCGGGGTGATCCCACGCTCGGCCAGCCAGTCGCGTACCGCGGCCCACGAGGGTGAGGTCGCAGACAGGTGCGAGAGGTGGTCGTCGCCCGCGACCACGGACAGGGTCACGTCGTCTCCGGCGGCCTGCGCGGCCGCGGCGTAGTCGGTCGCGACCGACGGCACGACCACGGCGTCCAGGTCCCCGGTCGCGACGAGCGTCGGGACACCGAGGGGCAGCAGTGCGGTGGGGGAGGCGAGGTCGTACCGGTCGTCCTGGACCTCGCTCGTCGAGCCGCCCATGAGCGCCTGCACGGCTCCCTCGACGGGCCCCTCGACCCCGGCGGTCTTCAGGTCGTTCACGCCTGCCTGGGTGACCACGAGGTCGGGACGGACGAGCGGGTCCGCGCCGGGCGCGCCGTCGGGCAGGGTGTGCCGGGCCGCGAGCCACAGCGCCATGGTCCCGCCCGCGGAGTGCCCGACGACGGCCACGCGCCCCGGCGCGAGTCCTGCGTCCCCGAGGGCCTGGGGGAGGAGATCGAGGCCTGCGGCGGCGTCCTCGAACGTCCCGGGCCAGCCGCCCTCGTCGAGCGGGTCGGGCGCGCCGACGCCGCGATAGTCGAGGTTCCACACCACGATGCCGTCGTCGGTCAGGTCCCGGGCGACCTCGGTCTCGGACGAACGGTCGTAGACGGCGTCCCAGCCGCCGCCGTGGACGAGGACGACGACGTCGACGACCGGGAGCTCGGGAGCCTCGTCGCCGGACGGCGTACGCAGTTCTCCGGTCCCCTCGGCGAGCTCGGCCGGCAGGATCAGGTCGGCCGTCTGTGCCGGGCGCGGCCCGTAGGAGAACGTCGTGAGCACCGCGTCGTCGGGCTCGGTCGGCCGGGAGGGTGCGTCGGCCGCGGGGGGCGGGGAGGACGTCGGGTCGGGGGACGAGGCCGTGCAGCCGGCGACCGTGAGCGAGAGGACGACCGCCAGGGCGAGCGCCGGCAGCCGTCGAGCGGGGCGTGACGGGACGTGCGGGCCGTCCCGTCCGGGGAGCGCGGCCATCAGGCACCCGACCTGTCGGCGAACGGGCCGGGGTGCGAGGTCCACCCGTCGAGCAGGCCCTCGAGCGCGACCGCGACGCCGTCCTCGTCGTTGGACGCCGTGAGGTGCGTGACGGCGCCCAGCACGTCGGGATGCGCGTTCGCTACTGCGTACGAGGTTCCGGCCCAGGCGAGCATCGGCAGGTCGTTGGGCATGTCGCCGAACGCCCACACGTCTGCTGCCGCGATGCCGTGCGACGCGCACCAGGCGGACAGCGCTCCGGCCTTGGTCACGTCGGGCGGGAGCAGCTCGGCGAGGCCGGCCGCGCCGGAGTAGGCGAGCAGGGCCCGGTCGCCGACCGCGTCCAGCACGCGCTCGAAGAACTCGTCCTGCGCGGTGTCGTCGGTGCGTGCGAGCAGCTTCGCGACGGGAGCGTCGAGCGCACGCTCGACCGGTCCGCGCCACGCCTCGGGCGTGTCCTCGTCGTGCCGGAACGACGCGTCGAACACCGGACCGTCGACCCGCTCGACGGCCAGCGCGACGCCCGGCACCGCGGCGCGCAGGTCGCGGACCACGCCACCCAGGGCGAGCGGCGCGAAACCGCGCGACTCGACGACCTGGCGCGTGCCGACGTCGTACACGCACGCCCCGCCCAGGCAGATGATCACGCCGTGACCACCGACCAGCGTGCCGACCTCCGTCAGCCAGCGCGGCGGGCGGGCCGTGACGAACACGACCTGGGTCCCGGCCTCGTCGAGTGCGGCCAGGACCTCGCGCGTGCGTTCGGAGACCGTGCCGTCCGAGCGCAGCAGGGTCCCGTCGAGGTCTGTCGCGACCACGCGGGGCGGGCGCAGGGGGCGGGTCATGCGAGGGCTCCCTGCCGCTCGGAGGTCGCGACACGCGCGCGTCGCGCGGGCTGGCGACGAGCCCTCGACAGGATCCACGAGCCGCCGTCGGCCCCCTGGAGCGCCGTGACCGCGCACGCCGACCGGCCGCCCACCACGAGCACGGGTTCCGCGGCCCACGCGCGCCACGGCGCTCTGCGCAGGGTCTCGGGAGAGACGGCGCGGGAGAGCTCCTGGTCGGCGAAGCGGGCCAGGACCGTGCCGAGCACAGGGCTCCGGACGGAGGCCACGACGAGGCCCGGTGCGTCAGCGGCCGCGAGATCCAGCCGCCAGCCGCTGCGAGCCGGGACGCACGTGGCGAGCAGGAGGGCCGTCGGCCCGCCCGCCTCGAGCGCGGCGGCCACGCGACCCTCCCGCGTGTGGCGGACCCGGCCCGCGAGAAGCACGACGACGGCTACCGCGACCACGGCGGCCACCCGCCAGGTCCAGGACAGCGGGTTCGTCGACGACATCGACAGCATCAGCATCGACACACCGAAGAAGGCGAGGGGCGTGAGGCGCGCCCAGAGCGCCTCACGGCGCCTGAGCAGGACCTCGATGCTGTCCGCGTCCACCTCGGGGCGCAGCGTCGGGCCGCCCGTGAACCCGACCCCCGCGGCGGCGGCGTCACCGCCGCGCGACCACGGCCCGCAGCCCGCCCAGGCGAGGGCCTCGGGCGACGAGAGCCGGTGAGTGTCCACGCCGCGAGTCTAGGTCCGCGTGGGAGCGACACGCCCGCACGTCGCGGGCGTGACCCGGCGCGACCCGACACGCGGACGGGCGCGCCGCCGTCGGGCAGGAGCCCGACCGGCGACGCGCCCGTCGCGAGAAGGTGTCAGCGGTAGTTCGTGAACTGCACCGCGAAGTCCAGGTCCGCACCCTTGAGCAGCGACTGGACGGCCTGGAGGTCGTCGCGCGACTTGCTCGTCGCGCGGACCTCGTCGCCCGTGATCTGCGTCTTGACGCCCTTGGGGCCCTCCTCGCGGATGATCTTGGTGATCTTCTTGGCGTTCTCGCCGGCGAGGCCCTCCTTGAGCACGCCCTCGAGGCGGTACTCCTTGCCCGACAGCTTGGGCTCCTTGTCGTCCGTGTCGAACGCCTTGAGCGAGATGCCGCGCTTGATGAGCTTGGTCTGGAAGACGTCGAGGATCGCGAGCACGCGCTCCTCGGAGTTGGCGATCATGACGATCTTCTCGCCGCTCCAGGCGATCGAGGCGCCGACGTTCTTGAAGTCGTAGCGCGTCTGGATCTCCTTGACGGCCTGGTTGAGGGCGTTGTCGACCTCTTGGCGGTCGACCTTGCTGACGATGTCCATCGATGAATCGGCCACGGTGCTCTCCTGACGCGGTAGGTGGGGTGGTCTGGGGTCCACGGTAGTGGGCGGGCGGCACGGATGCCGCCCCGGGCCCGGCGGTGTCGGCGGTGTCGGCGCGCGCTGCGGGTCAGCGCGTCGCTGCGAGGCGGGACGCGCGCATGGCGTGCAGGCCGTCGACGCTCAGGACGATGAGCGCGAGCCACACGAGCGAGAAGCCGGCCCACCGCGCGGGCGGCATGGGCTCGTGGAACACGAGGAGACCGACGAGGAGCTGGAGCACGGGGGCGAGGTATTGGAGCATGCCCACGAGGCTCAGCGGCAGGCGGCGGGCCGCCGCGCCGAAGAGCAGCAGGGGCAGGGCCGTGACGACGCCGCTCGAGGCCAGCAGGAGCGCATGGCCCGTGCCCTCGGTGCCGAACGTCCCGACCCCCGTCGCGCCCAGGAAGACGAGGTAGCCGAGCGCCACGGGGAACAGCAGCGTGGTCTCGACCGCGAGCCCCGGGAGGGCCTCGACGTCCCGTCCGACCCGGTTCTTGACGAGCCCGTACAGCCCGAACGAGATCGCGAGGGTCAGGGCGATCCACGGCAGACGGCCCAGGCCGATCGTGAGGATGATCACGGCCGAGGCCCCGATCCCCAGCGCGACCCACTGAGCGGGCCGCAGCCGTTCCTTGAGCACGAGCACCGCGAGGAGCACCGTGACGAGCGGGTTGATGAAGTACCCGAGCGCGGCGTCGAGCACGTGCCCGGACAGCACGCCGTAGACGTAGACGGCCCAGTTCGTGGCGACCAGGACGGCCGCGATCGCGAGCAGCCCCACGGTCCGGCGCACCCGGAACACGGCCCGGTACGCGGGCAGCTTGCGCATCACGAGCAGCAGGAGCAGGCAGAAGAGCAGGCTCCAGACCACACGGTGGGAGATGATCTCGAGCGGTCCGGCCGGCTGGAGCAGGGGGAAGAACAGGGGCATCGCGCCCCACAGGAAGTACGCGCTCGCGCCCAGGACCACGCCCAGGCGGTCGATCGGGGCGGGGGCTCCCGGGGCACCTGGACGGGGAGCGTCCGGTGGCGCGGAGAGGTCGTTCGCGGGGTGCTGGGGGGCCTGGCTCACGGTCCACTGTAAGCGTGGGCGGGGCGTGCGCGCGGGGTCGATTTTTCACCAGGGCCCGATCGGCTGTACTGTTGCCACGCTCCCGCAGTTCGGAAGCGTCCTCTGGTTGCGCCTCGGTGCAGCCCGGTCGCGGTCGGCCAGCGAGAGTGCACAACCGAACATGGCAGGTTGCCCGAGCGGCCAAAGGGATCTGACTGTAAATCAGACGGCATAGCCTTCGTGGGTTCGAATCCCTCACCTGCCACGCACCTGAACGAGGCGCCACCCCCTGGGGTGGCGCCTCGTTCGCGTTGGCGGGGTCGCATGGGGACGGGTCGGCGCGAGGTGCGTCGTGGGCCGGCGCGGTGCACGCCCGTCCTGCCCGACGTCGGAGCTCGCCTCCGCCTCTCGGCCCGCGGCCGGTGCGGCTCGGCCGAGGAGCGCCCGGGCGTGCCGTCCGTCTCTCCTCGCGGTGCCCCTCGTCCGTTCCTCGACCTCGGTCCGGTGAGCGTGCTGCGCGTCGACGGCAGGCTGTGCGTGCGACGTGGGGGTGAAGTCGTGACATGTCGGACGCGTGCGACGTGTCGTGCAGGCATCGCGGTGCACGGTCGACAGGTCGAGAAATCGGCCTGATCACTGGGTTCCCGGGTGGTCGCCGAGGCCGATTTCGCACCACGGCAGAACCCGTGTAATCTTTTCACCGCTGCCCCGATAGCTCAGTCGGCAGAGCGTCTCCATGGTAAGGAGAAGGTCAAGGGTTCGATTCCCTTTCGGGGCTCTGTGAAGTGACGCGGGGTCGTCTCGCTGGAATACTGGCGACACGACCCCGCGTTCATCACGCGGCGGGGTAGCTCAGTTGGTCAGAGCGCACGGCTCATAATCGTGAGGTCGCGGGTTCGAGCCCCGCCCCCGCTACCACTTCCTGACATCACACCGTACGGCGGCCGGCGCCGTGCGGCCTAGCAAGCACGTAGCGCCCTCCGGAGGCGCGAGAGGTGGCACTACCGTGGCAAGCAAGAGCTCAGACGTTCGCCCGAAGATCACGCTCGCATGCGTGGACTGCAAGGAGCGCAACTACATCACGAAGAAGAACCGCCGCAACGACCCCGACCGTCTCGAGCTGGCGAAGTTCTGCCCGCGTTGCGGCAAGCACACCGCTCACCGCGAGACCCGCTGATCCAGCGGCTCCTCTGAGCAGCACCGACACGCATGGCGATCAACGCTGACTACGCCGGTCGTGAGTACCCGGCCACCGCCCCGTACTCCGTAGGCCGCGAGAAGATCCGCGAGTTCGCCAGCGCCGTCGGTTCGACCCACCCCGCGCACCACGATGTGGTCACAGCGCGGGGTTTGGGCTATCCGGACCTGATCGCGCCGCCCACCTTCGCGGTGGTCGTCGCGCAGCGCGCCGAGGCCCCGTTCATCCAGGACCCTGAGGCCGGCGTCGACTTCACGCGGGTCGTCCACGCGGACGAGCGGTTCGTGCACCACCGACCCATCGTCGCCGGCGACGAGCTGGTCACGGTCCTGCACGTCGACTCGATCACGCAACGGGCAGGCATCTCGATGGTCACCACTCGTGCCGAGATCGGCGCCCTGGCGGCAGACGGCTCCGGAACCGTCGAGCCCGTCGCGACCGTCACGTCCAGCCTCGTCGTCCGCGGGGAGGACGCATGACCGAGCCCACGGCTTCCCCGGTGACCACCACGCGACCGGACCTCTCCGCCCTCGCGGTGGGTGACGTCGTCGGGACGCGCGAGATCGCGGTCGACCGCGCCCGCCTCGTCCGGTACGCCGGCGCGAGCGGCGACTTCAACCCGATCCACTGGAACGACACCTTCGCGCAGAGCGTGGACCTGCCCGGCGTGATCGCGCACGGCATGTTCACCATGGGTGCCGCGGTGGCCCTCGTCGAGGACTGGGCCGGCGACCCGGGGGCTGTCGTCGACTACCAGACACGCTTCACGCGCCCCGTGCCCGTGCCGAACCCGGGCGAGGCCGTGATCTCGGTGTCCGGAGCGATCGGGGCGATCGACGCCGAGGCCCGCACGGTCCGCGTCGACCTGACCGTCACGTTCGAGGGTGCCAAGGTACTCATGAAGGCGCAGGCCGTCGTCCGCCTCTGAGCGGGCCTCCGCCGCGCAGCCTGCACACGACGAAGGGCGCCTCTCCCGCATGGGAGAGGCGCCCTTCGACGTCGGTGGTGGGGCTGCGGACCCACGGTGCGGCCAAGCTGGACCGGGTGGTTCAGGCGGCCGGGACGGGCCCGGTCGTGGTCCCCACGACGAGCGTGACGTCGAGCATCACGGTCTCGGGCTCCTTGCCCGCGAGGAGCGAGACGACGGCGCGGCCGAGCTCGGCCCCCTTCTCCGCGAGGGGCTGGTGCACGCTCGTGAGGGTGTCCGGGCTGAGCCACGGCAGGTCGAGCCCGTCGAAGCCCGCGACGGACACGTCCTCGGGCACGCGCAGGCCGAGCTCCTTGGCGCCCAGGACGGCACCCGCGGCGAGCAGGTCCGAGTGGGCGATGATCGCGGTCGGGCGCTCGTCGGACGGGACCCAGGTCCCGAGGATCTCGACCGCGGCCGCGTGCCCGTGCTCGACGAGCGAGGCCTCGGTCTCCCAGGAGATCAGGGGTTCGACGACATCACGCACGCCCGCGAGCCGGTTGAGCGTGGGGGTGCGGTCGGCCTGGGCGAGGCGGTCGGCGTCGATGACCCCGCTGCGGCGGGAGTTGTCGAGGGGGAGGGCGATCTCGGCGATGCGGGTGTGCCCGAGGTCGACCAGGTGGCGCACGACCTCGGCCGTGCCCTTGCGGTCCTCGATGCCGACGAGCGGGGTCCCGGGCACGGGGTGCCCCTCGCCGATCACGACGGGGACGCCGCGGCGCTGCAGCGCGTCGAGGGTCGCGTCGTCGGTCCCGATGCCCCACACGAGCACCGCGACGTCCATCGCGGCGCTCTCGATGAGCGGGTCGACCGCGCGGGACGGGTCCTCGGACGGGATGCCGGGGATGAGGAGCACGCCCAGCCCGCTCGTGCCGAGCGTCGAGACGAGCCCGTCGAGGACCTGGACCGCGACGGGGTCGCGGAACGCGCGCTTGAGCTGGTCGCCGATCACGACGCCCACGATCCCGGACCGCCCCGAGCGGAGCTGACGGCCGAGCGGGTTGGGGCCCGCGTACCCGAGCTCGGTCGCGGCGGTCATGACGCGCTCGCGCGTCTCGGGGGTGATGGGGCCGGCGCCGGAGAACGCGAGCGACGCGGTGGACACCGAGACGCCGGCGAGCGCGGCCACGCGGGCGAGGGTCGGACGGCCCGGTGGCTTGGGTGCCTGCTCGGAATCGGTCATCGTTGCCCCTCTGCCGGTCTTCTGGACGAACTCGGATCCGCCGTGACGCACGGAAAAGGTGTTTGACGGCGCGGCCAGACTACCCGCAGACTTGTCACCATGTCTCGAATCGTTTCGAAGGCCACTCCCGACGCAGGTATCGAATCGATTCGACCAGCGCTCGACCCCGGCCTCTCCCGCGCCCGCTGGTCCCTCCTGGGGATCTTCCTGCTCAACGGCATCACCATGTCGAGCTGGCTCGCCCGCATCCCCTCGGTACGCGACGCCCTGGGCATGACGCCCAAGGACCTCGGCTTCGTGCTGCTCGCGGGCGCGGTCGGCGCGCTCGTGACGGTCACGCTGGCCGGACCGATCGTCAACCGCTTCGGCGGTCGGGCGGCCATGCTCGCCTCGACCGGCTTCTTCGCCGCGGCCCTCGTGCTCCTGGGCGTCGGCCCCGCGACGGGCTCGGTCCCGCTGCTGGCCGCGGGCATCTTCCTCAACGGGGTCGCGTTCTCGCTCGGCAACGTCCCCATGAACGTCGAGAGCGCGAGCGTCGAGCGGCGCACGGGGCGCACGATCCTGCCGCAGTTCCACGCGGCCTTCAGCATCGGCGCGGTCGTGGGCTCGCTCGTCGGCGCCGCGTGCGCCGCGGGCGACGTCCCGGTCCTGGTGCAGTTCGTGGGCACCGCGGTCGTCGCGACGATCTGGCGCCTCGTGAGCATCCCGATGTTCGTCCACGCGACGCTGCCCCGCCCGCGGGTCGAGGCGCGTCTGGGCGACGCCGGCCCCGACGGGGTCGAGGCTGCCGCGGTGCTGCACCCGCGCTCGCGCCGCGTGCGCCTGGGGGCGGCGCTCGGTGCCTGGCGCGAGCCGCGCACTCTGCTCATCGGCCTCGTCATCATGGCCGCGGCACTGTCCGAGGGCTCGGCGAACGACTGGCTCTCGCTCGCCGTGGTCGACGGGTTCGACCAGACCGAGGCGGTGGGCGCGGTCGTGTTCGGCGCGTTCGTCGGCGCGATGACCGTCATGCGCCTGCTCGGCACCCGCCTGATCGACCGCTACGGTCGCGTCACGGTGCTGCGCGTCTCGGGGGTCGCCTCGATCGGCGGCCTGCTCCTGTTCGGGTTCGCCCCGAACCTCGCCCTCGCGGGCGTGGGTGTGGTCGCGTGGGGCCTGGGCGCAGCGCTCGCGGTCCCGATCGGTATCGCCGCGGCCTCGGACGAGCCCATGCAGGCCGCGAGCCGTGTCTCGGTCGTCTCGGCGTTCTCGTCCATGGCCTCGCTCGCGGCACCGCCGCTGCTGGGCATCGCGGCCGAGGCCATGGGTGCGCGCCACGCGCTCGTCCTCATCGTGGTCGCGATGGTCGTCAGCGTGCTGCTCTCGACGAAGGTCGCGCCGCTGGTCGCGGGGGAGCGCCCCGCGCCGCTCGCAGGGCCCGACGACGGAGCTCCCCTCCCTCCCACGGGTCGCCGTGCGGAGGGCTCCGGTGCGGACGAGGCGTCGCTCGACGACGACGCACGTCCCGAGGACACCGGGGTGGGGGCGCCCGACGCGACCGCGAAGCCTGACCAGGTGGTAACCCACCACGCGGTACCGTCGACCCTGCGCACGCGGCGCCGCCGTCGTGCCGTGCGGCGACACGGCGCGACCGACCCTGCACCGTCCGGCTCGACCTCCCACCGACGCGAGGAGACCCCCGCATGACCACCCCGCCCGCCCCCCGCTCCGGGGAGCAGCGCGCAGCGAGCACCGCCCGCGTCGTCCAGGCAGCCACCTGGGCCGTGTTCGCGGTGTTCTTCCTCAACGGCTTCAACTTCGCGAGCTGGGCCTCGCGCCTGCCCGCGGTCCGGGACGCGCTCGGGCTCTCCGAGGGCAGCATGGGCTTCCTGCTGCTGTTCGCCGCGATCGGCTCGCTCCTCGCGCTGCCGCTCTCGGGCATGGTCGTCCAGCGCGTCGGCGCCTCGCGCGCGGTCGTGATCTTCGCGACGGTCAACGTGGCGGGGCTCGTCGTGGCCGTCACGGGCGTGTCCCAGGGCTCGGTCGACGTGGTGCGGGTCGGCCTGTTCCTCTTCGGGATCGGTACCGGGGTCTGGGACGCCGCGATGAACATCGAGGGCGCGGCGGTCGAGCAGCGCCTCGGCAAGGCGATCATGCCGCGCTTCCACGCGGGCTTCTCGTTCGGGACCATGGCCGGCGCCGGCGTCGGCGCCCTGGCCGCGCTCGCGGGCGTGCCCGTGCAGTGGCACCTCGCGGTGGCGCTCGCGCTGAGCCTGCTCGCGGTCCTGTGGTGCGTGCGGTCCTTCCTCCCCGCAGGTGCGGTCACGGACGAGGCCCTCGCTGCGTCGTCGGGCGACCTGCGGGACGACGCCGCGGGCGAGGACCCCGCGACCGCGGTCCACGGCAAGGGCGCGCGCAGCGCCCTCGCCGCCTGGAAGGAGCCGCGCACGCTGCTCATCGGCCTCGTGGTGCTGGCCGCCGCGCTGACCGAGGGGGCGGCGAACGACTGGGTCGGGCTCGCGGTCGTCGACGGGTTCGGCACGTCCGACGCGATGGGCGCCGTGGGGCTCGGGATCTTCCTCACCGCCATGACGGGCATGCGCCTGCTCGGGACGGGGCTGCTCGACCGGTTCGGCCGGGTGGCCGTGCTACGCATCTCGGCAGGCCTCGCGTTCGTCGGCCTGCTCGTGTTCGCGCTCGTGCCCATCCTGTGGGTCGCGCTCGTGGGCGTGGTGCTGTGGGGCATGGGTGCGGCGCTGGGCTTCCCGGTCGGGATGAGCGCGGCGTCGGACGACCCCACGCACGCCGCGGTCCGGGTCAGCGTCGTGTCGACCATCGGGTACTCGGCGTTCTTCGTCGGCCCGCCGCTCATCGGGTTCCTGGCCGAGCACATCGGCGGCTACCGCCCCGCGCTGCTCGTGATCGCGGTGCCGCTCGTGATCGGGCTGCTCGTGGTCAACGCGGCCAAGCCGCTGCCCACCGCGGCGGGCGGCACGGGCACCGGGGGCGCCTGACATCTCGCTCGACCGACGAGGGGTGCGGAGCAGGGGCACGAGCGGGGCGAACTAGGCTGGAGCCATGACCGCCCCCTCTCCGCGCCGCGTGTCCGCCGTCGAAGCCGTCACCGAGGGTGCCGCGCCCGGTCCGGGCGAGGTGCTCGAGCAGCCCACGCTCGCCGACCTCACGACCCTGCGCGTCGGCGGCCCTGCCGACGCGTACCTCGAGGCGAGCACCGAGGCAGAGCTCGTCGACGCGGTCCGTGCGGCCGACGACGCGGGCGAGCCGCTCCTCGTGCTCGGAGGTGGCTCCAACCTGCTCGTGAGCGACGAGGGCTTCGGTGGGGTCGTGGTCCGCGACGTGCGTGCCGAGATCCGCATCGACGCGGAGGACACGTGCGGCGGCGGGAGCGTGACCGTGACCGCGGGGCAGGACTGGGACCAGCTCGTGGAACGGGCCGTGGCCCAGGAGTGGGTCGGGATCGAGGCGTTGTCCGGCATCCCCGGAACCGTCGGGGCGGCCCCGGTCCAGAACATCGGAGCCTACGGCCAGGAGGTCGCGGGCGTCGTGGCCTCGGTGCGCGTGTGGGACCGCGCGGAGTCGCGCATCCGCACGCTGCCGCTCATCGACCTGGACTTCGGCTACCGCACCTCGCTCCTCAAGCGGACCATGCACGCCTCGCCCGACGGCGGCGACATCTGGTACCCGTCCCCGCGCTTCGTCGTCCTCGAGGTCAACCTCCAGATGCGGCTCGGGACCCTTTCGGCCCCGATCGGCTACCCCGAGCTCGCGCGCCGCCTGGGCGTCCAGGTGGGCGAGCGCGCGCCGAGCGCCGAGGTGCGCGCCGCGGTGCTCGAGCTGCGCGGGGGCAAGGGCATGCTGCTCGACGACCCGACCGCCCCCGACCACGACCGCTGGAGCGCGGGCTCGTTCTTCACGAACCCGGTCGTCGCCGCGGACCAGGCCGACCTGCTGCCGCACGACGCCCCGCGCTTCCCGGTCCGGTCGGCGCTCCCGTCGCGCACCACGGGTCCGAGCCTCGGGGAGATCGACCCGACCATGGTCAAGACCTCGGCGGCCTGGCTCATCGAGCACGCGGGCTTCACCAAGGGGTTCGGCGTGCACGGCCCGTCGAGCGCCGCGAGGCTCTCGACCAAGCACACCCTGGCCCTGACGAACCGAGGGGCGGCGACCGCAGCGGAGATCGTCGAGCTCGCACGCACCGTGCGCGACGGGGTGCTCGACGCCTACGGGATCGAGCTGGTCCCCGAGCCCGTGCTGGTGGGCGTCGCGCTCTGAGGCACTGAGCGTCGCTGCCGAGTCCCGGAAGTGCCGAGGTAGAGGGCCCGCGTCGAGGTAGAGGGCTCCGGCCCACTGTCTCGACGCGGGCCCTCTACCTCGCGGACCGAGCGGCTGGGCTGGTCAGTAGACGATCACGGTCGTGCCGGCCGGGGCGCCCCACGAGTCCCAGATCCAGTTCATGGCCCCGTTGGCGACACGCACGCACCCGTGCGACGCGGGTGACGGGGGGACCGAGCCCGAGCCGTGGACCGCGATCCCACCGTTGAAGAACTTGGGGCGCCACATGCTCCCGAGCTCGAGCGAGGACTCGTAGTTCCCGTCGACCTGACGCCCCACCGTGAACGTCCCCGCAGGGGTGCGGGCGTAGTACGTCCGACCCTTGGCCTCGTAGCGCTCGCCGTTGCCCGACGAGGCGTTGATGATCGCGGTGACGCGCCCGTCGTCGACCGCCAGGACGAGCTGACGGGCGATGTCGATCTCGATCACGTGGCCCGAGGAGCTCTGGGGCGTGGGTCGGACACCCTGGTCCAGCGCCGCCTGGGTCATGGGGCCGACCCGGCCGTCGCGGCCGATGCCCGCGGCCTTCTGCAGGGCCCAGACGGCCTGCTGCGTGCCCGGACCGAACGTGCCGTCGGGGCTCGCTCCGAAGTAGCCGAGGTCGGCGAGGCGCTGCTGGAGGGCGACGACCCGATCTCCTGTGCTCCCGCGCACGAGCTCCTCGGTCGCGGGGTCGGGGGCCGGCGCGACGGGCGCGGGCTCGGCAGCCGGGGGAGCGGGCGTCTCGGCGGGCGGTGCCGGCTCGACCGGCGCCGGCGGCTCCGGCGTGGGCTCGGGAGCCGGGGCCTCGGTGGGCGTCGGAGCGGGGCTGGGCGTCTCGGAGGGAGAGGGCGACGAGGTCGAGGTGGGCGGGGCCGAGGTCTCGCCGGCGCCCGGGCTCAGGACGTCGCACCCTCCGACGAGCAGCAGGGCGACGAGGGCGGCCGTGGTGGCAGTCCATCTCGTCCTGATCGATCGTTCCTTCGACATGCGTGTTCCCCCTCGATGCCCGGCGTCCTGCCGGAGAACTGGCACGACCACGTTCTCACGCCGCAGGCACAGGGCCTGCATCGCCCGCGCGCGGTATGCGCAATCGTTGTGAAGCGTCGGTCGTCAGTCGCTGTGCCGGCGCAGGAGCTCGCCTCGCACGAGTGCGAAGATCGCGTCGTCGTCGAGCCCCGCCTCGCGCACCGCAGCGACGAAGGTGCGTGCGGCCTGCCGGGCGACGACGTCGGTGGGGGCCACGCCGTCGGCGACGACCGTGCCCGCGCGACGGTGCGTCGTGGTGATGCCGGCCGACTCGAGCTCGCGGTAGGCGCGTGCGACGGTTCCTGCGGCGAGGCCGAGGTCGGCCGCGAGGGCCCGGATGGTGGGTAGGCGGTCGCCGACCACGAGGCGTTCCGCGGCGACGTGCGCGACGACCTGCGAGCGGATCTGCTCGTACGGGGGCACGCCCGACGCGAGGTCGATCTCGAGGTGCAACCCTGCCGCGCCGGGCTGCTCGGTCCCGGCCACTCAGGCGTCCCGGTGGGTGAGGGGCAGCGGCACGGTCATCTCACCCCGGAGGTTTTGTATCATCATGCCGACACAATGGCAGTCGCCCCTCGCGGTGTCAACGGCTGCGTGAGAGGTCTCTCACGCAGCCCTCATCCCCGCATCACGTCGGGCCTCTTGCCTTGCTCTCATGGACACCGCCGCGCAGCTGCTCACCGGTCCCCGGGCCGGGGACCTCCTGGAGGCGGCGCTCGCCGTCGACCACGTCGCGCTGGGCTCGTGGCGCGTGCACCAGGTGCACGCGCGCCCGGGCGCCGAGGTGAGCGTCGGGTACGAGGTCACGGTGCGCGGCCGCGCCGGTGGGCTGCGGACGGCCGGAGGGCGCGACGAGTACCTCGTGGCGACCACGGCCGACCTCCCGCCCGACGTCGTCGAACGGCACGGCATCCTGCGCATGGTCGACGGCGACCAGACCGTCCACGTGTGGCGCCATCCCGTGGACCCCCTCCTGCCGGGGCTCGCGACGGCCTGCGACGCCGCGACGCTGACCGACCGGTGGCGCTCGATCGACGCGCACGCCCCGCTCGTCCTGGGGCTGGACCTGGTCGCCTACCGCCCCCTGCGCCGGGCCGTCCTGCGCGCACGGACGACCGCGGGCGACGTCTACCTCAAGGTCGTCCGCCCGGACAGGGTCGCGGAGCTCCGGCTGCGCCACGACCTCTTCCTGGTCGCCGAGGCCGCTCCCCAGGGATACAGCCTGACGGCGCCGCTCGCGGCCCCCAGGGTCCTGGCCTCGCTCGGTGAGGGCATCCTCGTCCTCGGTGCGCGCCCCGAGGAGACCATGGCCTCCGCCGTGGCCTCGACCCCCCGGCACGAGCAGGCGCTCACGGTCGACCCGCACGAGCTGCTCCGGGCGCTGGACGCGCTGCCCCCGGACGCCGTCCTGCTCGAGCGCCGCCCCGCCTGGGCCGAGCGCTCCGCGCACTACGCACGCTCCGCCGTCGGGCGCCTTCCTCACGTCGCCGCGCGCATCGAGGCCCTCGAACGAGGCGTGCGCCGCATCGTCGAGACCCGTGACCCCGGCCCCGTGGTCGCGACGCACGGCGACTTCTACGAGGCCAACGTCCTCCTCGTCGGCGGAGCGGGCTGCCGCCGGGTGGCCGCTGTCCTCGACGTCGACACGCTCGGCCCGGGTCACCGCGTGGACGACCTCGCGTGCATGGCCGGGCACCTCGCGGTCCTCGAGACCCTCGCGCCCCAGGTGTACCCCGGGGTCCAGGGACTCGTGGACCGCTGCCTCGCGGCGTTCGGCGAGAGCACGGACCCGGTCGGGCTGCGCGCGCGCACCGCCGGCGTCGTCCTCTCGTTGCTGCCCGGCGCGCCGCGCGACGCGCTCGCCGAGGTCTGGCTCGCCGTCGCCGAAGAGCTCCTCGCAGGGGCCGAGGACCGTCTCAGAGTCCTCTCACCGACGGCTCCTCGGGCTCTCACGCCTCCGGCGGACTCTCGAAGGGACGAGGCGGCGGACCGGCTGCCCCTCGGCTGAGGAGGTAGGACATGGACGCACGCAGGATCTGGGTCGCGACCGGCACGCTGGGCGTGCTCGGGGTCGGGTTCGGCGCCACGATGGCCGCGGCGCAGGACGACGTCGGGCAGGACCCGGCTGCGGTCGTCGAGCGCGCGGCGGACGGCACGACGACGGCACGCGCCACGAGCGCGACGCCCAGCCCGTCGGACCTCGACCCGTCGAGCGCCACGACGAGCGTGACCGCCGGGTCGCCGACCTCGGCGGACTCCGCGAACACCGCCCCGAGCCCGGTGACTCCTGCGAGTCCCGCCTCGGCACAGACGTCCCCGTCGGCCGCTACCCCGTAGGGGGCGTCGACGGGCGACCCGGCGGCCGGCGCGTCACCGGCTGCACCACGAGAGGGCGGGGGCACAGGGTGCCCCCGCCCTCTCGTTCGTCGTACGGTCGGCCGCGCGGCGCGCTCCTGGCCCACGGCGGGCCTGGCTCACGCCCCGTGGCCCATCGCGACGGCGTGTCGCGGACGGCTCAGGCCGCCGGGTCCGCCAGCCGGTAGCCCATGCCGCGCACCGTGACCACGCGCTCGGGGCCCAGCTTGTTGCGCAGGTAGCGGACGTAGACGTCCACGACGTTGGAGCCCGGGTCGAAGTCGTATCCCCACACCCGCGAGAGCAGCTGCTCGCGGCTCAGGACCTGGCCCGGGTTGCGCAGGAACGTCTCGGCGAGGGCGAACTCCCGGGCCGAGAGGTCGACCTCCCGGTCCTCGGTGCGGGCGCGGCGCGTGCGCAGGTCGAGGCTGAGCGACCCGTGCGAGAGCACGGTGACCTCGCCCGCGGGCTCGGTCCGCAGGCGCAGGCGGATGCGCGCCAACAGCTCCTCGAACCGGAACGGCTTGACCATGTAGTCGTCCGCCCCGCCCTCGAGGCCCGCCACGGTGTCGGTGACCGAGGACCGGGCCGTGAGGATGATGACGGGGATCGTGTTGCGGGCCGAGCGGAGCCGGCGCAGGACCGTGAACCCGTCCTGGTCCGGCAGTCCCAGGTCCAGGATCATCAGGTCGTAGTCGCCTGTCTGCGCCAGGTCGTAGCCCTCCCGACCGGTCGTGACGGCCGTGCTCGCGTACCCGGCCGCGCGCAGCCCCTTGGACACGAACGACGAGATCCGTGTCTCGTCCTCGACGACGAGGATCTGGCTCACAGCGATGTCCTTTCACCCAGGTGCGCCGGGGAGATCACGGGGATCTCCACGGTCAGCGGAGTCAAGAGGTCGTGCTCCGGGTGTTCCCGTGCCGGACCTGCCGGCGAGGGAGGGGAGCTCCGGTGGTCGTGGTCCGGTCCGGGCGCGGGCGGAGCCAGGCCGGGTTCGAGCGGCAGGTCGAGCGTGAAGGTGGAACCGAAACCTCGGGTCGAGGAGACCTCGACCCGGCCGTCGTGCCCGCCCGCGATCGCGCTGACGATCGCCAGGCCCAGACCCGCGCCGTCGCGGAACGCGGGGTCGCGCTCGGCCTGCGCGAAGCGCACGAAGATGCGCTCGAGCTGGTCGGGCGAGACGCCGATGCCCTCGTCCCGGACCCAGAGCCGGATCCGGCCGTCACGCACCGCGGAGCCCAGGGTGATCTTCGACCCCGGTGCGGAGAACTTCACGGCGTTCGAGGCGAGCTGGAGCCATGCCTGGGTCAGGCGCTGCTCGTCGACGAGCGCGGTGGCTCCGGTGCGTGCGTCGATCTTCCACCTGCGGTCGCCCAGGAGGCGGGCCTTGTCGAGGATGTCGTCGGTCAGGCGCCCCAGGTCGGTCTCCTCGAGGCGGACGAAGTCCGGGCTCCCAGCGGTCGCGAGCGTCATGAGGTCGTCGACGAGCCGGTGCATGCGGTCGAGCTCGTCGAGCGCGAGACTGCGCGTGGCCGCCGAGTCCTCGGGGTCGCCCGGGTCCATGAGCTCGAGGTGCCCGCGGACGATCGTCAGCGGGGTGCGCAGCTCGTGCCCCACGTCGTCGAGGAGCTGGTGCTCGGCGTCGAACGCGGCGGCCAGACGGTCGAGCATCTCGTTGAACGCCTGGGTGAGCTCGGAGACGTCGTCGTTGCCCGTGACCGGGATGCGCTCGGACGTGTGGGTGTCGCTGATCCGCCGAGCGGTCTGGCCGAGCAGGCGCACGGGGCGCAGCAGGCGCCCCGCGACGAGCCAGCCGACCGCGCCGATGAGCAGGAGCGAGACCACCGCGATGATCGCGTACGTCCGGAAGACCTGGTCGAACTCGGCGTGCTCGGCATCGCGGTCGTACGCCAGGACGAGCGCGGAGGGTTCCTTGCCGTCCGTCACGGGCACGACCAGCACCCGGTAGCTGGTGGTGGGCGTCGTGATCTCGCGCAGGGCGACCCGGTCGCCCGTGGTCAGGGGCTCCAAGGCGTCCATGAGCGTCTCGTCGTCCTCGAGCCGCAGGGGCACGGGCGACGCCGCGATCCACTGGGCGCGTCCGGCGCGGAAGCCCACCATGCCCTCGTGCGGGGCAGGCACGGTCTGGCGCATCGCGATGTTCACCAGGTCGTCCGACGACGTGAAGCGTTCTCCCGTGGAGGGGTTGACGCCGTCCTGGGCGAGGGCCTTGAACTCCTCGAGCGAGCGCGTGAGGGAGAGGTCCATCCGGTCGTCGACGTGCTTGCGCTGGGACGTGAACGCGACGCCGCCCGCGATGATCAGCCCCAGGGCCGCGAGAGCGAGGACCGCGCCGAGGATACGGGCGCGGACCGTCAGCAGTCGCGCGGTCGTGCGGGGGAGGTGGGGCGCGGCGGGGTCGGGGGCCTGGGCCATCATCCGTTCCCCGTGTCGGGGGTCCACATGCCGTCGTCGTACTCGTCCGACGGGCGGTACATGCCGTCGTCGTACTCGTCGCCGGGGTGGTACATGCCGTCGTCGTAGGGCTGCTCGTCGGTCTGAGGCGCCGTACCGGTGCCGCTGTCGACGGTGCCCCCGCTGCGAGGAGGGGCCGGCTGGACGGGGACGAGGGCCCCGTCGTCGTCCGACCCCTCGTCGCCGGGCTCCGTGGGCTCGACCGGTTCCTCCTCGACGGACTCGACGGGGGACGGGACGGGCTCGGGGGTCACGGTCTCGACCGGGGCAGGGCTCAGGACGACCTGGTTGCCCAGGTCACGGTCCGGGGGGCTCGCGGAGACGAGGGCCACGGCAGCCGTGCCGACGCCGAGGGCGCCCAGCACCAGGGCGCCCACCCACATCGTCGTCCGTCGCATGGCGCGAGTGTCCCGGGTCCTCATGAGAGAGGCATGAGAGCGGCGGTCACCCACGGGGCGCCTCTCCTGTGGGTGGTGCCTCGTCGGCGATCCACGCGTCGACACCCGCGAGCAGCCGCGCCGTGGTCGAGCGCCCGGCCCGGCTCGCCCGGATCGAGGAGCGTGCGAGGTCGGCCAGCTCCTCGTCCGAGAACCCGTGCTCGGTCCGCGCCGACTCGTACTGCGCCACGAGCCGCGAACCGAAGAGCAGCGGGTCGTCGGCCCCGAGCGCGACCTGCGCGCCCGCGTCGACGAGCGCCCCGAGCGGGACCTGCGCGCCGTCGTCGTACACCCCGAGCGACACGTTCGAGGCGGGGCAGACCTCGAGGGCGACCCCCCGCTCGACGACCTGCTCGAGGACCCGCGGGTCCTCGACGGACCGGACCCCGTGGCCGAGCCGGTCCGGGTCCAGGTCCGTCAGGACCTCGCTCACGTGGTCCGGGCCGAGGAGCTCGCCACCGTGCGGGACCAGGGCGAGCCCCGCGCGGCGCGCGATCGCGAAAGCGGGCGCGAAGGCCGCGGTGTCCCCGCGCCGCTCGTCGTTGCTCAGCCCGAATCCCAGGACCTCGCCCGGACCGTCGCCCACGTACTGCGCCGCGAGGCGCGCGAGCGTGCGCGCGTCGAGCGGGTGCCGCATGCGCGACGCGGCGACGATCACGCCCACCTCGGTCCCCGTCGCGGCGCTCGCCTCGCGGGCCGCGTCGAGCACGATCTCGACCGCGGGCGAGATGCCGCCCACGAAGGGCGCGTACGACGTGGGGTCGACCTGGATCTCGAGGCGCCCCGACCCCTCGGCCGCGTCGTCCTCCGCGGCCTCGTGCACGATCCGGCGCATGTCCGCCTCGGAGCGCACGCACGCGCGCGCGGCGTCGTACAGGCGCTGGAAGCGGAACCAGCCACGCTCGGTCGCGGGCAGGCGCAGCGGGTCGCCGTCGAGCAGCGCGGACGGGAGCCGCACCCCGTACTGCGCCGCGAGGTCCCGCAGCGTCTCGGGCCGCATGGACCCGGTGAAGTGCAGGTGGAGGTGGGCCTTGGGGAGCTTCGCCAGATCACGCACAGGGGCAGTCTTCCATCAGCCGGGCCCCCGCACGGGGAGTTCCGGTCCCCGGCCGGGTGAGATCGGGGCCGGCCTCACGCGCCGGGCAGGATCCCGCGCTCGATCGCGACGGTCACGGCGCGCGTGCGGTCGTCGACCCCGAGCTTGGCGAACGCACGCAGCAGGTGCGTCTTGACGGTCGCCTCGGAGATGAACAGCTCGCGCCCGATCGCGGGGTTGCTCAGCCCGCGCGCGACCAGCGCGAGGACCTGCGACTCGCGGGGCGTGAGCCGCTCGCCCGCGCCGCGGACCGACGTCACGAGCCGGGTCGCGACCGTGGGGGCCAGGACGGTCTCGCCGCGGGCCGCGGCCCGGATCCCGGCCACGAGCACGTCGCGCGGCGTGTCCTTGAGCAGGTACCCCGTGGCTCCTGCCTCGACCGCACGCAGGATGTCGGTGTCGGTCTCGTACGTCGTGAGCACGACGACGCGGGGCCGCGCACCCCGCCCGTCGCCGGGGGAGCGGGGGCCGCCGAGGATCTCGCTCGTCGCCCCCACGCCGTCGAGCACGGGCATGCGCAGGTCCATGAGCACGACGTCGGGGCGCAGCTCGTGCGCGAGCCGCACGCCCTCGCGCCCGTCGCCCGCTTCACCGACCACCACGAGGTCCGGCTCGGCCGTGAGCATCCCGACGAGGCCCGAACGGACCACGGGGTGGTCGTCGACCACGAGGACGCGCACCTGGGGGGAGGTGGCGGGCGAGGAAGTGGTCACGAGGTGCTCCGGGGGGCAGGGGTGGTGGCGGGGGACGCAGCAGGCGCAGGGGGCCGTCCGGGGACGGGCAGCTCGACGCGCACGCTCGTCCCGCCCCCGGGCGTCCCGTGCACGGTGACCTCGCCGCCGCTCGCCGCGACGCGCTCGCGCATGCCGCGCAGGCCGAACCCTTCCACGACGCCCGGGCCGAGCCCGCGCCCGTCGTCGACGACCTCGAGCACGACCGCGGCGCAGTCGGGTCCGTCACCGGACCCCGGGAAGCCGGCCCCTGCAGTGCCTCCAGGCACCAGGGAGACGACGACGGCGCTCGCCGCCGCGTGGCGGCGCACGTTGGCCAGGGCCTCCTGCGCGGACCGCAGCAGGACCACCTCCTCGGCGCTCGAGAGCCCGAGCACGTCCGCGACCTCGAGGTCGACGTGCGTGCCCGTCTCGTCCGTGAAGCGGTCGGCGAGGCGGCGCAGTGCCTGGCCGAGCGTGCCCACCTGGAGCGGGGCGGGCGCGGCCGCGGCGACCAGGGCCCGCGCCTCGGCGAGGTTGTCGCGCGCGGTCGACTCGACGAGCGCGAGCCGTTCGCGCGCCGCGTCGGGGGCCGACCGGTCGAGGTCGGCGCTCGCGGCCTGCGCGAGCATCACCACGCTCGTGAACCCCTGGGCGAGCGTGTCGTGTATCTCCTGGGCGACGCGCTCGCGCTCCGCGAGCACGCCCGCCTCGTGGTGCGAGCGCGCGAGCTCGGCCTGGGTCGCGCGCAGCTCGTCGACGAGCCGCGCGTGCCGCTCGGCCTGCCGCATGGTGTGCGCGGTCCACAGCCCGAGGCTGAGCGCGAACGCCAGCGCGACGCCCATCTGCGGTGCCGTGCTCGCGAGCTCGGCCACCCCGACCCGGCCTGTCGTCGGGTCGAACGCGAGCGCGAGCGCCGTGCCCGCCGCGAGCACGACGCACAGCACGACCTGCGTCCACAGGCGTTCCGAGAGCATCCAGATCTGCGTGAACACCGCGAACAGCAGGAGCGTGCCCAGCGCGTCCTGACCCACGACCACGAGCGTGCACGCGATCGCCACGACGAGGTAGACGTGCGCGGCCACCTGGTTGCGCGTCCGCGCGGCGCGCCGCCCCCAGCCGACGTACCCGACGAGGATGACCCCGACGGCCGCGAGCGAGACGACGAGCGCCGTGCCGCGGACGTCGGCGGTGAGCAGCGCGAGCGCGCTGAGGACGACGATGACGTAGAACGCCACGTCCCACCAGCGCACGTCGCGCTCCCACGTGCCGTCGATCTGGGCGGCCTGCGAGTCCTGCACCGTCCCGGCCTCGTCGGGGGCGTGGCCGTCAGCCGTCGTCACGACGCCGCCACCGGAACGTCCGCACCCCCACCACGAGTCCCACCACGAGCCATGCGACCAGTACAGCAGCCGTGGCACCGTGCTGCCACGACCCGCCCACCTCGAGGGCCTCGGCCTCTGCCGGCAGGAACACCGAGCGCATGCCCTGCGCGAGCCACTTCAGCGGGAAGACCGACGCGACCTGCTGCATCCACGACGGCAGCGCGAAGAACGCGAAGAACACGCCCGAGATGAACTGCAGCACCAGCACCACGGGCGTCACGACGGCGCTCGCGGACTTCCCGGAGCGGGGCACCGAGGAGAACGCGACGCCCAGCACCGAGCCCGTCGCGGTACCGAGCACGAACACCCAGGCGAACGTCCCCCAGGCCGAGGCGGTGGTCGGCATCGGGACGTCGAACGCCGTGGCGGCGAGCAGCAGCAGCGCGGCGGTCTGCACGGTCACGGCGATCAGGACCTGGCAGATCTTTCCCAGGAAATACGAGGTCGCCGGCAGCGGCGTCGCGCGCAGGCGCTTGAGCGTGCCGTCGTCGCGCTCGACCGCGATCGAGATCGCGAGGTTCTGGAAGCTCGTGAGCATGACACCCGTGGCGACCATGCCGGGCAGGAAGTACTGCGTGAACGGCACGGAGTCCGTGGCGTTCCCTTGTTCCTGCTGCCCGAACACCGTCGCGAAGATCGCCATCATGATGAGCGGGTAGGCCAGGATGAAGATGACCGCGTCGCGCTCGCGCAGGAACGCGAGCATCTCGATCCAGGTCCGCCGCAGCCCCGTGCGCAGGGTGCCGGGCAGCGCGCGCCGGGCGTGGGGGGCTGGTGCGGGGGCGGTCTGGGTGCTCATCGGGTGGCCTCCTCGGCGACGGGTGCGGACGGGACGGCGGAGGTCGGCGGGAGCCCGGGCGGCGCGGCTGCCGACGAGGTGGCGGACGGGTCTGCGGACGGGGCCGCCGGTACGGCCCCGATGAGCTCGAGGTACACGTCCTCGAGGCTCGGCTGGAGCACGCGCAGGCCCGGCACCTCGCCGTCGGGTCCGGCCAGGCGTGCCGCGAGCGAGGCGACCAGCGCGGTCGGGTGGTCGGTGCGCTCGACGTGCGTGACGCCGTCGGACACCCACTGCACGGCGGGGCGCAGCGCACCCGGCCCGCCCAGGTCGCCCGGCGCCCCGAGGGCGACGACCTTCCCGTCGCGTACGACGGCGGCGCGGTCGGCCAGGTGCGCGGCCTCGTCGAGGTAGTGGGTCGTCAGGAGGATCGTGGTGCCGCTCGCGCGCAGGGCCAGGACGAGGTCCCAGAAGCTGCGGCGGGCCTGCGGGTCGAACCCGGTCGTGGGTTCGTCGAGGAACAGCAGCTCGGGGTCGCCCACGATCCCGAGCGCGACGTCGAGGCGGCGCCGCTGGCCGCCCGAGAGCTGGCGGGCACGCGTCGACGCCTTCTCCTGCAGCCCGACGGCGGTGATCACCTCCTCGGGGTCGCGCGGGGCCGGGTAGAACGTCGCGAAGTGGCGCACGAGCTCGCGCACCGTGAGCTCGGCCTGGTCGCGCGAGTCCTGGAGCACGACGCCGATCCGGCTGCGCCACGCGCGCCCCGCGAGCGCGGGGTCCTCGCCGAGGACCTGGACCTGCCCGCCGTCGCGCTTGCGGAAGCCCTCGAGGATCTCGACCGTCGTGGTCTTGCCTGCGCCGTTGGGGCCGAGGACCGCGAAGATCTCGCCGCGCTCGACCGTGAGGTCCAGCCCGTCGACCGCCTGCTTCACGGTGCTGCCTGCGCCGCTGCCCTGCGTGTAGCGCTTGGTGAGCCCGCGGACCTCGATGGCCGGGGAGCTCGTGCCTGCTCGGGGAGGAGTCCTGTCTGTGCTCATGGCTCCAGCCTGGCGTGAGCGTGGGGCTCGCCGCGACGACCGGTCGGGGGGACGCGGGGTCCACCGGTCGGTGGACGCGGGCGGTGACGGGCACGCCCGCCGGGGGGTGACCGGAAGACTCACCCACGGTGACGGGATGTCCGCCGCGATGGCCCGCCAGGGGTCCACTACTGTCAGCCGCATGAGCGACGCCGCGATCACGCTGACCGTCCTGGGCGCAGCGGTGGTCCTCTTCGTGTGGAACAGGCTGCCGGTCGGTGTCGTGGCGCTCGCGGTCGCGCTCTCGCTCTACCTCACGGGCGTCCTCACGGTCGAGGAGTCGCTCGCGGGCTTCGGCACCCCGACCGTGATCCTCATCGCAGCGCTGTTCGTGGTCGCCGAGGCGCTCGACGCCGCAGGCATCACGGCGTGGGCGGGCCAGCAGCTGATCGACCGGGCGGGGACGAGCCCCGCCCGGCTCATGGTGCTCATGCTGGTGCTCTCGGCGGTGCTGTCCGCGCTCGTCACGCCCAACGGCGCGGTCGCGGCGCTGTTCCCCATGGTCGTGGTCCTCTCGACGCGGCTCGGCCGCTCGCCCTCGCAGCTCCTCATGCCCCTCGCGTTCGGTGCGCACGCCGGGTCGCTCCTCATGCTGACGGGCACGCCCGTCAACGTGATCGTCTCGGCGACGGCCCTCGAGGAGACAGGCACGGGCCTGGGGTTCTTCGAGTTCGCGCTGGTGGGCGTCCCGCTGCTCGCGGGGACGATCCTGGTCTGCGTGCTGTGGGGTCCGCGCCTGCTGCCGCACCGCAGCGCGCGCTCGCTCTCGCGCGACCTGACGGGCCTGCCCGCGGACCTGCTGCGCGACTACGCTCCGTCCGGCAGCATCGCGCGCCTCGCCGTGCCCGTGGGCTCACCACTCGTCGGGGTCGCGGCCGACGCGATCGACACGGGCGACCGTTCGGTGCACGCGGTCGCGGTGCAGGACCGGTCGGGTCGGCCCGCGTCGGAGGTTGCGGCGGGCGGTCAGCTCGTGGTGCGCGGCGGCCGCAGGGGGATCGACGGGTTCGCGGCCGCCAGCGGCCTGGTCGCCCCCACGGGGCCCGACGGCGAGGACGTCACCTGCGGGCTCGTGTCCCGCGAGCACGGGGTCGCCGAGGTCATCGTGCGCCCGCGCTCGGGCCTGATCGGCGAGCGCGTCTTCCCGGGCATGGTCACGGACTCGGGCGAGCTCGTGGTCCTGGCCGTGAAGCGGCTCGGGGAGGTCCTCGACCCGGCCACCGACGAGGGGGAGAACCGGCCCGCGGCCGACCCGCGCGACCACGAGGTCACGCTGCGCGCGGGCGACGCGGTGCTCCTCCAGGGGCCGTGGGACGCGCTCGACCGCCACACCGACGACCCCGACGTCCTCGTGGTCGACACCCCGGACTCGATCCGCCGCCAGGCCGCGCCGCTCGGGCGCCGGGCCGTGCCGGCGATCGTGGTGCTCGTGCTCATGGTGGCCGCGCTCGCGACGGACGTGCTGCCGGCTGCGGTCACCGCCGTGGGGGCCGCGATCGCGATGATCCTGCTGCGCGTCGTCACGACGCGCCAGGCGCAGCGTTCGATCTCGCTCACGACCGTGATCCTCGTGGCGGGCATGATCCCGCTCTCGACCGCGATCACGCAGACCGGCGCCGCGGAGATCGTCGCGACGGCGCTGATCGACGTGGTCGGCGGGGGAGGGCTGACGCTCCTGCTGCTCGGCATCTTCGTGCTGTGCGCGGTGCTCGGGCAGCTCATCAGCAACATGGCCACGGCCCTGGTCATGATCCCCATCGCAGGGTCGGTCGCGCTCGAGCTCGGGATCTCGCCCGTGCCGCTCGTGATGTGCGTCGCGGTCGCGTCCGCCGCGGCGCTCCTGACGCCCGTCGCGACGCCCGGCAACATGATGGTCATGGAACCCGGCGGCTACCGGTTCGGCGACTACTGGAAGCTCGGCCTGCCCGTGCTCGGGGTCTACCTGCTGGTCGCGGTGTTCCTCGTCCCCCTGATCTGGCGGCCGTAGGGCTCGCCCGGCACGTCCTGCACCAACCCGCACCGCACGTCCCGCACTGCACCACACCGCACTGCACCAGCCCCGGCCCCGGCCGCGGCCCGAGAGATGGAGCACGCCATGGGTGACGCACCCTTCGACCCGATCCCGTCCGACACCGCCGTACGCGCCGTCGAGGTGTCCGTCGACGCAGCGCCGGCAGGGGCCACGACCGGGGTCCTGGTGACCTCGGACGGCGACGTCCCGGCCGCGATCGGCGCCGACCGCGACGAGCTCGCCCGCTGGGGCTTCACGGGGCGTGCGGGGCAGACCCTCGCCCGCCCCTCCGCAGGGGCCGACGTGGTCGCTGTCGGCGCCGGACCGGCCGGCCGGCTCGACACCGCCGCGATCCGTGACGCCGCGGCCCACCACGCCCGGGCCGTCGCGCGCGACACGGTGGTGACGCTCTCGCTCGCGGGCACCGAGGGCCTCGACCTCGCCGAGGTCGCGAGCGCGGTCGTCGAGGGCGTCCTGCTGGGGCGCTACCGCTACGACCAGCTCCGCACCGAGCCCGCGACGGTCCCGGTCACGGGCATCGTCCTGCTCACGGACGGGGACGCGGCCGAGGCGCTCGCGGGTGCCCGGCGGGGCCTGGTCCTGGCCCGCGCGGCGCTCGTCTCGCGCGACCTCGCGAACACCCCGGCGGGCTACCTCACGGCCCCCGACCTGGCTGACGTCGCGGTGCGCCTGGGGGCCGCGAACGGCCTCGAGGTCGAGGTCTTCGACAAGGCCGCGCTGACGGAGATGGGGTGCGGCGGCATCCTCGGGGTCAACTCGGGCAGCGTCGTCGAGCCCCGCCTGGTCAGGCTGACGTACCGCGGCGGTGAGGGGCACCTCGCGTTCGTCGGCAAGGGCATCACCTACGACTCGGGCGGCATCAGCCTCAAGCCCTCGAACGCGATGCACGCGGCCATGAAGATGGACATGTCCGGGGCCGGGGCGGCGCTCGCTGCCCTCTCGGTGCTCAAGGACCTGGGCGTGGGCACGACCGTCACGGCGTACCTCGCGTGCACCGACAACATGCCCTCGGGCAGCGCGACCAAGCTGGGCGACGTCCTCACGACGCGCAGCGGCCGCACGATCGAGGTCGTCAACACCGACGCCGAGGGCCGACTGGTCATGGCCGACGCGATCGCGCTCGCGGTCGAGGACGGCGTCGACGCGATCGTCGACATCGCGACCCTCACGGGCGCGGCGCTCGCGGCGCTCGGCACGGCGCGTGCCGCGCTGCTCGGCAACGACGACGCGCTGGCCGCCCAGGTCGAGTCGGCGTCGGCCGCGACCGACGAGCGCGTCTGGCGCCTCCCGCTCGAGCACCGCTACCGGCCCCAGCTCGACTCGGACGTCGCGGACATCAAGAACCTGGGCGGGGAGTTCGCGGGGGCCATCACCGCGGCGCTGTTCCTCGCCGAGTGGGTCGGCGACGTGTCGTGGGCCCACCTCGACATCGCCGGCACCATGAAGTCGGACACCGACGACGCGGTCTGGACCAAGGGCGCCACGGGCTTCGGGGCGCGCCTTCTCGCCGAGCTCGCGGGCGCGTTCACGGTCCCGGTCGCGTAGGTCCTGTGCACAGGAGAGGCCGGACGCCCGCACTGCGGGCGCCCGGCCTCTCGTCATGTCCTCGTCGCGTCACCCGGGAGGACCCGGGGCGGGGTGTCGCGGGCCCGACGACGCACGCTCCGCCGTCGGGCCCTACCTCACTGCAGGTAGATCTCCGCCCCCGGGCCGAGCGGCAGACCCAGCAGGTACCAGCCCACGAGCAGCGCGGTCCACACGAGCAGCAGCGCGACGGTGTACGGCAGCATGAGCGAGATGATCGAGCCCACGCCGACCTTCTTGCGGTACCGCTCGGCGAAGATCACGATGAGCGCGAAGTACGGCATGAGCGGGGTCGCGACGTTGATCGGCGAGTCGCCCACGCGGTAGGCCGCGACCGCGAGGTCGGGCGAGATGCCGAGCTGGATGAACAGCGGCACGAAGATCGGGGCGAAGATCGCCCACTTCGGCACCACGCCGCCGATGAAGATGTCGATCACGGCCGTCATCGCGATGAGGCCGATGATGAGCGGGACCGTCCCGAGGTTCGCCTGCTCCAGGGCGTCGGCCATGTTCACGGCCGCGACCGTGCCCAGGTTCGAGTAGTTGAAGTAGGCGATGAACTGGCTGATGATCAGCAGCAGGAAGATCAGCCCGGACAGGCCCGCGATCGTCTTCGTCATGGGGTTGATGACGTCCATGCTGTTCTTGATCGTCCCGGCGCCCTTGCCGTAGCACAGGCCCATGACGAAGAAGTAGATCAGGATCAGGAAGATGATGCTGCCCATGAGGGGCGAGCCCTCGATGAGGCTGCCCGTCTCGGGGTTGCGCAGCGGCCCCCAGGACGGGAGCGTCAGCAGCAGGATGAACGCGGTGACGCCGATCAGGCCGAACCCGGACCACTTGAGCCCGCGCTTCTCCGCGGCGGTCAGCTCGCCCGAGGGGGCCGGGGCGGCGGCCCCGCCAGAGTCGTGGTCGTCGGCCGCGGGGGCCTCGTCCTCCCGGTAGGTGCCCAGGCGGGGCTCGACGAACTTCTCGGTCACGAGCGTCGCGACCAGGGTCACCACGATGGTCGAGACGATCGAGAAGTAGAGGTTGCCCGTGATCGAGACGTGCTGCGCGGGGTCCGCGATCGACTCGTTGGTGATCTCGGCGAGCATGCCGTCGATCGGGGTGATGAGCAGGTTCACGCCGAACCCGCCGCCCACGCCCGCGAACGCCGCTGCCAGACCCGCGAGCGGATGTCGGCCGAGCGTGTGGAACACCGCGGCCGCCAGCGGGATGAGGACCAGGTAGCCCGCGTCGGTCGCGATCGAGGACAGCACGCCGAGGAACACCACGATGAGCGTGATGAAGCGCGCCGGCGTGACCTTGACGAGGCGCTTGATGAAGGCGCCGATCAGGCCGACCTCCTCGGCGAGGCCCACGCCGATCATGGCGACCACGATCACGCCGACGACGCCGAACCCGTTGAAGTTCTCGACGGGCGACGTGAAGATGAACCGGATCCCGTCGGCGCTCAGGAGCGACTCGACCGAGACCGTGACCTGCTCCACGTGGGGGTCTTCGCTCTGGTAGGGCGCGTCCCCGATGAGCTCCTCGCCGCTCGGCTCGACCTGCTCGGCGACCTGCGCCTGGTCGAACGTGACCGAGGTCCCGGCGAGGTAGAACGCGTGCGAGAGCACGATGATGAGGGCGATGAGGCCCAGGAAGATGATGGCGGGGTGCGGGACCTTGTTCCCCACCCGCTCGATCCCGTCGAGCATGCGCTCGAGGGGGGTGCGTCGTACGACCGCGGCTTCCGACATGTCGCCCTCTCATGTCCCGATCGCCTCGTGCGGGGTGCGCGAGGACTCGGGGGTAAGTATTGCGAGGAGATCGTGTGGATGTGGGGTGAATCACCGGGAGCGGGCGATCGAATGCCGGACGAGCGGGTGAGATCTGCGGGCCGTCGTCTAGCGTGGGTCCTGAAGGACGGTCGCGAGCGGGTGCCGAGGGGTGCCTCGCGGGCGGTCACCCGGTGGGGCCGGACGGGCTCCGACGGGACGTGACGAGGGCCGGTTCGACCACGGCGCTCGGTTCGCGTACAGTATTCCTTCGGTGGCAGGTGCCCACCCGATGATCTCTGCCTTCTGGGTAGGTTCGCGGGGTGGCATCGATCACGAAGGGCAGTGGCGCAATTGGTAGCGCAGCGGTCTCCAAAACCGCAGGTTGCAGGTTCGAGCCCTGTCTGCCCTGCAAGGCGTCGTCCTCCTCGGGGGCGTGCGCGTAGTCCGGTAACGGGTTACACCACGAAAGGTCAGCATCGGTTTCGGTTTCAACGTCACGTAGTGGGGATGAACAGTGAGCGAATCGCCATCAGAGGCGCTGGGTGCTGAAGGCGTGCGCGCCGGCGGTGACAAGAACAAGGGCGACGCGAAGAAGGGCAACATCTTCTCGCGGATCGCCCTGTTCGTCCGCCAGGTGATCGCCGAGCTCAAGAAGGTCGTCACCCCCACTCGTTCCGAGCTGATCACCTACACCACCGTCGTCCTCGTCTTCGTGGCCGTGGTCATGGCGTTCGTGACGGTGCTCGACCTCGGGATCGGCAAGGCCGTCCTGTGGGTCTTCGGGGACTGATTCCCGGAGGGCGCCTCGTGCCGCGAGCATCTCGCGGCACCGCACGAGTACGCGCCCGGAGCGCGAGGACCGTGAGCGGTCCCGTCAATAGCATGTTCGAGTAGTCAGTAGAAAGCAGGTTCGTTCGTGTCCCAGGAGTCGCTGGACCAGGCGGAGAACGTCGATCCCACCGAGCCCGTCGCCGAAGGCGCCGAGGTCGAGCTCGACGCACCCGAGGCTGCCATCGACGAGGTCGAGGCGGACGACGAGGAGCTGGACACCGAGACGGACGAGGAGCCGGCCGAGGCCGACGACGAGCCCCGTGTCGACGAGGACGGCGACATCCTCGACGACCTCGACCCGGTCGAGGAGTTCAAGAAGGACCTGCGCACCAAGCCGGGCGACTGGTTCGTGATCCACTCCTACGCGGGCTACGAGAACCGTGTGAAGGCCAACCTGGAGAACCGCATCCAGAGCCTGAACATGGAGGACTACATCTTCCAGATCGAAGTCCCCATGGAAGAAGTCGCGGAGATCAAGAACGCGCAGAAGAAGATCGTCCGTCGCGTCCGCATCCCCGGCTACGTCCTGGTCCGCATGGACCTGACCGACGAGTCGTGGGGCGCCGTGCGTCACACGCCCGGTGTCACGGGCTTCGTGGGCCACACCCACCAGCCGGTGCCGCTGACGCTCGACGAGGTCTTCTCGATGCTCGCCCCGACGATCGAGCCCAAGGCCGAGGCCGGCAAGCCCGCCGCGTCGGCCAAGGCCCCCTTCGAGGTCGACTTCCAGGTCGGCGAGTCGGTCACCGTCACGGACGGTCCGTTCGACACGCTCCCCGCGACGATCTCCGAGATCAACGCCGAGGGCCAGAAGCTCAAGGTCCTCGTCTCCATCTTCGGCCGGGAGACCCCGGTCGAGCTGTCGTTCAACCAGGTCGCCAAGATCTGATCCTGCTCGACGGCAGTACCTGCAACCGGGTCATCGCCCACGGCGTCGGCCCAGACACAGAAAGCACGGAATCTCATGCCTCCCAAGAAGAAGGTCTCTGGGCTGATCAAGCTCCAGATCCAGGCCGGTGCAGCAACCCCCGCCCCGCCGATCGGCCCCGCGCTCGGTCAGCACGGCGTCAACATCATGGAGTTCTGCAAGGCGTACAACGCGGCGACCGAGTCGCAGCGCGGCAACGTCATCCCCGTGGAGATCACGGTCTACGAGGACCGCTCGTTCACCTTCATCACCAAGACCCCCCCGGCAGCCGAGCTCATCAAGAAGGCCGCCGGCGTGGACAAGGGTTCGCCCACCCCGCACACGGTCAAGGTCGCGAAGCTGACCTCCGCCCAGGTGCGCGAGATCGCTCAGACCAAGCTCGAGGACCTCAACGCGAACGACCTCGACGCTGCGTCGCTCATCATCGCGGGCACCGCTCGCTCCATGGGCATCACGGTCGAGGGCTGACCCAGCTCCACCCCCAGCCTCCGGGCTGAACCTCATTTTTCATGAGCCCGCCGGTCCTCGACCGGCAGGCAGTGGCAGGGTCCGCGCGGATCCGTAGACCACGACTGCTCGACAAGGAGAAGCAGATGGCAACGCGCAGCAAGGCATACCGCGCCGCCGCGGAGAAGATCGACCGCGACGAGCTCTACACCCCGCTCCAGGCGGTTCGTCTCGCCAAGGAGACGTCGCCCACCAAGTACGACGCGACCGTCGAGGTCGCGTTCCGTCTCGGTGTCGACCCCCGCAAGGCGGACCAGATGGTCCGTGGAACGGTCAACCTGCCTCACGGCACCGGTAAGACCGCCCGCGTCCTGGTCTTCGCGAACGGCGAGAAGGCGGAGCAGGCTCGTGCAGCCGGCGCCGACATCGTCGGTGGCGACGAGCTCATCGAGAAGGTCGCCGCCGGCTACACGGACTTCGACTCCGCTGTCGCGACGCCCGACCTCATGGGCAAGGTCGGTCGCCTCGGTAAGGTCCTCGGCCCCCGTGGTCTGATGCCGAACCCGAAGACCGGCACCGTGACCATGGATGTCGCGAAGGCCGTCGAGGACATCAAGGGCGGAAAGATCGAGTTCCGCGTCGACAAGCACTCGAACCTCCACTTCATCATCGGCAAGGTCTCGTTCGACGAGAAGGCGCTCGTGGAGAACTACGCGGCAGCGATCGAAGAGGTCCTGCGTCTGAAGCCGTCCTCCTCCAAGGGCCGCTACATCAGCAAGGCGACGCTCTCGACGACGATGGGCCCCGGCATCCCCGTGGACCCGTCCAAGGCGACGAAGCTCCTCGAGGACGACGCGGCCTGATCAGCCCGTTCTCTTCCTGACCGACGGCGTCTCTCCCCTCACGGGGAGGGGCGCCGTCGGTCTTTTCGTCGTCGGGCGGGACGGGCGGACGTGCCGGTCCGTGCGGTGCTGCCTGCCGTCGTCGGGCGTCGTTGAAATGTCTGGTATGTGCAGCAGGTGGCCCGATCCGGGGCCCGCCCGACGCAGACGTTCACGGCCCCGATCGTCCCGGTTCATCCCTGGTCTGCCTGGCGCGGTCAGAGTGAGGCCTGTCTGGACAGGTGAGTCTCGCGGCTCGTCCGGACACCGCATCCATGACGTGCACCATGACGACTGAAGGGTTGGACATGCGCAAGATCGCACACCTGGCACTCGCCGGGTCGCTGGCAGCAGGGACGTTCCTCGTCCCGGCCGCCGCCTTCGCCGCCGACGGCGAAGCCCCCGTCCTGCAGGGAACTCGTACGGACAAGACCCTCGTGATCGGGCTCGACGGGGCTCGGCTCGACAAGATCGAGGCGGCCTCGACCCCCACCCTCCACGCGCTCATGCAGCGCGGGACCTCGGGTCACAGCCTCCTGTACGCCACGAGCGACGCACCCGAGGTGAGCCAGCGCGGCGCCCAGACGGTGTCCGGCGCGGGCTGGTCGACGATCCTCACGGGCGTGTGGACGGACAAGCACAACGTCCGCGACAACACCTTCGCGGGCAAGAACTACGCGCAGTACCCGAGCTTCCTCGATCGCCTCGAGCAGGTCGACCCGAGCATTGCGACGTTCGCGGCCTCGACCTGGGCCCCGATCACGTCGTCGGCGAGCAACGGCGACATCGTCTCCGACGGGATCGACCTGCGCATCGCGACGGGCTCGGACGTCAAGACCGAGCAGGCCGCGATCACCTACCTCGGGACGCAGAACCCCGACGTGGCGTTCCTCCACCTCGACGACATCGACGGCGCCGGTCACAGCCACGGCGCGGACGCGGCCCAGTACGCCGCCGAGCTCGAGGTCCAGGACGCACGCATCGGCCGCATCCTCGCCGCGATCGACGCGCGGCCCACGCGGGGGGCCGAGAGCTGGAACATCATCGTGACGGCCGACCACGGCCACCTGCCGAAGGGCGGGCACGGCGGCCGGGCGCAGACCGAGCGCGCGACGTTCGTCATCGCCGCGGGCGACGGCATCGAGCCGCGCGGTCGCCAGGAGAACCTCGCGATCACCGACATCGCGCCGACGGTCATGCGGCAGGCCGGTGTCGCGGTGGACCCTGCGTGGGGGCTCGACGGCACCCCGATCGGCGACGACGTCTCCGACGACTTCGACTCCCTGCGCCCCGCGCTCGCGCCCCGGGTCGACGAGACGGGCGTCCCGGCCGGGACGCTCGGCTTCACGACGACGCCCCCGACGGGCTGGAGCGTCGACAACTCGGCCATGCCGTCGGGTGGCGTGACCGAGTGGCGCGGTTGGTCGTTCACGACCCAGACGTTCTGGTCGGCGGCCGAGGCGGGCCAGGCGCGGGAGAACTTCACGCGTGGGCGCGACGTGATCGCGGTCGCCGACTCGGACGAGTGGGACGACAAGGCCCACGGTGCGGGGAAGTTCGACTCGACGCTCGTCACGCCCGACTACGCGGTCGCGGGCAAGGAGCAGGCCGTGCTGACGTTCGAGCACTCGTACCGTCATGACCGCGTGCAGGTCGCGGAGGTCCTCGTGAGCTTCGACGGCGCCGCCCCGGTCCAGGTGGCCTCGTTCCCCGCGAGCGACAACGGGAAGCGCGCGATCGTCACCGACGTCCCGGCCGGGGCGAGGACCGCGCAGTACCGCTTCCACTACAGCGGCACGAACGACTGGTTCTGGGCTCTCGACCAGGTGCGGTTCGCGGCGCAGGGCGAGACCGACCCCGCGGGTGCCGAGGGCATCGCGCTCGAGGCCGTCGTGGAGGAGGTCGTGACGGAGGGCAAGCTCTCGATGACCGTCGCGGGCGACGGCGCGCCCGTGCGGCTCGCGGGTGGGCTCGACGGCGACCACCTGGCGTACACCGCGGCGCTGCCCGTCGTGAGCGTCTCGGACACGCGTCGTGACGCTGCGGGCTGGGCCGTCTCGGGCCAGTCGACCGCGTTCTCGGCGGGGTCGACGACGTTCGGCGCGGACCGGCTCGGCTGGGCACCGCGCCTGGTCGTCGACAAGCCGGGCGTGACCGCCGGGCCGCGCATCTCCTCTGCGCAGGGCGGGGGAGCAGGGCTGTCGACGCCGCAGACGCTCGCGGGGGCCGACGCGATCGGCCGCAAGGGCACGAGCGACGTCACGGCCGACCTCGCTCTCGAGCTGCCGGCCGACACCGCTCCCGGCTCCTACGGAGCGACGCTGACGGTCTCGCTCTTCCCGGTCGACTGACGTCCCGCGCCGCGCTGCCGCTCGCCCCCTTGCGGCCGGCAGCACGGAGCCGCCCGGCTCTCCTTCCCTGGGGAGGAGAGCCGGGCGGCTCGGTCGTCACGGTGACGGTACCGCCGTCACCGGGGACGGGGACTCAGCAGGCGCCGAGGTCCTTCCACACGCCCCAGTCGCTCGGGGCGGGGGCGTCGCCGCGGGTCCACCACTTGGCCTGCCAGGTGCGGCCGTTGTGGGCGACGGTGTTGCCGCCGGTGTAGATGCTCGAGGCGTCCCACGCCGCGGCCGAGCAGGTGCCCGAGCCGCCCGTGCTGCCGCCCGTGGTCCCGCCGGTCGGGTCGGTGCCGCCGGTGGGGTCGCCGCCCGTGGGGTCGCCGCCGGTGCTGCCGCCGGTCGGGTCGGTGCCGCCGCCGCCCGAGCCGGTGCCGAGGCGGGCGCCCACCGCGGTGGCGAGCGCGTAGTTGTTCTTCTTGTCCCAGTTGATCGACCAGGTCATGACGCCGCCGATCTTGCCGTACGGAGTGGCTGGCTTGAACGTGCCGCAGCCCGTCCCGGTCTCGAGGCAGTCGACGGCCTTGATGACGTTGGCGATGGGCTGGTAGCCGCCGCCGGCAGCGGCCTGGACCGCGGGGACGCCGATGCCGACCTGGTCGGGGCGCAGGCCCATCTCGAGCTGGATGCAGCTGAGCGAGGTGAGGAAGTCGATGCTGCCCTGGCTGTAGACCTGCTGGTTGCAGCCCATCATGGCGCCCGAGTTGTAGTACTGGGTGTTGACGATCGTCAGGATGTCCTTGATCGCGAGCGTGAGCTGGTAGTACCCCATCGAGGTGGCCTGGTAGTCGATGGTCTGCGGTGCCATCGCGATGATGAGGTTCGGTCCGGTCTTGGCCGAGAGCTGGTGCAGCGCGCTCGACATGTACGTCGCGTTGATGCCGTGCTCGAGGTCGATGTCGACGCCGTCGAACCCGTACTCCTGCATCAGGCCGTACGCGGTGTCTGCGAAGTTCTTCGCCTCGGTCGCGTTGGAGACGATCACGTTCCCCTTCTCACCGCCGACCGACAGGATGACCTTGCGGCCCTGCGCCCGGATCGCGGCGATGTCGGCCTTGAACTGGGGCACCGTGTACCCGTTGAGCTCGGCGCTCGACAGGTTGAACGTGATGCCACCGGGCGTGCCGGTCAGGTTGTCGGCGAACGCGACCGCGACGAGGTTGTACGCAGCCGGGATGTCGCTCAGCGGCATGACGACCGAGCCGTTGTTGAAGTTGTGCCAGTAGCCCGTGAGCCACTGGTGGCCGGGAGCGGCTGCGGCGGCGACCGTCGCCGGCTGGGCGGCGGGCAGCGGTGCGGCCTGGGCGCTCGTGCCGGCGAGCGCGAGGCCGCCGAGCGCGACGGTCGCGGCGGTCAGCGCCGCGAGCAGACGAGCCGGACGGCGGGTGCCGTCGGCGGGGTGGCGAAGGGTTCTCACGTGTAGCTCCTCTAGCAGGGGGTCCGGGACGTCGTCGTCTCACCGGGACCGTCGGAGTGGACCGGTCGTGGTCGGTCAGGCCGACCGTACGTGACCTGGGTCACGCGTGTGATGAGGGATTCCACGACTCTCTGCGCCCTGTCCATACGTGGATCCCCGTACGGGTCACGTACCCGTAGAGGCTCTGCGAGCCTGCCCGACGGCGCGGCGGGGGCCGGGGCCGCGCGGTCGCCCGAGGCGTCGGCGAGATCGTTCGGGAAAGATCTCACGAACGTGTATCAAACGCGACGAACCCCCCTCTCTCCCAGCAGGAGGAGGTCCGACGACCAGTCGGCCTGTCCGTCGAGAGTGCCGCGAGAGCGGGTCGGAGGGAGGTGCTGCTATGGCGGAAATGCTTGTCCCACCTGCACGAACACCTCTAGACTCGGGTTCCCCCGAAGTACCCGAGCACGACCGAGAGCAGACGGCGCACCCAGCCATGACACGGATCACCGAGGACGTCCCGGAAGTCGACGAACCGGAGGTGAGCCTCGGCGATCGAGCCGCGGCTGCTCTCCTCGACTACCGGGAGGGCAAGCACCAGGCACTGGCCGACTTCGTGAAGGAGGCGACCCCGCTGCTGTGGCACACGGCGCGGGCGCAGGGTGCCGACCGAGAGCACGCCGACGACGTGGTCCAGAACACCTGGATGGCGCTCGTGCGCAACGCTCACACCATCCAGGAGCCGCACGCGGTGCTCAAGTGGCTCCTCGTGACCGCCAAGCGCGGTGCGTGGGAGGTGGTCCGCAAGCAGCGCGACGACCAGAAGCGCCGCACCGAGCTTCCCGACGACCTGCTCGACGGCCCTGTCGGCGCACTGCCGTCCTCGGACCCCACCCCCGAGACCCAGGTCCTCGAGGTGGAGCGAGACCGCCACCTGTGGCGGGCCGTCCTCCAGCTGCCGGACCGCTGCCAGCGGCTGCTCCGGCTGATCTCGTTGGCGGACCGCCCTGACTACAAGTACATCTCGAGCGCCATCGGTATGCCGGTGGGAAGCATCGGATCCAACCGCGGGCGCTGCCTGGCCAAGCTCCGCGACATCATGGAAAGCGATCAGGGGGACAGGACATGGGAAACATCATGAGCGCGCCGATCGGATACAGCCCCGACGACCCGTTGGACACGGTCGACCTCGAGATCTTGGCGGATCTCGCTCGGATCAGCATGACGCTCGATCCGGTACCTGAGGGTCTCGTCGAGAGGTCGCTCTTCGCGATCACGCTGGCCGGCCTCGAGGCCGAGGTCATGGAGCTCGAGTACGTGCGCGTACCGGAGATGTCCGTCCGCGGTGAGGCGCCGCCGGTCGAGGCGCGGACCATCACGTTCACGGCCGAGTCGCTGACCGTGATGATCACGCTCTCGACCCGGGACGACACCAGGATCAGGATCGACGGCTGGGCTGCGCCCGCCGGAGAGCTGACGGTCGAGCTGCACCGCCCGGACGGGATGGTCTCGACGACCACCGACGAGGACGGCCGATTCGTGTTCGAGGACGTCGCCCCCGGCCCGGCGAGCCTCCTGCTGCGGACCCCCGGTGCGGACGGCGACGCAGTGACCACGCCCATCATCGAGCTGTAGCGATCTCGCGACATCTTCTTCACGCGCCGGCGGCCCACCCCTCGGCGGTAGTCCCCTTCGTGCATTGGAGCACCGATGAGTGAGACCCCAGAGCAGTCGGCCACGCCACCCGTCCCGCCGGGCGGACGGCCCTTCGGGGACCGGCCGAACCGGCTGCAGTGGCGAACGCGGACTCTCGACCCGATCACCGCGCCGCGTCGGGCCGGGCAGTCCTCGCCGCACCCCACGTGGTACGTGGGGGACCGGGTCCTGGTTCCGGAGTCTCCGGACGACCTGACCGGCAACCGTTCGCTGCGGTGGCTCGAGGAGGCTGCGGAGAAGTTCGACCTGACGGTCGAGGTCGAGGAGGCCAGCAAGGCCGACGCGGAGCTCATCACCCGGGCGAGGCTCGATCGTGAGACGACCCGCGACCTGCGACGCGTGTTCGGGCTCTCGGCTCGCCTGCGGCAGAAGGGCGGCAGCGAGGGGGAGCTCCCGGACGCGTGGAAGGTGATCGAGAAGCTCGGCGGGCGCCTGTGCCCGGACGACAAGTGCAGCCCACGGGTGGGCCTCGACCACATGATCGCGCCGTCGGCGGGACCGGCCATCGGTGGCCAGCCGTACACGCAGCCCTTCCCGTACACCCAGCCGTTCCCCTACACGCAGCCCTTCCCGTACACGCAGCCCTTCCCGTACACCCAGCCCTTCCCCTACACGCAGCCGTTCCCGGTCACGGGTACCGCAGAGTACGCAGCCCCCGGCTCGGGCGGCCGGACCCCGGTGAACTGGGTAGGGCCCGTCCCAGCGCGTCGCCTGGCGGTCGGAGACGACGAGTACACGGCGGCCGACGGGACGCGTCGACCCGTGGTCGCGGTCCTGGACACCGGCGTGGGGGCGCATCCTTGGTTCGACGCGTCCCTCGAGTCGCGCGGGACGATCGTGGTGCGGGACCCCGAGCTGCTCGGAGAGCCGCTGTCCGTGCTGCCGGAGACGGAGTACGAGTACGAGGACCCGGAGATCGGTGGCGTGTCGATCTCTCCCTTGACGGGCCCGCTCGACCCTGTCGCCGGGCACGGAACCTTCATCGCCGGCCTCGTCCACCAGAAGTGCCCTGATGCGGTCATCCTGGCCCCTCGCCTCTACGGCGGTGCCGGGGTCATCCCGGAGCGAGACCTCCTGCGCTCGCTGCGCCGGGTGCTTCTCTGGCACGTGCTCGGACTCGTCGGTCGGAAGGGCTACTCCCCGATCGACGTCCTGGTGCTCTCGCTCGGGTACTACCACGAGCGACCCGAGGACGCGGACTTCGACGCCCCGTTCGGCACCGTCCTGCGGGCGCTCCGGCGCTACGGGGTGCTGGTCGTCGTCTCGTCCGGGAACGACGGGCAGACGAGGCCGAGCTATCCCGCGGCCTTCGCACCGAGGATCGATCGTCGACAGACGCCGCCCGTACCGCTCCCGGGCGTCGCTCTCCTGAAGGACGAGCCGCCCGTGCTCACGGTCGGGGCCCTGAACCCGGACGGGACGACCGCCCTGTTCAGCAACGACGGGCCCTGGGTCACCTGCGTGCGTCCCGGGGCGGCGCTCGTCTCGACCGCTCCGACGACCATGGACGGCGCGGTAGCCCCCACCCGTTGGCTCAAGGAGCTCTGGTCGGAGGGCAACCGCGCCACGATCGACCCGGAGGGCTTCCAGGGTGGGTTCGCGAGCTGGAGCGGCACGTCGTTCGCAGCCCCCGTGCTGGCCGGCGAGCTCGCGTCCTACCTGCTGGACGACTCCGCGGCGGACCCGACGTCACCGAGCGCGCTGGTACCGGGTGAAGGAGCTCCGGGACGCTGCGCGTGGCTGTGGGAGTCCATTACCCTGGCCACTGGACTGGTCCCCACGGAGGTGACCGCGGAATGAGGTGACGGCGTGACGCGCAGCGTTGGTCAGACCCTGCGCGCACGCCTCGAGTTCGCGTCGGCCACCAATGCCCGGGGGCGTCACGCCAGGGCCGCTCAGCTCTACCGCACTCTCCTCGCGGACCTCGAGGAGCCGGCCTTCGCGACGGACCCGGACAAGAGCTACGCGCACGTCCGGGCGCTCATCGGTCTGGCGATCTCCAGGTTCGAGTACGAGGGCGATGTCGACCGCTCGCTGGATCTCCTCGAGGAGGCCCGGGCGTGGGTCGAGGCCCACGGGCCCGAGGACCTCCAGCTCGTGGTCGGCGGGCAGCGCGGTCTGCTCCGGCTGCGCACCGGACGGGTCGTCGAGGCGGTCGAGGAGATGGATGCCGCTGCTCGATTCATCGACGTGGCCCGCCCGCTCGATGCCGCGGTCCTCCTCCTCAACCGGGGGTCGCTGCACCTCGAGCTGGGCAACCTTGGTCGGGCCGAGTCGGACCTCGCCGAGGTGGTCCGTCGTGCGGAGGACCTGGGCGATGCGCTGCTCGCGTCCAAGGCGCAGCACAACCTCGGATACGCCAAGTACCTCGGGGGCGACCTGCCGAGCGCTCTGCGTGACATGGAGGAAGCCGAGAGAGGCGCTCCCGACCGGCACGCGTCGGTCGGTCTCATCGACAAGGCCCAGGTTCTTCTGGAGGCAGGACTGCTCTCGGACGCGGACGCGACGCTCGCCGAGGCGCGCGAGCACCTGGCCCGCAACCGGATGGTCCGGGACGTCGCCGAGGTCGAGCTCTTGCGCGCTCAGTGCCTCGTGGGGTTGCGCCGCTACGCGGAGGCGCAGCGTCAGGCCCGTGCTGCAGCGGCCCGGTTCGACCGCATCGGCAACGATCCCTGGGCTGCACGGGCTCGGGTGGCCGAGCTCCAGGCGCGGCTGGCCGAGGACCGGTCGGTCGGCGTCTCGATCGGCGTGGCCCGGCGGAGGGCCGCTCGCGCGCTCGCGCTCGCAGACGTCGGGACGTCGCTCGGCGCGGCCGTCGGCCGGGGGGTGACCGTGCCCGCCCAGCTCCTGGCTGCCGAGTGGTTCCTCGCGGCGAAGGACCCTGCGGGCGCGCGCGAGGTCCTCTCTCAGGTGCCGGGTCACCTCGGACGTGTGGCGCTGCCGCTGCGTCTGCAGCACCAGGCCGTGACCGCCCAGCTCGCGTTCGCCGCGGGTGAGCGCGGAGCGGCGCTGCGTGCGGTGCGCCGGGGCCAGCGCATGCTCGCCGAGCACCGGGAGGGGGTGGGGTCCGTCGACGCCATCACAGCCTCGGCGGTGCACGGCGTACGCCTGGGGCACGTGGACGTGGCCGCGGCCCTTCGCACCGGACGTGCCTCCGCGCTCCTCGACGCCGTCGAGCGTGGGCGCGCGACCGTCGCCGGCAGCGGGAGGGTCCGGCCACCGTCGGACGTCGAGTCCGCCGAGCTCCTCACTCGCGCACGCCAGGAGATCGAGTCGGCCAGGCTCCTGGGAGCGAACCCCTCGGGCGAACGCCTGGAACGTCGACGTACGCACCTGAGCGAGGCCCGTCGGTTGCAGGAGGCCGCGAGACGTCGGGCCTGGCAGGAGGGAGGGGGAGCCGCGACGCCGACCGCCGTCACCGCCCGTCGCCTGCGCAGCGCCTTGACGTCGAGGAGCTCGTCGACGGTCGTCGCGGACTTCGTGGTCGCGGACGAGTCGCTCCGTGTGCTGCGTGCGGACGCATACGGTCTGAGCATGGTCCGACTGGCACCGATGGCGGAGATCGGTGAACGGATCCGACGCACCCGGGCAGACCTCGACGTCCTGGCGAACGACCTGATCCCCGCCCCCATGCGCGCAGCGGCCCGCGCCTCGCTCGAGCGCGGCCTCGCCTGGCTCGATCGCGAGCTCCTCGCCCCGATCGACGCGCAGGGCGACCTGCACGTCGCCGCTCGCGACCTTCTCCTGGCCGTCCCGTGGTCGTCGCTCCCGTCCAGGGTCGGTCGCCGGACCTGGGTCAACTCCTGGATCGACCTGCAGGAGGCAGCCCCTGTACCGGCCGATCCGGACGTCGTGGTCGTGGCCGGACCCGGCTTGCGCGCGGCCGAGGCGGAGGCCGAGGCAGTGGCCGGCGCGTGGGGCAGCGCGACGCTCCTGTCCGGTGAGGACGCGACGTGCGCGGCGACGATCGAGCGGCTTCCCGGGGCGGGGGTCGTCCACCTCGCGACGCACGGCAAGCACGAGACCGACAACCCGTTGTTCTCGTCGTTGCGGCTCGCCGACGGTCCCTTGTTCGCCCACGAGCTCGACGGGGTGGACCTCCGAGGTGCCGTCGTCGTCCTCTCGGCGTGCGAGGCAGGTCTGTCGTCGGTCCGGATCGGTGGCGAGCCGCTCGGCCTCACGAGCGTCCTGCTCCGGCTCGGGGCGAGGGCCGTCGTCGCGAGCGTCGCTCCGCTGCGCGACGACGTCGCCGCACGGGTCATGCCCGAGTTCCACGGTGAGCTGCGTGCGGGAGCGACACCGGGAGAGGCGCTCGCGACGGCCGTCGCGAGCGAGGACGAGCCGGTGCCCCTCGTCTGCTTCGGGCCGCTCGCGCTCTGAAGCAGTGAAGCACCATCCGAGCCGCGCGCGTGCGGCTCGCCGCCCGCCTGAGCCGTCCGGAGCGCGCGGTGCGCGGCGCCGTCGGGCCGGATTTGGACCACACGCCCGCGTCACGTACTCTGTTCCAGTACCCAAGACCGCCGGTCGTACCGTCCTGCCCGCTGACTCGTCAGCTGCAGTCCGGACCGAAGTCCCGCAGAAGTGCGGAGGCCAGCGCAGGTGAGAGTTCACGGAGCGGGCGAGAGCCTGCACTTCGAGCCCCGCGCCTGCGCGGGGCTCTTCTCGTCTCCGCAGGACCTCACCCCCCAGGGCCCCCGCCCTGCGGAGACCGGTGGCACCACCACCGGAAGGATTGCCATGGCGAGGCCGGACAAGGCAGCCGCAGTCGCAGAGCTCACGGAGAACTTCCGCGAGTCGAACGCGGCCGTGCTGACCGAGTACCGCGGGCTCACCGTCGCGCAGCTCAAGCAGCTGCGTCGGTCGCTCAGCGGCAACGCAACCTACGCCGTGGTGAAGAACACGCTGACCGCCATCGCGGCCAAGGAAGCCGGCATCGAGATCGACGCCGACTTCAAGGGCCCCTCGGCCATCGCCTTCGTGACCGGTGACCCGGTCGAGGCGGCCAAGGGCCTGCGTGACTTCGCCAAGGCGAACCCCGCACTGGTCATCAAGGGCGGTGTCCTCGACGGACGCTCCCTGACCGCTGCGGACATCACCAAGCTCGCGGACCTCGAGTCCCGCGAGGTCCTGCTGGCCAAGCTGGCCGGCGCGTTCAAGCAGCCGCTCTACCAGGCGGCATACCTGTTCAACGCGCCCGCCTCGCAGGCCGTTCGCACCATCGATGCCCTGCGCCTCAAGCAGGAATCGGAGAGCGCTGCAGCCTGACCCTCCTCGGAGGATCACGCAGCACGCACACACCCCCTCTGCTTCCAGCAGGGCTCTGTGGATCGTTGACAGGGCCGCTGCCGAGCACCAACCGAAAGGACCGCCATCATGGCGAAGCTCAGCACCGAAGAGCTCATCGAGCAGTTCAAGGGCCTCTCCCTCATCGAGCTCTCTGAGTTCGTGAAGGCGTTCGAGGACGCTTTCGAGGTCACCGCAGCCGCTCCGGCCGCCGTCGCCGTTGCAGGCCCCGCGGCCGCTGCCGCCGAGGAGGTCGAGGAGAAGACGGAGTTCGACGTCATCCTCGAGGCTGCCGGCGACAAGAAGATCCAGGTCATCAAGGAGGTGCGTGCCCTCACGAGCCTCGGCCTGAAGGAGGCCAAGGACCTCGTTGACGGCGCCCCCAAGCCCGTCCTGGAGAACGTCGCCAAGGACGCTGCTGACAAGGCCAAGGCTGCCCTCGAGGGCGCCGGCGCAACCGTCACCGTCAAGTGATCACTGCCCTTCGGGGCGGTATCGCATGACAGGTCGCCTCGCGCGACCTGACAGGTAGCACAGGCGACGAGGCCCGCACCCTCCGGGGTGCGGGCCTCTCGTCGCTTGTGCGTCTCCCGGCCCGACGCCGGAGCCCACCTTCCAGGAGAAGGTGACCGGCGCCGTCGGGCAGGGAATTTTTCGTGTTCTTGGGCGGCATATGGCGGCCACCGAGAAGATGTCCTCACCGGTCCGGTGGGGGAGTGGAACGCGGCTCGACAACGGTCTTGACAGGCCGTGATTTGGCGTCGCTGGACACGCTTGACCGGGCCGGGTATGCTAGCGCTTTGCGCTCGCGTGTGCCCTCGGCACCCTCTGAACTGCCCGAACCGTCTCCGGTGTGCGTCCATCGTGCACCACGGCAGCCTCAGGGGGAAGAGGTCCTCCAGCCACGCAGCGTACAGCGTGCAATCGATCTGCAGGGAAGGACCCCTCTTGGCTGCCTCGCGCACCCCTTCTGCTCCGTCCGCCGACGCTATCGCGAACCGCACCGCTTCCCGGCGCGTCTCTTTCGCCAAGATCTACGAGCCTCTCGAGGTGCCCGACCTGCTCGGGCTCCAGACGGAGAGCTTCGACTGGCTGCTCGGCAACCCGGCGTGGCGCGCACGCGTCGACGCCGCGGCTGCTGCCGGTCGCCAGGACGTCCCCGCGACGTCGGGTCTCGAGGAGATCTTCGAGGAGATCTCCCCGATCGAGGACTTCGGCTCCTCCATGTCTCTCTCCTTCTCGAACCACCGTTTCGAGCCCCCGAAGTACACGGCCGAGGAGTGCAAGGAGAAGGACTTCACCTTCGCCGCACCGCTCTTCGTCACCGCGGAGTTCGTGAACTACAACACCGGTGAGATCAAGAGCCAGACCGTCTTCATGGGCGACTTCCCGCTCATGACCGCGCGCGGCACCTTCATCATCAACGGCACCGAGCGCGTCGTCGTCTCGCAGCTCGTCCGTTCGCCCGGCGTGTACTTCGAGCGCCAGGCAGACAAGACGAGCGACAAGGACATCTACTCCGCGAAGATCATCCCGTCGCGCGGTGCGTGGCTGGAGTTCGAGATCGACAAGCGTGACGCCGTGGGCGTCCGCGTCGACCGCAAGCGCAAGCAGTCCGTCACGGTGCTGCTCAAGGCCCTCGGCGTGACCGAGTCGCAGATCCGCGAGGAGTTCGCGGACTTCCCGGCCGTGCTCGACACGCTCGAGAAGGACCACGTCCACACCGAGGAAGAGGCGCTCGTCGACCTCTACCGCAAGATCCGCCCGGGCGAGCCGCCCACGGTCGAGGCCGGCCGCTCGCTCCTCGAGAACTTCTACTTCAACCCCAAGCGCTACGACTTCGCGAAGGTCGGCCGCTACAAGGCGAACAAGAAGCTCGGCGTCGACGCACCCCTCGCGGACTCCACGCTGTCCGTCACGGACATCGTCGCGACGATCAAGTACCTCGCGGCCCTCCACGCAGAGGTCACGACGCTCCCCGGCACGCGTGCCGGCGAGCCCGTCGAGATCCGCGTCGAGACCGACGACATCGACCACTTCGGCAACCGTCGTATCCGCGCCGTGGGTGAGCTCATCCAGAACCAGGTGCGCACCGGTCTCTCGCGCATGGAGCGCGTCGTGCGCGAGCGCATGACGACCCAGGACGTCGAGGCGATCACGCCGCAGACCCTGATCAACATCCGCCCCGTGGTGGCGTCGATCAAGGAGTTCTTCGGCACCTCGCAGCTGTCGCAGTTCATGGACCAGAACAACCCGCTCGCCGGCCTGACGCACAAGCGTCGTCTGTCCGCGCTGGGCCCGGGTGGTCTGTCCCGTGACCGCGCCGGCATGGAGGTCCGTGACGTCCACCCGTCGCACTACGGCCGCATGTGCCCCATCGAGACTCCTGAAGGCCCGAACATCGGTCTGATCGGATCGCTCGCCTCCTACGGCCGGATCAACCCGTTCGGGTTCATCGAGACGCCGTACCGCAAGGTCGAGAACGGCAAGGTCTCCGACGAGGTCGTCTACCTGACGGCCGACGACGAGGACCGCTACGTCATCGCCCAGGCGAACACCGAGCTCAACGTGGACGGCTCGTTCCGTCAGGAGCGCGTCCTGGTCCGTACCAAGGGTGGCGAGACGGCTGACGTCCTCGGCACCGAGGTCGACTACATGGACGTCTCGCCGCGCCAGATGGTGTCGGTCGCGACCGCCCTCATCCCGTTCCTCGAGCACGACGACGCCAACCGCGCACTCATGGGTGCCAACATGCAGCGTCAGGCCGTGCCCCTGGTCCGTTCCGAGGCCCCGCTCGTCGGGACCGGCATGGAGCGTCGTGCAGCCATCGACGCCGGTGACGTCATCGTCGCCACCAAGCCCGGTGTCGTGACCGAGGTCTCGGCCGACATGATCGTCGTCGCCAACGACGACGCGACCACGACGAGCTACCGCGCGGCCAAGTTCCGCCGCTCGAACCAGGGCACGTCGTACAACCAGCGCGTCGTCGTCGACGAGGGAGCACGCGTCGAGGTCGGCTCCGTGCTGGCCGACGGCCCGGCGACCGACGAGGGCGAGCTGTCGCTCGGCCGCAACCTGCTGGTCGCGTTCATGTCCTGGGAAGGCCACAACTACGAGGACGCGATCATCCTGTCGCAGCGCCTCGTGCAGGACGACGTCCTGTCCTCGATCCACATCGAGGAGCACGAGGTCGACGCCCGCGACACGAAGCTCGGCCCCGAGGAGATCACGCGGGACATCCCGAACGTCTCCGAGGACGTCCTGGCGGACCTCGACGAGCGCGGTGTCATCCGCATCGGTGCAGAGGTCGGCGCGGGCGACGTGCTCGTCGGCAAGGTCACGCCCAAGGGCGAGACCGAGCTGACCCCCGAGGAGCGCCTGCTGCGCGCCATCTTCGGCGAGAAGGCCCGCGAGGTCCGCGACACGTCGCTCAAGGTCCCCCACGGCGAGTCCGGCACCGTCATCGGCGTCCGCGAGTTCAACCGTGAGGACGGCGACGAGCTGCCCGCCGGCGTCAACCAGCTGGTCCGCGTCTACATCGCGCAGCGACGCAAGATCACGGACGGCGACAAGCTCGCCGGCCGTCACGGCAACAAGGGTGTCATCTCGAAGATCCTCCCGGTCGAGGACATGCCCTTCCTCGAGGACGGCACCCCCGTGGACGTCATCCTCAACCCGCTGGGTGTCCCCGGTCGTATGAACGTCGGCCAGGTCCTCGAGACCCACCTCGGGTGGGTCGCCAAGCAGGGCTGGGACATCTCGCAGACGGACGGCGCAGCAGGCGAGGGCGACCTCTCCTGGAAGGAGCGCCTCCCCGTCGTCGCGGCATCGTCCGAGCCCGGTCGCCCCGTGGCCACCCCGGTCTTCGACGGCCTCGAGGAGGAAGCCCTCACGGGTCTGCTCTCCACGACGCTGCCGAACCGTGACGGCAACCGCATGGTCGGGCGCGACGGCAAGGCCCGTCTGTTCGACGGCCGCTCCGGCGAGCCGTTCCCGGAGCCGGTCTCCGTGGGCTACATGTACATCCTGAAGCTCCACCACCTGGTGGACGACAAGATCCACGCCCGCTCGACCGGTCCGTACTCCATGATCACGCAGCAGCCGCTGGGTGGTAAGGCGCAGTTCGGTGGACAGCGTTTCGGCGAGATGGAGGTGTGGGCGCTCGAGGCTTATGGCGCGGCGTACACCCTCCAGGAGCTGCTGACGATCAAGTCCGACGACGTCCCGGGCCGTGTCAAGGTCTACGAGGCGATCGTCAAGGGCGAGAACATCCCCGACTCGGGCATCCCGGAGTCCTTCAAGGTTCTCCTCAAGGAGATGCAGTCGCTGTGCCTGAACGTCGAGGTGCTCTCCAGCGACGGTGTCTCCATCGAGATGCGTGAGTCGGACGACGACGTGTACCGCGCTGCCGAGGAGCTCGGCATCGACCTCTCGCGTCGCCCCAACGCAGCATCCAGCATCGACGAGATCTGATCTCGGAAGCGGTGGGGGCGTTCGTGACGAACGACCGCCCCCACCGCCACCCGACACTCTGTAGCACCTCCACCGCGCCGGCCGGGACGAACCCCGGACAGGCCGGCAGACGAAGGAAGTAGGACCACCTTGCTCGACGTCAATGTCTTCGACGAGCTGCGTATCGGACTGGCCACGGCAGACGACATCCGTGACTGGTCTCACGGCGAGGTCAAGAAGCCTGAGACCATCAACTACCGCACCCTCAAGCCGGAGAAGGACGGGCTCTTCTGCGAGAAGATCTTCGGTCCCACCCGTGACTGGGAGTGCTACTGCGGCAAGTACAAGCGCGTGCGCTTCAAGGGCATCATCTGCGAGCGCTGCGGCGTCGAGGTGACGCGCTCGAAGGTGCGCCGCGAGCGCATGGGCCACATCGAGCTCGCCGCTCCTGTCACGCACATCTGGTTCTTCAAGGGTGTGCCCTCCCGCCTCGGTTACCTCCTCGACCTCGCGCCGAAGGACCTCGAGAAGGTCATCTACTTCGCCGCGTACATGATCACGTCGGTCGACGTCGAGGGCCGTCAGGAAGACCTCCCCAACCTCCAGAACGAGATCGACCTGGAGAAGAAGGAGATCACGGACCGTCGCGACAACGACATCAACACCCGTGCCCAGAAGCTCGAGGCCGACCTGGCCGCGCTCGAGGCCGAGGGCGCTCGCGCCGACGCCCGCCGCAAGGTCCGCGACTCGGCCGAGCGCGAGATGGCGGCGATCCGCAAGCGTTCCGACGCCGAGCTCGACCGCCTGGACCAGGTCTGGGACCGTTTCAAGAACCTCAAGGTCGCCGACCTCGAGGGCGACGAGATGCTGTACCGCGCCCTCCAGGACCGCTACGGCAACTACTTCGAGGGCTCGATGGGCGCCGCGGCGATCCAGAAGCGTCTCCAGGACTTCGACCTGGCTGCCGAGGCCGACCTCCTGCGCGAGATCATCCGCTCGGGCAAGGGCCAGAAGAAGACCCGTGCGCTCAAGCGCCTCAAGGTCGTCAACGCGTTCCTGACGACCACGAACTCGCCCACGGGCATGGTGCTGGACGCCGTCCCGGTCATCCCGCCGGACCTGCGCCCCATGGTGCAGCTCGACGGTGGCCGCTTCGCGACCTCGGACCTGAACGACCTGTACCGCCGCGTGATCAACCGGAACAACCGCCTCAAGCGTCTTCTCGACCTGGGCGCCCCGGAGATCATCGTCAACAACGAGAAGCGCATGCTGCAGGAAGCTGTGGACTCGCTCTTCGACAACGGCCGTCGTGGTCGCCCGGTCACGGGCCCCGGCAACCGTCCGCTGAAGTCGATCTCCGACATGCTCAAGGGCAAGCAGGGTCGATTCCGTCAGAACCTGCTCGGCAAGCGTGTCGACTACTCGGGCCGTTCGGTCATCGTGGTCGGCCCTCAGCTCAAGCTGCACCAGTGCGGTCTGCCGAAGCAGATGGCCCTCGAGCTCTTCAAGCCCTTCGTGATGAAGCGCCTCGTGGACCTGAACCACGCGCAGAACATCAAGAGCGCCAAGCGCATGGTCGAGCGCGCGCGCCCGGTCGTGTGGGACGTCCTCGAAGAGGTCATCACCGAGCACCCAGTGCTGCTCAACCGTGCACCGACGCTGCACCGTCTCGGTATCCAGGCGTTCGAGCCCCAGCTGGTCGAGGGCAAGGCCATCCACCTGCACCCGCTCGTGTGTGCCGCGTTCAACGCGGACTTCGACGGTGACCAGATGGCCGTGCACCTGCCGCTGTCGGCCGAGGCCCAGGCCGAGGCCCGCATCCTCATGCTCTCGAGCAACAACATCCTGAAGCCGTCGGACGGCCGTCCGGTGACCATGCCCTCGCAGGACATGATCATCGGCCTGTACCACCTGACGAACGACAAGAAGGATGCCAAGGGTGCAGGGCGTGCGTTCAGTTCCGTCGCCGAGGCCATCATGGCCTTCGACGGTGGGACGCTGGACCTGAACGCCGAGGTCAGCATCCGCATGGACGGCCTCGTCTTCGCCGAGGGCGACGCCCCCGAGGGCTTCGTCCCGGGCGAGCCGTTCGTCTTCGCGACGACGCTCGGCCGCGCGCTCTTCAACGAGACGCTCCCCGTCAGCTACGGCTACGTCAACGGGATCGTCGACAAGAAGAAGCTCTCGACGATCGTCAACGAGCTGGCCGAGACCTACCCCAAGGTCGAGGTCGCTGCCTCGCTCGACGCCCTCAAGGAGGCCGGCTTCCGCTGGGCCACCCGTTCGGGTGTCACCATCGCGATCTCCGACGTCGCGACGCCGAGCGAGAAGGCCGCGATCCTGGAGGAGCACGAGGCTCGTGCGCTCAAGGTCCAGCAGGAGTACGAGCGTGGTCTGATCACGGACGACGAGCGCCGTCAGGAGCTCATCGAGATCTGGACCCAGGCCACCGACAAGGTCGCCACCGCGATGCGCGCGAGCTTCCCCGAGCGCAACACCGTCTACACGATGGTCGGCTCGGGTGCTCGTGGTAACTGGATGCAGGTCCGTCAGATCGCCGGTATGCGCGGCCTCGTGGCGAACCCGAAGGGTGAGATCATCCCTCGCCCGATCAAGTCCAACTACCGTGAGGGCCTCTCGGTCCTCGAGTACTTCATCGCGACGCACGGTGCCCGTAAGGGCCTCGCCGACACCGCCCTGCGTACGGCCGACTCGGGTTACCTGACCCGTCGTCTGGTCGACGTGTCGCAGGACGTCATCGTCCGCGAGGAGGACTGCGGCACCGAGCGTGGTCTGACGCTGCCCGTCGGGGAGAAGATCGGCGACCGCCTGGTCCGTCACGACAAGGTCGAGACGAGCATCTACTCCCGCACGCTGGCCTCCGACGTGCAGGACGCCGACGGCAACCTCATCGCCAAGGGTGGTGAGGACGCCGGTGACTTGGTCATCGACGCGCTCCTCGCTGCCGGGATCGACACGGTCAAGGTCCGCTCGGTCCTGACCTGCGAGTCCCGCGTCGGTACGTGCGCCAAGTGCTACGGCCGTTCGCTGGCCACGGGCAAGCTCGTCGACATCGGCGAGGCCGTCGGCATCATCGCGGCCCAGTCGATCGGTGAGCCCGGTACCCAGCTGACGATGCGTACGTTCCACACCGGTGGTGTGGCCTCCGCGGACGACATCACGCAGGGTCTGCCCCGTGTGACCGAGCTCTTCGAGGCACGTACCCCGAAGGGTGAGGGCCCCATCGCGGAGTTCTCGGGTCGGATCACGATCGACGAGGCGGAGCGCACGCGCCGCATCGTCCTGACCCCCGACGACGGCTCGGAAGAGCTCGCCTACCCGGTGACGAAGCGTTCGCGCCTCCTCGTCAGCGACGGCGACCACGTCGAGGTCGGTACCCAGCTGGTCCAGGGTGCGGTCGACCCCAAGAAGGTCCTGCGCATCCTCGGCCCCCGTGCCACCCAGAAGCACCTGGTGGACGAGGTCCAGGAGGTCTACCGCTCCCAGGGCGTGGACATCCACGACAAGCACATCGAGGTCATCGTGCGGCAGATGCTGCGTCGCGTGACCGTGCTGGACTCGGGCGACTCGCAGCTGCTCCCGGGCGAGCTGGCCGAGCGTGGACGTTTCGAGGACCTCAACCGTCGCGCCGTGGCGGAGGGGGGCCAGCCGGCCTCCGGCCGTCCCGAGCTCATGGGGATCACGAAGGCGTCGCTCGCGACCGACTCGTGGCTCTCGGCGGCCTCCTTCCAGGAGACGACGCGCGTCCTCACCGAGGCAGCGATGAGCGGTCGTCGTGACCCGCTCCTCGGCCTCAAGGAGAACGTCATCCTCGGTAAGCTCATCCCGGCCGGTACGGGTCTGCCCCGTTACCGCAACGTCGAGGTCGAGCCCACCGAGCAGGCCAAGACCGAGCTCTACCCGAGCTTCGGCTACGACGAGATCGACTTCCAGGGGCTCGGCATGGGCTCCGGCGAGGCGATCCCGCTCGAGGACCTGGACTTCGGCGACTACCGCTGATCCTGTCCCCGCAGCCCGGCGACATCTCGTCGTCGGGCCGCGGGGGAGCGAGTAGCACAGGGGGTGGTCGTGGCGCGTTCGACGCGCCGCGACCACCCCCTCTCGCTTTGACTACCTGCCAACTGGCAGGTATCGTGAATGACCGTGCCCGCGCCGTCGGGCTCGCTGTGGTGTTCTCCAGCGAGCCGATGTGAGTGCGCGAGCATTCCGGTCCCTGTGTTCCTCGGATGATCCGTGGTTCGGGGCCCGGACCATCGAGCCGGTGGTACGTGGCGATTGCGACGCTCTGCGTCGCAGGTGCCGTTTGCCGTCGGCGCCCACAGCCCGTAGACCACCGCCGGGGTTCGCCCCGGTCCAGCTCGAGAAGACACGGAGACGTAGTGCCTACGATCCAGCAGCTCGTCCGCAAGGGGCGGACCTCGAAGGTCGGGAAGTCCAAGACTCCCGCCCTCAAGGGTTCCCCGCAGCGGCGTGGTGTGTGCACGCGTGTGTACACCACCACCCCCAAGAAGCCGAACTCCGCACTGCGCAAGGTCGCACGCGTGAAGCTGTCCTCGCAGGTCGAGGTCACCGCGTACATCCCCGGTGTCGGCCACAACCTCCAGGAGCACTCCATCGTGCTCGTCCGCGGCGGCCGTGTGAAGGACCTCCCCGGTGTCCGCTACAAGATCGTCCGTGGCGCACTCGACACCCAGGGCGTCAAGAACCGCAAGCAGGCTCGCAGCCGCTACGGCGCCAAGAAGGAGAAGAGCTAATGCCTCGTAAGGGCCCCGCCCCGAAGCGGCCGCTCATCGTCGACCCTGTCTACGGTTCCCCGGTCGTCACGCAGCTCATCAACAAGGTCCTCCTGGACGGCAAGAAGTCGACCGCCGAGGCGATCGTCTACGGTGCCCTCGAGGGTGTCCGCGCGAAGACCGACGGCGACCCCGTCGTCGTCCTCAAGCGTGCGCTCGAGAACGTGCGCCCGGCCCTCGAGGTCCGCTCTCGCCGTGTCGGTGGCGCGACCTACCAGGTCCCCGTCGAGGTGCGCCCCACGCGTTCCACGACGCTCGCGCTGCGCTGGCTCACGGACTACTCGCGCGCCCGTCGCGAGAAGACCATGACCGAGCGCCTCATGAACGAGATCCTCGACGCGAGCAACGGCCTCGGTGCCGCGGTCAAGCGTCGCGAGGACATGCACAAGATGGCCGAGTCCAACAAGGCCTTCGCGCACTACCGCTGGTAGTCCGACCGACCGGCCCTGGGGGTTCACCCCCGGGGCCGTCGGCGGGTCCAGCCGGCCTCTCGGTCGAAGCATCGCCCCCGACTCAACCCACACAAAGGGGAAGTACCCGTGGCACACGACGTGCTGACCGACCTGAACAAGGTCCGCAACATCGGCATCATGGCCCACATCGATGCCGGTAAGACCACGACCACCGAGCGCATCCTGTTCTACACCGGGGTGAACTACAAGATCGGTGAGACGCACGACGGCGCGTCGACGACCGACTGGATGGAGCAGGAGAAGGAGCGCGGCATCACGATCACGTCTGCCGCCGTGACCTGCTTCTGGAACAAGAACCAGATCAACATCATCGACACCCCGGGCCACGTGGACTTCACGGTCGAGGTCGAGCGCTCCCTGCGCGTGCTCGACGGCGCTGTTGCTGTCTTCGACGGCAAGGAGGGCGTCGAGCCCCAGTCCGAGACCGTCTGGCGCCAGGCCGACAAGTACAACGTCCCGCGCATCTGCTTCGTCAACAAGATGGACAAGCTCGGCGCGGACTTCTACTTCACGGTCGACACCATCGTGAACCGCCTCAAGGCCAAGCCGCTGGTCATCCAGCTGCCGATCGGCTCGGAGAGCGAGTTCACGGGCGTCGTCGACCTGCTCGAGATGCGCGCGCTCGTCTGGCGCGGCGAGACCAAGATGGGCGAGGCCTACGAGATCGAGGAGATCCCCGCGGACCTCCTCGAGAAGGCCAAGACCTACCGTGCCGAGCTCGTCGAGAACGTCGCCGAGGCCGACGAGGAGCTTCTCGAGAAGTACCTCAACGGTGAAGAGCTGACGATCGCGGAGATCAAGTCCGCGATCCGCAAGCTCACCGTCTCGGGCGAGGCCTTCCCCGTCCTGTGCGGCTCCGCGTTCAAGAACAAGGGCGTCCAGCCCATGCTCGACGCGGTCATCGACTACCTCCCCTCGCCCCTCGACGTCCCGGCCATCAACGGTCACGACGTCAAGGACGAGGAGAAGATCGTCGAGCGCCACCCCGACGCCACGGAGCCCTTCGCGGCCCTGGCGTTCAAGGTCGCCTCGCACCCGTTCTTCGGCAAGCTGACGTACGTCCGCGTCTACTCCGGCCAGGTCACGCCGGGCACCCAGGTGCTCAACGCGACCAAGGGCAAGAAGGAGCGTCTGGGCAAGATCTTCCAGATGCACTCCAACAAGGAGAACGCGGTCGAGCTCGGCAGCGCCGGCCACATCTACGCGTTCATCGGCCTCAAGGACACGACGACCGGTGACACCCTGTGTGACATCGCGAACCCCGTGGTCCTCGAGTCGATGACCTTCCCGGAGCCCGTCATCGACGTGGCCATCGAGCCCAAGACGAAGGCCGACCAGGAGAAGCTCTCGGTCGCCATCCAGAAGCTCGCCGAGGAGGACCCGACCTTCCGCGTCAAGCTCGACGAGGAGACCGGCCAGACCGTCATCGGCGGCATGGGCGAGCTCCACCTCGACATCCTCGTCGACCGCATGCGTCGCGAGTTCAACGTCGAGGCGAACGTCGGCAAGCCGCAGGTCGCGTACCGCGAGACCATCCGCCGCGCGGCGGAGAAGATCGACTACACGCACAAGAAGCAGACCGGTGGTTCGGGTCAGTTCGCCAAGGTGCAGGTCACCTTCGAGCCTCTCGACCTGACCGAGGGCGGCGAGCTCTACGAGTTCAAGAACGCCGTCACCGGTGGTCGCATCCCGCGTGAGTACATCCCGTCGGTCGACGCCGGTATCCAGGCCGCCCTCCAGCTGGGTGTCCTCGCCGGCTTCCCGCTCGTGGGCGTGAAGGCTACGCTCATCGACGGCGCGTACCATGATGTCGACTCCTCGGAGATGGCATTCAAGATTGCCGGCTCGATGGTCCTCAAGGAGGGCGTCAAGCGGGCGGACCCGGTTCTGCTGGAGCCGGTCATGGCGGTCGAGGTGCGTACGCCCGAGGAGTACATGGGCGACGTGATCGGTGACCTCAACTCTCGTCGCGGCATGATCCAGTCCATGGAGGACGCGACGGGTGTCAAGGTCATCCGTGCTCAAGTACCGTTGTCCGAGATGTTCGGGTACATCGGCGACCTGCGGTCCAAGACCCAGGGTCGTGCTGTGTACTCGATGTCATTCGACAGCTATGCCGAGGTCCCTCGGAACGTTGCCGAAGAGATCATCAAGAAGACCCGGGGCGAGTGAGTCCCCACAGGTCGAAGACCCTGTAACAACCATCAACCTGTAGCGACCCGCACGCCCCGCAGATGTCTTGTGCATCTGCATCGTTCGGCACAACTACCCAAGTCCCAGGAGGACCCCAGTGGCGAAGGCCAAGTTCGAGCGGACCAAGCCGCACGTCAATGTCGGCACCATCGGTCACGTCGACCACGGTAAGACGACCCTGACGGCAGCGATCTCCAAGGTGCTGCACGACAAGTACCCGGACGTGAACCCCGAGTTCAAGTTCGACGAGATCGACAAGGCTCCGGAAGAGAAGCAGCGCGGTATCACGATCAACATCGCGCACATCGAGTACGAGACGGAGAAGCGTCACTACGCTCACGTCGACGCTCCCGGGCACGCCGACTACATCAAGAACATGATCACCGGTGCCGCTCAGATGGACGGCGCGATCCTCGTGGTCGCGGCGACCGACGGCCCCATGGCCCAGACGCGTGAGCACGTTCTGCTCGCCCGCCAGGTGGGTGTCCCCTACCTGCTGGTCGCGCTGAACAAGTCCGACATGGTCGAGGACGAGGAAATCCTCGAGCTCGTCGAGATGGAGGTGCGTGAGCTCCTCTCGTCGCAGGGCTTCGACGGCGACGAGGCCCCCGTGGTCCGCGTCTCCGGTCTGAAGGCTCTCGAGGGCGACCCCGAGTGGGTCAAGTCCGTCGAGGCGCTCATGGAGGCCGTGGACGAGAACGTCCCCGAGCCCGTCCGTGAGCTCGACAAGCCCTTCCTCATGCCTGTCGAGGACGTCTTCACGATCACCGGTCGTGGCACCGTCGTCACCGGCAAGGTCGAGCGCGGCACCCTCGCGGTCAACTCCGAGGTCGAGATCGTCGGCATCCGCAACCCGCAGAAGACCACGGTCACGGGTATCGAGACGTTCCACAAGCAGATGGACGAGGCTCAGGCCGGCGACAACACCGGTCTTCTGCTCCGCGGCATCAAGCGCGAGGACGTCGAGCGCGGCCAGGTCGTCGTCAAGCCGGGTTCGATCACCCCGCACACCGACTTCGAGGCTCAGGTCTACATCCTGGGCAAGGACGAGGGTGGGCGTCACAACCCGTTCTACTCGAACTACCGTCCGCAGTTCTACTTCCGCACCACGGACGTCACCGGCGTCATCACGCTGCCCGAGGGCACCGAGATGGTCATGCCTGGTGACAACACCGAGATGACGGTCGCGCTGATCCAGCCGATCGCCATGGAGGAGGGCCTCGGCTTCGCCATCCGTGAGGGCGGCCGTACGGTCGGTTCGGGCCGTGTCACGAAGATCATCAAGTGATCTTCTGACCACCTGATCCACCCCGGCAGCTCCTGAGCCTCGCGCTCGGGGAGCCGGGAAGGATTGACCGAAGGGCCCGGGTACCGCAAGGTACCCGGGCCCTTCGTCGTCCCCGGACGCCTGGCCGGCCGTGCCTGACCCGGACGCCGACGGCGCGCCGCGACGCCGGCGTCCTCGCGTACTGGTGCCGGTGGGCCTGATGTCGAAGGTCGAGCTGCCAGGGACCGCCCGCGGACGTCGAGTCGCCTGACGAGCCGGTGGGCGCCGTCGCTCCGTGCGGTCGCGGGCGAGAGGGCAGAGCGAGGCTCCATCGAGCGACTCACCGCCGGCCTGGGGTCGTGTCCGGTCGTGCGAGGCGCCTCGAGCGGGGGTGTGCGGGGCGGATCGGCAGGTTCCGGCGGTGTGATCTCCCACCGATCTGGAATCTGGTGGGGGCGTCGTCGCGTCGCATCGATGCAGGTGAGGCGCGCGTGGGCGGTCCATGGTTCCCAATGCCGGGCCGATCGCGGGTGTGAGGGCGGTCACTTCGTCCTGCGAGGCCCGTCCGGGCGGTTACCCTAGAAGGACCGACAAGCCCGCACTGCGCGTGAGCGTGTCGGTCGGAGCGTGGGGACAGTCCCTCTGAGGGCAGAGTCACACGCACCATGATTGGTCTTCCACGGCTTCCTGTGGCAGACTGTTCAGGTTGCCTGTTACGGGTGCGCTCTTTCATGTGTCGAACAGTGTGTTGAACCGCTAAGCATGCGGACCTCGGTATTCCGGGGTTGCCGCGGGTTGAACTCTCTGTCGATACGGATCGAGGACCCCGCGGAGCTCAGGTTCTGCACAGGCTCGACAACGTTGTGAACGGCTGTGACGCCGTCGGGCGCCAGAAGTTGGCCCGATGCGTGAGCGGTTCACATATCCAACGGCCCTGCACCGTTCCTCGGTGCGTGCGCTGGGTATGTCGCGATAGGCGACACGCCCGAGCGCGGGGGTCGGACAGCTAGCGGTTCGAGAGAGAGAGTCAGACGACGCCATGGCGGGACAGAAGATCCGCATCCGGCTCAAGTCCTACGACCACGAGGTGATTGACAGCTCGGCGCGCAAGATCGTCGACACTGTCACCCGCGCTGGTGCAACGGTCGTGGGCCCGGTGCCGCTGCCGACGGAGAAGAACGTCTTCTGCGTCATCCGGTCGCCTCACAAGTACAAGGACAGCCGCGAGCACTTCGAGATGCGCACGCACAAGCGGCTTATCGACATCATCGATCCCACTCCGAAGGCCGTCGACTCGCTCATGCGTCTCGACCTGCCTGCGGACGTGAACATCGAGATCAAGCTCTGAGGCGGGAGGACAACATGACTACCCCCCAGCAGAACGAGCGGCCCGTCACGGCCGTGCTCGGCACGAAGCTCGGCATGACCCAGCTCTGGGACGAGGCCGGTCGCCTGGTTCCCGTCACGGTCGTTGCCGTGGGCACGAACGTCGTGACCCAGGTCCGTACCGACGAGGTCGACGGCTACAGCGCGGTCCAGCTGGCTGCAGGCCAGATCGACCCGCGCAAGGTCACGAAGCCCCTCAAGGGTCACTTCGAGAAGGCCGGCGTCACGCCGCGCCGTCACGTGACCGAGGTCCGCACGACCAACGCCGGTGAGTACACCCTCGGCCAGGAGATCACCGCGGAGGTCTTCACGGCCGGCGCGAAGGTCGACGTCCAGGGCACCACCAAGGGCAAGGGCACGGCCGGTGTCATGAAGCGTCACGGCTTCCACGGCGCGCCTGCCTCCCACGGTGCACACCGTAACCACCGCAAGCCTGGTTCGATCGGTGGGGCCTCGACCCCGGGTCGAGTCTTCAAGGGCGTGCGCATGGCTGGTCGCATGGGTTTCGACCAGCAGACCACGCAGAACCTGACCGTCCACGCGGTCGACGCAGAGAAGGGTCTGCTGCTCGTCAAGGGCGCAGTGCCCGGCCCCAAGGGCGGCGTCGTCCTCGTGCGTAGCGCCGTGAAGGGAGCATGACACTCATGGCAGCTCTCACTGTTGACGTCCTCGACGCCACGGGCAAGAAGGCCGGCACCGCCGAGCTTCCCGCCGAGGTGTTCGACGTCCAGACGAACGTCCCGCTGATCCACCAGGTTGTCGTCGCGCAGCTCGCTGCAGCCCGTCAGGGCACGCACGACACCAAGAGCCGCGGCGAGGTCCGCGGTGGTGGACGCAAGCCGTACAAGCAGAAGGGCACCGGCCGCGCCCGTCAGGGTTCGACCCGTGCGCCTCAGTTCGCCGGCGGTGGGGTCGTTCACGGCCCGACGCCGCGCGACTACAGCCAGCGCACCCCCAAGAAGATGAAGGCTGCTGCCCTGCGCGGCGCCCTCTCCGACCGGGCTCGTGCAGGCCGTGTCCACGTCGTGTCCGGCTTCGGGATCGACGGCCAGCCGTCGACCAAGGCCGCGATCTCCTCGCTCGCCAACCTCTCTCCCCGCAAGCACGTGCTCGTGGTGCTGGAGCGCGGCGACGAGCTGACGAGCAAGTCCCTCCGCAACGCGGAGCAGGTGCACCTCCTGGTCGCTGACCAGCTGAACACCTACGACGTGCTGGTCTCCGACGACGTGGTCTTCACCGAGGGCGCACTCGCTGCGTTCCTCGCCGGACCCGCCACGGGCTCGTCGGTCAAGGCCGTCGCGTCCGAGTCGGAAGCAGCTGACGAGGCCGAGGAGGCCGCGAAGTGACCGCCGTGACGAAGGACCCCCGCGACATCCTGCTCGCGCCGGTGGTCTCCGAGAAGAGCTACGGGCTCCTCGACGAGGGTAAGTACACCTTCCTCGTGGACCCGCGGGCCAACAAGACCGAGATCAAGATCGCTGTCGAGCAGATCTTCTCGGTCAAGGTTGCCTCCGTGAACACGATCAACCGCAAGGGCAAGACCCGGCGGACGCGTTTCGGACTGGGCAAGCGCAAGGACACCAAGCGTGCGATCATCACCCTCCGCGAGGGCACGATCGACATCTTCGGCGGGCCGGTCGGCTGAGGCCGGACGAGAGCAGATTGAGGACAGATCCCCATGGGAATCCGTAAGTACAAGCCGACGACGCCCGGCCGCCGCGGCTCGAGCGTTGCCGACTTCGTCGAGATCACGCGCTCGCAGCCGGAGAAGTCGCTGGTCCGTCCGCTCACCAAGAGCGGTGGCCGCAACAGCACCGGTCGCATCACCACCCGTCACAAGGGTGGTGGCCACAAGCGCGCATACCGAGTCATCGACTTCCGTCGTCACGACAAGGACGGCGTGCCCGCGAAGGTCGCTCACATCGAGTACGACCCCAACCGCACGGCACGCATCGCGCTCCTGCACTACGCGGACGGCGAGAAGCGCTACATCATCGCGCCGAACAAGCTGAAGCAGGGCGACGTCATCGAGAACGGCGCCGGCGCCGACATCAAGCCCGGCAACAACCTGCCGTTGCGCAACATCCCGACCGGTACGGTCATCCACGCCATCGAGCTCAAGCCCGGTGGCGGCGCGAAGATCGCCCGTTCGGCTGGTGCCTCCGTGCAGCTCGTCGCCAAGGACGGACCCTACGCCCAGCTGCGTATGCCGTCCGGTGAGATCCGCAACGTCGACCTGCGCTGCCGCGCGACGGTCGGCGAGGTGGGCAACGCCGAGCAGTCGAACATCAACTGGGGCAAGGCCGGCCGTATGCGTTGGAAGGGCAAGCGCCCCTCCGTCCGTGGTGTCGCCATGAACCCGATCGACCACCCTCACGGTGGTGGTGAAGGCAAGACCTCCGGTGGACGTCACCCGGTCAGCCCCTGGGGCCAGGCCGAAGGTCGTACCCGCCGTCCCAACAAGCCGAGCGACAAGCTGATCGTGCGTCGTCGCCGTACCGGCAAGAAGCGCTGATAGGAGCCTGACAGATGCCACGCAGCCTGAAGAAGGGCCCCTTCGTCGATGGACACCTTCAGAAGAAGGTGGACGTCCAGAACGAGAAGGGGACCAAGAACGTCATCAAGACCTGGTCCCGTCGGTCGGTCATCACGCCCGACTTCCTCGGTCACACTTTTGCCGTGCACGACGGACGCAAGCACACTCCGGTGTTCGTCACCGAGTCGATGGTTGGCCACAAGCTCGGCGAGTTCGCACCCACCCGGACCTTCCGCGGCCACGTGAAGGACGACAAGAAGGGCCGTCGTCGCTGATCTGCGTGCAGACGCAGATCAAGAGACGACGACTCCGAACGTCATGACGAGACAAGAAGGCAGGACAGCAATGGAAGCCAAGGCGCAGGCGCGGTTCGTCCGTGTCACGCCCCAGAAGGCCCGGCGCGTCGTGGACCTCATCCGTGGCAAGCAGGCCACCGAGGCCGTCGCGGTGCTGAAGTTCGCACCGCAGGCCGCGAGTGAGCCCATCCGCAAGGTCGTGGAGAGCGCGATCGCGAACGCACGGGTGAAGGCCGACCGCGCGAGCGTGGCATTCGACGAGCAGGAGCTCGTCGTTGCCCAGGCGTTCGTGGACGAGGGCCCGACCCTCAAGCGGTTCCGGCCTCGCGCTCAGGGGCGCGCGAGCCAGATCCTCAAGCGGACGAGCCACATCACCGTGGTTCTCGTTCCGCGCGAAGACACGAAGGGAAGGGCCCGATAGTGGGACAGAAGGTTCACCCGCACGGGTACCGCCTCGGCATCACCACCGACCACCGGTCGCGTTGGTTCGCCGACAGCACCAAGCCCGGACAGCGGTACCGCGACTACGTCCGTGAGGACGTCCAGATCCGCAAGCTCATGGCCACGGGCCTCGAGCGTGCCGGCATCTCCAAGGTCGAGATCGAGCGCACCCGCGACCGTGTTCGTGTGGACATCCACACCGCACGTCCGGGCATCGTCATCGGCCGCCGTGGCGCAGAGGCAGACCGCATCCGCGGCGAGCTCGAGAAGCTCACGGGCAAGCAGGTCCAGCTCAACATCCTCGAGGTCAAGAACGCTGAGATCGATGCTCAGCTCGTGGCCCAGGGGATCGCGGAGCAGCTCGCGAGCCGCGTGTCCTTCCGTCGTGCGATGCGCAAGGGCATGCAGTCCGCGCAGCGCGCCGGCGCCAAGGGCATCCGTGTCCAGTGCTCGGGTCGTCTCGGCGGCGCCGAGATGAGCCGCTCGGAGTTCTACCGCGAAGGCCGTGTGCCGCTGCACACGCTCCGCGCGAACATCGACTACGGCTTCTTCGAGGCCCGCACCACCTTCGGCCGTATCGGCGTCAAGGTGTGGATCTACAAGGGCGACATGACCGAGAAGGAGTTCGCTGCGCAGCAGGCGACCGCCGCTCCCCGCCAGGGCCGTGGTGGCCCCCGCGGTGGCGACCGTCCTGACCGTGGTGGAGACCGTCGCGGTGCTGGTCGTCGCAACGAGCGTCCGGCGCAGTCCGAGGCACCTGCAGCTGCAGGGGCGGAGGCACCTGTCGCCGAGAAGGCTCCTGAGTCCGGAACGGAGGCCTGAGCATGCTGATCCCGCGCAGGCTGAAGCACCGCAAGCAGCACCACCCCTCGCGCTCCGGCGCCTCGAAGGGTGGCAACCAGATCGCGTTCGGCGAGTTCGGCATCCAGGCTCTCGAGCCTGCATACGTCACGAACCGCCAGATCGAGGCTGCTCGTATCGCGATGACCCGCCACATCAAGCGAGGCGGAAAGGTCTGGATCAACATCTACCCGGACCGTCCGCTGACCAAGAAGCCGGCGGAGACCCGCATGGGTTCTGGTAAGGGTTCGCCCGAGTGGTGGATCTCCAACGTCAAGCCCGGCCGTATCATCTTCGAGCTGGCCGGTGTACCGGAGCCCCTGGCTCGCGAGGCCATGCGCCGCGCGATCCACAAGCTCCCGATGAAGTGCCGTTTCGTGGTGCGCGAGGGTGGTGGCAACTGATGGCTATCGGAACCAAGGAACTGGGTTCGAGCGAGCTGGACACGTTCGATGACGAGAAGCTCGTCGCCGAGCTGAAGAAGGCCAAGGAGGAGCTTTTCAACCTCCGCTTCCAGTCGGCCACCGGTCAGCTGGAGAGCCACGGTCGCCTGAAGGCCGTGCGTCGCGACATCGCGCGGATCTACACGATCCTGCGTGAGCGCGAGCTCGGTATCCGTACCGCACCGAGCGTGAGTGAGTGAGGCTGGAATGAGCGAGAACGCAACGAACGCCGCACCGGTGACCGAGACGGCCGCTGACCAGCGCGCCAACCGCAAGACGCGGCGCGGCTACGTGGTGAGCGACAAGATGGACAAGACCGTCGTGATCGAGGTCGAGGACCGGGTCAAGCACCCGCTCTACGGCAAGGTCATCCGGCGCACGAGCAAGGTCAAGGTCCACGACGAGCAGAATGCTGCCGGCGTCGGTGACCTCGTCCTTATCATGGAGACCCGCCCGCTGTCCGCGACCAAGCGGTGGCGCCTGGTGGAGATCCTCGAGAAGGCCAAGTAGGCCCTGGGCCTACCAGGTCGTGACGGGCGGGATCCCGCCCGTCACGACCGGTCTCGGGCCGCACCAAGGTGCGGCAACCAGTAGACAGGGTGGCGGTACCCCGCCGCGCCTGGCCGGTTCACCCGCAAGGGACCCGGCACTGACAGCTATCCGTTCGGCAAGGCTCGCTCAGCGAGAACCAGCTCGACGACAGGAGTTCATTACATGATCCAGCAGGAGTCGCGACTTCGCGTCGCCGACAACACGGGTGCGAAGGAGATTCTCTGCATCCGTGTTCTCGGTGGTTCGGGCCGTCGCTACGCCGGAATCGGCGACGTCATCGTCGCAACCGTCAAGGACGCTATCCCCGGCGGCAACGTGAAGAAGGGCGATGTCGTGAAGGCGGTCATCGTCCGCACCGCCAAGGAGCGCCGTCGTCCGGACGGTTCCTACATCAAGTTTGACGAGAACGCGGCCGTGATCCTCAAGAACGACGGCGAGCCCCGTGGCACGCGCATCTTCGGCCCCGTGGGCCGCGAGCTGCGCGACAAGCGGTTCATGAAGATCATCTCGCTGGCTCCGGAGGTGCTCTGAACATGGCGAAGATCAAGAAGGGCGACCTGGTGGTCGTCATCTCTGGCAAGGACCGCACTCAGCAGGGTCGCGTGCTCGAGGTCCTCACGGACTCCGACCGCGTGATCGTCGAGGGCATCAACCGCGTCACGAAGCACACCAAGGTGGGTCAGTCCCAGCGTGGGACGCGTACCGGTGGCATCGAGGTCGTCGAGGCGCCGATCCACGTGAGCAACGTGATGGTCGTCGACCCGGAGACCAAGAAGGGCACCCGCGTCGGGTACCGCACCGAAGAGGTCGAGCGTGACGGCCGTACGCGTAACGTCCGCGTGCGCGTCGCCAAGCGTTCCGGTAAGGACATCTGATGAGCACTGAACTGCAAGCCCCGGAGATCGCGCGTCTCAAGCAGCGCTACCGCGACGAGATCGTCGCCGGCCTCCTCGAGGAGTTCGGCCACGAGAACGTCAACCAGGTTGCACGACTGACGAAGATCGTCGTCAACATGGGTGTCGGCGACGCGGCCAAGGACTCGAAGCTCATCGAGGGTGCCATCCGCGACCTCTCGGCCATCACCGGCCAGAAGCCGCAGGTCACCAAGGCCCGCAAGTCCATCGCTCAGTTCAAGCTGCGTGAGGGCATGCCGATCGGCGCGCACGTCACGCTGCGCGGCGAGCGCATGTGGGAGTTCCTCGACCGCCTGCTGTCCATCGCGCTGCCGCGTATCCGCGACTTCCGCGGCCTGTCGCCCAAGCAGTTCGACGGACACGGCAACTACACCTTCGGTCTCACGGAGCAGTCGATGTTCCACGAGATCGACCAGGACAAGATCGATCGCGTCCGCGGTATGGACATCACGATCGTGACGACGGCGACGACCGATGACGAGGGCCGCTCCCTGCTGCGCCGTCTCGGCTTCCCCTTCAAGGAGCAGAACTGATATGGCGAAGAAGGCCCTGGTCAACAAGGCAGCCGCAAAGCCTAAGTTCGCGGTTCGCGCCTACACTCGCTGCCAGAAGTGCGGTCGCCCGCACTCCGTGTACCGCAAGTTCGGCCTGTGCCGTATCTGCGTTCGCGAGATGGCACACCGTGGCGAGCTTCCCGGCGTCACCAAGAGCAGCTGGTAACAACTACGTCGTAGGTCTGGCACGGTTCCCCTCGGGGAACCGGCCAGATACCCCGGCGAGGAAGGGCTGAAGCCCAATGACGATGACCGACCCGATCGCAGACATGCTGACCCGTCTGCGTAACGCGAACTCGGCTTACCACGAGACGGTTCAGATGCCGTTCTCGAAGCTGAAGTCGCACATTGCTGAGATCCTGCAGGCCGAGGGCTACATCTCCGGCTGGACCGTCGAGGACGCCCCCGTGGGCAAGTACCTCACGATCCAGCTGAAGTTCGGCCCGAACCGTGAGCGCTCCCTTGCTGGTGTGCGCCGCGTGTCGAAGCCCGGCCTGCGTGTGTACGCGAAGTCGACCAACCTGCCCAAGGTTCTCGGTGGCCTCGGCGTGGCGATCCTGTCCACGTCCTCCGGCCTCCTGACCGACCGTCAGGCAGCCAAGAAGGGCGTGGGCGGAGAAGTCCTCGCCTACGTCTGGTAATCGGAAAGGAGAGATACGCCATGTCTCGTATCGGCAAGATCCCCGTTCCGGTTCCCGCCGGAGTGGATGTCACGATCAGCGGCGCACTGGTGACGGTCAAGGGCCCGAAGGGTTCCTTGGAGCACACCATCCCCGCCCCCATCGAGGTCTCCCAGGACGCCTCCACCCTCGTGGTGACGCGCCCCAACGAAGAGCGCTCGTCGCGCGCTCTGCACGGCCTGACCCGCACGCTTCTCGCAAACCTGGTGACCGGTGTCACCGAGGGCTACGAGAAGAAGCTCGAGATCGTCGGTACCGGTTACCGCGTGACCGCGAAGGGCACTGACCTGGAGTTCGCTCTGGGCTTCAGCCACCCCGTCGTGGTGTCCGCGCCCGCTGGTATCACCTTCGCTGTCGAGTCCCCGACCAAGTTCTCGGTCGCGGGCATCGACAAGCAGCAGGTCGGCGAGGTCGCTGCGAACATCCGCAAGATCCGCAAGCCCGAGCCGTACAAGGGCAAGGGTGTGCGGTACGCCGGCGAGGTCGTCCGCCGCAAGGTCGGAAAGGCTGGTAAGTAACGATGGCTCTCAAGGTTCTCGGCAAGGGCAAGGCGGTCTCGCGCAAGCGCCGCCACCTCCGCCTGCGCAAGAAGATTGCCGGCACGGCTGCTCGTCCCCGCCTCGTGGTGACGCGCTCCGCGCGCCACATCACGGCGCAGATCGTGGACGACACGATCGGCCAGACCGTTGCTTCCGCTTCGACCATCGAGGGCGACCTGCGGTCGCTCGAGGGCGACAAGAGCGCGAAGGCCCGCAAGGTCGGCGAGCTCGTCGCAGAGCGTGCCAAGGCCGCTGGTGTCGACTCGGTCGTCTTCGACCGCGGTGGCAACAAGTACCACGGCCGGGTGGCTGCAGTCGCCGACGGGGCCCGCGAAGGCGGTCTGTCCCTGTGATGATGGCCGAAACCACCACCGTGTACACGGTACGGAAGCAAAGGATTCTCTGATGGCTGCAGGGCAGCGCAGCAGCACCGGCGCCCCTACGGGTGCCGCCAACGAGTCGACCGACCGCAACTCCGGAGGCCGGGGCGACGCTCGTCGCGACGGTCGCCGTGGTGACGGTCGCCGTGGTGACGCCGCCGAGAAGAACGCCTTCGTCGAGCGCGTCGTCACCATCAACCGCGTGTCCAAGGTCGTCAAGGGCGGCCGTCGCTTCAGCTTCACCGCGCTCGTCGTGGTGGGCGATGGCGACGGTACCGTCGGCGTCGGCTACGGCAAGGCGAAGGAAGTTCCCGCGGCGATCGCCAAGGGTGTCGAGGAGGCCAAGAAGAACTTCTTCAAGGTTCCCCGCATCCAGGGCACCATTCCTCACCCCATCCAGGGCGAGGCAGCCGCCGGTGTCGTCTTCCTGCGTCCGGCCGCTCCGGGTACCGGTGTTATCGCCGGTGGTCCGGTGCGCGCCGTGCTGGAGTGCGCGGGCATCCACGACGTCCTGAGCAAGTCGCTCGGTTCGTCCAACGCGATCAACATCGTGCACGCAACGGTCGAGGCCCTGCGCAACCTGGAGCAGCCTGAGGCTGTTGCAGCGCGCCGTGGCCTGCCGCTCGAGGCAGTGGCTCCGGCCGCCCTCCTGCGTGCACGTGCAGCTGGGGTAGGTGCGTGATGGCTCGACTCAAGGTGACCCAGACGAAGTCCGCCATCGGCGGCAAGCAGAATCAGCGCGACACGCTGCGCACTCTGGGCCTCAAGCGGATCGGCGACACCGCCGTGAAGGAGGACCGCCCGGAGATCCGCGGCATGGTCGCAACGGTGGCGCACCTCGTCGCCGTTGAGGAGGTCGAGTGATCATGGCTGAGAAGGCCAAGAAGGAGACCGCGGTCGAGGCTTCGACCGACGCTCCCAAGAAGAAGGCTCCTGCCAAGAAGGCTGCTGTCGCCGAGGCCCCCAAGGCCGAGGCTCAGCAGACCGTCGGCGCTGGTGGCACCCTGAAGGTGCACCACCTCCGTCCGGCCCCCGGCGCCAAGAAGGCCAAGACCCGTGTGGGTCGTGGTGAGGCGTCGAAGGGTAAGACGGCCGGCCGTGGTACCAAGGGCCAGAAGGCTCGTTACCAGGTGCCGGAGCGTTTCGAGGGTGGTCAGATGCCGCTCCACATGCGTCTGCCCAAGCTTCGTGGCTTCAAGAACCCGTTCCGCACGGAGTACCAGGTCGTGAACCTGGACAAGCTCTCCGCGCTGTACCCCGAGGGTGGCTCCGTCACCGTCGAGGACCTGGTCGCCAAGGGAGCCGTCCGCAAGGGCGAGCTCGTCAAGGTGCTCGGCACGGGTGAGATCACCGTCAAGCTCGAGGTCGCGGTCGACGCGCTCTCTGGTTCCGCCAAGGACAAGATCCTTGCGGCCGGTGGCTCCATCTCGGAGAACTGATACGAAGGACAGGGCCGATAGCGCTATGCGCTGTCGGCCCTGTCTGCGTCTAGAGGCGTGGTAGCCGGTACCAGCCTCGCTCGGGGGAACGTAGAATCACTGCCGGTTGTCTCAAATTGCCGTCCATCGCGGCGCAGCGGCTAAGGTGCCCAGTGGCGTCCCGTGCCGGGTGCGTCACATCTCGCCGAACCCCGGCGACACGACATCCCGCCTCGAGCGGGCCAGGAGGATAGGTGCTCAGCGCATTCGCCCGGGCTTTCCGGACACCTGACCTGCGGCGCAAGCTGCTGTTCACGATCGCCATCATGGCGATCTTCCGTGTGGGCTCGTTCATCCCTACCCCCGGCGTGGACTATGCCAACGTCCAGCAGTGCATCGCGGCCCAGGGGCAGAACGACCTCCTCGGAATGGTCAACCTGTTCAGCGGTGGAGCCCTGCTCCAGCTCTCGATCTTCGCGCTCGGCATCATGCCGTACATCACCGCGAGCATCATCGTGCAGCTGCTCCGCGTGGTCATCCCTCACTTCGAGGCTCTGCACAAGGAAGGTCAGTCCGGTACCGCGAAGCTCACGCAGTACACGCGCTACCTGACCATCGCCCTCGCGATCCTGCAGTCCACGACGGTCATCACGACCGCCCGCAGCGGCTTCCTCTTCCCGAACTGCCCGGTCGAGGTCATCCCGAACGACAGCTTCATGACCTCGGCCCTCATGGTCATCACCATGACCGCCGGTACCGGTCTGATCATGTGGCTCGGTGAGCTCATCTCGGAGCGCGGCGTCGGCAACGGCATGTCGCTCCTCATCTTCACCTCGATCGCCGCCAGCTTCCCCACGGCTCTGTGGTCCATCGCAGGTGGCGCCAACGGCGCCGTGAACTTCACCATCATGATCGCGGTCATCATCCTGGTGATCGGTCTCGTCGTCTTCGTCGAGCAGTCCCAGCGCCGAGTGCCGGTGCAGTACGCGAAGCGCATGGTCGGTCGCAAGATGTACGGCGGCTCCAGCACCTACATCCCGATCAAGATCAACATGTCGGGTGTCATCCCGGTCATCTTCGCGTCGTCGCTGCTCGCGGTCCCCGGTCTCATCGCCCAGTTCGGCGACGCGACGGCCGGATGGGTCCAGTGGGTCTCGAAGTACCTCGCGGACCCGGCCTCGCCGATCCACATCTCGATCTACGTGCTCCTGATCGTCTTCTTCTGCTTCTTCTACACGGCCATCACGTTCAACCCGGACGAGGTCGCCGACAACATGAAGAAGTACGGCGGCTTCATCCCCGGCATCCGTGCCGGCCGCCCGACGGCGGAGTACCTGGACTACGTCATCACCCGCATCACCTCCGCGGGTGCCATCTACCTCGCGCTCGTTGCGCTCATCCCGACGCTCGTCCTCGTCCTGCTGGGGGTGAGCACGAACATCCCGTTCGGCGGTAGCTCGATCCTCATCGTCGTGGGCGTCGGTCTCGAGACGGTCAAGCAGATCGACTCGCAGCTGCAGCAGCGTCACTACGAAGGGTTCCTCCGTTGACCTCAGAGTTGACTGCCGACGCTCAGCGTTCCGGCACGCGCTCCGCTCGCCTGATCATCATGGGTCCCCAGGGTGCAGGCAAGGGCACCCAGGCAGCTCGCCTGGCGGAGCACTACGGCATCCCTGCGATCTCCACGGGCGACATCTTCCGTGCGAACATCAAGGGCGGCACCGAGCTGGGCAGGCTCGTCCAGGAGTACACCGCGAAGGGTGAGCTCGTCCCGGACTCCGTGACGAACGAGATGGTCCGTGACCGTCTCGCCCAGGACGACGTGGCGCGCGGCTTCATCCTCGACGGCTACCCGCGCAACGCGGCGCAGGTCGTCGAGCTCGACGAGATCCTCGCGGACCTCGGCGTCCGCCTGGACGCCGTCCTCGAGCTCACCGCGGACCGTGACGAGCTCCTGGCTCGTCTGCGCAAGCGTGCGGAGATCGAGGGCCGCGAGGACGACACCGAGGAGGCCATCGCTCGGCGTCTGGACATCTACGCCGAGCAGACGGCTCCGCTGACGTCGGCCTACGCCGAGCGCGGTCTGCTCGCCCAGGTCGACGGCATCGGTGAGATCGACGACGTGACCACGCGTCTCGTCGAGGCGCTCGCGCCTCTCGTCGGCTGACCCGGGACGGTTGGAGCGAGAAGTGTTCGGCCGCGAGAAGATCGAGTACAAGACGGTCGACCAGGTGCGCACCATGCGCCGGGCGGGCCTGGTGGTCGCTGACGCGCTCGCCACGGTCCGCTCGGCGGTGCGTCCCGGCATGACGACCGCAGACCTGGACGCCCTGGCGGCGGCAGTCATCGGTGACGCCGGTGCCACCCCGTCGTTCCTGGGGTACCACGGTTACCCGGCGACGCTCTGCGTCTCGGTGAACGATGAGGTGGTGCACGGCATCCCCGGGACACGCGAGCTCCTCCCGGGCGACGTCGTCTCGGTCGACTGCGGCGCGATCGTCGACGGCTGGCACGGGGACTCCGCGTTCTCGTTCGTGCTGCCGGAGGCGGACGCCGCAGACGTCGCGCTGGTCGAGGCAACCGAACGGGCGCTCTGGGCGGGCATCGCCGCCCTGGCGACCGGCGAACGGCTCGGTGACGTCGGGAACGCGGTCGAGGACTCGATCGAGGCCTCGGCTGCCGCGGACGGCGTCGCGTACGGGATCATCGAGGAGTACGTCGGCCATGGCATCGGTACCTCGATGCACCAGCCGCCGGACGTCCTGAACTACCGGACGCGCGAGCGCGGCCCTCGGCTCAAGCCGGGCATGTGCCTCGCGATCGAGCCCATGGTGACACGTGGTGAGCGCTTCACGCAGGTTCTCGAGGACGACTGGACGGTCGTCACCGACGACGGTGCTCGTGCTGCTCACTGGGAGCACAGCGTCGCGATCCTCGAGGACGGCATCTGGGTCCTGACGGCCCCTGACGGCGGTGCGGCCAAGCTGGCCGAGCTCGGCGTCACGATCGCCCCGCTCGACGTCTGACGGCCCGGAGAAGGCCTGAATCGAGAAGACGGCCCGTCCTGACCCCTTCCGGTCCGGGGCGGGCCGTCGCTCGTCCGCCGTGCCGGCGGCGCATGCCCGACCCCTGCAGTCCGGGGCGACCGGGTGCACAGCCCCGCGGTTCCCTCGCGGTGATCCATGCCGTAGGATAGTCCGCTGGGTGTAGTCCGCGTTTCCCGTGCGAGTCGAACTGACCGACGACGGGCCGGACCACACACGACGTCCACTCACCGGTCCTCGTAGAGCACGGGTGCGTGGGAAGCAGTTCAGACGAGAGTTAGCGGAGGATATGGCAAAGAAGGACGGTGTCATCGAGATCGAGGGCAGCGTGGTCGAGGCCTTGCCGAACGCGATGTTCCGCGTGGAGCTGGCCAACGGGCACAAGGTTCTGGCTCACATCTCGGGCAAGATGCGACAGCACTACATCCGGATCCTCCCTGAGGACCGGGTGGTGGTGGAGCTGAGCCCGTACGACCTGTCCCGTGGCCGGATCGTCTACCGCTACAAGTAGTCGTCAAGAATCCACCACTCGAAACAACTGCTGCCGCAAGCCTGGGTTCGCCTGCGCGTGCGTGCGGCGGCGGAGGAACAGACTGATGAAGGTCAAGCCCAGCGTCAAGAAGATCTGCGACAAGTGCAAGGTGATCCGCCGGCACGGTCGCGTCATGGTGATCTGCGAGAACCTGCGCCACAAGCAGCGCCAGGGCTGAGTCCCCGGCGCTCCGGCGCACGGTGATCCAAGTCCGCGAGAGCGGACCGGTCGCCGGCACCCTCGGGTGCCAACCAGCGCATCACCACGAACCTCACGGTCGGGCCGCACAGGCCCACTGAGGGGAACCCCCGGCTCGGAGGCCGGGGCCCGCAGCTCCGCGGGAAGATGGTGCGGTAGACCTCCGAACGAAGTACAGAGGAGCCGAAAGGCACATGGCACGTCTTGTCGGCGTCGACCTCCCCCGCGAGAAGCGGCTCGAGATCGCGCTCACCTACATCTACGGCGTCGGCCGTACCCGCGCCCAGCAGACGCTGGCCGCCACCGGGATCTCCCCGGACGTTCGCGTGAAGGACCTCGGTGACACCGAGCTCGTCGCGCTGCGTGACTACCTCGAGGGCAACTACAAGCTCGAGGGTGACCTCCGCCGTGAGGTGGCTGCTGACATTCGCCGCAAGGTCGAGATCGGCTGCTACGAGGGCCTGCGTCACCGCCGCGGCCTGCCCGTCCGCGGGCAGCGCACCAAGACCAACGCGCGTACCCGCAAGGGACCCAAGCGCACCGTGGCCGGCAAGAAGAAGGCCCGCTAAGCAGTAGTCCGTGGGACGCGTGCCGCTCGCCTGAACCTCGAGTTCACCCGCGCAGCGCACGCCGACCCGGTCCGAACACCTCAGACCAGGAGAGAACTCAGAAATGCCTCCCAAGACTCGCGCCACCGCGGCTCGCAAGCCGCGCCGCAAGGACAAGAAGAACGTCCCTCACGGCCAGGCTCACATCAAGAGCACGTTCAACAACACGATCGTGTCGATCACGGACCAGACCGGTGCTGTCATCGCCTGGGCCTCGGCCGGCCACGTCGGCTTCAAGGGCTCGCGCAAGTCGACCCCGTTCGCCGCGCAGCTCGCTGCCGAGTCCGCGGCTCGCCGCGCCCAGGAGCACGGCGTCAAGAAGGTCGACGTCTTCGTCAAGGGCCCGGGTTCCGGTCGCGAGACCGCGATCCGCTCGCTCACGGCGACCGGCCTCGAGGTCGGCTCGATCCAGGACGTGACGCCCCAGGCTCACAACGGCTGCCGCCCCCCGAAGCGTCGCCGCGTCTGATCTTCCGCTTCGCTCGCCGTCGCGCCGCACCCGACCTCGTCGGGTCGGCGCGGCGGCGGGCGCAGCCACCTGGGCGGGTGGACAGAGTCCCGCCCCGGCACAGCGTTGCCCGTGATGCGTCATATGGCGGACGCACACTGAAAGGAACACACCAGTGCTGATCGCACAGCGCCCCACCCTGACCGAAGAGGTCCTCTCGGAGAACCGTTCGCGCTTCTCCATCGAGCCGCTCGAGCCTGGCTTCGGCTACACCCTCGGCAACTCGCTTCGTCGCACGCTGCTCTCGTCCATCCCGGGCGCTGCAGTGACCTCGATCCGTATCGACGGTGTGCTCCACGAGTTCACCACGGTGTCCGGTGTCAAGGAAGACGTCACCGAGATCATCCTCAACATCAAGAACCTCGTGGTCTCCTCGGAGAACGACGAGCCGGTCGTGATGTACCTGCGCAAGCAGGGTGCTGGCGCGGTCACCGCCGCGGACATCGTTCCGCCGGCGGGTGTGGAGGTCCACAACCCGGACCTGCACATCGCCACCCTCAACGACAAGGGCAAGCTCGAGATCGAGCTCACGGTCGAGCGTGGACGTGGCTACGTCTCCGCCAACCAGAACAAGTCCTTCGACGCCGAGATCGGCCGTGTTCCCGTCGACTCGATCTACTCGCCGGTCCTCAAGGTCACGTACAAGGTCGAGGCGACCCGTGTCGAGCAGCGCACCGACTTCGACAAGCTGATCGTCGACGTCGAGACGAAGCAGGCGATCTCCCCGCGCGACGCGCTGGCCTCGGCCGGCAAGACGCTCGTCGAGCTCTTCGGCCTCGCCCGTGAGCTCAACGTCGAGGCCGAGGGCATCGAGATCGGCCCGTCCCCGACGGACGCCGCTCTCGCCGCGGACCTGGCGCTCCCGATCGAGGAGCTCAACCTCACGATCCGTTCGTACAACTGCCTCAAGCGCGAGGGCATCCACCAGGTCGGCGAGCTCGTCGCTCGCAGCGAAGCAGACCTGCTGGACATCCGGAACTTCGGCGCGAAGTCCATCAACGAGGTCAAGGAGAAGCTCGCTGAGCTCGGCCTGAACCTCAAGGACTCGCCGCTGGACTTCGACCCCTCGACGGCCGACTACTACGAGGCCGACGAGGACGAGGCGACGTTCTCCGACGAGCAGCAGCAGTACTGACCTTCCGTGCGAGCGGCTCGGCCGCACGCACGATCCACTTCTAAGGAGCAAGATCAATGCCTACCCCCACCAAGGGTCCGCGGCTCGGCGGTGGCCCGGCTCACGAGCGTCTCATCCTCGCGAACCTGTCCACGGCGCTCTTCGAGCACGGCCGCATCACGACCACCGAGACCAAGGCCAAGCGCCTGCGTCCGCTGGCCGAGCGTCTCATCACGTTCGCGAAGCGCGGTGACCTGTCGGCTCGCCGTCGCGTCATGACCGTCGTTCGCGACAAGTCCGTCGTGCACACGCTCTTCACCGAGATCGCCCCGCAGATGGCGGAGCGCAACGGTGGCTACACGCGCATCACGAAGGTCGGCAACCGCAAGGGCGACAACGCCCCCATGGCCGTCATCGAGCTCGTGACCGAGCCCGTCAGCCCCAAGCAGGCTGTCGTCCGCGAGGCCGAGAAGGCCACGAAGAAGACCAGCAAGCCCAAGGCCGCCAAGGTCGAGGACGCGCCGGTCGTCGAGGACGCTCCTGTTGTCGAGGACGCTCCCGTCGTCGAGGACGCTCCGGCTTCCAAGGAGGACTGATCTCGCTCCGGCATAGCCGGACGGGTACCTCCTGAAGGGCCCGGCACCATCTGGTGCCGGGCCCTTCGCCATGCCCGACGGCGGAGCGGGCGTCGGGCGGTCATCGTCCCGCGGTCGACGGCGTCAGGCTGCCCCGGCCCGTCCTTCAGCGCGACGACCCGAGCAAGGGCCTGAGGCGTCGGGACCAACGGGCCTCGACCTCGGTGACCATGAACCGTCCACCGACCGCGTCGCGGGTCCGTTCGTCCTAGATTGGTCGACATGGCTCTCCCGGTGCTGTTCGTCCACGGCTCTCGCACGTCCCGCACCATGTGGCGTGCGCAGCTCGAGGCCATGGACCGTGCAGGTGTCGTGGCCGTCGCGCCGGACCTGCCGGGCCACGGCCGACGCATCGGCGAGCCGTTCACGCTCGAGGGTGCGGTGGCGACCGTCGCTCGTGCCGTGGACGACCTGGGCGGCCGGGCGCTCGTCGTCGGGCTCTCGCTCGGCGGGTACGTCGGGATCGAGCACCGCGCGCGGTTCCCCGAGCAGGTCGCGGGTCTCGTCGCCGCGAGCTGCTGCACAGTCCCCGGCTCGCCGCTGCGGGGAGCGTGGCGCGTCGCGGCCGACCGGATCGAGAAGCTGCCCGACAACGGCGCGGCGATCAACCAGGCGCTGGTCGACCGGACCCTGCCTCCGGCCGGGATCGTGGACATCGGGGCGGGCGGGTTCGCCCTGACGGCCATGACCGCGATCCTCGACGAGGTGGGCGCCTCGGACCCGCTCACGGCTCTGGCCGCGACCGGCTCGCCGGTGTGGTTCGTCAACGGCCGGTGGGACCACTTCCGCCTCGGCGAGCGCGAGTTCGTGGCGGCGGCCCGGGCGGGAGGGGCCACGGCCGAGCTCGTCGTGATCCCCGGGGCCAAGCACCTCGTGAGCCTGGACCGGCCCGTCGCGTTCAACCGGGCGGTCCTCGAGGCGTACGGGGAGGTCGCGGGGACGGAGTCGCAGCGGACCTGATCCCGCTGCCGGGACCGCCCGGTCCGCTCAGGCCAGGGGCAGGTCCCACGCCCGTGCCCCGCCCACGAGCGCGGCCGAGTTGGGGACGATCACGACGTCGTCGCCGAGCCGTTCGAGCGCGGACGGCGTGATCTGGCGCGAGTTGCCCCCGCCGAGGTAGAGGCGGTCCCACCAGAAGACGGGGCGCAGGCCGTCGACGAGCGCCACGACGCGCCGCGACCACAGCCCGTTCCCGAGCCTGCGTCGCTCGACCTCCCCGATGTACTCGTCGTAGTTGGTCCCGCGTCGTACCGGGGCGTGGGACCACTCGAGGTGGGGGGCGAGGCGCCCTCCGTGGAAGAGCGCGGAACCGAGGCCCGTGCCGAGGGTCAGGACGAGCTCGAGGCCAGACGCTGCGATGACCCCTGCCCCGTGGACCTCGGCGTCGTTGAGGACGAGCGCGGGGATCCCGAGGCGCTCGCTCACGGCGGCCTGGACGTCGAAGCTGGCCCACTGCTCGGCGAGCGCCGGGTCGACCCTGCTCCGCGGGCCCGAGCGCGTGATGTAGTGCGGGGTGTGCACGACGACCCCACGCCGGATCATGCCGGGCATGCCGACCGTGACACGTACGGCGGGGGGCAGGCGGTCGGCGATCTGCGCGATGACGTCGACCAGGAGCGAGGGCGGCAGCGGGTAGGGCGTGGGTACCCGCACCGCGGTCGCGTGCGCGGTCCCCGCGGCGTCGAGCACGTTGGCCTTGATGCCGCCTCCGCCGCAGTCCACCGCGAGGGTGCGCAGGTCGGCGGGGTCGGTCGCGGCGGGACGTTCGGGCATGTCTGCACACTAACGGGCGCTAGCGTAGGTGCACGTGACGAACGAGCAGCCGGTCCGCGTCCGCCTGGACCTCGCCTACCAGGGCACCGCCTTCGCGGGCTGGGCCCGACAGCCCGGTCTGCGGACCGTCGAGGGCGCCCTCGAGGACGGCCTGGGGCAGATCCTTCGCGGTGAACCGCCGCGCCTGACGGTCGCGGGGCGCACCGACGCGGGCGTGCACGCCCGCGGGCAGGTGGCCCACGTCGACCTCCCGCGGGCCGTGTGGGACGCGATGCCGGGTCGGTCGGACCGCGAGCCGGGGGAGGCGCTCGTCGCACGGCTCGGAGGAGTGCTGCCGGGGGACGTCGTGGTGCACCGGGCCTCCCGGGCGCCGGAGGGGTTCGACGCGCGCTTCTCGGCCCTCTACCGCAGCTACACGTTCCGGATCGTCGACGACCCGGCCCTGCGCGACCCGCTGCGTCGCGAGTGGGTCCTGTGGAACCGCAAGCCGCTCGACGCGGACGCGATGCACGAGGCGCTGCAGCCCTTGCTCGGCGTGCGCGACTTCGCGGCCTTCTGCAAGCCGCGTCCCGGCGCGACCACGATCCGCGAGCTCCAGCACCTGTCCTGGGAGCGCGCGACCGGCGGCCCCGACGAGGGGCTCGTCGTCGCGCACGTCCGCGCGGACGCCTTCTGCCACAACATGGTCCGGGCGCTCGTCGGGGCGTCGGTCGCCGTGGGGGAGGGGCGCCGCCCCGTCTCGTGGCCGGTCGAGGTCCTGGCGGCGAGGCGCCGGGACGCGGGGGCCGGCGTCGTGCCCCCGCACGGCCTGGTCCTCGAGGCCGTCACGTACCCGCCCGACGACGAGCTCGCGGCCCGCGCCGAGCGCGTGCGCGCGGTGCGCATGGACGAGGACGTGTGGGACGCGGGCACCGCGGCACAGGCCGCCGGAGCAGGGGCGTCCCCGACCTCGTAGCGCCGGCGTCCTGCGCCCCCGCAGGCCCGCCCCTACGGCTCCTCGACGATGTGGACCGCGGCCTCCTCGGCGCTCGCCGCGGCGCCGTCGATCCCGGCGTCGTCCGCGTACGTGTCGTTGACGCGCCCGTCGAGCGCGTCGGCGTCCGCCACGAGGCGGCCCGAGCGGGTCGTGTCGGGGCGGTCGAGAGGGTCGGTGTCCCAGTCCTCGGGCTCCTCGTCGGCGAGGCGCTGGTCGAGCGACTCGCCGTCCTCCTCGAGCCGTTCGGGGTGGGCGTAGGTCAGGGGTGCGCGCTCGGGTGGTGCGTACCCCTCGTCGAGCACGTCGTCGACGCCGCGGTCGACCAGGGTGTCGTCCTGCTGGAGCTGGTCGGAGTCGCCCTCGGTGCCGAGGGCCGGGTCTGTCCGGGTGGCCGGTGTGTCGTCGCTCATGTCTCCACACTCGCACCGGTGGCGCGTTCGTGCAGCCCACCGGGCGGATCCGGCCTCCTGCGGACTAGGCTCGGACCACGTGCGCCGCAGGACTCCCGGCGGGCGACCGTCCGAGGCGCCTGCGGTCACGTGCGTCCCGTGACGACGCCGTCCTCGACCCACGGGGCGGCCTGAACCAGGAGTCCCCATGGCATCGATCGACGACCTCCTGTCCGCCATCCCTCTCGACCAGCTCGCCGGCAGGCTCGGCGTGGACGAGGCGACCGCCCAGCAGGCGGTCACGACCGCGCTGCCCGCGCTGATCGGCGGGCTCCAGGCCAACGCGCAGGACCCGGCCGGGGCCGCGTCGCTCCGCAAGGCCCTCGGGCAGCACTCTCCCTCTCTCGTCGAGGGCGGCGTGAACCTCGACGACGTCGACACGGCCGACGGCGAGAAGATCGTCCGCAACATCTTCGGCTCGAACGAGGAACAGGTGGTCGCGCAGCTCGCGGACAAGAGCGGCACGCAGTCGAACGTCCTGGCCTCGATCCTCCCGGCGCTCGCGCCCATCGCGCTGTCGTTCCTCGCCAAGCAGCTCGGGGGCAAGAGCGAGCAGCCGACCGGGACGCAGGAGGCCGCCGGGAGCGGCGGGATCGGCGACCTGCTGGGCGGGCTCCTGGGTGGCGGTCAGGGGGGCTCGGGCGGCGGTCTCGGGAGCATCCTGGGCGGGCTGGGCGGCCTGCTGGGCGGCGGCAAGCGCTGACCCCTGCCCGACGGCGGAGCGCACCCCGGGCGCACCAGCCCGCCCGGGGTGCGCCTCGCCGTCGGGCGTCGCGAGGGTGTCGCAGGCGAGCCCGCTCGCTGCCCGGGCCCGGCGCCCGCGGCTGCCCGGGCGGAAAGGAATCGTCATCCGGGGCCTCGGGCAGGGAGGATGAGCCCGTGGGTCACATCGACATCAGCGACATCAGCTACTTCCTGCCCGACGGGCGTCCCCTCCTCGCGGGGGCCACCCTGCGCGTCGCGGACGGGGCCAAGGTCGCGCTCGTCGGACCCAACGGCGCCGGCAAGACGACGCTCCTGCGCATCGTCGCGGGCGACCTGTCGCCGCACGGCGGCACCGTGGGACGCAGCGGCGGGCTCGGCGTCATGCGCCAGTTCGTCGGCCGCATCGACGACGAGCGCACGGTCCGCGACCTGCTCGTCGACCTCGCGCAGCCCTCGATCCGCGACGCCGCGCGCGAGCTCGCCGCGGCAGAGCTCGACATCATGACGGTCGACGACACCCCCTCCCAGATGCGCTACGCCCAGGCGCTCGCCGACTGGGCCGACGCGCGCGGCTACGAGGCCGAGGCCGAGTGGGACAAGGTCACCGACGAGGTCCTGTCCATCCCGTTCGACCAGGCCCAGTTCCGCGAGGTCCGCACGCTGTCCGGCGGCGAGCAGAAGCGCCTGGTCCTCACGGCACTGTTCCGCGGTCCCGAGGAGGTCCTGCTCCTCGACGAGCCCGACAACTACCTCGACGTGCCGACCAAGCGCTGGCTCGAGGAGAAGCTCGCGGCCTCGCCCAAGACCGTGCTGTTCATCAGCCACGACCGCGAGCTCCTGGCGCGCACGGCGACCCAGGTCGCCACCGTGGAGCCCACGGCCGCGGGCGGCACGATCTGGGTGCACGGCGGCGGGTTCGGCACGTACGCCGAGGCGCGCGCCGACCGGCGCAGCCGCCTCGAGGAGCTGCTGCGCCGCTGGGAGGAGGAGCACACCAAGCTCAAGGACCTCGTCAACATGCTCAAGAACAAGTCGGCGTTCAACGACGGGCTCGCGAGCCGCTACCAGGCCGCCCAGACGCGCCTGCGCAAGTTCGAGGAGGCCGGCCCGCCGCAGGTGCTCGCCCACGAGCAGAACGTCAAGGTCCGGCTCACGGGCGGGCGCACGGCCAAGCGCGCCGTGACGTGCGAGCGGCTCGAGCTCACGGGCCTCATGGAGCCGTTCGACCTCGAGGTCTTCTTCGGCGAGCGCGTCGCGATCCTGGGGTCCAACGGCTCGGGCAAGTCGCACTTCATGCGCCTGCTGGCGCGGGGTGGGTCGGACCCGGACGTGGAGCACCGGCCGGTCTACGAGTCCGCTGGGGGCACTGGGGGCGCTGCGGGTGCTCCGGGCGACGCGGCCGTGGTCCCGCCCGTCGCGCACACGGGCCGCGCCGTGCTCGGCTCGCGCGTGCGCCCGGGGTGGTTCGCGCAGAACCACGCCCACCCGGAGTTCGAGGGCCGCACGCTCCTCGAGATCCTGCACCGCGGCGACGGTGCGCGCGACGGCATGGGGCGCGAGCCCGCGAGCAAGGCCCTCGACCGCTACGAGCTGGTCGGTCAGGCCGAGCAGCGTTTCGAGACGCTCTCGGGCGGCCAGCAGGCGCGCTTCCAGATCCTGCTCCTCGAGCTCGGGGGAGCCACGCTCCTGCTGCTCGACGAGCCGACCGACAACCTCGACCTGCACTCGGCCGAGGCGCTCGAGGCGGGCCTCCTGGCGTTCGAGGGCACGGTCATGGCCGTCACGCACGACCGGTGGTTCGCGCGCGGCTTCGACCGGTTCGTGGTCTTCGGCTCCGACGGCCGCGTCGTCGAGACCCCCGAGCCCGTGTGGGACGTCGAGCGCGTCAAGCGGCAGCGCTGACCGGCCGACCGGTGGCGCCCCGTCGTCGGGGCGCCCCCCGGTCGCCGGCTCAGGGTCGGTCGGGCGACGACGAGACATGACGGCGCCGGGACGGGCCCCACGCGAGGACGGGACGCGGTGAGGAAGACCACACGCCCCACGGAGAGCCGATAGCACGGCATGCGCGGCGCCGTCGGGCTCCTAAAATGGAGCAATGGCTGTCCCCAAGATCGTGCTCTTCTACGCCTTCACACCGCTCGCCGACCCGCGCGCGGTGCAGCTGTGGCAACGCTCGCTCGGGGAGCAGTGGAACCTGACGGGCCGCGTCATCGTCTCCGAGCACGGCATCAACGCCACGCTCGGCGGGACGGTCGAGAACCTCAAGCAGTACGTCAAGACCACCAAGCAGTACCCGGGCTTCGCAGGGATCGACGTCAAGTGGTCGGACGGCACGGGGCGCGACTTCCCCCGCCTGTCCGTCAAGGTCCGGCCCGAGCTCGTGAGCTTCGGGGCCGTCGAAGAGATCGCGGTCGACGAGGACGGCGTGGTCGACAGCGGGGTGCGCCTCGCCCCCGAGGCGCTCCACGAGCTGGTCGCCGAGCGCGGCGAGGACGTCGTGTTCTTCGACGGCCGCAACGCGTTCGAGGCCGCGATCGGCAAGTTCCGCGGTGCGGTCGTACCGGACGTCGCGACGACGCGTGACTTCGTCGCGGAGCTCGACTCGGGCGCCTACGACGACCTCAAGGGTCGTCCCGTCGTGACCTACTGCACGGGCGGCGTCCGGTGCGAGGTCCTGTCCTCGCTCATGCTCGCGCGCGGCTTCGAGGAGGTCTACCAGCTCGACGGCGGGATCGTCCGCTACGGCGAGACGTTCGGCGACCAGGGGCTGTGGGAAGGGTCGCTCTACGTGTTCGACGAGCGCATGCACGTCGAGTTCGGCGACGACACGGTCCCGCTCGGTGCGTGCTGCGAGTGCGGCGCGGCGACCGCGAAGTACGAGAACTGCGTCGACCCCGGGTGCCAGACGCTGCGCCTGTTCTGCACCGACTGCGCGGGCCTGGCGCGCACGCTCCAGTGCGACGCCTGTGCCGAACTGCGCCCGGGCGCGTATCCTCGACCTCGGGAAGACGCGATGACCGGTCTCTCCCACGACAACCACCGGGCAACCGCCTGAATCGGCTGTCTGGCACCAGAGCCCGTGCCGTCCGACGAGGCTGATCACACCGAGGTCCTTTTCGCCCTCGGTGTGACGCATCTTGTTTTGACCCTGCATGGGCCGTCCAGGTAGTCTGTTGAGTCGTTGTGCTTCCCCTTCGGTTATCTCGTCACTTGTGCGCCCACTCGCTCCGTGACGTGGACATCCGTCGACCGAAGGCCGAACGACTTGTCGGACGCAGGCTCCTGCGCCGAAGACATCGAAGACACGAAACGAAGGCTACGACCGTGCGTACGTACACCCCGAAGCCCGGCGACGTCCAGCGTGACTGGTACGTCATCGACGCGACCGACGTCGTCCTGGGCCGCCTCGCCACCCACGTGGCGACCCTGCTCCGTGGCAAGCACAAGGCCACCTTCGCGCCTCACGTCGACGGAGGTGACTTCGTCATCGTCATCAACGCCGGCAAGGTCGCCCTCACCGGCAACAAGCGCGAGCAGAAGCTTGCCTACACCCACTCCGGTTACCCGGGTGGTCTTCGGGCGGTCGCCTACAGCGACCTGCTGGAGAAGCACCCCGAGCGTGCTGTGGAGAAGGCCGTCCGCGGCATGATCCCCAAGACCTCGCTCGGCCGCGCCCAGTTCGGCAAGCTCAAGGTCTACGCAGGCTCTGAGCACCCGCACGCCGCGCAGCAGCCGAAGACTTTCGAGATCACCCAGGTCGCGCAGTAGGCTCCGCCTGCTCGTAGACGAGAACTTAGGACGCGAGGACACACCAGTGGCCGAGACCACCGTCGACATCGACGTGCTGGACGAAGAGACTCCCAGCAACTACACCTCTGAGAGCGCAGCCCCCACGGGCCGTGGCCAGAGCATCACCGCCCCCGCGCAGGCCCTGGGCCGTCGCAAGGAGGCCATCGCCCGCGTGCGCCTGGTGCCCGGCACCGGCCAGTGGAAGATCAACGGCCGCACCCTCGAGGGGTACTTCCCCAACAAGGTGCACCAGCAGCTGGTCAACTCCCCGCTGAAGCTGGTCGACGTCGAGGGTCGCTTCGACGTCATCGCCCGCATCAACGGTGGTGGCTCGTCCGGCCAGGCCGGCGCTCTGCGCCTGGGCATCGCCCGTGCGCTGAACGAGATCGACGCCGAGCACAATCGCCCGGCGCTCAAGAAGGCCGGCTTCCTGACCCGCGACGCCCGCGTCGTCGAGCGCAAGAAGGCCGGGCTCAAGAAGGCCCGTAAGGCTCCGCAGTACTCCAAGCGCTGATCCAGCGCTTGCGCACAACGGCCCCGGTGGACATCGTCCACCGGGGCCGTTGTCATTTGTCAGGGATGCTGACGAGCGACCGGACCGGTCGGCTCGCAGCGGGGGCGGTGCGGGCCTCGGTGCCGGTACCGTCCCGTTGAGGGAGGAAAACTCATGGGACGACTGTTCGGCACCGACGGTGTGCGGGGGCTGGCGAACAGGGACGTCACGGCCGAGCTCGCGCTCGGCCTGGGCGTGGCCTCGGCCAACGTGCTGGGACGCACGGGACAACCCGAAGGGCACCGCCCGCGGGCGGTGATCGGCCGCGACCCCCGGGCCTCGGGCGAGTTCCTCGGCGCGGCAGTGACCGCAGGCCTGGCGAGCGCCGGGGTCAACGTGCTCGACGTCGGCGTCCTGCCGACGCCGGCCGTCGCGTTCCTCACGAGCACGCTCGACGTGGACTTCGGCGTCATGATCTCCGCCTCGCACAACCCGATGGCCGACAACGGCATCAAGTTCCTGGCCCGTGGCGGGATCAAGCTCGAGGACTCGCTCGAGGACGAGATCGAGCGTCAGCTCGACACCGTGTGGGACCGTCCGCTCGGGGCCGACGTCGGCCGCGTCCGGACCGACACGGGCAGCGCCGGTGCGGACTACGTCGAGCACCTCATCGGGAGCATCGGCGCCACGGGCGACGCCCTGCCGCTCTCGGGGCTGCGGATCGCCGTGGACTGCGCGAACGGCGCGGCGAGCGACGTGGGACCCGCCGCGCTGCGTGCGGCAGGCGCCGACGTCGTCGTGATGAACGCGAGCCCCGACGGACGCAACATCAACGAGAAGTGCGGCTCGAACCACCCGGAGCAGCTCCAGGCCGTCGTGGTCGCCTCCGAGGCCGACTTCGGGGTCGCGTTCGACGGTGACGCCGACCGTTGCATCGCCGTGGACCACCGTGGCGTGCTCGTCGACGGCGACCAGATCATGGGCGTCCTGGCCCTCGCCGAGAAGGACAAGGGGCGACTGCACGAGGACACGCTCGTCGTCACGGTCATGAGCAACCTCGGACTGATCCTCGCGATGCGCGAGGCCGGTATCCGGACCGTCCAGACGGGCGTGGGCGACCGGTACGTCCTCGAGGAGATGCGTGCCAACGGGTACACCCTGGGCGGCGAGCAGTCGGGCCACATCATCCTGTCGCAGTTCGCGACCACGGGCGACGGCGTCCTCACGGCGCTCCAGCTCGCCGCGCGCATCCAGGAGTCGGGGGCCAAGCTCGCGGACCTCGCGGGTGCCGTGCCCAAGCTGCCGCAGACGCTGCTCAACGTCCCGGGGGTGGACAAGGCGCGTGCCGCGACCGACGAGGTCCTCCAGGAGGCCGTCGCGGCCGCCGAGTCCCGCCTCGGCGAGACAGGCCGTGTGGTCCTGCGCTCGTCGGGCACCGAGCCGCTGGTGCGCGTCATGGTCGAGGCCGCGACGCAGGCCTCTGCCGACGCCGTGGCCGAGTCGCTCGCCGCGGTGGTGCGGGACAGGCTGGCCCTGTGACGGCCGAGAGCCGCGCGCCCGGGTTCACCGGACCCGTCGACGAGGAGCTGCGCGACCAGGTCGCGAGCCATCTCGCACGCTACGAGGACGGCGTGCTGCCGATCGTCCAGGCCGGTCACCCGGTCCTGCGCCGACCCGCGGTGCCCTACACCGGGCAGCTCGGGGACCTGTTCCCCGAGCTTGTCGAGGCCATGCGTCGCACCATGCACGCGGCCCCCGGGGTCGGGCTCGCGGCTCCGCAGGTGGGCCTGGGGATCGCGGTCGCGGTGATCCAGGACGCAGGCGTCTCCGACCCCGAGGACGCGGACCTGCGCGAGCGGCACCCCCTGCCGTTCCGCGTGCTCGTCAACCCCGCGTACGAGGCCGTGGGGGAGGAGCGTCGGGCGTTCTACGAGGGCTGCCTGAGCGTGAGCGGCTGGCAGGCCGTCGTGGCCCGGCCCCGGACCGTCCGGCTCACCGGCCAGGACGAGGCCGGACGACCCGTGGACGACGTCCTGACGGGCTGGCCCGCGCGGATCGTCCAGCACGAGACCGACCACCTGGGCGGCGGGCTCTACCTCGACCGCGCCGAGCTCCGGTCGCTCGCGTCGAACGACAGCATGATGCGGTTCTGGGGTCAGACCCCGGACCCCTCCGGGGCGGCCGAGGCCCTGGGGTTCGCGCTGCCCTGACCTGGCCGGCTCCGGCTGGCTCCTGACGGACCTGCCGGGCCGGGCCTGGCTGGGCCCCGTCCGGAAGGTCAGTCCCTCGGAAGTGTCACAGCATCCTTCTGGGGGACCTCCCTAGGTGGAGATCTCCCTCCAGAGGATGACGTTCCGGTCTCGGTCGGTGCGGCAGAATCTATCGAGGAAGGTAGGGGTCGAGATCAGGGCAGACTGGGGGGTTTCCCCGATGGTGCCGGCCCCTCGTATCCGTAGGCTGGTCACAGGTGCATCTCCTGTACCTGTGACCAGCCTGGTTCGCCACACCAGCCGACGAACAGAGGACCCGTGATAGAGGCCGTCTCGACCTTCTTGGAGAACCTGGAGACCTGGGTCCTCGCACTCGCGGCGTCCGCATGGATCTACCCCGCCCTGTACGCCTTCGCGACGATCGACGGGTTCTTCCCGCCGATCCCCAGCGAGTCCGTGGTCATCACCCTCGCGGTCGCCGCCAGCGCGTCGGGCAACCCCAACCTCGTGCTCGTCCTGGCCATCGCTGCAGCCGGCGCCTGGACGGGGGACCAGATCGCCTATGCGCTCGGCAGGGGCATCGGTACCGAGCGGATCGGGTTCCTCCGCACGGTCCGCGGCCGCAAGGCCGTCGCCTGGGCAGACCAGGCGCTCAAGGCGCGGGGGGCGGCCTTCATCCTGGCGGCCCGCTACGTCCCCATCGGTCGCGTCGCGGTCAACATGACGGCCGGTGCCGTGGGCTATCCCCGCCGCCGCTTCATGCTCTACTCGGGCCTCGCGGCCGTGACGTGGGCGCTCTACTCGGTCCTCATCGGCCTCGTGGCCGCGCAGTGGCTCGGCCACCAGCCGCTCCTGGCCATGGTCCTCGGCGTGATCCTGGGGGTCCTGTCCGGGGTGGTCGTCGACCGCATCATGAACCGCATGGCCCGCAAGCGTCGCGCAGCCGAGGCTGCGCGAGCCGTCGCTGCCGGGGCGACCCCGCTCCACGGTGCGCCGACCGACCCGGCCGCCGCGCCGTCGTCGGGCACCGAGGGCCTGCAGGACGACGACGGGGCCGCGGTCCGCCGAGCCTGCTGAGATCCCGTTCCACCGCTCGCTCTCGCCGCCCTGAGCGGGCGTGAGCAGACGGCGAGGCCGCGCTGGGGCTGTGCACCCACGGCGCCCTCCAAGGCCTCGCAGCGGGGGCCCGGAGGGCCCGGAGCGGCTCAGATCTTGCGCAGGCGCGCCCGCTGGACCGAGTGGTCCGAGCCCTTCGTCAGCACCAGGGTCGCCCGCCCGCGGGTCGGCAGGATGTTCTCCTCGAGGTTCGGCGCGTTGATCGAGTCCCAGATCGACTTGGCCTTCTCGATCGCCTCCTCGTCCGTGAGCGTCGCGTAGCGCTTGAAGTACGACTCGGGACGCGCGAACGCCGTCCGGCGCAGCGAGAGGAACCTGTCCACGTACCACTGGCGGATGTTGCGCGTGCGCGCGTCGACGTAGATCGAGAAGTCGAAGAAGTCGCTCACCGCGACCGTCGACTCGTCGGTCGCGCTGGGCCGTGCAGGCTGCAGGACGTTGAGGCCCTCGACGATCAGGACGTCCGGCTTGCGGACGACCGTCTCGGCCCCCGGGACGATGTCGTAGGTCAGGTGGTCGTAGACCGGGCTGCGGACCTCGGGAGCGCCCGCCTTCACGCGGGACAGGAACCGGATCAGGGCACGGCGGTCGTACGACTCCGGGAAGCCCTTGCGTTCCATGAGGCCGCGGCGCGCGAGCTCGGCGTTCGGGTACAGGAACCCGTCGGTCGTGATGAGCTCGACGCGCGGGGTCTCGGGCCAGCGCGCGAGCATCTCGCGCAGGATGCGTGACGTCGTCGACTTGCCCACGGCGACCGACCCCGCGACACCGATCACGTACGGCGTGCGCGTCGAGTTCTCCCGCAGGAAGGTCGACGTCGCCTCGTGGAGGCCGCTCGTGGCCGTCACGTACAGGTTGAGGAGCCGGGAGATGGGGCGGTAGATCGCGTCGACCTCGGCCAGGTCGATCGGGTCTCCGAGGCCACGGAGCTTGACGACGTCGGCGTCCGTCAGCGGCAGCGGCGTCGACTCGGAGAGCTTGCTCCACGCGGCGCGGTCCAGGTCGACGTACGGCGACGCCGTGGTGCGCTCGGGCAGCAGCCCCGCGCCGGGAGAGGCGCCCGGGTCGATCGCAGGGAGACCCTCGCGCGGAGGGACGGGCAGGTCGGAGGGAGGAACCACTCGGATGATTCTGCCGGACGCACGCGGTGATCGAGAACCGCGAGCCGCCGGACCGCTAACAAAGAACCGCGAGATGTCGCGGTCGAGAGAGCCCGAACCAGTGCCGCTAGACTCCGGAAACATGTGTGGAATCGTGGGTTACGCAGGCCCTCTCGCAACGTCCGGGCGACCCCTGGACGTCGTCCTCGAAGGACTCGGCAGGCTCGAGTACCGCGGCTACGACTCGGCCGGGGTCGCGCTCGTCGCACCCGAGCTGAACCGTGTCGCGACGGCCAAGAAGTCCGGAAAGCTGGTCAAGCTCCTCGACGAGCTCGCCGCCAGACCGCTGCCCGCCGCGTCCGCGGCGATCGGGCACACGCGGTGGGCGACGCACGGCGCGCCCAACGACACCAACGCCCACCCGCACCTCGCGGACGAGGGAAGGCTCGCGGTCATCCACAACGGGATCGTCGAGAACTTCGCGGTCCTCAAGGAGGAGCTGCTGGCCGACGGCGCCACGTTCCTCTCCGAGACCGACACCGAGGTGGCGGCCCAGCTGCTCGCCCGCGCCTACCGCCGCACGGGCGACCTGACCGAGGCCATGGCCTACGTCGCCCGCCAGCTCGAAGGCACGTTCACCCTGCTCGCGGTCCACGCGGACAGCCCCACCACCGTGGTGGGTGCGCGGCACGACTCGCCGCTCGTCGTCGGGCTCGGCGAGGGCGAGAACTTCCTCGGCTCCGACGTCGCGGCCTTCATCGCCTTCACCAAGGACGCGCTCGAGCTCGGCCAGGACCAGATCGTGACCATCACCCCGGACTCGGTCGAGGTCGTCGACTTCCACGGCAACCCGGCCGAGGCCACGCGCTTCACGGTCGACTGGGACGCCGCCGCCGCGGAGAAGGGTGGCTTCGCCTCCTTCATGGACAAGGAGATCCACGACCAGCCGCAGGCCGTGGGCGACACCCTGCTGGGACGCACCGACGCCGAGGGACGCCTGATCCTCGACGACCTGCGCATCGACGAGGCCGTGCTGCGGACCATCGACAAGATCATCGTCATCGCGTGCGGCACCGCGGCCTACTCGGGGCACGTCGCCAAGTACGCGATCGAGCACTGGTGCCGCATCCCGGTCGAGGTCGAGCTCGCGCACGAGTTCCGCTACCGCGACCCGATCGTGAACGAGAAGACGCTCGTCGTGGCCGTCACGCAGTCCGGCGAGACCATGGACACGCTCATGGCGGTCCGGCACGCGCGTGAGCAGGGTGCCAAGGTCATCTCGATCGTCAACACGCACGGGTCGACCATCCCGCGCGAGTCCGACGCGGTCCTCTACACGCACGCCGGCCCGGAGATCGCTGTCGCCTCGACCAAGGCGTTCCTCTCGCAGATCACCGCGGCGTACCTGCTGGGCCTGTACCTGGCGCAGCTGCGCGGCAACAAGTTCCCCGACGAGATCCGCGAGATCCTCGACGACCTGCGCGAGATGCCGCGCAAGATCCAGACCGTGATCGAGCGCGGCGAGTACGTCAGCGCCGTGGCCCGCTCCATGAAGGACGCGACGTCGGTGCTCTTCCTGGGCCGGCACGTCGGGTTCCCAGTCGCGCTCGAGGGCGCGCTCAAGCTCAAGGAGCTCGCCTACATCCACGCCGAGGGCTTCGCCGCCGGTGAGCTCAAGCACGGGCCCATCGCCCTGATCGACGAGGGGCAGCCGGTCTTCGTCGTCGTGCCCTCGCCGCGCGGGCGCGACTCGCTGCACTCGAAGGTCATCTCCAACATCCAGGAGATCCGGGCCCGCGGGGCCCGGACCCTCGTCATCGCCGAGGACGGCGACGACGCGGTGCTGCCGTTCGCGGACGAGATCTTCTGGATCCCGCAGTCGCCCACGCTGCTCTCGCCGCTCCTGGCGGTCGTCCCGCTGCAGATCTTCGCCATGGCGCTGGCCACGGCCAAGGGCCTCGACGTCGACCAGCCGCGCAACCTGGCGAAGTCCGTCACGGTCGAGTAGCCCGTGCGCTGCGCCGGTCCGGACCGAGCACGCAGCACCACCTGCCAGAAGCCCACCGTGCCCCGGCCCGGTGGGCTTCCGGCGTCCTGGGCCCGTGCCGCACGCGACCACTTAGGGTGAACGCATGATCATCGGGGTGGGAATCGACGTCGTGGACGTCGCGCGGTTCATGGACACGCTCGGTCGGACGCCGCGCCTGCGCGAGAAGCTCTTCACCCCCGCCGAGCGCGACCTCCCGGCGGCGTCGCTCGCTGCCCGCTTCGCGGCCAAGGAGGCCATCGCCAAGGCGCTCGGTGCACCCGGCGGCATGAACTGGCAGGACGCCACGGTCCACCGCGTCGTCGGGGGCGCTCCCCAGGTCGAGATCACCGGGACCGTCCAGGCCCGGGCGACCGCGCTCGGGATCACGTCGTTCCACCTGTCGATCTCGCACGACGCCGGGATCGCGTCGGCCATGGTGGTCGCGGAGGGCTGAGGGGTCGTCGCCTCGCCGTACGCTCCGCCCGGGTGAGGCGGGAGGCCGAGGGGGCTCCGTCGTCGAGCAGGTGGTCGCGCGGCCGCGAGCGGCCGCCGAGCACGAGGTTGCGGTCGTTCTCGACGTCAGAACGACCGCAACCTCGTGCTCGGCACCGGCACACTGCCTCCCGCAGGCACCGGGGCGAGCGGAAGCAGTCAGCCCTGCAGCGCCGGCACGACCTCGCGCTCGAACAGCTCGATCCCGCTGCGGTCGTAGGCCGCCTCCGCGAAGTACGTGATGGCGTACGTCATGCCCGCGCCCTCGAGCTTCTGGAGGGTCTCGACGACCTGCTCGGGGGTGCCCACGAGCGGGCCCGAGCGGAAGTCCCGCACGGTCTGCTCCACCTTGGCCGGGACGGTCTTGGCGTAGTGCTCGCCGATCCAGCGCAGGCGGTCCTCGACGTCGGCCTCGGTCTCGCCGATGACCACGTTGTAGTTGGCCGAGCGCGTGATGTCCTCGAACGGGCGCCCGATGCTCTCGCAGTGCCCCCGCAGGACGTCGGACTTGTGCGCGAACCCCTCCAGGGACCCGTCGAAGTTCGTGTACTGGGCGTGCTGCGCGGCGATGCGCAGCGTCTTCTTCTCGCCGCCGCCCGCGATCCACAGCGGGATGCTGGGGGCGCTGCCGCCTCCTGCCCCCACGCCGTCCAGGACCTGGAGCGGCTGCGGGTGGCACAGCGCGCCGTCGACCTGGAAGTACGTGCCGTCGAGCGTCGCGGAGCCCGTGCGCCACATCTGCTCCATGACCTGCACGCCCTCGTCGAGCGCGCCCAGGCGCGCTCCCGCGCCCGGGAAGCCGTAGCCGTAGGCACGCCACTCGTGCTCGTACCAGCCGGCGCCGATACCCATCTCGGTGCGGCCGCCGCTCACGATGTCGACCGTCGCCGCGACCTTGGCGAGGTAGGCGGGGTTGCGGTACGCCATGCACGTGCACATCTGGCCCAGGCGCACGCGCTCGGTCGACGCCGCGAACGCCGCCATGAGGGTCCAGGCCTCGTGCGTGGCCTCGCCCGTGGGCTCGGGCACCGTGTGGAAGTGGTCGTAGACCCACACCGACTCCCACGCGTGCCGCGCGTCAGGGCCGGGCGCGCCGGTCGTCGCGGTGTCCGCGTGCTGAGCGAGCGACCGCATGGTCTCCCACTGTGCCGAGGGGTCGATGCCGACGAGGTCCTGTCGCCAGCCTTGCGGGATGAAGAGTCCGAATCGCATGGTCGCCAATCTAGCCCGGCGGGGAACGGGGGCCGCGCGGGTCTCGCCCGCGCGCAGCCCGGCCCGGCGGGCCGCGCCCGCGCGCGGCATCATGGCCCCATGATCGAAGCGTTCACCGCCGCCCAGGTCCGTGCCGCCGAGGAGCCGCTGCTCGCCCGGGGCGTCCCGCTCATGGAGCGCGCGGCGTTCGCGCTCGCGACGGTCGTCGCAGGCGACCTGCGGCGTACGGCCGCGCATGGGCGGTCCGCGCGAGCGCGGGGTGCGGGGCCCGACGGCGGTGCGCGCCCCGGGCGCGTGACCGGCACGCGCGTGGTGCTCCTCGTGGGTTCGGGCAACAACGGGGGCGATGCCTTGTTCGCGGGGGCGTACCTGTCCCGGCGCGGGGTCGCGGTCGAAGCGGTCTGCACGAGCGGGCACCCTCATGCCGCAGGTCTGACGGCGCTGCGCCGTGCGGGTGGACGGGTCCTCGACCTCACCGTCCCGACCGGGCCCGCGCGGTGGGGGGACGTCGTCGAGGGCATCCTCTCGGCCGAGGTGGTCGTCGACGGGCTGGTCGGGATCGGGGCGTCGGGGGCGCTGCGGGGGCTGGCAGGGGAGCTGGTCGAGGCGCTCGCGGAGGGGACGTCGGTGCGTGCCGCTCGCGCCGTCCACGTCCCCTGGGTCGTCGCGGTCGACACGCCCAGCGGGATCGGGGTCGACGACGGCTCGGTCCCCGGGCCGGTCCTGCGTGCCGACCGGACGGTCACGTTCGGCGCGCCCAAGCCCGGGCTGCTGCTGCCGCCGGCGACGCACCTCGCGGGGCTCGTCACGCCCGTCGACGTGGGCCTCGACGAGCTGGGGACTCCCGCGGTCAGGCGCCTCGAACCCGCCGACGTCGCGCGCCTGTGGCCCGTGCCCGGGGCGAGCGACCAGAAGTACACGCGCGGGGTCCTGGGAGTCGTCGCGGGCACACCGACGTTCCCGGGGGCTGCGGTCCTCGCGGTCACGGCGGCCGTGCGCGCGGGCGCCGGCATGGTGCGCTACCGCGGGCCCGACGACGTCGCGCGCGTCGTCGTCTCGGCTCGCCCCGAGGCGGTGCCCGCCGAGGGCAGGGTCCAGGCGTGGGCGCTCGGGTCAGGGGTCCCGGCCGCGGGGGAGCGGTCCGGGCTGCGCGACGGCGCGAGCGAGCGGGACACGGGCTCCGGACCGGACGCCGGCCAGCACGAGCGCATCCGGTACGCGCTCGCGGTGGCGAGCGGCGAGCTGGCGCAGGACGCCTGGGACGCCTCGGCCGGCCCGCGTCCGGCGTGCGTCGTGGACGCCGGTGCGCTGTCGTTGCTGCCCGCGACCTGCCCGCCGTCGGTCGTGCTGACGCCGCACGCGGGCGAGCTCGCGACGCTCCTGCGCGCGCGCGGCGAGGACGTCGACCGGGACGGCGTCGAGGCCGAGCCGCTGCGCTGGGCGCGCACAGCGCACGACCTCACGGGCGCGACCGTGCTGCTCAAGGGGTCGGCGACCGTGGTGGTCGGGCCCGAGGGCGCGTGGTCCCAGGCCGACGGACCGGCCTGGCTCGCGACCGCGGGCGCCGGAGACGTGCTCACGGGGCTCCTGGGCGCCCTCCTGGCTGCGTACGGCGAGCGCGTGGTCCGAGAGCCCGGGCTGGCGGCAGAGCTCGCTGCCGCGGCTGCTACGGTCCACGGGTTGGCCGCTGTGCGGGCCAACCCGGGCGGACCCGTCGCCGCCATGGACGTGGCCGAGGCGGTCCCGGGGGTGGTGGCCGAGCTGCTCCGAGGGTGACGCACCGCCACGCCGACGGTGACGAGAGACGAGGTCGAAGGTGACGCACGTGCAGGTCGAGAGTGACCCGGCGTGGATCGAGGGCGACGTCGCGACGGCGCTCGCGGACCGCTGCGCAGCTCTCGTCGCGCGCGCCCGGCGCGCAGAGCCCGGCGGACGTGTCCGGGTGCTCGTCGGGATCGTCGGCGCACCCGGAGCGGGGAAGTCGACGCTCGCCGGCGACGTCCTCGCCGCGCTCACGCAGCGCGCCGCACCCGCCGCCAGCGCCGGGCCGACCCTGTCCACGCAGGGCGTCCGAGCGCCCGGGGTGAGCGCCGTCGTCGTGCCCATGGACGGCTTCCACCTCGCCGACGCCGAGCTCGCCCGCCTGGGCCGCCGGGACCGCAAGGGTGCCCCCGACACGTTCGACGCCCACGGGTACGTCGCGCTCCTCGAACGGCTCCGGTCGCCCCGCGACGGCGTCACGGTCTACGCGCCCGCGTTCGACCGCGAGATCGAGGAGCCCGTCGCGGGGTCGATCCCCGTCGGACCCGACGTCGAGCTCGTGCTGACCGAGGGCAACTACCTGCTGCTCGGTGGTGACCAGGACCACGGGCGCTGGACCCCGGTGCGAGCGATCCTCGACGAGACCTGGTTCCTCGAGGTCCCCGAGCACGTCCGCGTCGAGCGCCTCGTGGCCCGGCACGAGCGGCACGGCAAGCCGCCTGCCGCGGCGCGCGCCTGGGCGCTCGGGCCTGACGAGACCAACGCCCGGCTGGTCGCCTCGACGCGGGACCGGGCCGACGTCGTCTGCCACCGCTGAGTGCGGAGTTCTTGCGCGACACGCCCGGTGTGTCGCGCAAGAACTCCGCACTCAGCCGGACGGCCGCCCACGGTGAGCGACTACCGTGGTGGCCGTGCCGACCCCCACGACCCCTCAGGTCCCGCCGCGCCGTCGGCGCATCCCGTTCCAGCCGCTCCCCGTGCGCGACGGCCTCAACGCGACCCGCGTCGTCCTGCCCCCCAACGGTGACGGCAGCGACGGCTCGCCCCGGTGGGACACCGTCCTGGACCACCTCGTCCACCGGTTTCCCGACGACGAGCGGCGTCTGCGGGAGAAGGTCGCCGCGGGAGAGGTCGTCGACCACCTGGGCCGACCGGTCGCGCCCGACACGGCCTTTGCACAGCACGCGCGCGTGTTCCTGTACCGGGACCCGCCCGTGGAGACACGCGTCCCGTTCGAGATCGAGATCCTGTACCGCGACGACGACCTGGTCGTGGTCGACAAGCCGCACTTCCTCGCGAGCATCCCGCGCGGCGCCTTCATCGCGGAGTCCGCGCTCGTCCGGCTGCGCAGGGACCTCGAACTGCCTGAGCTCTCGCCCGCGCACCGGCTCGACCGCGTGACCGCCGGGGTGCTCGTGCTGACCGTCCGGCCCGAGGTCCGCGGGCCGTACCAGACGCTGTTCGCCGAGCGGCGCGTGACCAAGGTGTACGAGGCCGTCGCGGGCGTCGACCCTTCGCTCGACCTGCCGCGCGTCGTGCGCAGCCGCATCCACAAGGAGCGCGGCGTCATGCGCGCGTCCGAGGTGCCGGGCGAGCCGAACTCCGAGAGCCTCGTGGAGCTCGTGGACACCCGCGAGGATCCGTCCGGGACGGGCGACGGAGGCGACGGGTCCCGCGGTTGCCTGGGCCTCTACCGTCTCACCCCGCACACGGGCAAGACCCACCAGCTCCGGCTGCACATGAACTCGCTGGGCCTGCCGATCCTGCACGACAACTTCTACCCGACGTTCTACGACGTGCGCCCTGACGACTTCAGCCGGCCGCTCCAGCTCGTCTCGCGCTCGATCGAGTTCGTCGACCCGCTCAGCGGGAGGCCCCGGCGGTTCGAGACGACGCGGCCCCTGCAGGAGTGGGCGTAGGCCCGATCCTCAGCAGCCGGCCCTGTCGTCCCCGGCGGGCGGGGCCGTCAGCCCGTGGCGTGGGGTGAGGACGACCCCGCCGGGCGGGTCCGTCACCCTCGGCCCGCCCATCGGTCACCGCCGGTGAGAGAATCGGTGACCGTGAGCCCCTTCAGCGATCCCCCGCACGGTTCCACCGGCGACACCACCCCCACGCCGTCGGCCACCGGCCCCGTCCCGCCCGCCGACTACTACCCGGCGCGCGCCGTGATCGACCTGGGCGCGATCCGCTCCAACGTCGAGTCGCTCGCGCGGCACGCCGGCACGGCCCAGGTCATGGCGGTCGTCAAGGCCGACGCGTACGGCCACGGCCTGCTGCCCAGCGCCCGCGCGGCGCTCGCGGGCGGGGCCACGTGGCTCGGCACGGCGCAGATCTCGGAGGCGCTCGCGCTGCGCGCCGCGGGCATCGGCCCCGACCAGGCGCGGGTCCTGACCTGGCTCTACGCGCCGGGCGCGCCGCTGAGGGCGCTCGTCGAGGCCGAGATCGACGTCTCGGTCGCCGCACCGTGGGCCCTCGACGAGGTCGCCGCGGCGGCTCGCGCGGCCGGACGCCCCGCCCGCGTGCACCTGAAGATCGACACGGGGCTCGGGCGCAACGGGATCGTTCCCGAGCAGCTCCCGGTCGTGCTCGACGCCGCGCTGCGTGCCGAGTCCGAGGGCGTGCTGCGCGTCGTCGGGATCTGGTCGCACTTCGCCTTCGCGGACGAGCCCGAGCACCCGACCGTCCTGCACCAGGCCGACGTGTTCGACGCCGCGGTGCGCACGACCGAGGCCGCGGGTGCACAGCTCGAGGTCCGGCACCTCGCGAACTCGGCGGCGACGCTCACCAACCCGCGCGTGCACTACGACCTGGTGCGCCCGGGCCTCGCGGTCTACGGCCTCTCGCCGGTCCCGACCCTCGGCACGCCCGACGACTACGGGCTGGTCCCGGCCATGACGCTCGAGGCACGGCTCGCGACCGTCAAGCAGGTCGCGGGAGGCCAGGGCGTCTCCTACGCGCACGCCTACACGACGCCCCGGGCGACGAACCTCGGCGTGGTCCCGCTCGGCTACGCCGACGGCATCCCGCGGCACGCCTCGGGCGCCCTGCCCGAGCGGCCCGGTGGCCCCGTGCTGGTGGGTGGGCCGATCGACGAGGCCGGCGGCGTGGACGGCACGGGACGCGTCCTGCACGTGGCCGGCCGCGTCTGCATGGACCAGTTCGTGCTGGACCTGGGCCCCTACGCGTCCGAGCAGGCGGGCGACGTCGTGACGCTGTTCGGGCCCGGCGCGGGCCTGGCCCGCGGGGGAGCCCCGACCGCCGAGGACTGGGCGCTGGCCGCCGGGACCATCAGCTACGAGATCACGACGCGCCTGGGTGCGCGGGTTCCGCGCGTGTACGTCGACGGCGCGGACGAGGGCCCGACGACGGCGCTCGCCTCGGGCGCGTCGGCGACACCGGCGGAGCCCGCCCCCACCGCCTCGCACACCCCCCTTCACCACGACCAGGAGTGGCTGTCATGACCGACCTGACCATCGACCTGCCCGACGCCGACGCGACGCGCGCGTTCGGGCTCGCGCTGGCCCGTGAGCTGCGCGCGGGCGACCTCGTGATGCTCACGGGCGACCTGGGCGCGGGCAAGACGACCCTGACCCAGGGGATCGGCACGGGCCTGGGGGTCCGGGGGCAGGTGGCGTCGCCCACGTTCATCATCGCGCGCGTCCACCCGCCGCTCGCGGACGGGCCGTACCTGGTCCACGTCGACGCCTACCGGCTCGGCTCGCTCGACGAGGTCGAGGCGCTGGACCTCGACGCGAGCCTCGACGAGTCGGTCACGGTCGTCGAGTGGGGCCAGGACCTCGTGGAGTCCCTCGCCGAGGACCGCCTGGAGATCACGATCGAGCGCCCGCGCGGCGGGCTGGGCGTGTCCGTCGCGGGGGGCGAGCCCGACGACGGGCTCGACGCGCCCGAGGCCGGTGTCCGGCACGTGACGGTGCGGGCCGTGGGGGACCGGTGGGCCGACTTCGAGCGGGCCGCGGCCGCGTTGCGCGCGGCCGTCGTCGAGGCAGTCGAGGCGTCGGGGGATCCGGACACCCCGTTGGGCACGAGCACGGGCCGACCGGACGCGCAGGCGCTGGCCGCCGACCCGTCCGCGGAAAAGTAGGCTGGGACCGTGGCAGTCCTCGCGCTCGATACGTCAGCCGCCGTCGCGGTCGCCCTCGTCGGGGAAGGCGGTGAACGGCTCGCCGTGCGCTCTGCGGACGAGAGACGTCGGCACGCCGAGACCCTGGCCCCCCTCGTCAGCGAGGTGCTCGCCGAGGCCGGCGTGGACCGGACCGCGCTGACCGCGGTCGTCGCGGGCACCGGTCCGGCTCCGTTCACGGGCCTGCGCGTCGGGCTCGTCACGGCCCGCACGCTCGCGCTCTCGCTCGGGATCCCGGCCCTCGGGGTCTCGGGGCTCGACGCGATCGCGGCGCAGGCCGTGAGCGACCTGGGCCTGACGCCGGGCGACGAGGTCCTCGCGACCGCCGACGCCCGCCGTCGGGAGGTCTACTGGGCGCGCTACCGCGTCGTGGCGCACGAGGGTCCGCACGCGACCCCGGTCGTCGAGCTCGTCGCCGGGCCCGACGTCGGTCCGGCCGCGGGGCTGGCCGACCAGGCCGCGGGCGCCGTCGTCGTGGGCGAAGGGGCCGCGCTGTACCCGGAGCACCTGCCGCTCGCCGAGGACGCGCCCCTCGTACCCGACGCGACGGTCCTCGCGCGGCTCGCGATCGCCCGCCGCGACGCGGGCGTCGAGCAGCCCACCGAGCCGCTGTACCTGCGCCGTCCCGACGTCCAGGAGCCGGCCGCGCGCAAGCGGGCGAGCGACGCACCGCCCGCGGCGACCCCGACGGGGGCCGGGGCGTGAGCGCGCACTACGAGGTCAAGCTCCGGCCGCTGCGGGCTGCGGACCTCCCGCGCGTCGTGCGCCTCGAGCAGGAGCTGTTCGGGTCGAGCGCCTGGACCTACGGCATGCTCGCCGAGGAGCTCGGGGCGCTGGGCCGGTGGTACGTCGCGGCCGAGCCCGTCCGCCTCTACGCCGCGGGCCCCCAGGAGCTCGTCGGCTACGCGGGGCTGTGGTTCGACGGCGACGTCACGCAGATCATGACGATCGGCGTGGACCCGCAGTACCAGCACCTCGGCATCGGGTCGGTGCTGCTGACCGCGCTGATCGACCGTTCGCGCCAGGTCGGCGCGAGCGCGGTGCTGCTCGAGGTCCGCGTCGACAACGACGCCGCGCTGGCCATGTACGGCAAGTTCGGGTTCGAGCAGCTCGGCATCCGCAAGCGGTACTACCAGCCCGAGGACGTCGACGCGTACACCATGCGCCTCGAGCTGACCGACGACTCGGCGACGGACGACGCGCCCGCAGCCGAGATCCGTGACGCAGCGGTACCCGACGAGCCGGGCGTCGCGTGAGCGCACGCGACGCGGTGCTCGTCCCGGCGCGGGCGCTGCACGACGAGGTGGCGGCGGGCACGGGCGACCTGGTCCTGCTCGACGTCCGCTGGGCGCTCGGTGTCACCGACGGCCACGGCCAGTACCTCGCAGGGCACCTGCCCGGCGCGGTGTTCGTGGATCTCGAGACCGAGCTGGCCGCTCCACCGTCGCCCGCGCGGGGGCGGCACCCGCTCCCGGACCTCGCCGACCTCGAGGCGGCAGCGCGTCGCTGGGGCGTGCGCGCGGGCTCCCGGGTCGTCGCGTACGACGCGGTGGGCGCCACGTCGGCCGCCCGCGTCTGGTGGCTCCTGCGGTGGGCGGGTCTCGCCGACGTCCGCCTCCTCGACGGCGGCCTCGGTGCGTGGACCGGCGCGGGCTTCGCGCTCGAGCAGGGCGAGGTCGTCCCCGTCCCGGGGGACGTCGTCCTGTCGGAGGGCGAGCTCCCCACGCTCACGCCCGACGACGCAGCGCACCTGGCGTCGTCGGGCGCGGGACTGCTCCTGGACGCCCGCGCGGGCGAGCGCTTCCGGGGCGAGGTCGAGCCCGTGGACCCGCGTGCGGGGCACGTGCCGGGAGCCGTGAGCGCCCCGACCGTCCAGAACCTGGGGCCCGACGGCCGGTTCCTCGGCGAGGACGCGCTGCGCGAGCGCTTCGAGGCGCTCGGGGTGCGCGCCGACGGTGAGCAGCACGTCGGTGTCTACTGCGGGTCCGGGGTCACGGCCGCGCACGAGGTCGCGGCCCTCGCCACGCTGGGGGTCGACGCCGCGCTCTACGCGGGCTCGTGGTCCCAGTGGTCCAACGACGAGACCCGCCCGGTGGCCACGGGGGCCTGACCGGACGGGTCTCGGGTCGTGCTCGGCACCGCGACGCGCGGGGCGTCGGAGCACGGGTCACGCGGTGCCGCGGTACCTCAGAGGGTCTGCGACGCCTGCTCGAACGTGAGGCGCGTCTGGCGCGGGTAGGTCGCGCCCTCGCCGGCCGGGGTGCCGACGTTGATGACGACGAGCGACTTCCAGCCGTTCTCGCCGAAGAACTCGGCGTCGATGCCGGCCGCGTCGAACCCGCCCATGGGACCGACGTGCAGACCGGCAGCGCGCAGGCCCACGATGAAGTAGCCGACCTGGATCAGCGCGGACGTGCGCGACATCCCGGCGCGCGTCTCCTCACCGGCGGCCTCGAAGTTCTCCTTGGCGCCCTCCATGTGCGGGGCGAGGACCGGGAGGAACTCGTGGAAGTTCGTGTCGGCCGCTGCGACGATCGTGAGCGGCGCGGCGAGGGTCTTGGCCTTGTTGCCGTCCGCCATGTGCTCGACCAGGCGCGCACGGGCCTCGGGGTCACGAACCACGAGGAGGCGCAGCGGCACGGTGTTCATGGCGGTCGGTCCCCAGCGGACCAGGTCGTAGGCGGCCTGGATCTTCTCGTCCGGCACGGCCTCGTCCTCGAACGCGTGGACGGTGCGGGCCTCGCGGAACAGCAGGTCGGCGGTCGAGGCGTCGATCTCGAGCAGGTCGTCGAAAGCGGCGTCGATGGGGGTGAAGGTCTCTGTGCTCATGCCTCGGTCAACAGTTGAAGGATCAATCACTCTTCCCGATCCGGGCCGTGACGTGCGACACAGCGCAGGGGGCTCCCGTCGCACGACGACCCCTGCGGCACGACTACGCTGGGAACCATGGTTTCTGGCGGTACCTCTGACAGCCTCGGCGCCCCCCTCGTCCTCGGCATCGAGTCCTCCTGCGACGAGACGGGGGTCGCGCTCGTGCGCGGCCGCGAGCTCCTCGTGGACGCGGTCGCGAGCTCGATGGACGAGCACGCCCGCTACGGCGGCATCATCCCCGAGGTCGCCTCGCGCGCCCACCTCGAGGCGATGATCCCCACGATCCAGCGCGCGCTGGGCGAGGCGGACGTCGACCTCTCGCAGATCGACGCGATCGCCGTCACGGCGGGTCCCGGGCTCGTGGGCCCGCTCACGATCGGCGCCTCGGCCGCCAAGGCGCTGTCGATCGGCCTGAACAAGCCCCTGTACGGCGTGAACCACGTGATCGGGCATGCCGCGGTCGACGAGCTGGTCCACGGTGAGTTCCCCGAGCGCGTCATGGCGCTCGTGGTCTCGGGCGGGCACTCGTCGCTGCTGCTCGTGGACGACATCGCGACCGACGTGACCGAGCTCGGCTCGACGCTCGACGACGCCGCGGGCGAGGCCTTCGACAAGGTCGGTCGCCTCCTGGGCCTGCCCTACCCCGGCGGGCCCCACGTCGACCGCCTCGCGCGCGAGGGCGACCCGACCGCGATCCGCTTCCCGCGCGGGCTCACCGCGCGCAAGGACCAGGAGAAGCACGCGTACGACTTCTCGTTCTCGGGCCTCAAGACCGCGGTCGCCCGCTGGGTCGAGGCACGCGTCGACAGCGGGCTCGAGGTGCCCCTGAACGACGTCGCGGCCTCGTTCGCCGAGGCCGTCGCGGACGTGCTCACGGCCAAGACCATCGCGGCCTGCCAGCGGCACGGCGTCGAGACGCTCGTGGTCGGGGGCGGGTTCAGCGCCAACTCGCAGCTGCGCGACATGGCCGCGAAGCGCTGCGCCGAGGCGGGGATCGACCTGCGCATCCCGCCCATCCGCTACTGCACCGACAACGGCGCCATGATCGCCGCGCTCGGCTCGGCCGTGGTGCGGGCGGGCGTCGCGCCGTCGGGGCTCGACATCCCTGTCGACTCCTCCATGCCCCTGACGACCGTCACGGTCTGATCTGCCCCGACGACCGTCACGGTCTGAACCGCGCGCGACGCCGCGTCAGCGCGCGGCGCGCAGCACGAACGTGACGTCGCTCGCGTCGTGCGCGGCCGGGCGGCCCTCGTCGTCCTGGACGTCGACGACCTCGAGACCGGCTGCCCGGGCCAGCTCCCGGAAGCCGTCGCGGGTGTACCAGTGGATGGTCCACACGCGCTCGTCGACCGTGCTCAGCCCGTCCAGGACCCGCTCGTAGCGCAGCGTGCTGCGCTGGACCCGGGTCTCCTCGTCGCGCTCCTCGGAGATGACCCCGACGCGCAGGACCGCGCCGTCGTCGCGCGTCGTCCCGCGCGCCAGGCCGAGCTGCTCGGTCGGTGTCGGCGACGGGACGAAGAGCGGGACGATCGCGGTGCCGTCGAGGGTCAGGTGGGTCCGGATGCGGCGCAGCGCGGCGAGGGCGGTGTCGTCGTCCGGCAGCAGGTTGAACGTGGGGCCCGCGAGGAAGATCGAGCGGAAGCTCCGGTCGAGGTCGAGCTGCTCCATGCGCTGGTGGTGCACCACGACGTCGATCCCTTCCCGGGCCGCGAGCTCGCGGCACCGCGCGAGCATGTCGGCCGACGAGTCGACGCCCTCGACGTCGAGGTCGAGCGCGCGCAGCGCGAGGAGCGGGTCCCCGTCCCCGCACCCGAGCTCGAGGGCCGGCTCGCCCGAGTCCAGGACGAAGCGCGCGTAGCGCTCGGGGTCCTCATGACCCGACTTCAGGGGCGAGTAGAGCTCGACGACGAGTCCGGTGTAGAAGTCCGCGGGATCCATGCGCCCATGCTCTCAGCCACCGCCACCCAATTGTTCGGACCCTCGGGCGGGGCGCGCGGGTGGACTTGATACCGTGCCACCTGGCCGACGCGACCGCCGCGGGGGCAGTACGGAGGGCTCATGGACCCCGCCCGACCCGGCCCGGCAGGACCGGCGTACCCGGGCCCGCCGTCGGGGTCGGTGCCCGCGACGCCCGGCAGCGCCGCCGCTGCGTGGCAGAGCGCGCAGGCGTGGCACGCGTACGCACGCACCCAGGCCGGGCCGGCCCAGCAGCACGCCCTGGCAGCGTCGGCGCACTGGTTCGCGGTGCACCGCACGCTCGCCGCCCAGGAGTCCGCGCGAGCCGGCTGGGCAGCGCACCCGACGCCCCCTGCGGTGGCACCGACCGGGCTGGCACCTGCACCGGGGCCGTCGTCGGCCGCCGGCCCGGCCTGGGGCACAGCCGGTCACCACGGGCCCCCGGCCCCTGCTGCACCCCCGGGATACCCTGCCCCCGGCGCGCCGCAGCCCCCGCGCCGCCGAGGGCCCGCGCTCGTCGGAACCTTCGTCGCGATCGTCGGTGTCCTGGTGCTGATCGGCATGGTCCTCGGCGTGGTGCGGTCCGCGCAGCAGGGCCTCGCCGAGGTGTTCGACAACCCCGCGCCGACCGTCCCGGCGATCGACGGCTGGGTCGCGCCCGAGCCGGTCCCGGAGCCCGCCACGGACCAGGTCCCCGCGACGGGCGACGTCGACCCGGCTCCGGGCGACCTCACCGCGGACGGGACGGACCTCCCACCCGGCGCGGGCATGGAGGAACGATGGAAGCAGGGCGAGTACGCGCTGCCCGTGCCGGACGACCTGCTCACGGCTTCCCCCGGTACCCCCTTCGCGCCCGGTCAGCCCGACCCGACGCGATGGCTCGTCGACCTCAACGCGGCCAACGAGGGCCTGCGTGTGGTGTTCACCGACGACAGCACGTACAACTGCGGCATGGACTGGATCGTCGAGCGCGACATGCGCGAGTCGGGCGTCGCGGGGTGCTACGACCCCGACTACCCGACGACCCTGTTCATGTACTGGGGACCCGAGGCGAGCGCCGCGGCGAAGGAGTTCGTGCTCGCGCACGAGCTCTCGCACCTCATGCAGTGGTGGCACCGGTTCGACGTCGTCCAGTCCGCGGGCGACGCAGGACTGCGGGACGACGAGGACTGGAAGACGGTCGTCGAGTCGGACGCGACCTGCCGCGTCCTGTCCTGGGGCGGCTACTCGCAGGAGGTCGCGGACAGCTCGTCGTCGCCGTGCACGGCCCCCGACTGGTCCGAGGACTGGCTCGCCGAGCAGGCTGCGGCACGCGGGGTCACGATCACGGACTACTGACCGGGCGCACCCGAGGTGCGCTCCGGCGTCGGGCACGTCGCGGCTACAGCGGGCGACCCGCCCGCATCTCCGCGACGAGCGCGCGCACCACGGCGTCCAGCTCGCCGCCGTTGCGCCGCGCCACCGCACGCTGCCGCTGGTACGACGCGCCACGGCGCAGGATCACGCGGACGTCGTCGAGCTCCTGGAGACAGCCGAGCCGGGCCGCGACGGGCTCGAGCTCGACGAGCAGCTTGGCCACGGCCTCGGTCACGAGCTCCTCGTTGCCCGCCCGGTCGAGGATGATGATGGCGTCCATCCCGTACCGGGCCGAGCGCCACTTGTTCTCCTGGGCGAACCAGGCCGGGATGGTCGGGAGCTCCTTGCCCTGGTCGAGCAGCGTCGAGAGGTGCTCGACCAGGCAGTGGTTGAGCGCCGCGAGCGCGAGGACCTCGGTGAGGTTGGTCGCGCCGTCGCAGATGCGGGTCTCGAGCGTCCCGAACCGCGGCGACGGGCGCAGGTCCCAGCGGACCTCGTCGAACTGGTCGATCACGCCCGTGTGGATCATGTCCCCGACGTAGCCCTCGAGCTGCTCCCAGGTCTCGAACTGGAAGCCCAGGCCGGCCGTCGGCAGCTGCTGGAACATGAGCGCGCGGTTCGATGCGTAGCCCGTGTCCTTGCCGCCCCAGAACGGCGACGAGGCCGAGAGCGACTGCAGGTGCGCGAAGTACCCGAGCATGGCTCGCGAGATGGGCAGCACCTTGCTGCGGTCCTCGATCCCGACGTGCACGTGCACGCCGTAGATGAGCATCTGGCGGCCCCACCACTGGGTGCGGTCGATGAGGGTCGCGTAGCGCTGCTTGTCGGTGACCTTCTGCTGGGCCCAGCGCGCGAACGGGTGCGTGCCCGCGCTCATGAGCTCGACGCGCAGCGGGTCGGTCAGGACGCGGATCTCCTCGATCGCGGCCTCGAGGTCGCGGCCGGCGTCGCCGACCGTGCGGCACACGCCGCTCACGACCTCGACCGTGTTGAGCAGCAGCTCCTGGCGGATGTGCGGGTGCTGCGAGCCGTCGGTGGGCTCGACGGCGTCGAGCACGGTCTGGGCGACCTGGCGCAGGTCGCCCGAGTCCTTGTCGACGAGCGCGAGCTCCCACTCGATGCCGACGGACGAACGCTCGGACCGGGCGAAGGGAAGGTGCACCGATCAGCCCCTTTCAGGAGGCGTGGGGGAGTCGAGGATGTTCGTGCCGTCGGGCCGGATCAACGGTTCGACGACCAGGACCTGCTGCGAGCCGGCGATCCGGGTGAGGACGACGGTCGCCTCCGCGGTGCCGCGGAGGTCGAGCTGCTTGCGGAGCTGTTCGGGCACGACGGCCGTGCCCCGCTTCTTGATGGTCAGGCGTCCCACGCCACGCTCGCGCAGGTAGGCCTTGAGCTTCTTGAGGCTGAAGGGCATGACGTCCAGGACGCGGTACCCGGTCGCGAGATCAGCACTGTCGGCGCTGCCGACCGCCGCGCGCGGAGCGGGGGAGTCCGTGGTCACGTAGGCGATGGTCCGGTCGAGCAGGCGCCCGCCCAGCTCCGCTGCGGCCTGGGCGACGAGCCCGGCGCGGATGATCGCGCCGTCGGGCTCGTACAGGTAGTGCCCGACGGCGCCCACGTCGGGGACGAGCTCGTCGTCACCCTGGGAGTGGCGCAGGGTGCGCGACGTGGTGCGGCGCGTGCCGTCGTCGTCCGTGACGGTCCGCAGGACCAGCGCGGTGCGCCCGGGCCCCTCGGGGGCGAGCGGGCCGAACCACAGCGCGGCCTCGACCACGTCGCCGTCGACCGAGACCCACTGCGTCTCGGCGTCGGTCGGCAGGCCCGCGTGCGGGATGCCGGGGCCGACCTTGATGCCGACCGCGGGCACGACCGAGCGCAGGGCCCAGACGTCGTCGAGCGGGGGAGCGTACGAGCGCGGGTCGAAGATCCGGGTGCCCGAGCGGGTGCGGCGCGCGGGGTCGGCGAACACACCGTCGACGCCTTCGGTGGCCAGGTCGATGCTCAGGCCGTCCGCGTGACGGACCTCCGCCTCGGGGAAGTGGCGCAGGTTGACCGTGGCGATCGACGCCGTGACCTCGTCGATGTCCGTCGCGAGCACGCGCAGACCGGTCCCGGCGAACGTCATGGAGTCCGCACCGATGCCGCACGTCAGGTCGGCGACCTTGGTCACCCCGGCCGCGTGGTACCGCTGCGCGTGGCGCGCGGCGACCACGAGCCGCGTGGCCTGCTCGAGGCCGTCCTGGGTGAAGAGCATGCCGTCGGCGAACGTGTCGAACTTCAGGTGCGCCTTGGCGCGCAGGCGCGACTGGGTGAGAGCCGCCGCGGCGAGCTCCGGGTCGACCCCCTTGGCCCGCAGGCCGGTCGCGAGCACCATGGCCTGCCGCTCGTCGTACGGGGGGAGCGCGTTGAGGAGCGCCCACCCCGTGGGGCTGAGCAGCTTGGTCAGTGCCGACGCGTCCATGCGTCGATCTTTCCACGCCCGGCACGCGTTGGCACTCGCCTTGACCGAGTGCTAATGCGGACCTAGATTGTGCGTAGGACGTTCAGGCCCTCGGGCGTGGACGAACACCAGAGCGACACCCGCCGGTCCGGCACCCGCGACGACGGACGGCAGGCAGCGCTCGACACTCATCCGTTGCAGTTCTCATAGCGAAAGGGGAGGTCCGACGTGTCGGTCCCCATCAAGCCGCTCGAGGACCGGATCGTCGTGAAGGCCCTCGAGGCCGAGACCACGACCGCATCCGGCCTGGTCATTCCGGACACCGCCAAGGAGAAGCCCCAGGAGGGCGAGGTCCTGGCCGTTGGTCCGGGTCGTATCGACGACAACGGCAACCGCGTCCCCCTGGACGTCGTCGTCGGCGACAAGGTCATCTACAGCAAGTACGGCGGCACCGAGGTCAAGTACGGGGGCCAGGAGTACCTGGTGCTCTCCGCGCGCGACATCCTCGCCGTGGTCGTCGCCTGATCATCGGCTGACGGCTGGCAGCTGCCAGCACGAAGGGCCCCGCAACCTCGGTTGCGGGGCCCTTCGTCATGTCAGGGGTCTGCTGGGTCCTCGGAGTGGTGCAGGTCGTGGTGAAGCTGGTCGTGGTGCGGGCCGACGGGGGCGTGGCGACGCGCAGGTCGCGCCCGGGGCCAGGCGGCAGGTCAGGCGGTCTTCGAGACCCCGGCCAGGATCGCGGAGCGCTCGTCCTCGCTGAGGCCGCCCCACACGCCGTACGGCTCGCGGACCTTGAGCGACTGCTCGCGGCACTGCATCAGCACGGGGCACGAGGCGCAGATGGCCTTGGCTGCTTCCGCGCGGCGTCGTCGGGTGGAGCCTCGCTCGCCCTCCGGGTGGAAGAAGAGGGTGTCGTCCGCGTCGCGGCACGAGCCCTGGTACTGCCATTCCCACAGTTCCATCACCGGTCCGGGGAGCCTCGAGATCTCTGTCATGTCGAACAACCTACAAGCGTTGCAGAAGTTGTTCAAGTAGCAGGGGTGGATGAGTTTCTGACCGGCTTTGCCTCTGTGTGCACCGATTCACGGTGAACCTGGCGCGAACTACGGCGTTGTCCACTGTGTGACAGGACACACCGGGCTCGCGGACCGAGACACGCCGCGCCCGAAGTGGCGAGGGGGTGAGCCGGTCGGCAGAATCGGTGCATGACTTCACTCCGGTCCGCCCCGACCTCCGGCGGGCCCCGACGGAAGGTGACCGAGGTTCCTGCACTCGCTGTCGCAGCCGTCGCCAAGAGGCTGGGCGTCGCCCCCGCCACCCTGCGTACCTGGGACCGTCGCTACGGTCTGGGTCCCTCCGAGCACACTGCCGGTTCGCACCGGAGATACACCGCCGACGACGTCGCGCGCCTCGTCATCATGCGTCGCCTCACGCTCGAGGGGGTCGCGCCCGTCGACGCCGCGCGCGCAGCGCTCGACGCCGACGAGGCAGAGCTCGCGCTCGAGAGCAGCCCGGTCGAGCAGCCCACCGCCGCCGACGACGACTCCGCCGAGGCCGGGACCGAGGGCGAACCGTCGGGCGAGACGCCCGGTGGGGGCCTGCGCCTCCTGCGCGCGGTCCCTCGCGGTGCGGACGACGAACCGGTGCGCGTCGGCGCGATCCGCGCCGCGGGCGTGTCCGACGTGGTCGACGCCGCGATCTCGTTCGACCAGAAGCGGTGCGACAGGCTCCTGCGCATCGCACCCGGCACCGATCCCGGTCAGTGGTGGTCGAGCCTCGTGGAGCCGGCCCTCCATCGCATCGCCGAGCGCACGTTCCTCGCCTCCCCGGGAGAGATGCCGGAGGTCGTCTTCAGCAACGCGACCCTGGCCGCGCTGCGCGAGTACACCCAGCAGTCCGAGGCCGCCCTCGTCGCGGGCGGCGGACCTCCGCCCAACCACCCGAGCAGGATGCGGCGCATCGTCCTCATCTTCGCGGCGCCGGGGGAGCAGGTGCCGCTCGCGGCCCACGCGCTCGCCGCTGCCCTGGGGGCCCAGGGAGCGATGGCCCGCATCGTGACCGGGTCGGCCACCATGCACCGCTCGCTCGAGCTCGTCGCCATGGTGCGTCCTGCGGCGGTCGCGGTCGTGACGACCCAGCCCCGGCCGGACCTCGACGTCGTGCGGACGGTGCACGAGGCGAACCCCGACCTGCCCATCTTCGTCGGGCTCCAGAACGACGAGGCGGCGACGGATCTGCCCCTCGCCGCGACCGTCCAACGGGTGCGCAGCTTCACGGGGCTCCTCCACGAGGCGCTCGCCGTCGTCCGGTGACGCGTGGCACGTGCGCACCGGAGGCAGGCCTCCCGGCCGTCCGGTGGCGGGACGGCCGGGAATATGTCAGAGGCCCTCGGCGTAGAATCTTGATGTGACCGACTCTCTCGCAGCCCCCGCACACGACCCCTTCGGATTCACCGGACTGACGTACGACGACGTCCTCCTGCTCCCGAACGAGACGGACGTCATCCCGAGCGAGGTCGATACGACCGCGCGGCTGACGCGCGAGATCTCCATGTCCTCGCCGCTGCTCTCGGCCGCGATGGACACGGTCACCGAGTCGCGCATGGCGATCGCGATGGCACGCCAGGGCGGGATCGGGATCATCCACCGCAACCTGTCGATCGAGGCGCAGGCCAAGGAGGTCGACCTCGTCAAGCGGTCGGAGTCCGGCATGATCACCGACCCGGTCACGGTCGGCCCGGAGGCCACGCTCTCCGAGCTCGACGCCCTGTGCGGTCAGTACCGCGTCTCGGGGCTGCCCGTGGTCGACGAGACCGGCAAGCTCCTGGGCATCATCACGAACAGGGACCTGCGCTTCGTCAACCCCGCGGACTTCGCGGAGCGTCGCGTCTTCGAGATCATGACGCCCATGCCCCTCGTGACGGCCCCGATCGGCATCGCGCGCGACGACGCCGCAGCGCTGCTGGCCAAGCACAAGATCGAGAAGCTCCCCCTCATCGACGCAGAGGGCCGCCTGGGCGGGCTCATCACGGTCAAGGACTTCGTCAAGACCGAGCAGTACCCGGGCGCGACCAAGGACGACGAGGGTCGTCTGCGCGTCGGTGCCGCGATCGGCTTCTTCGGTGACGCCTGGACGCGCGCGACGGCGCTCGCCGAGGCCGGCGTCGACGTCCTCGTCGCGGACACGGCCAACGGGCACGCCCGCCTCCTGCTCGACATGATCCGCAAGCTCAAGGCGGACCCGGCGTTCAAGGACGTCCAGATCATCGGCGGCAACGTCGCGACGCGCGCAGGCGCGCAGGCGCTCGTCGACGCGGGCGCGGACGGCGTGAAGGTCGGCGTCGGGCCGGGCTCGATCTGCACGACCCGCGTCGTCGCGGGCGTCGGCGTCCCGCAGGTCACCGCGATCTACGAGGCCTCGCTCGCGTGCCGCCCGGCCGGCGTCCCGGTCATCGGGGACGGCGGCCTGCAGTACTCGGGCGACATCGCCAAGGCGCTCGTCGCCGGAGCCGACACGGTCATGCTGGGCTCGCTCCTCGCGGGCTGTGACGAGAGCCCCGGCGACCTCGTGTTCGTCAACGGCAAGCAGTACAAGCTCTACCGCGGCATGGGCTCGATCGGCGCCATGGCCTCGCGTGGCAAGAAGGTGTCCTACTCCAAGGACCGCTACTTCCAGGCGGACGTCGCGAGCGACGACAAGATCGTGCCCGAGGGCATCGAGGGCCAGGTGCCCTACCGCGGCCCGCTCGGTGCGGTCGCCCACCAGCTGGTCGGTGGCCTGCACCAGTCGATGTTCTACGTCGGCGCGCACACCATCCCCCAGCTCCAGGAGCGCGGCAAGTTCGTGCGCATCACGCCGGCCGGGCTCAAGGAGTCGCACCCGCACGACATCCAGATGACGGTCGAGGCGCCCAACTACACGGGACGCTGACCCGCTCCTCCCTGACGTCAGAACGGGCGTGACCCCTGGTGGGGGTCACGCCCGTTCCGGCATGCAGAGGCGGTCAGTCGCGGAACGTCTCGATCCGTGCGCCCAGCTCGATGAGGCGCTCCTGGAGCTGCTCGTAGCCGCGCGAGATGATGTCGACGTTGCGGAGCACCGAGGTGCCCTTCGCGGCGAGCATCCCGAGCAGGATCACGACCGCGGGGCGCAGCGCGGGCGGGCAGCTGACCTCGGCGCCCGACCAGTGGGTGGGGCCCGTGATGTCGAGGCGGTGCGAGTCGAGCAGCCGGACGTCGGCCCCGAGCCGGGTCAGGTCCGTCAGGTGGATGGCCCTGCCCTCGTAGACCCAGTCGTGGATGAGCGTGTGGCCGCTCGCGCACGCGGCGATGACCGCGAAGAACGGCAGGTTGTCGATGTTGAGCCCTGGGAACGGCATGGGGTGGATCTTGTCGATCGGGGCGTGCAGCTCGCTCGGGTGGACCGTCACGTCGACGAGGCGCGTGCGTCCGTTGAGCGCCAGGTACTCGGGCGTGAGCGAGTAGCGCAGCCCCATCTCGGAGAGCGTCGCGAGCTCGATCTCCATGAACTCGATGGGCACGCGGGCCACGGTGATCTCCGAGCCGGTCACGATCCCCGCGGTCAGCAGGCTCATGGCCTCGACCGGGTCCTCGGAGACCGCGTACTCGACGTCGGCGTCGATGTCGGTGCGGCCGTGGATGCGCAGGGTCGTGGTGCCGATGCCCTCGATGCGGACCCCGACGAGCTCGAGGTAGAAGCACAGGTCCTGGACCATGTAGTTGGGGCTCGCGTTGCGGATCGTGGTGACGCCGTCGCGCGACGCGGCCGCCATGATCGCGTTCTCCGTGACGGTGTCGCCGCGCTCGGTCAGGACGACGCTCAGGTCCTCCGAGCCGCCCGGGGTCACGAGGGCCTCGTAGTTGCCCGACGCCGCCGTGACCGACAGCCCGAACGGGCGCAGCGCGATCATGTGCGGCTCGACGGTTCGCGTGCCCAGGTCGCAGCCCCCGGCGTAGGGGAGGGCGAACTCGCGCTCGAGGCCCAGGAGCGGGCCGAGGAACATGATGATCGATCGAGTGCGACGAGCCGCGTCGACGTCGATCGAGGCCAGGTCGAGCTGCTCGGGCACGACGATCTCGAGGTCGCGGCCGTCGGTCGACCAGGTCGCCTGCACGCCGATGCTGCGCAGGACGTCGACGATGCGGTCGACCTCGACGATGCGGGCGACGCGCCGCAGCGTGGTCCGGCCGCGGTTGAGCAGCGACGCGCAGAGCAGGGCGACGGCCCCGTTCTTCGAGGAGTTGACCTCGATGCGTCCGGACAGCTCGTGCCCGCCGCTGACCCGCAGGTGCGAGTGCTTGGGGGCTCCGAACGTGATGATCTCGGAGTCGAGGGCTGCGCTGATCCGCGCGAGCATGTCGAGGCTCACGTTCTGCGAGCCCTGCTCGATCCGGTGGATCGCGCTCTGGCTGGTGCCGAGCCTCTCGGCGAGCTGAGCCTGGGTCAGGCCCTTGTTCTGGCGCGCGCCGCGGATGAGCGCGGCGACCTGTGCGAGGTGCTGGGGTGCTTCGTCGACCATGGTCATGGACCGACCGTAACTCATGCATGAGATATTGACGCGTCGATCCTGGCGCGTGGCGGCAGTTTCACGAGATCATCACGCCTGGCTCATCTGTTCTATGAGTTCAAGACGGTGTGTCGCCGCTGGTCAGGACGGCCAGGCGGTGCTGGCTCCCGCCCCGACGTACCCCTGCTGCTGGCGCCAGGAGTTGAAGTTCTCCGCCCAGGCGCGGTGGGCCGTGATCTGGTGACGGTGGAGCGCGTCCAGGTCCTGGTCCACGATCTCCGGGAACGTGCGGGTCATGGCCTCGAGCACGTCGAGGGTCGCCAGGACGTCGACGTCCGCGGTGTGCAGGTTGCCGCCGTCGAACACGCCGTAGTGCGCGCACAGGTCGCCGAGCTTGCGCTTGCCCTTGCGGTAGCGGTCGAGCGAGCGGTCCAGCACGAGCGGGTCGATCACGGGGGTGACCTCGCGGCCCAGGCGCTCGCCGAGCGTCGGCAGCCCGTGCCGCGTGAGCTCGGCGTCGAGCAGCGAGAGGTCGAACGCGGCGTTGAACGCGACGACGGGTACCCCCAGCGCGAGGTCCGCGGCGATGAGCGACGCGATCTCCTCGAGCGCCGGGCCCGGGGCCTCCCCGTGCTCGACCGCGTGCTCGGTCGAGATCCCGTGGATCGCCGCGGCCTCCGCGGGGATGGGGACGCCCGGGTCGATCAGCCACGTCCGTACCTCGGTGCTCTCGCCCGGCACGCGCCGGACGAGGGCCGCGGTCACGATGCGGTCGTTGTGGACGTCCACGCCGGTGGTCTCCGTGTCGAAGCCCAGCAGGGGCCTGGTGGTCCAGCTCATCGTCGTGCTCCTTGCGGTGGTCCTGTGGACGGCGGGCCCGGCCGACTGCGCCGTGCCCGACCTGTCCTGGTCTCTGGTGGTGAGCATGCCAGCGGCCACTGACACGGGCGCCCGCGCGTGGCACGGGGCGCGTGCGCGTCATCCAGGGTGAGGCCGGGCCCCGTCCGGCACCGCGGCAGCCTCGTCGGCCCGGTCCGTCTGGCGGGCTCCAGGGTGCCCGGGGCTGGACGTGCGGAGTCCACCCGGCGGCACGGGCGGGCGGGGGAGCGGCGTGGGCCGGTATCCTCGTCGGGTGAGCAACGAGATCGAGATCGGTCGTGGCAAGCGCGGACGGCGCGCCTTCTCCTTCGACGACATCGCCGTGGTCCCCTCCCGGCGTACGCGTGACCCGGAGGACGTGTCGGTGGGGTGGCAGATCGACGCCTACCACTTCGACCTGCCGATCCTGGCAGCACCCATGGACTCCGTCATGAGCCCGTCGACCGCGGTCGCCCTGGGCAACGCGGGTGGCCTGGGTGTCCTGGACCTCGAGGGCCTGTGGACGCGCTACGAGAACCCGGAGCCGATCCTCGCGGAGATCGCGACGCTCGACGCCGCGAGCGCGACGCGCCGCATGCAGGAGGTGTACGCCGAGCCCATCAAGGCCGAGCTGATCACCCAGCGCCTGAAGGAGATCCGCGCGACGGGCGTCACGGTCGCCGGCGCGCTGTCCCCGCAGCGCACGCAGGAGTTCTACAAGACGGTCGTGGACGCCGGCGTGGACCTGTTCGTCATCCGTGGCACCACGGTCTCGGCCGAGCACGTCTCGGGCAACGCCGAGCCGCTCAACCTCAAGCGCTTCATCTACGAGCTGGACGTCCCCGTGGTCGTCGGTGGCGCCTCGACGTACACCGCGGCCCTGCACCTCATGCGTACGGGTGCCGCGGGCGTCCTCGTCGGGTTCGGCGGCGGCGCGGCGCACACGACGCGCGTGAGCCTCGGCATCCACGCCCCCATGGCGACGGCCGTCGCGGACGTCGCGGCTGCCCGCCGCGACTACCTCGACGAGTCGGGCGGCCGGTACGTGCACGTCATCGCCGACGGCGGCGTGGGCCGCTCGGGCGACCTGGTCAAGGCCGTCGCGTGCGGTGCGGACGCCGTGATGCTGGGTGCCGCCCTGGCGCGCGCCTCCGAGGCTCCCGGGCGTGGTTGGCACTGGGGTTCCGAGGCGCACCACCCGCAGCTTCCCCGCGGCGAGCGTGTGAGCGTCGGCACGGCCGGCACGCTCGACGAGATCCTGTTCGGCCCGGGCCGCCAGGCCGACGGCACGCTCAACCTCGTGGGTGCGCTCAAGCGCGCCATGGCCACGACGGGCTACTCCGACCTCAAGGAGTTCCAGCGCGTCGAGGTCGTCGTCTCGCCGTACCAGCCGCGCTGATGGCTCCGGGCCGCATCCGCGACGGGGTCGCTCTCACGAACGCCCTCGCCGCGGGTGCGCCCGACGCCGCGACCGAGCACCTGCGGGTCGGCGGCGTGGACTTCCGTGAGATCGCCGACGACGACGTCGAGCAGGTCGTCGCCCTGTGGGACCAGTGCGGTCTGGTGCGCCCGTGGAACGACGCCCACCGGGACGTCGCGGACGCGCGGGCCAACCCGACGTCCACCGTCCTGGTCGCGCACGGCGAGGGCGGGGCCGTCGTCGCGACGGCGCTGGCCGGCTACGAGGGGCACCGCGGCTGGATCTACTACGTGGCGGTGGCGCCCGCGCTCCGGGGCGCGGGACTCGGCAGGGATGCCGTCGTGGCGGCCGAGGCGTGGCTCGTGGCAGCCGGTGCCCGCAAGGTGCGGCTCATGGTCCGCACGACCAACGCCCCCGTCCTGGGGTTCTACGAGCAGCTGGGCTACTCCGACGCCGAGTGCACGGTCCTGGGGCGAGACCTCGTCTGAGCCGGACCAGTGCGTCGGGACCGGCGCCGAGCCCGAGCGCGACCGGTCGGCTCGACCGAGCCGACCGGTCGCGCTCCGGTCCGCGCCCCTGGAAGGTGTGCCGTCAGATCGTCGACCAGCCGCCGTCCGACATCAGGAGTGCGCCGTTGACGTTGGCGGAGTCCTCGGACAGCAGCCACGTGATCGAGGCCGCGAGCTGCTCGGCGGTCGCGGGCGCGGGCACGGTCGCCTGCATGATCGGGCCCAGGCGCTGGGCGCCCAGCTCGGAGCGGAACGGCGCCTCGATGTTGGTCGCGACGGCCCCCGGGGCGACCGCGTTGACCCGCACGCCTGCCGGGCCGTAGAAGAGCGCGGTGCTCTTGGTGAGGCCGACGACCGCGTGCTTGGAGGTCGCGTAGGGCGTGCCCGACGCGCCGGCGCGGATGCTGGCCTCGCTCGCGACGTTGACGATTCGTCCGTGGCCAGCCTCGACCATCGCGGGCAGCACGGCGCGCATGAGCTTCATGGGTGCGGTCACGTTGATGCGCAGGACACGCTCCCACAGGGCGTCGTCGATCTCTGCCGTGGGGACGAACGCGTCCATGATCCCGGCGTTGTTGACGAGGCCCGTGATGCGCCCTTCGCCGACCTCGACGATCTGCGCGATCACCGCGTCGTCGGACACGTCGCCCACGACGGTCATCAGGGGGGCGTCGCCGACCTCTACGCTGAGCGCATCGAGCCGTTCGGCGTCGAGGTCGCTCGCGATGACGCGGGCGCCCTCGGCGAGGAGCCGGGTCGCGGTGGCCTTGCCGATGCCGGAGCCTGCGCCGGTGACGACGACGGTCGCTCCTGCGAAGCGGTTCGGGATGGTCGACGTGGTCATGATGGGGTCCTTCCGCCGGATGGAGGGACCGGGTGTGGCCCCTGCTACCTTTTTAACACTGAGTGCCATAAAGAAATGCCTCGAGGAGATGTGATGTCGGAGACAACCGCGCGCCGAGGTCGGCCGGCCACCGTCGACCGGGACCGGGTGGCGGCCACGGCCCTGCGCCTCTTCACCGACGAGGGGTTCGGCAACGTGACGATGGACGACGTCGCGCAGGCGTGCGGCGTCGGCCGTCGGACCTTGTTCCGCCTGTTCCCCTCCAAGGCCGCGATGGTCTGGGGCGGGTCGGGCGAGGCCCGCGAGACCATCACGGGCGCGCTCGACGCCGCGGGCGACGTCGGGCTGCCCGAGGCCCTCGACGTGGTGCGGGACGCGTTCGTGGCGTCGTCGACCTTCCCGCCCGAGGCGCTCGAGGTCACGCGCCAGCGGCTGTGCCTCATCGCGGCGGACGAGGAGCTCCTCTCCTGGGGCACGTCGAGCATCGGGACCTCGGCCGTCCTGGTCGCGGAGTTCCTGGGGCGGGCCGAGGGGGCTGAGCAGCCCTCGTTGCGCGCCCGGTCGCTGGCCGGGGCCTGCGCTGCGGCGAACTTCGCAGCGCTCGTCTGGTGGGCGCAGTACGCCCCCGGGCGGGACCCCGCCCGGGTCGTCGAGGAAGCGCTCACGCACCTGCTCGACGGCGCGCGCACCTGGGCCGCGCAGGCCTGAGCAGCGGGGGCACCGGCTGCCGGGCCCGCCGCGCCTCCCGGCACTGCGCCCGGACGGTGAGGCCAGGGGGATTGTGTGAAGGATGTCCTGCGTGGGGGTGGCGACGCGTAACCTGTCACGCATGGCAAGCGAACCAGCCGACGGCGGCCAGGGCGGCAGCGCCGCGATCGACGGACTCATCGACCCCGAGGACCCCTCGGCCACGTACGTCCTGGAGCCCGACGTCGTCGCTCCCCTCGTGGCCCGGATCGTCACCTCCCACACCGCGGGCGACCACCGCTCGCTCCTCCCGTTCACGGGCGCCCCGCTCGCGGCGATCCCCCTGTCCTCGGTCGAGGACGTGGCGGACGCGGTCGGGCGCGCTCGGCGTGCGCAGCGCTCGTGGGCGCACACCACGGTCGCCGAGCGCGCGGCCGTGCTCCTGCGCTTCCACGACCTGGTCCTGGAGCGGCAGTCCGAGGTCCTGGACCTGCTGCAGATGGAGACCGGCAAGTCGCGGCGCAGCGCGTTCGAGGAGGTCGCGGACATCGCCCAGGTCACGCGGCACTACGGCGTGCGGGCGGGCGCGTACCTCGCGGACCGTCGCGTGGGTGGCATGCTCCCGGTCCTGACCCGGGCCACGGTGCACCGCCGGCCCGTGGGGGTCGTCGGCGCCATCGCTCCCTGGAACTACCCGCTGACTCTCGGTCTCGCCGAGGCCCTGCCCGCGCTCGTGGCGGGCAACGCGGTCGTGCTCAAGCCGGACCCGCAGACGTCCCTGACCGCGCTGTGGGCCGCCGAGCTCCTCGAGGAGGCCGGGCTGCCCGGCGACCTCTTCCTCGTCGTCGCGGGCGGCGGCGACATCGGTGCCGCCCTGACCGGCCACGTCGACCACATCGCCTTCACGGGCTCGACCGCGACGGGGCGCAAGGTCGCCGCACAGGCGGGCGAGCGCCTCATCGGGACCACGCTCGAGCTCGGCGGCAAGAACCCCCTGTACGTCGCGGCGGACGCGCACGTCCCGTCGGCCGCCCAGGGCGCGGTCCGCGCCTGCTTCTCGAACAGCGGCCAGCTGTGCGTCTCGATCGAGCGCCTGATCCTCCACGAGGACATCGCCGAGGAGTTCCTCGACGCGTTCGTCCCGCTCGTGCGCGGGCTCACGCTCGGGACCGCGCTCGACTACTCGGTCGACATGGGCTCGCTCACGTCCCAGGCACAGCTCGACCGTGTGGTCGCGCACGTCGACGACGCCCTGGCGCAGGGCGCGCGGGTGCTGGCAGGCGGTGTCCACCGCGCGGACATCGGCCCCTTCTTCTACGCGCCCACGGTCCTCGACCACGTCCCGCCCACCGCGGACTGCGCCCACGAGGAGACGTTCGGCCCGGTCGTCTCGGTGACCCGCGTGCCCGACGACGCGACCGCGATCCGCGTCATGAACGACTCCGAGTACGGGCTCAGCGCGAGCATCTGGACCCAGGACACGGCCCGTGGGCGCCGCCTCGCGGCGCAGGTCGAGGCCGGCGCCGTCAACATCAACGACGGCTACGCCTCGGCGTTCGGGTCGGTCTCGGCCCCCATGGGCGGATTCAAGTCGTCGGGCCAGGGGCGCAGGCACGGACGCGAGGGCATCGAGGCGCTCACCGAGCCCCAGACGATCGTGGTCCAGCGCGGGGTGTCCCGCGGGCTGAGCTTCGACACGCTGTACGCCCAGCCGGGGGACCGGCCCAGCCGGTTGCTCACGGCCGCGTTCTCGGTCATGAAGAAGCTGCGCCTGCCGTAGCGGCGTCGCACCGGCCGACACCCACGGCAGAGCGCCCGTCCCGTCTCCGGGACGGGCGCTCTGCCGTGGGTGTCAGGGCGCCGTGGAGAGCGACTCCAGGGCGTCGGTGACCGCGGTCTCCTTCGTGCCAAGGTGCACGGGCTCGCGGTGCGTGACGGCGTCCCAGGCTGCCTTGAGCGAGGCCGGCACCTCGCGGACGCGGTACATCACGGCCTTCGCGGGCTCGACGCTCGTCGAGGAGACGCCCACACCCACGGCATCGATCCCCGCCCGCGAGCACGAGAACAGGGCACGCGGCAGGTGGTAGTCCTGCGTCACGACCACGGCCTCGGTGACCCCGAAGATCTCGCGCGCACGGACGCACGTGTCGTGGGTGTCGAACCCGGCGAAGTCGCGGACGACGTGCTCGGCCGGGACACCCTGCTCCACGAGCCAGTCGAGCATCGCGGTCGGCTCGTCGTACCCCTCGCGGGAGTTGTCGCCGCTCACGAGGACGACCTGGACCTTCCCCTGCTCGTAGAGCTCGCGGGCCGCGTCGAGGCGGCGACGCAGGAAGGTCGACGGCGACCCGTCGGGTCGCAGGCCCGCGCCGAGCACGAGGGCTACGGGGCGGTCGGGCGTCGAGGCGACGCCGGGGCTGACCCGGGACTGACCGCTGACCTGCACCCAGGCGAGCGGAGCCGCGACCACGAGCACGAGCGCGGCAGCGCCGAGCGCGAGCACGCGCCGACGCCGTCGAGAGGTCGGGACGGGCGGGGCTGTCTGTTCCGTCGACTCCGTCGGTGCCGTGCTCCCCTGCAGTTCGCTCACGCGGGCGAGCCTAGCGGCCGGTCACGGGTCAGGGGCCTCGCCACCGCGCGCGTCGCCGCCTGACGTCGAGGCCGGGCCGCAAGGACCCGACGAGACTGTGACCCGGGGGAGCGGTCAGACGGCTCCCGGGGCCCCGAGGAGACCCGCGAGCTCGGTCCGGAGGTTCTCCTCGGCGCGCGCGGCCCAGCGTTCGCGCCCGAGCGGCGTCCGGAAGAGCTCCGGCAACGCGAGGAGCTGCTCGAGCACCGCGGCGCGTCCTGCGCGGAAGAGGTCGTCGGGGACGTGCGCGTACTCCGCACGGACCTGGCGCACGTAGCGGGCGTAGCGGTCGGGCATGGCGCCGAGGATCGCGAGGTCCGCGTCGCACACGAGTGCGCCCGCGGTGTCGCCGGGGGAGGGGTCGTGGCTCGCGGTGAGCCGGACGAGCCGGGCGACCTCCGCCACGTCGTCGGCCGTGAGGTGCGTGCTGCCTGCGGCGGGGTCCGCGCCCGGGCCGGGCGTCGTCGTCGGGCCGGCGACCAGCGGGCCGAGGCTCGCCACCGCGAGCGCAGCGGACGCCTCCTCGTCGTCGCCCGCGACGCCCTCGTGGACCGCGTCGTGGAACCACAGCGCGAGCTGCGCACGCAGCGACGTGCCCGACGGCGCCGGCTCGCCGCGCGCAGGTACGCCCGGCGAGCGTCCCTCGAGGACAGCGAGCGAGTCGAGCACGTGCACCAGGTGCGAGGGGCCGTGGTAGGCGCGGTGCGGCTCGTGCCACCGGCGCACGAGGTCCGCGCCGACCTCGGTCGCGCCCGGGACGCCCGGCAGGAGCGTGTCCCAGCGGGCCCCGAGCGCGGCGGCCTTCGCGGCCCCGCGCTCGCGCGCAGGGACGCGCAGGCCCGAGGCGCGCAGCCGCACGATGAGCTCGCGGCCCGAGACCTCGTGCGCGCCCGCGGCGACGCAGTCCGCGTGCCGGTCGGCCGGGACGTCGTAGTGGTCGAGGTCGAACGCGCGCCGCCCCAGTCCCAGGCGCTCGGCGAACGCGTGCAGCTCGTCGAGCGAGGAGTCGGACACGAGGTGGGACCAGAGGGTCCCGTGGGCCGGCCAGGTCGGCGGGTCGATGAGAAGAGCCACGCCTCGACCCTAGAGGGTCGAGGCGTGGCTCGGGTCGTGCGCCGGCAGTGCCGTGCCGGTGCACTGTCGTCGTCGGGCGGTGCTCCCTGCCCGACGGCGTCAGCGGGGTGGTGAGGTCAGCTCTCCACGGCGAGGGTCGGCTCGGACGCGCCGTCCTCGGCCGGGACCTCGGTGGCCACCGTCTCGGAGGCTAGCGCAGCCGGCGGGAACGTGACAGGTCGACCCGCCTTCTCGGTCTCCTCGACGACCTCGACGCTCAGGCGGGCGATCGCGAGCTCCTCCATGGTGGGGACGACCATGACGAGCGTGCTCGTCCAGTCGGGCGAGATGACGCGCGGCTCCCTGCTGCGGACCGCGTTGCGCTCGGGGTCGACCGCGATGCCCAGCCCTGCGAGCCCCTCGACGACCTGGGCGCGCACGATGTCGTCGTTCTCGCCCACGCCCGCCGTGAAGGCGATCACGTCGATGCGCCCCAGCACGGCCATGTACGCGCCGATGTACTTGCGCAGGCGGTGGATGTAGACGTCCAGGGCCAGCCGGGCGTCCTCGTCTCCCGCCGCGATGAGCTCGTGCAGCGCACGGAAGTCGTTCTCCCCCGCGAGGCCCTTGATGCCCGAACGCTTGTTGAACAGGTCGTCGAGCTCGTCGATCGACATGCCCGCGTTGCGCGCGAGGTGGAAGATGACCGCGGGGTCGATGTCCCCGGTGCGGGTCCCCATGACCAGGCCCTCGAGCGGCGTCAGCCCCATCGAGGTGTCGACCGCGATCCCGCCGCGCACGGCCGATGCCGACGCGCCGTTGCCGAGGTGCAGGACGATGATGTTGAGGTCTTGCAGGCGGCGGCCCAGGACGCGCGCGACCTTGCCCGACACGTAGTGGTGGCTCGTGCCGTGGAAGCCGTACCTGCGCACGCCGTACTTCTCCGCGGTCTCCTTCTCGAGCGCGTAGGTCGAGGCGGCCTTGGGCAGCGACGAGAAGAACGCGGTGTCGAACACCGCGACGTGCGGGACGTCGGGCAGGAGCCGGCGCGCGACCGAGATGCCCGTGACGTTGGCCGGGTTGTGCAGCGGCGCGAGCGGGGCCAGGTCGAGGATCTGGCGCTCCACGTCGTCGTCGACCAGGACCGGACGCGAGAACGTCGCGCCGCCGTGCACCACGCGGTGCCCCACGGCGTAGACGTTGGCGTCCGCGAGCCGCGGCCCGACCTCGTCGAAGAGCGAGAGCGCGATGCGCAGCGCCTCGCCGTGGTCCGCGACGTGCTCCTCGCGCGTCGTCGTGTTCCCCGCGAAGCGGTGCTTGATGACCCCGCTCGACTCGCCGATGCGCTCGATCGTCCCGGCGGCGATGGCCTCGCCGCCCACCGGGTTGACCAGCTGGTACTTGAGCGAGGACGAGCCCGAGTTCATCACGAGCACCGAGCCGTGCGCGCCGTACGCCGAGTACGGGTTGGTGCGCTCGTGCTCCGGGAGGACGGTCATGCGGATGCTCCGTTCGTGCTGGTCAGGGCGGTCGACCCTGCCTGTGCCTGGATGGCCGTGATGGCCACGGTGTTGACGATGTCCTGGACCAGGGCACCGCGCGAGAGGTCGTTCACGGGCTTGTTGAGGCCCTGCAGGACCGGTCCCACGGCCACCGCTCCGGCCGAGCGCTGCACGGCCTTGTAGGTGTTGTTGCCCGTGTTGAGGTCCGGGAAGATGAAGACGGTCGCCTTGCCGGCCACGTCCGAGCCCGGCATCTTGGAGGCCGCCACCGAGGCGTCCACCGCGGCGTCGTACTGGATGGGGCCCTCGACGAACAGGTCGGGGCGACGGCTGCGCACCAGCTCGGTCGCGGAACGCACCTTGTCGACGTCGACGCCCGAGCCGGACTCGCCCGTCGAGTAGGACAGCATCGCGACGCGCTGGTCGATCCCGAACTGCAGCGCCGTGGCCGCGGACGAGATGGCGATGTCCGCGAGCTGCGTGTCGGTCGGGTCGGGGTTCACGGCGCAGTCGCCGTAGACCAGGACCCGGTCCTCGAGGCACATGAGGAACACCGACGAGACGACCGAGACGCCCGGGACGGTCTTGATGATCTCGAACGACGGCTTGATGGTGTGCGCCGTGGTGTGCCGGGCGCCCGAGACCATGCCGTCTGCCAGGCCGAGGTGGACCATCATGGTGCCGAAGTAGGACACGTCCGGCACGATCTCGCGTGCCCGCTCGACCGTCATGCCCTTGTGGGCGCGCAGCCGCGTGTACTCCTCGGCGAACCGCTCGACGAGCTCGGGGTCGTGCGGGTCGATCACGGTCGCGGCGTCGATGTCGAGGCCCAGCTCGGTCGCGCGCGCCCGGATCGACTGCTCGTCGCCCAGGATCGTGAGGTCCGCGACCTGACGGCCCAGGAGCGTCGAGGCCGCGCGCAGGATGCGGTCGTCCTCGCCCTCGGGGAGCACGATGTTCTTGCGGTCCGCGCGGGCCCGTGACAGGAGCTCGTACTCGAACATGAGCGGCGTGACGACCTCCGGGCGCGGGACGTCGAGCCCCGCGAGCAGCGCCGCGCCGTCGACGTTCTGCTCGAACAGCGCGAGCGCGGTGTCGACCTTGCGCTGCGACTCCTTGGACACCCGGCCTCGCGCGCGCGACGCGGCGCTCGCCGAGCGGAACGTCCCCAGGTCCGTGCGGATGATCGGCAGGCTCGGGTCGAGGGCCTCGACGAGGCGCCCGGTCGAGTCGGGCGGGTAGAACCCGCCGTTGAGGATGATGCCCGCGAGCGACGGGAAGTTGCGCGCCTGCTGGGCAGCGAGCAGCCCGATGAGGATGTCGCTGCGGTCGCCGGGCGTGATGACCACGGCGCCGTCGACCAGCTTGTCGAGCAGGTGCTCGAGCGACATGGCGCCCACGAGCACGTCGAGCACCTCGCGGCCGAGCAGCTCGGGGTCGCCCAGGGCGAGCTCGCCGCCCACGGCCTCCATGAGCGCGGCCACGGTGGGCGCGTTGAGGAACGGGTCCTCGGGGATGGCCCAGCCGGGCAGCGTGCCCGACGACAGCGTGGCCAGCTGGGCGCGCACGTCCTCGATGCTGGCCGGCAGGCAGCGGTTCGCGATGACCGCGATGGGCTGGGCGTGGTTCGAGCGCAGCTCGGACACGCTGACCTCGATGAGGTTCGCGATGGCCTCGGGGGAGCGCTCGCGGCCCGAGACGACCAGGAGCACGGGTGCTCCCAGGTTGGCGGCGATCCGCGCGTTGAACGCGAGCTCGGTCGGTCCCGCGACGTCGGTGTAGTCCGTCCCGACGACGACCACGAAGTCGCACTGCTTGGCGACCTCGTGGTAGCGCGAGACGATCTGCGCGAGCGCGGCCTCGGGGTCGGCGTGGACGTCGTCGTACGTGACGCCCATGGCCTCCTCGTAGGTGAGGTCGACGCCGTCGTGCGCGAGCAGGAGCTCGAGCACGTAGTCGCGGTCCTGCTCGCGTGAGCCGGCGTCGGCCGGTGCAGACCCACCCGGGGCGCCCACGGCCTCGACGGGGACCGTCGCCCCCGTGAAGGCGCTGGGCGAGGTCCTGGTCACGGGGCGGAAGACCCCGACCCGCTGGACCCTGCGGGTCAGCAGGTCGAGGACTCCCAGGGCGATCGTCGACTTCCCCGTCTCACCCTCGGGTGAGGCGAGGTAGATGGATCGGGCGGTGCTGGTCACTCGTTGTCGCCTCCGGTAGCGGCGGCCGCGTCGTACGCCGGCCCGCCTTCTGCAGTTGCGGTGTCGCCCGCGTCGGGCCACACCCAGTCACGGACCGAGGGGATGTCCTCGCCGTGCTCCCTCGTGTACTGACGAGCCTCGAGACGAGCGTCCACCATCTTCTGGCGCAGCCCGGCCGCCTTCGACCGCAGCGAGGGCACGCGGTCGATCACGTCGATCACCAGGTGGAACCGGTCGAGGTCGTTGAGCATGACCATGTCGAACGGTGTGGTGGTGGTGCCCTCCTCCTTGTAGCCGCGCACGTGGATGTTCTCGTGCCCGTTGCGGCGGTAGGTCAGGCGGTGGATGAGCCACGGGTAGCCGTGGTACGCGAACACGACCGGCTTGTCCGTGGTGAACAGCGTGTCGAAGTCGCGGTCGGAGAGCCCGTGCGGGTGCTCCTTCTCGTCCTGCAGGCGCATGAGGTCCACGACGTTGACCACGCGGACCTTGAGCTCGGGCAGGTGCTGGCGCAGCAGGTCTGCCGCGGCCAGGGTCTCGAGCGTGGGGACGTCCCCGGCGCAGCCGAGCACCACGTCCGGGTCCTCGCCCGGGACCTCGGTGCCCGCCCACTCCCAGATGCCCAGGCCGCGCGTGCAGTGCGCCACGGCCTGGTCCATGGTCAGGAAGTTCGGCGCCGGCTGCTTGCCCGCGACCACGACGTTCACGTACTGGCGCGAGCGCAGGCAGTGGTCGTAGGTCGAGAGCAGCGTGTTGGCGTCCGGCGGCAGGTAGACGCGGACGATCTCGGCCTTCTTGTTGACCACGTGGTCGATGAAGCCGGGGTCCTGGTGGCTGAACCCGTTGTGGTCCTGGCGCCACACGTGGCTCGAGAGCAGGTAGTTGAGGCTCGCGATGGGTCGGCGCCACGGGATGTCGTTGGTGACCTTGAGCCACTTGGCGTGCTGGTTGAACATCGAGTCGATGATGTGGATGAAGGCCTCGTAGCACGAGAAGAGCCCGTGGCGCCCCGTGAGGAGGTACCCCTCGAGCCAGCCCTGGCACTGGTGCTCGGAGAGCATCTCCATGACGCGACCCGCGCGCGCGAGGTGCTCGTCGACGTCGGGCCCGAAGAACTCGGCGTTCCACTGCTTGTCCGTGACCTCGTAGACCGCCTGGAGGCGGTTGGACGCTGTCTCGTCCGGTCCGAAGATCCGGAAGTTGTCCGGGTTGAGGCGGACCACGTCGGTCAGCCACTGCCCCAGGACCCTGGTCGCCTCGGAGAGTCCCGCGCCGGGGGCCGTGACCTCGACGCCGTAGTCGCGGAAGTCGGGCAGGCGCAGGTCCTTGAGGAGCAGGCCACCGTTGGTGTGCGGGTTGTCGCTCATGCGCAGCGTGCCGCGCGGGGCGAGCTGCGCGATGTCGGCGTCGAGCCGGCCCTTGTCGTCGAACAGCTCGTGGACCCGGTAGGAGTCGAGCCAGTCCTTGAGGTCCTGGAGGTGCTCGGGGGTGTCGCGCGCGCTCGCGAGCGGCACCTGGTGCGAGCGCCAGGAGTCCTCGGTCTTCTTGCCGTCGATGGACCTGGGTCCCGTCCAGCCCTTGGGCGTGCGGAACACGATCATGGGCCAGAACGGGCGCTCGTCGTTGCCCGCCGCGGCGTCGGCCTTGATCCGCGCGATGTGGTTGAGCACCTCGTCGAGCAGGGTCGCGAACCGGCGGTGCACCTCGTAGTGGTCCTCGCCGTCGAACCCGCCCGAGAAGAAGTAGGGCGTGTGCCCGTAGCCGACCATGAGGTCGTGCAGCTCGTCGTCGCTGATGCGGCCGAGGATCGTCGGGTTCGCGATCTTGTACCCGTTGAGGTGCAGGATCGGCAGCACGACGCCGTCGTTGACCGGGTTGACGAACTTGTTCGAGTGCCAGCTCGTGGCCAGCGGTCCGGTCTCGGCCTCGCCGTCACCCACGACCGCCGCGACCAGGAGGTCCGGGTTGTCGAACGCCGCGCCGTACGCGTGCGAGAGCGCGTAGCCGAGCTCGCCACCCTCGTGGATCGAGCCGGGCGTCTCCGGGGCCACGTGCGAGGGGATGCCGCCGGGGAACGAGAACTGCCGGAACAGGCGGCGCAGGCCCTCGGTGTCCTGCGTGATGTCGGAGTACACCTCGGAGTACGTGCCCTCGAGGTAGGAGTTCGCGACGAGGCCGGGGCCGCCGTGGCCGGGCCCCGTGACGTAGATCGTGGACTGCTCGCGCTCGACGATCGCACGGTTGAGGTGCGCGTAGAGGAAGTTGAGACCGGGCGTGGTGCCCCAGTGACCCAGGAGACGGGGCTTCACGTCGTCCCGGTCGAGGGGCTCGCGCAGCAGGGGGTTCGCGAGCAGGTAGATCTGCCCCACCGAGAGGTAGTTGGCCGCCCTCCACCAGCCGTCGACGCGGGCGAGGGTCTCCTCGGAGAGAGGGACGACCTCACCGGATCGCCAAGGTGTTCCTTCTGTCGGACGCGAGGTGGTCGTAGTCATCGCACGCTCCAGCTGTACCGGGGGATGGTGGCCCCTTCATACAACCCCATCGGTTGGGGTGACGCATGGTTTCGGTGGTCCCACGGAGTGTGAGGTGCGCCCGAAACGGCAGAAAAGGACGAAGGTCCCCGACCGGCTGGTCAGGAAGTCCCGATCGGGTCGTCGACGCGGCCGGGAGTGGTGTGGGTCACGTCTCCCCGCACGGATTCTCCGGGGCAACTCGCGCCCGGTTACCGTGGGGGCGTGTCCGACCAGGCCTCCCCTCGCCCAGGCTTCTGGGCCGTCGCCCGCAGCCCCCGCATGATCGGCTTCCTGCTGCTCTTCCTCCTCGCGGCGGGCGTGTGCGGACGGCTCGGGATGTGGCAGCTCGACCGCGCCTACGAGCGTGCCGAGCTCGCCCAGCAGCACGCCCTCGCGGAGGCCGAGGCGGAGGCCGAGGCCCAGGGGCCCGACGGGCTCGGTGAGCTCCTGCGTCCGCAGTCGACGTTCCCGGGCGAGCTCGTGGGGCGCAAGGTCTGGGTCGAGGGCGAGTACGAGGCCGAGGGGCAGCTCCTGGTCGCGGGCCGCGCGCTCGACGGCGAGACGGGCTTCCTCGTCCTGACGCCCCTGCGCGTGTCCGACGACGGGACGGGCGGCGAGTCCTGGGCCGACCTGTCCGGCTCGCCCGTCGTCCCGGTCGTCCGCGGCTGGGTCCCGACGGCGGACGCTGAGGACGACGTGGCCCTCGCCGTACCCTCCGGCCAGGTGCGCGTCACCGCGTACCTCCAGGCCTCGGAGGCCGACGGGACCGGAGGGCTGCCCGAGGGGCAGACCGACTCGATCTCGTCCGCGGCGCTCGCGAACGTGTGGGGCAACCCCATCTACGGCGGCTACCTCGTCCTGATCGACTCCGACCCGTCCCAGCTCGCGGCGTCCGAGGGCGGCCCGCAGGTGCTGCCCCGGCCCACGATCGAGGGCGGCACGGGCGTCAACGTCCAGAACGCGTTCTACGCGCTCCAGTGGTGGATCTTCGGGGCGTTCGCGGTCCTGCTGTGGGTCCGCCTGGTCCGCGACGAGGCGGCCGGTGGTCGCAAGCGCGGCGACGGCGTCTCGAGCGGGATCGCGGGGCTGCCCGACCTGCCGGCCGCGCCGCGGGGGACAGCGGGCGAGCCGGCAGGCGAGGCGCCGGGAGAGGCGGCCGGCGAGGCCCCGGACGGCCCCGTCAGGAACCAGAGGGCGTGAGCTCGAGCAGCAGCTCGACGGTCCCGGCGTCCTCGACCGTGACGAAGCCGAGGTTCGGCGCGCTCACGTCGTAGTCGGAGAACGTCACGGGGATGGACCCGCTGACCTGCGCCCCGCCGCCCACGGTCTGGGCGTCGAGGGTCACGGTGACCTCGTGCGAGACGCCCTTGATCGTGAGCGTCCCGGTCGCCTGGACGGTCGCGGTGCCGCTCGCGAGGCCCGACAGGTCGACGGGCGAGGTGAGGACGAACGTCGCGGTCGGGTGCGCCGAGGTGTCGAGGATCCCGAGGAACTGTCGGTCGCGGCCCGAGTCGTCGGTCTCGATGGTCGTCATGTCGACCTCGATGCTGGCCGCCGTGAGCGTGCCGCCCTCGATCGTCACCCCGCCGCGCACGTCGCTCGTCCGCCCGACCACGGTCACGTCCTGTCCCGAGAGGACCTCGTCCACGCGGTAGCCGGCCTGCGACCCGGTGTCGACGGCGTAGGTGCCGTCAGCAACAGGACCCGCCGTGCCGGCCGTGCCGCCCGAGTCGTCCGCGGAGTCCGACGACGCGCTGGGCGCGACCGACGTCAGGGCGAGCGGGGCGGCCTCGGTCCCGGCCTGCGAGCGGGCGTAGACCCAGGTTCCGCCCAGGAGCAGGGCGCCGCAGAGCAGCACGATCCCGATGGTCAGCGCGACGGTCTTCTTCATGGCAGCCCTACTCCCTAGTTGAACGATCAACTAAGCCTTGTCGGGTTGCCTGAGGATTGCCTGGGAGCAGGGCGTCGCGAGCGCTGTGAACCCGGGTGCCGTGCCGCGGGCCCGCCGACTACTCCTGCTGCCAGGAGTGCCAGAGGCGCGCGTAGTCGCCCCCTGCGGCGACGAGCTCCTCGTGCGGTCCGATCTCGGTGATGCGGCCCCCGTCGACGACCGCGACCCGGTCGGCGTCGTGCGCGGTGTGCAGGCGGTGCGCGATCGCCACGACCGTGCGTCCCTCGAGCACCGCGTTGAGCGAGCGCTCGAGGTGCCGGGCCGCCCGCGGGTCGAGCAGCGAGGTCGCCTCGTCGAGGATCAGCGTGTGCGGGTCGAGCAGCACGAGCCGGGCGAGCGCGACCTGCTGGGCCTGCGCCGGGGTCAGGACGTGGCCGCCCGAGCCGACCTCGGTCGCGAGGCCCTCGGGGAGCGACTCGACCCACCCGCGGGCGTCGACCGCGGCCAGCGCGGCGAGCAGCTGCTCGTCGTCCGCTCCCTCGTCGGCCAGGCGGAGGTTGTCCGCGAGCGAGCCCACGAACACGTGGTGCTCCTGGGTGACCAGGGCGACGTGGCGGCGCAGGTCGTCGAGCGGCAGGTCGACCAGGTCGACACCGCCCACCTGCACCGACCCACCCGTGGGTGGGTGGATGCCCGCGAGCATGCGGCCCAGGGTCGACTTGCCCGCGCCCGAGGGGCCGACCACGGCCAGGCGCTCACCGACGCGAAGGTCCAGGTCGATCCCGTGCAGCACGTTGTGCCCCGCGCGGTACGCGTACTCGACGTCTCGCGCCACGACGTGCTCGTCGGCGGGGACGTCGTCCCCAGCCTCGCGGTCGCTGTCGACGAGCTTGACGCCCACGATGCGGGCGAGCGACGTCGCCGCGACCTGGATCTCGTCGAGCCAGAAGATGAGCTCCCACACGGGCCCCGCGAGCTGGAACGCGTACATCGCGATGGTCGTCACGGCGCCGAGCGTCGCGTGCCCCGTGGAGATCATGTAGCCGCCCCACACGATGACCGCGACGGGCGCGAGGACGAACGTGAAGTCGACCGCGGGGAACAGCACGGTCCGCAGGTTCAGCGTGTACCTCTCGGCGGCGAAGGCCTCCTGCAGGTCCGCCTGGACCCGTGCCCGACGGCGTGCGCCCAGCCGCAGGGCGTCGACCGTCCGCGCACCCTCGACCGACTCGGTGATGGTGCCGTTGAGTGCCGCGTAGGCCGCGGACTCGCGCTGGTAGCCCGGAGAGGCCCGGCGCAGGTACCAGCGGGAGACGACGACCATGAGCGGCACGCCGACGAACAGCGAGACCGCGACGAGCGGCGACGTGAGCAGGCTCGCGACGACCGTGAGCAGGATGGTCACGACCGCGACGATCAGGCGCGGGACGCCGAACCGGACGGCGTGCTGGATGCGGTTGACGTCGTTCGTGGTGCGCGCGACGAGGTCGCCCGTGCCCGCGCGCTCGACGGTCGACAGCGGCAGGGTCGTGACGGTCTCGAGGAAGTCCTCGCGGAGCTCGGCGAAGACGGCCTCACCGAAGATCATCGAGGCCTTCTGGGCGTAGCGGATGAGCACGGCCTGGACGATGACCGCGACCACGCCGATCGCGATGACCTGGTTCACGTAGGTGGCCGTGGTGCCCTGGGTGACCGCGTCGACGAGCCTGCCCAGGATCCACGGGCCCGCGAGCCCCGCGACCGCCGCGACGGTGTGCAGGACCGCGAGCCCGATCAGCGTCCCGCGGTGCTCGCGGACCAGGTAGGCGGTGTGCTTGCGGACGGTGGGGCCGTCGGCGATGGGCAGCTTCATGACACGCCCTTCGAGGCGTCGGAGAGCTCGGGGGAGCTCGAGGTCAGGTGGTCGGTCCCGTGCGCGTCCTCGGCGACCTCGCCGGGCGGCGCGGCCGCGGGCTCGTCCATCGAGCGCCCGACGACGGCGCGGTAGCGCGCGGCCTGCTCGCCCTGGTGCGCGCCGCGCGGGCGGTGCAGGAGCTCGCGGTGCGTCCCGTGGGTCACGACGCGGCCGTCCTCGACGAACAGGACGTCGTCCACGTGGTCGAGCACGAGCGGGCTCGCGGTCACGACGAGCGTGGTGCGACCGCGCCGGACCTCGGCGAGGCGCTCGGCGATCCGTGCCTCGGTGTGGGCGTCGACCGCGCTCGTGGGCTCGATCAGGATCAGGATCTCCGGGTCGGTGAGGATCGCGCGGGCCAGCGCCACGCGCTGACGCTGGCCGCCGGACAGGGACCGGCCCTTCTCCGGGAGGTCGCCCGCGAGGCCGTCCGGGACCGAGTCCAGGACGTCGTGCGCGTCGGCGATCATGATGGCGCGCATCAGCTCGGCCTCGAGGTTCCCCCCGCGCACGTCGAGCTCCTCGCCGAGCACGCCCGAGAACAGGTGCGGCGTGGCCTCGGCGACGACGATGCGCTCGCGCACCACGTCCTTGTCGAGGTCCGCGAGCCGGACCCCGCCCAGGTGCACGGGCGTGCCCGCCTCCGCGACGTCGTCGAACCGGCCCATGCGCGTGGCGATGCGCGCCGACTCGTCCGGGTCCACGCTCACGAGCGCGACGACCCGGCCGGGTGCGAGCTCGACGCCGCTCGCGTCGTCGACCAGCACCGAGCCCACGGGCGGCGTCGCGGCCGTGCCGGGCGTCGCGCCCGTCGCGGGGACGACCGAGAGGACCTTGATGAGCTTCTTCGCGGCGACGTGCGCGCGCGTCGTGGCCTGGAGCGTCTGCGTCGCGATCTGCAAGGGCCACGACAGGAACGCCGCGTAGCCGTAGAACGCCACGAGCTGCCCCGGGCTGATCTCCCCGCGCACCGCGGCGTGCGCGCCCAGGTACAGGACCAGGGCCACGAACAGCCCGGGCAGCAGGACCTGGAGCGCGTCGAGGTAGGACTGCGTCGTCGCGACGCGCACGCCCGTGCGGCGCACGTCCTGCGACTGGGTCCGGTACCGGTCCGTGAAGACCTTCTCGCCGCCGATGCCGCGCAGGATCCGCAGGCCCGAGACGGTGTCCGCGCCGAGCGTCGTGAGCCGGCCCGAGGCCTCGCGCTGGGCGGCCTGGCGCTGCTGGAGCGGCTTGACGAGGAACGCGAGGATGCCCGCGACGACCGGCAGGCCCAGGACGACGACGAGCCCCAGCTGGAACGAGGTGCTCAGCATGATGCCCGCGACGACCGCGTACGCCATGAGCGAGCCCGCGAACCGCGCCGCGATCGCGTAGACCTCGCCCACGCGCAGGGCGTCCGACGCGACGGCCGAGACGACCTCTCCCGTGGGGAGCTCGTCGGTGATGGTGTGCCCCGAACGGGCCACGGTGTCCCCGACGAGCTGCGACGTGGTGAAGGCCGAGCGCAGCCAGTTCTCGATGTCGAAGCGGTGCCCCACCGCGGCGGCGGCCACCTGGACCACGCCGATCCCGAGCATGACCGCGGCCCAGCCCAGCAGGACTGCGCCGAAGCCCTCGCTCAGTCCTTCGTCGAGGGCTCGGCCGAGCACGTAGGGCATGACGGCCTGGCACCCGAACGTGACCATGCCGAGCAGGACGGCGATCGTGAGGATGCCCCACTGGCGGCGGGCGAGCCACCAGAGGAGGGCGCCAGGGCCGGTGAGCGGAGGGGTGCCCGGGTCGGGGAGGGGGAGGGGTCGCACGGTCACTAACATTAGGTGTGGCCACCGACACCGAGCCACGGATTTTCGCACAGCGTAAGGAAACCTTCCCATGACCACGCCCGACCCCGCCGGCACGCAGCAGACCTCCGACGCCGTGGCGCAGGCCCCCACGCAGGAGGTCGTCGACACCGCGGTCCGCAAGGCCCGCGGTGCGCTCGCGCGCTACCGCGTGATGGCTCTCATCACCGGTGTGATGCTCCTGATCCTGTGCGTCGAGATGATCGTCAAGTACGGCGTGGGCGCGTTCGTCGACGTCGACGGCGTGATGCGCTTCGTCGGCTGGATCCCGTTCGCGCACGGGTGGATCTACGTGGTCTACCTCGTCACGGTCCTCGACCTGTGGTCCAAGATGCGCTGGAGCTGGGGCCGCCTGACCAGCATGGTGTTCGCCGGTGTCGTGCCGGTCATGTCCTTCGTCCTGGAGAAGAAGGTCCACCGCGAGGCCGAGGCCAAGCTCGACGCGCTCGTGGAGCAGTACGCACGATGACCTCGCTGCCGCCGCTGGTCGTGCCCTCGACCGAGCCGCTCAGCCCTGAGGAGCTCGCCCGGTACTCGCGGCACCTCGCGCTGCCGGGCATCGGGATCGAGGGCCAGCAGCGGCTGCGCGCCGCGCGCGTCCTGGTCGTGGGCGCGGGCGGGCTGGGCAGCCCCGCGCTGCTCTACCTCGCGGCGGCCGGGGTCGGCACGATCGGGATCGTCGACGACGACCGCGTCGAGGTCTCCAACCTCCAGCGCCAGGTGATCCACGGCGGCTCGGACGTGGGGCGGTCCAAGGTCGACTCCGCGCGGGACGCGATCGCCGAGGTCAACCCGCACGTGACCGTCCGCCTGCACGAGCAGCGCCTCGACGCGGGCAACGTCCTGGACGTCCTGGCCGGCTACGACCTGGTCCTCGACGGGACCGACAACTTCGCGACCCGCTACCTCGTGGGGGACGCCGCGGAGATCGCGGGCATCCCGTGCGTGTGGGGCTCGATCTTCCGGTTCCAGGGCCAGGTGAGCGTCTTCTGGGCGACGCCCCCCGGGGGCGAGGGCGTGGTCTACCGCGACGTCTTCCCCGAGCCGCCGCCCCCCGGCACGGTCCCCGACTGCGCCACGGGCGGTGTGCTCGGTGCCATGTGCGGGACGATCGGCTCGGTCATGGCGACCGAGGCCGTCAAGCTCGTCACGGGCGCGGGCCGCACGCTCCTGGGACGCCTCGCGGTCTACGACTCGCTCGAGCTCACGTGGCGCCACCTCACGGTCCGTGCCGACCCGCAGCGCGTCCCCGTCACGGGGCTGCTGTCCGGGGACCAGGCCTACGAGGCGTTCTGCGGGCTGGCGCCGGTTCCCGCGGGCGCCGGCACGGCGCGTCCTGCGGTCGCGGGGGGCCTCTTCGAGAGCCTCTCGGGCCCGACGGCGGAGGGTCGCCTCGCGGTCGACCTCGCCCAGGTCTCGGAGGAGTCGGGCGGGCGCGGGCTGCCCGGGGCGGGCACGGTCCTCGGTGCGCCGGTCCGCGGGCCGGGCGTGGCGTCGTCGGGCCCCGTGGGTGCTCCGGCCGGAGCTGGCCCGGCCCCGACGAGCCTGACCCCCCGCGAGCTCGCCGCCCGCCTCGCCGACCCCGACGACGACCTGCTGCTGCTCGACGTGCGCGAGGACTGGGAGACGCAGATCGTCGGGATCGACGGCGCCCGCGTCGTGCCGAGCGGGGTCTACGCCGGGCCGGACGCGCGGGCCGCGCTCGCGGACCTTCCCCGGGACCGGACGGTCGCGGTGCTGTGCAAGGTCGGGGGCCGGTCGGACCGGGTCGCGGGGCTTGCACGAGCGGTGGGCGTGGACGCGCGCAACGTCGAGGGCGGGGTCCTGGCGTGGGTGCGGGACGTCGAGCCGGGGCGCCCGACGTACTGATCGCTCCGCTGAGGTAGAGGCCTGCCGTCGAGGTAGAGGGCCAGAGGCCTCTACCTCGACGAGAAGCCTCTACCTCGGCGAACCGGTCACAGCGCCAGGTCGAGGTTCCCGCCGCCCAGCACACCGGCCCCCGTGAGACCGGCCGCCAGCCCGGCGCCGCCCGACCCGGTCCGGCCCACCATCCCGTCGACCGGTGAGCTCGCGAGCGCCTGCTCGCGCCGCGGGATGCGGCCCGCGAGCGCGGCGAGGCGCCCGGCCTCGACCGCGAGCCGCATGGCCGTGGCCATCCGCACGGGGTCGGCCGCGCGGGTGACCGCGGTCGCCAGGAGAACCCCGTCGCACCCGAGCTCGAGGGCGTGCGCGGCCTCGGACGCGGTCCCGATCCCCGCGTCCAGGATCACGGGCACCCGGGCGGCCGACGCGATGGCCGCGATGTTGCGCGGGTTGAGGATGCCGAGCCCCGACCCGATGGGCGCACCGAGCGGCATGACGGCCGCGCACCCCACGTCCTCGAGGCGGCGCGCGAGGATGGGGTCGTCGTTGGTGTACGGCAGCACCGTGAAGCCGTCGCGGACCAGGGTCTCGGCGGCCTGGACGAGCCCGATCGGGTCGGGCAGGAGCGTCACGTCGTCGGCGATCACCTCGAGCTTGACCCAGTCCGTGCCGCAGGCCTCGCGCGCGAGGTGGGCCGTGAGGACTGCCTCCTTGGCCGAGAAGCAGCCCGCGGTGTTGGGCAGGGCGCGGATGCCGAGGCGGTCGAGCAGGCCCCAGATGCCGGTCTCGCCCGCACCCCCGTCGCCGCCCGCGCCACCCGACGGACGCACCCGCGCGACGCGGCGCATCGCGACGGTCGTGAGCGCGGTCCCGGACGCCACGAGGGCGTCCTCGAGCGTCAGCAGGTTGGCCGCGCCGCCCGTGCCCATGACCAGGCGGGAGCCGAGGGGGACGCCCGCGACGACCAGGGAGTCGTCGGGTGCGCGGTCCGTGTCCTGCCTGGTGTCAACCACCCTGCACCGCCGTGACGACCTCGACACGGTCGCCGTCGCGCAGGGTCGTGGACGACCACGTGCTGCGGGGGAGCACGGCGTCGTCGATCGCGACCGCGACGCCGCGGGGGACGTCCCCGGTGTCCCCGACGAGCTCGGGCAGGAGCGCGGCGACCAGCGCTGCGACGGTCGTGGGGGCGGTGAGCGGGTAGGGCTCGCCGTTGACGAGGGCGCTCGCGGTCGAGCGCGGGTGCACGGTGATGCCTGCGGGAGGGGTCGTCGGCCGCGCGCCGGTCGTCGTGGACGGGGGAGTCGGGTGGGTCATGTGGTCCTCCGGGAGGTGGGAGCCGAGGTAGAGGTGTGCCGTCGGGGTAGAGGGCCCCACCCCGCTACCTCGACGCGAGCCCTCTATCTCGCGGGGGTAGGGGTGGGCGAGAAGCGCAGGGGGTCGATCGCCGCGACCGCGGGCGGCAGCGGCTGGCCGGTCAGGACCGCGTCGATCGCTGCCCCCGTGACGGGGGCGAGCAGCACGCCGTTGCGGTAGTGGCCCGTGGCGAGGACCAGGCCGGGGACGGTGGTGGGCCCTAGGAACGGCAGGTTGTCGGGCGTGCCCGGGCGCACGCGCGGGGTGACCTCGACGAGGGCCAGCTCGTCGAGCCCGGGCAGCAGGGCGCGCGCGTCGCGCAGGAGCGCGAAGACGCCGCCCGCGGTCGCGCGCCGGTCGTCGGGGTGCTCCTCGCTCGTCGCGCCGACGACGACCTCGCGGTGCCCGCCGGGCCCGGGCGTACGCGGTACGACGTACACCGGACGCCCTTGCACGATCCCTCGCACCACGTGGTCGAGCGTGAACCACGCGGGGGCGTCGAGCCGCAGCGTCTGCCCCTTCACCGGACGGGTCGGGGCGCACACCTCGGGGACGTCCGCGAGCAGGTCCCCCGAGTCCGCACCCGCCGCGAGGACCACGGTCCCCGCGCGGTGCTCGACGCCCGCGTCGTCGAGCGCCCCGGTCACGGGAGAGCCGGGTCCGGACGCGCGCAGCAGCCGGACCGCCCGGCGGCGCACGACGGCGGCGCGCGGGTCCCGCGCGAGAGCCGCGGTCAGCGCGCGGTGCACCGCGCGGGGATCGACCTGATGGTCGCCCGGTGCCCAGAACGCACCGGCCACGCGCGGCCCGACGAGCGGTTCGCGCTCGCGCGCCGCCGCGACCGAGATCTCGGTCGAGTCGAGCCCCCAGGCCTCCTGGAGCGCGCGCACGCGGCGCCCGAGCGCCAGGTCGTCGCCGTCGTAGGCCAGCGTGAGCGTGCCGGTCGCGCGCAGCCCGACGTCGAGCCCCGAGTCCGCCTCGAGCTCGGCCGCGAACGCTGGCCACCGTGCCGCCGAGTCGGCGCCCAGGCGCAGCGCGGTCTCCTCGCCGAAGTCGGCCTCGGTCACGGGCGCGAGCATCCCGGCCGCGGCGTGGGTCGCGCCGTCGCCCGGGGCCGGGTCCAGGACGGTCACGCGCAGGCCAGCACGCGAGGCCCGCCAGGCCGCGGTGAGCCCCACGATGCCGCCGCCCACGACGAGGACGTCCGTGGCGCCGTCGGGCGTGGTGATCGTCGTCCGGTCGCCGGGCGCGACGCGCCTCACGGGGCCCGACGGCGCCGCGCCCCCCAGGCTCCCGTCGCGCCCCGGCGGACGCGCGGGCAGGGCGGGGTGGTCGGTGGACAGGGCTGCGCACATGCGCTCGCTCCCTTCGCTGGCATGACCCAGATCAGGTTCGACGGTCGGCTCTCGCCCTCTCAGCCCCGTGCGGGGCTCCCGTGCTTCGCGACCACCCTACAACGCACGCCGGCCACGCTCGGGGCGTGCCCACGGGCTGCGCCGCGACCGTGTCCCGGGCGGGCCGCGCCTATCCTGGGCGCCGTGACCACTGCTCCGACCGGCGACGCCGAGCCCCGACAGCACACCTCGCCCCAGCGCACCAGCCCCACGGCTCCTGCCGGGCGGGCCCGCCCGGCGGCCGTCGAGCGCCTGCGGGCGGCCCGGCTGTACCTGTGCACCGACGCCCGCGAGGAGCGCGGCGACCTCGAGGACTTCCTGCACGCGGCGCTCGCGGGCGGGGTCGACGTGGTCCAGCTCCGCGACAAGGGGCTCGACGTCGCGCGCGAGCTCGAGCTGCAGGAGGTCGTCGCGCGCGTCGCGACCGAGCACGGGGCGCTGTGGGCGGTCAACGACCGGGCCGATGTCGCCCTCCTGACGGGAGCCCCGGTGGTGCACATGGGTCAGGGCGACCTGCCCGTGCCCGCGGTGCGGTCGCTCCTGGGTGCGGGCCCGCTGCTGGGCCGCTCGACGCACTCGCTCGCCCAGGCCACGGCCGCCGAGGCGGATCCCGAGGTCGACTACTTCTGCGTGGGACCGCTCTGGGCGACGCCGACCAAGCCGGGGCGCGACGCCGTCGGGCTCGACCTGCTGCGACAGGTCGCCGCGACGGCGCCGACCACGCCGTGGTTCGCGATCGGCGGTGTCGACGCCGCGCGGCTCGACGAGGTGCTCGACGCGGGGGCCGAGCGCATCGTCGTGGTGCGTGCGATCACGGGCGCGGCCGACCCCGAGCGGGCCGCTCGCGAGCTGCGCGGACGGCTGCCCGCCTGACGCGCGCAGTGATCCCCGTCGCACGTCGTGGACCGATGCCGGGGATCGGCGCCGAGCCAACTATCCTGGGCTGGTGACACCCACCCCCTCAGCCCCCCGGCCCGTATTGGTCGTCGACTTCGGCGCACAGTACGCCCAGCTGATCGCGCGTCGCGTGCGTGAGGCCAAGGTGTACTCGGAGATCGTCCCCCACACCTTCACCGTCGAGCAGATGCTCGCCAAGAACCCGGCAGCGATCATCCTGTCCGGTGGTCCCTCGTCCGTGTACGCGCAGGGTGCGCCCTTCGTGGACCCCGCGCTGTTCGACGCCGGCGTGCCCGTCCTGGGCATCTGCTACGGCTTCCAGGCCATGGCCAAGGCGCTCGGTGGCACGGTCGCGCAGACCGGCCTCAGCGAGTACGGCGGCACGGCCGTCGAGGTCTGCCAGGCCGGTGCGCTGCTCGCGGGCTCGCCCGACCAGCAGACCGCCTGGATGAGCCACGGCGACGCCGTCCACGCGGCCCCCGAGGGCTTCGAGGTCCTCGCGACCTCGGCCGGCTCCCCGGTCGCAGCGTTCGAGGACACCGGGCGTCGCCTCTACGGCGTGCAGTGGCACCCCGAGGTCAAGCACTCCCCGCTGGGCCAGAAGGCTCTCGAGAACTTCCTGTACCAGGGCGCGGGCCTCGCCGGCGACTGGACCCCGGGCAACGTCATCGCCGATCAGATCGCGCTCATCCGCGAGCAGGTCGGCGACGCGCGCGTCATCTGCGGCCTGTCCGGAGGCGTCGACTCCTCGGTCGCCGCGGCCCTCGTCCAGCAGGCCGTGGGCGACCAGCTCACGTGCGTGTTCGTCGACCACGGCCTGCTGCGCGCGGGCGAGGTCGAGCAGGTCGAGCGCGACTTCGTCGCGGCCACGGGCGTCAAGCTCGTCGTCATGGACGAGAAGCAGCGCTTCCTCGCCGCGCTCGCGGGCCACTCGGACCCCGAGACCAAGCGCAAGATCATCGGCCGCGAGTTCATCCGCGCGTTCGAGCAGGCGGCGCGCGACATCGTCGCGGACGCGGGCGATCACGGTGGTGAGGTCAAGTTCCTCGTCCAGGGCACGCTGTACCCGGACGTCGTCGAGTCCGGCGGCGGCGAGGGCACGGCCAACATCAAGAGCCACCACAACGTGGGCGGCCTGCCCGACGACCTGCAGTTCTCGCTCGTCGAGCCGCTGCGGGCCCTGTTCAAGGACGAGGTGCGCGCCGTGGGCCGCGAGCTCGGCGTGCCCGAGGTCATCGTGGCCCGTCAGCCGTTCCCCGGCCCCGGGCTCGGCATCCGCATCGTCGGCGAGGTCACGGCCGAGCGCCTGGAGATCCTGCGCGCAGCGGACGCGATCGCGCGCGAGGAGCTCACGAAGGCCGGCCTGGACGACGAGATCTGGCAGTGCCCCGTGGTGCTCCTGGCCGACGTCCGCTCGGTAGGCGTCCAGGGCGACGGCCGTACCTACGGTCACCCGATCGTGCTGCGCCCCGTCTCCTCGGAGGACGCCATGACCGCGGACTGGACGCGCCTGCCGTACGACGTCCTCGCGATCATCTCGACGCGCATCACGAACGAGGTCAAGGACGTCAACCGCGTCGTGCTCGACGTGACGAGCAAGCCGCCGGGCACCATCGAGTGGGAGTGACCTCCCGCTGAGCCGTGAAGGGCCGGCCGCGCAGAGGAATCTGCGGGGCCGGCCCTTCGGCGTTCCTGGGCCGTTCTCGTCCGGGGTGGACGGGAGCCCGACGGCGGAGCGCGCCACATGCGGACGGCCTGCCGGTCCTGCGGTACCTTGCCCGTCATGGACCCTCGCGCAGCCCGCCCTCGCCTCGTCGTGGACCGTTGATGCTCGGCCGCTCCCGGCGGTCGCAGGTTCCCGCGCTCGACGAGCTCGTGGTCTCGAGCGTCGAGGTCCTGGAGCTCGGGCTGCCGGTGACCCGGGTCGTCCGGTGGCGCGACGGATGGACGTACCTCGCTGCGGTCGAGCCCGACACGTCACAGCCCGTGCTCGTGCACTTCCAGGACGTGCTCGTGCTCGATCCCGGGCTCGCGAGGCTCCCGCTCCGTCGGGCGCAGGTCGCCATCCGGGCCACCCGCGTCGGCACGGTCGGGCCGTGGGCCGTCCTCGGGCCGTACAGCACCCGGATCGTGGAGCAGATGCTGGGCGACGGCACGTTCGACCGCAAGCAGGACGGGATGCTGAGAGACCTTCCGGAGGACGGCGGCCCCGGGTCACGGCCGGACCCCGAGCCGTGGTCGCTCCGCGACGTCGTCGCCTGGAACGTGCAGCACCCCCGGACGTACCAGGTCCCCGAGGACACGTCGGGCGTGATCCCCGGAACCCTTGCCAAGCTCGTGTTCCTCCCCGACGAGGGGATCGGGGAGCGCATGTGGGTGCTTGTGACGGAGGTCGACGGCGATCGCATGGTCGGCGTGCTCGACAACGACCCGGCCGCCGTCGTGGGCCTGCTCGCCGGCGACCGGGTCGAGTTCGAGCGCCGGCACGTCCTGGACCTGGACACCCGACCCACGGGCTGACCGGTCAGTCCCGCGCGGTGCGCCCCACCCGTTCCTCGCGGTACGCCGCCGCCTTCTCGTACGCCTTCTCGACGTCCGCCAGCACGCTCGGCCATCCGCTCGACGGCCGGACCTCGCGGTTGTGCGCGACGATCCGGTCGAGCAGGCCGTCCTGCGTCACGAGCCGCACGATCTGGTCCGTCATCTCGGCGTCGTCGGCGGCGAGCAGCCCGTCGACGCCGTCCGTGAGCCGCTCGGCCACCCCTGACTCCTTGCGGGTCACCACGGCGAGCCCCGCTGCCTGTGCCTCGAGCGCCGCGATGCCGAACGACTCCTGGACCGCCGGTGCCAGGAACACGTCGGCGCGCGAGTAGAGGCGCTTGAGCTCGTGCGCTCCGAGGCGCCCCGGGAGGCTGACCGTCGACGAGAGCCCGTGCTCCTTGACGAACCGTCGGGCCGCGTCGAGCTCGGGTCCCTCGCCCGCGATCGTCGCGAACAAAGCATCGTGGGGGAGTCGCTCGACGGCCTGCCGGATCGACTCGAGCAGGGGGAGCACCCGCTTGCGCGGCGCGAACCGGGTCGCGGCGACGACGTGCACGGCCTTGCCCTCGCCGCGCGCGCCCCTCTCGACGCGCGGCACGGCCCACTCGTCGAGGTCGAGCCCGTTGTGCAGGATCTCGACGGGCACGCCCGGCCCCGCGATGCGTCGCAGCGGGGCCGCGGTCAGCTCGCTCACGGCCGACGGCAGGATCGGGAGACGCGACCAGTGCGTGACGCGGTCGAGCGCCGCGAACCAGCGTTCGGCCGAGCCCCACACGCTGTGCACGGTCAGGACCGCGGGCAGCCCGAGCCGCGCGACGGGGTGGAGGGACGCCTGCACCGACGGCGTCAGGACGCCCATGTGCAGGTGCACGACGTCGGGCCGTGACGCGCGCAGGCGGCGCGTCACGTGGTGGGCAGCGCGAGGGTGCACGGGGTAGCCACCGGGGATCCGGGCCGCGACGCGGTGGATCGTGACGCCGTCGTGCACCTCGGTGCTCACCCCGTGCTCGCCCCGCGCCGCGGGCGTCGTGGTGATCACCTCGACGGCGTGGCCCGCCGCGGCCTGCTGGGCCGCGAGGCGGCTCACCTGGGTCTCGATGCCGCCGAGAAGGGGCAGGTAGCAGTCCGTCACATGGGTGATCCTCACCCCCGGATTCTCCCATCACGCGGTGTCCGACCTGCCCGTGCGTGCGCCGTTTCGACGTCGAACAGACCTTTCGTCCGGCGGAAACGACGAAACGTCGCTACGTTGACACCAAAGGTCCGGCTCGGGGAGGGATACCGCAATGTCCAGCACTGTCACGGTTCGGCCCGCGAAGGGCGTAGGAGTCATCGGGCTCCTCAGCGTCATCGCAGGGATCGTCATGATCATCGCGGGTGGTGTCACCTGGGGTGTCGTGTCCTCGCAGCTGTCGGCCGAGGACATCACGGTGTCCGACGACGCGTCGTTCCTCGCGGGGGCCCACGTCAGCGGTCCGTTCTCCGCCTACGCGCAGGCCGAGGTCATCAACAAGCACGCGCTCGAGATGAGCGACGGCCAGACCTACGCCGAGCTCCCGCAGGACGACGAGCGCCGCGCCACGGTCATGAACGCGTCGTTCCTGCGTGCCTCGCTCTTCACGTCGGTCGTCGCGTTCGGCGTCGCTGCCCTCGTGATCGGCCTGGGCATCATGTTCATCCTCATCGGGATCGCGCTCCGCAAGATCGCGAGCGGTCCGGCGGTCGCGGTCGAGACGCCGGGCGGCTACACCTCGGGCGGCGGTCTGTCGTCCGCCGCACCGCCCGCGCACACCCCCGCGCACGCGGCGCCGGCAGCGCCCGTGACGCCCGCCCCGACGACGCCCACGACGCCGGCACCCACGACGCCGCCGGTCACGCCGCCCACCCGCACGTCGACCCACACGGCTCCCGTCGAGGAGCCCAAGAGCCCGGGCGTCCCCACGACCCAGGTCCCGCCGGTCGTCGAGCCCAAGAGCCCGGGCGTCCCGCCGACCGGTACCGACACGCCTCCCGCAACACCCCCGACGGAGGGCACGCCCCCGCGCTGAGGCACTCTCGCACGGAAGCACGACGGCGGCGCACCGGTCCTTCGACCGGTGCGCCGCCGTCGTGCTCACCTCTTCCGGTGCCGAGTGCATGGTTCGGCTGCGACACGCCGGGCGTGTCGCAGCCGAACCATGCACTCACGCGAGGACGGTCACCGGTGGGCTCGTTCACGGGCGCTGCGCCGGCTGCTCGACACGATCGAGCCGACCACGAGCACCAGGCCCGCGACGCTCAGCAGGGCGATGAGCGCGACGTCCAGGTCGTACGTCGCGCCGAGGGCCAGGGCGAGGATGCCCGCGCCCACCGCGACGATGATGAAGCCCCACACGACCGTGCCCACGCGCAGGCCCCGGTTGCGCGGGTCCTCGCCGGGGACCGTGCTGCTGGGGGCGAGGTTCGCCTTCTGCTGCGCCGTGGTGTTCCACTGCGCGGCCGGGTCGACCGCAGGGGTGGGTGCCGGGGCCGCTGCGGGAGCTGCTGCCGCCGGGACGACCGGTTCTGGGGTGACCGGCGCGTCCTGCACGGGGTAGGCCTGCGTGTGCGTCGGCGCCGCTTCCCAGACAGGCAGTGCCTGAGTCGGGGGAGTCACGGGGAGAGCCTGGGTGGGCTCGGCGGCGGGCAGCGCCTGGGTCGCCTCGGTCCGGAACAGCTCGTCGGCCAGGTCGGCCTCGGACGGAGCGGCCGCCTCCAGGACCTGCGTCGCGTCGGGGTCGCCGTCGGCTTCGTCGGCCCCGGCTCGCGCCTCCTCGGTGGCCTCGCTCGGCGTGACCGCGAGCTCGATCGTCGGGTCGACCGGGGGGAGGGCCTGAGTCTCGTCGCTGTCGTCGGACTCGTAGGGGGTCTTCTCGGTGGTCATGATTCCTCCCGGATGGTGACGTCTCCCGCGGCGACGTCGACCTCGAGCAGGAGCACGGGGTCGGCGCCGTCGGAGACGGAGTCGGTGGTGAAGGTGTACGGGCGGGTGTTGACGCCGTTGACGCTGCGTCGCTCGCCGTCGACGGTCCAGGTCGCGTTGCCCGCGAGGACGCGGACCTCGGCCTCGACCGGGACGCCCGAGGGGACGATCACGGTCAGGTCCCCGGCCCGCAGGTCGACGGGGACGACGACGGGGTCCTCGCCGACCGCGCTCAGGTCGAGCCGGCTCAGGTCGACGACGGGGTCGCCGAACGTGAAGGCGAACCCGTTCTCCGCGTCCTCGACCGAGGTGACCGTGTAGGTCGAGTCCGACGCGCGGCCCTGGAGGTTCACGTCGAAGCGGTCGACCGAGCTCCAGCCGGCGATCGGGAGCGCGATGATCGTCGCGACGATCGCGAGGCCACCCAGGGCTCCGCTCGTGCGGCCACGCAGGCCCGAGATCACGACGCCGAGGCCGAGGAGGATGATCGTCGCGCCGATCCACGTGTAGAAGAACGGCACGTCGATCACGTCACGACGCTCGAGCAGCATGAGGACCGCTGCGCCGAGCAGGCTCACGCCGAGCGTGATCCCGACGATCGCGGTGCCCGGGCCGCGGGGGCGCCGGGCGGCGCGGGCGCGCTGCTCCTCGAGGCGGCGCAGCCGGTCGGCCTCGCGCTGGGCCTGGCGTCGGGCCTGCTCCTGGGCGCGCGCGGCCTGCTGCGCGGCGGCCTGCTGGGCGGCGTAGGCCTGGGGCGGGACGGGCGGGGTGGGGCGCTGGCCCGCATAGCCCTGCGGGGGCAGGGGAGCGGAGGCGGAGTACGCGGGGCCCGACGACGCCGCGGGGGACGCGGGGTACGTCGCCCCGGGGGCGGGCTGGGCGCCCGGCGCGGGAGCTCCGTACGGAGGTCGCGGCTGCGTGGGCTGGCCGGGTCGGCCGTGCTGCCAGGCTGCCCCGTGGTGGCCCTGCTGGGGCGACGGCGCCGCGCCCGGTCCGAACGGCTGCGCGGGGTAGGGCTGTCCGGGCTGAGCGACCGGCGGGGCCTGCTGCTGCGTGTGCTGGGCCGCGGTGTAGGCGGCGCGCTTGTCGTTGCGACGGTTGACGACCAGCACGATCACGACGACGACCGCGGCGGTCCAGAACAGTCCGTTGAGCCACTCGAGCCCTGCGAAGTGCCACCAGGACGACCAGCCGGTGCTCCAGCTCAGGCCGACGATGGTCGTCGCGGCCGCCCCGAGCATCGCGACGTCGAAGTCGCCGCGGATCGTCTGCTGCAGGTGGATGCGGCCGTCCCGGGACTCGGGGAGAAGGGCCCAGGCGACGCCGTACAGGACGAGGCCGGCTCCCGAGAGGAAGACCGAGACGACGAGGAGACCACGCACGATGAGGGGGTCGATCCCGAACCGGTCGGCGATCCCGCCGGCGACGCCACCGATCCAGCGGTCGTCCGAGCGGGAGATGCCGAGACGTCGGACGGCGTCGAAGAAGCTGTCCATCCCGGTGGACTGGGCCGGCGGGTTCGCGGGCGGACCGTCGGGACCCACGGGCGCCGGACCGTTCGTCGGATAGGGCGTCCCGGCGGTCTGCTGGGCCGCCCCGGTCGGTGCGGAGCTCCCGGCCGGGGGTTCTGGGGAGGTGTCCTCGGTGTTCATGGCTCCAGCCTGCCGCGCACCTCCGCCGGACGGTATCGGGTGTTCCCCTGAGCCGACCCTGAATCCCGCGCCGCGGGACCCTGATCTTCCGGTCAGGGATGGGACCAAGGGGGCGTTTCGCCCGGTGGGGTCGCCGGGACGTGTGACCATCAGAGGGTGACACAGACCGCGCAACCAGCCAGGCGACTCCCGCTCCGGCGCCCCGAGCAGGGACGCTGGGTCGGTGGTGTGTGCCGAGGGCTGTCGCTGCACCTCGACCTGCCCGTGGGCGCGATGCGCCTCGTGATGGTCCTGCTCGCCCTCGCGGGCGGCGCGGGGATCGTCCTGTACGTCTTCCTCTGGGTCACGGTGCCCGTGGGCGACCCTGCGCAGGCCGCCGACGAAGAGCGCCCCGCCTCGCTCCGACGGATCGCGCCCCGTCTGCAGGGGCGCGTGCGCAAGCTCCCGGTGCGTGACGTCGCGATCGGCGTGGTCCTGCTGAGCGGGGCCGCTGTCCTGCTGGCGGCCCGTGCCGGGGTCGACGTCGAGGTCTCCTGGGTCCTGCCCGTGCTCATCGCGCTCGCGGGGACGGCCCTCGCGTGGTCGCAGCTCGACGCCGCGCAGCGGGGCCGCTGGCTCTCGCGCGCGGGGGGCAGGACGCCCGCCGGGGTCCTGCGGCTCGCGGGCGGTCTGGTCCTCGTCCTGGTCGGGGTCCTGCTCCTGGTGGGTCAGGACTCGACGGCCTCGGACATGGTCCGGGCGACCGTGGCGTCGCTCGCCGTACTCGCGGGCGCTGCGATCGTGCTCGCCCCGTGGTGGCTGCGGCTCGTGCGCGAGCTCGGCGACGAGCGCGCTGCCCGGGCACGCGAGGCCGAGCGGGCGGACATCGCGGCCCACCTGCACGACTCGGTCCTGCAGACGCTCGCGCTCATCCGGGCTAGCGCCGCCGACGCGGACACCGTCGCGCGCCTCGCGCGGGCCCAGGAGCGCGAGCTGCGCGAGTGGTTGTACAACGACCGACCGGCTCCTGGTACGTCGCTCGCGGCCGAGCTCCGGACGCTCGTGGGCGAGGTCGAGGACCGCCAGAGCTGGCGGCTCGCGGCCGGCGCCGCGAGCACCGCGGGCATGAGCGCTGCGGGGACGGTCGGCGACGGCGGGTCGGCCGGGACGGCCGCGGTCGTGGTCGACGTCGTCGTCGTGGGGGACTGCGTGCCGACCGACGAGACCACGGCGCTCCTCCAGGCCACGCGCGAGGCGCTCGTCAACGCCGTCGCGCACGGGCGTCCGCCCGTCTCGGTCTACCTCGAGGTGTCCGCCGACATGGTCGAGGTGTTCGTGCGCGACCGCGGCGACGGGTTCGAGATGAAGGACATCGCCCAGGACCGGTTCGGCGTGCGCGAGTCGATCATCGGGCGAGTGACGCGGCGCGGAGGACAGGCCGAGGTCGTGTCGCGGCCGGGGTGGGGGACCGAGGTGCGGCTCAAGGTGCCCCGGGCGGCCGAGGCCGAGGGCGAGTCGACGGCCTCGACGGCCGCCGCGGGTGCGACCGCACCTAGGATGCCGGGGGAGCCCGACGCGGGCACGACGCCCGTCGGACCGGCCCGGAACGGGGCGCGGCCTGCGCCGACGCCCTTCACGGGACCCGCGCCGCAGCCCGAGCCCATCGCCCGCACGACCCAGGAGCGCACGTGACCACCATCCCGAACCCCGAACCGGCCACGCTCCCGGGCGCGCCCGTCCCGGTCGTGCTCGTCGACGACCACCACATGTTCCGCGCGGGGGTCCGTGCGAGCCTCGACGCGCGCGTGGACATCGTGGGCGAGGCCGACAGCGTCGACGGCGCCGTCGAGGCCATCCGCGCCCTGCGGCCACCGGTCGTCCTGCTCGACGTGCACCTCCCGGGCGGCAACGGCGGAGGCGGGGCCGAGGTCATCACCCGCTGCTCCGACCTCCTGGGCTCCACGCGGTTCCTCGCCCTGTCCGTGTCCGACGCGGCCGAGGACGTCGTGGCGGTCATCCGGGCGGGGGCACGCGGCTACGTGACCAAGGCGATCTCGGGTCCGGACCTGGCGGGCGCGGTCGTCCAGGTCGCGAGCGGCGACGCGGTCTTCTCGCCGCGGCTCGCGGGGTTCGTGCTCGACGCGTTCGGCACCGGGCAGGCCGACGTCGCGGTCGCCGACGACGAGCTCGACCGGCTCTCGGCCCGCGAGCAGGAGGTCATGCGGCTCATCGCGCGCGGCTACGCCTACCGCGAGGTCGCCTCGGAGCTCTTCATCTCGGTCAAGACGGTCGAGACCCACGTGTCGTCGGTGCTGCGCAAGCTCCAGCTCTCCTCGCGCCACGAGCTCACGCGGTGGGCCGCGGCCCGGCGCCTCCTCTGAGCCCGTCGGTCCGCTCCGGGGACACCTGACGAACCGCGAGATCTGGCCGTATTAGCAGGTGAGAAGCGGTTCGCCGCAGCCGGGTGGGGCGATAGCCTGGAGGGAGCCGGGTGAAGCCCTCCGGCCCGACGAAAAGGACCTCCGACGTGACGTACGTGATTGCTCAGCCTTGTGTGGACGTGAAGGACAAGGCGTGCATCGAGGAGTGTCCGGTGGACTGCATCTACGAGGGCAAGCGGTCGTTGTACATCCATCCTGACGAGTGTGTGGACTGTGGTGCGTGCGAGCCGGTGTGTCCGGTGGAGGCGATCTACTACGAGGACGACGTGCCCTCGGAGTGGAGTGACTACTACCGGGCGAACGTGGAGTTCTTCGATGACCTGGGGTCGCCGGNCCGGTGGACTGCATCTACGAGGGCAAGCGGTCGTTGTACATCCATCCTGACGAGTGTGTGGACTGTGGTGCGTGCGAGCCGGTGTGTCCGGTGGAGGCGATCTACTACGAGGACGACGTGCCCTCGGAGTGGAGCGACTACTACCGGGCGAACGTGGAGTTCTTCGATGACCTGGGGTCGCCGGGTGGTGCGGCGAAGATGGGCATGATCGAGAAGGACGACCCGATGATCGCTGCCCTGGCCCCTCGACGTTCTCGCGTTCTCCGGACGGCTCAGCCTGCTCGAGCGGGTCCCCGGCCGNTGAGGGCAAGCGGTCGTTGTACATCCATCCTGACGAGTGTGTGGACTGTGGTGCGTGCGAGCCGGTGTGTCCGGTGGAGGCGATCTACTACGAGGACGACGTGCCCTCGGAGTGGAGGACTACTACCGGGCGAACGTGGAGTTCTTCGATGACCTGGGGTCGCCGGGTGGTGCGGCGAAGATGGGCATGATCGAGAAGGACGACCCGATGATCGCTGCCCTGGCCCCTCAGGCCTGAGCGCAGCCACTCCCGAACCCCGAGGGGCCCGTCATCCTGTGGATGACGGGCCCCTCGACGTTCTCGCGTTCTCCGGACGGCTCAGCCTGCTCGAGCGGGTCCCCGGCCGACCGCGGGCCTCAGTCCAGCCCGGCCGCCCGCCAAGCGGGGCTGACGCGGACCACGTCCCCGATCACGGTCACGGCCGGGGCGCGGACCCCGGCGGCCGCGGCGACGTCGGCGATGGTCTCGAGCGTGCCGACGGTCGAGCGCTGGCGCGGGCCGTAGCCGTCCTCGACCACGGCGACCGGCGTCCGCGGTGACCGCCCGGAGGCTACGAGGGCCGCGGCCGAGTCGCGCAGCCGCGAGACACCCATGAGGAGGATCACGGTGTGGTCGGCCGCCGCCGGGACCTTGCCGATGTCCTCGTGCCCGGTCAGCACCGTGAACCCGCGCGACCAGCCGCGGTGCGTGACCGGGATCCCGACCGCAGCGGGCACCGAGACCGCGCTCGTGACGCCCGGCACGACCTCGACGGGGATGCCGTGCTCCTCGCACGCGATGAGCTCCTCGCCCCCGCGCCCGAACACGTACGGGTCGCCGCCCTTGAGTCGTACGACGCGGCGCCCGGCGAGCGCGTGCTCGACCAGCAGCGCGTTGATCTCGTCCTGCGGGACCGGGTGGAACCCCGGCGTCTTGCCGACGTCGACGATCACGACGTCGTCCCCGAGCTCGTCGAGCAGGGCACGCGGGCCCAGCCGGTCGGTGACCACGACGTCGGCCTGCGCGAGCAGCCGCCGCCCGCGCGCCGTGATGAGCCCGGTGTCGCCGGGGCCGCCGCCGACCAGGGCGACCGTCCCGACGCCGCCCGCGCTCGGGCGGACCTGACGCAGGGGGAGCTCGCCCGTCGCGAGCAGGGCGTCGATCGCGTCACGGATGCGCTGCGCCCGTCGCGGGTCGCGCCCCGCGTTGACGGCCACGGTGATCTCGGTGCTGTCGGTGCTGTCGGTGCTGTCGGTGCTGTCGGTGCTGTCGGTGCTCGGCGCGTCTGCCGCGGCCGACGCACCGGCTGCCGAGCCGGCTGCCGAGCCGCCCACCGTGACCCGTGCGACCGCGGGCACCCAGGCGGTCCCGGCCTCGGCGTCGCCCGCGTTCACGCAGAAGATGCGCAGCGCCTCGGCCTCGGCCGCGACCTGCGCGTCGACCTCAGGCGATCCCGTCGCGGTGTGCACGAGCCACGCGCCCTCGAGGTCGCCCGGGCGGAACGCACGCGCGTCCCACCCGACCACGGGCCCGGGCGCGCCGGACCCGTCGAGGGGACGCGCGCCGTCGGGCAGGCGAGCCGCGCTGCCGGGCCCGGGGAGGGCGACCAGCGCCGCCAGGTCCTCGCAGACCTCGGGAGCCACGACGCGCACGTGCGCGCCCGCACCCACGAGGGACCGCGCGCGCCTCGCGGCCACGGGCCCACCGCCCACGACGACGACCGGACGGCCCGCGATCCGCAGACCGAGGGGGTAGAGCTCAGTGTTCATGCGCCCATCATCGCCCGAGAGCGGCCGAAGCCAGCTCACGCCGGCGCAGCAGCCACCCCGAGCCCTTGCTCGCGGAGGTCTCGGGAGCCAGGCCGCGGCGACGCAGCATGGTCTTCTCGACCGGAGCGAAGAACAGCAGCTCGATGACCATGCCGACCACGAGGATCAGCAGGATCGCGGTGAAGACGAGCGCCATGTCGGACAGCTCGCGCCCCTGCTGGAGGAACGCGCCCAGGCCGAACCCGATCCCCCCGCCGACCGCGATGATCTCCGCGGCCATGAGCGAGCGCCACGAGAACGCCCAGCCCTGCTTGAGGCCCGCGAGGTAGCCGGGGAACGCCGCGGGCAGGATCACGTCCTTGATCATCTGGAAGCGGCCCGCGCCCAGGACCTGGCCCACGCGCCGGTACAGCGGCGGCACCTGGTCCACGCCCGACACGATCCCGTTGATGATCGAAGGCACCGCGCCCATGAGGATCACGAAGTAGACCGTGGCGTCCGACAGCCCGAACCAGATGATGCCCGCGGGCACCCAGGCGACCGACGGCAGCACCTGCAGGCCCGTGATGATGGGCCCGAACGACACGCGCACCCAGCGCACGCGCGCCACGACGATGCCCAGCGGGGTACCGATCGCGACGGCCGCGAGGAAGCCCAGGACGCCGCGCGAGAGGCTCGTCCCGAGGGCCTGCCACAGCGTGCCGCTCGCGGCGGCCCGGGTCACGGCCTCCCAGACCTGGGTGGGGCCGGGCAGGTTGTAGATGGGCTGGACCTCGAGCCACACGAGGAGCTGCCAGACCGCGAGCAGGATCGCGATCGCGAGCACGGGCGGGTACACGGCCTGGAAGACCGTGGACCACCGGCTCGCGGTGGGCGCGACGCTCGTCTGGAGGGCGTCGAGCCCCGCCTCGATGTCGCCCACGTCCTTGGCGTGCCCGACGGCGGCGCTCGCCTCGCGGGGCGTGCTCACCTCGTCCTGGGGCCGGGTGGTGGGGCTCTCGGCCGGGCCGGCGCCGGAGCGGGCCTCGTCGCGCGGGGTCAGGGTCTCAGACGGCATGGCGGCGGATCTCCTCACGGAGGTCGTTGGTGATCTCGGTCGCGAGGCGCGACGCGGCGGCGGCCTCGATGCTGCGTTGCTCGTCCGCGCCGTACACGTCGACGTCCCACTCGCGCACGATGCGTCCGGGGCGTGACGACATGAGCAGCACGCGCTGCCCGAGCCGTACGGCCTCACGGACGTTGTGCGTGATGAAGACGATGGTGCGCCCGGTCTGCTCCCAGACGCGCTCGAGCTCGTCGTGGAGCAGGTCGCGCGTGATCGCGTCGAGCGCGGCGAAGGGCTCGTCCATGAGCAGGACGTCCCGTTCCTGGGCGAGCGAGCGGGCGAGCGCGACGCGCTGGCGCATGCCGCCCGAGAGCTCGTGGACGCGCTTGTCGCCCGAGCCGTCGAGCCGGACGAGCGAGAGCAGCTCGGCGGCCCGCTCACGGCGCTCCGCGCGCGGGACGCCGCGGAACTTCAGCGCGAGCTCGATGTTGCGGCTCGCGGTGAGCCAGGGGAACAGCGCGGACTCCTGGAACATCAGGGCCGCGCCGCCCCCGGCGACCTCCACGTCCCCCGTGGTCGGGCGCTCCAGACCCGCGACGATGTTGAGCAGCGTCGACTTGCCGCAGCCCGAGGCTCCGAGCAGGCAGACGAACTCGCCCTGCGCGATGTCCAGGTCGATCCCCTCGAGCACCGGGGCGCCCGCCGGGGAGAACCGCTTGGACACGCCGCGCAGGCGGACGCCGGTCGTGGGGCCGGCGCCCTCGTCGAGAGGGGTGCCGGCCGGGGAGCCCGTGCGGGCGGGGGACGTGGTGGTCATGGTGCTACTCCTTGCCGAGACCGGCGGCGGAGACGGTCGGCTGACCGGCCTCCGTCAGCACCTTGTTGAGGAGGCTCAGGTCGTAGATGCCGTTCAGGTCCGCCTCGGTGGTGGTCCCGGCGGTCACGCCGTCCTCGAGCAAGGTGTTGAGCGTTCCCGCGAGCGGGTCCGTCGTGAAGGTGATGTTGGTGAAGGCGCGGTCCAGGACGGCGTCCGACAGCGGCTTGCCGGCGATCTTCTCGATCTCGCCGTTGACGAGCGTCTTGGCCTCGTCGGGGTTGGCGTCGAGCCAGTCGATCGCCGCGACCTCGCCGCGCAGGAGCGCCTCGACCGTCTCGGGGTGCTCCTCGAGGAAGTCGGTGCGGACGATCAGGTGCGTGGTGAGGAACTGGCCGTCGTCCCACAGGTCCTTCTCGTCGACCAGGACGTGCGCACCGGCGTCGAGCACGAGGCGCGAGGCCCAGGGCTCGGGCAGCCAGCCGCCGTCGAGCTCGCCGTTCTGGAACAGCGTGAGGGTCTGGGCGTTCTCGGTCGGGGTGACCGCGACGTCCCCGCCGCCCTGGATGTCGTTCTCCAGGCCGTTCTCGGTGAGCCAGGCGCGCAGCGCGACGTCCTGGGTCCCGCCGAGCTGGGGCGAGGCGATCTTGGTGCCCTTGAGGTCGGCGGCCGTGTCGATCCCGTCGCGCACGACGAGCTGCGCGCCGCCCGACGTGGAGCCCGCGATGATGCGCACGGCCTCGCCGTTCGACTTCACGAAGTTGTTGATCGCGGGGTTGGGGCCGATGAACGTGGCGTCGATGGCCCCGGCGTTGAGGGCCTCGATCGCGGCGGGCCCGGCGTTGAAGACCTGGGTCGTCAGCTTGGTGTCGCCCAGCGCCTCCTCGAACTGGCCGCCCGCGACCCCGACGAGCGCGGGGGCGTGGGTGACGTTCGCGAAGTAGCCGAGGCGCAGCTCGTCGGCCGGGCCGGAGGACGCGGCGGGGCTGTCGGCGGCGTCGGACGTGCCCGTCGAGCAGGCGGCGAGCAGGAGCAGGGGCGCGACGGCGAGCGCCGCGACCGCGGAGCGGGTGCGGGCGAAGCGGTGTCGTGACGTGCCGGCTCGGGTGAGGCGGGTCGGGCGGGACGACGTGTTCATGGAGTTTCCTTCGGGATGGTCGGTGGTTGCCTGGCGGTGGACGTGTCGTGTCCCGGCAGCGCCGATCCATGCAGTACGCGATCCGAGGGCCCGGGGGTCCGGGCCCCGACCTGCGGTGGTCGGGGGACCTCAGATCGCGTACTGCACGGGACGCTGCGAAGGACATCGCACGGCCGCCAGAGCGTCTCCGACCATTCCTGCTGCGAGGGTGCCGCCGTCCTGACCGTCGATCAGGAGGAAGGCACCGGTGCGACGCGAGGTGATGTACTCCTCGGCCGCGACGGGGGAGGCCAGGCGCAGCGTGACGCGCCCGATGTCGTTGAGGTCGAGCGCCTCGGCGGGCTCGAGCTCAGCCGTGTCGAGGTTCAGGCGCCCGACGACGTCGCGCACCACGGCCTGCACGGTGCGGGTCGTGTGCTTGAGCAGGACGCGGGTGCCGGGGCGCAGCGTCTTGTCGCTGAGCCACGCGACGGTGCCCTCGACGTCCTGCGTGACCTGCGGGGCATCGGCCGCGGCCGCGATGAGGTCACCGCGGGCGATGTCGATCTCGTCCGCGAGGCGGATCGTGACCGACTGGGGGGCGAAGGCCTCGGCGAGCGTGCCGTCGGCCGTGTCGATGCCCTCGACCGTGCTCCTCTTCCCGCTGGGCAGGACCACGATCTCGTCGCCCACGCGGACGACGCCCGAGGCGATCTGACCGGCGTACCCGCGGTAGTCGCGGAACCGCTCCTCGAGCGCCGCGCCCTGGGGGCGCAGGACGACCTGGACGGGGAACCGGAACGCCTCGGTGTCCGGGGTCTCGGCCGGGGGGAGCTCCTCGAGCAGGTCGAGCAGGCTCGGTCCGTCGTACCAGGGGGTCTTGCCCTCGGGGCCGCCCGAGCGGTCGACCACGTTGACGCCCTCGAGCGCCGAGACGGGCAGCGTGAGGATGTGGGCGACGCCGAGCGAGGCCGCGGCCTCGCGGATCTGGTCGGCGAGCTCCTCGTAGCGCTCCTGGCTGTAGTCGACGAGGTCGATCTTGTTGACGGCCACGATCACGTGCGGGACGCGCAGGAGGCTCGCGACCGCGAGGTGGCGGCGCGTCTGCTCGAGCAGGCCCTTGCGGGCGTCGATGAGCAGCACGACGACGTCGGCCGTCGAGGCGCCCGTGACGGTGTTGCGCGTGTACTGCACGTGCCCGGGGCAGTCGGCCAGGATGAACGAGCGCTTGGCGGTCGCGAAGTAGCGGTAGGCGACGTCGATCGTGATGCCCTGCTCGCGCTCGGCGCGCAGGCCGTCGGTCAGCAGCGCGAGGTCGGCCGTCGCGAGGCCGCGGTCGCGCGAGACGCGTTCGACGGCGTCGAGCTGGTCCGCGAGCACGGACTTGGAGTCGAACAGCAGGCGGCCGACGAGCGTCGACTTCCCGTCGTCGACGGATCCGGCGGTCGCGAGGCGCAGCAGCGTGCTCGTGGGGAGCACGGGGGACTGGTCCGTGGTCTCGGCGGGCAAGGCGCCCTCGGCGGGCAGCGGGTGCGTGGTGGCGGCGCTCACTAGAAGTACCCCTCCTTCTTGCGGTCTTCCATGGCGGCTTCGGAGATCCGGTCGTCGGCGCGCGTCGCGCCGCGCTCGGTGATGCGGGTCGCAGCGACCTCGGTGATGACGTCGTCGACCGTGTAGGAGTCGGATTCCACGGCGCCCGTGCACGACATGTCGCCCACGGTCCGGTAGCGCACGGTCTCGGTGCGGACGTTCGCGGCCTCGGCGTCGGTGCGCGGCTGGGAGTACGGCCCGACGGCGAGCAGCATGCCGTCGCGCTCGAAGACCTCTCGCTCGTGCGCGTAGTACAGGCTGGGCAGGTCGATCTTCTCGGCGGCGATGTAGCGCCAGATGTCGAGCTCGGTCCAGTTGCTCAGGGGGAACGCGCGGACGTGCTCGCCCGGGCGGTGGCGGCCGTTGTACAGGTTCCACAGCTCGGGACGCTGGTTGCGCGGGTCCCACTGCCCGAACTCGTCGCGCAGCGAGATGACGCGCTCCTTGGCGCGCGCCTTCTCCTCGTCGCGGCGGCCGCCACCGAACACGGCGTCGAACTTGTGCCCCGTGATGGCGTCGAGCAGGGGCTGGGTCTGGAGCGGGTTGCGTGTGCCGTCGGCACGTTCGAGCAGGCGGCCGTCGTCGAGGTAGTCCTGGACGCTCGCGACCTCGAGACGGGCGCCGAGGCGGGCGACCGTCGCGTCGCGGTACGCGAGCACCTCGGGGAAGTTGTGGCCCGTGTCGACGTGCAGCAGCGGGAACGGCACGGGGGCGGGCCAGAACGCCTTGGTCGCCAGGTGCAGCATGACGACCGAGTCCTTGCCGCCGCTGAAGAGCAGCACGGGGCGCTCGAACTCCGCGACGACCTCGCGGATGATGTGGATGGCCTCGGACTCGAGGGACTCGAGCTGGGTCAGGCGGTACGTCTGGGCGGTATCCGCTGGGGAAGCCACTGGGGCGGTCACGGCGTCGCTCTTCTCGTCGGTGTGCGTGGGGGGTGCGGTCGCGGTGGTCGGTGCGGTCGGCAGGGACGCCGCCGTGGTCGCGGTGGGCGCGCTCATACGTGGAGCCCGCACTCGGTCTTGTCGAGCCCCGACCAGCGGCCCGCGCGCGGGTCCTCGCCGGGGGCGACCCGCCGCGTGCAGGGCGCGCAGCCGATCGAGGGGTACCCGTCGTTGAGAAGCGGGTTGAGGACCACCTGGTGGTCGGCCGCGTAGCCGAGCAGGTCGTCGAACGACCACGCGGCGAGCGGGTTGATCTTGACCAGCCCGTTCTTCTCGTCCCAGGTCACGAGCGGGGTGCTCGTGCGGGTCGGTGCCTCGTCGCGGCGCACGCCCGTGACCCAGACCTCGTACCCGCCGAGCGTGCGGGTCAGCGGCTCGACCTTGCGCATCGCGCAGCACGCGGCGGGGTCGCGCGACCAGAGGTCCTTGCCGTGCGCCTCGTCCTGCTCGGCCACGGTGAGCTGGGGCAGGACGTCGACGATCGTGACCTCCATCTGCTGCTCGACGGCGTCGCGCGTCCCCGTGGTCTCGGGGAAGTGGTAGCCGGTCTCGAGGAACAGGACGTCGACCCAGGGTGCCTGCTGCGCGACGACGTGCGGCAGGACCGCGTCGGCCATGGAGCACGCGACGGCGATCGAGTCCCCGAACTCGCGCACGGCCCACGCGACGACCTGCTCGGCGGTCGCCTCGGGGTGGTCGCTGTCGACGACGCCGGGCGTGCCGCGCCCGTGGAGCTCGGCCTGGCCGCGCTCGACGATGGCGCGCAGCTCGTCGGCGGACCGCTTGGGGCGGGCGTCCTGTGCCCGGCGGGCCGCGTGCGCGGCCTTGGACGCCGCGCGCGCCTCGGTGCGCGCCTTGGCGGCGGCACGCAGCGCGGCGAGCGGGTCGTTGCCCGTGGCGACCGGGATGCCCGACGGCGTCCCACCCGTCGCGTCGAGGGCGCCGCTCGGGGTCGTGGTCGTCCCGCTCATCGCAGCGACTCCTCGTCCGCACGGTGCGCCCACTGGGCGAAGGTCTCGGTGCCGTCCTTCTCCTTCTCGAACTGACGCACGACACGCTCGACGTACTCGGGCAGGTCGTCGTTGGTGACCTTGAGGCCACGGACCGTACGGCCCATGCCCGCCTCGGCGCGGTCGTCGGAGGCGAGCCCGCCACCGAGGTGCACCTGGAAGCCGGGGACCTGGTTGCCCTCGTCGTCCAGCACGAGCTGACCCTTGAGACCGATGTCCGCGGTCTGGATGCGGGCGCACGAGTTGGGGCAGCCGTTGATGTGCAGCGAGAGCGGCTTCATCGCGGAGAGGTCGCCCAGGCGCTTCTCGAGGTCGTCGATCGCGCGGCTCGCCGAGGCCTTGGTCTCGACGATCGCGAGCTTGCAGTACTCGATGCCCGTGCACGCGATGGTGCTGCGGCGGAAGGGGCTCGGGTTGGCGTCGAGGCCCTGCTCCTTGAGCCCCGAGACGACGCGCTCGAGGTGCTCGTCGGGGACGTCGAGCACGAGCAGCTTCTGGTGGGGAGTGAACCGCACGCGCTGCGATCCGGCCGACTCGGCGAGGTCCGCGACGGCCGCGAGGATGCTGCCCGAGACCCGACCCACGTACGGGGCCGCGCCGACGTAGTTGAGGCCGTCCTTCTGCTTGTGCACGCCGACGTGGTCGCCCGGCTGGGTGGGCTGCGGGGCGGGCGGGCCGTCCGGGAGCGCGTAGCCCAGGTACTCGGTCTCGAGGACCTCGCGGAACTTCGCGGGCCCCCAGTCCGCGAGCAGGAACTTCAGGCGCGCCTTGTTGCGCAGCCGGCGGTACCCGTAGTCGCGGAAGATCTGGACCACTCCGTGCCACACGTCGGCGACCTGCGCCTCGGTCACGAACGCGCCGAGGCGCTCGCCCAGGCGGGGGTTCGCGGACAGGCCTCCGCCGACCCACAGGTCGAACCCGACGCCCAGCTCGGGGTGCTCGAGCGCGACGAACCCGACGTCGTTGATCTCGTGGACCACGTCCTGGGACGGGTGGCCCGTGACGGCGGTCTTGAACTTGCGGGGAAGGTTCGCGAGCTCGGGGACGCCGATGTACTTGTCGGTGATCTCCTTGATGACGCGGGCAGGGTCGATCAGCTCGTCGGCTGCGATCCCGGCCACGGGGCTGCCGAGCACGACGCGCGGCACGTCGCCGCAGGCCTCGGTCGTCTGCAGCCCCACGGACTCGAGCCGGCGCCAGATCTCCGGGACGTTCTCGACCTCGACCCAGTGGAGCTGGATGTTCTGGCGGTCGGTGATGTCGGCGCTGTCGCGACCGAAGTCCCGCGAGATGTCCGCGATGACCCGGAGCTGCTCGGTGCTGACCGCGCCGCCGTCGATGCGCACGCGGAGCATGAAGTACTTGTCCTCGAGCTCGTGCGGCTCGAGCTGGGCCGTGCGCCCGCCGTCGATCCCGGGCTTGCGCTGCGTGTAGAGGCCCCACCAGCGGAAACGGCCGTGCAGGTCGTCCCCCGAGATCGAGTCGAAGCCCTCACGCGAGTAGACCTCCTCGATGCGTTGCCGCACCGAGAGCCCGCCGTCCTCCTGCTTCCACTTCTCGTTGCCGTTGAGCGGCTCCTTGCCGTCGACGGCCCACTGGCCGTTGGGCCGGGCCACGCGTGCGGGGCGGGCCGGACGCGCGGGGGGAGCGGCGCCGTCGGGCGTCTGCGCGGTGGTTCCAGCGGCCGTGCCGGCGGGGGCGTCCGCCGGGGTGGCCCGGCTGCTGCCAGCCGACCGGTCGGCGACGGGTGTCGCCTCGGTGGTGGTGTGCGGCGGCGTCATCGTGCTCCTCATGGGGGGACATGGGCACACGGGGCCAGAGGTCTCAGCGCGACGAGGGGAGTGGCTGAGGGCCGACCACGCGCGCCCTCGGCTCAGAAAGATGGCGAGCGGTCGGCGAGGACGGCTCGGGCTGAGTCAGGCGCGGGTCAACAACAACAGCAGAAGCTGTTGCGGGCGCACGCCGTCGACTCGTGACGTGCCGTCACGAGGAGGAGGTGCGCTGCCGTGGTCATGGCGGGAACGCTACAGAGGCCGCGACCGTATGGGTAGCCCCTGTCCGCATGGTGGATGGGTGTCTCAGACTTCGGCCCCCCGGGGCCGAGCAGGGCCGGGGTGCCGACGGCCCTGCTCGGTGCGCGCGTCAGGTGGTCGGCGGCGGCCCGGCGAGGCCGGACCGCCTATCGCGCACGGACGCCGCCGCGGATGCCGCCGTGGTCGCCGCGCGCGGCGTCCGGACCCCGGACGGCACGCCAGAGCGTGACCCACTGATCGGCGGTGAGGTCTCGGGGGAGGGCGGTCGCGGCCCGGTGCGAGGCGAGCCAGGCGCGCACCGCGTCGTCCAGCAGACCGCGTCGCCGCAGGACGTCGCACAGGCCCCTCCCTCGGCCCGTGAAGACCTCGGCCACGAACCGCTGGTAGGCGACGCGCTCGCTCGCGGGCAGGGACCTGCGGCGGGAGATGCTCAGCAGGCCCCCGTCGGTCGACGGTGCCGGGCGGAACGCTCGCGCCGGGACGCGGGCGCACAGGTCGAACGAGTACCAGGGCCACCACTGCGCGGTCAGCATGGTCGCACCGCCGACGCCTGCGCGTCGTCGGGCCACCTCCCACTGCACGAGCAGCACGGCCCGGGACCAGGCGGGCTCGTCGAGGAGCCTGCGCAGGATCGCGGTCGTCAGGTGGAACGGGACGTTGCCGACCACCACGTGGGGCTCGGCAGGATGGGGGGACCGGAGGTAGTCGGCGTGCCGGACCTCGACCGTCCGTGGCAGCCGACGACGCAGGCGTCGCACCTGGCGCTCGTCGATCTCGACCGCGACGACCGGGCGGCCGAGGCGCGCGAGCGGGACGGTGATCGCTCCGTCCCCCGCGCCGATCTCGAGGATCGGGCCCGAGGTCCGGGCGACGAGGTCGACCATCTGCCGCGGGACGCGGGGGTCGGTGAGGAAGTTCTGGCCGTTCTCGTGCCGGCCGTCGGACGGGAGGTGCTCAAGGTGGCGCAACGTGGGGCTCCGCAGGGCGTGGAGGGCGCCGGGCAGCACGAGGTGACCGCTCCGGCAGGGACCGGGGCGGCGGAGCCGAGAGGAGAGGGCCCGCCGCTAGGAGCGGCGAAGGCGGGCGTAGAACGCGCAGGACGCGCCGGAGGCTGACATAGGGCGACCGTACGGCGGTCCCGCGCTGAGCTGCCAGGGTTTTTTGGGGGCGCGTCATGGCGTGCGGCGACACGCGGAGATTTTTCCGACAGTCGCGTCAGCAAACTAGGATGGAGCCATGGAAATCGTCTACAACGTGTTCGCGGTCCTGCACTTCGTCGGCTGGGCCATCGTCCTCGGCGGCTACTTCGTGTCGCTCAAGTCCGCGGCGCTCAACAAGGGCGTCTTCCACGGTGCTGCGACGGCTGCCGTCGCGGGCATCCTCATGGTCGGCGTGGCCGAGATGAGCGGCATGTGGGACGACGGCGGGCCGAGCATGGTCAAGATCGGCATCAAGCTGGTCATCGCCGTGATCATCGCCGTCCTCGCGTTCGTCGGCGTGCGTCAGGGTGACAAGATCTCGCCCGCGCTCAAGCACTCGATCGGCGGCCTCACGCTCGTCAACATCATCGTGGCCGTCTTCGTCTGACGGGTTGCGGCGCGCACGGCGCGCCGGCACGGGACCAGGCCTCCGGCGGATCGACCGCCGGGGGCCTTCGTCGTGCGAAGGTTGGCCCCGTGAGCATCGCTGGAGAGATCGTCGTCGGGCTGGTGATCCTGGTCGGGCTGGCCGGGATCGTCGTGCAGGTGCTGCCGGGGAACACCCTCGTGGGCGGTGCGATCCTCGTCTGGGCGATCATGACGGGCGGCACCACGGCCTGGGTGTGCTTCGCGGTCGCTGCCACGTTCATCGTGGCGGCCGAGGGCGGGCAGCTCCTGCTCGCGGGACGGCACATGCGCCGGGCGGACGTGCCCTGGTCGACGCTCGCCTGGGGCGGGCTCCTGGGCGTCGTCGGCTTCTTCGTGATCCCCGTGGTCGGGCTGTTCATCGGGTTCGTGCTCGCGGTGTTCGTCGCCGAGCTGCTGCGCCGTCGTGACCGCCGGGCGGCCTGGCGGGCCACGGTCGCCGCGCTCCAGGCGACCGGCATCACGATCGTGGTCCAGCTCCTGGGCGGACTGCTCGCGACGGCGGCGTGGGGTGTGGGGCTCGCGCTGACGTGAAACCCGGAGGCCTCGCGGTGCCGAGCACGAGGTTGCCGTCGCAATGAGCGGCAGGACGACCGCAACGTCGTTCTCGGCAGTCCCTCGGCAACTCCTCGGCAGGTTCGCGTAGGCCCCCAGAGGCTCAGGCCTCGAGCCGCGCCCGCAGCCGGTACTCCAGGCCCACACGCACGGTCGGCCACTCGGCGGCCGTGACGGAGTAGACGGCCGTGTCCCGCAGCGTGCCGTCGTACCCGATCTGGTGGCTGCGCAGCACGCCGTCGAGCTTGCCACCCAGGCGCTCGATCGCGGAGCGGGACTCCCGGTTGTGGAAGTGCGTGCGGAACTCGACCGCGATCGCGTCGAGGTCGTCGAACGCGTGCGCGAGCAGCAGGAGCTTGGCGGCGGGGTTCGCGCCCGTGCCCTGGGCGCCCGCCCGCTGCCACGTCGCGCCGATCTCGACCCGGCGGTTGAGCGGGTCGATCCCGAGGAACGTCGTGACGCCCAGCACCTGGTCGTCGGCGTTGCGGACCACGACCCAGGGGTTCGCCGTCCCCGCCTCGCGGGCCGCGACCTTGTCCTGGATGTACACCGCCATCTCCTCGGGGGTCGGGACCGAGGTGTACCAGCGGTTCCACAGCTCGCCGTCGCGCACGGCCTCGACCAGCGCGTCGTGGTGGTCCGGGCGCAGCGGGACGAGGCGCACGAGGGGGCCGGTCAGGGTCACTGGTTCGGTGAAGGCGTTCACGCCTCGGACACTATCGGGCGCGGGGCCCGGCTGGTCCGGAGGACCTGATCGTGGTCGGCGGGTGGTCGCGTGCCGAGAAGTGTCCACGGTCGCCCTCAGCGCTGCAACCGCCCCGATCTTGCGCCCGAGCCGTCTCGCCGGGCCGGGTGACCGCCCGCCCTCTCAGCCCGCCGAGATCTCCGTCACGTAGAGCACGTTGCCGTCGAGGTCGCGCATCGAGAACATCGGCGGCACGCCGTCCCAGCGCAGCAGCTCCTCGACGCGCACGCCGCGGGCGCCGAGCGTCGCGTGGTCGGCCGCGGCGTCCGAGGTCGCGAGGCGGATACCCGTGTCGACGCCAGCGGTCTGGTCCGGGCCGGCCGCGACGAGCGCGACCGAGACCGCTGCGCCCGGCGGGGCGACCTCGATCCAGCGGAAGCCCTCCTGCAGGTCGCCGTCCATGCGGACCTCGAAGCCCAGGGTGTCGCGGTAGAACGCGAGCGCGGCGTCCTGGTCGTCGACCGGGACCGCGACCGTGTGCAGTCCTGTGAAGTGGGTCGTCGTCATGATTCCTCCCTCGCTGCGGTACGCCTTCGGGCGAGGGCGTCGTCGGTAGGACCGCGTGGCCGCCGCGAAGTCATCGGTCGTGGGCCCGCGGCGTCGGGTGGAGGCGGACGCGCGAGACCTGGTGCCGGTGGCGGCACGGACCTCGATGCCGGAAGTGTCGGTGCCCGCGCCTACCCTTGGAGGGCTATGACATCGCTCTTCGAGAACCTGCCGCTGCCCGGATTCGACCTCGCGTCCCTCGGGGACTCGTCGCGCCTGCCGTCCACCGCGCCGCGGTGGGACGAGGCGCCCGACGGCGGAGGTTCCGCCCGCGCGGGCAAGCGCCCCGCGCGCGGCTCGTCGGGGGCGGGCGGCGCCGGGGCGCACGACGAGGACGGGCACCGCTCGGGCGGGTTCTCGCACATCGACCCGGAGTCGCTCCTCGACGGGCTCAACCCGGAGCAGCGCGAGGCCGTCGTGCACTCGGGCAGCCCTCTGCTCATCGTCGCGGGGGCCGGCTCGGGCAAGACGCGCGTGCTCACGCACCGCATCGCCTACCTGCTCGCGACGGGGCGTGCCCGGCCGGGCGAGATCCTCGCGATCACCTTCACCAACAAGGCTGCGGCGGAGATGCGCGAGCGCGTCGAGTCGCTCATCGGCCCGGCGGCCAAGTACATGTGGGTCTCGACGTTCCACTCGGCGTGCGTGCGGATCCTGCGCAAGGAGGCCTCGGCGCTCGGGCTCAAGTCGAGCTTCTCCATCTATGACGCGGCGGACTCCCAGCGACTCATCACGCTGGTCAGCCGCGAGCTCAACCTGGACGTGAAGAAGTACCCCGCGCGGACGCTGTCCAACAAGATCTCGGACCTCAAGAACGAGCTGATCGACCCCGAGCGCTACGCGCGGGAGAGCGGCGCGTCGGCTGCCGACGGCGCTCCCGGTGATCACGCCCCCGCCAACGCGTTCGACCAGGTCCTGTCCGACGTCTACACGCGATACCAGGCCCGCCTCGCGCAGGCCCACGCGCTCGACTTCGACGACATCATCATGACCACGGTCAACCTCCTCCAGGCGTTCCCCGCGGTCGCGGAGCACTACCGCCGCCGGTTCCGGCACGTGCTGGTCGACGAGTACCAGGACACCAACCACGCGCAGTACGTGCTGGTGCGCGAGCTCGCAGGGGCCTCGGCCCCCGCGCCGGAGGACGGCGAGGGCACGTGGGCGCCGGGCACCGTCCCCCCCGGGGAGCTCACGGTCGTCGGTGACGCCGACCAGTCGATCTACGCGTTCCGCGGTGCGACCATCCGCAACATCCTCGAGTTCGAGGCCGACTACCCGAACGCACGCACCATCCTGCTCGAGCAGAACTACCGCTCGACGCAGAACATCCTCTCGGCAGCGAACGCCGTGATCTCGCGCAACATCGACCGCAAGCCCAAGCGCCTGTGGACCGACGCGGGGGCGGGCGTCAAGATCATCGGCTACGTCGCGGACAACGAGCACGAGGAAGCGCGGTTCATCGCCGAGGAGATCGACCGCCTCGGCGACTCGGACGGCGTGCGCCCGGGCGACGTCGCGATCTTCTACCGGACCAACGCCCAGTCCCGTGCGCTCGAGGAGGTGCTCATCCGCGTCGGCCTGCCGTACAAGGTCGTCGGTGGCACGCGCTTCTACGAGCGGCGTGAGATCAAGGACGCGATCGCCTACCTGCGCGCCATCGCGAACCCCGACGACGACGTGAACCTGCGGCGCATCCTCAACGTGCCCAAGCGCGGGCTCGGCGACCGCGCAGAGGCGCTCGTCGCGGCGTTCGCCGAGCGCGAGCGCATCTCGTTCGCCGCGTCGCTCGACCGCGCCGAGGAGATCCCGGGCATGACGACCCGGACCCTCAACCCGCTGCGCACCTTCCGCGAGCTGTTCCACGGGCTCCTCGACCTGTACGCGACGGGCGCGACGCCCGCGGAGATCCTCGGTGCGGTCCTCGACCGCTCGGGCTACCTCGCCGAGCTCCGTGCGAGCGAGGACCCGCAGGACGGTTCGCGCGTCGAGAACCTCGCCGAGCTGCACGCGGTGGCCAGCGAGTTCACCGAGCTCGAGCCCGAGGGCGACCTCACGGACTTCCTGGAGCGGGTCTCGCTCGTCGCGGACTCGGACCAGATCCCGTCGAGCGACGACGAGGGGCACGAGGGCAAGCCCGTCGTGGACCCCGGCGTCGTGACCCTCATGACGCTCCACACGGCCAAGGGCCTCGAGTTCCCCGTCGTGTTCCTCAGCGGCATGGAGGACGGCACGTTCCCGCACATGCGCTCGCTGCATGACGACAGCGAGCTCGCCGAGGAGCGCCGGCTCGCGTACGTGGGCATCACGCGCGCCCGGGAGCGGCTCTACATCTCGCGCTCCGCGGTGCGCTCGGCGTGGGGCATGGCCAACGAGTTCCCGCCCAGCCGCTTCCTGGACGAGATCCCCGAGGACCTGTGGGACTGGCGCCGCAGGGAGTCGTCCATGGCGACCCTGCGCGGGCCCGGCGGGTACACGGGCGGGTGGGGCTCGTCGTCGGGCGGTTCGCGCGGCGGCTCAGGCACCGGCACCGGCTACGGCTCCGGAGGCTCGGGCTCGCGCAACGGCGCGGTGCGCACCCGCTCGGTCACGCCCAACCCGGACGGCCCCAAGTTCGGCTCGGCGACGCCGCGCAAGGAGGGGGACATCCCCTCGCTCGCGATCGGCGACAAGGTCACGCACGACGCCTACGGGCTCGGCACGGTCGTCGCTGTCGAGGGCGCGGGCACCAACGCGGTCGCCAAGATCGACTTCGGCGCGGACGGCACCAAGCGGCTCCTGCTGCGGTTCTCGCCCGTCACCAAGCTGTAGGGCGCCCGCCCGCCTCACTGCCCGACGGCGCGGCTCACCTCCCGGGGTGAGCGACGCCGTCGGGCATCACCTCCCTGCGCCCGGCACGAAAGGCCTCCTCCCGGGTGCGTCGCGCGCTGCCCGGGACGCCCGAGGTGTGGCCAAGGAGACAGCGCCACGGTCGCGGTTCGGACTGCCTCGTCTAGGTCCCCGCGTGTCGCCGGGCTACCCTGTGATGGGATGTCTCGATGTCGAGACATCGGTAGGCCGGTCAGGCAGTCAGATGGAAGGACGACACAGGGTGGACCTGTTCGAATACCAGGCGCGCGACATCTTCGAGAAGCACGGGGTTCCCGTGCTGGGCGGCGTGGTTGCCACGACCCCCGAAGAGGCTCGCGAGGGCGCTGAGAAGCTCGGTGGCGGGACCGTGGTCGTCAAGGCCCAGGTCAAGGTCGGCGGTCGCGGCAAGGCGGGCGGCGTCAAGCTCGCCCACTCGCCCGAGGAGACGGCCGAGAAGGCGTCCGAGATCCTCGGCATGGACATCAAGGGCCACACGGTCCACCGCGTCATGATCGCGGAGGGCGCGAAGATCGCCGAGGAGTTCTACTTCTCGGTGCTCCTCGACCGGGCCAACCGCTCGTACCTCGCCATGGCGAGCGTCGAGGGCGGCATGGAGATCGAGGTCCTCGCGGTCGAGCGCCCCGAGGCGCTCGCCAAGGTCGCGGTGGACCCGACAGTCGGCATCGACCAGGCCAAGGCAGACGAGATCGTCGCCGCCGCCGGGTTCGCCGACGACATCAAGGTGCAGGTCGCCGACGTCATCCAGAAGCTGTGGACCGTCTACAAGGAGGAGGACGCGACCCTGGTCGAGGTCAACCCCCTGGTCCGCACCGAGGACGGCTCGATCGTCGCTCTCGACGGCAAGGTGACCCTCGACGAGAACGCGGGCTTCCGGCACGCCGACCACGCCGAGCTCGAGGACAAGGACGCGGCCGACCCTCTCGAGGCCAAGGCCAAGGAGAACGACCTCAACTACGTCAAGCTCGACGGCCAGGTCGGCATCATCGGCAACGGTGCGGGGCTCGTCATGAGCACGCTCGACGTCGTCGCCTACGCGGGTGAGCAGCACGGCGGGGTCAAGCCCGCCAACTTCCTCGACATCGGTGGCGGCGCGTCCGCGGCCGTCATGGCCGCGGGCCTGGACGTCATCCTCAACGACGAGCAGGTCAAGAGCGTGTTCGTGAACGTCTTCGGTGGCATCACGGCGTGCGACGAGGTCGCCAACGGCATCGTCCAGGCGCTCGCGATCCTCGGTGACGAGGCGAACAAGCCGCTCGTCGTCCGCCTGGACGGCAACAACGTCGAGGAGGGGCGCGCGATCCTCGCGGAGGCGAACCACCCGCTCGTCACCCTGGCCGAGACGATGGACGGCGGCGCCGACAAGGCTGCCGAGCTGGCCAACGCCGCTTCCTGACCCGAGACCCGAGAGAGAAAACAGACAGACATGGCAATCTTCATCAACGAGGACTCCAAGGTCATCGTCCAGGGCATGACGGGTTCGGAGGGCCAGAAGCACACGACGCGCATGCTGGCCTCCGGCACCAACATCGTGGGTGGCGTGAACCCGCGCAAGGCCGGCACCTCGGTCAGCTTCCCGAAGGGCGGGGGCGACGAGGGCACTGTCGACGTCCCCGTCTTCGGGTCCGTCGCCGAGGCGATCGCCGCCACGGGCGCCGACGTCTCCGTGATCTTCGTGCCCCCGGCGTTCACCAGGTCGGCGGTCGTCGAGTCCATCGAGGCCGGCATGCCGCTGACCGTCATCATCACCGAGGGCGTCCCGGTCGCGGACTCCGCGGAGTTCTTCACCCTGGCCGAGGCCAAGGGCGTCCGCCTCATCGGCCCCAACTGCCCCGGCATCATCAGCCCCGGGAAGTCGAACGTCGGGATCATCCCGGCCGACATCACGGGCCCCGGCAAGATCGGGCTCGTCTCGAAGTCCGGCACGCTGACCTACCAGATGATGTACGAGCTGCGTGACTTCGGGTTCTCGACCGCGATCGGCATCGGCGGCGACCCCATCATCGGCACCACGCACATCGACGCCCTCGCGGCGTTCGAGGCGGACCCCGACACCGAGGCGATCGTCATGATCGGCGAGATCGGTGGCGACGCCGAGGAGCGTGCCGCGGCGTACATCCAGGCGCACGTGACCAAGCCGGTCGTCGGCTACGTCGCGGGCTTCACGGCACCCGAGGGCAAGACGATGGGCCACGCAGGCGCCATCGTCTCGGGCTCGTCGGGCACCGCGCAGGCCAAGAAGGAGGCCCTCGAGGCCGCGGGCGTCAAGGTCGGCAAGACGCCGTCCGAGACCGCCGCTCTCATGCGCGAGATCCTCTCCTGACCTCGCACGCCTGAGCAGCACCATCCGACGGCGTCCGGCCTTGAGGCCGGGCGCCGTCGGCGTACCCTGAGGACCCCGCTCCTGGGCGGGTCTCGGGCGCGCCGCACGACGTGCCCCACGACGCCCGACCGATCGACGACGATGGAGACCATGACCACGCCGACCCAGTCCGCCGCAGCCCGGCGCGGGACGCCCCGCACGCTCGAGGAGCCCGTCGGGGGCCCACGGCGACCGCTCGAGGCCCCTCGGCGCTGGGTCTCCGGTCTCGTCGCAGCGCTCCAGGCGCTCGCGCTCTCGCTCGCCGTCGTGATCCTGCCGGCCGTCGCGGCGTTCCTCGCGTCCTCGGCAGGTCCGGCCGACGACGGCACGGGCTGGGGGCAGTCGGTGTCGGTCGCGGCCGGGCTGTGGCTGCTCGCGCACGGGGTCCCGCTGGCCGCTGCGGGGACGACGGTGACGCTCGTCCCGCTGGGGCTCACGGCCCTGGCGCTCTTCACGTGCTACGCCTCGGCGCGGCGCTCGGCGCACACCGCCTGGTCCGCGTGGGCCGTGGGCGTGGGCGTGTACGCGCTCATGACCCTGGGGATCGCGCTGCTGTCCGGCTCGGCGCCGGGCTGGGACGTCCTGTTCGCCCCGCTGGGTGGTGCGGTCGTCGCCGCCCTCGGGCTGGGAGCCGGGATCCTCGCGCGCCCCGACGCGCCCCGGGTCGGCGAGCTGACCGCGGTCCTGGACCCCTACGTCCCGCCGGTCGTCCGGCTGGGCGCGCGCGCGGGCCTGCTGGGTGTCGCCCTGCTCGTGGGGCTCTCGAGCGTCGTGCTGGGCGTCTGGGTCGTGGCCGGGCGCGCGACCGCAGCCGACATCATCACGGGGCTCGCCCCCGGTGCGGTAGGCGGCCTGATCCTCGCCGTCGCCCAGCTCATGGTCGTGCCGAACCTGGTGCTGTGGGTGAGCTCGTGGCTCGCCGGTCCCGGCTTCGTGGTCGGTGACGGCAGCAGCTTCACGACCGCGGCCTCCGACCCCGGCGCGCTGCCCGCGATCCCGCTCCTGGGGGCGCTGCCGGGAGCCGAGTGGACGACGGTCCTCGCCTCGTTCTCCCCGGTGCTCGTGGTGGTCATGGGCCTGGTCGCCGGGGCGTTCGTGTGGCGCCGGTGCGGAGGGCTCGACGCCCGCTGGACCGACCTGGGGCTCGCAGTCCTGGGTGTCGCCCTGGCCTCGGGACTGCTCGTGGTGACGCTGCAGGTCGCGGCGGGTGGCGCCGTCGGGCCCGGACGCATGGCGCACGTGGGGGCGCCGCCCCTGCTCTCCGGTGGGCTCGTCGCGGCGGAGATCGCCGGGGGAGCGGCGCTCGCCCTGGTCTGGGGCAAGGCGGCCGTGACCGAGCGGGTGCGTCACCGCCACGACGAGGAGCCCGACGACGGGGCGCACCCCGGCGACTGAGATCGCCCGGGGCGCGGCGTCGAGGCGTCTACCGGGTACGGCCTACCGGCCGAGCTGGTCCTTGGTCCACTGCTCGCGCGCCTGCTCGTACTGGACCGCGCACTCCTGCTGCGCCGCGACCGTGATCGCGCCGTCGAGGCAGGCCTGGTTGTCCATCTCGATGTCCCACATCGCGAGGCCGCCGATCATCGACAGCGACATGGTCACCGTCAGGCCCAGGCCGACGGCGACCGCGGGCAGCAGCGCCCCGCCGAGCCGGGCACGCCAGACCGCGCGCAGCGCGCGCACGCCGAACACGATGGTCACGACCGCGAAGAACAGGCTCGCGACCCGCCAGGGGAAGGCCAGCGAGCTCGTGACGAGGGTGACGAGCATGAGCAGCCCGAAGTGCAGCACCTGGCGCGTCGTGGCGCGCAGCTGCTCGGGGTCGACCTGCGCGAGCGGGTCGGGCTTGCCCGGACCGCCGGGGCCCTGAGGAGCGCCGGGTCCGACGGGCCCGCCCGGGCGGCCTTGACCGGGAGGCGGGCCCTGCTGCGGGCCCCGAGGGGCGCCGGGAGGTCCCTGCACCGGGGGAGGGGTGGGCTGTCGCGCCTCGTCGGTCGGCTTCTGGGCGCCGGGACGTGGGGGCGCGTACGGGTTGCCCATGGGCAGCTCCTCGGTGCTTCGCGGATGGCACGGGAGGAGGCCGGTGCTCGTCCCCGGGGCCCGGAGGACGCGGAGCAGACCGGCGCCTCTCCGGCGCGGACTAGGGTGGTGCCTGGCTATTCTCCCGCATTCTCCCCCCACCGCAGACGCCCTTGAGGAGCACCGTGCGCACACCTTCCGGTCAGCCCATCGACACGACGAGCGCGGCGCGCGTCGTCGTCCTGGTCTCAGGGGCGGGGAGCAACCTCGCGGCGCTGCTCGCGGCGCACGAGGACCCCGCCTACGGGGCGCGGGTCGTGGGCGTCGTCACGGACAAGCCGGGTGCAGGGGCGCTCGACCTGGCGCGCGAGGCGGGGGTCGCGTCGGTCGTGGTCGCACCGGGTGACTTCGCGGACCGCGACGCGTGGAACGACGGCGTCGCGGAGGCCGTGGCGGTCTTCTCGCCGGACCTGGTGGTCCTCGCGGGCTTCATGCGCATCCTCAGCCCGGCGTTCGTGGACCGGTTCGCGGGCCGGACCATCAACACGCACCCCGCGCTGCTGCCCTCGTTCCCCGGCGCGCACGGCGTGCGCGACGCGCTCGCGTACGGCGTCAAGGTCACGGGCTGCACGGTCCACGTGGTCGACAACGGCGTGGACACGGGGCCGATCATCGCGCAGGCGACCGTGGCGGTCGAGGACGCCGACGACGAGTCCACGCTGCACGAGCGCATCAAGGTCGCCGAGCGGGCGCTGCTGGTCGAGACGGTCGGTCGCGCGGCGCGCGAGGGCTTGCGGGTCGAGGGGCGTCGGGCGCTGCTGGGCTGAGGGCCTCCACGGGGCTGCGCCGCTAGTGAGCGACCCGGGGGTTTGAAGAGCGCGCCTGCCGAGAGTTCGTCGTGCCGAGCTCAGCTGACGGGGCCCGGGCGCGCCCGCTGCACCGGGCGCTTCTTCCTCGATCCCGACGGCGCGGTACGCAACGGGTCCACCGGATCTGAAGCTCGGACCCTTGACTTGCCTCGTGGTCAACGAGTACGTTGATCAACGTAACTGTTTATCACGACGAGCAGGCCGACATGACCCTCCTGGACGACCCGCACGACGACACCGACGCCGCCCTCGACCGCGCGTTCCTCGCGCTGGCCGACCCGGTCCGCCGGAGCATCGTCGCCACGCTGTCCAGGGGACCGGCCACGGTCAACGAGCTCGCCGCACCCTTCCCCATCACGAAGCAGGCCGTGTCCCGGCACATCCAGGTCCTCGAGACCGCGGGTCTCATCACCCGTACCCGGGACGGCCAACGACGACCCTGCCACCTCGACCCCGCCGCGCTCGAACGGCTCACGGCATGGATCGACGAGTACCGGCTCACCGCGGAGCGGCAGTACCGCCGGCTCGACGCCCTCCTCGGGCGACTCCAGGCGACGTCGTCGGACCCATCGAAGGAGCAGTCATGAGCAGCAAGCACCCCACGACCGTCACAGCCCCTCCGGGGACGCCTTTCATCGAGATCGTCCGCGACGTCGACGCACCGCGCCCCCTCGTGTTCCGGGCCTACACCGACCCCGCCCTGGTCACGCAGTGGCTCGGTCCGCGCCGCTACGAGATGGTCCTCGACCACTGGGACGCCCGGACGGGCGGCTCGTGGGCCTACGTGCACCGCGCAGGCGAGGAGGAGTACGGGTTCTTCGGCGCGTTCCACTCGGTCGTCCCGGACACGAGCGCCGTCCAGACGTTCGAGTTCGCGGGCGCACCCGGTCACGTGAGCCTCGACACCGTCTCGTTCGAGGACCTTCCCAACGGCGGGACCAGGATCGTCACGCGCTCGGTCCACCAGTCGGTCGAGGCCCGCGACGCCATGGTCGGCTCGGGAATGGCCGACGGCATGAGCGAGGGCTTCGAACGCCTCGACGAGCTGCTGGCCTCGGACGCCGTCGCCTGAGACCCGGCGGTCGCCGGTCGCCGTCCGTCGAGACTGTGGGGTGACCCGCTGGTCGCTGGGGCCGCCGGCGCTGGCCGTGCCTGACATGTGGCGGTCGTCGGCCACCGCCCGTCGGCTGCCGGGATCGCTGAGAACCGTCCGGAAATCGGGCGCCTCCGCGAGATGCGGCCAGTGGGGGTCGAAACGCGGATTCCGACCCCCACGAGCCGCATCTCGCGGGCGGTGACCGTGGGGGACCCCGACGCCTGAGGCGCGCGGCGCCGTCGGGCCGACCTGGCGGTACCCCCGCCTGCCTCGTCCGCTCGGGAGCGTGCGTACCGTCGAGATGAGGCCAGTGGGGGTCGAAACGCGGATTCCGACCCCCACGAGCCGCATCTCGCGGGCGGAGACCGTGGGGGACCCGGACGCCCGAGGCGTGTGGCGCCGTCGGGCCGACGCGGCGCGGCGCCCACCCGCCGCACCACCCACCCAGCCCCGCCCCCTCTCCGCGCAGCGCGCCGCCCAGCCGACACCCGCCGCCCCCAGCCCGCCGCGAACCGGGCACGGTAAGATCGGAGGCGGCCGCGACTGGCGAGGGTGGGAACGACCACCGGGGAGCGTCCGATCGACCTGTTGGTGCGTCGTCCGCCTGGGCGCCTGGGTGACCGGTATCTTCCCGCGACCCGCTGACGACCCACAGGAGCACTCCGATGTCCGCAAGTTCCCCTGCCTCCCCCGCCTCCGGCACCGTCCAGATCGCCGACGACGCCCAGCGTCCCGTGCGCCGCGCACTGCTGAGCGTCTACGACAAGACCGGCCTGGTCGAGCTCGCCACGGCACTGCACGCCGCGGGCGTCGAGCTCGTCTCGACCGGCTCGACCGCGTCGACCGTCGCCGCAGCCGGCATCCCCGTGACCAAGGTCGAGGAGCTCACGGGCTTCCCCGAGTGCCTCGAGGGGCGCGTCAAGACGCTGCACCCGCGCGTGCACGCCGGGATCCTCGCGGACACCCGCAAGGCGGACCACCTCGAGCAGCTTGCTCAGCTCGAGATCGCACCGTTCGAGCTCGTGGTCGTCAACCTGTACCCGTTCGCGGACACGGTCGCGTCGGGCGCCGGTCCGGACGCCGTGATCGAGCAGATCGACATCGGCGGCCCCTCGATGGTCCGCGCCGCGGCGAAGAACCACCCGAGCGTGGCCGTCGTCGTCGACCCGGCCGCCTACGGCGACGTGATCGCCGCGGTCCAGGCGGGCGGCTTCACGTACGCGCAGCGTAAGCTCCTCGCGGCGCAGGCGTTCGTGCACACCGCGACCTACGACGTCGCGGTGGCGTCCTGGATGAGCAGCGTCGTCGCGCCCACGGACACGCTCCAGACCGAGGCGGGCCCGGTCTCGACCGGCTTCCCCGCGTGGGTCGGCGCCACCTGGGACCGCTCCGACGTGCTGCGCTACGGCGAGAACCCGCACCAGCGCGCCGCGCTCTACACCAACGGGCACGGCCCCTCGGGCCTCGCGCAGGCGACCCAGCTCCACGGCAAGGCCATGAGCTACAACAACTACGTCGACGCGGACGCCGCGTGGCGCGCCGCGCACGACCACGGCGACGCCCCGACGGTCGCGATCATCAAGCACGCCAACCCGTGCGGCGTCGCGGTCGGTACCGACGTGGCCGACGCCCACGCCAAGGCGCACGCGACCGACCCGGTCTCCGCGTTCGGCGGGGTCATCGCGACCAACGCCGTGGTGACCGCGGCCGCGGCCGAGCAGATCGCGGGCGTCTTCACCGAGGTCGTCGTGGCCCCGGGCTACGAGCCCGAGGCGCTCGAGATCCTCTCGCGCAAGAAGAACATCCGTCTGCTCCAGGTCGACGGCGCCCCGAGCGCGGGCGTCGAGATCCGCCCCATCTCGGGCGGGCTGCTCATGCAGCAGGTCGACCGCCTGGACGCCGCGACCGAGAACGGTGGCGACAGCCCCGAGTCGTGGACCCTCGCGACGGGCGAGGCCGCCGACGCCGAGACGCTCGCGGACCTCGCGTTCGCGTGGCGGGCCGTGCGTGCCGCGAAGTCGAACGCGATCCTGCTCGCCAAGGGCGGGGCCGCGGTAGGCATCGGCATGGGCCAGGTCAACCGCGTCGACTCGTGCCGCCTGTCGGTCGAGCGCGCCAACACGCTCGGCGCCGAGGGCGAGGAGCGCGCGCGCGGCTCGGTCGCAGCGTCCGACGCGTTCTTCCCCTTCGCCGACGGCCTGCAGGTCCTGCTCGACGCGGGCGTCAAGGCCGTCGTGCAGCCCGGGGGCTCGGTCCGTGACGACGAGGTCATCGCGGCCGCGCAGGCCGCAGGCGTCACGCTGTACCTGACGGGCACGCGCCACTTCGCGCACTGACCCGTCCCGTTGACGACCACGCGGTCGTCGGGCCCTGACCGGGCGCGGCGACCGCGCGGCCGTGCAGCGACACCGCACCGTTCGACTCCCGGAGGGGCAGCTCGATCGCCCCACACCCCCAGGAGTCCGTCATGAGCACCCCCCTCACCGTCGTCGCTGCGCTGCGTTCGCCCCGGCTCCTGCGCACCGAGGTCCTGGGCGGCCTCGTCGTCGCGCTGGCCCTGATCCCCGAGGCGATCTCGTTCTCGATCATCGCGGGCGTGGACCCGCGCGTGGGGCTCTTCGCGTCGTTCACCATGGCGGTGTCCATCGCGTTCCTGGGCGGGCGCCCCGCGATGATCTCGGCCGCGACCGGAGCCGTGGCCCTCGTGATCGCGCCGGTGATGCGCGAGCACGGGTTCGACCACCTCGTCGCGACGGTCCTGCTCGCGGGGATGATCCAGATCGTGCTGGCCCTGCTCGGGGTCGTGAGGCTGCTGCGGTTCATCCCCCGCTCGGTCATGGTCGGGTTCGTCAACGCGCTCGCGATCCTCGTGGCGCTGGCTCAGCTCCCGCAGCTCGTCGCCGTCCCGTGGCTCGTCTACCCGCTGGTCGCGGCGGGGATCGCGATCATCGTCGGGCTCCCGCGATGGACGACGGTCGTCCCCGCCCCGCTGGTCGCGATCGTCGCCCTCACGGCCGCGGTGGTCCTGTCCGGGGCGCACGTCCCGACGGTCGGCGACCAGGGCGCGCTGCCCGACTCGTTGCCCTCGCTCTTCTGGCCCGACGTCCCCTGGACCCTCGAGACGCTGCGCACCATCGCGCCCTACGCGCTGGGCATGGCGCTCGTCGGGCTGCTCGAGTCGCTCATGACGGCCAAGCTCGTCGACGAGATCACCGACACGGGGTCGAGCAGGACCCGCGAGGCCTGGGGGCAGGGCGGCGCGAACATCGTCACGGGTCTCTTCGGCGGCATGGGTGGCTGCGCGATGATCGGGCAGACCATGATCAACGTCAAGGTCTCGGGCGCGCGCACCCGGTTGTCGACGTTCCTGGCCGGGGTCTTCCTCCTGGTGCTCGTCGTCGCCCTGGGCGACCTGGTGGCCCTCATCCCCATGGCAGCGCTCGTCGCGGTCATGCTCATGGTGTGCGTCGCGACGTTCGACTGGCACTCGGTCCGGCCCAGCACGCTGCGGCGCATGCCCTGGAGCGAGACGGCCGTCATGCTCGTCACGGTCGTCGTGACGGTCGTGACGCACAACCTCGCGTTCGGCGTGGTGAGCGGCGTCCTGGTCGCGATGGTCGCGTTCGCGCGGAGGGTCGCGCACCTGACGCAGGTCACGAGCGAGGACGGGCCCGACGGCGAGCGCACCTACCGCGTGACGGGCGCCTTGTTCTTCGCGTCGTCGAACGACCTGGTGCACCAGTTCGCGTACGCGACCGACCCGGACGACGTCACGATCGACCTGAGCGGCGCGCACGTGTGGGACGCGTCGAGCGTCGCGACGCTCGACGCGGTCAGCACCAGGTATGCGTCGCTCGGCAAGAACCTGACCCTCGTGGGGCTCAACGAGGACAGCGCCCGGCGGCACGCCCGGCTCGGTGGTCGTCTGGGCTGAGAGCCCGGCACCTGCGGCCGCCGCGCCGTCAGACGACCGCGTCGCGCAGCCTGCGCGACGGGTCCGTCGCGACCTCGACGTCGACGTGCAGCGCCACGTCGCGGTTCATGAGCTTGCGCACCTGGCCCACCTCGCGCGGGGCGTCGACCACGAGGACGGCGCGCACGGTCGCGAGCCGGTGCCCCTCGGCGTTGGTACGGTGCGCGCCCGCGACGGTCTCGAGGTACAGCGCGATCCAGCCCTCGTGGCCCGACCCGCCGCCGCCCGGGTCGCCGCGGTAGACGACCTCGTGGAACGGCGAGGGCGTACCGAACAGCGCGATGTCGTGCCCGAGCTGCTGCGAGAAGACGTACGGCGCGTGCTGGGGGACCGGGGCCAGCCCGAGCAGCTCGCGGACGGGCTGCGGCTCGGCGGGCATCTCGTCGACGCCCAGGAGGGCGCGGACGGTCGGTTCGGGGTCGTGCAGCGCGGCGGACCAGTGCCCGCCGGGCACGGGGCCGAACACCGCGTTGTCGCGCGTCGCGCAGTCCCCGACCGCGTACAGGCGCCGCAGCGCCTTGAGGGGCAGGTGTCCCGAGGTGCCCGACGGCGACGCGACGGTCGGGGGAGCCACCCGCCCCGCGCTGTTGACGCGGATCGAGCCGCGCGGGTCGAGCGGGAGCGTGCCCTTGAGCCACGCGGTCGCGGGGCGTGCGCCCACGGCCGCGAGCACGAGGTCGCCCTCGACCCGTGACCCGTCGGCGAGCACCACGGCCCGGGCTCCCACCTCGGTGACCTGCGCGCCGGTGAGGAGGCGCGCGCCGGCGTCGGCGTACCAGCGGACCAGGTGGGCGCCGACCTCGGCGCCGAGCTGACGCTCGAGCGGGGTCTGCGCGGCCTCGAGCACCGTGACGTCGCAGCCGGCCTTCGCGGCGACCCCGGCGATCTCCGCGCCGATCCAGCCCGCGCCGATCGAGACCAGGCGCGTGCCGGGCGTGAGCCGCTCGCGCAGGCGCGCGGCGTCGTCGGCCGTGTGCAGCGTGAGCGCGGCCTCCCAGCCGGGCAGGCGCACGGGCTCGGAGCCCAGGGCGAGGACCGCGACGTCGGCCGTGACGCGCCGCCCCGACCGGGTAGTGACCGTGACCTCCTCGGTGCCGGGCTCGAGGTCGACCGCAGGGTCGTCGAGCAGCAGCTCGTCGGCGAGCGTGCTGACGTCGACCCCGATCTCCCCGGTCAGCCAGGCGGGCTCGGGCCGGGACAGGAGCTCCTTGGACAAGGGTGGGCGGTCGTAGGGAGGGACACCCTCGGCGCCGAGCAGCGTCACGCGCCCCGTGAAGCCGTGGGTCCGCAGCGCGGCGACCGTCTGCGCGCCGGCGAGGCCCGCGCCCACGACGACGACCGACCCGGCCGCAGGGCGCCGCGAGTGCGGCAGGACATCGGTGGTGACTGGTGAGGGCACGGTCACCACCGTAGTCGGCGGTAGGCTCGGAACCGTGAACTGGTGGGCAGCGTGAGCGACGTCACCGCGCGTGGGCGCGGACCGCACAACGACCCCTCGACGCAGCATCGGCCGGCCGCCGCCCCTGCGTGGCACCGTCTCGACGGTGCGCCCGAGGCGTCGGACGAGGAACGACCGCTCCCTGTCGGGCCGCTCGCGGGCATCCCTCGGGTGAGCGCCGGGAACGGTGCGGGGGGAGTGCAGCCTGCGGAGCAGACGACCGTGGTCGTCGCGCCGGCGCCCCAGAGCAACCTGGCGATGTGGCTCGTGTTCGCGGGCGTCCTGCTCGCGGTCGCGGTGACGCTGCTGGCCGGCGCCCGGGCGGGGGTCTTCGTCATCGTCGGGATCCTGGTCGTCGGGGCGGGGGTCCGCGCGTTCCTGCCCGGCCCCGGACCCGTGGGGCTGACGGTCCGCACCCGCTGGACCGACGTGATCATGTACCTCACGACGGCCACCGTGATGGGTGCCCTCGCGGTCACGGTCCCCAACATCTGAGACGAGACGACGAGGCCCGGTCCGCTGCGGCGGACCGGGCCTCGTCGTGCGGGCGGTGGTTCGGGTCAGGCCTTGGGGGCCGTGCCGTCCTCGTCCGCCGAGTCCTTGCCGGTGCCGGCCTCGGGGACCTCGGTCTCGGTGACCTCGACCTCGGTGACCTCGACGGTCTCCACGGCCTCGGGCACCTCGACGGCGGGCGAGGCCGCCTCCTCGGCGACCACGGCGGCGGTCGCGGCGGGGGTGCCGGTCAGGTCGGTCTCCTCCTCGACCACGAAGACCTCGTCCTCGGCCAGGAGGTCGTCCTGGACGGGTGCGAAGGCGAATGCGCGGTAGAACAGGGCCGCGATGGCCGCGCCGACGAGCGGGGCGACGATGAAGAGCCAGAGCTGGCTCAGGGCCCACGAGTCGGAGAAGATCGCCGCTGCGATCGAGCGTGCCGGGTTGAGCGAACCGTTGGTGAACGGCGCGGCGATCAGGAGGAGCGCGGCGAGCGACAGGCCGATCGCGGTCGGCGCGAGCTTCGAGTTGGAACGCTTGTCCGTGACGCCGAGGATCACGCCGACGAAGATGGCCGTGACGACGACCTCGATGAGGAACGCCGAGAACCACTCGAACGAGAACGCCCCGCCGGTGCTCGCTGCGAGCGGCGAGTGCTCGCCGAACCCGTTGGCCGTGCCGGAGATGAAGGCCTGCTTGGTCGCGTCGGCGATCACGGCGTTCTGCTGGAGGATCGGGAGCGCTGCGCTGGGGAGCGTCGCGAAGAGGATGAGCGAGGCGATGATGCCGCCGACGATCTGGGCGAGCCAGTAGGGCAGGACGTCGCGCCATGCGGTGCGCCCACCGATCGCGGCGCCGAGCGTCACGGCCGGGTTGAAGTGCCCGCCCGACACGTGGCCCACGGCCGCGATCGCCGCGAGGAGCGCGATGCCGCCCGCGAGCGCGACCGGCAGGACCAGCCCGGCGCCCGTGAAGCGGCCGTAGAGCGCGACCCCGAGGATCGAGAGGACGAGGAAGAACGTACCGAAGGCTTCCGCGCCGAGCCGGGCGAGCAGGCTGGGCCCGACGACGACCGTCGCCTCTTCGACGACCACTGCGTCGGGTGCTGAAGTGTCCTGGGACATGATGTTCCTGTCTCGTGTGCGTGAGGAGTCCGGGAAGGCCGGACCTTCGGGATGAACAGCCGACGTCGGTGCAGAACCGGCATCTCGGTGGCATCCTGCCACCGATCTCTGGGAGTTCGCTGATGAGAACGTGACCAGTCTCACCTGCTGAACTCGAGTGCGCCAGAGGGCGGGCCGACGGCGCGAGGGCGCGAACCGCCGTCGGGCAGGGGGCTGAGGCTCCCGGGAGCCCGCGAGCACCCCTGCGGGGTCGGGCGGAAAGTATCTTGATATCGAGAAGTCGAGTACCCTGGTCGGCGGTCAGCATCGACGGTTCGCGCGCGGAGCCCCGGCACCCGCCGGGCGGCAGCGGGCGGCCTCAGGTTCCCCTCGCAGAGTTGGAGTTACCCCCGCATGGGCAAGATCAAGGTCGTCAATCCGGTCGTCGAGCTCGACGGTGACGAGATGACGCGCATCATCTGGCAGTTCATCAAGGACCGCCTCATCTACCCCTACCTCGACATCGACCTCAAGTACTACGACCTGTCGATCGAGAACCGCGACGCCACCGACGACCAGGTGACGATCGACGCCGCGAACGCGATCAAGCAGTACAACGTGGGCGTCAAGTGCGCGACCATCACCCCCGACGAGGCACGCGTCGAGGAGTTCGGCCTGAAGAAGATGTGGGTCTCCCCGAACGGGACCATCCGCAACATCCTCGGTGGCGTCGTCTTCCGCGAGCCCATCATCATCTCCAACATCCCGCGCCTGGTGCCGGGCTGGAACAAGCCGATCATCATCGGCCGTCACGCGCACGGCGACCAGTACAAGGCGACCAACTTCAAGGTCCCCGGTGCCGGCACCCTGACGCTCACCTACACGCCTGCCGACGGCTCGGAAGAGATCAAGACCGAGGTCGTCACGTACGGTGACGACGGCGGCGTGGCCATGGGCATGTACAACTTCAACGACTCGATCAAGGACTTCGCGCGCGCCTCGTTCGCGTACGGCCTGCAGCGGAACTACCCGGTGTACCTGTCGACCAAGAACACGATCCTCAAGGCCTACGACGGCCAGTTCAAGGACCTGTTCCAGGAGGTCTTCGACGCCGAGTTCAAGGACCAGTTCGAGGCTGCCGGCCTCACCTACGAGCACCGCCTCATCGACGACATGGTCGCCTCGGCCATGAAGTGGGAGGGCGGCTACGTCTGGGCCTGCAAGAACTACGACGGCGACGTCCAGTCCGACACCGTCGCGCAGGGCTTCGGCTCGCTCGGCCTCATGACGTCGGTCCTCATGACCCCCGACGGCAAGACCGTCGAGGCCGAGGCCGCGCACGGCACCGTGACGCGTCACTACCGCCAGCACCAGCAGGGCAAGCCGACGTCGACCAACCCGATCGCGTCGATCTTCGCCTGGACCCGTGGCCTCATGCACCGCGGCAAGATCGACGGCACCCCCGAGGTCACGGCGTTCGCCGAGACGCTCGAGGACGTCGTCATCAAGACCGTCGAGTCCGGCAAGATGACCAAGGACCTCGCGCTTCTGGTCGGCCCGGACCAGGAATGGCTGACGACCGAGGACTTCCTCGCGGCGCTCGACGAGAACCTGGCCGCGCGCCTGGCCTGATCCTCGTCCCCGCACGCCCGACGGCGCCGCTCACCTCCCGGGGTGAGCGGCGCCGTCGGGCGTTCGCGACGCCCGAGGAACGGGCCGCGCAGGGGCCCGGGACCGGCCCGCGCGTCCCGCGCGCAGGGCGCTCAGGGGTGTGACGGACGCCCCACCCGCAGGGCGTGCGAGTACCCCTGGGGAGCGCCCGGACGTTGTGACAGAGTGTGGACATGACAACTCCCGTGAACGTGACCGTGACCGGAGCCGCTGGTCAGATCGGTTACGCCCTGCTGTTCCGCATCGCCGCAGGCCAGCTCCTCGGACCGGACGTGCCCGTCCGCCTGCGACTCCTCGAGATCCCCCAGGGGGTGAAGGCCGCAGAAGGCACCGCGATGGAGCTCGACGACTGCGCCTTCCCGCTGCTCGCCGGGATCGACATCTTCGACGACCCGCGCGCCGGTTTCGAGGGGGCCAACGTCGGCCTGCTCGTGGGTGCGCGTCCCCGCGGTCCGGGCATGGAGCGCGGTGACCTCCTCGAGGCGAACGGTGGCATCTTCAAGCCCCAGGGCGAGGCGATCAACGCCGGTGCGGCCGACGACATCCGCGTGCTCGTCGTCGGGAACCCGGCGAACACCAACGCGCTCATCGCGGCGTCGAACGCGCCCGACGTGCCGAAGGACCGCTTCACGGCCATGACGCGGCTCGACCACAACCGGGCGCTGACGCAGGTCGCCAAGCGCGCGGGCGTGCCCGTCTCCGAGGTCCGCAAGGTCAGCATCTGGGGCAACCACTCGGCCACGCAGTACCCGGACATCTTCCACGCCGACGTCGCGGGCCGCCCGGGCGCCGAGCTCGCAGCCGACTCCGCCTGGCTCACGGGCGAGTTCATCCCGACCGTCGCCAAGCGCGGCGCCGCGATCATCGACGCGCGGGGAGCGTCGTCGGCCGCCTCGGCCGCGAACGCCGCGATCGACCACGTGTTCGACTGGGTCAACGGCACGCCCGAGGGCGACTGGACGAGCGCGGGCATCGTGTCCGACGGGTCGTACGGCGTCCCCGAGGGCCTCATTGCTTCGTTCCCCGTGGTCTCGCGGGGCGGGACGTGGGAGATCGTCCAGGGGCTCGAGATCTCGGACTTCTCGCGCGAGCGCATCGACGCCTCGGTCGCCGAGCTCGTCGAGGAGCGCGACGCGGTGCGGGGCCTCGGCCTCATCTGAGCGACGAGGGTCGGCGCCCGGGAGCACCGGGCGCCGGCTCTCTGCGCGGCGGGTCCCTGCTGGCCGGTCCGGCGGGTCCGGTGGCGGGGCCGGCGGGTCCCCGCGACAGGACACCGTCGTCCGGACCATGACGTCCGAACCAGGACGCGGGGCCGGAAAATGCCTGCGTGCACGTCGTACCCCCGCCATAGGATCGGCTGGCCATGACCGATGCACCCACCGGCTCTCCGACCGGCCCAGACCCCGCTCCTTCCTCCCTCTCCGTCACCTCGACGGACCCCGCCCGCCGCCTGGACTGGCGGCGGCTGCGCGGGCCGCAGGCCGTCTTCGCGCTCGCCGCGCTGACCGTCGGGGCGGTCGGCGCTGCGTTCGGCACGGTCGTCGCAGGATGGCTCGCAGCGGACCCGACGACGGCCACGCTCCAGCTCCTGGCCGTGTGCATCGTCAGCGCGGCGCTGCTCGACACGATCGGCCAGGTCGTCTGGGCCGGGGTCGTGGACCGGGCCGAGGGACGACTGCGCGGCGACCTGCTCGCCGCGGCGCTGCACCAGCCGCTCGCCACGCTCACCGAGCAGGCCGTGGGCGAGGTGCTCGACCGGGTCGACGACGACACCCACGCGGTCGGCACGCTCGTGCGCCGCCAGGCCTGGGGTGCGGGCCGCACGCTCGTCGGCGTGATCCCCATGTGGATCGTCGCCGGGTTGACCTGGTGGCCCGCCTGGATCCTCTTCCCCGTGCTCGGACTGGTCGCCGCGCTGATCGTGCGCCCCATGCTCGGCGAGATCGCGCGCCGCAAGGTGGTCGAGGAAGCGGCATGGACGGACCATGCGGCCGTGTTCGAGGAGGCGGTCGCGGCACGCGACGACCTGCGCACGAGCCTGGGCCAGTCGTTCGCGGTGCGACGGCTCGCCGAGCGGTCGGCCCAGGTCCACCGACGCTTCGAGGCGGTCCTGTCGGTCGAGTCGCGCATGCTCCGCCGGGCCGGGCTCGTGCTCGCGTCGCTGCTCGCGGGCGTGGCCGTCGCGGGGGCCGCGCTCGCCGCCGACGGCGAGCTGGGCGTCGACCGGCTCGTCACCCTGTTCCTGGTCACCTCGATGTTCGTGGGTCAGACCGACAACCTGGTCCACCACCTCCCGGACATCCAGGAGGGGCTCGGGGCGCTCACGCGCATCCGCCAGATGCTCTCGGTCCCGCCCGAGCCGGTGGGCGGGCGCCCCGTCCCGGACGGGCCCGTGGGCATCGAGCTCCGGGACCTGCACTTCTCGTACGCCGAGGGCACCTTCGCCCTGGCCGGCGTGAGCCTGCACGTGCCCGCGGGCGCGACCGTGGCGCTCGTGGGCCGCACGGGCTCGGGCAAGTCGACGCTCGCGTCGCTGCTGTCGCGGGCGGTCGAGCCGCCCCGGGGCGCGGTGCTCCTCGGCGGCGTGGACGTGCGAGACCTCGACCTGCAGGCGCTGCGCGCCGCGGTCGGGGTCGTGACCCAGCGGACCGAGATCCTCGCGGGCACGCTCGCGGAGAACGTCGCGCTCTTCGCCGACGTGCCGCGGTCGGCCATCGAGGACGCGGTGCGCGAGCTGCGTCTCGACGAGTGGGTCGCCGGCCTGCCGGACGGTCTGGACACGTTGCTCGGACCGGGCGGGACGTCGCTGTCGGCGGGCGAGGAGCAGCTCGTCGCGTTCGCCCGCCTGCTCGTGCGGGACGTCCAGGTCGTGGTCCTCGACGAGGCCACGGCACGCATGGACCCCCTGACCGAGGCCCGCGTCGTGTCGGCGTCGGAGCGGTTGCTCGCTGGGCGCACGGGCGTGCTCGTCGCGCACCGGCTCACGACGATCGAGCGCGCCGGCCTGATCGCGGTGCTCGACCGGGGTCGCGTCGTCCAGCAGGGCGTGCGGGCCACGCTCGCGCGCGTCGCGGGCCCCTATCGCGACCTGCTGGAGGCGAGCGTCGCGCAGGGGGGCTCACCGGACGTCGCGCTCGTCGACCGGGGGAGCGAGGGTCGCGAGGACGCTGGGGCCGTCGGGCTCGCCCCTGCCGGCGCGGACGGCGAGGTGGTCTCGGCCGTGGTCGAGGCGGTCGCCGAGACGTCCGGGGCGGACGGGGTGCCCGGCTCGTCGGACGAGGCCGTCGGCGGCCGGCGTCGGCGCGGCGTCCCGCCGACCCTGGCGGACCCGGGCGAAGGCCCCAGCCTCGCGCGCGGCGTGCTGCACGCGCTGTTCGTGCGGCCGGCGTGGGGTGTCGTGGGAGCCGTGCTGTTCCTGGTGGCGAGCCTCGTGTCGGCGCAGGGGGCAGTGACCGGCTTCCTCTGGGGCCACGCGGTCCAGGGGCTCGACGAGGGCTTCCCCGCGGCGCTGCTCGTCCCGTTCGCGGTGCTCCTGGTGGTCGCGCCCCTGTGCCTCGCACGGGCCCTGTACGTCTACCCCCGCTGGTGGATCGAGGTCCTGCTGCGAGTGCGCATGTCGGTCATGACGGGCCAGACGCGCCAGCACCGGCTCTCGGCCACACCCCCGGGCGAGGTCGTGGCGCGCGCCATGGACGCCGACCGGTTCGTGCGGTACGCCGACCGCTGGGTGGACCTCGTCAACGGCCTCGTCATCGCCGGTGTCACGGCGCTGCTGAGCCGGTCGTGGCTCGCCGGGGCCGTGCTGCTCGCGGTCATGGTCGTCTCGGCCGCCGCGTCGACGCTCGGGCGTCCCATCGCGGGCCGCTCGGCGACGCGATCGTCGGCCGCGCGCGCCCGGTTCGGGCGGGCCCTGGTCTCGGCGCTCGACTCGGCGCGCTCGGTCAAGCTCGCCGCCCGGACGCCCCAGGTGCACGCGCACCTGCACGAGGTCGACGCGGGCCGCGTGCGCGCAGCGGTCTTCGAGCACCGCGTGCAGGCCGCGCTCGACGGCGTGCCGCTCGTCATGATCCAGCTCGGCGTCGTCGCGGCCTGGGCCGGGCTCCTCACCGGGACGTGGGACCTCGCGACCGCGCTCCTGGTCGCGAACGCGGTCAACGGCTTCGGCTGGTTCGGGGTCGTCGCCGGGGCGGTCGTGACGGAGGCTCCCGGGACTCGTTCGTGGCAGCGTGCGACGAGCCGCTTCGCGGCCGGGGCGGACCTCATGGACCTGCCTCGCGGGGTCGACCTCCTCACGGGCGAGGCGCCCACGCCCGCCCCGGGCCCGCGTCAGGCGCTCGAGCTCCTGGAGCTCGCGGGGGTGAGCGCGCTGCACGACGACGGCACGATCGGCGTGCACGGCGTCGACCTGAGCGTGGAGCGCGGCGAGCTCGTCCTCCTGCTCGGCCAGGTCGGGTCGGGCAAGTCGAGCCTGCTCGCGGCGCTCGCGGGGCTCATGGAGCACACGGGCGACATCCGGTGGAACGGGACGGACGTCGAGGACGCCCAGACCTTCCTGCGCCCGGGGCAGGTCGCGCACGTCGCGCAGGTCCCGCGCGTCCTGTCGGGGACGTTCGCGGACAACGTGCGGCTCGGGCACGAGCGCGAGGTCCACGGCCCGGTCGCGGCCGCGCGCCTCGAACGCGACGTGGTCGAGGCGGGCGGTCACGAGGCGCTCGTGGGGCACCGAGGGGTCCGTCTCTCGGGCGGCCAGGTGCAGCGGCTCGCGCTCGCCCGCGCGCTCGCGACCGACGCGGAGCTGCTCCTGGCCGACGACGTGTCGAGCGCTCTCGACGCCGCGACGGAGATCGAGCTGTGGTCGTCGCTCCGTGAGCGGGGGACCACGGTGATCGGTTCGACCTCGAAGCGTGCGGCGCTGGCCCGCGCGGACCGCGTCGTGGTGCTCCACGAGGGTGCCGTCGCGGAGGTCGGGCCCTGGAGCGACCTGGCGCCACGCTGGAGCCACCTCGCGGGCTGACGTCATCGAGAACCGTGGCCCGGCCGGGCAGCGATCACGCTTCCGGGCCGGGCTTCGTGCTGTCCAGGGTCGTCCCCGTCGTGGAGGCCACGGGTTCGGCGTGCCGACATGCGGTTGCACCCTTGCTGCAACTTTCAGCAACGACTACAGTCTGGGTCAGCCGGCGTCGGGGAGCGCCCGGCTCGGGAGACCACGTGGAGCGCAGGGGCTCGGTCACCCGGCGGTGCGTACGCACGTCCGACTCCCCGGTCGACAAGGGAGTCCTCATGGCATCACCCCGCCCCAGGCGGTCGTCCAGACCGCGCCGCGCCACAGCGTCCCTCGCGGCGCTGTCCGTCGGGCTCACCGGGCTGACAGGCTTCACGGCCGTCGCCAACGCGGCGACCGGCCCCGCGGCGACCGCGACGGACGCAGCTCGCACCTTCGCGCTCGTCGGCAGCCTCCAGGACGAGGCCGGCTGCGCAGCCGACTGGGACCCGGCCTGCGCGGCGACCGAGCTCGCGCCGACCGGCACCGACGGCCTCTACGCGGCCGACTTCACGGTGCCCGCGGGCACCTACGAGTACAAGGTCGCCGTGAACGACACGTGGGACGAGGCCTACGGCCTGAACGGCGGTGCGGACAACATCCCGCTGGTCGTCGGTGGCCCCACGACCCTGCGCTTCACGTTCGACGACATCGCCAAGCGCGTCTCGCTCGCGCCCGTCGAGCTCGGGGGAGCCTACGACGAGGCGACCGACGCGCAGATCGTGACCCCGCCCGTGCGCCAGGCCGGCTCGGACGAGCAGTTCTACTTCGTCATGACCGACCGCTTCGCGGACGGCGACCCCACCAACAACGAGGCCGGCATCGAGGGTGGTGCGCTGCACTCGGGCTACGACCCCACGGACAAGGGCTTCTACCAGGGTGGCGACATCCAGGGCCTGCGCGACCAGCTCGACTACATCGACGGGCTCGGGACCACCGCGATCTGGCTGACCCCGTCGTTCAAGAACAACCCGGTCCAGGGCGAGGGAGCGAACGCGTCGGCGGGCTACCACGGCTACTGGGTCACCGACTTCACGCAGATCGACCCGCACCTCGGCACCAACGCCGAGCTCGAGGCACTGATCGACGAGGCCCACGCCAAGGGCATCAAGGTCTACTTCGACATCATCACCAACCACACGGCCGACCTGATCGACAACGAGCAGAAGCAGTACTCGTACGTCGACCAGGCGACCTCGCCGTACAAGGACGCCGCAGGCACCGCGTTCGACCCGGCCGACCACGCGGGCAAGGACACGTTCCCCGCGATGGACGCCGCGACGTCGTTCCCCTACACGCCCGTGGTGGCCGAGGACGCGAAGGACGCCAAGGTCCCCGCGTGGCTCAACGACACGACGCTTTACCACAACCGTGGCAACTCGACGTGGTCGGGCGAGTCCGTGACTTACGGCGACTTCGACGGCCTGGACGACCTCATGACCGAGAACCCGCGTGTCGTCGACGGGTTCGTCGACGTCTACCAGGGCTGGGTCGACCTCGGCATCGACGGCTTCCGCATCGACACGGTCAAGCACGTCAACTTCGAGTTCTGGGAGACCTGGACCACCGAGGTCCTCGACTACGCCCACTCGAAGGGCAAGGACGACTTCTTCATGTTCGGTGAGATCTACGACGCCGACGCCGCCAAGCTCTCGCCCTACGTGCGCAAGACGGACATGAACTCCGTTCTCGACTTCGCGTTCCAGTCCTCGGCCGCGAGCTTCGCGAGCGGCAACAGCGCCAAGGGGCTGTCCCAGCTCTTCGCGAGCGACGACATGTACACGACGCCAGACTCCTCGGCGTCGGCGCTGCCCACGTTCCTCGGCAACCACGACATGGGCCGCATCGGGTACCTGCTGCAGACCACGGGCGACGCGCAGCGTCGTGACGAGCTCGCGCACGACCTCATGTACCTCACGCGCGGCCAGCCGGTCGTCTACTACGGCGACGAGCAGGGCTTCGCGGGTGCGGGCGACGGCAAGGACAAGAACGCGCGGCAGTCGCTGTTCGCGACCCAGGTCGACGAGTACGCGGACCAGAAGCTGATCACGGGCGAGACCGCCGGCAGCCAGGACCGCTACGACACCACGTCGCCGCTCTACACCCACATCGCCGAGCTCTCCGCGCTGCGCTCCGAGAACCCGGCGCTCGCCACCGGTGCACAGATCGAGCGCTACACCGACTCGGGCGCGGGCGTCTACGCGTTCTCGCGCGTCGACCGCACCGAGAAGATCGAGCACCTCGTGGGGCTCAACAACTCGGCCGCGGCCAAGACGGTCAGCTTCACGACCCTCACGCCGGGCGCGACCTACGCACCGCTCTACGGCGGGGGAGACGCTGTCACGGCCGGTGCCGACGGCACCGTCTCGCTCACGGTCCCGGCCCTCGGCTCGGTCGTGCTCAAGGCGGACCGCACCGTGGGCGTCGAGTCCACGGGGAACGTCTCGGTGGCCGTACCGGCCGCGGGGTCGGGCCTCACCGGGGTGGCCCCGGTCGCCGCGGACGTCGACGACGCCGCGTGGTCCGAGACCAGCTTCGCCTGGCGCGTCGTCGGGTCGGACGAGTGGCAGGGTCTCGGCACGGCCGAGGACACCTCGCCGCGCGTCTTCCACGACGTGAGCGACCTGGCCAAGGGCACGCTCGTCGAGTACCGCGCCGTGACGGTCGACGCCGACGGCGACCGCGCCGCGGCCTCGACGTTCGCGAGCGTGGGCAACTCCGTGAGCGGTGACGAGGACGTCGAACCTCCGACGGACATCGACCTCGTGACGGTCGCCGGGAGCCACAACTCCGAGATGGGTTGCGCGGGCGACTGGGCCCCCGGCTGCGAGGCGGCCAAGCTCACCAAGCGTGCTGACGGCGTCTACGCGGGCACGTTCGACATCCCGGCGGGTACCTACGAGTACAAGGTCGCGATCAACGGGTCCTGGGACCTCAACTACGGTGTCGGCGGTGCGAAGGACGGTGCCAACGCGACGTACACGACCGCGGGTGGCCCCGTGACGTTCTACTGGGACCCGGTCTCGCACGACTTCTCGAGCACCGCGCAGGGCCCGATCGTCACGGTCGCGGGCTCGTTCCAGGACCAGCTCGGCTGCTCGGCCGCCTGGTCTCCGGACTGCCTGGGCTCGTGGCTCCGTGACCCTGACGGTGACGGGGTCTACACGCTCACGACGTCCGCGCTCGCCACGGGCGCGTATGAAGGCAAGGTCGCGCACGGTCTGAGCTGGGCCGAGAACTACGGTGTCGGCGGCGTCAAGGACGGTCAGAACTACTCGTTCAGCGCGTCCGAGGGCAAGTCCGTCACGTTCTCCTACGTCCTCGCGACGCACGTGCTCACGATCGAGGTCGCGGACCCGCCGCTGCCCGGGACGGGCCAGCAGGCCGCGCACTGGGTGGGCAAGGACCTGGTCGCCTGGCCGCGCGAGCTTCTCGCGGGTGCCGACCCGGCGACGCTGGGCTGGACGCTCCACACGGCGCCCACGGGCGGCCTGAGCGTCGCCGACGGCGCAGTCGTCGCCCCGGAGGGGGCGTCGACCCTGGGGTTGGCCTACGACCCGGCCGGCCTGCCCGACGACGTCGCGGCGGACTTCCCGGCCCTCGCCGACGCGGTGGCCCTGCGGGTGACGGACGCCGACGGCGAGCCGATCTCCGTGGACGCGGCGACTGCCGCGCTCACGGGGCAGCTCCTCGTCGCCCAGCGAGGCGGCACCGCGGCAGACGCTCCGCTCACCGCGGCGACCGGCGTCCAGCTCCCCGGAGTCCTGGACGACCTGTTCGCCGAGGGCGCCGCGGACCGTACGCTCGGTGCGAGCATCTACACCAACGGCAAGTGGGCGTCGTTCGCGCTGTGGGCCCCCACGGCCAAGAAGGTCACGCTCCTCGCGTGGCCTGGCACGGGTGACGCCGCGGACCTGAAGAACGAGGACGCCCGGCGGTTCCCCGCCGAGCGTCAGTCGGACGGGACGTGGACGGTCGACGGGAAGGACGCCGACAAGAAGTTCGGCTGGGTCGGTGCTCGGTACCTCTACGAGGTCGAGGTCTTCGTCCCGTCCACGGGCACGGTCGAGACCAACGTCGTGACCGACCCGTACTCGCTGGGGCTCACGCTCAACTCGACGCACTCGGTCGTCGTCGACCTCGACGCGAAGGACACCCAGCCGAAGGTCTGGAAGGACACGCCGGCTCCCGTCGTGGAGCGGGCCGTCGACCAGACGATCTACGAGCTGCACGTCCGGGACTTCTCGATCGCCGACACCACGGTGCCGGCCGCCAAGCGTGGCACGTACCTCGCGTTCGGCGAGAAGAAGTCGGCCGGCATGACGCACCTCGCCGAGCTGGCCGACGCCGGCCTGACGACGGTGCACCTGCTGCCGACGTTCGACATCGCGACGATCGAGGAGGATCGCTCCAAGCAGTCGGTGACCGGTGACCTGAGCGGCTTCGCCGCGGACGGCACCGAGCAGCAGGCGGCCGTAGCCGCGATCCAGGGCACGGACGGCTTCAACTGGGGCTACGACCCGCTGCACTTCTCGACGCCGGAGGGCTCGTACGCGGTCGACGCCGAGGGCTCGGCGCGTGCCGCGGAGTTCCGCACCATGGTCGGGTCCCTGCACCAGACCGGCCTCCAGGTCGTGCTCGACCAGGTGTTCAACCACACCGCGGCCAGCGGTCAGGACCCCAAGAGCGTCCTGGACAAGGTCGTGCCCGGCTACTACCACCGCCAGGACACGACGACGGGTGCGGTCGAGACCAGCACCTGCTGCCAGAACCTCGCGACCGAGCACGCCATGACCGGCAAGCTCATGGTCGACTCGGTCGTCACGTGGGCCCGCGACTACAAGGTCGACGGCTTCCGCTTCGACCTCATGGGGCACCACTCGAAGCAGAACATGCTCGACGTCCGGGCCGCGCTCGACGAGCTCACGCTGACGAAGGACGGCGTGGACGGCAAGGCCGTGTACCTGTACGGCGAGGGCTGGAACTTCGGGGAGGTCGCCGACAACGCGCTGTTCGAGCAGGCCACGCAGGGCCAGCTCGGCGGCACGGGCATCGGGACGTTCTCCGACCGCCTGCGCGACGCGGTCCACGGCGGGTCTCCCGTCGACGGGGCCTCGACCTTCACGCAGGGGTTCGGCACGGGCCTCGCGACCGACCCGAACGGGCAGCCTGCCCGGGCGGGGGAGCCGGGGACCGTGAACGACGGCTCGGCCGACGAGCTCGCAGCGCTGGGCCACGAGACGGACCTGGTCCGCCTGGGCCTCGCGGGCAACCTGCGCAGCTTCACGTTCACGACGTCGACCGGCGAGGCGCTGCGCGGCGACCAGATCGACTACCGGGGTGCGCCCGCGGGCTACGCGGACTCTCCCGAGGAGATCATCAGCTACGTCGACGCGCACGACAACGAGACGCTGTTCGACCTGCTGACCCTCAAGCTGCCGGCGGACACGTCGATGGCCGACCGGGTGCGCATGAACAACCTCTCGCTCGCCACCACGGCCCTCTCGCAGACGCCTTCGCTGTGGCACGCGGGCACCGACCTGCTGCGTTCCAAGTCGCTCGACCGCAACAGCTACGACTCGGGCGACTGGTACAACGCGATCGACTGGACCGGGACCGACAACGGGTTCGGCAAGGGGCTGCCGCTCGAGGCCGACAACGGCGAGAAGTGGCCGCTCATGGCGCCCCTGCTCGCCAACCCTGCGCTCAAGCCCGGCGAGCAGGACATCGCGACGGCGTCCGCCGACGCGGCCGACCTGCTGCGGCTGCGCTCCTCGACGGACCTGTTCCGCCTGGGCAGCGCGGACCTCATCAACCAGAAGGTCACGTTCCCCGATGCGGGGACCGGTCAGACGCCCGGCGTGATCGTCATGAGCATCGACGACACGGTCGGCCCGGACACGGACAAGGAGCTCGACGGCGCGCTCGTCGTCTTCAACGCCTCGCCCGAGCCGGTCACGCAGACGGTCGCGGGGCTGGCGGGACGCGAGTACGCGCTCTCACCCGTCCAGGCCGACGGGGCCGACCCCGTCGTCAAGACGACCACGTGGGACACGGCGACCGGGACGGTCACCGTCCCGGCGCGCTCGGTCGCGGTGCTCGTCGAGCCGAAGGCCGGGAAGGTCGAGCTCACGACCTCGGCGCGCACCCAGTGCGTCGCGGGACGGGCGACCGTGACGGTCGTCGCGGTCAACGCGGGACCGGTCCCGGCCGCGGTCACGGTCGAGACGCCGTTCGGCACCAAGACCTTCACGGGGGTCCTGCCCGGCAAGAGCGCCCAGCAGACGTTCGCGACGCGTCAGGCGCAGATCCCTGCCGCGACGTCGAAGGTCACGGGCACGGCGACGATCGGCGGCAAGGAGGTCCGGACGGTCTACGACGTGTCGTACGGGGCACGCGACTGCTCCTAGCCTCCCCACAGATCCGCTGAGTGCGGAGTAGTTGCATCCCACGCCTGGCGTACGGTGCAACTGCTCCGCACTCAGCGGTGTCACTCAGGTCAGACCGCGTCGAGACGCGCCCGGACCTCCGGGTCGAGGTCCAGGTCCGCCGCCCCGAGCAGCTCGTCGAGCTGGGCGAGGTTGCTCGGTCCGATCACGGGGATCACCGGCACGGGACCGCCGAGCAGCCATGCGAGCGCGACCTGGTTCGGCGTCGCGCCGACCTGCCGCGCGACCTCGTGCAGCACGCGCCGCCGCTCGAGCGAGGTCGGGTGCCCGTACCCCTCCCACAGCTCCTTGTCGTCGCGCACCATGGCCCCCTGCAGGAGCGGGGAGTAGGCCGTGACCGCGAGCGGCGGGCGCTCGTCGCTCCCGGTCGAGCGCGCGTAGTCGAGCAGCTCTGGCGACGCCCAGTTGTGCCGGTCGGGGTCGGGAGTCGGGTAGAGGTAGCTCAGCTGCTCCTGGACCACCCCGTAGGGCGCGACCCCCTGCCGCAGGGCCTCCTCACGCGCCTCGACCACGCGCCACAGCGCGACGTTCGAGATCCCCGAGATCCCCACGACCCCCTCGGCCTGAAGCTTGCCGAACGCCCCGACGGTCTCCGCGAGCGGGGTGTCGAGGTCGTCGACGTGCCCGTAGAGCACGTCCAGGTGGTCGACCCCGAGGTGTCGCAGACTCTCGTGCGCCTCCCAGGTGATCGTCTCCGCGGCCAGGCCCTGGTAGTTGGTCGGGGGAGTGCTGGACAGGGGCAGCGTGCGGTCCTTCTGGGCCGCGCCGAGCTTGGTCGCGATGCGGACCTGGTCGCGCACGCCGCGGCTCACGAGCCAGCGAGCGAGCAGGTCCTCGCTGTCGCGCCCGTGCCCTCCGGCCCAGAGGCTGTAGTTGTTGGCCGTGTCGAGGAAGGTCCCTCCGGCCTCGAGGTAGCGGTCGAGGATGGCGAACGAGGTCTCCTCGTCCGTCCTGGTGCCCATGAGCATGGTGCCGAGGCAGAGCGTGCTGACGTCGAACGACGTGCGGCCGTCGCCGAGGGTGCGGTAGCGCATCGTGGTCTCCAATGAGGGGTGCGGCGGGTTGACGCTCTCCACGCTAGGAGCCGAGCGGCCTGGGTGTATGGTCCATTGACATGGCATCGGACCAGACCAATTCGCTACCCGTTCGCGCACCGAGGAGCACCCCCTCGCGGAGCACTGGCGCAGGCCCGACGGCGGCGCTCGCCTGGGAGACGATCCTCGACCTGGGCGACGGGCCGGAACCGCTCCACGCCCGGCTCGGCGCCGCGGTGCGGGTCGCCGTCCTCTCGGGAAGGGTCCCGCCCGGAGCAGCCCTGCCGCCGAGCCGGGTTCTCGCCGAGACGCTCGGCGTCTCACGCTGGGTCGTGACCGAGGCCTACGGCCAGCTCGTCGCCGAGGGTTTCCTCGAGTCCCGGACCGGGTCGGGCACGAGGGTGCCGCTCGCGGCCGTGACCGCCCCTCCGCCGCGGGCCGCCGTGCAGGGGCCCGCCGAGCCCCACCGCCGTGCCGGCCGTCCCGACCTCCCGGGCGGCCTGGCCGATCCCCTGTCCGCAGCCGGCGCCGGGACGGGAGCGACGTCGTCGGGCGCGGAAGGCGTTCCCGTCCCACGAGCCCGCCTCGACCTGGCACCCGGCGTGCCCGACCTGCGGCACGTACCGCGCACGGCCTGGGTCCGCGCGCTGCGCGAAGCACTCGCCGTGGCTCCCGACGCCGACCTCGCCGCGCCCGACCCGACCGGTCACCACACGACCCGGGCGGCGCTCGCGGCCTACCTCGCCCGCGCCCGGCACGTGCGGGCAGGGGCGGGCGACGTCGTCGTGACCCACGGCGCGGACGACGCGATGCGGCGGATCGCCGCCGCGCTGCACCGGGCAGGGCACCGGGCCCTCCTCGTCGAGGACCCGAGCTGGTCGCGCCTGCGCGAGACCGCCGCGGCCGCCGGGCTCACGCCCGTGCCCGTCCCGGTCGACGACGACGGGATCGACGTCGAGGCGCTCCTCGCGGCGTCGCGCCGGACCGGGGCGCGGGCCGCGCTCGTGACTCCCGCCCACCAGTTCCCCACGGGCTCCGCCCTCTCCCCAGGGCGCCGCGAGGCGCTCGTGCGCTGGGCGCGGGACGTCGACGGCGTGCTCGTCGAGGACGACTACGACGCCGAGTTCCGCTACGACCGGCGGCCCGTCGCGGCCGTGCAGGGGCTCGCGCCCGACCGCGTCATGCTCCTGGGCTCGCTCAGCAAGACGATGTCCCCCGGGTTCGGGCTGGGGTGGGCCGTGCTGCCGCCCGGGTGGCGCGGCAAGGTCGTCGACCGGGGAGGGGCCGGACCATCAACGATCGATCAGCTCACGCTGACCCGGTTCCTGGTCTCAGGAGCGTACGAGCGGCACCTGCGCGCCTCGCGGGGACGGTTCAGGCGCCGCCGCGAGGCGCTGGTCACCGCGCTCGGTTCCGCGCTGCCGGGGGCGAACGTCACGGGGATCGCCGCGGGCATGCACGCCGTGGTCGAGCTCCCACCCGGCGTCGTGGCTGCGGACGTGGTGCGCGAGGCGGCGCTGCGCGAGGTGTCGGTCGCGGCGATCGAGCGGTACCGGGCGACGGCCGCGCCCGCGCGCGAGGGCGAGCGCGACCGGCTCGTCGTCGGATACGGCAACCTCGCGGACGCCCGTGTCGAGGAGGCAGTGGCGCGGCTCGCGGCCGCGGTCCGGGCAGTGGAGTCTGAGGGAGCGTCCCCCCACAGACGATGACCTGCTCCACCGCTCGATGTACGTTCATCCCTGAGCCCGCCCAAGGCGCGCCTACCCGGTAAGGGCACGTCCTGCCTGCAGCTGGTGAGGGTGGCTGCCCGTTCGAGCCGGGCCGGGTCCGAGAGGAGCCCTCGCGCTGCAGGCGCGATGGGCCCCTCGTCTTCCCGTGCCTGGTAGCGTGCCCAGCCGTGACGACCGATCCCACCCCGAGCCCCGTGACCTTCCGGACCGCCCGCCTCGACGACCTCTCCCGCGTCGTCGAGCTCATCGCCGACGACGCGATCGCCGCCCGTCGCACGGGCGAGCTGGGGGACGAGCACCACACCGCCTTCGCCGCGATCGACGCGGACCCGAACAACGAGCTCGTCGTCGCCGACGTGGGCGGCGAGGTCGTGGGGGTCATGCAGCTGACGTTCGTCCCGGGCATCTCGCGGCGCGGAGCGACCCGGCTGCTCGTCGAGGCCGTGCGGGTCGACTCGCGGCTGCGGGGCCAGGGGATCGGGCGCGCGATGATGGCGTGGGCGCACGAGCGCGGCCGTGAGCGCGGGGCGTCGCTCGCACAGCTCACGTCCGACAAGGCGCGCGAGGACGCGCACCGGTTCTACCGCTCGCTGGGGTACGCGCAGTCGCACGAGGGGTTCAAGCTGCCGCTCTGAGGCAGCGGGCAGAGGGCGGCAGACGGCGGCTGCCGGACGAGTGTCCGCGCTCCCAGTGCCCGCGCGTGCCGGTCAGCGCAACGAGCCGCGCTCGTCCACCAGGTACGTCGGCGTGCCGAGGAACACGTCACGCGTCACCGGCCCGCAGGCGACGTTGACGGTGTCCTGCCAGTACGACCAGTCCTGCATCCCCGCGAGGCTCGAGAAGCGGAAGTTGAGCTGCCAGCGCACCCACTCGCCGGGGGCGAGACGGACCGCGGGCGGCCGCCGTGGCCGAGGCGGGATCGCGTGCCACGCGGGGACCGGGACGAACACGGTCAGCCGGCCCTCGCGCACGCGCAGGGAGACCGTCTCCGCGGTCGCCGGACCGCCGATCGACTCGACCGGTCGAAAGCCGTGCTCCTCGTGCATCTCGACCGCGTGCACCAGGGGCGCCGACCCGGCGGGGAGCCGGAACGCGATGGGCGTCGCGTTCCGCACGGTCGCCGCGTCGCCGCCGCGCGAACGCTTGGTCCACCGGGTCGTGACGACCTGGAGCGTGGCCTGCGGGGGGATGGTCACGGGAGCCGCGCGGACCGGTCCGTCAGCGGAAGACGATCGTCCGGTGCCCGTCGAGCAGCACGCGGTGCTCGGCGTGCCAGCGCACGGCCCGTGCGAGCGTGCGGCGCTCGACGTCCTCGCCCAGCGCCACGAGGTCCTCGACGGCGCGCGAGTGGTCGACGCGCTCGACGTCCTGCTCGATGATCGGCCCCTCGTCGAGGTCGCCCGTGACGTAGTGCGACGTGGCGCCGATGAGCTTGACGCCGCGGTCGTGCGCCTGGGCGTAGGGGCGGGCGCCCTTGAAGCTCGGCAGGAACGAGTGGTGGATGTTGATGACCTGGCCCGACAGGTCCCGGCACAGGTCGTCCGAGAGGATCTGCATGTAGCGCGCGAGGACGACGAGCTCGACGTCGAGCTCGGCCACGAGCTCGCGCAGCCGGTCCTCGGCAGCGCCCTTGGTGTCGCGCGTGACGGGCACGTGGTGGAACGGCTTGCCGTAGAAAGCGGCGATGTCCTCGAGGTCGCGGTGGTTGCCCACGACGCCCACGACCTCGATGGGCATGCCCTGCGAGCGCTCGCGGTAGAGCAGGTCGACGAGGCAGTGCGCGGCCTTGGAGACCATGACGAGCGTGCGCACGCGGCGCCCGACGACGTCGAGGTTCCAGGTCATGTCGAACGCCTCGATCACGGGCGCGAGCGCGGTCTCGAGCTCGTCGCGCGACGCGGTCGACTCGACCTGGACGCGCATGAAGAACAGCCCGGACAACGGGTCGCCGAACTGCTGCGACTCGGTGATGTTGCCGCCGTGCTCGGCGAGGGTCCCCGCGACGGCGTGCACGATCCCCGGACCGTCCGGGCAGGACAGCGTGAGGACCCAGTGGGTGGGCGTGGGCGCAGGAGCGCTCGACAGGGGAGTGCTGGACACGGTCCCAGGGTAGCCGCGATGGGGGCTGAGACGGGCACGGTTCCACCCGCGGACAAGCACGTCGGCCCTGCCGGGATCTGACACGATGGGACCATGACCGACACGCCGATGACCATGGACCTCGTCACGGACGAGCACGCGGGGGAGCTCCTCACGCTTCGCCGGGCAGCGTTCGTCACCGAGGCACAGCTCTACGGGGACCCCAACATCCCCCCGCTGACCCAGACGCTCGCGGAGCTCAAGACGGACCTGGCGACCCCGGGCGTCATCACGCTCGGTGCGTGGCAGGGGCCGCGCCTGGTCGGATCGGTGCGCGTGGAGATCGAGGGCGGCAAGGCCACGCTCGGTCGCCTGGCGGTCGCCCCCGACCTGCAGGGCCGCGGGATCGGCACGCAGATGCTCTTCGCGGTGCTGCCGCACCTGCCCGAGGAGACCACGGAGATCTGGGTCTTCACGGGCAAGGACTCCAAGCAGAACCTCGAGCTCTACACGCGTCACGGCTACGAGGAGCAGTACGACAAGGCCGCGGGCGACCTCACCTACACGTACCTGCGCCGCATCCTGGGCGAGGCCGAGGCGCGCAACGCGAGCGACGCCGTCGGGCAGGACTGACCCACCGGTACGCACGAGGCGCGTCCCCCGACCTGGGGGACGCGCCTCGCTGCGTCCCGGCGCACCGCGGCGGGTGCCCGACGACGGAGCGCCCGCCGCGCAGGCACGTCCCGCGGTGCGCGGGACGGCTCGGGCGACGACGGACTCAGGGCGAGGCGACCCACCACTTCTGGTTGGCGGACCCGGCACAGCCCCAGAGCTGGACGGGGGACCCGTCGGTCGTGCTGAAGTCGGTGACGTCGACGCACCTGTCCGCCTGCGGGTTGACCAGGTCGTTGCTCGCGGTGAGCACGAACTGCTGGGCAGGGTCACCCGAGCACGGCGCGGTCTGGATCTTCGCGCCGTCCTCGCGCGCACCCCACGCGACGTCGAGGCAGCGCCCGAGCGTGCGGACCGTGCCGTCGGGCTCGAACGTCCACTGCTGGTGGGCGGCGTCCGAGCACGTGCGGACCTGGACCGGCACGCCCGGGGCGGTGTCTCCCCAGGGCAGCTCGAGGCATTTCCCGCCCAGCCCCACGAGCCGGCCCGTCGAGGCGACCGGGGCCGTCCCGGGGCCGTCGGCCTCGTCCCACGCGTAGGCCCGGACGTAGTCGACGACCATCTGCGCGGGCAGCGTCGTGCTCTCGTCGGGCGACCCGGGCCAGTCGCCGCCGATCGCGAGGTTGAGCAGCAGGAAGAACGGGTCGTCGAACACCCAGGCGCCGCCCCCGGTGTCGTCGGGGGTCTTGTGCGAGTACGCCGTGCCGTCGACGTACCAGGTGATCGCGTCGGGCCCCCAGTCGACCGTGAAGGTGTGGAAGTCGTCGGCGACCTGCTCGCCGCCGGGGAGCGTGAACGACTCGTGCACCGCGTCCGCTCCCGAGTACCCGGGACCGTGCAGGCTTCCCCACACCGTGCCCGGCTCCTTGCCGACGTTCTCCATGACGTCGATCTCGCCGCTCGCGGGCCAGGGCTCGGTCGTGAAGATGTCCTGCCCGAGCATCCAGAACGCGGGCCACGTGCCCTGCCCGCTCGGGATCTTGATCCGCGCCTCGAAGCGCCCGTGCTGCTGGGCGAAGCGGTCGGCCGTGATGAGGCGCGCCGACGTGTACTCGCAGCGACCGTAGTGGCACTGGTGGTCGGCCGGGTTCTCCCGGCGGGCCGTGATGACGAGGTGCCCGGCGCCGTCGGTCGAGGCGTTGCTCGGGCTGTCGGTGTAGTACTGGCGCTCGTTGTTGCCCCAGCCGCTGCCTCCGGTCTCGAGGCGCCAGCGCGCAGGGTCCGGCGGGGCGCCGGGAGCGCCGTCGAACTCGTCCGACCACGTCAGGGGGCCGGGCGGTGCGCCCATGGTCGGGGCGGCGCTCGCGGTCCGGGCGGCGGGGGGACCGACGGCCGCGGCCGCGAGCGTGCCGAGGACCGCGAGCGCGATCACGACCGTGAGCAGGCGGCTGGGGTGCGTGGACCGGTGCATGGTCACTCCTCGCAGGTCGAGACGTCCTCGGCGTAGCGCAGCCACGACGGGAGGTCGGCGACGAACGCGTCGCGCACGTCGGTGGCACCCGCCGCGCGCCAGTCGACGTCGTCGTCGATCTCGATCTCGTACTTGTCCCACTCGAACCAGTTGACCATCTTGAGCTGCGGGAACCGCTCGTGGGTCTCGGGCGAGAAGACCTGGCGCCACCAGGCGCGCTTGATGTCGAGCTCGGCCGCACCGCCGCGCGAGGGCGTGTAGATCGCCGCGGTCTCGGGCACCGCGACCGGGTGACCGTGCTCGACGCCGTACACGGTGTAGAAGTCCGGGACGGCGGCGTCGTCCCCGGCCGTGCCGACGTACGTGCCCGTCAGCATCGCGAGGAACTTGCCGTCCTCGGGGACCTCGTTGTTACCCCACGGGCGCTGGTTGCCCCAGTGGTAGAGCGAGACCCCGACCCAGTCCACGGCGTCGTCCCCCGGGAAGTACGGGAGGTAGCTGTCGTCGGCCATGGTGACCGTGCCGTCGCCGTCGGTGTCGAGCGCCGCGTAGTCGGCCGACCCGGGGAGCGCGGCGAACTGCCCGCCCGTGAAGGGATAGCCGCCCCCGTAGTTGGGGGCCCACATCATGGCCGTACCCGGTGCCTGGTCGTGGACCGCCGCGGCGACCCGCCGGAACGTCTCGACGTACGCCGCGGGCTGCTGACCCCACGCGTACCACGAGCCGTTCATCTCGTGCGCGAACCGCAGCACGACCGCGACCCCCTGCTGGTTGACCTCGCGCAGGTCGTGGGCGAGCGTCGCGATCACCTCGTCGCTCATGGCGGCGAGCCCAGCGTGCGGCTCGAGGGTCAGCAGCAGCACGCCGCCGTTGGCCTTCATCTGGGTGACCGCGCTGACCGTGTGCTCCCAGGTCGCGCGGTCGTAGGGGACGTCGGAGAACTGGACCGCGACGGCCGGGGCGTGACCCAGGTACGTCCGGTGCTCCTCGAGCGTCTCGGACGCCCAGTCGAGATTGACCCCGAGCAGGGTGCCGTCGGCCGGGACGACCTGGGCGGCGTCGGCCGTGCACGTCTCGGGGACGGGAGGCGCCGTGTCCTCGGCCGGACCCGCGACCGCGAACCCCGCGCCGACCGCGCCCACGCCCAGGAACATGATCATGACGGGCGTCACGAGGCCGGGCCGACGCCTGCGACCGCCGGCGCCCGGGAGGTAGAACGTCATCAGGAGGCCCGGGAGGTGAGGAGACCTCGAGCCTCGTCGTGACCGCCGTAGACGCGCGCCACGGCATCGAGGCCCAGGGCCGTGAAGGCGTGCTGGACGGCGGTCGAGGCGCCGAAGATCCGCAGGTCCCCGCCGCGCGAGCGGACCACGCGCAACAGGTCCAGCAGGCCGGCGATCCCGGACGGCGAGACGCCGTCGACCCCCGAGACGTCGAGGAGGACGAGCACCGGGCCGTCGGCGACAGCCGTGGCGACAGGGCCGCGCAGGGACAGGACGGCGGCGGCGTCGAGCCGACCACCGGACGGGAGGTCGATGCTCGTGACGGGGTGGGTCAGGGTGAGGTCGGGTGCGCTGACGATGGTGGCCATGGCGAGCTCCTGGGTACGTGGCGGACGGTGAGGTCGAGCGGGAGATCCGTCGGGTCGAGGAGGGAGGAGAGCTCAGCGCCGTTGCTGTCGTTGCTGTCGAGCCCGTCGCTCACGGCCTGGGCCGCGAGGAGCGCGACGGACGGGGGAGTGGGGTCCACGACGGAGTCGCCGGGCCCGGTGTACCGCGCTGCGCGCAGCGCGGCGGACAGGAGGGCGAGGTCGACCGCGACCCAGCCCAGGGTCAGGTAGGTCGCCGGGGCCGAGGCCTCGCCGACGAGCATGCGGGCGACCCCGACCGCAGAGGCCACGATCAGGACGACCGCGGCCACGACCTGGGGGAGCACGTGCCGGTAGCCCGTGCCCGTCGCCTGCTTGGTCTTGGACGTGACCGAGAACGCGACGTGCCGCCCGAGGAACACCGCCGACGCGCCGGAGAGCGTCGCCGCGATCCAGGTGGGGAACAGCGCGAACGACATCTGCTGCCCGCGCCACAGCCCGCGGCTTCCCCTGCCGGAGAGCTGGAAGAGGAGCTGGCAGGCCACGAAGAACGGGATGAAGTGGAGGAAGAACAACGTGGGGTCGGCGTGCAGCGGGAAGATCCCGGCCGTCAGGAACAGCACCGGCGCCGAGAGGTAGACCAGGGCGGCGAAGCCGCTCAGGTAGCTCGTCATGGTGCCCAGGTACATGAGCCGCTGGGCGAGCGTGAGCCCGCGGACCATGAGCGGGTTGTCGCGGAAGAAGACCTGCATCGACCCGGTCGCCCAGCGCAGGCGCTGCGAGAGCGCGGTGCCCACGTCCTCGGGTGCGAGGCCGCGGACCAGCACCTCGTGGTGGTAGACGCTCGTCCAGCCCATCGCGTGCAGGTGCATGGCCGTGGCCATGTCCTCGGTGATGGTCGTCGTGTCGAGCGGGTTGATGGTCAGGGCCTGGTCGGTGCGGGCGACGTCGACCAGCTCGAGGACGCCGTCGAGCTCGCCCAGCAGCTCTCCCGTGACGTCCTCGGGGAGGGCGGGGACCCCGGGGGTTGGCGCGAGCGCGGCGGTGAAGGCCGAGCGCAGCTCCGAGGTGATCTCGGTCAGGACGTCGCCCCGGCGGAACTGCCCCTCGGCCCGGCGGACCGCGGCCAGCGCCTGCTCGGCCACGGGCATGGCCGTGGGCTCGCGGACCGCGAGCTGGCTCAGGAGGTCCTGGAGGCGAGACCGGCCGGCCCGCAGCGCTGCCCGCATGCTGCCGCGCGCGTCCCGGCTGAACCGGGTCAGCCCGAGCGCCATGAGCGCCTCGCGCCGCAGGACCGCGTTCGACCCGCAGAAGAACGCGGCCCCCCACCCGTCCTTGCCCTGCTGGATGGGGCCGTAGAAGAGCTCGGCCTGGGTGCCCAGGGGGTCGCTCGGGGGGACGTTCCAGAAGTGCTGGGGCGTCTGGACGAACGCGACCTCCTCGTCGTCGAAGTACCCCAGGACGCGGTCGAGGAACCGCGGCTCGGGGACCTGGTCGGCGTCGAGGATCGCGACGAGGTCGCCGCTCGTGCGGAACAGCGCGTTGTTGACGTTGCCCGCCTTGGCGAAGCGGGGACGCCCCTCCCACTCGGGGCCGCGGGTGATGTATCCGATCCCCACGCGCGAGGCCGCGACCTCGAGCTCGGACCGGTTGCCGTCGTCGAGGATCCACGTCGTGTGCGGGTACGTCATGTCCCGGGCAGCGATCGCGGTGCGCAGCACCAGGTCCACGGGCTCGTTGTAGGTCGTGACGAACACGTCGACGCTCAGGCCCTCGGGAGCCGGGGGAGCCGGCGCGCGACGCCTCGCGTTCCACATGGTCAGGGCATAGAGGACGGTCTCGCCGAGGCTGTACGTCTCGGCCAGGACCAGGGGGACCGCGATCCACCACGCGTCCCAGGCCACGGTCCCCGACCACCGCCACCCGATGTAGACGAGCCCGAACGCCACCGCGACCACGGCCAGGAGCCGTACCGCTGCGAGCCTGCTGCTTCCCATGCGTACCTCCGCCGGACGACGAGACCAGGTCGGGTCGTCGTGCGACGCAGGACGCGCACGGCGGCTCGAGAGCGGCGGCGGCGATGACGTCGGGACGGGCAGAGACACCCCTGCGTGCCTGTCACGACGACGGGTGGTCCGGTGCGTCCGGGCCTCCTGCGGTGTCGTGCTCCGAACGTAGGGGCAACGGTGGCCGAGACGGAAGCACCTCGGTGCGCCTTTCGTGGCGGATGTTCGTTATGCGCCCACATCTCCACAGGTCGGCAACCCGGTGGTAACGCCCCGTCACGGTGGCTGACGTCCCGTTCACGGGGGCGTCACGTGCAGCGCACGCGGTCGCGGGGCGTCCGCGCGCCTCGCGCGCCCTGCGCGTCCTGCGCGCCCTGCGCCGCCAGCACGGCCCGACGGCGCCACGCGCGTCGCGGCGAGCAGTCCGGTGGGTCGGGGGGGGGCGGGCGGCAACGAGGGGGCCGGCAGGGAGGAAGGGCCTGGCGGGGCAGCGCTCAGAGGCCCGGCCGCACTGGTCGCCGGGCGCTGCGCGGCGCCGTGCTCTCAGGCCAGGCGGGCGCTGCGGCGCGGGGTCGTCATGGCGCCCGTGATCGCGGCGATGATCTCCTCGTAGCTCGTGCCCGGTCCCGAGAAGCTGCCGTTGTTGCGCCCGTGGCGCAGCACCTCGATCCGGTCCGCGACCGCGCGCACGTCGGTCATGTTGTGGCTGATGAGGATCACGGCGTGGCCCAGGTCGCGCAGGCGCTCGATGTGGGTCAGGACCTCGGCCGTCTGCGACACCGACAGCGAGGCCGTGGGTTCGTCGAGCACCACGATGCGCGGGTCCCCGAGGAGCGTGCGGGCGATCGCGACGCTCTGGCGCTGCCCGCCCGACAGGTCGGAGACGAGCGTGCGCACCGAGGGGATGCGGGACGTGAGGTCGCGCAGGATGCGCCGCGCGTTCTCCTCCATCGCGGCCTCGTCGAGCCGCGGACCCTTGTGGAGCTCTCGCCCGAGGTACAGGTTCGAGACCACGTCGAGGTTGTCGCACAGCGCGAGGTCCTGGAAGACGGTCGCGATGCCCAGCGCGTGCGCCGCGGCCGGGGACGGGATGGTGACCGGGACGCCGTCAGACTCGATGATGCCCGCGTCCGGCGTCAGCACGCCCGCGATGACCTTGGCGAGCGTCGACTTGCCCGCGGCGTTGTCGCCCACGAGCGCGACGACCTCGCCTCGTCGCACCTCGAGGTCGATGCCTTCGAGCGCGCGGACCGCGCCGAAGGACTTGTCGATGCCGTGCAACGACAGTGCGGGGAGGGCGGAGGTGCTGCTCACGTCGTGTCACCTGTTCGTGCTCGGGCGCCCGAGGGCGTCGGGGGGCCGACCACGTCGTCGTGGTGCGGCGGTCGTGCGGTCCCGCGCGGCGCGCGGGTCGTCGTCGGTCGGGTGGTGGGACTCATCCGGTCGCCCCCGACCGGCTCGTGCCACCGGGGTCCGGAGGCGTCGACAGCCCGACCGGGCCCGGGGCGCCGGGAGCCAGGCGGACGTCGCTCGCGACGTCGGTCGACTGGAGCGCAAGCGCGAGCGCACCCATGACCTCGGCCTGAGGGCCGAGCTCGCTCAGCACGACCTCGACGGGCGCGATCGTGTTGGGGACGAGGTGCCGGCGGACGGCGTCGCGCAGGGGGCCCGCGAGGATCTCGCCGGTCTCGGCGAGCTCGCCCCCCACGACGATGACCTGCGGGTTCATGGCGCTCGCGAGCGTGGCGACCGCGATGCCGATGCGGTCGCCAGCGTCGGCCACGACGCGGCTGCAGCCCGGGTCGCCGGCCAGCGCCCGGGAGATGACGTCACGCAGCGTGAGGTCGCCGTGGCTCGAGCGCAGCAGGGCGAGGAGCGCGTCGGAGCCGACGATCGTCTCGAGGCACCCGCGGTTGCCGCAGCGGCAGATGGGACCCGCGGGGTCGACCTGGACGTGCCCGATCTCGCCGGCCGTGCCCGCGTAGCCGCGGTGGACGTTCCCGTTGATCACGACCCCCGCCCCGGTCCCGTACGAGACCCGGACGAACACCGAGTCGCGGACGGCCCGGGCCGCGCCGAGCTCGGCCTCGGCGAGCGCGGCGAGGTTCGCGTCGTTGTCCACCACGACGGGGCGGGCGAGCCGCTTGGACATGACCTGGCCGACGTGCAGGTCGTCCCAGCCGCGCATGATGCCGCGCACCGAGATCATCCCGGTCGAGATGTCGACCGGGGCGGGCAGGGCCATGCCGACCGTGAGGAGCTCGTCGGTCGAGGCACCGACGCGTTCGAGGAGGTCCATGACGAGGAGCGCGGCGCGGTCCAGGCCCGTGTCGACGCGGTGGTCGACGGGCAGGGGCATCTGCTGCTCGGCCACGATCGTGCGGCCGAAGTCTCCGAGCGCGACCTTGAGGTGGCGGTGGCCGAACTGGATGCCGGCCACGAGACCGAGCTGGCGCGCGAGGGTCACCTTGAGGGCGCGACGCCCGGAGCGCGAGGTGGGTCGGGTGTCGACGACCCCTGCCTGGGTCAGCTCCTTGACGATGGTCGAGACCGTCGCCGTCGAGAGTCCCGTCGCTTCGGCGAGCTCGACCTGGGTGAGCCCGCCGTAGCGCTTCACCGCATCCACGATGCGTGTTCGGTTCGCTTCTCGGAGTGAGGTCTGCGAGCCGGGCGTGGACCGGTCGTTGTTCACAGGAAGGAGCGTACACGCTCCCGAGGGCCGCAGAAGTGAGGCAGGACGGGGATTCTGCGGGCGCCCGGGGGTGGTACCGCTTCCATCGTGAGTTCGAGTCTCGAACACAATTAGGTCACGAACTGATTACTGCGCTTGACGCTCGAACTCAAGGGTGGCTAGTTTCACTGCAGTGCCGACCGAGGCCACGCGGATTCCCTCCGCGGCTCGGAGGCATCCCGGGTCTCACAGCTGAGGCCCGCCCCCTGGTTCGAAGACGAAAGGGAATGACGATGACGTCTATGCGCAAGGCGGTCGCCGCAGCTGCCGGGATGACGCTGCTGTTCGGTGCTCTCACGGCCTGCAGCTCGGAGCGTGCGGGAGAAGAGTCCGGTGGTGGCGAGACGGGGACCGACACGCCCCTGATCGGTATCGCGATGCCCACCCGCAGCCTCGAGCGGTGGAACAACGACGGCGCCCACCTCGAGGAGCTCCTCGGCGGCGCAGGCTACGAGACCACGCTCCAGTACGCGGACAACAAGGTCGACCAGCAGATCACGCAGCTGCAGAACATGATCAACCAGGGTGCGGACGTCCTCGTCATCGCCTCGATCGACGGCACGGCCCTGGGACCCGTCCTCGACGCCGCGGCCAAGGAGGAGATCCCGGTCATCGCCTACGACCGTCTGATCAACGACTCCGAGCACGTCGACTACTACGCGACGTTCGACAACGAGAAGGTCGGCACGCTCCAGGGCGAGTTCATCGCCGAGCAGCTCGGTCTGGCCGGCGGCGCAGGCCCGTTCAACCTCGAGCCCTTCGCCGGGTCGCCCGACGACAACAACGCCCGCTTCTTCTTCAAGGGAGCCTGGGACGTCCTGAGCCCCTACGTCGAGAAGGGCCAGCTCGTCGTCCCCTCGGGGAAGGCGCCCGCCACGGTCGACGACTGGACCACGATCGGCATCCAGGGCTGGGAGTCCGCCAAGGCCCAGTCCGAGATGGAGAACCGTCTCAACTCGTTCTACACCGACAAGAAGGTCGACGTCGTCCTGTCGCCCAACGACTCGCTCGCGCTCGGCATCGAGCAGGCGCTCGAGGGTGGCGGCTACACCCCGGGCGACGCCTGGCCGCTCGTCACGGGTCAGGACGCCGACGAGGCCAACGTCAAGAACATGCTCGCGGGCAAGCAGGCCATGACGGTCTGGAAGGACACCCGCACGCTCGGTGACCAGGTCGCCACCATGGTCCAGCAGATCATCGACGGCGAGGAGGTCGAGGTCAACGACACCACGACCTACGACAACGGCGTGAAGGTCGTGCCGTCGTACCTGCTCGACCCGCAGGTCGTCACGCCGGACAACGTCCAGTCGTCGCTCGTCGACTCCGGCTTCTACACGGCCGAGAAGCTCGGCCTCTGACCGGTCCGCGCCGTGCCCGGCCCCGGGACCCACGTCCGGGGCCGGGCACGGCGCGCCCGAGGTGAGCAGGACGAGCGACGAGGTGGCGCGGTCGGCCGACGGCCGCGCGCACCGTCGACAGGAACGGACGAGTGAGGAGCTGACCCATGGCCAGCGAGAGCAACATCCTCGAGATGCGGGGGATCACCAAGGAGTTCCCCGGCGTCAAGGCCTTGCAGGACGTCACGCTGGACGTGCGTCGGGGCGAGGTCCACGCGATCTGCGGGGAGAACGGGGCCGGCAAGTCGACCCTGATGAAGGTGCTGTCGGGCGTCTACCCGCACGGCACCTACGAGGGCACGATCGTCATGGACGGCGAGACGTGCGAGTTCCGGACCATCCGGGACAGCGAGGCCCGCGGGATCGTGATCATCCACCAGGAGCTGGCGCTCGTGCCGCACCTGTCGATCGCGGAGAACATCTTCCTCGGCAACGAGAAGGCCTCCGCGGGGATCGTCGACTGGCACCGCACCACGAGCGAGGCCGCAGCGCTGCTCGAGCGCGTGGGGCTCTGGGAGAACCCCGCGACCAAGGCCATGGACATCGGGGTCGGCAAGCAGCAGCTCGTCGAGATCGCCAAGGCGCTGTCCAAGCGCGTGGACCTGCTCATCCTCGACGAGCCCACCGCGGCGCTCAACGACGAGGACAGCGCCCACCTGCTCAAGCTGATCGACGAGTTCCGCAGCCACGGGATCACCTGCATCATCATCTCCCACAAGCTCAACGAGATCGCCGCGATCGCCGACCGCGTGACGATCATCCGCGACGGCGCGACGATCGAGACGCTCGACCTGCACGGCGCCGAGCCCGTGACCGAGGACCGCATCATCCGCGGCATGGTCGGACGCTCGCTCGACAGCCGTTTCCCGGACCACGAGCCGACCATCGGCGAGGAGGTCCTGCGCATCGAGGACTGGACGGTCCACCACCCGATCGACACCGACCGCGTCGTCGTCGACCACGCGAACCTGCACGTGCGGGCGGGCGAGATCGTCGGCATGGCCGGCCTCATGGGCGCAGGGCGCACCGAGCTCGCGATGAGCGTGTTCGGCCACTCGTACGGCTCCAGGATCTCCGGCAGCGTCTACAAGAACGGGACCCTCGTCCGCACGCGCAGCGTCAAGGAGGCCATCGCCCACGGGCTGGCCTACGCGACCGAGGACCGCAAGCGGTACGGGCTCAACCTCATCCAGACCATCCGCGAGAACATCTCGGCCTCGGCGCTGGGCAAGGTCTCGCGCTGGGGCGTCGTCGACTCGCAGGCCGAGACCCAGGTCGCCGAGCGCTACCGCACCGACTTCCGGATCAAGGCCCCGACGGTCGAGGCCGTCGTCGGGAAGCTCTCAGGCGGCAACCAGCAGAAGGTCGTCCTGTCGAAGTGGGTCTACTCCGACCCCGACGTCCTGATCCTCGACGAGCCGACCCGCGGCATCGACGTGGGCGCCAAGTACGAGATCTACGCGATCATCAACGCGCTCGCCGACGCCGGCAAGGCCGTCGTCGTCATCTCCTCCGAGCTCCCCGAGCTCATCGGCCTGTGCGACCGTGTCTACGCGATGAGCCAGGGCCGGATCACCGGCGAGGTCGCGCGCGCCGACGCCACCCAAGAAGCACTGATGCACTACATGACCATGGACAAGGGAGTCACCGTCCGATGAACGCCGTCAGGGAATACCTCGGCCGCAACGTCCGCCAGTACGGCATCGTCGCGGCACTGCTCGTGATCGTCCTGCTGTTCCAGGTCCTCACGGACGGACGACTGCTCTACCCGAACAACGTCGCGAGCCTCATCCAGCAGAACGCCTACGTGATGATCCTCGCGATCGGCATGGTCATGGTGATCGTCGCGGGGCACATCGACCTGTCGGTCGGCTCGGTCGTCGCGTTCGTGGGCGGCCTGTGCGCCATCATGATGAGCCAGTGGGACCTGCCGTGGCTCCTCGCCGTGGTCCTGTCCCTCGGGGTCGGGGCGCTCGTCGGGATGTGGCAGGGCTTCTGGGTCGCGTACGTCGGCATCCCCGCGTTCATCGTGACGCTCGCGGGCATGCTCATCTTCCGTGGCCTGGCGATCGTCCTGGTCGGCACCACGGTCGCGGGCCTGCCGAGCGGGTTCATCGCGATCAGCAACGGCTCGGTGCCCAACTGGTTCGGGTTCGTCGGGAACCTCGACGTCGTGACCCTCGTGATCGGCGCGATCGGGATCGTGGCCTTCGCGATCGCCCAGTGGCGCTCGCGGACCTCGCTGCGTCGCCACGAGCTCGCGGTCGAGCCGCTGCCCGCGTTCGTCGTCAAGATCGTCCTGGCCGCGGTGCTCATCGGTGTCGTGACGTACTGGCTCTCGCTCAGCTCGGGCGGCACGCCGATCGTCCTGCTCATCGTGGGCATCCTCATCATCGCGTACTCGTTCGTGCTCAACCGCAGCGTGTTCGGTCGGCACGTCTACGCGATCGGCGGGAACCGGCACGCCGCGGTCCTGTCGGGCGTCAACTCGCGCCGGGTCGACTTCGGCATCTTCGTCAACATGGGTGTCCTGGCCGCGGTCGCGGCCGTCATCACGACCTCGCGCGCCGGGGCCGGCGTGGCCGCTGCGGGCATGAACTACGAGCTCGACGCGATCGCCGCGTGCTTCATCGGCGGCACCGCGGTCGCGGGCGGCGTGGGGCGCGTGTCCGGGGCCATGATCGGTGCGCTCATCATGGGCGTGCTCAACATGGGGCTGTCGATCATGGCGGTCGACGCCGCCTGGCAGCAGGCGATCAAGGGCCTGGTCCTGCTCCTCGCGGTCGCGTTCGACCTGCTGAGCAAGAGGCGCGCCGCACTCTCCTGATCCGTCGTGGGGGAGTCGCGGTGGGGGGACGTCAGGACGGGCGCACACCCGTCCTGACGTGACCGGCACAGCGGGGTGCGTGCGGCGAGAGCCGCGCGCACCCCGCTGTGCCGTGCCCGGACGCCCGACGGCGGAGCGCGCCACGGGCGCGTGGGCGTCGGACCTGCCCGCCGGGGGCGAGGCTCAGGGTGGCACGACCACCTGACGGGCGCTCCGCCGTCGGGCCTGAGCCGGCCGCGACGAGACCGGGACCCGGCGTGATGCGGACCACCTGCCGCCGCCCACCGACGTGGGCTAGGATCGTGCACGTCGCGACTGGCGCACCCGCGCCCCGCACGCCGCCCTCCGGGGAGGCCGCGGGACGGACGGGGATGGTGGATCACCACCGGGGAGCGGCATGCTGTGTAGACGACGGGTCGTTCGCCTGGGCCCCGGGTCGCCCCCTGTGGGGACGTGCCCGGATAGAGCACGCCTCCCCACGAGACCGTCATCCGCAGACAGAACCCAAGGAGACGCATGAGCGCCCAGCCGGACAACGTCCTGAACCAGTCCCTGCTCGAGGTCGACCCGGAGATCGCCGCGGTCCTCGACGGGGAGCTCGCACGTCAGCGCGACACCCTCGAGATGATCGCGTCGGAGAACTTCGTGCCGCGCGCCGTCCTGCAGGCGCAGGGCTCCGTCCTGACGAACAAGTACGCCGAGGGCTACCCGGGCCGCCGCTACTACGGGGGCTGCGAGCAGGTCGACGTCGCCGAGAACCTCGCGATCGCGCGCGCCAAGTCGCTGTTCGGCGCCGAGCACGCCAACGTCCAGCCCCACTCGGGCGCGACCGCCAACGCGGCCGTGCTGCACGCCCTCATCAACAAGGGCGACAAGATCCTCGGCCTCGAGCTGGCGCACGGCGGCCACCTCACGCACGGCATGAAGATCAACTTCTCGGGCAAGCTGTACGACGTCTCCGCGTACGGCGTGGACCCGCAGTCGTACCGCATCGAGATGGACGAGGTCCGCAAGACGGCCCTCGAGACCCGCCCCGACGTGATCATCGCCGGCTGGTCCGCGTACCCGCGCCACATCGACTTCGCGGCGTTCCGCGAGATCGCGGACGAGGTCGGCGCCAAGCTCTGGGTCGACATGGCGCACTTCGCCGGGCTCGTCGCCGCGGGTCTGCACCCGTCCCCGGTGCCCTACGCCGACGTCGTGTCCTCGACGGTCCACAAGACCATCGGCGGCCCCCGCTCGGGCTTCATCCTGTCCAAGGAGGAGTTCGCCAAGAAGATCGACTCCGCCGTGTTCCCGGGCCAGCAGGGCGGCCCGCTCATGCACGTCGTCGCCGCGAAGGCCGTGTCCTTCAAGATCGCCGGCTCCGACGCGTTCAAGGACCGTCAGGAGCGCACGCTGCGCGGCGCGAGCATCATCGCGGACCGCCTGGCCCAGCCCGACGTCGCCGAGAAGGGCGTGTCCGTCCTGACGGGCGGCACCGACGTCCACCTGGTGCTCGTGGACCTGCGCCACTCGGAGCTCGACGGCCAGCAGGCAGAGGACCTCCTGCACGCCGTGGGCATCACCGTGAACCGCAACGCCGTGCCGTTCGACCCGCGTCCCCCGCGCGTCACGTCGGGCCTGCGCATCGGTACGCCCGCGCTCGCGACGCGTGGCTTCGGCGACGAGGAGTTCACCGAGGTCGCCGAGATCATCGCGGCCACGCTCAAGGCCGGTGCGGGCGCCGACGTCGAGGGCCTGAGCGCTCGCGTGCGAAAGCTGACGGCGGACTTCCCGCTGTACCCGGGTCTGTCGCAGTAGTCACCCGTGAGCCGCTGGGTGCGGAGCACTTGTCGCTGATCCGCCCGATCCGCGTCAAGTACCCCGCACCCAGCGGCCTGTTCGTCCCCGCCAGACCCTGAGGAGCCCCATGACCGCGCAGATCCTGGACGGCAAGGCCACGGCCGCCGCCATCAAGTCCGAGCTCAAGACCCGCCTCGTCGGCCTCGCCGAGCGGGGCGTCGTGCCGGGACTCGGCACGCTCCTGGTCGGCGACGACCCCGGTTCGCAGTGGTACGTCGCGGGCAAGCACCGCGACTGCGCCGAGATCGGGCTGTCGTCGATCCGTGAGGACCTGCCCGCCGAGGCCACGCAGGAGGAGATCGAGGCCGCGGTCCGCCGCCTCAACGACGACCCCGCGTGCACGGGCTACATCGTGCAGCTCCCGCTGCCGAAGGGCATCGACACCAACCGCGTGCTCGAGCTCATCGACCCCGACAAGGACGCCGACGGGCTGCACCCGACCAACCTCGGCCGCCTCGTGCTGCGCGTCAACGAGGAGGTCACCTCGCCGCTGCCCTGCACGCCGCGCGGCATCATCGAGCTCATCGAGCGCCACGGGATCTCGCTCGTGGGCAAGGAGGTCGTGGTCGTGGGCCGCGGCGTGACCGTGGGCCGCTCGATCGGCCTGCTCCTCACGCGCCGTGCGGTCAACGCGACCGTGACCCTCACGCACACGGGCACCCAGGACCTGGCCTCGCTCGTCCGGCGGGCCGACGTCGTCGTGGCCGCCGCGGGCGTCAAGGGCATCATCACGCGCGACATGGTCAAGCCGGGCGCCGTCGTGATCGACGTGGGCGTCTCGCGCGAGGTCGACGAGGAGACCGGCAAGAGCCGCGTCGTCGGTGACGCCGACCCGGCCGTGGCCGAGGTCGCGGGCTGGATCTCCCCGAACCCCGGCGGCGTCGGGCCCATGACGCGCGCGATGCTCCTCGCCAACGTCGTCGACTCGGCCGAGCGTGCTGCGGGGATCACCGCCTGAGCCTGCGGTTCCTCGGGCACGTCAGGACGGGCGCGACCTGCGGGTCGCGCCCGTCCTGTCTTTTCTGACGCCCTGTCGTGCTGTGCGCCCGAGCAGGACTAGTGTTCCGCCATGACCCCCGCGTCCCGGGCAGGGGGAGACGACGGCACCGTTGCCGTCGTCCCCGCCCCCCTCGTCGTCCCCCGTCCCGTGCGCCGCGCGCGCTGGAGCGCCACGGCCGCCTACGCGGCGCAGGGCTTCGGCTTCGCCGTGATGCTGACCAACGTCCCCACGTACGAGCGCTACCTCGGCATCGGCCCAGACGTCATCACGCTCGTGATCCTCGGGGTCTGCGTGTGCGCGGGGACGGGCAGCGCGCTGTCCGGGTGGTTCGCCGCCCGGTTCGGGTCGGCGCGCGTCGTGACCGGTGGGCTCCTGGTGGCAGCCGCCGGGATCCTCGCGGTCGGGCTGAGCGCGGGGGCCGGGCTGCTCGCGACGTTCTTCCTCGCGTTCGCGGTGTACGGCGTGGCGCTCGGGTCGGTCGACGCCTCGACGTCGATGCAGGGCATCGACGTGCAGCGCGCCTACGGGCGCAGCCTCATCGCGTCGTTCTTCGCGGCCAACGCCGCGGGCGGGGTCGTCGGGTCGCTCTCGGTGTCGGGGGCGGCGGGGCTGGGGATCGCGCTGCCCGTGTCCTTGGCGCTGGTCGCGGCTGTCGTGGCGGTCACGGTGCTCGTGCTGCGGGCCGGGCTGCTCTCGCGGACCGCGGCGGTCGCGGTCGCGGGGGCTCCGGGTCCGGCCGGGAGCGGAGTGCGCGCGCTGCCCGACGGCGCCGGTCCCGTCAGCGGGACGGGCGGCGGTCCCGGGGTGGTCGACGAGGGCGACGGGCCTGGCGGCGCGGTGGTTCCCGCCGTGCAGAGCGCTCGCGGCGCGACGGGCATGGTCGGGGCGGGGACCGTGATCGTGCTCGGCCTCGCGATGCTGGCCTTCCCGGTCGCGGACTCCGCGGTCTCGAGCTGGGGCGCGACCTTTCTGCAGGACGTGCTCGGGGCGAGCGCCGTCGTCGGGCCGCTGGGGTTCGGCGCCTACCAGGCGACGCTGATCTGCTCGCGGCTCCTGGGGGACCGCGCGGTCGAGCGCTGGGGGCGCGTGCGCGTCGTGGCTCTCGGCGGTTCGGTGGGGGTCGTGGGGCTCGGGCTCGTCGCGGTCTCGCCGGTGTGGCCGCTCGCGGTCCTCGGGTTCGCGGCGACCGGGCTGGGGCTCGGGGTCGTGGCTCCCATGGCGTTCTCGGCCGCGGGCGACCGGGCCGCGGAGTCGGTCGCGGCGGCGCGGGTCGGGGTGCGGACCGGGGTGCGGGTCGACGGGCCGGACGCGGAGGTGCCGCCGGGTGCGCGGGCGGACGAGGGGGCTCGGGTGGCTGATGCTGCTCGGGCGGGGTCGGGTGACGACCTCGGGGAAGGAGGGCGCGGCGCGGTGACCGATGGTGCTGCGGCCGACGGTGCTGCGGCCGACGGTGCCGCCGCTGACGTGGTCGGAGCTGCTCCGACCGTCGAGGAGGCGACCGACCGGGCCGTGGCCCGGCTCAACATCTTCACCTACGTCGGCGCCGTGCTCGGTGGAGCGATGACGGGGGTCTTCGCGACGACCGACGCGCTGCGGCTGGGGTTCGGGGTGCTGGCCCTGCTGGCGCTCGCGACGGTCGTGCTCGCGGGGCGCTTCCGTGAGGCGGTGCTTCCCGCTGGTCCGTCAGCGCGAGGGTGATGGTGATGGTGCGCTGATGTTGGCGGGGCTGGCGGGGCTGGCGGTGTCCGCCACGGATGAGTTGTCAGAACTGGGCCGGTGGATAGCCCGGTGTGGTTCTGACAACTTGGCGTTGCGCGTCGCGGGGTTGGCGGGGCGAGCGACGGGGTGATGGTCCACGGGTCACGGGCCGCGGACTAGTTGTCAGAACTGGGCCGGTGGATAGCCCGGTGTGGTTCTGACAACTTGGCGTTGCGCGTCGCGGGGTTGGCGGGGCGAGCGACGGGGTGATGGTCCACGGGTCACGGGCACGGACTAGTTGTCAGAACTGGGCCGGTGGATGGCCCGGTGTGGTTCTGACAACTTGGCGTTGCGCGTCGCGGGGTTGGCGGGGCGAGCGACGGGGTGATGGTCCACGGGTCACGGGCACGGACTAGTTGTNCTGGGCCGGTGGATAGCCCGGTGTGGTTCTGACAACTTGGCGTTGCGCGTCGCGGGGTTGGCGGGGCGAGCGACGGGGTGATGGTCCACGGGTCACGGGCACGGACTAGTTGTCAGAACTGGGCCGGTGGATGGCCCGGTGTGCTTCTGACAACTTGGCGTCGCCGGGGTCGCGGGCTGCGCGCGGCGGGTGCCGCGGATGAGTTGTCAGAACTGGGCCGGTGGATAGCCCGGTGTGGTTCTGACTTCGTGGCGCAGGTGTCGTGACGAGCGTCTCGCGCCCCCGTTTTCGCCCGTGTGGGTGGCGTGGGGTTTGATGGCCGGGTGCTGACGATCGCTACTGCCAATGTGAACGGGATCCGCGCCGCCTACCGTCGAGGGATGGACGCCTGGGTCGCCTCGCGGACCCCGGACGTCATGCTCCTCCAGGAGGTCCGCGCGCCTGACGAGATCCTGAACGAGCTCCTGGGCGAAGGCTGGCACATTGCCCACCAGGCGTGTGACATCAAGGGTCGGGCAGGTGTCGCGGTGGCGTCGCGACTGCCCGTGACGGCCGTGCGGATCGGTCTGGGCAAGGGCGAGCCGGAGCCGCCCGTGGACACGGGCCGCTGGGTCGAGGCGGACCTCGAGCTGCCCTCCGGCGAGAAGCTCACGGTCGTCTCGACCTACATCCACTCCGGCACGGCCGGCACGCCCAAGATGGACGAGAAGTACGCCTACCTGGAGAAGGTCACCGAGCGCCTGCGGGAGCTCTCGGCCGCGGGGGGCCTCGTCGTCGTGGCAGGTGACCTGAACATCGCGCACAAGAACGTCGACATCAAGAACTGGAAGGGCAACCAGAAGTCCGCGGGCTTCCTGCCCGAGGAGCGGGCCTACCTCGACACCTGGTTCGACGACCTGGGGTTCGTGGACCTCGGGCGGCGTCACGGTGGCGAGGGGCCCGGCCCGTTCACCTGGTGGTCCTGGCGCGGTCAAGCCTTCGTCAACGACTCGGGCTGGCGCATCGACTACCAGCTCGCGTCCCCGGCCCTGGCCGAGCACGCGGTCAAGGTCGAGGTCGACCGCGCCGACGACTACGAGAGCCGCTGGAGCGACCACGCCGCGCTGGTCGCGACGTACGACCTCTGACCCGTCCCGTCCGGGGTCAGTCGTGGGCCGGGACCGGCAGCTCGGTCATGCGTGACAGCGGCGACAGGAGGACCGGCAGCGCGCCCAGCGTCATGACGACGGCCCCGATCCAGAGCGCTGGAGCCACGCCCCACACGGTCCCGATCCACCCGCCGAGCAGCCCGCCGATCGGGATGGGGCCCCACACGATGAAACGGGCCGAGGCGTTCATGCGGCCCAGCAGCGCGGGCGGGCACAGCCGCTGACGGAAGCTCACCTGCGCGACGTTGTAGACGACGACCGCCAGGTTGAACACGAAGCCTCCGACCACGAGCACGACTGGGACCAGCGTGGACCCGGCGCCCGTGACCGCCACGACGGCCGCGGCGGGCGTGATGGCGTAGGACAGGCCGGTGAACACCGCCGAGACGGGGATGATCCGGGCGGGTCCGACCCAGCGGGACGCGCGGTCGGCCAGGACCGCGCCGAGGAGCCCGCCGGCGGCGCTCGCCGAGAGCACGACGCCGTAGGTCGCGGTCCCGACGTCGAGCGTTCGCAGGGCGAAGATGACCACGACCGCGTTGCCGATCGCCCCGCCCAGGTTGCTGAGCGACGTGCAGGCGAGGATCCGTCGGAGCAACGGTTCGCTCGCGACGAAGCGCAGCCCCTCGGCGATCTCGGTGCGCAGCGGACGCCGGTTCTCCGGGCTGGGCAGGTCCTCACGGTGGCTGATCCGCGCCATCGCGAACGCGCTCGCGAGGTAGGTGCCGACGGTCGCGACCATCACGAGGGGAGCGGACAGCACGCGCAGCGCGACGCCGCCGATCGCGGGGCCGGCGATCATCGCGACGGACTGGGTCGCCTGGAGCTTGGAGTTGCCCTCGACGACGTGGTCGAGCCCGACGAGGCCGGGCACGTAGCTCTGGTGCGCGACGTCGAAGAAGAGGCTGAAGGTGCTGATGATCACGGCGGCACCGATGAGCAGCGCCATGCTCGCGTTCCCCGTGAGGGCCGCGACGACCACGACCGAGAGGATCGTCGCGCGGGCGAGGTCGGCCGCGACGAGCACGCGGCGCTTGCGCATGCGGTCGACCCACGCCCCGGCCGGCAGGCTGAGGAGCAGGAACGCCGCGGTCTCCGCCGCGTTGAGGGCACCCATCTGCCACTCGGTCGCGTGCAGGTGGGACACGGCGAAGATCGGGAGGACGAAGCCGGTGAGCTGCGCGCCGAGCTGCCCCAGCGCGTCTCCGCCCCACAGGTAGCGGAAGTCGCGGTGGTGGATCAGGCTGCGCGGAGACGCAGCGGTGCGTACCTGCGGTTCGTCGGACGTCATGCGGAACAGCGTGCGGCAAGTGATTGAGAAATGTCAATCAGTTAGCCTGTAGAGGTGATCCCGGACCGTACGACCCCCTCTGCAGAGCAGGAACCCGCGACCGGACCCGTCGCCGCGACCACGGGCCGCGGTGCCCATGTGCCGATCGTCGACCTGCCGACGGCAGGCGACTCGGCCGCCGAGCGGGACGCCGATGCGCGCGCGCTCGCGTCGACCCTGCGGCTGCGGATCCTGCGCATCTGCCTCGACGAGCCGCGGACCAACAAGGAGATCGCCCAGATCCTCGGCAAGAATCCGGCGACGACGCTCCATCACGTCCGGACGCTCGTGGCGCGGGGGTTCCTGGCCGCGCAGCCTGCGCGCACCGGAGCGCGCGGGGCGAGAGAGGTGCCGTACCTCGCGACGGGCAGGTCGTGGACCGCCGACCTGGGACCCGGCGGGCAGCAGGTGCTGCTCGATGCCTTCCTCGAGGAGCTGTCGGTGGCCGACCCGGCGAGCGTCGACATGGGGCGACTCGGGCTGCGGCTCGATGCCGAAGGCCGGGAGGAGCTCTCGCGACGCCTCAACGAGGTGCTCGAGGACTTCCGGCAGCGCGAGCCGGTGGCTGACGGCGAGCCGTGGTCGGTGTTCGTCGCGATCCACCACGACACGAGCCGCGACCCGCGATGAGTGCATGATCCTGCAGCGGCTCGCCGGGCGTGTCGCTGCGGAATCATGCACTCGGCGCGCAGGGCCGATCTCACCCTCGATCTGTCTAACAACTTGCAACTTTTGGTTGACAGCAAGCAAAAGCCTCCCTAGGGTCCGAGAAGTCATCGCTGACCCGTCTTCAAGGAGGAAGATCTCCAGTGCGAATCCCCTCACGCCATCGAAGAGGCCTCTCCGGCCTGCTCGGGGCCTCTCTGCTCGTCCCCCTCGCCTTCGTCGGGACGCTTCCATCCGCTCAGGCTGCCGAGACCGAGATGGAGCCCGGCGTCACGCTGCGGACCTTCCAGCTCGCGCAGGACCCCGGCTCGGTGTGCACCCTCAAGTCGGGAACCACGCCCAACGTCGACAAGCTCATGCCGACGATCGACTGGAGCACCCCGGAGCAGTTCGGTGCGTCCGACCGCTTCATCTCCCACGCCCTCGCGACGCTCACGGTGCCTGCTGAGGGCGAGTACTCGTTCCGCGTGACGAACGACGACGGCGCTCTGGTCTACGTCGACGACCAGCTCGTGCTCGAGAACGACGGCCCGAACGACTCGACCTCGGTCGAGGGCGCGATCACCCTGACCGCGGGCGCTCACGACCTGCGCGTCGAGTACTACGAGGGGACGGACAAGCAGCGCCTGACGCTCGCGTGGAAGACCCCCGGAGCCACGTCGTTCGTGGTCGTCCCCACGTCGGTGCTGAGCACCGAGGCCAACGTCGTGCGCGTGACCGCGCCCGGCAACAAGTACTGCGAGGGTGCGACGGACACCTCGGGCGACGGCCTGCGGCTCGACACGGTCAACCCGAACTACGAGCTCGTCGACCTGCGTCCTGCGGGCTTCGAGCCCAAGGTCTCGGGCCTCGCGTTCACCCCGGACGAGAAGCTGGCCGTGGTGACCACGGGTGACGTGAGCTCCGGTGGCTGGCGGCCCAACCCGACGTCGGGCGAGGTGTACCTCCTCGACGGCGTGATCGACGCGACCGGCCCCGAGGACGTCATGGTGACGAAGGTCGCCGACCAGCTCCTCAACCCCATGGGCATCGAGGTCATCGAGGACTCGATCTTCGTCTCCGAGCGGTACCAGCTCACGCAGCTCACCGACCCGGACGGCGACGGCTTCTACGACACGCACACCAAGATCGCCGGATGGCCCGACGGCGGCAACTTCCACGAGTTCGCGTTCGGCCTGATCCACGACGAGAACTACTTCTACGTCAACCTCTCGGTCGCGATCGACAACGGCGGCGCGACGACCACCCCGCAGCCTGCAGCCAACCGTGGCACGTCGATCAAGATCGACCGTGCGACGGGTGAGGTCACCTACGTCGCGGGCGGCCTGCGCACCCCGAACGGGATCGGCTTCGGCCCCGAGGGTGCGATCTTCGGGACGGACAACCAGGGCGCGTGGCTCCCTGCGAACAAGCTCGTCCACATCGAGCAGGACAAGTTCTTCAACCACTTCACGACCCCTGCCGGGAAGTTCGACGCGAACCCTGTGTCACAGCCCGCGCTGTGGCTCCCGCAGAACGAGATCGCCAACTCCCCGGGCAACCCGATCCTCGTCGAGGACGGCGAGTTCGCCGGGCAGATGCTCCTCGGTGACGTCACCTACGGCGGACTCCAGCGCGCGTTCCTCGAGAAGGTCGACGGCGAGTTCCAGGGTGCGGTCTTCCGCCACACCGCGGGCCTCGAGGTCGGCGCCAACCGTGTCATCACGGGCCCCGACGGCGCGCTGTACGTCGGCGGCACGGGCGAGGGCGGCAACTGGGGCGAGTCCGGCAAGCTGCGGTTCGGCCTGCAGAAGCTCTCCTTGGTCAACGAGGACTCGTTCGACATGAAGGAGATGCGCGTCGTCGAGGGCGGGTTCGAGATCGAGTACACCGATCCGGTGTCCGACGCCGTCGTGGCGAAGCTGGCCGACGCCTACGCGCTCAAGCAGTGGCGCTACGTGCCGACGCAGCAGTACGGCGGACCCAAGGTCGACGAGTCGCCGCTGTTCGTCACCGACGCCACGGTGTCCGAGGACCGGACGACGGTCACGCTCAAGGTCGACGGTCTCAAGCCCGGCCACGTCGTGCACCTGCGTTCGCCGCGTCCGTTCGCCTCGGACGAGGGTACCGAGCTCCTGAGCACCGAGGCCTGGTACACGCTCAACTCGCTGCCGGGCTACGTCGCCCCGGCAGACCGCGGCTGGTACGAGGCCGAGGAGGCGCAGCCGCTCGGCAGCTCGAGCCTCGGCTCGGACCACAGCAACTACTCCGGCTCCGGCTTCGCCGCCGGGATGCAGAACGTCGGCTCCGGCCGCACGTTCGCCGTGACGGTTCCCGAGGCGGGCACCTACCCGCTCAACCTGCGCTACGCGAACGGCATCCACCCGTACACCGAGCTGCGCGCCAAGGACGTCTCGCTCTACGTCAACGGTCAGAAGGTCGGTCCGTGGACCCTCCCCACGACCGGCGACTGGAAGGTGTGGGACACGATCACGCGTGACGTCGACCTCGCCGCGGGACACAACACGATCACCCTCAAGTACGACCAGGGCGACCAGGGCAACGTGAACCTGGACGTGCTGTCGATCGGGCAGAACCCCGACATCTGCTCCCCGGCCGACGTCGAGGACGGTTACCGCGGCATCTTCGACGGCACCCTCGCGAGCCTGGCCGACTGGAAGCTCGCGGGCTCCGGGACGTTCGGCCGCCAGGACGACTGCTCGATCCGCACCAACGGTGGCATGGGTCTGCTCTGGTACACGGCCCAGGAGCTCGAGGAGTACTCGCTCAAGCTCGACTGGAAGCTCGTCAAGGACGACAACGGCGGCGTGTTCGTCGGATTCCCGAACCCGGGCAACGACCCGTGGGTCGCGGTCAACCAGGGCTACGAGATCCAGATCGACGCGAGCGACGCGGCCGACCGCACCACGGGAGCGATCTACACGTTCCAGGGCGCTGACGCAGCGGCCGTGACCGCGGCGCTCAAGCCCGTGGGGCAGTGGAACGCGTACGACATCCGCGTCGAGGGAGACCGCATCCGGATCTACCTCAACGACGTGCTCGTCAACGACTTCACGAGCACCGACCCGGCGCGCGACCTGTCGAGCGGCTTCATCGGCATCCAGAACCACGGCGCAGGTGAGACGGTCTCCTACCGGAACATCCGCGTCAAGGACCTGGGTGCCGAGCCCGAGCCCGAGCTCGCGGTGTCCGTGACCGTCCAGCCCAAGTGCGTGGCCGGCAAGGTCACGCTCAACGTGCGTGCCGTCAACGACGACACGGTGCCCGTCGACGTCGTGCTCAGCACACCGTTCGGCAAGAAGACCATGACCGGCGTCCTGCCGGGCAAGTCGGCCCAGCAGACGTTCGCGACGCGCTCGACCTCGATCGAGGCCGGGACCGCGACCGTGACGGCGACTTCCGGAGGCAAGGAGGTCGTGGTCGAGACGACCTACGACGCGTCGAGCTGCGGCTGACGCGTGACCGGGCGGCGGCCGGCATGACCGGCCGCCGCCCCGTGGGGTCGGCAGCAAGCGACCCCGCGCCAGGTGCATGATGCGGCGGCGACTCGCCAGGCGGGACGCCGCCGCATCGTGCACTCGGCGCAGCGAGACCGCGCACCACCCGGTATCACCCCCGCACGACCGCCGCACCGCAGGTTTGCCCTCGTCGTGCGGCGTCTGTCACCATCTGCCGGGGCGTCGACGACGACGCTCCGTCTGTCGTCGAGAGGTAGTCGACCATGCTCGCGCACCTTGGTCGGGTCACGGTCCGTCTCCGAGCTCTCGTCCTGGCCCTGTGGGTCACGCTCGCTCTCCTGGGGGCGGTGATCGGCGGCGGGGTCTTCGACCGCACGACCGCGGTCGACAGCCTGCCCGCCGGTGCGCCCGCCGCGCAGGCGCAGGCGCTGCTCGACGAGCTCGACCCGCAGGGGCAGACGCTCACGGCCGTCGTCGGCGGCGTCGACTTCTTCACTCCGTCTCTCCTCGAGAGCGGGTACCGCGTCATGCAGGAGGTCCGTGAGATCCCTGGGGTCCTGGAGGTCACGGACGCGTTCACGTCGGGCGGCCTGATCTCGGACGACGGGCTCAGCTCGCTCGTCGTGGTCGAGCTCGAGCTCGACCTCACGGACGAGCAGGCCCTCGCGGTCGGAGACCGCGTGGTGGCGGTCCTGCAGACGATCGACGCGCCCGAGGTCGTCGTGGGCGGCGAGCTCATGGCCGAGCGGACGTTCGCCGACATCGCCACGGCCGACGCGGTCGTGGGCGAGTCGGTCGCTCTCGTGGTGCTGTGCGTGGTCCTCGTGCTCGTGCTGGGCGGCCTGCGCGCAGGGCTGCTGCCCGTCGCCGCCGCGCTCGCGTCGATCGCGGCCTCGCTCCTGGCGCTGAGCGCCCTGGCCGGCATGGTTCCCGTGAGCGAGTTCGCGGTCAACGTGGTGACCCTCCTGGGCCTGGGCCTGGCCGTCGACTACAGCCTCCTGGTCGTCGTGCGGTTCCGGGAGGAGCGGGACCTGGCCCCTGGGGCCACGCTCGAGGAGCTGATGGCGAGGACGGTATCGACCGCGGGACGGGCGGTCCTCGTGTCGGGGCTGGCCGTCGCGTCGGCGCTCACGGGGCTGCTCGTGCTCGCCGACCCGCTGCTCGCGAGCATGGCGCTGGGCGGCCTGCTCGTGGTCGGTCTGACGGCGGTCGCGGGGATCACGCTCGTACCGGCCCTGGTCGCGGTGCTGCACGCGTCGATCCCGGCCCCGCGGACCCGGACCTGGGCACGCCGCCGGACGGGGACGGGAGCCGGGCTGCTCGCGCGGTCGGCGTCGTTCGCCCAGCGCCGACCGGTCGCGGTCACCCTGGGCTCAGCGGCCGTCCTCTTGCTCCTGAGCGCCCCGCTGGCCTCGCTCACGCTGGGGAGCTCGGACGCACGGTCGCTCCCGCCGGGCACGCAGGAGCGGGTCGCGCAGGAGAAGGTCGAGCAGGACTTCGACGTCCTGGGGGTCCAGCCCGTCACTCTCCTCCTGGGGGCCTCCGTCGAGGACCCGCAGGTCCGGTCGCTGCTCGACGCGGTCTACGGGCTGCCGGGCGTCGAGGACGTCCAGCACCTGGAGGACTTCCCGCCCGACGTGACGGTCGCGGAGGTGACCCCCGACGGCACGGCCACGGGCGAGGAGGCGCAGTCCGTGGTCCGGTACGTCCGAGGGCTCGACGTGCCGTTCTCGGTGCAGGTCGCGGGCCCGGCGGCCGAGCTCGTCGACGCGACCCAGCAGTCGCGGGACCGGCTCCCGTGGGCGTTCGCCGCGGTCGTGCTGCCCGCCATGCTCCTGCTGGGCTGGCTCACCCGGTCGGTCGTGGTCCCGCTCAAGGCGCTGGTCCTGAACCTGCTCGCGCTGACCGCGTCGCTCGGGGTGCTCGTCGCGGTCTTCCAGTGGGGCTGGGGCGCGCGGTTCCTGGGCTTCGAGCCCACGGGCACGATCGACGCCACGAGTCCCGCGCTGCTGTTCGTCTTCCTGTTCGGCCTGTCGATGGACTACGAGGTGTTCCTCCTCGCCCGCATCTCGGAGGAGTGGCGTCGACGGACCGGGGACGACCGCCGCGCGAACGACCGGGCCGTCCTCGCGGGCGTCGTGGCGTCGGGTCCTGTCATCACGGTCGCAGCCGTGTCGATCGGGATCGTGTTCGCGGGCTTCGCGTTGGGCGACCTCGTGGCGATGAAGGAGATCGGTGTGGGGATGGCCGTCGCGGTCCTGCTCGACGTCACGATCGTCCGCGGCCTGCTGCTCCCGGCCTCGATGTCGCTGCTGGGACGCTGGAACTGGTGGTTCCCGGGCGGGCGGAGGGGCCCAGGCCGCGGCGTCGAGCCGGACGGGGCGCGCGGCGAGGAGCCCTCGCCGCGCACCCTCGTGGGCAGCGGTGCGTCAGCAGGCGCCGGCCGGGGCTGACGGCACGGCCAGGAGGAACCCGGGCGCCCCGAGGCCCGCGCGGGCGAAGGCGCCGGCCACGGCGTCCGCGACCGCGGACGCACGCTCGGCCGGGACCAGTGCGATCGCGGACCCCCCGAAACCGCCGCCCGTCATGCGGGCTCCCAGCGCGCCGGCGTCGCGTGCAGCCTCGACCGCGACGTCGAGCTCGGTCGCGGAGACCTCGTAGTCGTCGCGCAGGGACGCGTGGGACGCGTCCATGAGCGGCCCGACGTCGGAGGCTCGCCCCGCGCGCAGCAGCGACACCAGGTCCTGGGTCCGGGCGATCTCGGTCACGACGTGACGCACCCGGCGGCGCGAGACGTCGTCGGGCAGCCGGTCGAGCGCCGCGGCGAGGGCCTCGGCGGCCGCGGCCTCGCGGGTCGCCGCGTCTCCCTCGGCAGCGCCGGCAGCGATGACCGAGTCCGCGAGCTCGCGCAGGTTCGCGAGCCCCAGGGTCGCGGCGGCCGCCTCGCACGTCGCCCGTCGCTGCGCGTACTGGCCGTCGACCAGGGCGTGCTCGGCCCGGGTGTCGATCACGAGCAGCGCGAGCCCCTCGGCCGCGAGGTCGAACGGGATCTGCTCGACGGCGTCGACCGGGTCGAGCCCCGGCCGGCAGTCGAGGAGCAGCGCGTGGCCCGGGGCGCAGCGCAGCGAGGCCGACTGGTCCATGCCGCCCGTCGGGGCGCCCGCGACCTCGTTCTCGGCGCGGATCGCGGCGGCTGCGAGCGTCGCCCGCCCGGCGTCGGTGGCCGCGAGACCCAGGCCGGCGACGTCGTCGATCCCGACCGCGACCGAGCACTCGAGCGCGGCCGACGACGACAGGCCCGCGCCGTAGGGCACGCACGAGTCGACCACGGCGTCGAAGCCCCGGATGGTCCCGGCCGAACCGCCGGTCGCCTCGAGGTGCTGCCCGAGCGCCCAGGCGACCCCGGCCACGTACGCGGCCCAGCCGGTCACGGCTCCGGGCGCGACGTCCTCGAGCCGCCCGGTCCACGCGGCACCGGGCTCCTGGGCCGAGGCGAGGCGCACGACCGAGTCGGTCCGGGGGCGCAGCGCGACGTACGTGCGGTGGGGGAGCGCGATGGGCAGGCACAGCCCGGCGTTGTAGTCGGTGTGCTCGCCGATGATGTTGACGCGCCCCGGCGCGGCGTAGACGCGGACCTCGGGGGCGCCGTCCGCCTCGTCCCCGCCTTCCGTGCCGTCCGCGGGGTACGCCGCCGCGAAGGCCTGCCGGACGCGGTCCGCACCGACGTCGTCGGGCCAGGACTCGACCCACTGTGCCGCCGGGGCCGGGGCGAGCGCCTGCAGGCGCGCAGCGATCCGCTCGGGGGTCGTGTCGCTGACCCACGCGCCCATGCCCGACTCCGAGCCCGCGAGGTACTTGAGCTTGCCCGGTGCGCGCAGCACCGAGAAGACCTGCAGGTGCAGGCGCGAGAGCTCGCGCCCCTCGCGCACCGGGGCCTGGTGCCAGGCAGCGATGTAGGGCAGGGGGACGGGCGCGCCGTCGGGCCCCTCGAAGAACAGGTCGAGGCGGCGCAGGAGCTCGAGGTAGGCGACCGCGAGGTCGTCCCGCTCGGCGTCGGTGAGCGCGGGGAGGTCGGGCACGTCCCGGCGCGGCGCGACGTGCACCTCGACGGGCCACCGGGCCGCGAAGGGCACGTAGGCGACCCAGTGCTCGGTCTCCAGGACGATCCGGCGGCCGTCCGCGAGCTCGGCGTCGAGGACGTCGCGCAGCAGGTTGCCGCCCGTGCGCTCGTGGTGCGCGCGGGCCTGCTCGAGCATCGCGCGGGTCGTGGGCGTGATGTACGGGTAGCCGTAGATCTGGCCGTGCGGGTGGTGCAGGGTGACGCCGATCTCCTGCCCGCGGTTCTCGAAGCAGAAGACCTGCTCGACGCCGGGTTCGCGTCCGAGGGCCTCGGTGCGATCGGCCCACGCGTCGATGATGGTGCGCACGCGCTGCGGGGGCAGCGCGCCGAACGACGAGGAGTGGTCGCTCGAGAAGACGATGACCTCGCAGCGGCCCGACGCCGGAGCGCGGGTCTCGAGGGTCCCCTCGCCCTCGAGCGCTCCTTCGACGTCGGAGACGCCCGGCACGAACTGCAGCGACGGGAAGCGGTTCTCGAAGACCACGACGTCGTAGTCGGTGTCCGGGACCTCGCCGTCCGAGTAGGCCGCGCCGGGGCGGGCCGGGCACAGCGGGCACGAGTCCGCAGCGGGCAGGAACGTGCGGTTCATGCGGTGCGCGGCCATCGGGATCCAGTCGCCCGAGAGCGGGTCGAGGCGCATCTCGGGGCCCGTGTAGGGGTGCTCGTGCCCGTCGGGACCGGTCACGGCGGCGAACCGGTCGCCCAGCGGCCGGGGGTCGTCGAGCCGACGCGTGAGCTCGCCCGCGACGTACGCGGGTGAGTCGTCGAAGTAGACCAGCTCGCGGCCGTCGGCCAGGCGGGTCGGGGTGCGGCGCAGGTGCTGGTTCATCGGGAGGTACGACCGTCCTGGGGTGCGGGGGTGGGTGGGGTCTGGGCGGGCTGTGACTGCGGGGCCGGCGGACCATCGGGCGGAGAGGCGACCAGGAGCTGCTCGACGACGTCGCGCGCGGCCTCCTGGTCGGAGGCCGGGAGGGCGTCGTCGGTCACGAGCACGTCGACCTGGTCGAGCCGTGCGAACACGCTCAGGCCCGTGGTGCGCCACTTGGTGTGGTCGGCGAGCACGACGGTGCGTCCCGCGATCGCGACCAGGGCGCGGTCGGTCGCGGCCTCGTCGAGGTTGGGCGTCGTCAGCCCCGCCTCGACGCTCACGCCGTGCGCGCCCAGGAAGGTCTGGTCGACGCGCAGGCTCGCGAGCGCGGCCTCGGTGAGGGGACCGACCAGGGCGTCCGACGGCGTGCGCGACCCGCCCGTGAGCACGGTCTCGAGCTGCGGGTCGCCCGCGCGGTACAGGGCCTCGGCGACCGGGAGCGAGTTGGTCACGACGGTCAGGGGGCGCAGCCGCGGGTCTGCGGCGATCTCGACCGCGAGCAGGTGCGTCGTGGTGCCTGCCGACAGGGCGATCGAGGAGCCGGGGGAGACGAGGCGGACGGCGGCGCGGGCGATCGCGCGCTTCTCGTCGAGAGCGAGCGCGCTCTTGGCCTCGAACCCGGGCTCGTGCGACGTGGCCTGCGGGGAGACCGCGCCTCCGTGGACCTTGCGGAGCAGTCCCTGCTCGGCGAGCTCGAGGAGGTCGCGGCGCACGGTCATGTCGGAGACGCCGAGCTCCTGGGTCAGGTCGGCGATCCGGACGGCACCGTGGTCGCGGAGCCCCGCGAGGATGCGTTCGTGGCGCTGGGAGGCGAGCATGCTGCCATGGTGACACATTCGAACAGAAAGCAACAAGAGCGAACATGCTCGATGGTGAGCGCTTTCGGCGTCGTGGGCCGGGACGCGTGACGGCCGTCCACCAGGACGGTGGACGGCCGTGGACTCGTGGGGCCCGCGTGGATCAGTACCGGATGGCGTCGATCACCTTGACCCGGACCGCGACGAGCGCGGGGATCAGCCCGGCGAGCGCACCGACGCTCACCGCGGCGACCATGCCCGTGACGGCCGCCGAGACCGGGAAGCCGGGACGGTCCTGGACTGTCGAGCCCATGAGCGTGTCGAGCGGGACGTTGTGCAGGATCACGACCGCGAGCGAGACGCCCACGACCCCGGCCACGACCGTGGCGACGACGCTCTCCATGAGCACCGAGAAGAAGACCCGGCCGGACGAGGCGCCGAAGCTGCGTCGGATGCCGATCTCACGGATCCGGTACCGGACGGTCACGAGCGCGATGTTGACGAGCCCCAGCCCGCCGAGCAGCAGGGCGATCGCACTGACCCCGAGGATGACCCACTTGGTCGCGCCGTCGATCATGCTCATGTCGGGGCTGTCCATGCGGTTGACGTCGACCTGCGTCCCGGGGATCGCCCCCGTCAGGTCGCGGCGGACGGCGTCGGTGAGCACGTCGACCGTGTCCGGGGGGACCCAGAGCTCGAGCGACGGCACGCCGGAGCTCATGAGCGCCTCGGGGGAGGCCCACCGCAGGTGGGACTCCACGAGCATGTAGGCGGACGGGCCTTCGCCGGGCCAGCTGTCCGGGTAGGAGCCGACGACCGTCGCCAGGACCGGGTTCTCGCCCCCGATCACGATGGTCGGGTGGTCCTCGATGCGCTGGCCGAGGGTATCGAGGAACGACTGGTTGACCACGAGGGCGGGGGACAGGTTCTCCTCGTCGGCCTCGGTGAACCACCGGCCGCCGTCTACCACGAACCGGTGCATGGTCGCCCAGTCGGCGCTGACGGCGTTGGTCTGGGCCTGGAGGGTCCCGCCGGGGAAACGGAACGGGGTCTGGGTCCACATGACCATGGACGAGTACTCGACCTCGTACCGGGCCACGATGTCGTCGTACGCCGCGACGTACTCCTCGATCCCCGGCATCTCCTGTCCCGTCGGGTACGCACTGACGTTGAGCGTCGCGGGGCGTCCGCTCCAGCGCTCGTTGGACTCGGCCGAGACCTGGCGCAGCATGTCGCCTGCCGCGGTGATGGTCGTGATGGCGCAGACCGCCACGGCGACGCCGACCAGGGCGAGAAGCACGCGGAGCTTGTGGACCCGCAGCTCGTCCCAGGCTTCCGCCAGGGCTCCGAAGAATCCGGTCACGAGGCCACCACCGAGTCGCCGAAGAGGTCGTCGATCGAGTCGCCCGCGCCGGAGGGCGCGCGGACCCCGGTCGCGTCGGCGAGGGGCGCGGACGACGCCACCGTGCCCAGCGGGACGGCGACGTGCTCGGCCTGGTGGTCCTCGCCGTCGGGCACGTGCTCCACGGCCGTGCCCAGCCCGTCGAGCGAACCCGCGCTGCGGGCGCCGATCGCGATGGGAGTGAGGACGCCCTCCGCGAGGCGGAAGTGGCGCTTGGCGCGCGAGGCGACCGCGAGGTCGTGGGTGATGGCGATGAGGGCGGACCCGTTCTCCTGGGCGATCGTGTCGAGCAGGTCCATGACCTCGCCCCCCGTGTCGACGTCGAGCGCGCCCGTGGGCTCGTCGGCGAGGATCACGCGGGGGCCGCGGACGAGCGCGCGGGCGATGGCCACGCGCTGCTGCTCGCCGCCCGAGAGCTTCTCGGGCATGGTGTCGAGACGGTCGCCCAGGCCCACGCGCTCGAGCATCTCGGCGGCGAGCGTCTTGCGGTTCCAGAACTGCTTGCCCTGCGCGTAGAGCAGGGGCGCGGCGACGTTCTCCAGCGCGGTGCGCGCCTGGAGCAGGTTGAACTGCTGGAACACGAAACCGAAGTCCGCCCCGCGCCGGCGCGCGCGGACCCGGCCGGACAGGCGGCCGATCGGGACGCCGTCGAGCAGGAACTCGCCGGCCGTGGGCGTGTCCAGCAAGCCCAGGATGTTCAGGAGGGTCGACTTGCCGGTCCCCGAACGCCCGACGATCGAGACGTGCTCGCCCGCGTCGACCGTGAGGTCGATCCCGCGCAGGATCTCCAGGATCCGGTCGTCGGGCAGGCGGACCGACCGGGTCACGCCGTGCAGCTCGAGCAGGCTCATCCGGCCGAGCCCCCGTACATCATGCCCTCGTCGACCGGCGCGACGTCCTGGCCGGGCACGAACTCGAGGACCAGGTCGCCCTCGGCGAGCCCCTCGACGATCTGCACCTGCGTGCCGTCGGTGATGCCGAGCTTCACGGCCTTCTCGGTGTTCGTGCCGTCCTCGGCGACGACCCACACGTTGCCCGTCTCGACCGAGCCCTGGACCGCGGTGATGGGGACCAGCAGGGCGTCCTCGGCCGAGCCCGCGGTCACCTCGAGCTTGGCGGCCAGTCCCGCGAACACGACCGTGCCTGCCGGGACGGCGCACGTGATCGACGCCGAGGGCGTCGCGCCGGGCTCGGTGCCCGGCTCCTCGGTGCCCGCCGCCGGGGCGGCTGCCGCCGTGCCCATGCGCAGCGCGGTGCAGGTGAACGGGGCAGGGCCACCCGTGACCGTGACCGTCGCCTCGGTGGGGATCGTCAGGAGACGGAACTGCTGCTCGGGGAGCATGGACGCGGTCACCGACAACGTCCCGGGGGACACCGAGGCGAACGTCTCGCCGACGCTCACCTCCTGGTCCTTGATCGCGGTGAACGTCGCGACGGTCCCGGCCGAGCCGGCCTTCATGGTGGTCCGGGTGACCTTGGGCTTGCGCTCGGTCACCTTCTCCTCGCCCGTCTCCTTGTTCGTGGTGACGAGAGGGTCCTGCGGTGTCTCGAGCGTGACCTCGAGGAGCGGGGCACCGGCCTCGACGACGTCACCGACCTTGGCGTGCACGGCGGTGACCTTGCCGACCTGGGTCACCTTCTCCTGGCCGGCAGGGTCCGCGACGACCGAGCCCGTGAGGGTCACGGTGTTGGTGATGGGGCCCTTGGCGACCTCCACCTGCGGAAGGGTCACGACGGCCGACGGGAACTCGGCGTCGCCCGCCGCCTGGGGGGCCGACTTGAACGCGATCACCACCAGGGTCACCGCGATCACCGCCCAGATCACGAGACGAAGGGTAGGAAAGATGATCCGGCGTGTGACGCCCACGGCAGGTCTCCAGGTGAAATCCGATGAGCCGACAGCTCAAGGTCCAGGCATGCTCTGGGAAGACTAGGGGGTGGGCGAGCGCCCACGTATCCACCTCAGGTATGAGATGGATGCGCGAAAGATCACGATCAGGTCAGGTTCCTGCCGTGATGTCTGCCTGCGTCCCCCTGGACAACCCTCATTGGTCGCACTTCTGACAAACGATCTGCGCACCATACACCGGTCGAGACGAGGGGTGTCCAGACGTCCGGTCGCCGTTTCGCGGAGCGTGCCGCGACGGGCAGCCGTCCCCGCGTCGCGGGACGGCCGTCCGGCAACCGGAGCGCGCGGTCGGCCGGAGGTCCGACGACGACGGACCCGGTCCGTGCGGACCGGGCCCGTGCGCGCAGGGTGTGCTCTCGGGTGCGCTGCGACCTAGACGGGCGAGAGCCCGAGGCGGCGGCCGGCGAGCCCGCGGCTGCGCGTCGCGAGGTGCGTCGCGACCTGGCGCAGCGCGACCGCGGCCGGCGACGAGGGGTTCGTCAGCACGACAGGCGTACCGGCGTCACCGGCCTCGCGCAGGGTCACGTCGAGCGGGACCTGCCCGAGGAGCTCGACGGGGCTGCCCGTCGCCTTCGAGAGGTTCTCGGCGACCCTCGCCCCGCCGCCGGACCCGAACAGCTCGAGCCGGGACCCGTCCGGCTGCTCGAGCCACGACATGTTCTCGACGACGCCGAGCACGCCCTGCTGCGTCTGCGTCGCGATCGACCCCGCGCGCTCGGCGACCTCCGCGGCAGCGACCTGCGGCGTGGTGACCACCACGATCTCGCTCGACGGCAGGAGCTGGGCGACCGAGATCGCGATGTCGCCCGTGCCCGGCGGCAGGTCGAGCAGGAGCACGTCCAGGTCGCCCCAGTAGACGTCCGCGAGGAACTGCTGGAGCGCACGGTGCAGCATGGGACCGCGCCAGATCACGGGCTGACCCTGCGGCACGAACATGCCGATCGAGACGACCTTGACCCCGTGCGCGACGGGCGGCAGCAGCATGTTGTCCACGCGCGTCGGAGCCCGGTCCACGCCCAGCATGCGCGGGATCGAGAAACCGTAGATGTCGGCGTCGACCACGCCCACGTTGAGGCCGTCCGCGGCGAGCGCGACCGCGAGGTTGGCTGTCACCGACGACTTGCCCACGCCGCCCTTGCCCGAGGCGATCGCGTAGACCTTGGTCAACGAGTCCGGCTTGGCGAAGGGGATCTCGGGCTCGCCGACGCCCCCGCGCAGCATGGTGCGCAGCGCCGTCCGCTGCTCGGCGCTCATGACGCCCAGGTCGACGTCGACCTTCCCGACGCCCGCCACGGTCTGCGCGGCGGCCGTGACGTCCTTGACCAGGGTCGACTTCATGGGGCAGCCCGCGACCGTCAGGTCGATGCCGACCACGACGTGCGCACCCCCCGCGGCAGCCGCGTCGATGCTCACGTCGACCGAGCGCACCATCCCCAGCTCGGTCACGGGGCGCCGGATCTCCGGGTCCATGACCTGGGTCAGAGCCGTCCGGACGAGGTCCTCGAGTGCATCGGTCGTGGGTGTTGCGGAGCCGCCAGCCATGGCCCCATCCTAAGCGGGCGTCTAGCGTTCGAGGATGGACGCCCTCGCCTCGATCGCCCGTGACTCGGCACTCTTCCTCGACGCCGTCCGCGCGGCACGGCCGGACGCCCGCGTACCGGCATGTCCCGAGTGGGGCGCGGCGGACCTGACGTACCACCTGGCCGAGGTGCAGGACTTCTGGAGCGCCGTCGTCGGGCCCGCGGAAGGGCGCGGGCTCGACGGCGACGACGTGCGCACGCTCCCGCGGCCCGACGACGACGCGGCCCTGCCGACGCTCGCCGCCGAGGCCACCGCCAGGCTGCTCGCCGCGCTCGCGGGCCGTGACCCCGCCGAGCCGTGCTGGTCGTGGCACGACGCGGGCCGCACCGTCGGGTGGGTCGCTCGCCGGCAGGCGCACGAGGCGCTCGTCCACCGGGTGGACGCCGAGCAGACCGCCGGCCGGGACGTCACGAGCGCCGACCCCGAGGTGGCCGCGGACGGGGTCGACGAGATCCTGCGCGTGCTGGTCGACGGCATCCCCGAGTGGGCGACCTTCACCCCCGACGGGAGCACGGTCGCTGTCGCGGTCGACGGCCCCGGCGAGACGCCCCGCTCGTGGGAGCTCGCGTTCGGGCGCCTCACGGGCACCGGGCCCGAGTCGGGCACCGCGTACGACCTCGACTCGGCGCAGCTCGTGGACCTGCCGGGATCGACGACCACGCAGGTCTCGGGCGCGGCGTGGGACCTCGACCTGTGGCTCTGGGGACGCGGAGAGCGGGACGGTCTGGTCGTCCGCGGGGACGCGGCGCTCGCGGACCGCCTGCGCGCGGTCGCGGGGCAGGAGACGCAGTAGACGCCCGTCCGCTCGCGTCGGGGCGGACCGGACCTGCAGGTAGCGGGATCACCGCACGGCCGGTCGCGTCAGCGCGGTTCGGGCGGGGCGTCCGCGCGACGGGCGCCTCCCGAGGACCGGCGCGCGTCGCGCGTCCCGCTCCGCGGTGGCTGCGCGGTCCGGGGGAGCGGCGAGTCGAGCCCCGGGCGCTCCGCCCCGTCGGCGCGGGCGGCCTCCGCGCGCTCGGTCTCCTTCTCGTCGAGCTCCTCGAGCAGGTTGCGGATCTCGGAGCGGACGAAGTCGCGCGTCGCGACCTCGCTCAGCGCGATACGCAGGGCCGCCATCTCCCGTGCGAGGTACTCGGTGTCCGCGAGGTTGCGCTCGCCGCGCTGGCGGTCCTGCTCGGCGCTCACGCGGTCGCGGTCCGTCTGGCGGTTCTGCGCGAGCAGGATGAGCGGTGCCGAGTAGGACGCCTGGAGCGAGAGCATCAGGGTCAGCGCCGTGAAGCCCAGCGCGGCCGAGTCGAACCGCAGGGACTCGGGTCCCCACGTGTTGAACCCGAGCCACAGGAGGCAGAAGACCGTCATGTAGAGCAGGAACCGCGGGGTGCCCATGAAACGGGCGATGCCCTCGGAGATCTTGCCGAACGCGTCCTGCTCGACCCGCACGCGGGGCAGCAGGGTGCGGCGCGCGGCCTTGGGGGTGTCGAGGCGCTCAGCCACGGTGACCTCCTCGGCGGACGGGGAACGCGGACGACGCGGGGGTCTGGGTGCCCAGGCTCGTCTCCTCGGACTCGTCGTCGGTCTCACGCCAGTCGTCCGGGAGCATGTGGTCGAGCACGTCGTCGACGCTGATCGCGCCCAGCAGGCGCTTCTCGTCGTCGAGCACGGGCAGTGCCAGCAGGTCGTAGGCCGCGAGCAGACGCGTGACGCGCCCGAGCGGCGCGTCGGGGCGCACCCACTCGATGTCCGAGTCGAGCACCGACCCGACCGAGACGTGCGGGGGTTCTCGCAGGAGTTTCTGGAAGTGCACGATGCCGAGGAAGCGGCCCGTGGGGGTCTCGAGCGGCGGGCGCACGACGAACACCATCGCGGCGAGCGCCGGGGGCACGTCCTTGCGGCGGATCTGGGCGAGCGCCGTGGCGATCGTGGTCTCGGGGCCGAGGATCACGGGCTCGGTCGTCATGAGACCGCCCGCGGTGTCCTCGCCGTAGGCGAGCAGGCGGCGCACGTCGCGCGCCTCCTCGGGCTCCATGAGCTCGAGGAGCTCGGCGGCCTGCTCCTGCGGGAGCTCGTGGAGGAGGTCGGCGGCGTCGTCGGGCTGCATGGCCTCCAGGACGTCGGCGGCGCGGTCGGTGTCGAGGCCGGAGAGGATCGCGACCTGGTCGTCCTCGGGGAGCTCCTCCAGGACGTCGGCGAGACGCTCGTTGTCGAGGGCCGTGGCGACCTCGAGGCGGCGCGTGTCGCCCAGGTCGTGCAGGACGTCGGCGAGGTCGGCGGGCTTGAGGTCGTCGTAGGCCGCGAGCAGGCGGGCGGCCCCCTGGGTCTCGGGTGTGCCGGCGAGCCCCGTGACCGCGCCGATCTCGACCACGAACGCGTCGCCCCGCCGCCGGATGCCGAGCGCGTTGGGGGTCGTGTGACGGCGCACGAAGAGCTGGTTGACGAGCCAGTCGCCCGTGCGCTGCTTCTCGATCGAGAGGTCCTCGACGGTCGCGGAACCCGACCCGTCGACGAACTGCACGGTGCGGTCGAGGAGCTCGCTGACCGCGAGGGTCTCCATGGCGCGCTGCTCGAAGCGGCGCATGTTGACGAGCCCGGTGCTGATGACCTGCCCGGCGTCGATGCTCGTGACGCGGGTCAGGGGCAGGAACACGCGCCGTCGCCCGGGGACCTCGACCACGAGGCCCACCGCGCGGGGAGCCCCCTTGGGGCGGAGGAGGACGACGACGTCGCGCACGCGTCCGACCTGGTCACCGAGGGGATCGAACACCGCCGTACCGGCCAGGCGCGCGACGAAGACGCGGGTAGTTGCACTCACGTCGCAAGACTACGCACCGCCCGTCGGGGTGGCGCCCCGACGGGCCGGACGGAGCGGGCGAGCCGGGGAACCCGCGGACCGTGGCCAAGTCGTGACCTGATTTCTCGCGGAGACCACTGGACTAGACGAGTGCAACCTGCTTGAATCTGGAACCAACGAGGCGCAATCGATCATGATCTGTCATCCTTGGTGACGGAACGTGACGGAGCCCTCATCGCGGCAGAGCACCCTGCCGCGACACAGCTCGAGCAACACCTCAATGCAATGAAGCGGAGGAAGTACTCATGAAGAACCCGATCCGGCTCGTCAGCATGACGATCGTCGCGGGCCTCGCCCTCTCGGCGTGCGGCTTCGGCGGCGACGGCGGCAGCGACAGCACGGCGGCCGACGGCGCCACGACCCTGAACCTCCTGGTTCCCACCTACTCCGACCAGACGAAGTCGCTCTGGGAGGACGTGATCAAGGGCTTCGAGGCAGAGAACACGGACATCGACGTCAAGCTCGAGGTCCAGTCCTGGGACAACATCAACGACGTGGTCCGGACCAAGGTCCAGTCGAACCAGGCCCCCGACATCCTCAACATCGACGCCTTCGCCGGGTTCGTCGAGGACGACCTGCTCTACTCGGCCGACGAGGTCCTCTCGCCCGACACCGTCGCGGACTTCCAGGAGTCCTTCGTCGAGAACGCCTCGATCGACGGCACGCAGTACGGCCTGCCGCTCATCGCCTCGGCCCGCACCATGTTCTACAACAAGGACATCTTCGAGAAGGCGGGCGTCACGGCGCCCCCCACCACGTGGGACGAGCTCGAGGCCGCCGCGACCAAGATCTCGGCGCTGGGCGACGTGTACGGCTACGGCCTGCCGCTCGGCTCGGAGGAGGCCCAGGCCGAGGCCGGCATCTGGTTCTTCGGCGGCGGTGGCGGCTACGGCGACGCGTCGGAGATCACGGTCGACACCCCCGAGAACCTCGAGGCGACCCAGTTCTTCCAGAAGCTCGCCACGAGCGGCCTCACGCAGCCCGACGCCGGTGCGTCCGACCGCACGCCCCTCATCGACACGTTCATCCAGGGCAAGATCGGCATGATCGTCGGCCTGCCGCCCACGATCGGTCAGATCGCCGAGAAGAACCCCGACCTGAACTACGGCACCGCGCCGATCGCCACCAAGGACGGCTCGCCCGTGACGCTGGGCGTCGCCGACCACCTGATGGCCTTCAAGAACGACGGCAAGAAGCAGGACGCGATCAAGAAGTTCCTCGACTACTACTACACGCCCGACGTGTACGTGCCGTGGGTCGACGCCGAGGGCTTCATCCCCGTGACGAAGTCCGGCTCGGAGGAGCTCGCGACCAAGGAGTCCATCGCGCCGTTCCTCGCTCTGCTGCCCGACGCGCAGTTCTACCCGTCGACGAACCCGAAGTGGTCGGCCACGCAGGGCGCGATCCAGTCGCTCATCGGCCAGGTCGCGCAGGGCAAGGACGCAGCGGCGGTCCTCCAGGAGATCCAGGCCAAGGGCGACTCCTGACCCCGGACCGGTAACTGCCCGTCCAGCAGTCCCTGGTCCCCGCGGCACGGCCGGCTCGACCGGCCCGTGCCGCGGGGACCAGGGACCCGGCACCGAAGGACCTCGATGAGCTCGACCACCACCACCGCCCCGGCGCCCGCCGCCGGTTCACCCGAGCGGCCGCGCCGCTCGTTCCGGGAGCTGCTCTCCGCGCTTCCCTGGATCGGCCCCAGCCTCGCGCTGATCATCCTGATCGTCCTGTTCCCTGCGGGGTACATGGTCTTCAGCTCGACCCGTGACATCTCGCAGTCGGGCATCGACCGGGGGAGCGCCGGGTTCCAGAACTACCTGGACGTCTTCGCGATCCCCGCGCTGCCTCGCGTGCTCGCGAACACCGCGGTGTGGGTCGTCGCCGTCGTCGCCCTCACGGTCGTCCTGTCGCTCGCGCTGTCCAACTTCCTCAACAAGCAGTTCCCCGGCCGGCAGATCGTCCGCCTCGCGGTCATCGTGCCGTGGGCCGCGAGCGTCGTGATGACCACGACCGTCGTCTACTACGGGCTCCAGCCCAACTACGGCATCATCAACCAGTTCCTGGCGGACGTGGGCATCCTCGACAGCCCGGACTTCGGCTTCACCAAGAACGCGACGTCCGCGTTCGTCGTCGCGATCGTCGTCGCGGTGTTCGTCTCGCTGCCCTTCACCACGTACACGCTCCTCGCGGGGCTCCAGTCCATCCCGAGCGACGTGGTCGAGGCGGCACGCATGGACGGCGCCTCGCACCGGCAGGTCTACTTCTCGATCATCCTGCCGCAGCTCAAGCCCGCTCTCGCGGTCGCCGCGATCATCAACATCATCAACGTCTTCAACTCGCTGCCGATCCTGCGCCTCATGACGGGGTCGATCCCGGGATACGACGCGGACACCACGACCACGCTCATCTTCAAGCTCATCCAGTCCGACCGTGCGGTCGACCAGGCGAGCGCGCTGTCGGTCGTGAACTTCGTGATCGTGATCGCGGTCATCGCGCTCTACATGCGCATCGTCAAGCCGATGAAGGGAGTGGACGAGTGAGCAACGGAGTCCTGACGCGCGAGCCGGACGCTCGCCCCGCGCAGCCCCTCAAGAAGCCGTCGAGGTATGCGACCGGGGGCCCCGGCTCGGGCGGGTCGATCCCCGGACGGGTCGTCGCGGGCATCCTCGTGGCGCTGCTCTTCCTGCTGCCCTACGGCATCATGCTGTTCGGCTCGCTCAAGAGCCGGGCGGAGATCCTGCGGATCCCGCCGACGTACTTCCCCGAGCAGTGGCACCCCGACAACTACGTCACCATGTGGTCCACCCCGGAGACGCCGCTCCCGCAGAACCTCGTCTCCACGATCGTCATCTCGGTCGCGGCGACGGTCCTGGTCCTGATCGTGGCCCTGCCGGCCGCGTACTTCACGGCACGCTTCCGGTTCCCGGGGCGCATGGCCTTCCTGTTCCTCGTGCTGGTCACGCAGATGCTCCAGCCCGCAGTGCTCGTCGCGGGCCTCTTCCGGCAGTTCCTCGCGTTCGGGATCGTCGACACCTGGCTCGCGATGATCCTGGTCAACGCGGCCTTCAACCTGGCGTTCGCGGTGTGGATCATGCACAGCTTCTTCGCGAGCGTCCCGCAGGAGATCGACGAGGCCGCGCAGATCGACGGAGCGGGGCGGTGGGCGACGCTGTTCCGCATCAACCTGCCGTTGGTCTGGCCCGGTATCGTGACGGCGATCATCTTCACCTTCGTCGCTGCGTGGAACGAGTTCGCCGCCAGCCTCGTCATTCTCTCGACGGCCGGCAACCAGCCGCTGTCCGTGGCGCTGACGAAGTTCGTGGGTCAGTACGACTCGGCGTGGCAGTACGTGTTCGGCGTCTCGATCGTCGCCATCGTGCCTGTCATCATCCTCTTCGCGATCATCGAGAAGCGTCTCGTCGGAGGTCTGACCGCAGGGAGCATCAAGTGACACGCATCGAGGACGCGACCCACGAGCTCGGCGGCGCTGCCGCGGAGCCGTCGGGCGGACTCAGCAAGTCGGTCCGCTGGGAGCGCATGCTCGCGCTCCTGGCGGACCGCCGCCGGCTCTCCGTCACCGAGGTGGCGGAGCTGTTCGGCACCTCGGAGTCGACCGTGCGCCGGGACTTCGACCAGATGGCGGACCGCCAGCTCGCGCACCGTACCCACGGGGGGATCGTCGCGGCCTCGGTCGCCTACGGGCTTCCCGGCCGGTACGGCAAGCAGCTCGACGACCGTCAGCGTCTCGCGGAGGCGGCGGCCCACCTGGTCACGCAGCGCCACGCGGACCAGGCCGTCATCGGGTTCAACGGCGGGCGCACCACGACCCTGGTCGCCAAGGCGCTCGGCGAGCTCTCGGACCAGGGGTCCGAGCACGCGGCCCGCAACGGCGAGCACGTCTACACGATCGTGACGAGCGCGCTCAACATCGCCGCCGAGCTCGTCCTGCGCCCGCAGCTGCGCACGGTGTGCCTGGGCGGCACGGCGCGCGCCCAGTCCTACGAGCTCACGGGCCCCATGGCCGTGAGCATGGCCCGCACCCTGTGGCTCGACGTGCTCGTGCTCGGCATGGTCGGCATCGACGCCCAGGCGGGGCTCACGTGCGGTGACCCCGACGAGGCCGGGGTCACGTCCGCGCTCGTCGAGCACTCGCGCCACGTGATCGCCGTCGGGACCTCCGACAAGGTCGGCGAGCGCTCGTTCGCGCAGATCTGCGACATCTCCCGGATCACCACGCTCGTCACCGACTCGGGCGCGACCGAGGAACAGCTCGCGCCCCTGCGGGACGCAGGCGTCGAGGTCATCGTCGTCTAGGACGAGACCCCGCCGCTCCCGCCTCACACGTCCGCACCACGACGGACGCCGGACCGCGCCGACCGCGCAGCCCGGTGGCCACACCAGAAGGGTTTGACATCACCATGAGCACCTCCCACGTCAGCGTCGAGATCGCGAGCCAGCCCCAGGTCTGGCGCGAGGCGGCCCGCCTCGCCGCCGAGAGCTCCGCGGTCCTCCCGCAGCCGGGCGAGCGCGTCGCGATCGTCGGTTGCGGCACGTCCTGGTTCATCGCCCAGGCCTACGCGGCCCGCCGCGAGGAGCTGGGTCAGGGGGTCACGGACGCGTTCGCCGGCAGCGAGTACCCGGTGGGCCGTGAGTACGACCGCGTGGTGGCGATCACCCGTTCCGGGACGACCACCGAGATCCTGCACCTCCTCGAGGTGCTCGACGGCAAGCAGCGGACCCTCGCGATCGTCGGTGACCCGACCTCGCCCGGCGCGAGCGCAGCGGACGACGTGGTCGTGATGCCCTTCGCCGACGAGCAGTCCGTGGTCCAGACCCGGTTCGCGACGGCCGCGCTCACGCTCCTGCGCGCAGGCCTGGGCGACGACATCGAGACTCTCGCGACCGCAGCCGAGGAGGTCGTGGGCTGGGAGGTCCCCGAGGCCGTGCTGGCCCGTACCCAGTTCACGTTCCTGGGTCGCGGCATGGCCGTGGGGCTCGCGAACGAGGCTGGGCTCAAGATGCGCGAGGCGTCGCTCGCCTGGGCCGAGGCGTACCCCGCCATGGACTACCGCCACGGGCCCATCAGCATCTCCGACGAGACGAGCGCCGTGATCCTGCTCGGCGCCGAGGTCCCGGGCCTGGTCGAGGACATCGAGCGCACGGGGGCCCTCGTGGTGCGCTTCGACGAGGACGCGCAGCTCACGCTCGTGCGCTGCCAGCTCCTGTCTGTCGCGAACGCCGAGCGCAAGGGCCTGGACCCCGACGCCCCGCGTCACCTGACGCGCTCGATCATCCTGGAGGACTCGGCATCATGATGGTCGGGGAAGAGCAGGTCGCCTTCCCCGCCGTCCCGGAGCTCCTGTCGCCGTCCCACGGAGGGGCGGCGGCGGGAGCGACGGGGGCAGGCCTGCGCCCGGCGGTGATCGCGCTCGACGTCGGCGGGACCGACATCAAGTCCGTGCTCGTCACGCGCGGCACCGACCCGGACGGGCTCGACCAGATCCTCGTCGAGCGGGTCACCCCCACCCGTGCGGCCGAGGGCCCCGAGGCCTCGCTCGCCGCGGTCCTGGCGGCCGTCGAGGCCCTGCGCGCCGAGGTACCCGCGGGGTACCAGGTCCTGGGCGTGGGCCTCGCGGTGCCGGGCACCGTCGACGAGTCGGCGGGCCTCGTGGTGAGCGCCGAGAACCTCGACTGGGTCGACCTGCCGCTGCGGCAGGTCGTCGCGGACGCGACGGGCCTGCCCGTGGGCTTCGGCCACGACGTGCGCGCGGGGGGCCTCGCCGAGGCCCGCCTGGGCGCGGGCCGCGGAGCGCCCGACCACGCCTACGTGTCGATCGGCACGGGCATCGCTGCGGCGGTCGTCCTGCACGGTCAGGTCTACGTGGGCGGCGGGTACGCGGGCGAGATCGGGCACGGTGGCGCGCACGGCGGGGCGCCGTGCCCGTGCGGCGGCACCGGGTGCGCGGAGACGTTCGCGTCGGCCGCGGGCATGGCGCGCAGCTATCGCGAGCTCACGGGCGCGACGACCGACGAGGTGCCCGGCTCCGCCGAGGTCCTGGCGCGCGCCCACGCGGGCGACGCGGTGGCCCGCGAGGTCTGGGACCGCGCGGTCGACCGCCTCGGCGAGCTCGTCGCCGAGATGGTCCGTGTCCTGGCGCTGCCCGTCGTGGTGATCGGTGGAGGGCTCGTGCGCGCGGGCGACGACCTCATGGTCCCGCTCGACGCCGCGGTGCGCTCGTACCTCACGATCCACCCGGCGCCCCGGCTCGTCCCGGCCACGCTGGGACCGGCGGCCGGCACGTACGGTGCGACGGTCCTCGCGTGGGACGCCGTGAGCGCGGCCGCGCTGGAGTCGCTGTGACGGGCCCCGGGCAGGTCCGCGTCCTGTGCCTCACGCCCAACCCCGCGTGGGACGTCACGTACGGGGTCGACCGCCTGGACCCGGGCGAGGCGCTGCGCGTCCGGTCGGTCGCCGCCCGCGCGGGCGGCAAGGGGGTCAACGTCGCGCGCGTCGTGCGTGCGCTGGGCGGGGACTCGGTCGCGGTCGCCCCCGTGGGTGGCCTCCTCGCGCCAGCGTTCGCGGCGGACCTCGAGGCCGCGGGCCAGCCCGCGTCGCTCGTGCCGGTCGCGGGCGCGCTGCGGCAGGCGGTCGCGGTCGTCCCCGAGCACGCGGGGCCCGACGACGGAGGTCACCCCACGGTCCTCAACGAGCCGGGGGCCGTGCTCACCGAGGAGGAGTGGGGCCTGCTCGTCCGCACCGCGGTCGCCCTCGGGGCGGACCGTCCGGTCGTGACGATCTCCGGCTCGCTCCCACCGGGCACGACGCAGGCCCGGTTCACCGACCTGGTGCGCGCGCTGCACGAGGCCGGCTGCCCGGTCCACGTCGACGTCTCGGGGCCGGGTCTGCTCTGGGCCGCCGAGGCGGGCGCCGACCTGATCAAGCCCAACCGGGCCGAGCTCGCCGAGGCGACCGGGACGCACGACCTGACCCAGGGCGTGGCCGCGCTCCAGGCGCTGGGCGCGCGGGACGTCGTCGTGACCGACGGTGAGAAGGGGCTCGCGGCGTTCGCGCCGGGCTCCACGGCCCCTGCGGCGACGGCCCGGCTCGACGCCCCCGTGCACGGCAACCCGACGGGAGCTGGCGACGCCGCCATGGCGGCCCTCGCGGTGAGCGTCGGACGGCCCTGGGCCGAGCGCCTCGCCCTGACGGTCGCCACGTCGGCCGCAGCCGTGCTGCAGCCGGTCGCGGGCGAGGTCGACCCCGAGGACGTGCGGCGGCTCGCCGACCGCGTCCTGACCGAGAACGTGAACGACACCCCGAGAACCACGGAGGACTGAATGCCGCTCGTCACCGCCAGCCAGCTGATCGACCGAGCCCGCGCCGAGCGCCGGGGGGTCGGCGCCTTCAACGTGATCCAGGTCGAGCACGCCGAGGCCTTCGTGGCCGCGGCCGCACGCGCCGGCACGGGCGTCGTCCTGCAGATCAGCCAGAACGCCGCGAAGTACCACGGCGGGCTCGAGCCGATCGCGCTCGCGACGCTCGCGATCGCCCGTGCGTCGAGCGCACCCGTCGTGGTGCACCTGGACCACGCCGAGGACCGCGCCCTCGTGAGCGAGGCCATCGAGCTGGGCATGGGCTCGGTCATGTACGACGGTTCGGCCCTCGACTACGAGGCGAACGTCGAGGCGACCGCCGACGTCGTGCGCGAGGCCCACGCCCGCGGGGTCTTCGTCGAGGCCGAGCTCGGCAAGGTCGGGGGCAAGGACGGGGTGCACGCCCCGGGCGTGCGCACCGACCCGACCGAGGCCGTCGCGTTCGTCGCCGCGACCGGCGTCGACGCGCTCGCGGTCGCGGTCGGCTCGTCGCACGCCATGACGGATCGCACGGCCTCGCTCGACTTCGAGCGGATCGCCGAGCTGCGGGCGGTCGTGCCGGTGCCCCTCGTGCTGCACGGGTCCTCGGGCGTCGCCGACGCCGACCTCACGCGTGCCGTCGAGGAGGGGATGACCAAGATCAACATCTCGACCCACCTCAACAACACCCTGACGCGGGCGCTGCGCACCTATCTCGAGCAGAACCCGACCGTCGTCGACCCGCGCAAGTACCTCGGTGCGGGCCGCGACGCGATGCGCGACGAGGTCGTGCGGCTGCTGGGTGTGCTGAACGCGGCCTGACGGGTTCTCCCGGGAGGCCGAGGGGCGTCGTCGGGGGAGAGGGTGCCGGCCCTCTTCCCCGACGTCCGCCCTCTGCCTCGCTGATACCCCCTGAGTGAACGCCCTCGCCTCCTGCCGACTTGTACGGGAGACTGGGCAGATGAGCATGACTCGTCCCAATTCCGCGCCCAAGGTCCCGACGCCGCCGAGCGGGGAGCAGATCGCGTCCTACGCGACCTACCTCGAGGCGCAGAAGGCCGTCGACTACCTCTCCGACAACAAGTTCGCCGTCGAGTACGTGACCATCGTCGGCACCGACCTGCGCATGGTCGAGCGCGTCATGGGCCGCCTCACGTACGGTCGGGTGGCGCTCGCGGGCCTCGCGTCCGGTGCGTGGTTCGGCCTGTTCGTGGGCCTGCTGCTCTACATGTTCAACAGCGGCGGCGGCCTGATGCTCGCGGCGATCGGACTGGGTGCGGGCTTCGGCCTGCTGTTCTCGGTGCTGTCGTACTCGCTCACGGGCGGCAAGCGTGACTTCACCTCGTCGAGCCAGATCGTCGCCTCGTCGTACTCGCTGCTGTGCCTCGCGGAGCGCGCGGGCGACGCACGCCGCCTCCTGTCCCAGATGCCGGACGGCGCCGCGGCCATCGCGCGCCAGGTCCCGCCGGTCGCGGGTCCGCCCGCGCAGCCGGGCCAGTGGGGCCAGGCTCCCGGCCAGCAGCCGGGGCAGACGTGGGGGACGCAGCAGCCGACGGCCCCGCACGCTCCGGCTCCCGTCGCGACGCCGGTCCAGCCGGCCGACGCGCCGGCCCAGCCGGCACCTCCGGCCAGGACGCCCGACCCGCGCTGGACGACGCCCTCGGGCGCGCCGCGCTACGGGGCCATGCGCAGCGACCTCACGCCCCCCGCTCCTGCCGACGGCGCGCCCGTCGAGGGGCACCCCGCCCCGGCGACCGACGCCCAGGCTGCGGCCGACGGCGCGACCGACGAGACGTCGTCGGGCACGCGGTAGGTCCCCGGGCTCGCCCGGAGGCATGGCTATCCGATCCAGGCGGGCGAGACCGCGCAGCGCATGACGGCCCGAACCCGCGTTCGCGGGGCGTCGTCCCCGGGGTAGCCGCGGTCACCCACGATCGCTGAGTTGTCAGAAGGTGGCCGGGGCATACCCCGGCCACCTTCTGACAACTCCGCGGGGCTCAGTCGCGGGCTGCCCGCTCGGCCGCGGCCTTCGCGGCGTCCCGCTCGCGCTTGCGTGCCTCCTTGAGGCGCTTCTCGGCCTCGCGCACGGCCTTCTCGGCCTCGCGACGAGCCTTGGACGCCTCCTTCACCTTGGCGTCGCGCGCATAGAGCTCGGCGGCCTCGCGCTCCTCGTGCGGGGGGAGCGGGGACTCGGCGCGCTCGGCGGGCGTCCGCTCGACGTAGACCCCGATCCCGTCGAGGACCCGCTCGAGGCCGAACACGACGTCGTCGACCCCGTCGTCCTCGCTCAGGTAGGCGCCCGAGGCGACCACGGGGTGCAGGTACGGGAAGCGTTCGGGCGTCACGAGCTCGGAGAAGACCTCGGCGTACGCGGCCCCGCTCACGTCGCGCCCTGCCGGGTCCTGCCGGGCCCCGCGCAGCTCGCGCTGGATCCGGGCGGCGCTCTGCGCGTAGCTCGTGACGAGCATGATCATCGCGAGCTTGTCGGCGTCGGACAGCGAGGTGCCGTGCATCGCGCGCAGGCCCAGGTCGACGAACCGGAGGTTGTTGGGCGTGAGCGGGACCCCCTGGACCGCGACGTCGAGGAACCAGGGGTGGGCCTCGTAGACCGCGAGCGACGCGAGCGCGAACTCGCGCAGGCCACGCCGCCACGTGGGTTCGTCCCCTGCGGGGATCCGCCCCTCCAGGACCGCGGTGAGCTCGGGTTGCGCCCCCGAGGGGAGGTCGACGTCGATCGCCTGCTCCTGCATGAGGAGCAGCAGGTCGTCCTTGCTCGTGACGTACCGGTACAGCGACATGGTCGTGTACCCCAGGGCCGCCGCGAGCTTGCTCATCGAGAGCGCCCCGAGCCCCTCGGCGTCGGCGATCTCGATGGCCTGCTCGACGATCCGCTCGATGCTCAGCTCGCGACGAGGGCCGCGCTGCGGGTTCTCGGCCACGCCCCACGCCAGGGCGATGGCGTGGGGCAGGCCGGGATCGGTGGTGTCCGTCATGGGTACATCATCGCTGCTCCGGTCGTGATCGCCGCCCGGGCGGAGACGGGCGGGAACGGCGTCGGCCGCACGGGTCGAGCGCCCTCAGTGCGCCGTCCGGCGCCGGTAGAGGATCGACGCCGCGGCGCACGAGACCGCGAACATGCCCACGAGCCACGCGAGCGCCGGCCCGAGCTGCCCCGCGGTCGATGTCCCCGAGAGCAGCGCGCGCAACGTCTCGATGATGGGTGTGAACGGCTGGTGCATCGCGAAGCCGTGCAGCCACGTCGGCATGGTCTCGACCGGCACGAACCCGCTCGACAGGTACGGCACGAACAGGAAGAACATGTTGAAGCTCGCCGCGGCGTCGACGCTCAGGACCAGGCCGGCGAGGCAGCTCAGCCACGTGAACGCGAGGACCATGAGGGCGAGGTAGCCCGCGACGCCCACCCAGCCGCCCAGGTCGGCCCCGGGACTGAAACCGAGCGCGACGGCCACGAGCAGGACGAGCGTGGCCGACACGAGGTTGCGGACCGTGCTGGCCAGGACGTGCGCCCACAGGACCGAGGGGCCGAAGATCGGCAGGGTCTTGAAGCGGTTGATCGTGCCGCTCGTCATGTCCTGGGCCACCGAGAGCGCGGCCGTCGCCGAGCCGAAGCCCAGGCACAGGACCAGGATCCCGGGCACGACGTAGTCGACGTAGCTCCCGTCGTCCTCGATCGCCCCGCCGAACACGATGACGAACACGAGCATGATGAGCACGGGCAGCATGAGGGCCGTGACCAGCCCGTCGACGCTGCGCAGCGTGCGCCGCAGCTCGCGGCCCGTCATGGCCGAGACGTCGCGCAGCGCGGTCGCGGGGGACTGGCCGACGCGGGCCGGTGCCGTGCGCGAGGGGCGTCCCGGTGCGGGGCGCCGCGTGGTGGTCGGTGCCGTGGTGCTCATCGCAGGCCTGCCTTCGTCGTCGCGGGGGAGACCGCGGGCTCGGTGGGGGCGGACGGGGTGGTCGGGGTGCCCTGCGCCTGGATCGTGGCCCGCGCGGCGCGTGATCCCGTGAGGGCGAGGAACACGTCGTCGAGCGAGGGCTTGACCACGGACACGCCCGTCACGGGGATGCCGCGCTCGTCGGCCCGCGCCAGGACGTCGCGGACCGTGCGGAGCGGGTCCGTCGTCGGGACCAGCGCCGCGAGGTCCTTCTCGTCGACCCCGGAGATCTCGAGGCCGATCTGCTGGACGGACGCGAGCGCGTGGGAGTCCTCGACGTCGACCCGCACGTGCTGGCCGGGGACGAGGGCCTTGAGCTCGCTCGCGGTCCCGCGGGCGACGATCCGCCCGCCGTCGAGCACCGCGATGGTGTCGGCGAGCCGGTCCGCCTCCTCGAGGTACTGGGTCGTGAGCAGGACCGTGATGCCGTCGGCCGCGAGCTCGCGGACCACGTCCCAGAGCTCGGAACGAGACTGCGGGTCCAGACCGGTGGTCGGCTCGTCGAGGATCAGGACCTGCGGGCTCGCGACCAGGCTGATCGCGAGGTCGAGACGCCGGCGCATGCCGCCCGAGTACGTCTCGACGCGGCGCCGGGCGGCGTCCGTGAGGTCGAAGCGGTCGAGGAGCTCGGCCGTGCGGGCCCTGACGGCTGCTCGCGGCAGGTGCGCGAGCCTGGCCATCATCGCGAGGTTCTCCTCGCCGGTCTGGAACTCGTCGACCGCGGCGTACTGGCCCGTGAGCGCGATGACCTCGCGGACCCGCGCGGCCTGGCGGACGACGTCGTGCCCCGCGATGGTCGCGGTCCCGGCGTCGGGGCGGACGAGGGTCGTGAGGATGTTGACGGCGGTCGTCTTGCCCGCGCCGTTGGGTCCGAGGAGGGCGAAGATCTCGCCTCGTCGGACGGACAGGTCCACGCCCTGCAGGACGGCGTGGGATCCGTAGGACCTCGTGAGTCCCCGGACGTCGATCATCGGGTCGGGCATCGCTACCTCCGTGTGCGTCGCAGACTGTTGTGTACCTCCTACACTGTGTAGACCATACGCACTGTGTGTGACGTACACAAGAGGTGGATTTCCCGTGACCCGCGCACGGACGGCCGGATACCGTGACGGCATGCAGCCCGCCACGCACCAGGCCGAGTTCCGTCACGCCCGCCTCGTCGAGGTCTACGACGCCCAGAACACCTGGGGTCCGGACGACGACTACTTCCTCGCCCGCGCGGCCGAGGGCCCGGGCGGGCGGGTGCTCGACCTCGGGTGCGGCACGGGTCGGCTGACCGTGGCGCTCGCGGACGCCGGGCACGAGGTGACGGGCATCGACCCCGCGGGCGCGTCTCTCGACGCGGCCCGGCGACGTCCCGGTGGTGAGGCCGTGACCTGGGTCCACGGGACGTCCGCCGACGCGCCCGCGGACGCGTTCGACGTCGCCCTCATGACGAGCCACGTGGCCCAGTTCTTCGTCGCCGACGACGAGTGGGCGGGCGTCCTTGCCGACCTCCGGAAGGCCCTCGTGCCGGGCGGGCTCCTCGTCTTCGACACCCGCGACCCCCGTGACCGTGGTTGGGAGGCGTGGCACGCCCCCGACGACCGCGACCCGGTGACGCTGAGCGACGGCCGCGTCGTGCAGACCTGGAGCGAGGTCACGGGCGAGCGTGACGGCGTCGTCGACTTCACGCTCGGCTACGAGATGCCCGAGGGGGACGAGCTCACGAGCACCGCGACGCTGCGGTTCCGCGCCGAGGACGTGGTGCGTCGGAGCGTCGAGGCGGCGGGGTTCGCCGTCGAGCAGGTCGACGGCGGGTGGGGGCGCGAGGCCGTCGGAGAGGGGGCCGGCGAGCTGCTCGTCGTCGCGCGCGCCGTCTGAGCCGCGGGGTGTCGACGCCGTACCGGGGTCGGACGCGAGCGGCCCGCGACGCTGGGGCGTCAGAAGGGGGCCGGGGTGTACCCCGGCCCCCTTCTGACAGCCTGGCCGCGCTCAGTCGCGCAGCGACGCCATCCACGCCTCGATGTCCTCGGGGCGGCGGGGGAGCGCCGCCGAGAGGTTCTCGTTGCCGTCCTGCGTGATCAGGACGTCGTCCTCGATGCGGATGCCGATCCCGCGGTACTCCTCGGGGACCGTCAGGTCGTCGCTCTTGAAGTACAGGCCGGGCTCGATCGTGAAGACCATGCCGGGCTCCAGGACGCCGTCGACGTACAGGTCGCGGCGTGCCTGCGCGCAGTCGTGCACGTCGAGGCCCAGGTGGTGGCTCGTGCCGTGCACCATCCAGCGGCGGTGGAACTGGCCCTCGGGGGCGAGGGACTCCTCGGCGGTCGCGGGCAGCAGGCCCCACTCGGCGAGGCGCTCGGCGATGACCTCCATCGCGGCCGCGTGGATGTCGCGGAAGCGGGCCCCGGGGACGGCGACCGCGAAGGCCGCGTCGGCGGCGTTGAGCACCGCGGTGTAGATGCGGCGCTGGACGTCGGTGTAGGTGCCGTCGACGGGCAGCGTGCGCGTGACGTCGGCCGTGTAGAGCGAGTCGACCTCGACGCCGGCGTCGAGCAGCACGAGCTCGCCCGTGCGGACCTGGCCGTCGTTGCGGATCCAGTGGAGCGTCGTGGCGTGCTCGCCCGCGGCGGCGATGGTCTCGTAGCCGACCGTGTTCCCCTCGAGGCGGGCGTGCGCGTCGAACGTCGTCTCGATGACGCGCTCGCCGCGGCGGTGCGCGGTCGCGCGCGGCAGGTTGCGCACGACCTCCGCGAAGCCCGCGATCGTCGCGTCGACGGCCTCGCGCATGTGCGCGACCTCGAGCGCGTCCTTGACCAGGCGCAGCTCGGAGGCGGCCTCGACGAGCGTGGCGTCCGCGGCGGCGTCGTCGGCCTGGCCGTTCTCGAGGCGGATCGCCTCGACCAGGGCCTCGATGTTCTCGTCCGCCCCCGTGACGACGAGCAGCACCACGTGCTCGCCGACGTCCTTGGCCAGCGCGTCGCGCAGCTCGTCGACGTGAGCCGCCTCGATCCCGGTGAGGGTCGTGACGTCGTCGAGGCTGGGGCGGGCCCCGACCCAGAACTCGCCGTAGCGCGAGTCGGCGTAGAACTCGTCGGTGTCGCGCGCCGCGAGGGGGCGCACGTAGAGGACGGCGTGGTGGTTCGAGCCGTCGTCGCCCGTGCCGGGCTCGACGGGGTGCAGGACCAGGACCGCGTCGGGCTCCTGGTCGGTGCCGAGTCCCGTGAGGTGCGCGAACGCCGAGTGCGGGCGGAACCGGTAGTCGGTGTCGTTCGAGCGGACCTTGAGCGGGCCGGCGGGGATCACGAGGCGCGCACCCGCGAAGCCTGCGGACAGCTCGGCGCGGCGGGCGGCGGTGTACGGGGCGGCGGCGCCGGCCTCGACGTCGCTGCTCGCGCGCGGCGCCCAGCCGCTCGTGATGAACGCCTTGAAGGCCTCGGAGTCGGGCCGGTGCGACCGGTTGTCGTTCCGGGCGGCGATCTCCTGCTCGGACTCCGCGGCCGGGGCGCTGACGGGGGTGGTGTCGTTGCTCATGGCCACCAGTCTCCCATCGGTCGCTGGGAGGGCGCGTGCGGCCCGACGGCGGAGCACCCCTCGGGCGCAGAGGTGGCGTGACGCGTGGCGCACCCCGGACGGCGCTCGGGTGTGCTCCGGGTGCTGTCGGGGAGCGCGTGCGGCTGTCGAGCAGCCCCGCCGCAGCAAAAGATGACTGCGCTGTCATTCATAATTGACAGCGCAGTCATTCGCGGGAATGCTGGGCCGCGGACGCTCGTCGTCCGGCACCGGTGCCAGCCGCTCTCGCGACCCCACGTCGTCGTCGGACGGGCGCCGGACCGCGCACCGGTGCGCGCCGGACGAGGCCTGAGCGTCGTGGGCATCGCTGCCCGCTCGGACGTCGAAGAGGACGAACACACATGAGACGATCACGACTCGCCACGCTCTCCGCGGGGCTCGCGCTGCTGATCGGGGCGGGCATCGCCTCCCCGGTCGCCGCAGTTCCGCAGGACCCGTCTGAACCGCGCCCGCCCGTGGACCACTCCCTCGAGGTGAACCCCTTCGTCGGGACGGAGAGCGAGGGCAACGCCTACCCCGGCGCCACGGTCCCGTTCGGCATGGTCCAGCTCAGCCCGGACAACTCCAACTCCTACGCCTCGACCTCCTACAGCAAGAACGCCGGGCGGGTCTGGGGCTTCAGCCACCGGCACGTCAACAGCGCAGGCTGCCCCGCGGCGGGCGAGCTGCTCGTGACCCCGGACACCACCGCGGCCCCGCGCACGGCCCGGACCCCCATCGCGATCAAGGACCAGGCGAGCACCGAGAAGGCGGTCGCCGGCTTCTACGAGGTCACGCTCGCCAACGACGTGCACGCAGAGCTCACCGCGACCACCCGCGTGGGTGCGCACCGGTACACGTTCCCGGCCTCGACCACGTCGCACCTGTCGTTCAACGTCGGGCAGACGCTGCGCGACGCGGGCGCCAGCTCGGTCACGTGGGTCGACGACCACACGCTCGAGGGCTGGGTCGACAACGGCGGCTTCTGCGGCGGCACGCCCGCCAAGCAGCGCTACTTCTTCAGTGCCACGTTCGACCGCCCCGTGTCCTCGTCGGGCACGTGGGGCACCACCGGCGCCTACACCGCGGGCTCGACCACGAGCCAGGTCACGACGGGCCGCAACGGCGCCGTCGCGGTGTTCGACACGACCACGGACCGCGACGTCGAGGTGAGCGTGGGCGTGTCCTTCGTGAGCGTCGACGGCGCTCGCGGCAACCGTGAGGCCGAGGCCGTGCGCGACGGCGTCCAGGTCGGGTTCGACGAGATCCGCGAGGAGGCGCGCGACGCCTGGAACACCGAGCTGGGCCGCGTCGACATCGAGGCCTCGCCCGAGAAGCGCACGATCTTCTACACCCAGCTCTACAAGACGCTGCTGTCCCCGACGATCGGCAACGACGCCGACGGCCGGTACCGCGGCATGGACCTCGAGGAGCACCAGGCCGACGGCTGGGACTACTACCAGAACTTCTCGCTCTGGGACACGTACCGCACCCAGGCGACGCTGCACGCCCTGCTGCTCCCCGAGCGCGCCGAGGACATCGTCCGCTCGATGTACCAGCACCGCGTCGAGGGCGGCTGGCTGCCCCGCTGGTCGCTGGGCGCGCTCGAGACCAACATCATGGCCGGCGACCCGGTCACGCCGTGGCTCGCGGAGAACTTCGCCATGGGCACCGTGCCCGACGACATCTCGGACGAGCTCTGGGGCTACCTCGTGGAGAACGCCACGACGGCCCCGCCTGCCGGCGTCGCGTCGGTGGGTCGCCAGAGCGCGGCCTTCTACAACGAGAACGGCCATATCCCGTTCTACCCCGAGAACGAGGGCGGCCTGGGCGGGCAGTACGAGGAGTACCGTCACGGCGGCTCGTCGACGCTCGAGTTCGCTCTGTCCGACGCGGGCCTGGGGGCGGCTGCTCAGCGCCTCGGCAAGACCGAGGACGCCGAGGCCTTCCTCGCCAAGGGCCGCAACTGGCAGACGCTGTGGAACCCGGACGTCCAGCTCTCGGGCGGTTTCCAGGGCATGGTCAACGCCAAGCGCCCCGACGGTACGTTCGTAACTCTCCCCGAGCTGACCGACGTCACGCGCACGGGCTTCCACGAGGGTGTCCCGTGGCAGTACCAGTGGATGGTCCCGCAGGACGTCACGGGTCTGGCCGAGGCGATGGGTGGTGAGGACGCGTTCGTCGAGCGTCTCGACTACTACTTCGACATGCCGGCGCTCGCCGCGAAGCCGGGCGTCTCGCCCTCGACGTGGGCGCGCGGTGGCAGCTCGTACTACCAGACGATCCGCTACAACCCGGGCAACGAGCCGACGATCACCAACGCGTGGCTCTACGGGTACGTCGGGCAGCCGTGGAAGACGAACGACGTGCTGGCCGCGAACCTCAACCGGTTCCCGAACACGCCGGGCGGGGGCGTCGGCAACGACGACCTGGGCACCCTGGCCGCCTGGTACGTCATGGCCGCGCTCGGGTTCGAGCCCGTCCTGCCGGGCTCGGGCATGCTCGCGCTCAACGCGCCCAAGGTCCAGTCCGCGACCGTCACGACCGACGCGGGCACGACGTTCGCCATCTCGGCCGAGGGGGCCAACGAGGACCTGCCGAGCTACGTCTCGGGCGTCACGCTCGACGGTGCCGAGCACACGGCCGCGTGGATGGACGCCTCGGCGATCCAGGACGGCGGCACGCTCGAGTTCGACCTGGCCGACTCGAGCGCGGGCCTCACATGGGGCACCGCGCCCGCGGACCGCATCCCGAGCCTGTCGGCGCCGCTCCCGCCGCTGCCCGTCGAGGTCACCGCGACGGTGCGCTGCGCGGGCAAGAACGCCCAGGTGTCGGTCAAGGCCACGAGCTCGGCCGACACCGCGGTCGACGTCGTCCTGGCGACGCCGTTCGGGACGAAGTCGTTCCACGGGCTGCAGCCCGGCAAGAGCGCCGCGCAGACGTTCAACGCGCGCTCGGGCTCGGTCGAGGCGGGGACGGCGAGCGTCACGGTGACGCTCCCGGGCGCCGAGCCGCGCACGGTGGAGGTCGCCTACCCGGCGACGTCCTGCGGCTGACGCCGGCCCGCACGTGCCGGTGCGGGAGGTGAGCAGGAAGCAGGAAGAAGGCCCCAGGTGCCCGACGGCGGTTCTCGCCTCGGGTGCCTGGGGCCTTGTCGGTCCTGGGTCGTCACGGCCCGGGGTCGCCGGGCGTGGCGCTCAGGACGGTCGTGTCACGCGGCCGCGCCGACCGGCTCGAGGCGTCGAGCGGGGGACCAGCGGCTCGTGAGGTCGCCCAGCGCCCGCGAGAGCGCGTCGTTGAACGCGTCGGGGGCGTCGAGGTTGACGTCGTGGCCCGCGCGCGGCACGACCACGAGGGCTGTGTCGGGGGCCGAGTCGAGGTAGCGCTTCTCGTCGAGGCGCAGGTGGTCGCGCTGGCCGTTGATGAGCCAGACCGGCACCTTTGCGGCGCGGAGGTCGGCGCGCGAGGAGCGGCCCGCGAGCTCGTGCAGCACGTCGGTCACGACCTGCCACGCGGGCCGGCCGGGGAGCCGCGGGTCGGCGAACGTGCCGGCCCCGGTGAGCTGGGCCGAGGCGCGTGCTCCACCCGGCAGCGACCTTCCGGCGCGCAGCACGTCCTGGACGCGGCCCAGCGCGCGACGGGTCGCGGTGCCCGCAGCGTCCACGAGGCTCGCGGCCTCGCGGAAGAGCGCGACGGGCTTGCCGCGCGGGTCGGCGCTGCACGCGCACGCCACGACGCCCGCGAGCCGGTCGGGGTGGCTCGCCGCGTACGCGAGCGACGTGTAGCCGCCGAGCGACATCCCGACCACGACGACGGGGACGTCGTCGGGGAAGGACGCGACGGCGTCGTCCAGGATCTCGAAGGCCCGTGCGAGCGTGAACCGCTCGTCGCTGCGCTCGCCGTGCCCCGGCAGGTCGACCGCGACCGCGAGGTGGCCCGCCTCGCGCACGTGGGCGAGCTGACGCCCCCAGATCGCGTTCGAGGTGCGCACGCCGTGCACGAACACGACGGCGGCAGGGGTCCCGGCCGAGGACGCCTGCGCGAGGCTCGGGAGGAGGTCGATCGACGGGTCGGACGGGAAGGCGGAGGCCCGGAGGGAGGGCTGGCTGTTTCGCATCGCTTCGGATGCTGCCAGCGCCACCTGGGAGCAGTGCGAAAGCACGGGGAGCCTCCCGTGAACGTCCTGTGCGGGCCTTGGGACGAGGCCGTCAGCCGATCGCCTGCTCGAGGACCAGCGCGGTACCGATCAGCATCATCGCGACGCCCGAGACCCGCGTGACGACGCGCGCCGCGCCGGGACGGGAGCGCAGGACGTGCCGTGCCCCGAACGCCACGAGCAGGTAGACGACCGCGCAGCCGACCATGTGCACCGCGCCCAGCGCCGCGATCTGCGCGCCGACGGGCCAGCGCCCCGCCGGGTCGGTGAACTGCGGCAGCAGCGCCAGGAACAGCAGGAGGACCTTGGGGTTGAGCCCGCTCGTCCCGAGTCCTTTCGCGGCCTGGCGTACCCACGACCCGGCGACGTCTTCCCCCTCGGTGACAGGACCACCCGGGCGGGCGAGCATCGTCACGCCGAGCCACGCGATGTACGCCGCACCGAGCATCGTCAGGACCGTCAGGAGAGCCGGGGAGCGGGACACCAGGACGCCGACCCCGGCGGCGACGACGAGCGCGGCCGCGAGGTGGCCGGCCAGCATCCCACCCACAGCGGGCAGGACCGACCGGTGGCGCAGGCCGGCCGTGATCGCGTACGCCCAGTCGGCCCCGGGCGTCACGACGAAGACGAGCGACACCGCCCAGAAAGCGGCGATCGTGGCGACGGGCATCGTTCCTCCAGGGGCATGGGCGCCGACCTCCGGCGCGAGAGCAACGTTAGGTCGGAACCGGGCAAAGGTGCTTCCAACTTCTTGCTCTGAATCACGATGAGGTGGAAAGATCTCGTGCATGGACGACATCGACCGGCAGATTCTTGCCGAGCTGCAGCAGGACGGCCGGCTCACGCTCACCGAGCTCGCCGAACGGGTCCGCCTGAGCGTCTCGCCGTGCCACCGGCGGCTGCGGGCGCTCGAGCGCTCCGGGGTCATCAGCGGCTACCGCGCGCACCTCGACGCGAGCTCGGTCGGGCTGACCTTCGAGGCGCTCCTCTTCGTGACCATGCAGTCTGCGACCCGGGAGACGCTCGAGGCGTTCGAGACCGCGGTCGTCGAGGTGCCGAACGTCCTGCAGGCCCAGCGCCTCTTCGGCGACCCCGACTACCTCCTGCGCGTCGTCGCGAGCGACCTGCCGGGCTTCCAGGTGCTGTACGACGAACGGCTCTCGACCCTGCCCGGCGTGATGCGCCTCAGCTCGACGCTCGTCATGAAGAGCGTCGTCGAGGACAGGGCCCTGCCTCTCTAGGTGGCCTCGCGGTGCCGTGCGGCACGCAGGCCGCAGCAGACCCGCCGGACCCATCCGCCTCGGTGAGCGCCGTCGTCGGGCCCCGCCCGACGGGCCCCGACGCGCGCGCTCACTATCCTGAGGGGGTGCTCATCGACCTCCACACCCACTCCACGGCGTCCGACGGGACCGACGCCCCGGCGCAGGTCGTCGAGGACGCAGCCGCCGCAGGGCTCGACGTCGTGGCCCTCACCGACCACGACACGACGGCCGGCTGGGCCGACGCCGCGCAAGCGGCCACCCGCAGCGGCATCGCGCTGGTGCGGGGCGCGGAGATCTCGGCCCGCTCGGGGCACGTCTCGGTCCACCTGCTGAGCTACCTGCACGACCCCACGCACCCCGACCTGCTGGCCGAGACCGAGCGCACGCGTGTCGACCGCGTCTCGCGGGCCCGGCGCATGGTCGAGCGGATCGGCGAGGACTACCCGCTGACGTGGGAAGATGTCCTGTCGCAGACCGAGGAGGGGACCACGATCGGGCGCCCGCACATCGCGGACGCCCTGGTGGCCACCGGCCACGTCAGCGACCGTTCGGCGGCATTCGCCACGATCCTGCACCCCGGCACGGGCTACTACGTGCCGCACTACGCCCCTGACGTCCTGGACGCCGTGCGCGCGGTGCGCGCGGCCGGTGGGGTGCCCGTCTTCGCCCACCCGGGCGCCGACGGGCGAGGACGCGTGGTGCCGGACGCGGTCATCGAGCAGATGGCCGACGCAGGACTGCTGGGGCTCGAGGTGCACCACCGCGACCACAGCGCACAGCAAGTTGCCCGTCTCGAGGACATCGCCCACACCCTGGGCCTCTTCGTGACGGGTTCGAGCGACTACCACGGAGCCGGCAAACCGAACCGGCTCGGCGAGAACACGACAGCACCACGAGTGCTGGAGACGATCGAGGAGCTAGGCACGTTGGACGTGATCCGATGACGGCGCGGGCGGTGATGTCGTGAACGACATCATGGACCTCCGCCTCTTCACCGAGGTGTTCATCACGCTGTTCGTGATCATGGACCCTCCCGGGACGGTACCGATCTTCCTGGGCCTGACGAGCGCCATGGGCGCCAAGCAGCGCAACCAGGCCGCCAGGACCGCGATCCTCGTCGCGTTCGGCGTGATCGTGTCGTTCGCGGTGTTCGGCCAGCAGATCCTCAACTACATGGGCATCTCGCTCCCGGCGCTCAAGGCGTCCGGCGGGCTCCTGCTGCTGCTGGTCGCGATGGAGCTGCTCACGGGAAAGATGGAGGAGCCGACGCCGTCGGGCAACAAGGGCGTCAACGTCGCCCTGGTCCCGCTCGGCACGCCGCTCCTCGCGGGCCCCGGTGCGATCGTCGCGACCATGGTGTTCGTCCAGCGAGCCGACGGGTCCGCTGCGGACTGGGTCGCGATCGCGGCGGGCGTCGTCGCGGTCCACATCACGCTCTTCCTGGCCATGCGCTTCGCGAACGTCATCCACCGTGTCCTCGGGGACTCGGGCACGATCCTCGTGACCCGCATCGCGGGTCTGCTGCTCGCGGCCATCGCGGTGCAGCTCGTCGCGGACGCCGTCACCGCGTTCGTCCAGGCGGCCAGCTGACGCCCGGCCGACCGTAGCGCCCCGACGCCCGCGAGACCTCCTGGTCTCGCGGGCGTCGTGCTGTCCAGGCGCGTCGACGCGCGACGATCCGCGAGCCCGACGGGCGTTACCCGATCGGTACGGACGTCCCCGTCCTGGTATCGCACCCACGTCCTAGGGTGAGTCCCGGAGGGGCGCCGCATCCTTCCGTCATGAGTATCGAAGGAGTGCTGGTGAACTCACCGCGCCGCCGTCGACCCGTCGCTCTCACGACCGGGATCGCCCTCGCCGTCCTGACCGTCTCGCTCGTCGCGGGATGCACTCCCGAGGAGAAGGACGCCTCGGCCGGCCTCGGGCTCGTGCCGGTGCCCACGGACGTGAGGGTCGGCGGGGGAGGCGCGTTCGTGCTCGACGCGGACTCCACGATCGCGCTGGTCACGCCCGAGGTCATGGCCCCGGACGTCCACCACGTCGGTGAGGAGCTCGCCGAGCACCTCGGGACCGCGACCGGTTTCGACCTGCCGCTCGGCCCGGCGGTCGACGGCGCCGTGGGCGAGATCCGCCTCGAGCTCGTGCCGGACACCGAGGTCGTCTGGGAGCGGGACGGCCTGCTCGACGACACGGGTGTCGACGCCTACGAGCTCACGGTCGACGACGAGAAGATCGTCCTGACCGCCACGTCGCCCCCCGGTCTGTTCCGTGGCGTGCAGACGTTGCGCCAGCTCTTCCCGCCGGAGCTCGAGGCGACCACGGTCCAGGAGGCGCCTGCGGGCGGGTGGACCGCCCCGGCGGTCACCATCTCCGACGAGCCCCGGTTCGCCTACCGCGGCGCGATGCTCGACGTCGCGCGCCGCTTCTACCCGGTCGAGTCCGTCAAGCGGTTCATCGACCACGCGTCGACGTACAAGCTCAACGCGCTCCACCTGCACCTGACGGACGACCAGGGGTGGCGCATCGCGGTCGACGCACTGCCCGAGCTCACCGAGGTCGGCTCCACCACGCAGGAGGGGTGGGAGCCCGGGACGGGGGACGGTGAGCGCTGGTACTACACCGCGGACGAGTACGCGGAGATCGTCGCGTACGCGCGCGACAAGTACATGACGGTCGTCCCGGAGATCGACGGGCCCGGGCACACCCTCGCGGCGCAGGCGTCGCTCGGCTCGCTCACCTGCGACGGCGTCCCGACCCCGCTGTACTGGGGCCCCGAGGTCAACAACCCGATCGTCTGCGTGAGCGACGAGAACCTGGGCAACGTCCAGGGCTTCCTCGAGACGGTCCTCGCGTCCGTCGCGGGGCAGAACCCCGGCCCGTACCTGCACCTGGGCGGCGACGAGGCGCCCAGCCCGCCCGGCTGGTACCAGAGCTACGCCGAGGCCGCGAACGAGATCGCGACCAGCCACGGCAAGACCGTGATCGGCTGGCACCAGTGGGGGGCGTCCGAGGAGCTGCCTCCCGGCGCGCTGATCCAGTACTGGGGCGTGGGGGAGCGGCTGCGCGGGGTCATCGGCGGGGAGGCGACGAACGCGGACCTGGTCGACGTCCAGGCCGCGCTCGACAAGGGCGCCCGGCTCATCATGTCGCCCGCCGACCGCACGTACCTCGACATGAAGTACGACGAGGACACCCCGTACGGCCTCGAGTGGGCCTCGCGCATCACTCTCGAGGAGGCGTACGACTGGGACCCCGCGACCGAGCTCACCTCGCCCGACGGAAAGAGCACACTGGCGGACGAGTCCGACATGGCGGGCGTCGAGGTGCTGCTGTGGTCCGACCGCTCCTACCCCGACAGCCTCGCGGGCCTGCCGACGAGCACCGACGTGTTCGTGCCCGTCGACACGTACACCGACTTCATGCTCTTCCCGCGGCTGCCGGCGACGGCAGAGGTCGCGTGGTCGGAGCAGGCCGACCGTAGCTATCCGGACTTCCGTGACCGGCTCGTCCAGGTGTCCCCGCGCTGGACCGCAGCGGGCATCGGGTGGAACCAGGTCGCCGACGTGGACTGGGCCCCGTGACGGCGTGAGGGGCCGCACCCGCCTCGGCTGAGGCGTCCCGCCGGGACCTACCAGGCCCCGGGGTCGGGCTCGGCCGCGACGAACGTGACCCGTCCGTCGTCGGACACCACGAGGCCCGGGTTGTGGGCGACCTCCCAGCGGAACCCGTCCGGGTCCGCGAAGTACCCCGAGTAGCCGCCCCAGGCGCGCACCTGCGCGTGCACGACGACGGAGCCTCCTGCGGCGAGCGCGCTCGCCAGGACGTCGTCCACCTCGGCGGGCGAGCCGACGTTGTGCGCGAGCGCGACGGGCGTCACGGGCTCGGGACCGTGGTGCCCCTCGTGGATGCCGGGACCGGCCTCTTCGAGGAGGTCGGCCCGGCGCCACAGCGACAGCAGCAGGCCGTGACCGACCTGGAGGAAGACGACCTCGCCCGGCACCTCGTTGACGGGTGCCCAGCCCAGCCCGTCGACGTAGAAGGCGCGTGCCCGGGCGACGTCGCGCACCCCCAGGGTGATCAGGCTGACGCGAGGTTCCATGGATCCACGCTAGCCCCGACCCGCCGGGCACGCCGCTGCTGCGCCCGCGCGCGTGACGGTTCCCGGGACGACGGCGGGCCGCCGCTCCGAGGAGCGACGGCCCGCCGTCGGTGTCGTGCGTCGAGGGTCACTCGGCCGGAGCCGGCGCCCCCGTGGTGCCGGCGCCCGAGCCGCCGTGCGTGCGGCGACGGTTGCGCTGGCGACGCGGACGCGACGGAGCGCCGTCCGCGGACGCCCCGGCGGCCGGAGCCTCGGCGCGCGGAGCCTGCTCCGCACCCGTGGAGACGGCCGGTGCCGAGGAACGCTGCGCGCCCTCGGAGCTGCGGCCACCCTCACGTCCACCGGACCGGCCGGCGTCGCGCGAGCTGCTGCGACCGCTGTCGCGGCCACCCGACCGACCGGCGTCGCGCGAGCCCGAGCGGCCCGCGTCGCGGCCTGCGTCCCGACCGCCGCGCGCGGACGACGGCGAGCCGCCGCGCTTGCCGGTCTCGCCCAGGTCCTCGAGCTTCTCGGCGTCCAGGCCCGCGCGGGTCTGCGCGGACTTGGGCAGTCGGCCCTTGGTGCCCTCGGGGATGTTCAGGTCCGAGTACAGGTGCGGGGAGGTCGAGTACGTCTCGACGGGCTCCGGGATGTTCAGGTCCAGGGCCTTGTTGATGAGCGACCAGCGGGGCACGTCGTCCCAGTCGACGAACGTGACGGCCGTGCCCTTGTTGCCCGCGCGGCCCGTACGGCCCGTGCGGTGCAGGTAGGTCTTCTCGTCCTCGGGGCACTGGTAGTTCACGACGTGCGTGACGTCGTCGACGTCGATGCCACGGGCCGCGACGTCGGTCGCGACGAGCACGTCGATCTTGCCCGAGCGGAAGGCGCGCAGCGCCTGCTCGCGGGCGCCCTGGCCCAGGTCGCCGTGGATCGCGCCTGACGCGAAACCGCGGTCGGCGAGCTCGTCGGCGACCTTGGCGGCCGTGCGCTTGGTGCGTGCGAACACGATCGTCAGGCCGCGGCCCTCCGACTGGAGGATGCGCGCGAGGACCTCGACCTTGTCGAGCGCGTGCGCGCGGTAGACGACTTGCTTGATGTTCTTGACGGTCTGGCCGCCGTCGTCCGGGTCGTTGGCCCGGATGTGCGTCGGCTGCGTCATGTAGCGGCGGGCCATCGAGACGACCGCGCCCGGCATGGTCGCCGAGAAGAGCATGGTGTGGCGGGCCGCGGGCGTGCGGGAGAGGAGCTTCTCGACGTCGGGCAGGAAGCCCAGGTCGAGCATCTCGTCGGCCTCGTCGAGCACGACGCAGCGAGCGCGCGTGAGGTTGAGGTGGCCCTGGTTCATGAGGTCGATCATGCGCCCGGGGGTGCCGACGACGACCTCGACGCCCGCGTTGAGCGTCGCGATCTGCGGCTCGTACGCACGGCCGCCGTAGAGCTGGATGATGCGGACGCTGCGCTTGGCCGAGGCGGCCTCGAGGTCGCCGGCGACCTGGACGGCGAGCTCACGGGTCGGCACGATGACGAGGGCCTGCGGCTTGCCCGGTGCGGGGAGCTGGTCGAAGCCCTCCTCGCCCGGGGCGATGACGCGGTGCAGCAGCGGCACGCCGAAGCCCAGCGTCTTGCCGGTGCCGGTCTTGGCCTGGCCGATGATGTCGTGCCCCGACATCGCGACGGGCAGGGTCATGGCCTGGATGGGGAACGGGTGGGTGATGCCGGCGTCGGCCAGCGCCTCGACGATCTCCGGGCGGACACCGAAGTCCGCGAAGGAGACGTCCTTGGCCTGGACGCTCGACGAGAGCGTGCCCTGTGCGTCGTCGACAGGGGCCTCGGCAGGGGTGAGGTCGAGCTCGGTGGGCTCGACAGGTGTTTCGGTGGTGGTCACTGGTGCCTCGTGGTTCTGATGTCTGGCGCGAGGCCCCGCACGTGCGTGATCGACCCGACGGTTGGCGGGTCCACGATGCTCCGGGAAGATCCCAGGCAGGTACGGTCTCTCGCGCCTAGTGGCCGGCAGCCGATCGTGGGTATTCGCCGCGAAGACGTCGTCGGGGGTCGTCGGCCGTGAGGCGCGAACCCCGGTTCCGCCCGCGCGCACCGACCGAGGTCGGCGTCGTGCAGTGTCGTTCGCAAGTCTTTCGGCACGGGGTGGGGCTCACGAGCACCCACCGGGGACCGGGGATTCGGACGACCGGGCAACCGATGTACCCCCCCATACTATCGGACGGCACCCGTCAAGCCGATCATTGCCCGTCATGTCGCGTCCCACGACGGGGACGCTCGGCGTGACTCGACTATCCTGACCCGATGAGCGAGCCGCAGCACCACGACCCGTCCGTCGCTACCGAGAAGCTCGCCACGGACCGTGACGCGATCGGTCTGCTGGGCCTCATCGCCTACACCGAGCTCGCGACCTTCGGCCGTCTCGCGGCCGACGCGGCGCACGCTCCGACCCTCGCGCAGCGCCACCAGCTCTCGCGCCACGCAGGCAAGATGCTCGCGCGCCACGAGCGCGTCCTCGAGCGCATCGCCGACCTGGGCGCCGACCCCGAGGCCGAGATGGGCGCGTTCGACGGCATCTTCGACGACTTCGAGGCGCGGACGCCGTCGAGCACCTGGTGGGAAGGCGTGCTCAAGGGGTACGTCGGTCACGGTGTCGCCGACGACTTCTGCCGCCTCGCTGCGGACGGGCTCGACGACGAGTCGCGCGACCTGGTCCTCGAGATCCTCTCGGACGGCGTCGACTCCGAGCGTTCGGCCACCGTCATCGCGGACGCCGCGGCGGCGGACCCCGTGCTCGCGTCGCGGCTCGCCCTGTGGGGACGGCGGCTCGTGGGCGAGGCGCTCGGGCTGGTGCAGACGCTGCTCTCCGAGCGTGAGGGGCTGAGCAGGCTCCTCGCGGACGGCGCGGGGCACCGTACCGAGGCGGGGACCCCGGGAGCCGCAGACGCGACGGGGACGGCCGCTGACCGCCAGGCGTGGGTCTTCTCGCAGCTGACGGCGGAGCACACGCGCAGGATGGGGCGGTTGGGCCTCGCGGCCTGAGCGGTCCGGGTCGGCCTCGCGGCCTGAGCGGGTGGTGCACAGCCTCGTGGCCTGAGCGGGTGGTGCACAGCCTCGCGGCCTGAGCGCCCAGCGACCGTCGCGACGCAGAACGAAGGCGGTACCCTGGCCGACCGGCCGGGGCACCGCCCTCGTTCTGCGTGAGCTCTCAGAGGGAGCCGAAGCCCACCCGACGCTGCTCCTCGGTACCGATCTCCACGTAGCCGATCGACGACGTCGGGACGATGACGCGGCGACCGCGCGAGTCGAGCAGCTCGAGTGCCGGACCGCCCGCCAGGGCGGCCGAGACGGCGGCGGCGACAGCCTCCGTGGTCTCCTCCGTCTCGATCACGAGCTCGCGGGCCAAGTTCTGCACACCGATGGTGACTTCCACGTGATTCTCCTTCGCGAGCGTCGCCCGCGGGTGATCCCGCCGGCCACTGGTCGACAACTCCTCCGATACTAACGAGATTCCCGAGGACCTCCGGTGCTCCCGCGCTGGTGAGGGCGCGCGCGGGCCCTGCTGAGGGCCTCCCGCGACCCCGACCCGTCAGGCGTCGCGGCGGAGCATCCCGTGGACGCCTCGCCAGGCGAGCGCGGGCAGCAGGCGGGTGAGCTCGGCGGTCGTCACGTCGCTCCCGGCGCGGACGGCCTCGGTCGCCGCGGTCCGGGCGATCGCGGTGCAGGTCCGGGCGACCACGAGCGCCTCCTGCTCGGTGAGCGACGTGAGCCGGCCGAGGACCTCGGCGAACTCGCGCGCGTTGACCTCGTCGGGTTCGAGCACGCGGGCCCGGACACCCGGGTCGCGCATGACGTCGGACTCGAACAGGAGCCCGGCCGACGGGCCGGCCGACCGCGCGTAGTCGACGTAGGCCCGCACGATCCCCTCGATCACGGCGAGCCCGTCGACCGCGAGGGCGTCGAGGTCCTCGGACGACGTGCCGGGGGCCGCGGAGCGGAACGGCGCCAGGACGGCCCGCACCGAGCGGACCAGTGCCGCGCCCTGCTCGTCGACCAGGGCCATGTAGAGGTCGAGCTTGGACGGGAAGTGCCGGTAGAGCACGGGCTTGCTGACCCCGGCGCCGTCCGCGATGTCGTCCATGGTGATGTGGTGGTAGCCGTGGTCGGAGAACAGACGCTCGGCGACGGCGAGCAGCTGCGCGCGCCGTTCGTCCCGCGGCATGCGCACGGGTATGGACCGTGTGGTTCTCGACTTCTCTGCGACCCCCGACATGCGGCGATAGTACGGGCAGCGGCGACGGGCCGTGACGGGCGGTGCGATCATGGACACGTGAAGCCCCCGGAAGCCCCCCACGACGGATCGAGGGGACGCCCGGAGGGCGCCCCGCAGTGGCATGAAGGTGCAGGTCAGGACTCATTCTCCAGCCCGACGGCGCCGCGCACCTCGCGCAGGTCGCGCGCCCGGGCGCGTCTGGGACGGGTCCGCAGACGCGGGATGCGGCGTGGTCCTGCTCTCGTCCTCGCGTCGGTCGGGCTGCTGGCGGGACTCGGGGCCGGGGGGCTCGGTGCGGGGTCGCTCCTGCCGGGAGCGCCCGGTGCCGCCGCCGGCGCGGTGGCGGACGGCGGGCCGGATGCCCCGGTGAGCGGCGCCGTCGGGCAGGCGGGCGACGGGACCCCCGCGGCGGGCGACACGACGGAGGATGCCGGCGACGCGACCGGCGGGGCGCCCGAGCCCCGGGGTGAGGACGTCGCGAGCCGGTCCGTCCGCGACCCCCAGCTGGGGCTCGACGGACCCGGGTCGCTTCCTCTCGTGCTCGAACGGGAGATCGAGGCGGGGTCGGGCCTGGTCGGGACCGAGGTGGTGCCGGACCTGGGCGGCGCGCTCGTGGTCGTGCCCGCGGAGGTCGCGGCGCCGGGGGCCGGGACGGTCAAGACCGTGCGGATCGAGGTCGAGGCGGGGCTGCCCGTGGACGGCGAGACGTTCGCGGCGGCCGTCATGGCGACCCTCAACGACCCACGGGGCTGGGGACCGGTCGACGGTGTGACGTTCGCCCGGACGGGAGGTGACGCGAGCATCCGCGTGGTCCTGGCGAGCCCGGCGACGACCGACCGGATGTGCGCCCCGCTCAAGACCGGCGGGACGTACTCGTGCGGTGTGACGGGTGCGGCGATCCTCAACTTCTCGCGCTGGGTCGAGGGGGCCTCCGACTTCGACGGCGACATGGGGCTCTACCGGCACTACCTGGTGAACCACGAGGTCGGGCACGTGCTGGGTCACCGGCACGTGAGCTGCCCCGCGCCCGGGACGCTCGCTCCCGTCATGGTGCAGCAGTCGATGTCGACCGAGGGCTGCCTGCCCAACGGGTGGCCGACGCTCGGGTAGCCGGGCAGGGTGTTCTTCCAGCGGCTGCCGGTGGCGCCGTCCGGGACCCCGGAGCGGGCTCGGGTGGGGCCCTCGCCGGGGGCACCGGAGTGTGGGTGGCTCGTGATGAGATCTTCCCGTGCTGCACCACCCGGACCTCCGCCTCGTCCTGCCGGACACCGCCTCCACGGCGCCCGTCCGGCTCGACGCGACCCAGCGGGCCGCGCTCGACGCGGCGCGCACGGAACCGGCGACCCTGGTCGTCGGGGCTCCCGGGACGGGCAAGACGACCGTGGCCATCGAGGTCGCCGCGCAGGCGCTGAGCGAGGGCGTCGACCCGGCACGCGTCCTGGTGATCGCGGCGTCCCGACGCTCGGCGGCCGAGGTGCGGGACAGGCTGTCGGCGCGCGCGGACCGGACGGTCAGCGCGCCCATGGTGCGCACGGCCGCGGCCGCGGCCTTCGCGGTCCTGCGTGCGCGCGCGGCCGCGATCGGCGAGCCGCCGCCCACGCTCATCTCCGGCCCCGAGCAGGACCTCCTCCTGGCCGAGCTCCTCGCGGGGCACCTCGACGGGGACGGCGTGCCGCTGCGGTTGCCGGACGGTCTGCCGGAGGAGGTGCTGGCCCTGCGCGGCCTGCGTCAGGAGCTGCGCGACCTGCTGATGCGCGCGGCCGAGCGCGGCCTGACCCCCGCTGCCCTCGACGACCTGGGTGCGGCGCACGAGCGCCCCGAGTGGCGGACCGCCGCGCAGGTCTACCAGGAGTACCTCGACGTGACGGCGCTGCGCGTCGGGACCCCGGACCTGGGCGCGCGCTACGACCCGGCGGTCGTGGTCGACGAGGCCGCGGAGGCGCTGCTCGCCTGGGAGGACGAGGTCACGGGCGCGCCGCGGCCCACGTGGGACGTGGTCGTCGTGGACGACTACCAGGAGGCCACCATCGCGACCGCGCGCTTCCTGCGCGTGGTGCACGACGCGGGTGCGCGTCTCGTGCTCCTGGCGGACCCGGACACCGCGGTCCAGACCTTCCGTGGCGCGAGCCCGGGGCTGGTCGGTCGCGCCAGCGCGCCCGTGCGTCGGCGGGCAGCGACGGGCGAGTTCGACGCGCGCGTCGAGGTCCTCGGGACGGCCTGGCGTCAGGAGGTCGCGCTACGCGACGTCACCCGGACCGTGACGACCCAGATCGGCACGGTCGCGGGGGCGGTCCACCGTGGGGCTGCGGCCTCGCCGGCTCCCGTCCCCGAGGGCGGGGCGCCCCGCGGGGCGTCGGTCGCGCTGCTCGGCAGCGGCGCGGAGGAGGCCGCGTACGTGGCCCGTGAGCTGCGGGCCGAGCACCTGCTGCACGGCACGCCCTGGGGGCGCATGGCCGTGGTCTGTCGCGCGGGGTCGCAGCTCGCGACCCTCCGGCGCGCGCTCATCGCGGCGTCGGTGCCCGTCGGCATCCTCGGCTCGGACGTCCCGCTGCGCGAGGAGCCCGCGGTCACGCCGCTGCTCGCGATCATGCGCGTCGCGGTGGGCCTGCCTCCGGCCGGATACTCGCGAGGGCTGGACGGCGTGCGGGGCACGGCCGGGATCGACGACGCGGTGACCCGCGACGTGGGCGACCCCGCCGAGACCCTGATCGAGCGGGAGGTGCCGGCCCACAGCACCAGCTTCGACGAGCTGGACCCCGTGACGGCGGCCGCGCTCGTGACCTCGCCCGTGGGCGGCCTGGACGTGGTCGCGCTGCGCCGCCTGCGCCGGGCGCTGCGGGCCGAGGAGCTCGGGTCGGGCGGCGGGCGCACGTCGGACGCCCTCCTGGTCGAGGTCCTGCTCGACGCGTCGCGCGCTGCGACGCTGCCCGCGAGCGTTCGTCGTGGTGCCGTGGCGGTCGCCCGGGTGATCGCCGCCGGACGGGAGGCCACGCTCGCCCCCGACGCGACCGCCCAGACCGTGCTCTGGGCGATCTGGAGCGCGACCGGGCTCTCGGACCGTTGGCGGGACGCCGCGCTGGGCGGTGGAGCGGTCGGCGCGCGCGCCGACCGCGACCTCGATGCCGTCCTTGCGCTCTTCCGCGCCGCAGAGACGTTCGTCGACCGCATGCCGGGCGCTCCGCCGTCGGCGTTCGTGGAGTACCTCGAGTCCCAGGACCTGCCGGCCGACTCGCTCGCGGCCCGGGCCGCCGGGACGGACTCCGTCGCGGCGCTCACGCCCGCCGGGGCGGCGGGCCGCGAGTGGGACGTCGTGGTCGTGGCCGGCGTCCAGGACGGCGTGTGGCCGGACCTGCGCCTGCGCGACTCCCTGCTCGGGTCGGAGGCGCTCGTCGAGCTCCTCGCGGGGCGCTCGCAGGACGCGCACGGCCTGGGACCCGACGCTCGGCGGGCCGTCCTGACCGACGAGCTGCGCTCGTTCGCGGTCGCGACCTCGCGTGCGTCACGTCGTCTGCTCGTCACGGCCGTGAGCGACGTCGACGAGGTGCCCTCACCGTTCGTCGACCTCGTGTGCCCGCCCGCGGGGCCCGACGACGCCGCCGAGGGGGCGGGTGGTGTGCCTCAGGACGGTGGCGACGGGGACGGGCCGGTGCTCCCCGAGGAGGAGCGGGACCCGCGCCGCGTCCAGGTCGGTCAGCCCCTCGACCTGCGCGGGCTCGTGGCCTCGGCGCGCAGCCTGCTCGTGGAGGAGATGGTGCGCGGGGACGGCTCGACGCGAGACGTGGGGGACCCGGGCGACCCCGAGCGACCCGAGGCCCTCGCCGAGCTGCTCGCCGACCTGGCGCTCGCGGGCGTGGGCGAGGCCCGGCCGGAGTCCTGGTACGGCGTGAACCCCGTCTCGAGCACCGACCCCTTGTGGGGCCCCGAGGACACGGTCATGATCTCGCCGTCCAAGGTCGAGTCGGTGAGCAGGTGCGCGCTGCGCTGGGCCGTGGAGAGCGCGGGAGGCACGGCCCCCGACGCGACGGCCCAGTCGCTCGGCAACCTGGTCCACTCGATCGCGCAGGAGGCGCCGCGCGGCACGCACTCCGAGCTCGCGGCCGAGCTGGACCGCCGCTGGCCCGAGCTCGCGCTCACGCCGGGCTGGCCCACGACCCAGACTCGCCACAAGGCCGAGGACATGGTCGGTCGGCTCGCGAGGTACCTGCAGGCCTCGGGCGAGCCCTTGCTCGTCGAGGCGCCGTTCGAGCTGGAGATCGGCCGTGCCGTGCTGCGCGGGGTCATCGACCGGGTGGAGGACGCCGGTGACGGCGCGGTGCGCGTCGCGGACCTCAAGACGGGCAAGACCAAGCCGTCGGTCACGGAGGCCGTGACCAATCCCCAGCTCGGCACCTATCAGCTTGCCGTCGAGGGCGGTGCGCTCGACCTGCCCGAGGGCACGCGCAGCGCGGGCGCGCAGCTCGTGTTCGTCGGCGATGGCAAGGACGCCGGGCTGCGGACCCAGCCGGCGCTCGACCCCGAGCCCGACGGGACGAGCTGGGCGCGCGAGCTCGTCGAGGACGTCGCGGACACCATGGCCGACTCGGTGTTCACGGCCCGGGAGAACAAGCTGTGCTCGGTGTGCCCCGTGCGACGGTCCTGCCCCCTGATGACGGAAGGCCGCCAGGTGATCGCATGAGCGCCGAGTCGCTGTTCGACGAGCTCGACCTCGGGACGGTCGGAGTCCCGGCCGGGGCCGGCGGGGAGGGCACGCGCGAGCTGCCCGAGCCACGCTTCTCGGCCGTGCGGATCGCAGAGATGCTGGGTCGTCCTCGGCCCACCGACGAGCAGGTCGCGGTGATCGAGGCGCCCCTCGCGCCGCTGCTCGTCGTCGCCGGGGCCGGGTCGGGCAAGACCGAGACCATGGCCGCGCGCGTGGTGTGGCTCATCGCGAACGAGTGGGTCGCCAAGGAGTCCGTGCTCGGGCTGACGTTCACGCGCAAGGCGGCGGGCGAGCTCGCCGAGCGCGTCCAGTCGCGCCTCCTGCAGCTCGATCGCGCGCTGGGCAACGACGGCGCGGCGCTGTCGATGCTGGACCGGCCGGCGATCTCGACCTACAACTCGTACGCCGCCTCGCTCGTGGGGGACCACGCGCTGCGGATCGGGATCGAGCCCGGCGCGCGGCTGCTCTCGGAGGCCAGCCAGTGGCAGCTCGCGGCCGAGGTCGTCGAGAGCTGGGCCGGCGACCTCCAGACCGAGGCGGCGTTCTCCACGGTCGTCGGCGCGGTGCTGTCGCTGTCCGGCGCGCTGAGCGAGCACCTGCTGAGCCCCGACGAGGCCCGCGATGGCATCACGGGCATCGTCGACTCGATCCTCGCGACGCCTCTCGGCGGCAGGCGCACCGAGCACTACGCCGAGGTCAAGAGGCTCCTGGGCTCGCTCGGTGAGCGCCACCGGCTGCTCGACGTGGTCGAGGCCTACCAGGAGCGCAAGCGGACCTCGGACTCGCTCGACTTCGGGGACCAGGTCGCGATCGCGGCTCGGCTCGCCCGGACCGTACCCGCGGTGGGAGCAGGGGAGCGGGCGCGGTACGGGGTCGTGCTGCTCGACGAGTACCAGGACACGTCGTACGCGCAGGTCGAGCTCCTGTGCGCGCTGTTCGGCGGACATCCGGTCACGGCCGTGGGCGACCCGAACCAGTCGATCTACGGCTGGCGCGGCGCGAGCGCGTCCGGCCTCGCGCGGTTCCCCGAGCGGTTCCGCGCAACAGGCCCCGGCAGCACGGGCGCCCCCGCCGACGTGCAGTACCTCAGCACGTCCTGGCGCAACGACCGGGCCGTCCTCGCGGCGGCCAACGTCACGGCCGCGCCGCTGCGCGAGGGGGCTACGCGCGTGCCTGTGCCGCAGCTCGACGAACGCCCGGGGGCCGGGCGCGGTGTGGTGACCGGCGTCTACGCCGCGACGCTCGAGGAGGAGGCCGCCGCGGTCGCGGACTTCGTCGCCGAACGCTGGCGCCCGCGCACGCGCCGCCAGGAACGCGTGACCGCGGCCGTGCTGTGCCGTGCGCGCTCGCAGTTCCTCGCGATGGAGGTCGCGCTGCGGGCCAAGGGCCTGCCGGTCGAGGTCGTCGGCCTGGGCGGCCTGCTCTCGACCCCCGAGGTCGTGGACCTCGTCGCCCTGCTCGAGGTCGCGCACGACCCGTCGCGCGGCGACTCGCTCATGCGCATCCTCACGGGGCCGCGACTCAACCTGGGCGCGGCGGACCTGCACGCGCTGAGCAGCTGGGCGGCGGACCTGGCGCGCCGAGACGCGGCGCGGCGCCCGTCGACGGGCGCCTCGGGCGGTTCCGGCGGTCTGTCGGGCGCTCTCGCGTCCGACGGCGCCGCACCCGATGGTCCGTCCGGTGCGGCGGGGGAGGGCGAGCTGCCCGGCGTCGCCGAGGACGGGACGCTCACCGTGGTCGAGGGAGACGTGGTCGACCACCGGTCGATCGTCGACGCGCTCGACGACCTGCCCGCGCCCGGACGCGCGGCCCGGGACGGGCGCGAGCTCACCGAGGAGGGGCACGCGCGGCTGGCCGCGCTGTCCACGGTCCTGCGCGACCTGCGCGGGCAGACGTACCTGTCCTTGCCGGAGCTCGTCACGCAGGCCGAGCGGGCGCTCGGCCTCGACATCGAGGTGACCACCGCGGCGACGCTCGCGGCGGGCGGGTTCGGCGAGGAGGTCGGCGACCGGGGACGCGCGCACCTCGACGCGTTCCGTGACGTCGCCGCGACGTTCTCGCAGTCGGCGGACCTGCCGACGCTCGGCGCCTTCCTCGCGTGGCTCGGCACGGCCGGCTCCCAGGAGCGGGGTCTCGACCTGCCCGTGCGCGAGCCGGACCCCGACGCGGTGCAGATCATCACGGTGCACGCCTCGAAGGGCCTGGAGTGGGACGTCGTCGCGGTGCCGGGCATGGTCGACGGGATCTTCCCCAACACCGCGGTGGGGGACAAGGGGCCGACCGACAGCGGCTGGTTCACGGGGCTGGGCAACCTCCCGTACCCGTTGCGCGGTGACGCGGAGGACCTGCCCGTCTTCCACTTCGAGGTCGCGGAGGACGCCAAGGACCTCGACGGGCGCCGCAAGGAGTTCCTCGCGGGGAGCGGTGAGCACCAGGTCGACGAGGAGCGTCGGCTCGCGTACGTGGCGTTCACGCGCGCCCGCGCCGAGCTGCTGCTGGCCGGGTCGTGGTGGCGCGACGCGACCAAGCCCCGCACGCCCTCGCCGTTCCTCGTGGAGCTGGCCGAGGCCGGCATCATCAGCGACGCCGACTGGGCCGGCATGCCCGCGAAGGACGAGACCAACCCGCGCGACGAGCTGGTCCACGAGAAGGACTGGCCGCGCGGGGAACCTGGGGCTGACGAGCGCGCGCCAGCCACGATCGGTGAGACGGCCGCTCCACCTGCCGAGCCGCGCGCCCGGGCGGTCGTGCGGGCCGCCGCGGACCGGGTCCGGGAACGGATCGACGCACGCGCCTCGCTCGTGGCTGTTGCGGGTAGCGACGCGGGCGACGGATCCGGTGCAGGCTCGTTGGCGGAGGGGCATGCCCCCCTGCTCGACGCGTCGGGCACGGACCTGCGCGAGCTCGCGCGCATCCTGCTCGAGGAGCGCGACCGCCGCGACTCCCGGAGCAGCGAGATCTCCTTCCCCGCGCACATCTCGGCGTCGGGGCTCGTGCGCCTGGCCGCGGACCGGGGCGAGTACGCGCTGCACCTGCGGCGCCCGGTGCCCGCGCAACCCACGGTGCATGCGCGTCGCGGCACGCAGTTCCACCTGTGGGCCGAGCAGTACTTCACGTCGTCGTCGTTGCTCGACGTCGACGACCTGCCGGGGGCCGACGACGAGGACATCTCCCCGGACCTGGACCTCGAGGCGCTCCAGCAGACGTTCCTCGCCTCGGAGTGGGCGGGGCGCACGCCGATCGCCGTGGAGGTCGACGTCGAGACCCCCGTGGGCGGCATCATGTTCCGTTCGCGTATCGACGCCGTCTTTCCCGAGAGCCCCGAGCACGCTGGCGGGGCGAGGGACGCCGTCGTCGTCGTGGACTGGAAGACGGGCAAGGCCCCGCGCGACGCCGAGGCCCGGCGCACGCGCGAGGTCCAGCTCGCGGTGTACCGGCTCGCGTGGTCGCGCTGGTCCGGGCTGCCGGTCGAGAAGGTCAACGCGGCGTTCTACTACCTGGGCTCAGATGAGACCGTGCGACCGGAGCGACTTCTCGACGCGGCCGAGCTGGAGGCGCTCGTGGCGGGGCACGGCGCCTGAGCGCACCGCCCTCCGGTTAGCCCTCGCCGTCCCCGCTCGTGACCTCGTCCAGGTCCAGGAGCATGTCCACGGCGTCCGCGACCACGTCGTCGAGCCCGTGCCGTACCCCGTGCAGCAACCAGCGCGCCAGGGCCAGCTCCCCCGCGAGCAGAGCACGGTCCGTCAGGTGCGGGTCGGTGAGCTCGGTGCGGCGCAGCTGGTAGGCCTCCATGATCGAGTCGATCGCCTCGGGCGGGGCCGCGACGAGCAGCCACGCGAGGTCGTCGGCGGGGTCGGCCACGCGCGCCTCGGCCCAGTCGGTCACGGCGACGACGCGCCCGCGCGCGACGAGCACCTGGCCCGCGCCGAGGTCCCCGTGGACGACGACGGGCTGGTACTTCCACAGCGACACGTCCTCGAGCGCGGCCTCCCAGCGGCGCAGGAGCCGGGCGGGCACCCTGCCGGTCTTCGCGGCCTCGTCGACCTCGGCGAGGCGGCGGTCGCGGTACTCGGCGGCCGTGTAGACGGGCAGGCCCGCGTTCTCGACGACGGACTGCGGCAGCTCGTGCACTGCGGCGAGCACACGCCCCAGGTCCGCGGCGAGCCCCGGGCCCGGGCGCAGGGTGTCGAGGTCGAGCGGGACGCCGCCGTACCGGTGGTGCACCACGGCGCGCCCGCCCTCGGGCAGCAGGGCGTAGCCCAGCACGTCGGGGACGGTGAAGGACAGGACGCCCGTCGTCACGTAGTGGCGCAGCGAGTCCAGGAGGGCTGTCTCGGCCTCGAGGGCGGCGCCGGCCGCGAGCGTACGGGGAGCCCGGACGACCCATTCCTGCCCGTCGCCGTCGGTGACGATCGCGACGTCGTCGTCCCCTGTCGCCTCGGACGGTCGCACGGACCGGACGTCGAGGCCGGGGACGGCTGCGGTCGCGAGCGCGGCGAGGGTGAGAGGTGAGCGTGGCACGCGTCCACGGTAGTCGGTGCGCAGCGACGGGCCGTCCTCGGCGGCAGGTGTGTCCGCGACGCGAGCCGCGCCTTGTGCGCTGCGAGCGCCGCGCGTCCCGCGTGACCTACGGTCGACAGGTGACCGACCAGACCTCGCCCGCAACCCCCGTCCCGACCCCGCAGCCCCCGGCGGGAGCTGTCGAGCGCCCCAGCGCGTTCGCCGCGCACCTGCCGCTCGCCCGCTCCGCGCTCGACCGTGCGGCGCACCGCCGCACCGAGGAGGGCCTGTTCGCGACGCTGCGTGCCGACCCCTCGACCCGTGTGGTCCTGCTCCACCGCGGACGGCTCGCGACCGGACCGGACGGGCTCGCGCTCGCCACCCCTCAGGACGTCGCCGCCGTACCCGAGCCCCACGCGGCCACGGGTGACCACAGCAACACGCCGCGCTGGATCTTCCTGGGTGAGGACACGCCGTCGGGCACGTCCTTCCTGGCCCTCCTCCTGCCCGACGACGCGGACGACCTCGACCTCGACATCGAGGGCGTGGACCCCTCGGGTCCGCTGTCCGTCCTGGTACGGGCGCACGAGTGGGCCGGGCTGCGCGAGCTGGCCTCGCGCCTCGGTCCGCGCGACACGGGGCTCGCGACCGAGGCCGTGGCGCTCGCGGCCTGGCACGCGGCCAACGAGCGCTGCCCGCGCTGCGGCGAGCCGACCGTCCCCGTCGCGGCGGGCTGGGTGCGGCGCTGCGTGGCGCAGGACATCGAGCACTACCCGCGCACGGACCCGGCGGTCATCATGGCGGTCGTCGACCCGGGCGCGGGGCCCGGCCAGGACCGGCTCCTGCTGGGCCACGCCGCGCACTGGCCCGAGGGACGCTTCTCGACGCTCGCGGGCTACGTCGAACCGGGCGAGGGGCTCGAGCAGGCCGTGCGGCGCGAGGTCGCGGAGGAGGTCGGCGTCCAGGTGGGGGAGGTCATCTACCGGGCGAGCCAGCCGTGGCCGTTCCCGGCCTCGCTCATGCTGGGTTTCACGGCCACGGCGCTCACGACGGACATCCGGCCCGACGGCGAGGAGGTCACCGACGCGCGCTGGTTCACCCGGGCGCAGCTCGTCCGGGCCACGGAGAGCGGGGAGGTGAAGCTGCCGAGCCGTTCCTCGATCGCGCGGGCGCTCGTCGAGGAGTGGTTCGGGGGTCCGCTCGCGGGGGAGTGACCTACCACAGGGGCGTCCAGGGTGCTCGACGGGCCGATCCTCGATGCCCTGCCTACGGTGGACGCACCGGCTCGTCCACCCTGAGGAGTGAGCATGAACCCGTCGATCAGCGTTCTCTTCCGTGCGATCCCGTTGGCGATGGGGGCGGTGTGCCTCGCGTTCGGGCTCTACGTCCTGTCGGGCGGTGACGACGCGAACCACTTCGTCGCAGGTCACGTCAACGTGGCCCTGACCGCGATCTGCATCGCGCTGTTCACGACCGCCGCGACGATCATCCGCCAGCTCGTCCACCGGTACGGCAGGGTCTGGGAGATCGTCCTGCCCGTGCTCGGATACGCGGTGGCCATCGCGACCATGATCTGGGGCATCACGATCATCGGTCGGGGCGACGAGCCGCAGTTCATCGTGGCCGGGCACGTGATGCTCGGCATCGGTTTCATCGCGGGGTGCGTGAGCACCGTGGCCACGGCGTCGACCAAGTTCGTGCTCATCCAGAAGAGCGCGGCCCTTCCCGTCGGAGGCGGTGCACCGGACGGCGCCTACTCACGCGGGGCGGGAACCGTGCTGATCGCGATCCCCGCTCTGTTCGCGGTGGTCGGTCTCATCGTCGCGGTGACGCTCTACGCGCGCGGCGGCAATGCGGCCCTGGTCGCGGGCAACGTCATGGTCGGCCTGTCGCTCGTCTGTTCCGCTCTCGTCGCGCTCGTCGCGAGCATCGTGCGCCAGGTCCGCAACGAGTTCGGCGACGCCGAGCGCTACCGCTGGACGTGGTGGGTCGTCGCAATGGGAACCATCAACGTCGCCCTGGGCCTCGTGGTGCTCTTCAGCTCGGACGACCCGTCGCGCCTGGCCCCCGGCACCGTGCTGATCGGCCTGGGGCTCATCTGCTTCAGCATCCTGTCCAAGGTGCTTCTGCTCGCGCTCGTGTGGCGCCAGGTCTTCGCGCTCGCCAACCGGATCCCCATCATCCCCGTGGCCACGGCGCTCGCGTGCCTGTTCTTCGCGGCGTTCCTCTTCGAGGCGACCATGACCGAGCCGGGCTTCTTCGTCGGCGCGCACGTCCTGGTCGGGCTCGGTGCGGTCTGCTTCACGCTCTTCTCGATCGTGTCGATCCTCGAGGCGGGGACCTCGAAGTAGCCGGTCAGCCGGGCACGTGCGGGCTGCGCGTGCGCGCGACCGCGACCGAGGGCTGCGCGAGCACTATCCGAGCACGGCAGAAGGCCCCGGACTCCGGTCCGGGGCCTTCTGCGACGACGACGTGCCGCGTGGTGCGCGACAGCACCTCGTCCGGGAGCGGGGAGGTCAGACCGCGAGGCGCTCCTTGACCTGGGCGAGCGACGGGTTGGTCGCCGCGGTGCCGTCCGGGAAGACGACGGTCGGCACGGTCTGGTTGCCACCGTTGACCTGCTCGACGTAGGCCGCGCTCTCGGGGTGCTCCTCGATGTTGACCTCGGTGTACCCGATGCCCGCGGAGTCGAGCTGGGTCTTCAGGCGACGGCAGTAGCCGCACCAGCTCGTCGAGTACATGACGATCGATCCGGCGTCGGGGGTGGTCGGGGCCGTGGCCATCGGTGCTCCTTCGTTCGCGGGGCCCGGGCGTGCGCGCGGGCCGACAACCACGCCGGGTGCTGGACCCGGGTGCTGCCGTCGTGGGCAACGTCCGCGGGGGTGCGGTTGTTCCCACTCGTGGGAAGGGACCCCGTGGTGCGAGTGTCCGACGCGGGGAGCGTCGGCGCGCGGCCGTGCCGCCGTCAGCGTCGCTCGGCGAGGTCGGTGACCTCCTCGAACGGGGCCGCCAGGCCGAGCGCGGCGTCTCCGCCCGTGGCCCCGGCCTCGATCACGACCGCGACGACGTCCGTGGTCGCCCAGGTCTGATGGACCTCGCCCCGCTCCCAGACGACCGCTTCGCCGCTCCGCAGGGCGAGCCTCACCTGCTCGGCGCCGGTGCCCGAGGACACGACGGCCTGGCCCGCGACGAGCGCGAAGACCTGCGGCGCCGTGGCGGGATGCTCACCCAACGTCCCACCCGCACCGAGGCGGGCGACGTTCACGTGCGTCCGCTCGGAGTGCTCGACGAACGGGAGGAGTGTCATGTCGACGCCCGAGCTGCCGAACCTGTCGATCGTGTGCTGGGGAAGGCGGAAGATGCGCATCGGTCGATTGTGGCAGCGCAGGCACGGCTCACCCCGGTCGCTCGTTCCCCGCCGCGCCCGACGACGACCCCACCCTGTGGAGAGTGGCGTCCGGTGTGGGCGGCGGCTGAGAGAATCGACGTGATGCCGAACGAGTCAGCGGACCAGATCCTCGAAGCCCTCGACCCCGACCAGCGTGATGTCGCCCTCGCGCTGCACGGGCCCGTCTGCGTGCTCGCGGGTGCGGGCACGGGAAAGACGCGAGCCATCACGCACCGCATCGCCTACGGCGTGCGGACGGGCGTGTACACGCCCACGAGCGTGCTCGCCGTGACGTTCACGGCGCGTGCCGCGGGCGAGATGCGCACGCGTCTGCGCGAGCTCGGGGCCACCGGCGTCCAGGCCCGGACGTTCCACGCTGCCGCGCTGCGCCAGCTCAGCTACTTCTGGCCCAAGGTCGTGGGCGGTGCCCCACCCCGCATCCTCGAGTACAAGGCGGCCGTGGTCGGCGAGTCCGCCCGCAGGCTGGGCCTCGGCGTGGACCGGATCGCGGTCCGCGACCTGTCGTCGGAGGTCGAGTGGGCCAAGGTCTCGCTCGTCACGGCGGACGACTACGTGAAGGCGTGCGCCGCGATCGACCGCCCGGCGCCCGCGGGGTACGACCACCAGACCGTGGCTCGTCTCATCGCCTCGTACGAGGAGGTCAAGACCGAGCGCTCGGTCATCGACTTCGAGGACGTCCTGCTCATGCTCGGAGACATGCTCTCGTCGCAGGGCGCCATGGCGGACGAGGTCCGGCGCCAGTACCGCCACTTCGTGGTCGACGAGTACCAGGACGTCTCCCCGCTCCAGCAGTTCGTCCTCGACCAGTGGCTCGGGGGACGCAAGGAGCTGTGCGTCGTGGGCGACCCGTCGCAGACCATCTACTCGTTCACGGGCGCCACGCCCCACCACCTCCTCACCTTCCCCACCAGGTACCCGGGGGCCCAGGTCGTCAAGCTCGTCCGGGACTACCGGTCCACGCCCCAGGTCGTGACGCTCGCGAACCAGCTCCTGGCGCGCGCGGGGCGCCGCGGGGGAGCGCACCAGGCCCTCGAGCTCATCGCCCAGCGGCCGTCGGGCCCACCCGTCGCGTACGTGGCCTACGACGACGACGAGGCCGAGGCCAAGGGCGTCGCCGCGCAGATCGGGCGTCTCCTGGCAGCGGGGACGCGCGCGAGCGAGATCGCGATCCTCTACCGCACCAACGCCCAGTCGGAAGGGTTCGAGCAGGCGCTCGCGGACGCGGGCATCGCGTACCTGGTCCGTGGGGGCGAGCGCTTCTTCCAGCGCAAGGAGGTACGTGACGCGATCGTGCTGCTGCGCGGCGCCGCCCGTTCTGCGGACCCGGCGGTCCCCATGCCGGAGACGGTCCGTGACGTGCTCATGTCGGCCGGGTGGGCCTCCGAGCCGCCGTCCGCGCGAGGGGCTGCCCGCGAGCGCTGGGAGTCCATGCAGGCCCTGGTGGCCCTGGCCGACGACGTCGCGCGCGTCGCTCCCGAGGACGCGCCCCCCACGGTGGCGTCGTTCGTCGCGGAGCTCGACGAGCGTGCCTCGGCCCAGCACGCCCCCACGGTCGAGGGCGTCACGCTCGCCTCGCTGCACGCGGCCAAGGGGCTCGAGTGGGACGCGGTGTTCCTCGCCGGCATGAGCGAGGGGCTCATGCCCATCTCGCTCGCGGAGACGGACGAGGCCGTGGCCGAGGAACGACGCCTGCTCTACGTGGGCATCACACGTGCCCGCGAGCACCTGCAGGTCTCGTTCGGCCGGTCCCGCAACCCTGGTGGGCGGGCCACACGACGACGCACGCGGTTCCTCGACGGTCTGTGGCCCGACGACGAGCAGTCCCGCGCACCTCGACGGAGCCGCGCCAACCAGAACAAGGTGCAGCTCACGGGCGAGTACGACCGCGCGCTGTTCGAGCAGCTGCGCGAGTGGCGGCTGTCGGTCGCGCAGGAGACGGACAAGCCGGCGTTCACGATCCTCGTGGACACCACGCTCGCGGCGATCGCCGAGACCCGACCCTCCTCGGTGCCGGACCTCGCGAAGATCAACGGGATCGGCCCGGCCAAGATCGAGAAGTACGGCGAGACCCTGCTGGACATCGTGGCGCGATCCGGGTCCTGACCTGGGGTCGGGCGGCCCCCGCGGAGCCACCCGGAAAACTCGTCGAGAAGAATCTCATTAAATAAGTTGTGCCCCCTTCCGAGGGCGGCATATGGTTCAGGAGTCCTTGTAGGAGAGGCGCGCGCCGAGAGGCGAGCGCTCGACGGAGATTGGAGGTGGGTGAGCATGGTGAACCAGATCCTGACGACGAACCCGACACATGTGTCGGCCGATCCGACCAACCGCGCACGACGCGGCGGATCCCTCGTCATCCGCCCCGCGCCCGACTCCGCACTGAGGACGTCGCCGGTCTAGTCACCGGCAGCACCCTTCTCAGGCCGCGGAGTCCACCTGGACCCGCGGCCTTCGTGTTTCTCCGAATGCGATCGTCTTCCCGGTCAGCCGTCCACCATCCCGGACGTGACGACCATCTGCGGGTCCTGTGACAAAGAAGTTCACACGCAAACAGGACATCACTGGAGGACATCGTGCGGCTCACCGCGCTGCTCGACAACATCACTACCCAGGGCGGATCCGGCCCCTGGACTCCCCATCAGCCCCTCTCCACCCCCCTCGGTTCGTCCGACGCGGCCGAGTTCGACCGGCTCCTCGCCGGCCTTCTGCCGTGCCGGACGAACGACCCCGAGCTCTGGTTCGCCGAGCAGTCGACCCAGGTCGAGCAGGCCAAGGCCCTGTGCCAGTCGTGCCCGCTCGTCGCGGGCTGCCTGGCCGGCGCCCTCGAGCGCCAGGAGCCGTGGGGCGTCTGGGGCGGCGAGGTCTTCGTCGACGGGGCCGTCGTCGCCCGCAAGCGTGGGCGTGGACGGCCGAGCAAGGCCGAGGTCCTCGCCCGTCAGGCCGAGGAGGCGGCTGCCCGCGAGGCAGCCGAGTCCGTCTCGGCGTCATCGGCGGCCTGACATGGCCGCCGCACCCGTCAGGCTCGAGCACCCGCACCGCGGGTGGTTCACCACCTCGCGCAGCCTCGGCACCGCATCGGGAACAGCGATCTCGATGCAGGCCGTGGCTGCGCGGGGCGTCAGCCCGTCGAGGTGCACGAGCACCTGGCTCGCGGCGATCGCCGAGCCGACTGCTGCCAGCGTGGTCTCCTCGACGTCGAGGACCTCGCGCTGAGGATCCCGGAGCTGGTCCGCGAGCTGCGGCCACTGCGGGTCGAGGTCGGCACGATGCCCCTCGACGCACCGGACGCACGGCGTCCGCCCCGGTCGGACGAACGGTCCGACCACCACATCGGCCTCTCGTACCACGACCGGTAGGTGCGGGGTCCCGTCGCCCGTGAGCCGCCCGTACCTGTCGGGGCGCAGCACGCGACGCTCGACCACCACGACCACGTCCGGCCGCCGCCCGTGGGGCGAGACCCACCGCGCGGCGTCGACCGCCCGGGCCTGCACCTGCGGCGCAAGGTCCGTGAGGAGCCGCGCGGCGGCCTCGCGGCGCGGCAGCCCTACGTCCCGCGGACGGTAGCCGCCGAGCCCGACGTCGGTTGCCTGGACCGGTGCGACGTCGTCGAGCAGGAGGGTTCCCACTCCTGCCGTGGCGAGGACGACCGCCGTCCCGACCCCCAACCTCCCCAGGCCCTCGATCGCGACGCTCGTGCTCGCCCGTCGGGACAGCGTCGCGTGCCCCGCCGCGTCGGGACGCAGGAGCGAGAGCGTCGCCGCGTCGGCCGCGCCGCGCGCGGGGGCGGCCACGTCCTCGCGCACGTCGTCCGCCCGCCCGACGACGAGGAGCGCCTCGCGCAGGTGGCGCAGGATCACGCGCTGCCGCTCGAGCGGTATGGCGCGGACCTCGGCCGGGGCGTGCAGGAGCGGGCGGGCCGAGCGGCCGTGGTCGAGGAGCCAGGTCTCCTCGTCCTCGCTCAGGCCGCTCAGGAGCACGCTCCACCGGTCGTCGGTGCCGTACTGCAGCTCACCCGGGCCGCGGCGCAGCACGATCGTCCCCGGCCGCAGCCGGACGGGGAACAGGGGTGCGTCGACCATGGGCGTCTCCTCGGCTGAGGGCTCCCGGGGATGCTCCGTCGGGGCCTGCGTCGTCCACACTGCCAGCGACAGGCAGCTCGTGGAGGTTGTCCACAACCGCTGGGCGGAGGTCGTCACACCCGCGGCTCGCAGCCAACGCTTGACCGTTTCTCGACGGTTTCTCGCACACGTGTCGCAGAATCGTCGGCGTGGTCTATGGCATATGTCACGATGAACCACTACGGTCTGTGCCGTGGCCTACGAAGCCGAGCGAGGTACCCAGGGTGGTGCCGAGACGTACGTCGAGGTGCGCCGGAGCCGTCGTCGCAAGAGCACGGTCAGCGCCTACCGCGACGGGGAACGCACCATCGTGTCGATCCCCGCGCGGTTCACGCGAGCCCAGGAACGCGAGTGGGTGCAGCGGATGCTGGACCGGCTCGCGGACAAGGAACGACGGCGCAGGCCGTCCGACGCCGAGCTCGTCGCGCGCGCCACGGAGCTCTCGGCCAAGTACCTCGACGGGCGGGCGCACCCCACGAGCGTGCGCTGGTCCAGCAACCAGGGCAGACGCTGGGGCTCGTGCACGCTGATCGACGGCAGCATCCGGATCTCCACGCGTGTCCAGGGCATGCCCGAGTGGGTCCTGGACTACGTGCTGCTGCACGAGCTCGCGCACCTGCTGCACGCGGGCCACGGCCCCGGGTTCTGGGCGCTGCTCGAGTCCTACCCCCGGACGGAGCGCGCCAAGGGCTTCCTCGAGGGGGTCTCGTTCACGCGCGACGGCGGCACCCCCGAGTCGCCCGACGAGGACAAGGTGGCCCCGCCGCACGTCGAGATCGAGGCGCACCCCCCGCTCCCGCAGGACGACGCCGCACCGGAGCCCACCCCGCGCGCGACGCCCGACCGGCACGCCGTGCCGGCCGGACGAGGCGCGCAGGCCCCCGCGAGGGAGTCCGCGCGCTAGGTGCGCGGGGAGCCGTCGGGCTCGGCCTCGGTGCCGCCCGTCGAGCCGTCGGCCTCGTTGAAGATGTCCGCGAGGGCCTTGTCGAGGTCGGTCTGCTCGGCCTGGACCTCGGCACGCCGGGACTGGTAGCCGGACGGGTCGTCGAGGTCGAGCGGGCTGGGCAGCAGGTCCGGGTGGTCCCACACCGCGTCGCGGGCGTCGGCGCCGCCCTGGACCGCGATGAGCGCCCACAGGGTCGCGGCGTCGCGCGACCGACGGGGCCGCAGCTCGAGCCCCACGAGCGTCGAGAAGATCTGCTCGGCCGGGCCGCCCGCGGCCCGCCGACGGCGCAGCATCTCGCGCAGCGGCACGGCGTGAGGCAGGTGGGGGAGCGCAGCCTGTGCGCTGACCTCGTCGACCCAGCCCTCGACCAGCGCCAGGGCCGTCTCGAGGCGCAGCAGCGTGGCCTCCTGCTCGGGGGTGTTCTGGAGCCCGAACACCCCGCCCGACAGCGCGCTCTGGAGAGCGCTCGTGTCGGTCACGTCGATGTCGGAGAGCTGGGACTCGAGCGCGTCGAGGTCGATCGTGATCCCCCGTGCGTAGGCCTCGACCAGCCCGAGCAGGTGCCCGCGGAGCCAGCTCACGTGCGTGAAGAGGCGTGCGTGCGCGGCCTCGCGCAGCGCGAGGAAGAGGCGGACCTCCTCGAGGGGGGCGTCGAGCCCCTCGGCGAAAGCCGCGACGTTCGTGGGGAGCAGGGCGGTGGCGGGCTCGGGGAGCAGCGGCAGCCCGATGTCCGTCACACCGAAGACCTCGCGCGACATGGTCCCCGTCGCCTGTCCGATCTGCATGCCGAAGACCGCGGAACCGAGCCGGCGCATCATCTGCGCGGGGTCGAAGTCCGCACCGAGCGCGCCCGCAGGCAGCCCGGGGATGCCGAACGAGAGCGCGTCCGGCCCGTCGCCGCCACCCGGGAGCTGGTCGCGCAGGACCGTGGACAGCGCGTCGGCGACCGAGGACGCGACCGGGGCAGCGAGCGCGTTCCATGCGGGGAGCGTCTTCTCGACCCACTCCGACCGGCTCCACGCGTACCGCTTGCCCCCCGCGGGAGGGAGGTCCGTCACGGCGTCGAGCCACAGCTCGGCGACCGACAGGGCCTCGGTCGCCGACCGCACCTGGGCCGGCGTGAGCGAGGGATCGCCCTCCGCGACGGCCACCTGGCGGGCGATGTCGTGCGCGACGTCGGTGTTGACCGGGCCGTTGCCCGAGCTCGCGAGGAGCCGCTGCACCTGGGCGAGCACGTGCTTCATCGCGGCAGGGTCGTTGCTCAGGCCGCTGCCGGCGGCGAGCGCCGCCGGGTCGAGGCCGCGTGCGCGCAGCTCGCGCAGGGCTTCGTCGGCGTCCGCGCCGAACATGGAACGCAGGAGCTCTTCCCACTGCGCGTCGGGCTGGTCGCCCGCGCCGGAGGTGAACTCGTCGGGCGGTTGGCTGCTCATCGGGGTCTCCTCGGGATAGCGTCAGGAATCACCGTAACCACAATCTGTGACCAGCAAGGGGGCGCGAGGCATGTCGGAGGGCTCGGTTCGCTCACGGCGCAGCGCGTCGGAGGCCGGGACGCCCGGCGCGTCGAGCGCGCCCGGGGACGACGACGGCCGGGCGAGCGGCGCCGTCGGGCAGGGGGACGAACCGGCGACGGACGCCGGGTCGGACGGCCAGGACGAGCGGCCGGGCGCCGACGACGCGACCGTGGTCGTGGGCGAGGGGCGCGTCGCGGCACTCGTACGGGAGGCCCTCGGCGGGCGCGGCCCCGAGCGGGCGCCGGCCGAGTCCAACGATCTGGCCGCGCCGTGGGTCGAGGGCGCGCGGACCGTGGTCGTGGTCGCCCCCGCGGGAGAGTTCGGGATCAGGGCGCTCAAGGGCGAGACCCGCCGCGCGTTCCTCGTCGAGCAAGCGCGTCGCGTCGCCCGGGCGGCCGCTGCGCACGGCGTGCGCCAGGTCGTGGCCGTCACGTCCGCGATGGTGCACGGCGCGAGCGCCGACCGGCCCGTCGTCGAGGACGCCGAGCCCGTCTCGCCCGACGCCGCGGGCTTCGTCGCGGACCTCGTCGCGTTCGAGGAGGCGCTGGCCGACGAGCTGGACCTCGTCGACGAGCCCGTGCTGCTCGCGGTCCTGCGTCCCGCGGTCGTCGTCGGACCCGAGGTCGACACCATCCTCACGCGTCACTTCGAGGCCCCTCGCCTGCTCGTGGTCAAGGGCAGCGAACGCCCCTGGCAGCTCGTGCACACCGACGACCTCGCCGCGGCGGTCCGCCTCGTCGCCGCCGAGGGACGGTCCGGGGCGTTCACGGTCGGGGCGCTCGACGAGCACGGCGAGCCCGACGTCGTCACGCCCGCCGAGCTGGTCGAGCGCACGGGGCTCGCGACCGTGAGCCTGCCCGCGGCGACCGCGTTCGGTGCGGCCGAACGTCTGCACCGCGTGGGCGTGCTTCCGTCGCCCGCGAGCGACATGGCGTTCGTGGTGCACCCGTGGACCGTCTCCGCGCACGGACTGCACGAGGCCGGCTGGGCTCCTGCGTGGTCGAGCGCCGAGTGCGTCGACGTCCTCATGGACGGCGTCCGGGGCCGGATCGCGGTGGGTGGCCGCCGCGTGGGGGGCCGGGACGCCGCGGCGCTAGGGGCCGCGGGAGCGGCGGTCGCGCTCCTGGGGACGGCCGCGATCTGGCGGCAGGCCCGACGGCGGTGAGCCGCCTCGGGCGGTGACCTCGCCCCGGGTGCGGCTCGAGTCGGGTGCCCCGCGCGAGGTGAGGGGGGCTCGCGGCGTGCGCGACGTCGTCGGGCGCTGGCAGGAACCTCCCGGCCTGCCGCCAGCGAACCTTCAGGATTCTCGGGGATGATAGCGACGTGACAGAACCGCTCGCCCCCCGAGACCCGCACGAGCCCGCGCCCGGTCCCGACCCGTTCGGACCGCCGCCCGAGGACGACTACACGCCTCCTCCCGTGACGCGCCGCTCGCTCACGCTCGGGATCTCGTTGCTGGCCACGACCCTGCTGGTCGCGGGCCTCGCGGTCATGCCCGCGCCCTACGTGGTGCGCTCGCCCGGTCCCACGCAGGACACGCTCGGCGAGCAGAACGACCGCGAGCTCATCCAGATCGAGGGCGCCGAGACGTTCGACTCCACGGGCGAGCTGTTGCTGACCACCGTGTCGGTCGCCGGCGGTCCCGGGTACCCCGCGAACCTCTTCCAGGTGATCGAGGGCTGGGCCCAGCGTTCGCGGTCCGTGCGCCCCGTCGAGGAGACGTTCCCGCGCAACGTGACCCAGGAGCAGACGGCCGAGGAGAGCCAGGCCGAGATGCTGTCGTCGCAGGAGACCGCGACCGTGGCCGCGCTCACCGAGCTCGGCTACGAGGTGCCCGCGACCCTCACGATCCAGGGTGCGGCGAAGGACACGGGCGCGGCCGGCGTCGTCGAGGAGGGGGACGTCATCACGTCGGCCAACGGCAAGGACGTCGTGACCTACCAGGACCTCATCGACGAGCTCGCGACCGTGACCCCGGGCGAGGACGTGGTGCTGGGTGTCGACCGTGGCGGCGAGGCCGTCGACCTCACGATCACGACCCAGGAGGCCGACGGCAAGGCGATCCTCGGAGTCTTCATCGACCCCGACTTCGAGCTGCCGATCGACGTGAAGATCCAGATCGACGACATCGGTGGCCCCTCGGCGGGCACCATGTTCGCGCTCGGGATCATCGACCAGCTCACGCCCGAGGACGAGGCCGACGGCAACGTCATCGCGGGCACCGGGACCATGAGCGTCGAGGGGAACGTCGGGCCCATCGGCGGGATCCAGCAGAAGCTGTACGGCGCCGAGCGCGACGGCGCGACCTGGTTCCTGGCCCCCGAGTCGAACTGCGACGAGGTCGTCGGGAACGTGCCCGAGGGGCTGAACGTCGTCAAGATCGCGACCCTCGAGGACGCGCGCGACGCGATGGTCGCGATCGGCGCGGGCGAGGGCGAGAGCCTGCCGACGTGCACCTCGTGACCGCGGCGCACTGACGGCCGCACCGAACGGCTGCGGAATCGACGGCGGGGCCGGACGACCATGGTCGTCCGGCCCCGCCGTCCTTGTCCGTGCTCCGTGCGGGGGTGGCGCGCAGCAGCTCGACGAGCCAGGCGGCTACTCGAACGTGGCGCGCAGCGCCTCGATGAGCCCGGGGACCAGGTCCGGCCCGAACGCCACGTCGTTCCCGTCGTCGTTGGCCCGGGTGCGCACCGCGCACCACGGGGTGCCGTCGCGCAGCACGCCGACCGCGAGGCGCACGTCCTGGCGGTCCGGGTGCGAGGACAGGTAGGCGAGCGCGGCCGCGGGGTCGGTCGGCAGGCCCTCCTCGGCCGAGGGCGGCAGGATGACGCGCTCGGCGACGATCGCCGCGCCGTCGACCGTCGACGGCCACGACAGCGTGCCGAGCAGCTCCTCGAGCGTCTCGGCGTCCGGCAGGCCCTCCTGCTCGACCGAGACCAGGTGGTCGGGGATGCCCCGCGCCGCGGTCACGACCTCGGGCGGGAGCTGGTCGGCCAGGCCCGGGTTGGCGGCGATCGCATCGGCCGTGCGCACGAGCGCGAACACGCGCGGGGGAGAGTCCCAGCCGTCGGCCGCGACGTGCGCCTCGACGTCGCGCACGGCGTCGGCGAGCGCGAGCTGGGCGAGGGGGACGATCGGCGCGGGGGCGTCGTCGGGCACGCCCGTGGGGACGGGTGCGGTGGGGTCGGCGGGCTGGTCGGGGGCCGGGGAGGTCGTGTCGGGCATGGCACCAGCATGTCAGGCCCGACGACGTCGGCGCAGTCGGCGGGTCCGGTCCCGGGTCCTGTGGGAACCTGGAACCGCTGCGGGCCGTTGACGGAATGGACGGCCTGTGGCCGGACCCTGTCAGGGCTGTGGACCACCTGTGGATGCGGGCGGTCGACGCGATCGACGGGGACCGGTGCAGACGCCCGACGACCTGACGCTCGACCGAACGCAAAGAGGTAAGCCCACCGTGTCATTCGCCGCAGCGCCACGACGCCCCGCAGGGCGCGAGGCCGGCTCCAAACGACGACGTAGCCCGCTCGGCATTGCCGTCGCAGTCGTGGCCGCCCTCGTCCTCCTGCTGTTCCTGCTCGCCCAGTTCTGGACCGAGGTCCTCTGGTTCACCCAGCTCGGCTTCCAGGACGTCCTGTGGACCGAGTGGGGGACCCGTGCGGCGCTGTTCGTCGGCGGCTTCCTGGTGATGGGAGGGCTCGTCTTCCTGTCCCTGTCGCTCGCCTACCGGTCACGCCCCATCTACGCGCCCTCGACGCCCGAGCAGGCGACGCTCGACCAGTACCGCGAGGCCGTCGAGCCGCTGCGCAAGGTCGTGACCGTCGCGGGGCCCGCCATCATCGGGTTCTTCGCCGGAGCGGCGGCGTCCTCGCAGTGGAGCACGGTCCTGCTGGCGATGAACTCGGTGCCCTTCGGCACCGACGACCCGCAGTACGGGATGGACATCTCGTTCTTCGTGTTCACGCTGCCCGTGCTGCGGTTCGTGGTCGGGTTCCTCATGGCCGCGGTCATCATCGCGGGCATCGGGGCGCTCGCGACGCACTACCTGTACGGCGGGCTGCGGATCGGCGCGGGGGCCGGCAACGGGCCCCGCACCACCAAGGCCGCGCGCGTGCAGCTCTCCGTGACGGCTGCGGTCCTCATGCTCCTCATCGGTGCGAACTACTGGCTCGACCGCTACTCGCTGCTGACCTCGACGGGTGACAAGTTCGACGGCGCCTCGTACGCCGACGTCAACGCCGTGATCCCCTCGAAGGCGATCCTGACCGGTGTCGCGATCCTCGTGGCGCTGCTGTTCGTGCTCACGGCGATCCGTGGGAACTGGCGCCTGCCCGCGATCGGGGTCGGCCTCATGGTGGTCTCCGCGATCGCGATCGGCGGCATCTATCCGGCCGTCGTCCAGCGCTTCCAGGTCGCGCCGAACGCCCAGGAGTTCGAGGCCGAGTACATCCAGCGCAACATCGACGCGACCAAGACCGCGTTCGGGCTCGACGACGTCGAGGCAGCGAACTACGACGCGAAGACCCAGGCCGAGGCGGGCGCCCTGCGCGCGGACGCCGACACGACCGCGTCGATCCGACTGCTCGACCCGCAGATCGTCAGCCCGACGTTCCGCCAGCTCCAGCAGAACAAGCAGTACTACAACTTCCAGGAGACCCTCTCGGTCGACCGGTACATGATCGACGGCGAGAGCCGTGACACCGTGATCGCGGTCCGCGAGCTCAACCTCGCCGGTCTGGGTGCGAGCCAGCGCAACTGGGTCAACGACCACACCGTGTACACGCACGGCTACGGCGTCGTCGCGGCGTACGGCAACCAGATCGGCCCGGGCGGGCAGCCGGCCTTCTACGAGGGGGACATCCCCTCGGTGGGGTCGCTGCCCGAGTACGAGCCGCGCATCTACTTCAGCCCGGACTCGACCCAGTACTCGATCGTCGGAGCCCCCGAGGGCACCCAGCCCTGGGAGTTCGACTACCCGGACGACGAGGCCGGTGGCCAGGTCAACAACACGTTCGGCGCCGAGGACGGTGCCGTGGCGGGCCCCAGCGTGGGCTCGTTCGGCACCAAGCTGCTCTACGCCCTCAAGTTCGGCTCCGAGCAGATCCTGTTCTCCGACCGTGTCACGACCGACTCGCAGATCGTGTACGACCGGTCGCCGCGCGACCGCGTCGCCAAGGTCGCCCCGTATCTGACGCTCGACGGCAAGGTCTACCCGGCCGTCGTCGACGGGCGCGTGAAGTGGATCGTCGACGGCTACACCACGACGAACAGCTACCCGTACTCGGCGTCGCAGCCCCTCGACGAGGCGACGCAGGACACCCTGACGGTCAACTCGCAGTCGGTCGCGGCCCTCGCGCCGCAGCAGGTCAACTACATCCGCAACTCGGTCAAGGCCACCGTCGACGCGTACGACGGCTCCGTGGACCTGTACGCGTGGGACACCGAGGACCCCGTCCTCAAGGCGTGGAACAACGTGTTCCCGACCTCGCTCCAGCCGATCTCCGAGATCAGCGGCGACCTCATGAGCCACCTGCGCTACCCCGAGGACATGTTCAAGGTCCAGCGCTCGCTGCTCACGAGCTACCACGTCGACGACGCACGCGAGTTCTTCTCGGGCCAGGACTTCTGGAACGTGCCGCGAGACCCCACGGTGCGCGGGGCCGGCACCAAGCCGTTCCAGCCGCCGTACTACCTGACGCTCCAGATGCCCGGTCAGGAGGCGCCGGCGTTCTCGCTCATGACGACGTTCATCCCGGGCGGCAACTCCGACCGAGAGATCCTCACGGGCTTCCTCGCGGTCGACGCCGAGGCCGGGAGCACGGCCGGCGTGAAGTCGGAGAGCTACGGGAAGCTCAGGCTGCTCGAGCTGCCGCGCAACGCCACGGTCCCCGGACCGGGCCAGGTGCAGAACACGTTCGACTCGGACCCCACGGTCTCCAACGAGCTGAACATCCTCAGCCGCGGCAACTCGACGGTCATCCACGGCAACCTGCTCACGCTTCCCGTGGGCGGCGGGCTGCTCTACGTGCAGCCCGTGTACGTCCAGGCGTCCGAAGGCACCAAGTTCCCGCTGCTGCGCAAGGTGCTGGTCAACTTCGGTGACCAGGTCGGGTTCGCGGACACGCTCGACGAAGCCCTCAACCAGGTCTTCGGGGGCGAGTCCGGTGCGGACGCGGGTGATGCCGGGGGCGAGGTCCTGCCGGAGATCCCGACGGACGGGGAGACCACCCCGCCGGCCGAGGGCACCGATCCCGGCACGGGCACCACGCCGGACACCGGCACCGAGAACCCCGAGGCGCGCGCCCAGCTCGACCAGGCGCTCCAGGCCGCCAGCCAGGCGATCAAGGACGGTCAGGCCGCCCTCGCCGAGGGTGACTTCGCGGCGTACGGCGAGTCGCAGGAACGCCTGCAGACCGCGCTCGAGTCGGCGATCGCCGCAGAGCAGCAGCTGGGGGACACCGCGACACCGTGACACGACGCCCCGCACGGGGTGCCCGAGCGGCGGCCACCCGTCGAGGTGAGCTGCACGACGACGGAGCGTCGCTCCTGATCCGAGAGGGTCGGGGGCGGCGCTCCGTCGTGTCTGGGGGAGCCGCCTCCCCGGTCGAGGGTGACAGGCTCGGACGTTGAGGGTGACCGACACGCGCGACCAGACGGCACGGTTTGTCATTTCTGGTACGGCAGGCAAGCATTGGGCCTCATGACCAGTGCAACCGTTTGCAGCAACGCTTACATCGTCGAGGGGGCGCTCGGCGCACTGCCGACGGTCGCGCTCATCCATCCGAGCGGCGCGGAGCTCGTCATCGCCCTCCGCGGCGCGACCGCGCTGGCCTGGCGCGCGCCGTGGGGCGAGCGCGAAGTGCGCGACCTCCTCGACGGGTACGAGGCTGAGTCCGAGCTGCTCGCGCAGGAGGCGACGCGCTCCGGGCTCATGTTCCCGTTCGCCAACCGTATCGCCGCGGGGACCTACACGTTCGACGGCGCCACGCACCACGTCCCGCCCGCGCCGGGCGAGGTGGGCACCCTGCACGGCTTCGTCCGGCTCCAGGACTGGGACGTCGTCCCCGACGCCGACGTCGACGGTCCCGCCAACGGTGCGGTCTCGGTGACGCTCGCGACGTGCGTCCGGTCGACCGACGTCGCAGGCTATCCGTTCGACCTCGAGACGAGGATCCGCTTCGAGCTGACCGAGCGGGCCCTCGACGTGACCTGGTCCTACCGCAACGTAGGGCAGGTCGCGGCGCCGGTCACGGCTGGTTGGCACCCGTACTTCCGCATCCCGGGCCACGCCACGATCGACGCCCTGGAGCTGCACGTGCCGGCGCGGGCGACCGTCGCGACGGATGCGCGCCTCATCCCGCTCGACGGCGAGGCGGCCCGGGAGGTGCGTGACGTCGTCGGGCCGCTGGGGCTCGCCGGGACCGCGCTCGACACCGCGTTCACCGACCTGGTGCCCGACACGGACGGCCGGGTCCGCACGCGTGTTCTCGATCCGGCGACCGGCGCGGGGGTCGAGGTGTGGCAGGAGCGCGGCAACATGCACGTCTACACGGGCGACGGGCTGGGCGCCCGGGCGCGGACGTCGATCGCGCTCGAACCCGTCGAGAGCCTGACGAACGCCTTCAACCGCCCCGACTGCTCGCAGCAGGTCCGGCTCGAGCCGGGGGAGGGGCGCGAGTTCCGCTTCGGGACCCGGGTGATCGCGCCGCGCGAGGGGTGAACGGGAGGCCGGGGTGCCCGATTTGGCGCCTCGGCCCATCTCCCGTAAGTCGCTGGGCTCATAACCCAGAGGTCGCAGGTTCAAATCCTGCCCCCGCTACAAAGGAAGGCCCGGTTCAGCAGAAATGCTGCACCGGGCCTTCGTCATGTGTGGGGTATGACGCGCCCGTGAGGCGCTCTTCTCTCTGGTCGGCTCGGCGACGTGCTTCACCCTGATCGGCTCGGCGAGGCTCCTGCGGAGTCCTTGCGTCGCGCTGCGTGCCCGGATCAGTTGTCAGAACTGGGCCGGGCTCGACCCCGGGCCGGCTCTGACAACTGATCGGGCTGGTCGCGGTGCGGCTCACGAACGGGTGCGCGCCGCCGTGGCCTCGCTGCCCGGCCCGTTGCCGGATGGTGGCCCAGTGGCCGTTCGTCGTCCGCCTGTCAGGGGTCACATCGTCCGAGGTGTGACGTGGCCGACAGGGAATCAGGTAGGAGTGCAGGCCGAAGGTCGCGTCGCTGGGCTCATAACCCAGAGGTCGCAGGTTCAAATCCTGCCCCCGCTACAAAGGAAGGCCCGGTTCAGCAGAAATGCTGCACCGGGCCTTCGTCATTTCCCGGGTTGCACGGTCCTGGATGGCGGCGTGTGCCCCGGATGAGTTGTCAGAGCTGGCCCGGGCTCTAGCCCGGGCCAGCTCTGACAACCGATCGCGACACGTCAGTCGGCGAGCGTGAAACCCGTGGTCCACTGGGTCGCACCCGAGCCCGCGAGCGTCATCTGGACGAAGCCGAGGGCCTCGAGCTCACGAGCGCGCTTGAGCGAGCCGGCGTCGACGCCCTTGAGCCCACCTGCACGGACCAGCTCGACGAGCGTGCTCTTGGCGTCGTTGTCGTCGCCCGCGACGAGGACCGTGGCGGTCTGGTCGGCCACCTGCCCGCTCGCGAGGGTCGAGGCGAAGTTGGTGTTGAACGCCTTGAGGACCTTGGCGGTCGGGGCGAGCGCGGCGATCTCTGCGGCGGCCGAGGAGTCGGCGGGCACGACGAGCGAGTCGAACGTGGCGAAGTCGACGGGGTTGGTCGGGTCGACGAGGACCTTGCCGTCGAGGCGGCCGGCGTACTGCGCGAGGACCTCGGGCACGGCGGGGTAGGGGAGCGCGAGGACCACGAGGTCGCCCGTGATCTCGTCACCCACGACGCCCGAGGTGAACGAGTCGCCCGAGCCGAGTGCCGCGGCCTTCTCGGCGTCGCGCGCCAGGACCTGGACCTGTGCGCCGGCGTCGAGGCCGATGCGCGCCACGCCTGCTGCGATGTTCCCTGCGCCGATGATCGTGATGCTGGTCATGAAGTCCTCCGGGGCTGCGACGTCGGCCCGAGCCGGCGTGATTGGTTGTCGATACAACTAACGTAGACCTGCTTAGTTGTCGTGTCAACCATCTTCGGTAGACTGGGTCCATGACCGACGACGTGCAATGGCTCTCCCCCCGCGAGCTGCGGACCTGGATGCGCCTCCAGGCCGTCTCCGAGCTCCTCCCGGGCGTGCTCGACGCCCAGCTCCAGCGCGACGCGCACCTGACCCACTTCGAGTACCTCGTGCTCGCGATGCTCTCCGAGGCCCAGGACCGCACGCTGCGCATGACGGACCTCGCGCTCAAGACCAACGCGACCCTTCCGCGCTTGTCGCACGTCGTGAAGCGGCTCGAGGGGCGCGGCTACGTGGAGCGCACGCCCTGCCCCGAGGACCGCCGGGCCACGCTCGCGGTCCTGACCGACGCAGGGTGGGCCAAGGTCGTCGCGACCGCACCCGGCCATGTCGGCACGGTGCGCGAGCACATCATCGACCGCCTCACCCCGGAGCAGGTCGAGCAGCTCGACGGGATCGCCCGGGCGATCCTCGAGTCCCTCGACACCGAGGGGCGGCTCGACGCGCTCCACCTCCCGGAGGACTGACGCGCGGTGTGATGCGCCCCACCGTCTCACCGGACGTCCCGCCTATGTCTCACCGCGTGGGACCGGCGTAGAGTCGACCTCCGGCGAGTCCCGGCAGCACGCGTCACCCGCGGCGGCCCGGTACCGCCTCGTCACCCTCCTGACCCCGGAAGGTCCTCATGCGCCGCCTGAACGCCGTGCTGCCCGTCGCAGCCGTCTCGACCGCCCTGCTCCTCGCGGGCTGCTCGTCCGACTCGTCGACCGACGCCGGTCCGTCCGGCGCAGCGACCCCCACGTGCGAGCCGGGCGCCCTGCCCACGCACACCGACGGCAAGCTGACCGTCGCCGCGGGCGAGGCCTACTCGCCCTGGTACATCGGTGAGCACGACAGCGGCGAGGGCTTCGAGTCCGCGCTCGTCTACGAGGTCGCCGACCGGCTCGGGTACGCCGAGGACGACGTCGAGTGGGAGCTCGTGACGTTCGAGCAGATCGTCAGCCCCAGCATCAAGGAGTTCGACTTCGCGGCCTGGCAGACGTCCATCTCGGACGAGCGCCGCAAGGCCGTCGACTTCTCGAGCCCCTACCTCACGACGCGTCAGGGCGTGATCGTGCAGGAGGCCGGCCCGTACGCCTCGGCCACGACGCTCGACGAGCTCAAGGACCTGCGCATCGGCGTCACGGCCGCCCAGACGAGCCTCACGCTCGCCAAGGCTGCGTTCGGCGACGACGCGAACCTCGTCCCGTTCAACGGTGCGGGTGACGGCATGACGGCGCTGCAGTCGGGCACGATCGACGTCATGATCATGGACGTCGACCAGGGCGTCGCGGCCTCGACCGAGTACTTCCCCGACTCCGTGGTCGTCGGCACGCTGCCGGACCAGGGCACGGTCGAGCAGTACGGCCTGGTCCTCGACCTCAACTCGACGCTCACCGAGTGCGTCTCTGCCGCGGTCGACGCGCTCGAGGCCGACGGCACGCTCGCCGAGCTGCGCACGACCTGGCTCAAGTCGGACGACATCCCCGAGCTGGGCTGAGATGAGCGAGGGCGCGTCGGGCGCCGCGCCACAGGACGGCCCCGTGCCCGACGACGGCGCTCGCCCCGCGAGCGCGGGCTGGACCCCGTCGCCCCTCGCCCGGGCGAGGGAGTCCTACCGGCGTGCGCGCCGCCGTCGGGCCGCGTGGGTGTCCGTCCTCTCGACCGTGGTCGTCGTCGCGGTCCTGTACGTCGTGGTGACCACGGCCCCCGGGTGGGAGCGCACGCGCGACGCGTTCTTCTCCCCGCAGAGCGCCTGGGACTCGCTCCCCGCGATCGCCGAGGGACTGTGGCTCAACCTGCGGGTGTGGGTCGTGGCGTCGGTCGTCGGGATGGTGCTCGGCATGACGCTCGCCGTGATCCGCACGAGCCGCATCCCGGCCCTGTTCCCGCTGCGCGCGTTCGCGGTCGCGTACGTCGACGTGTTCCGCGGCGTGCCGCTGCTGCTGGTCCTGCTGCTCGTCGGGTTCGGCCTGCCGGCGCTTCGGCTCGAGTGGCTGCCGACGTCGGGGGCGTTCCTCGGTGCGCTCGCGATCATCCTCACGTACACCGCGTACCTGGCCGAGGTGTTCCGGGCCGGGATCGAGTCGGTGCACCCGTCGCAGGTCTCGGCCGCGCGCTCGCTCGGCCTCACGCGCGCCCAGACGACCCGCAGGGTCGTCCTGCCGCAGGCCGTGCGGCACGTGACCGCCCCGCTCGCGAGCAACCTCGTCTCGCTCCAGAAGGACTCGGGGCTCATCTCGATCCTGGGTGCCGTGGACGCGATCCGGGCCGCGCAGATCGCGGCCTCGGGCAGCTACAACTTCACGCCCTACGTCGTGGCGGGCGTCCTGTTCCTGCTGGTCTCGATCCCGCTCACGCGTGTGGTCGACGTCTACTCGGCGCGCCAGGGCTGGCGCGGGTCGCTCGCGACCGTGAGCGGTGCGGGGGCCATCCGATGAGCCACCTGCTGTCCCTGCGCGGGATCCGCAAGACGTACGGCGAGCGCCTGGTGCTCGACGGGATCGACCTCGACGTCGACGAGCACCGCTGCGTCGTGCTCGTCGGGGCGTCGGGCTCGGGCAAGTCGACGCTGCTGCGCGTCGTGAACCTCCTGGAGGAGATCGACGACGGCGAGATCCTGCTCGACGGGCAGGACGTGGCGGACCCACGCCTCGACGCGAACGCCGTCCGGGCGCGCATGGGCCTGGTCTTCCAGTCGTACAACCTGTTCCCGCACATGAAGGTCATGGACAACGTGACCCTCGCCCCGCGCCTCGTGCACAAGCGGGGCCGCGCGGAGGCCGAGGCGGCGGCCGAGGCCATGCTGCGTCGGGTCGGCCTCGCGCACCGCATGACGGCCTACCCCGACCAGCTCAGCGGGGGAGAGCAGCAGCGGGCCGCGATCGCGCGGGCGCTCGTGTCCTCGCCCGAGCTCCTGCTGCTCGACGAGGTCACCTCGGCGCTCGATCCCGAGCTCGTCGGCGAGGTCCTCGACCTGCTCGCGGACCTGCGTGCCGAGGGCGTGACGATGCTCGTCGCGACCCACGAGATGGGCTTCGCGCGCGAGGTCGCCGACGAGGTCTGCTTCCTGCACCAGGGGCGCGTGCACGAGCGCGGCACGCCCGAGCAGGTCCTTGGCGACCCGCAGCGCGAGCGGACGCGGGAGTTCCTGCGCCGGCTGCGCTGAGGGCGTCGCAGCGGCCCTGCGGGGTTCGTGGCTTCCGCCGGGCGGTGCGCGCTCTTTCGTGCGCGGCCCGCGGCGCGCATGATGGAAGCAGGTTCCTCAGCGAGGAGGCACGACATGTTGGCAGCGGTGGGAGACAGGATCATCCGGGCCTCGGGGGTGGTGGGCGGCGCCGTGCGTGACGGCATGGTCGTCGAGGTCCAGCACGAGGACGGTTCGCCGCCCTTCCTGGTCGAGTGGGCCGACACGGGCGAACGGACCCTGGTCTACCCGGGGCCGGACACCCTGGTCCGCGCCCCGGTGGAGGGGGCCGTCGCGCACGAGGTCACGGTCCCGGTGCACTCGAAGTCATGGCACGTCCAGGTCAGCCTCGTGGAGAGCGAGGGGCGCACGACGGCGGAGGCCATCCTGGTCGGGGACGTCCCGTCCGAGCTCCACGCCGTGGGCAGGGCTCGCAAGGACCCCGGGGACTCCGAGATCGAGGCGATCGGCGACCACGTCGCCGCGGCGCGTGCGCTGCGCGCGCTCGCCGACCGGCTGCTCGGCCTCGCGGAGTCGGAGATCGAGGGCTCCACGGGAGTGCCCGCGCACGTGCACCACTGAGTGGAGGCGCGGCAGGCCCGGGACCCGGTGACGACTGACCCCACGTCGGTCGGCGGTCGTACGCCGTGAGCAGCGCCTGGCATGACGGGAGGGCGGCGCGATGAACAGCAGCGCCGGCGCCGGCCCGCGCTTCGTCGCCACGGGCGTCGCCTCGCTCCTGACCACGATCCTCGGGGTGTGGCAGTAGTGGCAGACGCGTCCGTCACAGCGGTCCGCGCCGTCGTGCACGGTCACGTGCAGGGCGTCGGCTTCCGCTGGGCCACCGCACGCCGGGCGGCCGAGCTGGGCCTCGCGTGCGAGGCCCAGAACCTGCCCGACGGGACCGTGCTCGTCACGGCCCGTGGAGCGGTGTCCGCGGTCGACGCCCTGGTCGCCTGGTTGCGCAGCGACCGGACGCCGGGCCGGGTGACGGGCGTCGACGTGCGGCCGGTGTGATGCTGGGGCACATGACCTCCGCACCGGGCAGCCCTGCCACGCCGCGAGCCACCGACCTCGTCCCGCCCGACGCCCACGTGTTCGGGAACCCCGACGCCCCCGTGACGATCGTCGAGTTCGGCGACTTCGAGTGCCCCTACTGCCACGACGCGGCGCCCGCGCTGCGATCGGTCGTCGAGGAGTCCGGCGGGCAGGTGCGCTTGGTCTTCCGCCACTTCCCGCTCTTCGAGGTGCACCCGTACGCGCTCACTGCGGCGCTCGCGGCCGAGGCGGCCGGGGAGCAGGGCCGGTTCTGGGACATGCACGACCTCCTGTTCGCGCACCAGGACCGGCTCGACGACACGGCCCTCGCGCACTGGGCGCAGAAGCTCGGGCTCGACGGTGCGAGCGTGGTCGGCGACGCGGCGCAGCGGCACGGCGACGTCGTCGAGCGTGACTACCTGGCCGGGGCCGCGCTCGGGGTGCGCGGGACGCCCACGGTGTACGTCGACGGCGAGAGGTACCGCGGGCGCGTGACCGAGGACGGCCTGCGTGCCGCGGTCGCCGCCGCACTGGCCGCCGCAGGTCAGGGCGCCTGAGGGGTCCCGTCCTCCGGAGCAGGCAGTGACGGCGCCCCCGCGGCGTCGGGGGCAGCAGGCTCGTCCCGGTCCTGGGGCTCACGGGGAGGTGCCGGGTCGTCCGGCCCGGTCCCACCGGCGGCCGGTTCGCCCACGGGGCGGGTCGGGATCAGCCGCGCGAAGAAGAGCGCGAGCAGGGCCACGACCGCGAGGACCGCGAGGCTCGCCCGGAGCCCTGTGATGCGCGCGGCCTCGTTCTCGGCCGTGATCGCGGCGACCTCGTCGTCGGGCAGGCCAGCGGCCGTGAGCGCCTCCTCGACCTGGGCGTCGGAGATGAAGGGGACCCCGCCCGCGAGCTCGACCTGGGCCGTCGCGGCGACCTCGGCGCGGACCGCCGGGTTGTCCGCGACCCCCTGGAGGAACGTGGCCGTGAGGCCCGCGATGAGCACCGACCCGGCGAGCGCGGTGCCGAGCGAGGCCCCCAGGTTCGTCAGGGTGTTCTGCAGCCCGCCGACGTCGCCGCTCTGCTCATCGGGCACGGCCGAGACCGTCACGGCCCCGAGCTGCGAGGCCAGCGCCCCCACGCCGAGCCCGGCGAGGGCCAGGGGAACCGTGACCACCTCGGCGCCGGCCCCCACCTCGAGCCCTGCCAGCAGGCTCACGATCCCCGCGAGCAGCGAGGCGACGCCCCAGCGGACGACCGTGCGCGGCGAGGCGCGCGGGAAGAAGCGCGGGATCCCGACCGCGGCGATCAGGAGCGTCACGGACAGCGGCAGCAGGCGGATGCCCGTGTCGAGCGCGGACATCCCCAGTGCGACCGACAGGTACAGGGGGACCGTGAAGAACAGCCCGGCCTGGAGCAGGAACTGGAAGAAGAACATCGTCAGGCCGCCGTTGAGCTGCGCGTTGCGCAGCATGTCGGGCCGCACGAGCGGCTCCTTGCCCGCCGCGACGACGCGGTGCTCCCACGCGAAGAACAGCCGCACGACCAGCAGCCCCGCGAGGATCAGCCAGATGGTCGGGGACAGCCCGATCCACGAGGGTCCGCCTGGTCGCGTCTGGACCCAGCCCCACTCGCCCGAGCGCAGCACGCCGAACACCGCGACGCCCAGGCCGATCGCCGAGAGCGCCGCGCCGACCAGGTCGAGCCGGAACCTCGGGCCGAGCGGGGCGTCGGCGATCTTGCGCGTGAGCAGCAGGATCACGGCCACGATCACGACCTCGCCCGCGAACACGTAGCGCCACGTCCAGTACGTCGTGACGAGCCCGCCGATGAGCGGGCCGGCCGCCACGGCGATGGCGCCCGCCGAGGCCACGAGACCGTAGGCGCGCGGTCGGTCGGGGGCGGCGAAGTTCGAGGCGACGAGCGCCACGATCGCGGGCATGATGAGCGCCGCGCCGATCCCCTCCAGGAAGGACCAGCCGAAGATCAGGACGCCGAGGTTCGGTGCCAGGGCGGTCGTGAAGGACCCGCACGCGTAGATCACGCAGCCGATCACGAAGGCCCGACGGCGTCCGATCAGCCCGCCGATCTTGCCACCAGGGATCATGAGCGTGGCCATGACGAGCGTGTAGAGCGTGATCGCGGTCTGGATGCCGGTCACGGTGGTACCCACGTCGTGCGCGACCTGGGCGATCGACACGTTCATGACCGAGCTGTCGAGCGTCATGACGAACTGGCCCGAGGCGAGCGTCAGCAGGACGATGCCCGTGGCGCGCTCAGCGGTGCGTGGCACGGTCTGCTCTGGTGCTGCGCGAGCCCATGGTCGCCCCTGTCGTCTGCGTCGCGGCAGCGGGCCGCCGACGACCCGCTGAGAGTCTCAGTGTGTCGCCCGGGGGGCGGACGGGCCACCGCACGAGGGGGGCCGGTGGCAAGGAGGTCTACGCGTCGGCGTCCTGCGTGGCCTCGGGCGCCCGCCACGGTCTCGGGGGCAGCCCGGGCGGCGGTCCGGGGGACTCGGGCGAGCACAGCGGCAGCCGCTCGCCCAGGATGCGCAGCGTCACGGAGCCCGCGACCGCGGCGACCAGCGAGCCCGCGAGGATCCCGATCTTGGCCTGCTCGACCAGCGCCTCGTCGTCGAACGCGAGCTCGGCGATGAACAGCGAGATGGTGAACCCGATCCCGGCGAGCATCGCACCGCCCAGCAGGTGCGAGTAGCGCACGCGCCCGGGCAGGTCGCCCAGGCCGAGACGCAGCGCGAGGGCCGAGGCGCCGAAGATCCCGACGGCGTTGCCCACCACGAGCGCGACCGCGACGCCGATCGTCAGCCGGGACGTCATCGCGGCCGACAACGACTCGGCGTCGAGCTGCACGCCCGCGTTGGCCAGACCGAACACGGGGACCACGACGTACGCGCTCCACGGGTGCAGGACGCGCTGGAGCCGGTCGCTCGCGGGGACCGCTGCGCGCGCGGCGAGCTCGGTCAGGTGCTCGCGCTCCGCGGTCGTCTCCTCGCGCAGCCGCTGGGCGTACCCCGGGACGTCGTCGACCTGGTCGCGTCGCGACCGGCGCGACGGGATGAGCAGCCCGACGAGCACGCCCGCGAGCGTCGCGTGGACGCCCGAGGAGTACACCGCGAGCCACAGGGCCACGCCCACGCCCACGTAGGGCGCGAGGCGCCAGACACCGAGCCAGCGCATCACGAGGAGCGCGACCACGAGCACTCCCGCGATGCCCAGCCCGGGCAGCCACACGCCGTCGTTGTAGAAGACGGCCATCACCGTGATGGCCCCGATGTCGTCGACGACCGCGAGCGTCAGCAGGAACAGCCGGAGCCGGTCGGGGCAGCGCGGGCCGAACAGTGCGAGGACCCCCACGAGGAACGCGGTGTCGGTCGACATGACCACGCCCCAGCCGTGCTGCGCGTCGGTGCCCGCGTTGAACGCCAGGTAGATCAGCGCGGGCACCAGGAGGCCGCCCAGCGCGCCGAGCGCGGGGACCGCGACCGTCCGGCGGTTGCGGAGCTCGCCGCTCGTGACCTCGCGGTTGATCTCGAGGCCGATCACCAGGAAGAAGATCGCCATCGCGGCGTCGTTGACCCAGTGGTGCAGGTCCATGTCGAGCGACCAGTCGCCGAGGTGCATGCCGGCCGTGGTGGACCACAGGTCCTCGTACGCGGCCGACCACGGCGAGTTCGCCCACACGAGCGCGATCACGGTCGCCGCGAGGAGGAGCACCGCGCCGCCCGCCTCGGTCGCCAGGAACTGCCGGACGGCCGGGGCGACGGGACGCACGGGGAAGCGCAGGGGCGGTCCTGGGCGCTGGTCGAGCGTGGGGAGGAGCGGGCGCCCGCCGGGCTGGGTCGGCGGGACCGGGGGAGTGGACGTCACCGCTCCAAGGTCGCAGCGCGCGGCGCCGGGCGCAACGGGTGTCCGGAACCGTGCGGGCCGCCTGCGCGAGGCGTCCGTGCCTCGCGTCCCTCGCTGCTAGCGTCAACCGATGGATACCTCTGACACGCACGCCGCGCACCTCGAGAGAGCCGTTGCCGTCGCCGTCGCGAACGTCGCCGCCGACGGGGGGCCGTTCGGAGCGTTGCTCGTGACCTCGGACGGACAGGTCTTCGAGGGCGCCAACCGCGTGACCTCGACCAACGACCCGACTGCTCATGCGGAGGTCGTCGCGATCCGAGCGGCCTGCGCCGCCCTGGGGACGTTCGACCTTCGAGGGTCGGTGCTCTACGCGAGCTGCGAGCCGTGCCCCATGTGCCTGGCGGCAGGCCTCTGGGCACGGGTCGACGCGATCTGGTTCGCGGCCGACCGAGGAGACGCGGCACGCGCAGGGTTCGACGACGCCGCGTTCTACGAGTTCTTCGCGGAGGCTCCTGAGGACCGTTCGCCGCCCGTCCGGCGGCAGCGCACCGCATCGTCGGGCGAGCCGTTCGACGCCTGGCGCGCGCTCGACTCTCACACCGGCTACTGAGCCCGCTGGGCGTTCGTGCTCGCGGCAGCCCGGTCGTGACAGGCTGGGGCAAGGTGGCCCTGGGCGGGGCCCGGACGAGGAGCAGAAGTGACAGCAGAGCGGGTTGCGCCGAGCACCGAGGGATCGAGCGGCCCGACGACGGGGCTCGCCGTCGGTGCAGAGACGGCACCGGCGGAGAGTCCACCGTCGGCGACGGGCGTGGTGCGGGTGAGCGTCGAGCAGCACCGTCGCGAGGTCGAGGCGCTCCTGGGCCCCGCGTTCGCCGGTCGCGGCTCCGAGCGCGTGACGATCGCCGACGCGCTCGACCGGGTGCTCGCGACCGACCTGCACGCACCGTCTCCCCTGCCCGGGTTCCGCAGCTCCCAGATGGACGGGTACGCGGTGCGGTCCGCGGACGTCTCAGGCGCGACCGAGGGGAGCCCTGTGCTGCTGCCCGTCGTCGCGGAGATCCCCGCGGGGCCGGGCGTGCCCGCCCCGCTCGCCGCGCGGACCGCGGCCCGGATCATGACCGGAGCCGTCGTGCCCGAGGGGAGCGACGCCGTCGTGCCCGTCGAGGACACCGACGCCGCGCGCTTCGGTGCACGCACGGCCGGGGCCACGCGAGGGACCCTCGGGGACCAGGTCGGCGTGCTGGCGCCGCGCGGGGTCGGAGAGTTCGTCCGCGACGTCGGGTCCGACGTCGGCGCAGGCGACGTGGTCCTGCCCGCCGGGACGCTCCTGGGACCGCAGCACCTGGCCGCGGCCGCGTCGTGCGGGGTGGCCGAGCTCGACGTCGTGGTGCGCGTACGTGTTGCGGTCGTCTCGACCGGGACCGAGGTCGTCGAGCCCGGGCAGGTCGCGGTCCCCGGGCAGGTCTACGACGCGAACCTCACCGGGCTCTCGGCCGCGGCCCGGCGGGCCGGCGCCGTCGTGACCCTGGCCGAGCGCACGGGGGACGACCCTGCCGAGCTGTCGGCCGTGCTCGCACGGGCCGCGCAGGAGGCGGACCTGATCCTCACGTCGGGCGGTGTGAGCCAGGGGGCGTACGAGGTCGTCAAGGACACCCTGGGGGACGGGGTGACCTTCCGTCCCGTCGCGATGCAGCCCGGCGGGCCGCAGGGCTTCGGCACCGTCCACGGGACGCCGGTCCTGACCTTCCCGGGCAACCCGGTCAGCGCCCAGGTCTCGTTCGTGGTGTTCGCGCGCGAGGTCCTCGAACGCGCGGCGGGGAGACCGCGACGCGACCCCGAGACCCGCAGGACCGTCGAGGTGATCGTCTCGCCGCCGGGCAAGCGGCAGATGCTGCGGGGGCGCACGGGGCCGGACGGGAGCGTCACGGTCGTCGGCGGCGCGGGATCGCACCTCGTGGCGACCATGGCCGCGGCCGACGTGCTGATCGAGGTGCCCGAGGGTGTCGAACGCGTCGCGGCGGGCGAGCAGGTACGGGTCGTGAGGCTGTGAGCGGGATGGACGGGACGACCGAGGGAGAACCGACGGTGACGCGTGACGAGAAGCAGCATGAGAGTGTGCCGGTCACCGACGGGCAGGGCGGTGCCGCGGCGCGCGACGTGTCGCGCGTGACGAGGGACGTGCTCGACGACGTCGTGGTGCGGTCCGTGGAAGGCGCGGTGTCCTCGCGCGAGTGCGGCGCCGTCGTGACCTTCCGGGGGGTCGTGCGGGACGTCGACGGCGGGCGCGACGTCACGGGCCTCGACTACGAGGCGCACCCCGACGCGACCGAGGTGCTCCGGCGGTGCTGCGCGGCCGTCTCCGCGGAGACGGGCCTGCGCGTCGCGGCCGTCCACCGGTACGGCGTGCTGACGATCGGGGACGTCGCGCTCGTCGCGAGCGTCGCCTCGGGGCACCGGGCCGAGGCGTTCGCGGCCTGCTCGCTGCTCGTCGAGCGCATCAAGGCCGAGGTACCCATCTGGAAGCGCCAGCACTTCACCGACGGCGACTCGGAGTGGGTCGGGCTGTAGGCGTCTTGTACCGGGAGGGGGCAGCCGCCCGCCCGGTCAGTCGCGCGGGTTGTCCTTGAGGAGGCCGAACCCGATGCCGACGAGGGCGCCCAGGATCAGGCCGGGGCCGGCGAGCAGGAGCGTGCCCGCCACGGTGCCGATCAGGGTGCCCAGCACGGTGCTGGGTCCCGCGGTGAGGCGGCTCGGGCCGGGGCGGTGGACCGGGAGGGCGTCGGTCCGGGGAGCGGGCTCGGGAGTGGTGCTGGTGTCGCTGGGAAGTTCGAGGAGTGCCACCCCTCCATGGTAGGTCTGGAGGGCCCTTCCGGCCGGGTGCCGCGAGGGTCGCCGGGGCGGATCACCCGATGACCTTGGACACGTTTGTGCACGGCTCGTCGATGTGCTGGTCGAGGCGCGTCGCCCGACGCACCCAGCGGGTGCTCAGCCGCCGATCGCGCCCATGCTGCGCTCGGTGCGCGCGAAGGCCTCGGGGTCGCCTGCCGGGCCGCCGATCGCCCCCGCGTCGGGGGCCCCGCGATCGAGACCGTGCGCGAACGGCTTGGCCCACATGGCTGCCTGCCAGGCCGCGGCGATCTGCGCGTCGGACGCGCCGTCGTCGGGCACGTGCGTGCGCGGCGCTGCCCGGGAGCCCGCGTCGTGACCCGACCGCAGGAGAGCGCGCAGGTCGACCTCCTCGTTGCCGAACAGGCACGAGCGCACGGTCCCCTCCGCGGTGAGCCGGGTCCGGTCGCAGTCCCCGCAGAACGAGCGCGTGACCGAGGCGATGATCCCGACGGTCGCGGGCCCGCCGTCGACGGCCCACTCCTCTGCGGGGGCCGAAGGGTCCTCGCGGCCCACAGGCCTCAGGTCGAATCGGGCACCCAGGACGTCGAGCAGACGTTCGGCCGAGACGAGCTGGTCGCGGTCCCAGTTCTGGTCCGCGTCGAGCGGCATCTGCTCGATGAACCGCAGCCGGCACCCGTGCTCCACGGCCCACGCGAGCAGGTCGGCGGCGCCCGCGAGGGTCTCGGGCATGAGGACCGCGTTGAGCTTGACGGGCGACAGGCCCGCGTCGAGCGCGGCCTGGATCCCCGCGAGCACCTGGGGGAGCCGGTCGCGCCGCGTGAGCTCGGCGAAGTGCCGGCGGTCGATGCTGTCGAGCGACACGTTGACGCGGTCCAGCCCGGCATCCACGAGCTCGCCGACGCGCTTGTCGAGGCCGATCGCGTTGGTCGTCATCGAGATCCGCACGCCCGGTGCGGCGGCGCGTGAGCGGCGCACGATCTCGGCGAGGTCGGGGCGCATGAGCGGCTCGCCGCCCGTGAACCGCACGTCGCGGATGCCCAGGCGGTAGCCGATCCCCACGAGGCGCCCGATCTCGGCCGGGGTCAGCAGGTCCTTGCGGGGGATCGCGGGGAGCCCCTCGGCGGGCATGCAGTAGGTGCAACGCAGCGAGCACTTCTCGGTCACCGAGACGCGCAGGTCGTGGGCGACGCGACCGTAGCGGTCGACGAGCGCCTCGGTGTCCGGGCGTCCCAGGGTGCTCGGCGCCCCGGAGGAGCGCACGCGGGGCAGGCCGAGCGCGACGGCAGTCATGGTCGCGAGTCTACGCAGCGGCGGGAGGTCGGGCGGGGTCTGCCCAGTGCTGAGTGCGTGATTCGGCTGGGACTCGCCGGGCGTGTCGCAGCGCGATCATGCACTCGGCGGGACGGCCGCGCGAACAAGCGGTGACGGGTCAGCGTGCGGACCGGGCGTCGTACGCCTCCTGGGCGGCGACCACCTGCGGGACCGCGCCCTCGAGGACGTCGATGAGGTCGACGAGCTTGTCGGCGACGACCCGCCCGAGGTCGGTGAGCGAGTACTCGACGTGCGGGGGGATGGTCGCGCGGACCTCGCGCACGACCAGCCCGTCGCGCTCGAGCCCCTGGAGCGTCTGGGCGAGCATCTTCTCGCTCACGCCGTCGATGCGTCGACGCAGCGCGTTGAAGCGCACGGCGCCGTCCCGCAGCCCTGCGACGGTCAGCACTCCCCAGCGGCCCGTCACGGCCTCGAGCGCGTGGCGGGACGTGCAGCCGCGCTGGAACACGTCCGCGAGCATCTCGTCGGACGGTCCCGTGGTCTCGGGGGCGGGCTGGAGGTCTGTCACGAGGACAGCCTAGCGCGCAGGCGGTTCGTGAGCACTGTGATGTATGCCGCACTGCTGAAAGGATTGCACTTACGAAAAGTTAGTGCCAGGCTGTCGCGGTACCCACCACCCCTTCAGGAGGACCCCATGATCGCCGTCACCGCCGCCACCGGACACCTCGGACACCTCGTCGTCGACTCGCTCCTCGAGCGCGGCGTCGCCCCCGAGCAGATCGTCGCCGCCGTCCGCACGCCGGCCAGGGCCGCCGACCTCGCCGAGCGTGGAGTCGTCGTCCGCGAGGCCGACTACTCGCGCCCCGAGACCCTCGGGACCGCTCTCGAGGGCGTCGACGTCGTCCTCCTCGTCTCGGGCTCCGAGGTGGGTCAGCGTGTCCAGCAGCACGCGAACGTCGTCGAGGCTGCCCGGGCCGCCGGCGTCCGTCACCTCGTCTACACCAGCGCTCCGCAGGCCACCACGTCCGCGCTGGTCCTGGCCCCCGAGCACAAGGCGACCGAGGAGCTCATCGCGGCCTCGGGCCTGCCCGCCACGATCCTGCGCAACGGCTGGTACACCGAGAACTACGTCGGTAACGTCGAGCAGGCGCGCGAGACCGGCGTCGTGCTCGGCAGCGTGGGCGACGGGCGCGTCGCGTCCGCGAGCCGCAAGGACTACGCCGAGGCGGCGGCCGTGGTCCTCGCCGCGGCCAACGACGACGCGGCCTACGAGGGCGGCGTCCACGAGCTCTCGGGCGACGTCGCGTGGGACTACCCGTTCCTCGCCGCGACCATCGCGGAGATCGTCGGTCGCGAGGTCGTCTACCAGGACGTGACCCCCGAGGTGCACACCCAGGTCCTGCTCGACGCGGGCCTCGACGAGGGGACCGCGGGCTTCGTGGTCGCGCTCGACGGCAACACGCGCGACGGTCTGCTCGCGGCGACGTCGGGCGAGCTCGCGCGCCTCATCGGGCGCCCGACAACGCCGCTCGCCGAGGGCCTGCGGGCTGCGGTGGGCGTGACGTCGGCCGCGTGACGACTGACTCCCGCTGAGTGCGTGGTTGTGCCGCGACACGCCGGGCGTGTCGCGGCACAACTACGCACTCGACGCCGACGGGCGGGTGCCGGGAACACCTCAGGCTTCCATTTAGTTAAACCTTCAACTATTCTGGAGGACAGAGGTCGGGACCCGGCCCTGGACGGAGGACATCATGACTGACCGAACGAACAGCCCCGCGGAGACCGCTTCTCGCCTGCCCGGCACCGACGCCACCGCCTTCGCGACCAAGGACCTGCTGTCCGCGGAGACCTCGATGGACGCCGTGACGCTGCACGTCGCGGACCTCGACCTGATGACCCGCTACTACCGGGACGCGCTCTCCCTGGCCGTGCTGACGCCGTCGGACGCCCTGCTCGCGGCGATCCCCGGCGCCGGGGCCGGCTCGCGCGACGAGACCGTGGTCCTCGGGCGCGGCGCGACCCCGCTCGTGGTCCTGCGCCGCGGCAAGGACCTGCCGCGCGCACGCCGCGGCGAGGCGGGCCTGTTCCACACGGCCCTGCTGTTCGACGACGCGCCCGCGCTCGCCGCAGCCGTCGCCTCGGTCGCGCGCACCGCGCCCAGCACGTTCGTCGGCAGCGGCGACCACCTGGTCTCCGAGGCGTTCTACTTCACCGACCCCGAGGGCAACGGCGTCGAGCTCTACCACGACCGCCCGCGCGAGACCTGGAGCTGGCAGGACGGCCAGGTCGCGATGGACACGCTCTACATCGACCCCAACGCGTTCATGCAGGAGCACCTCACCGACGCGGCGCTCGAGCGCGCGCTCTCGACCGACGTCGTCGGGCCGGACGACACCGTGGTGGGGCACGTGCACCTCCAGGTGGGCGACATCCCCACGGCCCGCGAGTTCTACGTCGACACCCTGGGCTTCGAGGCCACGGCCTCGCTGCCGAGCGCGCTGTTCGTCTCGGCGGGCGGGTATCACCACCACATGGCCATGAACACCTGGAACAGCCGGGGGGCGGGGCCGCGCGCCTCGACGCTGGGCCTGGGGCAGGTCGCGATCTCGGTGCCCTCCGAGGACGACGTCACGGCGCTCGTCGACCGGCTGTCCCGGCGCGGGATCCAGATGCGTCACGACGGCGCGACGCTGCGGTTCGACGACCCGTGGAAGAACCTCATCGAGGTCGCGGTGCGCTGAGGCGCGCTCGCTCCCCGCTGGGTGCGGCTCGTGCGGTGCGCGCCCGGCGCGCGCTCGCACGAGCCCCGCACCCAGCGGGGAGCGTGTCAGCCCTTGGTGGCCTCGGCCTCACCGCGAGTGATGCCTAGACGCTTGGCGAACAGCTTGCGCTGCACGAGCCACCCGGCCAGCGCGAGCGCGGCCCACGCCAGGAACGACACGACCTGCTCCCACCCTGCGGACGGGTCGCGCAGGAACCCCAGCGTGTCGGGGGACACGCGGCCCAGGCCGCCCAGCACGAGGCCTGCGCCACCGATCGTCGTGAGCCACAGCAGGGCCCGGCGCCGGTACTTGTCGGCGAGGAAGCCGCACGCCGCCGCGACCGCGATGACGATGATCGCCGCGAGGATCCAGTTGCCCGAGTCGCCCGAGACCGTGCCGTAGAGCTTGGCGCCGATCACGGCGCCCGTCACGATCCCGATGAAGAACGATGCGAGCTTGAACACGAACGCCACGGCGATCCAGGCGACGAGCCCGCCCAGGACCCCGAGCAGCAGCGCGGTGGACTGGCTCGCCCCGAACAGGTCGCCGAGCATCCAGCCGAGGCCGAACCCGGAGGCGATCACCGCCAGGTGGACCGAGCCGACGCCGAAGAAGCACAGCAGCAGGCCGACGGCGACGATGACGAGACCTGCGACGACCGGGTCCATGAGACCTCCTGGCGTGAGGTGGGGCTAGTGCTTGGCCTTGATGACCAGCACGGGAGCGTGGGCGTCGAGCAGGACGCGCTGCGTGGTGCTGCCGAGCAGGAACTTGCCGACGGGGGAGCGCTTGCGCGAGCCGATCACGACGAGGCTCGCGGTCAGGCGCTCGGCCTCGTCGAGGATCGCGTCCGCAGGGTCGACGCGCGACTCGCGGTAGGTGACGCTCGCCGCGGGGGTGCCCGCGGGGAGGGCGTCGAGCAGGTGCGCCAGGTCGGGCGGGAGGGGCGGGTCGTCCTGCGGCGGGCCCTCGAGCGGGGTCAGGACGAAGATCGCCAGCGGAAGGTCTCGGCGGACCGCCTCGGCGGCTCCGGCATGCAGGGCCGCCTCACCCTGTGGCGAGTCGTTGTAGGCCACAAGAACGGTCATCGCCGTTGTGCTCCTCGTTCGTCGTGCCCGGATCAGCGGGCAGATCGCGTGTGCCCTCGCACTCTCTCACACCCCGGGGGTGCGCGCAGGGAGCGTGGGAGCGCGTCGCCAGTCCGGATGCCCGACGGCGCCGCGGGCCGCGCGGCGCTCGAGCCTCGTCGCGGGCTCCCCGACGGGAAGCGGGTGGCGCCGGACGTCCCGTCGCAGGTCAGGCGTTCGCGTCGAGCGCGTCAGGGAGGCTCAGTGACGAGGGCAGGAGCGGCGGGGCCACGGAGCGGACGATCCGGGCGAGCCCGCGGTGCCGGTCCGGTCCCATGCGGTCGGCCGGTGCCGTGACGGACAGTGCGGCGACGGCCTGTCCAGCACGCAGCAGCGGCACGGCGAGGCAGCTGATCCCGGGCTCGTTCTCCTCGGTCTCGGTCGCGTAGCCGTCGGCCCGGGCGGTGGCCAGCGTGTCCCAGAGCGAGTCCGCGGTGATCGTCGTGGGGCCTGCGTCGCCGGTCGCGGCGGCGTACCAGGACATGGCCGAGCGATCGGTGGTCCGGAACGCGAGGAGCGCCCGTCCGAGCGCGGTCGTCGCGGCGGGGCGGCGTCGTCCGATCGCCGACCAGACCCTGACCGCCCGTGCCGGCTCGACCTTGTCGAGGTAGACGATCTCCGGGCCCGACAGGACGCCCAGGTGGATGAGCTCGCCCGATGCCTCGCACACGGCCGTGAGCGCCGGGCCCAGGAGCGCCGGCAGATTCTCCTCGCCCAGGAACGTGTCCCCGAGCGCGGTCGCGGCGGGGCCCAGGCGATAGCTGCCCGTCGCGGGGTCCTGGTCCGCGTAGCCGCGGAAGCGCAGGGCCGACAGCGTGCGGTGCAGCGAGGTCTTGTTGAGGCCCAGCTCGGCCGCGAGCGAGCCCAGGGTGAGCCCGTCCGGCCCTGCGGCCGCGAGCCGCTCGAGGGCGAGCAGGGCCTTGTCGACCGAGCCGAGCGGGCTGCTCGCGGCGGCGTGGTCTGCCGGGGAGTCGGCGCGCGGGGTCTCGGTGCTCGGGCGGGCTACCACGCGGGCGCGCCGCTCACGTAGAGTGATTTCGTATTCCAGAACATCCGTTCACTATAACGAAACGCGAGGCCTCATGTCACCCGCTGCGCCCCCGACCGACCTCGACCAGCTCTTCGCCACGCTGCGGGTCGTGCCCGTGGTCGTCGTGGAGGACGAGGCCCAGGCGCTCGCCCTCGGAGCCGCTCTCCTGGACGGCGGCCTGCCCATCGCCGAGATCACCTTCCGCACCGCCGGTGCCCGCGCAGCGATCGCCGCCGTCACGCGCGAGCTGCCCGAGCTCGTGACGGGGGCCGGCACGGTCGTCAACACCGACCAGGTCGACCAGGCCGTCGACGCCGGTGCGCGCTTCCTGGTCTCGCCCGGGCTGAGCGCCGACGTCGTGCGCCGAGCGCAGCACCACGGCCTGCCGATCTTCCCGGGCGTCGCGACGCCGTCGGACATCATGGCCGCCTTGGCCCTGGGGCTCGACGTCGTGAAGTTCTTCCCCGCCGCGATCAACGGGGGAGTGCCCGCGATCAAGGCGCTGTCCGCGCCGTTCCCCGGCCTGCGGTTCGTCCCCACGGGTGGTGTGAGCGCGGCCAACGCGACCGAGTACCTCTCGGTGCCCTCCGTCCTGGCCGTGGGCGGCTCGTGGATGGTCGAGAAGTCCCTCGTGGAGGCTGGAGACTTCGCCGAGATCGCGCGCCGCTCGGCGCAGGCCGTCGCCCTCGCGGCGTCGCTCGCGCCGGCAGTGCCCACCGTCTCTCCGGCGCCCGTCGCCGGAGACCCCGCCGTTGCCGCCGCAGGAAAGTGAGCTGACATGACCGACACGACCACCCTTCCCGCCGGCGCCCCCCTGGAGCTGCGCCCGGCCGCGGACTGCACCTACGACGTCGTCTCCCTGGGCGAGGTCATGCTGCGCCTCGACCCGGGCGAGCGACGCATCAAGACCACCCGCTCGTTCGACGCGTGGGAGGGCGGAGGCGAGTACAACGTCGCGCGCGGCCTGCGCCGCTGCTTCGGCCTGCGCGGCGCGATCGTCACGGCGCTCGCGGACAACGAGGTCGGCCGCCTGGTCGAGGACCTCATGCTCACGGGCGGCCTCGACACGAGCTACGTGCAGTGGGTCCCGTACGACGGGATCGGTCGCACGGTCCGCAACGGGCTCAACTTCACCGAGCGCGGCTACGGCGTGCGCGGCGCGGTGGGCGTGAGCGACCGGGGCAACACCGCGATCGCCCAGATGCGGCCCGAGGACGTGGACTGGGACGAGCTGTTCGGGCGGGGGGTGCGCTGGCTGCACACGGGCGGGATCTTCGCCGCGCTGTCCGCGTCGTCCGCGGACGTCGCCGAGGCCGCGATGCGGGCCGCGCGCAAGCACGGCACCGTCGTGTCCTACGACCTCAACTACCGTCCCTCGCTGTGGCAGGGCATCGGCGGGCCCGCGCGTGCGCAGGAGGTCAACCGCCACCTCGCGCAGTACGTCGACGTCATGATCGGCAACGAGGAGGACTTCACCGCGAGCCTCGGGTTCGAGATCGAGGGCGTGGACGAGAACCTGACGGACCTCGACACCGCGGCGTTCCGCGCCATGATCGAGACCGCCGCAGCGGCGTACCCGAACTTCCAGGTCATCGGCACCACGCTGCGGGCCGTACGCTCGGCCACGCGCAACGACTGGGGGGCCATCGCGTGGTCCCGGGTCCAGGGCTTCGCCGAGGCCACGCACCGCGCCGACCTCGAGATCCTCGACCGCGTGGGCGGGGGCGACTCGTTCGCCTCGGGCCTCGCGTACGGGCTCATGGAGCTCGGCTCGATCCAGGAGGCCGTCGAGTACGGCGCAGCCCACGGGGCGATCGCGATGACCACGCCGGGGGACACGTCGACGGCGTCGCTCGCCGAGGTCCGCAAGCTCGCCTCGGGCGGGAGCGCGCGCGTGCAGCGCTGACCGTGCTCGTCGAGATGCGGCGAACGGGGGTCCAGGAGCGTTCCGGGCCCCCGTTCGCCGCATCTCGGGGGCGGCTGGGTGCGGCCCCGGGGCCCTGGTGCTCGCACTGCGCCCGGCCGCCGCTCGTCGGCGGCGCGCCGTCCCCATCCCGAGCGGTGCCCGGAGGTCGCGGCTAGGGTGGACGAGGACGGACAGATCGGACACGGTTCGTCGGGAGCCGCCGTGGCCCGACGAGCACGAGGAGGTTCACGTGGTGCAGCGTGGTGAGGTGCCGTTGGGCCGCCTCCCGCGCCGCACGGTCGACGCGCCGTCCGACATCGCCCGAGCGGTCGAGCACGCGCGCATCCTGCGCGGGGCCGGGGACCCCACCGGCGCGGCCCGCGTCCTCGACAGGGCGTTCGACGCCGAGGGCGTCAGGACCCGCACCGTGTCCGAGCGCCTGCGCTTCCGGGCGCTCGTCCTGCGGGCGGACCTCGCGCTCCAGCTGCACGACGACGTCGCGGCCGCCCGGTTCCTCGCAGGCGCCGAGGCGCTGCCCCTGCTCGCGGACGCGCTCGCGGCGCTCGACGACGACCTGCACCTGGCGGAAGAGCTGCGCGAGCGTCTCGACGCCGAGTGATGCTCGACGCGGACTGATGCTCGACGTCGACTGCGCCGCTGCCCTGAGCCCGCCCGGTGGCTCTCGACAACGGCGTCCCTTCCCGCCGCTTCGTTGTCAGAACTGGGCCGGGGGATAGCCCGGTGTGGTTCTGACAACTCATCGGGGCGGCGCGAGGTCGCGGCGACCCCGGCGTGACGTGGTGACGTCGTCGACATGGCGGTGCACGACGCGGAGCGGCGAGGCGGTGACGCAGCGTGGACTAGTTGTCAGAAGTGGGCCGGGGGATAGCCCGGTGTGGTTCTGACAACTCATCCGGGCGGGCGCGTCCCCCACGCCGCCCCCAACCCCTCCCGTCAGGGTTGCGTCAACACCCGCGGCACCCCCGTCAAGAACCCGTCAACGTCCCGCCCCACGCCGTCCTGCACGGCATAGACCTGGGGTGTGCGCAGGAGCTGCGCACCGGCACGGCGCCTCCCCGCCGACCACGGCACCTGCCCGCGGTCCCCGAGATCCGCCCGCCGCACGACGTTCGAAGGCAGAACTCAGATGGCCGACCTGGCCTACATCCTGCTGACCGTGGTGTTCTTCACCGCCGTCGGCCTCGTGGCCCGCCGCCACGGCTCCTCCGGGGGGTCCACGTCATGACGGTCCTCGACTGGGTCGGGCTCGGTGCCGTCGTGGTGCTGCTCGGCTACCTGTTCGTCGCCCTCCTCCGCAGCGACAAGGTCCGGTGAGCGCGACCGTGCTGACCCAGACCAGCGTGCTGACGCAGACCGCGGCGACCCAGGTGACGCAGACGCCCGGGGTGTGGCTCGCCGTCGGGCAGCTCGTCCTGCTGCTCCTCGCGCTCGCCGCCGTGCACGCCCCGCTCGGCGCCTACATGGCGCGTGTCTTCACCTCGCCCCGGCACCTGCGGGTCGAGCGGGCCGGGTACCGGCTCATGCGCGTCGACCCCGACGCCGAGCAGAAGTGGAGCACCTACCTGCTCTCGCTCCTCGGCTTCTCGATGGCCTCGCTCCTGCTCCTCTACGGGATCGCCCGCCTCCAGCAGCACCTGCCGATGAACCTCGGCTTCGCCGCGTTCGACCCGGCCGGCGCCTGGAACACCGCGGTCTCGTTCGTGGCCAACACGAACTGGCAGTGGTACTCGGGCGAGGCCGCCGCGGGGCACCTGCTCCAGATGAGCGGGCTCGCGGTGCAGAACTTCGTGTCCGCGGCCGTCGGGATCTCGGTCGCGGTCGCCCTGATCCGCGGCTTCGTGCGCTCGGGCACCGACGGGCGCGTCGGCAACTTCTGGTCCGACCTGACCCGCACGTGCGTGCGCATCCTGCTGCCCCTGGCGTTCGTGGGCGCGATCGTTCTGCTCGCGACGGGCGTCATCCAGAACTTCGACGCGCACACCGCGATCGACACGGTCGCGGGCGGCACGCAGCACGTGCTCGGCGGCCCCGTCGCCTCGCAGGAGGTCATCAAGGAGCTCGGCACCAACGGCGGCGGGTTCTTCAACGCCAACTCGGCGCACCCGCTCGAGAACCCCAGCCCGTTCTCCAACCTGTTCGAGATCTTCCTGATCCTCGTGATCCCGTTCACCCTGCCCCGCACGTTCGGCCTCATGGTCGGCGACAAGCGCCAGGGCTGGGCGATCCTCGGGGCCATGGGCGCGCTGTGGTTCGTCGCGGTCGCCCTCATCACCTGGGCCGAGATGGCCGGCCCCGGTGCTGCCCCGCTCGCCGCGGGCGGCGCCATGGAGGGCAAGGAGACCCGCTTCGGCCTCGCCGCGAGCGCGCTGTTCGCCGCGTCGACCACGGGCACCTCGACCGGGGCCGTCAACGCCATGCACGACTCCCTGACCGCGCCGGGCGGCGGCGTCACGATGTTCACCATGATGCTCGGCGAGATCGCCCCGGGCGGCGTGGGCTCGGGCCTGTACGGGATGCTCATGCTCGCGATCGTCGCAGTGTTCGTCTCCGGGCTCATGGTCGGGCGCACGCCCGAGTACCTGGGCAAGAAGATCGGGCGCCAGGAGATCACGCTCGTCGCGCTCTACATCCTCACGGTCCCGTTCCTCGTGCTCGTCGGGACTGCCCTGGCGATCGCGCTGCCTGCCGGGCAGGCAGGCATCCAGGAGGCGGGCCCGCACGGGCTCTCCGAGGTCCTGTACGCCTTCACGTCCGCGGCCAACAACAACGGCTCGGCGTTCGGCGGCCTCACGTCCGGCACGCCCTTCTACAACACGGCGCTCGGCATCGCGATGCTCGCCGGCCGCTTCATCCCCATGGCCCTCGTCCTGGCGCTCGCCGGACGCTTCGCCTCCCAGAAGACGGTCCCCGCCACCGCGGGCACCCTCCCGACGCACCAGCCCCTCTTCGTGGGCGTCCTGGGAACCGTCGCCCTGGTCGTCGTCGGGCTCACCTTCGTCCCCGTGCTGTCGCTCGGTCCCATCGTGGAGTCGCTCTCATGAACTCTTCCTCTCGTTCCCTTCCTGCGGGGCGCACCGCCCCCGACGGGGCGGCGGGCCTACCCGAGGACCTCGTTCCTCGGTCCTCCGCCAGACCCACCACGACCCGCCGCCCCATCGGGGGCGATGCGCCTGCTGGTGCGTCCGACGCGGTCCTGCTCCCTGTCGCTGGGGGCACACCAAGTGCTGTCGGCCGTACCGCTGGTCCCGGTGAAGCCGGTTCTTCCTCCGGCCGCGCATCCGGGCCCGGGCGCGGCGCCTCGCTCTCGTGGGCGCAGGTCCGGGCCGCGCTGCCCGGTGCGTTCCGCAAGCTCGACCCGCGCGAGCTGGTCGCCTCGCCCGTGCTGTTCGTCGTCGAGCTCGGGGCCGTGGCCACGACGGCGCTCGCGGCGTTCGAGCCCAGCGTCTTCGCGTGGGCCATCGCGCTCTGGCTGTGGGCGACCGTGCTGTTCGCGACGCTCGCCGAGTCGGTCGCGGAGAGCCGGGGCAAGGCGCAGGCGTCGAGCCTGCGCGCGACCCAGCAGCAGACGACCGCGCGGCGCGTCATGGCTCCGTCCGACACCCTGGCGACCGGGACGGGCCTCGCGAGCTGCCCGACGGCGGAGGTCCCCTCCTCGACGCTCGCCGTCGGGGACGTGGTGGTCGTCCGGGCGGGCGAGATCGTCCCCGGTGACGGCGACGTCATCGAGGGGGTTGCGTCGGTCGACGAGTCCGCGATCACGGGCGAGTCGGCCCCGGTGATCCGCGAGTCGGGCGGTGACCGGTCGGCGGTCACGGGTGGGACCGTCGTCCTGTCGGACACGATCGTCGTGCGGATCACCGCGCCCGCTGGCCACACGTTCGTCGACCGGATGATCGCGCTCGTCGAGGGGTCGGAGCGCCAGCGCACGCCCAACGAGATCGCGCTCAACATCCTCCTGACCTCGCTCACGATCATCTTCCTGCTGGCGGTCGTGACGCTGCAGCCGTTCGCGGTGTACTCGGGGTCCAAGCAGTCGATGATCGTCCTCATCTCGCTGCTCGTGTGCCTCATCCCCACGACCATCGGGGCGCTGCTGTCGGCGATCGGCATCGCGGGCATGGACCGTCTCGTCCAGCGCAACGTGCTCGCGATGTCGGGCCGCGCGGTCGAGGCCGCGGGCGACGTCGACGTCCTGCTGCTCGACAAGACAGGCACCATCACGTACGGCAACCGGCAGGCGGCCGACCTCCTCACGGTCGGCGACGTCACGACGGCGCAGCTCGCCGAGACGGCCCGGCTCTCCTCGCTCGCGGACGAGACGCCCGAGGGCAAGAGCATCGTGGTGCTCGTCCGCGAGCGGTACGGGCTGGGTGACGCGCACGCCGACCAGACGGAGGCCCTCGCCGGCGCCGAGATGGTGCCCTTCTCCGCGCACACGCGCATGAGCGGGATCGACCTGCCCCTGCCCGACGGGCGGGTGCGTCGCATCCGTAAGGGGGCCGGCAGCGCGGTCCAGCGCTGGGTCCACTCGACCGGTGTCCCGACGAGCGGCGGGCCCGGCGCGACGGTCGCCGAGCAGCTCGCAGCCCACGTCGACGCCGTGAGCTCCTCGGGCGGCACGCCGCTCGTCGTGGCCGAGCAGGTCGGCGAGGGGCCCGCGCGCGTCCTGGGCGTCGTCCACCTCAAGGACGTCGTCAAGGCGGGCATGCGCGAACGGTTCGACGAGCTGCGCGCCATGGGCATCCGCACCGTCATGGTCACGGGCGACAACGCCGTGACCGCTCGGGCCATCGCCGCGGAGGCAGGCGTCGACGACGTCCTGGCCGAGGCGACGCCCGAGGACAAGCTCGCGCTCATCCGGCGCGAGCAGGCCGGCGGGCGGCTCGTGGCCATGGCGGGCGACGGCACCAACGACGCGCCCGCCCTGGCCCAGGCCGACGTGGGCGTCGCGATGAACACCGGGACCACCGCCGCCAAGGAGGCGGGCAACATGGTGGACCTCGACTCCGACCCGACCAAGCTCATCGAGATCGTCGAGATCGGCAAACAGCTCCTCATCACGCGCGGGGCCCTGACGACCTTCTCGATCGCCAACGACATCGCGAAGTACTTCGCGATCCTGCCCGCGATGTTCATGGTCGTGTTCCCGCAGCTCGCGGTGCTCAACGTCATGCGGCTGTCGAGCCCCGAGTCGGCCATCCTGTCGGCCGTCGTGTTCAACGCGCTCATCATCCTGGTGCTCATCCCGCTCTCGCTCAAGGGCGTGCGGTACCGGCCGTCGTCGGCGTCCGCGATGCTGCGCCGCAACCTCCTGGTCTACGGCGTGGGCGGGCTCGTGGCCCCGTTCGTCGGGATCAAGCTCATCGACCTCGTGATCTCCCTCATCCCCGGGATTGGCTGACATGCCTGGAACTCTGACCACCCCCGCGGGCGTCCCCGGACGCCCCGCACCCCTCGCGCGCCCCTCGGCCTCGGCCGGCGCCGCCTCGTTGTTCCGCCAGACGCTCGCGGGCCTGCGCGTCCTGCTCGTCCTGACCGTGCTCCTGGGCGTGGCCTACCCGCTCGCGGTGTGGGGCGTCGGGCAGCTCGCCCTGCCCTGGCAGGCGAACGGCTCGCTCGTGCGCAGCGACGGCACGCACGCCACGTCCCTCGCCGACACGGGCGCGGACGGCGCTCCCGTCGTGGGGTCCGCGCTGATCGGGCAGGACTTCGCCGCGGCCGACGACGCCGAGCGCTGGTTCCACGGGCGGCCCTCGGCCGCGGGCGACGGGTACGACACGCTCGCGTCCGCGGGCACCAACCTCGGGCCTCTGAACCCCGAGCTGGTCGCGTCGATCGACGAGCGCCGGGCGGCGCTGGCCGACCTGAACGGCGTGGACCCCGCGTCGCTGCCCGCCGACGCGCTCACGGCATCGGCGTCGGGGCTCGACCCGCAGATCAGTCCTGCGTACGCAGCCTTGCAGGTCGCGCGGGTCGCCGAGGCGAGGGGCCTGGACGAGGCCGTCGTCGCGGACCTCGTGGCCCAGCACACCGCCGGGCGGGACCTCGGCGTCCTGGGCGAACCGCGTGTCAACGTGCTCGAGCTCAACCTCGCGCTCGAGAACTCGGAGAAGATGAACCCATGACGACGAGCGCGAGGCCCTCCGCCGTGGACCGGACGGCGCGGGTGCCCCGTGCCTGAGGGACGCGGCGGCCACGAGGCCGCAGGGTCCGGGAGCCCCCAGGAGGGGCGCCCGGACCCCGGCGCGTCCCCGGGCGGGGAAGGGCAGGTGGGTCGAGGGGCAGGGGGGCCCGACGGCGCCGCTCGCCGTCCCGGGCTGCTCACCGTGTACCTCGGAGCCGCGCCGGGCGTGGGCAAGACGTACGCGATGCTCGGCGAGGCGCACCGGCGCAGGTCGCGTGGCACGGACGTGGTCGTCGGCCTGGTCGAGACGCACGGGCGCGCCGCGACGATCACGCAGATCGGTGACCTCGAGGTCGTGCCGCGGCGCGTCGTGAGCCACCGGGACGTCGAGCTGACCGAGCTCGACGTCGAGGCCGTGCTCGCCCGCGACCCCCAGGTCGTCCTGGTCGACGAGCTCGCGCACACCAACGCACCCGGCTCGCGCCACCGCAAGCGCTGGCAGGACGTGCAGGACCTCCTGGCGGCGGGCATCGACGTGGTGACCACGGTCAACGTGCAGCACCTCGAGTCGCTCACCGCGGACGTCGAGGCCATCACGGGCGTGCGCCAGCGCGAGACCGTGCCCGACCAGGTGGTGCGCGACGCCGACCAGATCCAGCTCGTGGACCTGTCGCCGCAGGCGCTGCGGCGCCGGCTCGCGCACGGCAACGTCTACCGGGCCGAGCAGATCGACGCCTCGCTGTCGTCGTACTTCCGCACGGGCAACCTGACGGCCCTGCGCGAGCTCGCGCTGCTGTGGCTCGCCGACCGCGTCGACGACGCCCTGACCCGGTACCGGGCAGACCACGCGATCTCCGGCACGTGGCCGGCGCGCGAGCGCATCGTCGTCGCGGTCACGGGCGGCCCCGAGGGCGAGACGCTGCTGCGCCGCGGCGCCCGGATCGCCCAGCGCGCGGCCGGCTCCGAGCTCGTCGCGGTCCACGTCCTGGCGACCGACGGGCTGCCCAGCGCGCCGCCCGCGGCCATCGCGGCCTCGCGCGAGCTCGTCGAGTCGCTCGGCGGGACGTTCCACACGGTCGTGGGCGAGGACGTCGCCTCGGCGATCGTCGACTTCGCGCAAGGGGTCAACGCGACCATGATCGTGGTGGGCGTCTCGAGGCACTCGCGCTGGCGCGAGGCACTCCTGGGGTCCTCGAGCGCCGAGATCGCCCGCCTGGCCGGGACGATCGACGTCCACCTCGTGACGCACGAGAAGGCGCGCGCGGGCAGGCTGCTGCGCGGCCGGTGGTCGGCGCTGTCCCGACCGCGCCGGACCGCCGGGTGGGCGCTCGCGTTCGTGGTGCCCGCCGTGCTGACCGGGATCTTCTGGCTCCTGCGCGACGTCGTCTCGCTCTCGACCGAGCTCATGCTGTTCCTCGCCGGGTCGGTGGCCGTCGCGCTCGTGGGCGGGCTGTGGCCCGCCGTGGCCGCAGCCGTCGTCTCGTTCCTGTGCCTCAACTGGTTCTTCACGCCCCCGACCGGGTTCCTCACCGTCCAGGACCCCGAGAACCTCCTCGCGCTCCTCGTGTTCGTCCTGGTCGCCGCGGCCGTCGCGTCGGTCGTGGACCTCGCCGCTCGCCGAACCGCGCAGGCCTACCGAGCGCGGGCAGAGGCCTCGACGCTCGCCGCGCTGTCGCGCTCCGTGCTCTCGGGCGAGGACACCGCGCAGGCCATCGTCACGCGGCTCGCCGAGACGTTCGGACTGTCGAGGGTCGAGCTCGAGACGCGGGCGGGGGAGCGCGGGCCCTGGCGCACGGTCGCGAGCACGGGCCGGGTCGAGGGGGACGTACGCCTTCCCGAGGGTGACCGGACCTCTGCCCGAGGTGACAGGGGCGCCGAGGGCGACCGGACCCCCGCCGAGGGTGACGGGCGCACCGGGGCGCGCTCCGCCGTCGGGCACCTGGACGACGACGCCGAGCGGACAGAGCTGCGCGTCGACGACTCGCACCGGCTGTCACTGTGGGGGCGGGCCCTGCCCGCGAGCGACCGTCAGGTCCTCGAGGCGTTCGCGGCCCAGGCCGGGCTCGTCCTGGAGTACCGGCGCCTGCGCGAGCAGGCCGCCCAGGCCGCGGTCCTCGAGGAGGCCGACGCGACGCGCACCGCGCTGCTCGCGGCCGTCTCGCACGACCTGCGCACCCCGCTCGCCTCGATCCGCACGGCCGTCGACGGCCTCGCGTCCCCCGACGTGCACCTCGACGCCGAGGACACCGACGCGCTCACCCGCACCATCCAGGACTCGACCGGGCGCCTCGAGAAGCTCATCGACAACCTGCTCGACCTGTCCCGGCTCCAAACCGGGAGCGTGCGGCCCGTGCTGCGAGCGGCGTCGGTCGACGAGATCGTGCCGCTCGCGATCGAGCCCTACGGGCCCGGCGTCGTGCGCCTCGACGTGCCCGACGACCTGCCGCTCGTGCGCACCGACCCCGGGCTGCTCGAGCGTGCGGTCGCGAACCTCACGTCGAACGCGGTGCGGCACAGCCCGCCGGGCGAGCCCGTGCGGATCACGGCCTCGGCCGGGCCCCGGGAGATCGAGCTGCGGATCGTCGACACGGGCCGGGGCCTGTCGGACGAGTCCAAGATCCGCATGTTCGAGCCCTTCCAACGGCTCGGCGACACGACCGGAGAGGGCCTGGGCCTGGGGCTCGCGGTCGCGGACGGGCTGGCGCGGGCGGTGGGCGCGAGCATCACGCCGGAGGACACGCCCGGCGGCGGCCTGACCATGGTGGTCACCGTGCCGCGCGAGGCACGGGAGGATGACGACGTGAGCACGGACGGCACAGGCAGGCACAGAGGCGTAGGTACAGGCACGGCGGACGGCGGCACCCGCGACACGAGCAGCACGAGCGAGACGGGCGAGGTGCGCGGATGAGCGGCGAAGGCAACCGGGTGCTCGTCGTCGACGACGACGCGGGGCTCGTGCGCGCGCTCGCGATCAACCTGCGCGCGCACGGCTGGGACGTCACGGTCGCCATGACCGGGACCGAGGCCCTCGACGCGGCCGCGAGCGCGCGCCCCGACGTGATCCTGCTCGACCTGGGCCTGCCGGACCTCTCGGGGTTCGAGGTCATCGAGGGCATCCGCGGGTGGAGCGCGGTGCCGATCGTGGTGCTCTCGGCGCGTCAGCTCGGCGACGACAAGGTCGACGCGCTCGACGCGGGCGCCGACGACTACGTGACCAAGCCGTTCGCGATGAACGAGCTGCTCGCGCGGCTGCGGGCCGCGGTGCGCCGCGCCCAGCCCGCCGAGGTGTCCGAGCCCGTCGTGGAGGCGGGCGACCTGCGGATCGACCTGGCTCGGCGCCGTGTGCTGCGGGCCGGGCAGGAGGTCCGGCTGAGCCCCACGGAGTGGTCGCTGCTCGAGGTGCTCGTGCGTCACCGGGGCCGCATGGTGGGGCGGCTCCAGCTCCTGCACGACGTGTGGGGGCCGGCGTACTCAGCCGAGACGAACTACCTGCGCGTCTACACCGCGCAGCTGCGGCGCAAGCTCGAGGACGACCCCGCGAACCCCCGGCACATCATCACCCAGCCGGGCATGGGTTACCTCTTCGAGGTCTGACCCGCCCGTCCTGCCCTGTGGCTCGTGCTTTTCCGGCGCGGTGCGGGAACCCCCGCGGCGCGCCGACCGTTGTGCGTTCGACCCGACGAAGGAGACCCGTCATGCTGTGCCCTCTCGATCAGACCGTGCTCGTGATGTCCGACCGCAAGGGAGTGGAGATCGACTACTGCCCCACCTGCCGCGGCGTGTGGCTCGACCGGGGTGAGCTCGACAAGATCATCGACCGCAGCCTCGAGGCAGAGATCGCCGCCGAGGCCGGCGGCCCGGCGGCTGCGGCGGCTCCGCGTGCCGCGACGCCCCCGCCCGTGCAGTACCCGCCGACCCAGCAGCTCCCGGTCCCGCCCCCGCCCGCGCCCTACGGCTACGCGGACGACCGCCGCCGGGACGACTACCGCGGCGACGACCGGCATCGCGACGAGTACCGGGGCGACGACCGGTACCGCAGCCCGGAGCAGTACCGCAGCGACGACCCGCGCTACCGCAAGCGCAAGAAGAAGGAGTCCTGGCTCGAGGACCTCTTCGACTTCTGAGCCACGCACGGCGCCGTCCCTCCCCGGGGCGGCGCCGTCGTCGTGCATCCCTGGAACTCTGTACCCTCTCCACCTGCTGGCTTCTCCTGACCTCCGGATCGGATCGACATGGCTGTCCTCGACACGTTCTCCCTCGCCGGCCGCACGGCGCTCGTCACGGGCGCGAGCCGCGGGATCGGGCGCGGGCTCGCGCAGGCGCTGGGGGAGGCGGGGGCCCAGGTCGCGCTGACGGCGACGACGCTCGAGGCCGCGCAGGCTGCAGCAGACGAGCTGCGGGCGCTGGGGCTCGCGGCGCACGGCTACGAGCTCGACGTCACGGACCGCGAGCAGGTCGACGACGTCGTGGCGCAGGTCGGGCGCGAGGGCGGCGGCGTCGACGTGCTCGTCAACAACGCGGGGATCTCGATCGGGGGAGCGGCCCTCGAGATCGAGGACGACGTGTGGCACCGGACGCTCGCGACGAACCTCGACGGTGTCTGGTACTGCTCGCGGGCCGTGGCCCGGCAGATGGTCACGGACGGTCGGGGCGGGGCGATCGTCAACGTGGGGTCGATGTCCGCGCAGATCGTCAACCGCCCGCGGTGGCAGCCCGCGTACCTGGCGTCGAAGGCCGCGGTGCACCAGCTGACCAAGGGGCTCGCGGCGGAGTGGGCACCGCACGGGATCCGGGTCAACGCGATCGCGCCCGGGTACATCCTGACCGAGGCGTCACCCGTGGACCAGCCCGAGTACTACGACGACTGCGTGGCTCCCGCCGCGATGAAGCGGTGGGGTACCCCCGCCGAGCTGGGGCCGGTCGTGGTCATGCTCGCGAGCGAGGCGTCGAGCTTCATGACGGGGGCCGTCGTGACGGTCGACGGCGGGTACACGCTCTTCTGATCGGCGACGTGTCCGTCGCGGCCTCGCGGTCGCCCCCTCGGACTCCGCTCCTCTTCTGGGGTGAGAATCGCAAAACAAAAAGGGTGAACCTTCTACTTCTGCTTGACGGTTGTCAGAAGTCTCCCTAGGGTCGGGCGTGCACCGGGACCCCATCACCGTGGGGGTCGGACCGAGGCCAGGGCCCACGACGCCGTGGGCCGCGGGGTCGGTCACGCAGCTCGCGTGCAGTCATGCTCGTCCGTCCGACCTCGCGTGCCTGCCATCGCGCGAGGTCACCGGTGCGAGCGCGCAGGGATTCAACGACGAATACCTGACCGCCACCGGCCCCCACGACCGGTCCGGCGGGCAGAGGAGAGGGAGAACCATGACGCAGGACACCGCCGCCCCCGACGGACTGCTGAAGCGACAGATCTCGCGCCGGTCGATGCTGGCAGGAACGGTCGCGAGCCTCGTGGCGCCCACGGCGCTCGGCCTCGGCGCGGCTCCCGCCGCGGCGCACGGCAACGGGAACGGGAACCACGGCAAGCCCGACAAGGACAAGGGCAAGCCGGACAAGAACAAGGTCCGCCGCCTGACGATGTACGCCGAGGCGCTGCCCGGCGGCCTCGTCGGCTACGGCCTCGAGCCCGGCAAGGCCACGGTCCCCGGCCCGACCCTCGAGATGTGGGAGGGCGAGACCTTCGAGATCACCCTGGTCAACACCACGGACAAGCGGCTCTCGCTGCACGCGCACGGTGTGAGCTACAGCCACGACTCCGACGGGAGCCCGCTCAACGCGTCGTTCAACGAGCCCGGCCAGTCACGGACCTACGTGTGGCGCACCCACGCCGCCTACACGACCAAGGGCGGTCAGTGGATGCCCGGGAGCGCGGGCTACTGGCACTACCACGACCACGCGCTCGGGACCGATCACGGCACCGAGGGCGTCAAGGTCGGCATGTACGGCGCGCTGATCGTCCGGCGCAAGGGCGACGTCCTGCCCGACCGCACGTACACGGTCGCCTTCAACGGCATGTCGATCAACAACCAGGTCGCGCCGAACGTGCCGGTGTTCGAGGCGAACGAGGGCGAGCGGGTCGAGTTCGTGGCGATCGGCCACGGCAACGCGTTCCACACCTTCCACCTGCACGCGCACCGGTGGGCGAACAACCGCACGGGGTACCTCAGCGGCCCCAACGACCCGACCCAGGTCGTCGACACGCGCGACCTCAACCCGGGCGACTCGTTCGGGTTCCAGGTGATCGCGGGCGAGAAGGTCGGCCCCGGCGCGTGGATGGTCCACTGCCACGTGCAGTCCCACTCGGACATGGGCATGGGCGGGATCTTCCTGGTCGCGAACAAGGACGGCAGCGTGCCCGAGCACGCGCAGGCCGCGCTCCACCGCTACCAGGGGCACACGCACCCGTAGCCGGGCACGCCCTCGAAGCGACGGACCAGGACCGGTGGGGCCTCGAGGCCTCGCCGGTCCTGGCGTCGAAGAAGCCGCCGGCGAGTCGCCGGTCGCCGGTCGCCGGTCGCCGGTCGGCGGTCGCCGGTCGCCGGTCGCCGGTCGACGGTCGACGGTCGACGGTCGCCGGTCGACGGTCGCCCGGCGGGCAGCCAGCGGGTCCTCGCCCCGCGACACCTAGACTCGGTCCTCGTGCGCCAGGTTCTCAAGCAGTGGGTCGATCCGTTCATCGTGGCGCTCGTCGCGACCATGGTCCTGGGGCTCGTGGTCCCGGTCCCCGCAGAGGCCCAGCGCGTCGTCGACGCGGTCGCGGACGTCGCGGTCGCCGTCCTCTTCCTGGTCTACGGCATGCGCCTGTCGACCACCGAGGTGTGGGCGGGCCTCAAGAACGTCCGCCTCCAGGGCGGCATCCTCGCCTCGACGTACGTCGTCTTCCCGCTCGTCGGCCTCGCGGTCTCCTGGGCCGTGACCCCGCTCGTCGGCGCGCCGCTCGCGGCGGGCATCCTCTTCCTGTCGTTGCTGCCCTCGACCGTCCAGTCGTCCGTGGCGTTCACGTCGGTCGCGCGCGGGAACATCGCCGGGGCGATCTGCGGCGCCACGGTCTCGAACGTCGTGGGCATGGTCGTGACGCCGCTGCTGGTCCTGTGGTTCATGTCGTCGAGCGGCGCGACGGGTGGACTGAGCGGCCTGCGTGACGTCCTGGTGCACCTGCTCGCCCCGTTCGTCGTGGGCCAGCTCCTGCAGCCGTTCGTCGGCCGGTGGGTCCGGGCCCGGCGGTGGCTCACGCTGTCCGTGGACCGCGGCACGATCCTGATCGTGGTCTTCGGTGCGGTCGCCGCTGCGACGAGCGCGGGGGTGTGGGCCGGGATCTCGGCGTGGACGATCGTCGCGCTCGTCGGGATCAGCGCCCTGATCCTGGTGGTCATGCTCGCCGTCACGTGGTGGGGCGGGGCCGGGCTGCGGCTCGGTGTGGAGGACCGCATCGCGCTGCTCATGTGCGGGTCCAAGAAGAGCCTGGCCACGGGGCTGCCCATGGCCGCCGTGCTCTTCCCGGTCGCGGTCGCGGGCACCGTGGCGGTGCCCGTGATCGTCTTCCACCAGCTCCAGCTCATCGTGTGCGCGGTGCTCGCGCGGCGCCTCGCGCTGCGCGACGCGGCCTGAGGGCTGGGCCGGCCGGGCCGTGGGACGGCCCGCGGCGAGCGGGCCGTCCGGGCAGTCCCCGGTCGAGGGGGGCCGGACGCCGCGCCAGCCGTGGTGCGTCGGCTCTCATCCGCCCGACGGCGTCACGCGCCCCAGCCGGCGAAGCGCCCCACGGCGACGAATACGGCGAGCAGCAGCAGGAGGGCGTTGACCGGCACGGACTGCTTCTCGCCGAGGCGCACGTGCAGGGGGATCGCGCCGATCTGCGTGATCGCGAGGCCGGTCGCGGCGATCGGGGTCAGGATCGGGGCGATGCCCGTGACGAGCGGGAGGATCAGGCCGATCGCGCCGAGCAGCTCGAGCGCCCCGAGCACGCGCACGGCCGTGAGGCGCTCGGGCGTGACCCAGCGCATCTGCTCCATCAGCTTGCCGGCCGGGGTCGTGAGCTTCATGAAGCCTGCGCCGGCGAAGGCGACAGCGAGCAGTCCAGCGGCGATCCAGAGGGCGACGTTCATGTGATTCCTTCGAGGTCGGTGACGCGAGGCGCGCCACGGTGGAGAGGGCCACGAGTAACTGCCCGTCTGGTCAGTAACCTTTTGTGCCGGAGGACATCATGGGTAACCTGAAGGAGGTCTACAAAAGGCACACCGGTGTTCCCGGTGGGTCAGGAAACGGAGAGTCCATGACCACGACGGCCACGGGGACCCATCGAGAGCCGGTCCCCGACGCCCTGCACGTGCCAGTTCCCGACGCTCTGCACGTGCCAGTTCCCGACGGTGGCGGCTGCGGCGCCGACCACGCGACCAGCGAGGTCCGGCGCGTGCTCGACCGGGTCGGCGACAAGTGGAGCGTGCTCATCCTCGGCACGCTCTCGGGCGGCCCGTTGCGGTTCACCGAGCTCCTGCACGGGATCAGCGGCATCTCCCAGCGCATGCTCACGCTCAACCTGCGCCAGCTCGAGCGGGACGGGCTCGTGAGCAGGACCGTCCACGCCGTCGTCCCGCCGCGGGTCGACTACGAGCTCACCGACCTGGGGCGCACGCTGCTGCCGCCGGTGCTCGCGCTGGTCCAGTGGGCCATGGAGAACACCGACGAGATCCAGGGGCACCGCGAGGGCTTCGACGCGCAGGCCGCGGGCGGTCAGGCGTGACGTCGGTCGGGTGGACGAGCCGGGCGACGTGATCGCTCAGCGAGGCGACGTGCGGTACGCGTCGTCTCGACCCCGGGGCCGGTCGTCCCCGCGGCGGCTCCTCAGCCCGCCGCGACCTGGTCGCGGATCTGACGCTTGGCGCGCAGCAGGATGCCCGTCATGCCGTTGAGGCGCAGGGGGCTCACCGCGTTGGTCAGCCCGATCGTGAACGGGTAGTCGTCGGGCACCGCGAGGGCCTGCTCGGGCGTCAGCCCCTCGAGCCCCTGGGCCAGGATCGAGGCGAACCCGCGGGTCGTGGGTGCCTCGGCCGGGGCGGTCGCGTAGAGGTGGACGCCGTCGGCCTCGACCTCGGCGAACGCGCGCACGGGGGACTGGCACTCCTCGACGCGCTCGAGCAGCCCCGGGGCGTTCTGATAGCGCGCGGGCAGGTCCGGCAGCTCGCGCGAGAACTCGAGCAGGAGCTGGAGCCGGTCACGCTCGCCGAGCGCGAGGAAGTCGTCGCGGATCTCGGCGAGGACCGGGGGCAGCTCGGTCGTGGCGTCGTCAGTCATCCGTCGATCCTCCCACCCGAGGGCGCGGAGCGGCAGCCCGCGCCCGCCCTGCGGACGGGCTCGCCGTGAGGCTTCTGGAAGATCGCCCACGCTCGCCGCGCACCGCCCGACGGCCGTGGATACGTTGGGCCCGAGCGCGCCGACCCTCGGCGCCGAGGGACGGAGCGTCATGGGAAAGCTGTCGAACGATCTGCGCACGCTGAGCCAGGAGGCGTACCTCTATCTCTACCCGCTCGTGACCATGGACCTGACACGACGCCAGGGCACCAACGTGGAGGCGGGGGTCCGCCCGGGGTTCGGGCCGCCCAACACGTTCCACCACCTGCGCGCGTTCCCGCCCGCCGACTTCCGGGCGGTCGTCCGCCCCAACTTCGACACCCTCTACGCGAACCTGTGGCTCGACCTGACCGACGGCCCGGTGCTGCTGCACGTCCCGGACACCGACGACCGCTACTACATGCTGCCTCTCCTGGACATGTGGACCGACGTCTTCGCGACGATCGGCAAGCGCACCACCGGGACGGGGGCAGGCGACTACCTGGTCGTGGGGCCCGACTACGAGGGCGACCTCACCGAGTTCTACGACGACCTGCCCGAGGAGGTCGCGCTGATCGTCGCGCCGACCCCGCACGTGTGGGCCATCGGTCGCATCCAGACCAACGGCCCCGCGGACTACCCGGCCGTGCACGCGGTGCAGGACGGCATGAGCGTGCGCGCGCTGGGTGATCGCCCGCCGTTCGTGATCGACCCCACCGCGGACACGCGGACCGAGCCGCTGCGGCAGGTCGAGGCCCTCAGCGCGGTCGACTTCTTCACCTACGCGACCCGCCTGCTCGACACCAACCCGCCGCACTCCACGGACTTCTCGGTACTGGCTCGCATCGGTTCGCTGGGCATCGTCCCGGGCGACGAGTTCGACCCCGGCCAGTTCGACGAGGCCGAGATCGTCGAGATCGAGGCGGGCGCAGCGAGCGCGCGCGAGCTGCTGGCACAGTCCCAGCCGACGCTGGGGATCACAGCCAACGGGTGGTCGCTCTTCCGGGAGCCGATGGGCGTCTACGGCAACTACTACCTCCAGCGAGCCTTCGTCACCCTCGTGGGTCTGGGAGCGAACCCGGTCGAGGACGCGATCTACCCGATGCTCGTCACGGACGCGGACGGCGAGCCCGTGAACGGCGACCACGACTACGTGCTGCACTTCGAGGCCGACCAGCTCCCGCCCGCAGCGGCCTTCTGGTCGGTCACCATGTACGACGCCGAGGGCTTCCAGGTCGCCAACGCCCTGGACCGGTTCGCGATCGGGGACCGGGACGACCTGCGCTACGGCCCCGACGGGTCGCTCGACCTGTACCTCCAGCACGAGAGCCCCGGGGCGGACCGTGAGTCGAACTGGCTCCCGGCCCCGCGGGGACCCGTGGGCGTGACCATGCGGCTCTACGCGCCGCTGCCCGAGGCGCTCGACGGCCGCTGGGTCCCGCCGGTCGTGCGCAAGGCCTGAACGGAGGCGCCGGGCAGGCGAGCGGCCAGGTCGTGCCGTCTCCCCGGCATCCTGCCGTGAGATGCCCGACGGCGGTGGGCCGGGTGCGCGACCCGGCCCACCGCCGTCGGGCATCAGGAGGGTGCCCCGCGCGGGGCGTCACCTCAGAGGCGCGCGGGGACCTCGCCCGGCTCGGCGCCCTTGACGATCGGGACGCGGACCGCGTTGCCCCACTCGGTCCACGAGCCGTCGTAGTTGCGGACCTTGTCGAAGCCCAGCAGGTACGTCAGCGCGAACCACGTGTGGCTCGAGCGCTCGCCGATGCGGCAGTACGTGATGACGTCGTCGTCGGTCGACAGTCCCAGGCCGCCGTCCTGGTAGATCGCCTCGAGCTCCTCGCGCGACTTGTACGTGCCGTCCTCGGCGACCGCGGTCGCCCACGGGACGTTGCGCGCCGTGGGGATGTGACCGCCGCGCAGCACGCCCTCCTCGGGGTAGTCCGGGATGTGCAGGCGCTCGCCCGTGAACTCCTGGGGCGAACGGATGTCGACGAGCGGGCCGTTGCCCAGGTGAGCGAGCACGTCCTCCTTGAAGGCGCGGATCGTCTCGTCGTCGCGCTCGACCACGGGGTACTCGACGGGCTCGGGCGTGGGGACGTCGGTCGTGGTCTCGCGGCCCTCGGCGATCCACTTGCCGCGCCCGCCGTCGAGGAGACGGACGTCCTCGTGGCCGAACAGCGTGAAGACCCACGCCGAGTACGCAGCCCACCAGTTGTTCTTGTCGCCGTACAGGACGACCGTGGTGTCGCGCGAGATGCCCTTGGAGCCCAGGAGCTGGGCGAAGCCCTTGCCGTCGAGGTAGTCGCGCAGGTCGGGGTCGTTGAGGTCGGTGTGCCAGTCGACCTTGACCGCGCCCGGGATGTGCCCGGTCTCGTAGAGCAGCACGTCCTCGTCGGACTCGACGACGACCACGTTCTCGTCGTGCAGGTGCTCGGCGAGCCAGTCCGTGGAGACGAGGCGGTCGGGGTGGGCGTAGGCGGCGATCTTCTCGGTCGTGTCGAGGGGAGCGGACATGGTGTCCTCCTGAGGGCTCATGGGCTGGCAGAGGCGGGTGGCGGAGATGCACGCAGGACGGCGCAGGCGGGGTCGAGCGGAGCGTGCCGGCGCGGTGGGTACCGCTCGGGCACGTTCGTCACTCTAGGAACGCTGTCCACGGACCGGAAGGCCCGTCGCACATGCTGAGACAGTGTTACCCGGGGGAGAGCAGCGCCGCGGGCGGCCGGGAGGGCGGCCCGTCAGTCCCGCGCGATGGGAGCGGTCACCGCGCCCGTGAGCGAGACCAGGTCGGAGGGTGCCAGGCCGACGTCGAGCCCCCGGCGCCCGCCCGAGACGTAGACCGCGTCGAACGCGAGCGCCGACTCGTCGATCACGGTCCGCAGCCGCTGGCGCTGGCCGAGCGGCGAGATGCCGCCCACGACGTACCCGGTCGCGCGCTCGGCCGCGGCCTGCTCGGCCATCGCGGCCTTCTTGCCGCCGGCCGCGTGCGCGAGCGCCTTGAGGTCGAGCTTGCGGTCGACGGGCACGACGCCCACGACGAGCGTCCCGTCGACCGAGGTGACCAGGGTCTTGAACACCTGCTCGGCCGGGATGCCGATCGCCGCGGCGGCCTCGAGCCCGTAGCTCAGGTCGGAGGACGGGTCGTGCTCGTAGGGGTGCACGGTGTGCGGGACGCCGGCCTTCTCGAGCGCGACGAGCGCGGGCGTGCCGGCGTGGGACGACTTCTGCTTCTTGGCCACAGGGAGATTGTGCCCCTAGGTGCGCGTCTCCGGCCGCGGCGAAGGAGCGGAGGCGGGCTCCGGCCGCGTCGCCGAGTCCTCCACGAAGCGCGGGCGGCACGCGAACCAGCCGGCGATCACTCCGGGGACGGCGGTCGCGGCGAGCGCGAGGAGCGGGACCGACCACGAACCGGTCGCCTCGCGGAGGAGACCCAGGCCGAGCGGGCCGAAGCAGGCCAGGCCGTAGCCGATTCCTTGGACGAAGCCGGACACCGCCGAGGCGGACTCCGGGGTCCTGGTCCGACGGTTGATCAGCGTCATGCAGAGCGGGAACGTGCTCACCCCGATGCCCAGCGCGCACACCCAGAGCAGCGTGCCGTCGAGCGGGGACAGGATCAGGCCCAGGTATCCGACGGTCAGGACGACCGAGCACGCGACGACCACGACGAAGGGGTTCGCCATGCGCGTGGCGACGTGCGGGACCACCAGGGCGGCGGCCACGCCCCAGGCCGAGTACAGGGCGATCATGGAGCCGCCCAGGGCCGGGCTCCCGCCCGCGTCGGTGAGCACGGCCGGCACCCAGGTGATGATGCCGTAGTTGGACAGTGCCATCATCGCGAACAGGACGACCAGGCCCCAGGCGGTCGACGACCGGCTGATCCTCGGCCTCGCGCCGGTCGTCGCCGGAGCCTGGGGGCGGTGGTGGTCGGCGGGCAGCCTGGATGCCAGGACGAGCCAGACCACTGCGGCGAGCGCGGCCGGGACCGCCCAGACTCCTACCGAGAGCCGCCAGCTCGTCGCCTCCGCCACCGGCACGGCCAGCAGCGGGGCGACGAACTGGCCCGTCTGCATCAGGAGCAGGTAGAGCGAGGTCCACAGGGCGATCCGGTCGGGGAACCAGGCCTTCACCAGGGGGACGATCACCACGTTCGCGGCGCCGATCCCGGCCAGGGCCAGCACGGTCGACAGCACGAGCGCGAGGGGCGTCGGCGAGTAGGCGCGCACCAGGAGCGAGAGCGCCGTCAGGCCCAGCGCCACCGTGGCCGTGCGCTCGAGCCCGAACCTCCTCGTCACCACCGGGGCGAGGAAGCCGAAGACGGCGAACGACGCCGCGGGCACGGTCCCGAGCAGACCCGCCAGGGCCACGCCGAACCCGAGGTCCGCTCCGATGATCTCGAGGAGCGGGGTGAATCCGGTCACGGCCGTCCGGAGGTTGACCGCCGTCAGCGCGACGGCAAGGCCGGCCCACACGGTCAGGCGTCCGCGGCGGACCGGGATGCGCGCTGGAGAGAGTGTCGTCACGCTAAACTCCACGATGAGATCGGTGAATGATGGGATCATGGGATGAATTCTGGTGAGTCTGACACACGGCGGCCCGTGCGTCGAGCAGGCCTGATCGACCAGGCCGTCGAGCGCTTCCGCGAAGAGGTGGTCTCCGGCCGCTGGCCGGTCGGCGAGCGGATCCCGACCGAAGCCGATCTGGTGTCGGAGTTCGGGGTCGGGCGAAACACGGTCCGCGAGGCGATCCAGTCGCTGGTGCACGGAGGACTGCTGCGCCGTGAGCAGGGCCGGGGCACCTTCGTCATCTCCAGCTCCGAGCTGACGGGCACGCTCGAACGGCAGCTCGCCGGGGGATCCCGTCGTCACTACCTGGAGCTGCGCCGTGCCCTGGACAGCACCGCGGCCTCGCTCGCCGCATCGAGTCGCTCGGAGGCCGACGTCGATCTGCTGCGCGAGCTGCGCGACCGACGGGAAGAGGTCTGGTCGGCCGGTGATCGCGACCTTCGAGCCGGCGCTGACCTCGCCCTGCACCGCGCGATCGTGGCGGCGACGCACAACCCGCTCTACCTGCAGCTCTACTCCAGCATGCTCGACGTCTTCGCGGTCCACATGCGCGACGAGGAGCGCGAGGGCGACGACGAGGAGGCGGCCCACCGCCACCACCACGAGCTGGTCGAGGCGATCGCCGACGGTGACCCCGACCGTGCGGCGGCGATGGTCGCCGCCATCTTCGGGCCGTTCATGCGCTGAACTGCGACGCCGGCTCCCGCTAGACGTTCACGTCGACGAGCGACCCGATCCCGTACGTCACGGCCATGGCGATCGCCCCGCCGAGGACCGTGCGGATCGTCGCGCGCCGGGTCGGGGACCGTCCCAGCCTGGCGCTGCCCCAGCCCGTGAGGACCAGGGCCAGGACGACCGCGACGAACGTCACGGGGATCCGGGCCGCGGTGGGGGCCAGGAGGATGGCGGCCAGGGGGAGCAGCCCGCCCACGGTGAACGAGACGATCGAGGCGAGCGCGGCCTCCCAGGGGGACGTGAGGTCGTCGGGGTCGATGTTGAGCTCGGCGTCCGCGTGAGCCGCGAGGGGGTCGTGAGCCGTGAGCTGGACGGCGACCTCGTGCGCGAGCTCGGGCGTCAGTCCTTTGGCCCGGTAGATCCCGGCGAGCTCCGCGAGCTCCTCGTCAGGCATGGTTGCGAGCTCCTGGCGCTCCTTGGCGAGCATGGCCTCCTCGGTGTCGCGCTGTGTGCTCACCGAGACGTACTCGCCCGCGGCCATCGACAGGGCTCCGGCGAGCAGGGCCGCGGCGCCCGCGGTCGCGATGACGGGGATCGACGTGCTGGTGGCGGCGACGCCCACGACCACGCCCGCGGTCGACACGATCCCGTCGTTCGCGCCGAGCACCCCGGCCCGCAGGCGATTGAGCCGTGCGCCCGTCCCCTCGCTCCGGTGCTGCTCTCCCTCGTGCGGTGTCGTCTCCTGGTCCCGTGCGCTCATGAGGCCACGGTAGGGCGGGGGAGCGAGCCTGTCGTGGCGGGTCGCGACGTGCTCGCGTCCGTCTTGCGTCCCGGGCAGCCGGGCGTGTGACCTCCACCTCAGGCCTGCGAGGACCTTCGTCCCTGGCCGATCGGTGCTCGTCCTGAGAGGCTCGAGGTGGCAGAGGTGACCGCCGGCAGGGGATGCGTCAGGGGCGCATCGGAAGCAGGGAGAACGCACATGAGCATCGACGACCCCCGAATCGAACGGATCCTCGCGGCCGCGTCCCGGGCCCCCAGCGTGCACAACACCCAGCCGTGGTCCGTCCACGTGCACGGCACGACGCTCGATGTACGCGCCGACGACTCGCGCCGGCTGACGCACGCCGACCCCGCGGGCCGCGAGATGTTCATCAGCTGCGGAGCGTTCCTCGCGAACCTGCGCGTCGCGGCACGCCGCGAGTCCTTCCGTCCGGTGCTGACGCTGCTGCCCGACGACGCCGACCCCGCCCTGGTCGCCCGCGTCGACCTGGTCCCGGGTGTCCTGCCCGACGCCGACGAGCTGGACCTCGCGGTCGCGATCGAGCGCCGCGCGACGTCCCGTGTGCCGTTCGAGGACCAGCCGCTCGACGCCGACGTGGTCGACGACCTCGACAAGGCTGCGACGTCCGAGGGGGCGCGGTTCGTGACGCTCGCCGCCCAGGCCTCCGAGCGGACGGTCCTGCTGGACCTCGTGCGCGAGGCCGAGGAGGCCGCCGGCAAGGATCACACGGGCCGGGTCGAGCAGGCGCGCTGGGTCACGAGCGACCCCGACCGGCCCGACGGGATCCCGGTCGCGGCGCTCGGTCCCGCGAGCGACGACGCGCTGGCCCCCGTGCGGCACTTCGGCGGCGACTCCACGAGCGACCGGGCCGCGTTCGAGCACCGTTCGACGCTCGCGGTCCTCACGACCCCGGGCGACTCCGTGCGCGACTGGCTCGTTGCCGGCCAGGCGCTCGAGCGTGTCCTGCTGACCGCGACGACCTACTTCGTGCACGCCTCGTTCGCGACGACCGTCCTCGAGAACCCGACCACGCGGGCCGCGCTCGCAGCGGCGCTCGACGCCGGGGCGCCGCAGATGGTGCTGCGACTGGGGTACAGCGCGACGTCTCCGCGGACGCCCCGCCGCCCGGCCGACGACGTGCTCCGGTAGGTCGCGTCAGATCGTCCCGACCGCCACGACGCGCAGCACCACGGCGCCGGCCTCGTCGCTCGCCGCGAGGTCGACGACAGCGCTGATCGCCCAGTCGTGGTCGCCCGCCGGGTCGTCGAGCACCTGGCGGACGAACCACGTGCCGGGCTCGACGCGCTCGCCGTCGGGCCGCACGCCGTTCTCGACGATCTGCACGAGGGCCGACGACCGTGCTGCGGCGTCCACGCCGATCGCGTCGTTGCCGTGCAGGTCGAACATCGGGTCGAGGGCGTCGGCCCACGCGTCGCCGTCCCAACCGCTCGCCTTGTCGAGGGCCTCGAGCGCGTCGTAGTTCTCCCGCGCCGCGAGCTCGACCCGGCGGAACAGGGCGTTGCGGACCAGGACGCGGAACGAGCGAGGGTTGCCCGTGACGGGACGGGCCGGGGCCTCGGCGCCCGTTCCGGACAGCGGGCCGTCGCCGACCTCGTCGTCCGCGTCATCGTCGACCGGGTTGGCCAGGCGCTCCCACTCGTCGAGCAGCGACGAGTCGGTGCCACGTACCAGCTCGCCCAGCCACTCCGTGATGTCCTGGACCTCCTCGGTGCGGTGTTCCTCGGAGATCGTCTGGCGCATCGAGCGGTACGCGTCGGCGAGGTAGCGCAGCACGACGCCCTCGGTGCGGTCCAGGCCGTACACGGACACGAACTCTCCGAAGGTCATGGCCCGCTCGACCATGTCGCGCACGACCGACTTGGGTGAGAGCTCGGCGTCGGAGACCCACGGGTTCGAGTGCTTGTACGTGACGAACGCAGGCTCGAGCAGGTCCGCGAGGGGCTTGGGCCACGTGATGGTCTCGAGCAGCGCCATGCGCTCCTCGTACTCGTACCCCTCGGCCTTCATGGCCGCGACGGCCTCGCCGCGGGCGCGGTGCTGCTGCGCGACGAGCACCTGGCGCGGGTCGGACAGCGTGGCCTCCAGGACCGAGACGACGTCGAGCGCGTGCGTGGGGGACTCGACGTCGAGCAGGTCGAGCGCCGCGAGCGCGAACGGCGACAAGGGCTGGTTGAGCGCGAACTCGCGCGGCAGGTCGACCGTGAGGCGCACCGTGGGGCGCTGCCCGCTCGGGTAGGTCGGGTCCGGCACGCGCACGCGCTCGACGATGCCCGCGACGCGCAGCGACCGGTAGATGCGGAACACCTGGCGCACGTGGCGCTCGCGCTGGGCCTCGGTGTCGTGGTTGGCCGTGAGCAGGTGCTTCATGGCCTGCACCGGATCGACCCCCTTGTCCCCCCGCGCGAGCACGTTGAGCACCATGGCGTGGTTGACCGTGAAGTGGCTGGTCAGGGCCTCGGGGTCGGCGTCGCGCAGGCGCTCGAACGTCGCGTCGGTCCAGTTGACCGCTCCCGCCGGCGCCTTCTTGCGCACGATCTTCTTGAGCTTCTTGGGGTCGTCGCCGGCCTTGGCCAGCAGCTTGCGGTTCTCGATCACGTGCTCGGGGGCCATGACGAGGACCTCGCCGAGCGTGTCGTAGCCCGCCCGGCCCGCGCGGCCCGCGATCTGGTGGAACTCGCGCGCCGTGAGGTGGCGCATGCGCTCGCCGTCGAACTTCACGAGGCTCGTCATGAGGACCGTGCGGATGGGGACGTTGATGCCGACGCCCAGGGTGTCGGTGCCGCACACGACCTTGAGCAGCCCGGCCTGGGTCAGGCGCTCGACCACGCGACGGTACTTGGGCAGCATGCCCGCGTGGTGCACGCCCACGCCGTGGCGCAGGAACTTGCTGAGCGTCTTGCCGAACCCCGAGGTGAAGCGGAAGTCGCCCAGCTCGGCCGCGATCGCGTCCTTCTCGGAGCGGCTCGCGACGTTGATGCTCAGCAGGGCCTGGGCGCGGTCGACCGCGTCCTTCTGCGTGAAGTGCACGACGTAGACCGGCGCGCGGTGCGTCGTGACGAGCTCTTCGAGGACCTCGTTGAGCGGCTCGACGACGTAGCTGAACGTCAGCGGCACGGGACGCTCGGCGCTCGTGACCTCGGCGACGGGGCGGCCCGTGCGGGTCTCGAGGTCCTCGGTGAACGTCGAGGTGTCGCCCAGGGTCGCGGACATGAGGACGAACTGCGCCTGGGGCAGCTCGAGGAGGGGGACCTGCCAGGCCCAGCCGCGCTGGGGGTCCGCGTAGTAGTGGAACTCGTCCATGACGACCTGCGCGACGTCCGCGTCGGCGCCGTCGCGCAGCGCGATGTTCGCGAGGATCTCCGCGGTGCAGCAGATGATCGGCGCGGTCGGGTTGACCGACGAGTCGCCCGTCATCATGCCGACGTTCGCGGAGCCGAACACCGCGACGAGCGCGAAGAACTTCTCGCTCACGAGCGCCTTGAGCGGAGCCGTGTAGTAGCTGCGGCCGGGGACTCCCGCGCGGTGCGCGGCGAGGGCCGCGTAGTGCGCGCCGACCGCGACGAGCGACTTCCCCGAGCCCGTGGGCGTGGCCAGGATGACGTGCGCGCCCGAGAAGATCTCGATGACGGCCTCGTCCTGGTGGGCGTAGAGGTCGATCCCCGTCTCGGTGGCCCACTCGGTGAACCCTTCGTAGAGGGCGTCAGGGTCCGGGGTGCCCGAGCCGTCCGGTGCCGGCAGGTGACGAACCAGGCCGGGCTCGGGACGGGTGGTGGGGGTCGTGGTGCTCATCGTGGCCATTGTCGCAGAGCGGGCGCCGGGCGGTGGGCCGCGCTGCGCCTGCCCGCGGGCGCCGTCCTCGGTGCGTCGCAGGGCTGTCGTGCGACCTGGCGGCAACCTTATGGCTCCTGTGGACAGCGCTGTCATGCCATGCAAAGGTGCAGAACGCCCAGCACTGACGCTGGGTACACCGAGCAGCCCACGCCGTGGTGGGCAGGAGGGCGAGCCGTATGACTCCTCGTCAGCACGCGACAACTCGTTCGAAGCAGCACCGTCGGAGCCCGATCCCGTCGACCGCCCTGGCGCTCGCGCTCCTCGTGGGGGCCGCGCCCGCAGCGACCGCGATCCCGGCCGCGGGCGCGGCGCCGGCCGCCGCCCCGACTGCGGTCCAGGCCGAGGTCGGCCCCGTAGACCAACCCCTCGTCTCCTACGTCAACCCGTTCATCGGGACCAAGGACGACGGGAACACCTACCCCGGGGCGAGCGTCCCGTTCGGCATGGTGCAGTTCTCGCCCGACAACGGCCACAACGTCGGGTACGACTACGGGCGCGACCGCATCCGAGGCTTCTCGCTCGTGCACCTCTCGGGGGTCGGGTGCGGGCTGGGCGGGACGCTTCCGGTCCTGCCCACGACAGGCGACGTCACCTCGACCGACTACGGGCAGTACGCCCTGAAGTACTCGCACGACGACGAGGAGGCCTCGCCCGGGTACTACCGCGTAGGGCTCCAGGCGTCGGCGGGCACGATCGACGCCGAGCTCACGGCCGGAGAGCACACCGCGGTCCAGCGCTACACGTTCCCGTCGACCGACAAGGCGAACGTGCTGATCAACACCGGGCAGGCCCTCAACCGGGTCACCGGTTCGACCGTGACCGTGATCGACGACCGCACGGTCGAGACGACCATCACCCAGCGCGGCTTCTGCCAAGACACGCAGCCCTTCACGATCCACACGCGCACGACCTTCGACCGCCCCTTCACGACCTACGGCACCTGGCAGGGCGGCGCCGTCACGGCGGGCGCGGCGACCGCCACGGGCGACGGCCGCGTGGGCGCCTACCTCCGGTTCGACACCACGGGCGGCGACCTCGACGTCGAGGCGACCACCTCGATGAGCTACGTCGACGCGGCCGGGGCGGCCGCGAACCTCGACGCCGAGGAGGGCACGTTCGACGAGGCTCGCACCGCCGCGACCGCGGCATGGGAGGAGCGGCTCGGGTCGGTCGCCGTCCAGCGCGGCGCCGAGGACGACCTGCGCACGTTCTACTCCTCGCTCTACCGGAGCTTCCTGGCCCCCAACACGGGCACCGACGTCGACGGGCGCTACCGCGGCTGGGACCAGGAGGTCCACGTCGCCGAGGACTTCACGTACTACCAGAACTTCTCGCTGTGGGACACGTACCGCACGCAGCAGCAGTTGCTCGCGCTGCTCGCCCCGCAGGAGTCGCAGGACATGGCGCTGTCCGTGGTCCGCGCCGCGGAGCAGGGCGGCTGGCTGCCGCGCTGGGGGTACGGCACGGTCGAGACCAACATCATGACGGGCGACCCGGCCACGCCCTTCCTCGTGAGCGCATGGAGCCAGGGGCTGCTCGCGGGGCACGAGGAGGAGGCCTACGCGGTCCTCCAGCAGAGCGCCGACAACATGGCCCCCGCCGACTCCCCGTTCAACGGGCGCGCGGGCAACGACACGTACCTGGCGAGCGGGTTCGTCCCGCACGAGCCGGGACGTTCGGGCAAGCCCGGTGACTACGACCTGCAGCACGGCGGTTCGGCCACGCTCGAGTACGCGCTCTCGGACGCGATGCTCGCGACCATGGCACGGGGCCTCGGCCACGACGAGGACGCCGACCGCTACGCCGTGCGCGGCCAGAACTACCGTTCGGTGTTCGACCCGCGCACCGGGGCCTTCCGCGCCCGCAACGCCGACGGCCTGTTCGTGGGCGACCCGGACCCGGCCAAGAGCGACGGGTTCCACGAGGGCACCGCCGTCCAGTACCAGTGGCTCGTCCAGCAGGACGTCCCGGGCCTCGTCGACCTGATCGGCGGCACGGACCCCGCCAACGAGGCGCTCGACTCGTTCTTCGCCTACGACCAGCTGCTCGTGGACCCCGAGAAGACGGCCCGCGAGGTGTGGGTCAACGGCACCTACTCCTACTACGACCAGGACACCTACAACCCCAACAACGAGCCCAACCTCCACGCGCCGTACGTGTACCTGTGGACCGGGCAGCCGTGGAAGACCAACGACGTGGTCCGCGCGGCCCTGACCCTCTTCACCGACGGCCCCGACGGCGTCACGGGCAACGACGACCTGGGCACCATGTCCGCGTGGCACGTCCTGTCGGGGCTCGGGATCTACCCGATCGTGCCCGGCACGGACACGTGGGGCCTCTCGACGCCCCTGTTCGACGACGTCCGGATCGACCTCGACGAGTCGTTCTACCCTCGTAGCGAGCTGCACATCACCGCCCCGGGGACGTCGACCGAGAACCGCTACACGGCCTCGGTCACCGCAGGGGCCACCGCGGTGGACCGCGCCTACCTCACGGGCCCGGAGCTGACCGCGGCGGGCACCCTGTCGTTCGCCACGAGCGCCGAGCACACCGCGTGGGCCACGGGGCCCGACGCCGCGCCGGGCGCGGTCGACCGGGTCGACGCCGAGGTCAGCCGCCTGTTCGCGGGCCTCTCGACCGCGCACCCGGTCATCCGGCCGGGCGCGACGGTCGACCTGGTGGCGAGCGTCGTCGCGCAGGGCCCGGGTACCGTCTCGGGCGAGATCCAGGTGACCGGGAGCGACGCCGTCCAGGTCCAGGACGGCTCGGGCCCGTGGTCCGTCGTCTCGGACGGCCTGCCTGCCACGAGCGAGATCCCGCTGAGGCTCTCGGCCGCGCCGGGCGTCGCGCCCGGCGCGTACCCCGTCACGGTCGTCGTGACGGACGCCGCGGGGCACGAGGTCTCCCGCGAGGTGACCGTCGTCGTCGCGCAGGAGTCGTGGCTGCGCAGCAGCTTCGACAACGCCGGGATCGGCGACGCCGGTGCGGCCAACGCGAACTTCGACGGGCAGGGGGCCTACCTGCTGCGCGACCTGCTCGCCGAGCAGGGCGCGGTCCAGGGCGTGCCGGGACTCGTCCCGGGCACGCAGCTGGGCTACGTGCTCGCGGCCGAGGAGCCGGGTGCGCCCGACAACGTCCGCGCGAACGGTCAGGTGCTCGACGTCCGCGCGAGCATCGGCACGGCACGCCAGGTCTCGCTCGTCGGCTCGAGCAACAACGGCACGCACGGGGGCGACCTGGTCCTGGGCTTCACGGACGGCACGAGCCAGACGTCGCGCGTCGAGCTGAGCGACTGGTGCACGGGGTCGCCCGTGGCCGGCAACATCCTCGTCGCCAAGGCGGGGGCACGAGGCAGTGGCACGGGGACGCAGCGCATCGGCTGCGGCCTGTACGCCACGGCTCCGGTCGCCGTCCCCGAGGGCAAGGCCCTCGCGACGATCACCCTGCCGCGCGCGACCAACATGCACGTGTTCGCGGTGGCGAGCGATGCGGTGGTGGTGGGGCCCGCGTTCGACGTGGTGGTCTCGGCCAGGGCGCAGTGCGTGGCGGGGCGTGTGGTGGTCTCGGTGCGTGCGGTGAGCGCGGAGGAGCTGCCGGTGGACGTGAAGGTGACGTCGGCGTTCGGCAGCAGGTCGTTCGTGGGGCTGGCGCCGGGCAAGAGTGCGTCGGCGTCGTTCGCGACGCGTTCGGGCGCGGTCGAGGCCGGCCAGGTCACGGTCGTGGTCTCCCAGGACGGGCGGTCGCAGGAGGTCGTGGCGTCCTACGACGCCACCACCTGCGACTGACCCACCACGGGCCCGCCCGGGGAGAGGGAACCCCGGGCGGGCCCGTCGGCGCGCCCCGCCCGACGCGCAGGACACGGGCGGGCGCGCCTCGGTCCGCCGGTGCGACCGGCGTACCGCAGCAGCACGTCACGAGGTCAGGGACGACCAACGAGGGAGCAGAGCGTGAGAACAGCACGAGGCAGGACACGAAGGGTCGTCGCGGCGCTCGCCGCGGCAGCCGTCGCGGGCGCGGGGCTCGTGGGCGGGGCGGCGGCCGCCGCCCCGGTGGCGCAGGCGGTCGGGGCGTCCGACGCCGGGCTCGTGACCGACCCGGTCGACCTGGTCGACCCGATGGTCGGTACGGGGCAGGCGAACGGCGTCGTGGGGGAGATCAACAACTTCCCCGGACCGTCGATGCCGTTCGGCATGATGCAGCTCTCGCCCGACACCCAGGTGTCGGTCGGGAACGGCGACCGGGCGTACGCGGGGTACCGCTACTCGCACCAGGCGATCCGCGGGTTCTCGATGAACCACGCGTCGGCGGGGTGCTGGGTGTTCGGCGACGTCCCCATCCTGCCGGTCGCGGGGGACGTGGGCAGCGCGCCGTGGGACCGCAAGGAGGAGTTCTCGCACGACCAGGAGAGTGCCGAGGTGGGCCGGTACGCCGTGACCCTCAAGAGCTCGGGCATCGAGGCCGAGCTGTCGGCCGCGACGCGCTCGGGGGGCATGACGTTCGAGTACCCGCAGACAGGGGACGCGCAGGTCATCGTCAACCCGGGCGGCTCGCTCGGCACGGTCTTCGGGTCCACGGTCGAGGTCACCGGCAGCCGCACCGTCACGGGCTCGGTGTCGAGCGGTGGGTTCTGCGGCAAGGGCAACCGCTACACGCTCTACTACGCGGTCGAGTTCGACCAGGACTTCTCGTCGTTCGGCACCTGGGAGGGCACGACCCTCACGACGGGTGACCGGTCGGCGCAGGGCCGACGCGCGGGAGCGTGGACGACGTTCGCGCCGGGTTCGACGGTCCAGGCCAAGGTCGCGATGTCGTACGTGAGCGTCGAGGGCGCGCAGGCCAACCTCGCGGCCGAGATCCCGGGCTGGGACTTCGACGCTGTCCGCGACGACAACCGTGCGGCCTGGTCCGACCTGCTGGGCAAGGTCCAGGTCGCGGGCGAGGACGCGGACGACAAGACCATGTTCTACACCTCGCTCTACCACTCGATGATGCACCCCAACACGTTCGACGACGTCGACGGGCGTTACGTCGGGTTCGACCAGCAGATCCACCAGGTCGCCGACGGCCGCACCCGGTACGCCAACTTCTCGGACTGGGACACGTACCGTTCGCTCGGTGCGCTCCAGGCGGTGCTCGCTCCTGAGCGCGCCTCGGACATGGCGCAGTCGCTCGTGAGCTCGGCCGTCGAGGGGGGCTGGCTCCCGCGCTGGCCCGTCGCCAACGGGTACACGGGGCAGATGACGGGCGACAGCTCGGTGCCGCTCATCGCGAGCATGTACGCGTTCGGTGCGCGAGACTTCGACGCCGAGACGGCGCTCGAGTACATGGTCAAGGGCGCCACGACCGAGGGCCGGACCCCGAGCGGGTACGTCCAGCGGCACGGGATCGGGACCTACCTCGAGCGCGGGTACGCCCCGCAGACCGAGGAGTTCCGGGGCGACCACCGCGTGGTCGGGGCGTCCATCACGCTCGAGTGGTCGGTCGCGGACTTCGCGATCGGTCGTCTCGCGGGGGCTCTGGGCCAGGACGAGACCGCGGCCGAGTACCAGGCGCGCGGCCAGTACTGGCAGAACATCTTCGACCCGAGCACGAGCACGGTCGCGGCCCGCAACGCCGACGGCTCGTTCGTGGTCCCGGACGGCAGCGGCGGGTTCGGGCAGGAGGGGTTCGACGAGGGCAACGCCGAGCAGTACACGTGGCTCGTCCCGCAGAACGTCGCGGCGCTGACCGAAGGGCTGGGCGGTCGGGAGGCCGTGGCCGAGCGCCTCGACCGGTTCACCACGACCCACAACTCGGGTCCCAACGAGCCCCGGCTCTGGATCGGCAACGAGCCGAACTTCGGCGTGCCGTGGCTGTACGACTACGTGGGTCAGCCCTGGCGAACGACCGAGCTGGTCGACGAGATCACCGCGACCCTGTTCTCCCCGACTCCGGACGGGAAGCCGGGCAACGACGACCTGGGCGCGCAGGCGGGCTGGTACGTCTGGGCCGCCGCGGGCCTGTACCCCACGACGCCCGGGACCGACGTCCTGGCGATCAACACCCCGCGGTTCGACCGGGTCGTGATCGACCTCGGCGACGGCAAGACGCTCGACCTGCGGGCGCCCGGCGCGTCGACGGGCCAGCGGTACATCACGGGCATGACGGTCGAGGGGCAGCCCTGGGACAGGACCTACCTGCCCGAAGGCCTGATCCACGAGGGTGGTGTGGTCGAGCTGGCCTTGTCGGCCGAGCGCGACACGACCTGGGGCACGTCGCCCGAGGCCTCGCCACCGTCGTTCCGCGAGGGCGAGCAGGGGCTCGTCGCGAACGCGGGGAGCGCGCTCGTCTCGGTGGCTCCGGGCGGCACGGCGACGTCCCCGGTCGACGCCCAGCTCTTCGGGGACCTCGACGCCCAGGTCACGGTCGCGGTCGACGCGCCCGCGGACATCACGGTCACGGGCGAGACCCTCGTGCCCGACGGCGCAGGTCACCTGCGCGGTGACCTCACCTTCGCGGTGGGTCAGGACGTGCCCGAGGGCTTCTACGACGTCGAGGTCACGCTCACGGCCGGAGGCACCGAGAGGCGTGTGCCGGTCACGGTGCGGGTCGCGGCCGAGGGCAGCCTGTTCGCGGCGTTCGACACGGTCGGGAGCGCGAGCCAGGCCCAGCGGGCAGGTGCCAACTTCGACGGTGCGGGGAACTCGTTCTCGCGCGAGGCGCTCGCACAGGCGGGGCTCACGCCGGGGTCGGCGCACGACGTCGGCGGCCTGCCGTTCGTCTGGCCCTCCTCGCCCGAGGGCCGACCGGACTCGCTCACGCTCGACGGCGAGACGATCGTCCTGCCGGCACCGAGCGCGGGCTTTTCGCTCGTCGGGGCTGCGACCAACGGGACCCAGCAGGGCCAGGCGACCGTGACGTTCCAGGACGGGACCACGGCCACGACGACCGTCGGGTTCGGCGACTGGGTCCTGCCGAGCGCGGACGGGAGCCCCGTCCTGGGGAACGCGGTGGTCGCGCGCATGGACCGCCGCAACGGGGACAAGGACAGCGCGTTCGTGTTCTCCACGGCCCCCTACGTGGCTCCCGAGGGGAAGAAGATCGTCTCGATCACCTTCCCGCGGAACAAGGATCTGCACGTGTTCGCGGTGGCGAGCGATGCGGTGGTGGTGGGGCCGGTGTTCGACGTGGTGGTCTCGGCCAGGGTCCAGTGCGTTGCGGGGCGTGTGGTGGTCTCGGTGCGTGCGGTGAGCGCGGAGGAGCTGCCGGTGGACGTGAAGGTGTCCTCGGCGTTCGGCAGCAGGTCGTTCGTGGGGCTGGCGCCGGGCAAGAGTGCGTCGGCGTCGTTCGCGACGCGTTCGGGTGCGGTCGAGGCGGGGCAGGTCACGGTCGTGGTCTCCCAGGACGGGCGGTCGCAGGAGGTCGTGGCGTCCTACGACGCCACCACCTGCGACTGACCCACGAGCCGGGAGGGGTGCTGGTCCGGACGCGTCCCGGACCAGCACCTCCCCTCGTCGTCCGCGGGGGCCGGGCCCCGACGGGACCCGCTGGTCTCGCCGGGACCCACGGGAGGTCCCGTGGCAGTCTGGGCGCATGGTGACCGACCGGCGCGCGGACGCGCCCCGCTTCCACCCCGAGACCGCGGCCGAGTGGCGCGCGTGGCTCGTCGAGCACCACGACGACGAGGTCCCCGGGGTCTGGGTCGTGCAGTGGCGGCGGGCCAGCGGTCGCGCCCCGATCGACTACGACGCGCTCATCGAGGAGGCGCTGAGCTTCGGCTGGATCGACGGGACCGTGCAGACGATCGACGACGACCGCTCGATGATGTGGCTCACACGCCGGCGCCCCGGCAGCCGCTGGACGCGCCTGAGCAAGGAGCGGGTCGCGCGGGCCGAGGCGGACGGGAGGATGACCGACGCGGGGCGCGCGGTCGTCGAGGCCGCGCAGGCCGACGGTTCCTGGACGAGGTACGACGACGCCGAGGCGCTGGTCGTCCCCGACGACCTGGCCTCGGCGTTCGCCGCCGTGCCGCCTGCCCGGGAGCACTGGGACGCCTTCCCGCCCGGGGTGCGCCGACTCGTCCTCGGCTGGATCGCGGACGCCCGGCGGGCGCCGACCCGCGCCGCCCGGATCGCCGAGACCGCGCAGAAGGCCCAGCGCGGCGAGCGCGCGCACGAGCAGCCGCGCTGAGTGCCCGTCGCGACAAGGACCACCGCGAGAGGTTAGCGTCCTGCGGACGGCAGAACCGCCGTCGGGCTGGAGGAACCCCATGGACGTCCTGCAAGAGGCGCTGATCGACCCGGTCAGCAACTTCCTGTACTCCTACGTCCTGATCTACGTCCTCATCGGCGCGGGCATCTACTTCACGGTGCGCACGCGCGCCGTCCAGATCCGGATGTTCGGGCTCATGTTCCGGCTGGTCGGCGGCTCGACCGGCGCGGCCGAGGGCGGCATCTCGTCGTTCCAGGCCTTCTGCGTGGGTCTCGCCTCGCGCGTGGGCACGGGCAACATCGCGGGCGTCGCGATCGCGCTGACGCTCGGCGGGCCGGGCGCGATCTTCTGGATGTGGTGCGTCGCGCTCATCGGCATGGCCACGGCGTTCGTCGAGGCGACCCTGGGGCAGATCTTCAAGGTCCGTGCCGACGACGGCTCCTTCCGCGGCGGCCCCGCGTACTACATCCAGCGCGGACTGGGCTCGCGACGCTGGGGGATCGTGTTCGCGATCCTGCTGATCTTCGCGTTCGGCTTCGCGTTCAACATGGTGCAGGCCAACACGATCAGCGAGGCCCTGGACAACGGGCACGCCGTCTCGCCGGGCTGGACCGCGGTCTTCCTCATGATCCTCGCAGCGCCCGTGCTGTTCGGCGGGGTCAAGCGCGTCGCGAAGGTCGCGGGTGTCGTGCTGCCGATCATGGCGGGCATCTACGTCCTGCTCGCGGCCACGATCATCCTCATGAATCTCGGCGCCGTGCCGGGCGTGGTCCGGCAGATCGTCGAGGGCGCGTTCGGGCTCGACCAGGCCGTCGCGGGCACGGCCGGGGGGATCCTCGCGGCGCTGCTCAACGGGGTCAAGCGTGGCCTGTTCTCGAACGAGGCCGGCATGGGCAGCGCACCGAACGCGGCCGCGACCGCGACGGTCTCGCACCCCGCCAAGCAGGGCCTGATCCAGTCGCTCGGCGTGTTCGTCGACACGATCGTGGTGTGCTCGGCGACGGCCTTCATCATCCTCATGGCGGGACCCGAGGTGTTCGACCCGGGGAGCACGACCGACGCGGCCGGGGCCTCGCTCACGCAGGAGGCCGTCGCGGCCCAGCTCGGGTCGTGGACCGTGTGGCCCATGACGATCCTGGTGTTCGTCTTCGCGTTCTCCTCGGTGCTCGGCAACTACTCGTACGCCGAGGTCAACCTGACGTTCCTCGGCATCCGCGCCAAGGCGCTCACCGCGCTGCGCACGCTCGTGCTCGCGGCGATCGGGATCGGGTCGCTCGTCGAGCTCGAGGCCGTGTGGGCCGTCGCGGACGTCGCCATGGCGCTCATGGCTCTCGTGAACCTGGTCGCGATCACGCTGCTGGGCCGGTGGGCCTTCGGGGCGCTCAAGGACTTCGAGCGCCTGCGGGCGAGCGGGGCGGGCGACCGGTTCGTCGGGGTCGGGAACCCCGACCTGCCCGGGGACGTGCCGGGCGACGTGTGGGCGCCGGTTCAGCAGGACTCGAAGGCGTAGCCCGGGTCGTCGGGCGTCGAGAGCGCGCGGTCGCGTCCCACGACCGAGACCCCGCGCGCGCACGCGTCGGCGAGGCGGGCGGAGAGGTCCGGCTCGTCGTCGTACTCGATCTCCAGGACGCGCGTGCCGTAGGCGGCGGCGTAGTCGCCGCACTCGTCGTGGACGGCGCAGTCCTCGGCGACCACGAAGTCGAAGCCGAGCGCTGGACCGTCCTCGCCCAGCTCGACCGTGTTCTTCTGCCCGATCGCGAGTCCTCGCGCGTGCGCGCGGTCGATCAGCAGCGCGGCCAGGGCGAGGTTGTCGTCGCGCGTGAGCGCCCCCGACGAGCGGGTGAACGAGTCCAGGTTGTCGGGCTCGACCGCGTCGAACCCGGCGTCCGCGCACGCGTCCACCTGTGCGCCGACGACCTGCGCGATCTCGCGGCGCGCGGTGTCGGTCGAGGTGTCGAGGAGCAGCTCGTCGGGCCAGCCGGGGTCGGCGACGGGTTCGCCGTCGTCGTCGCGCAGGACCAGGTCGGGGTGGTCGCGCAGCCAGGTCTCGCTCTCGCCGGGCTGGGTCTGGAACCCGTTGACGTAGCAGACGTCGTAGCCCTCGCCCGCGGGGGAGTCGGTGACGTCGCGGACGACGACGGTCACGCCGTCGGGCGGCGGGTAGGCCCCGCCGAGCTGGTAGTCGAGCCGGGCCCCGGCGGGCGGGGGAGCGGGTGCCGCGCCCTCCTGCCCGACGGCGTCGCTCACCGAGGTGGTCGGCTCGAGGTCGTCACGGGCCGAGGTGGGCGCGGGCGCCGGAGCGGTGCACCCGGCGAGGAGAGCGAGGGCGAGGGCCGAGAGGGCGAGCGGGAGCGCGGAGCGGGTCGGGAGCACGGGACCATGCTCGCACCGGGCACCGGTGCGCAGGGGTCCCGCGAGGCACGGCCGGCCGACCCCCGCAGAACGCGGGAGCCGGCCGGCCGAGGTGCAACCGACCGGTGTCAGCCGATCTTCGTCGTGAACCCCGCGGTCGTGCCGGCGAACTCGACGGAGTCGGTCGGGGTGAGCGTCGCGGTGACCTGGACGGTCGCACCGCTCACGCCGAAGGGCAGCGACTGGGGCAGCGTGACCGTCGTCGTGGCACCCTTCGCGACGGGGACGCTCGCGGTCGTCAGGAATATCCCCGAGACGACCGTGACCTCGACCGTCCCGGCCACGGACGCGTTGGCGGTCACGCGCGGCTTGGCGCCCGTGCGCAGCGAGGACGCGGCGAGCTTGAGCGTCGTCGGCGCCTTGGTCACGGTCACGGTGCTCACGGCCGAGGTCGTCGAGGACTTCCCGGCCGTGGCGACCACGCGGTAGCGGTGCTGGTCGGTCGTGGCCGAGACCTTCTTGAGCAGGAGGTTCTTCGACGTCGCACCGGCGATGTCGGTCCACGCGTCGGTGCCCGCAGCGGCGGTCTGCCACTGGTAGGCGACGCGGGGAGCGGGCGTGGCCGTCGAGGTCGAGACGGCAGTCGAGGAGATCGTCACGTTCTTGCCCGACTCGACCGTGACGGCGGCGGCGGGCTGCGTCGTGAACGTCACCTCGCTCGGGACGGCGACGCCGGCCTCGGTGACCCACTTGGTGCCGTCGTCGCGCTTGGTGACCGTGAACTCGTCGTAGACCGCGCCCACGGGAAGGTCGGTGCTCGCGCCCGCGACCTTCTCGGCGATGTAGGACTTGTAGGTCAGGGTGTCCGCCGTGACGTCGACGACCTGGTAGGTCGTGATCTTCTCGCCGCGCAGCACCTGGGTCGCGCCGTTGTTGGTCCAGACGTTCTTGTCGGGGGCCGCGAGGTCGTAGTGCTTGGCTCCCGAGTTGGACACGATGTAGACGGGGCCGTCGGTCACGCCCTCGGTGTCGGTGCGGTCCTCGTCGTTGTAGCCGCGCGCGTAGGTGTGGTCGTGACCCATCATGACGAGGTCGATGTCGTGCTCCTGGAACACGGGGACCCAGTACTTGCGCAGCACGGGTTCGTCACGGCCCGACGACGTCGAGTAGACGGGCTGGTGGAAGGTCACGACGTTCCACTTCGACGGGCTCTCGGTGAGCACGGTGTCGAGCCACGCGGCCTGGAACTGGGTCCAGAGCTCGGCGACCTTGGCCTGCGGGCAGTCGGTGCCGGTGCACGCGGGCAGCGCGTCGGGCGTGAGGAACGCGGTGTCGCGGGTCGCGTTGATCGTGATGAAGCGCATGCCCTGGTAGTCGGTGAAGTACACGGTCTCGGCCGCGAACTCGCTCCAGTGCGCGAAGTAGGCGGCGTACTGGCGGGCCACGGGGGTGTCGCCCACGGCGAGCTGTGCGAGCTCGCCGACGGTCTCGGTCGTGGGGTTGTTGAGCGGGTACTCGAAGTTCGCCTTCCAGGCGGCGAGCTTCTTGTCGCCCGAGTACTCGTGGTTGCCGGGGGCGGCCATGACGTTGCTGGTCGCCGCGGCGTCCTCCATGCCCTTGAACCAGTTGACCCACTGGGTCTCGTTGCTCGCCGAGTCGATCAGGTCGCCCGCGTGGACCGAGCCGATCGCGTCGGGGGCCGTGGCCTGCGCCTGGGCGACGACCTTGGGCCACGTGCTGTCGAGGCCGATCTGCGCGTCGCCGTAGTAGATGAAGGAGAAGTCCGTCTCGGCCGGGTCGGCCGTCCCGAAGGTCTTCCACCCGGTCCATGCGCCGGGCACGCCGACGCGGTAGGAGTACTCGGTCGCGGGCTTGAGGCCGGGCACGGTCACCGAGAAGTGCTGCTTGGCGTTGCCGTTGACGGCGCCAGCGGCGTAGGCGCGCAGCGTGCGGGTCGCGCCGCCGGAGGCGGGGCGGATCTCGACCTGTCCCGTGGTGTCGGCCTCGCTGCCCGCGAGCCACGAGATCGACTGCGAGGTCTCGGGCGTCTCGGTCGGGGTGAGGATGACGCGGGTCGGCGGGGCGACCACGACCGGGGCGTCCTCGGCGACCGGCGTGAGCGAGGTCAGGTCGAAGTAGACGTCCGAGCTCGACGCGCGGTCCTGGTAGAGCGCGACCGCGATCGTGTTGGTCCCGTCGAGCAGGGCCTCGGGGTCGAGGTCGAACGAGGCCGCGATCGGGTCGGAGGCGCCCGAGCCCGCGTACTGCAGGTTCGTCGTCGTGCTCGTGACGCGCTCGTCGTGGAAGCCGGCGACCTTGGCGCCGTTGACGTAGACGACCAGCCCGTCGTCGTAGACGACGTTGCCGACGACCTTCTCGAGCTCGTCCGCCGTGTCGGCGTCGAACTCGAACGTCGAGCGGAAGAAGAACGTGGGGACGTCGGTCGTGGTCCCCTCGATGTACTGGGTCAGGAGGGTCGTGGGGGTGTGCGGCCCGACGGCCGCGAGCTTGCCGCCCTTGGCCCCGAACGACCCCTTGGCCGACTTCCACGCCGAGGCGTCGTAGGCGGGCTGGGTCCACGACAGCAGGTTCTCGGGCGTGCCCGGGTCCGTGTTGTCGTCGAGGTACTTCCAGGTGGTGTCCGCCGTGGTGAGCAGCGGTGCGGGGGGTGCGGTCGCCGCGGAGGCGTCCTGGGTGGGGGTGGCGGCGAGCACGAGCCCGCCGACCAGGGTGAGGAGGGCGAGCGCGGGCACGCTTCTCCGCACCGGGCGGACAGGGGTGTCCATCGTCTGCGTCATGTCAGTCCTTCGTCCGGTCCCGCGCGCGAGCGCGGCAGCTGGGCGGCGCGACCTTGGCGCCGTCCCGATCCCACCTGACCCGGGTGGCTACGGGGTGAGCCGACGATGAACGCGAAACGTCCGCTTCGTGCCCATTCCCTGCCCGACGGCGTGGCGCGCCTCGCGCGTGGCGGTGCGCCCCGTCGTCGGGCAGGGGAGGGGGGAGCGTCTCAGCCCAGGTCCCAGAGCAGCCGGTAGTAGGCGATCCGTTCCTCGTCCGGTTCGATGCCGTAGGCGTCGTAGACGATCCGGTCGTAGCCGGGCCCGTAGTTCCACTCGGTGCTCCAGGCCGCGACGGCCAGGTCGGCCCAGCGGTCGGCGACTCCCAGCGAGCCGAGGTCGACGTGCGCGGCGAACGACCCGTCGGTGTGCACGAGCGTGTTGGGTGCGCACGCGTCGCCGTGGCACACGACGAGGCGGTCCACGGGCGGCGCGAGGTCGAGCCGGGCGCGGGCCTCGGGGACCGTGAGCGCTGCGTGCTCGGGGAACCACTCGGTGGGGCCTTCGCCGTCGGCGATCCGTTCGTCGGCGTGCGCGACACGCTCCTCGACGCTCCAGGTGAAGGGGCAGCCCTCGACGGGCAGGGCGTCGTGCAGGACGCGGAGCCCGTTGCCGATCGCGGCTGCCGCGGTGGCGGGCTCGGCGACCCAGCGCGGGTCGACGGCCGAGGCCGCGTCGATGGCCTCGGTCACGAGCCAGGTGCCCAGCTCGTCCTGCCCGGCGTCCAGCACATGGGGCACGGCCGTGTGCTGCGACGCCCACGCGAGCCGCTCTGCCTCGGCGAGGAGGTCGATCTCGGGTGTGCCCGCGGCGACCCACTTGACGTACCGGTCCGTGCCGCCTGTGCCGCTCGTGCCCCAGCGGAACGTGAGCCCGCCGAGGTTGTTCCGCCACACCGGGACAAGGTCGCCGCCCCCGGCGGCGTCGACGAGAGAGCGGACGGCGGGTGGCACGGGCACGGGGCCGGTCGGGATCATGGCAAGGGGCGGACGCGACATGCCCTGATCCTGCCAGGACCCGCCCCGTGCCTCATGACTCGCCGGGCTTCGGTGGTGAGGGAGCCCGGGGAGGGCCGGCCCCCGGTGGTGCAGGTACCCAGGGTGGGATGTGTTTTCTGCGTAGCCACCACAATTGTGGTGGCTACGCAGAAAACACTCCCTCCCCCTGGGCTGCGGAACAGCCCGGCGTGCCTCGCCGGTGGTCTTCGGGGAGCACGAGGGATGCGGACGAGCGAGTGCGCCCGTCAGGCTGGACTGATCTCGAGCCGTGAGGGTTCGGGAAGCTCGGTCGGCCTGTCGTCGCTGACACGACCCCGATCCGTGGTGTCCCTCAGCCCAGCAGGCGCTCGCAGGCCTCGAGCAGCCGGGAGCGCAGCACGGCCGAGCGCTCGGCGAACCCGCGCTGCAGCCGCACGTACTCGGCCTTCCCCTCGGGCGTCTCGATCGCCACGGGCGCCTCGCCGTAGGACGAGACGTCGTAGGGGCTCGCCCTCATGTCGACCCAGCGGATGTCCCGAGCGAGCTCGAACGCGTCGAGCACCAGACCGCTCGGCACCGCGGGGGACAGCTTGGTCGCCCACTTGTAGAGGTCCATGTTCGCGTGCAGGCAGCCCGGTTGCTCGAGCGCCGGCTGAGTCTCCCGGGTGGGCTGCAGCCGGTTGAGGCTCACGGCCTCCGGGGTGAAGAAGCGGAACGCGTCGAAGTGCGAGCACCGCACCGGGTGCGACGCGACGACCTCGTCCGTCCCCTGTGCCCCGAGCCGCAGCGGCAGCGGGTGGCGGTGGTCACGCCCTTCGGCGTGGTCGCGGTAGACCATGGCCCACTCGTGCAGCCCGAAGCACCCGAGCGTTGCCGGGCGCGACGCCGTAGCAGCAAGCAGCACGCGCGCGTAGCGCACGGTGTCGCCCCGGTCGGCGAGGAACGCCTCGACGTCGAGGCTCACCCGGCCGGCCGCGTCGGCCCGGTGCCACCGCCAGTCCGTACGCTCGGCGAGAAGGGGAGCGACGTCGTCGGGCGTGCCCTCCTTGCCGGGAGCGAGCGCGACGCCCGCACCCGGGTGCCAGCGGCGCAGCTGAGCCGGGCGCGTGGGGTAGTAGGTGAAGAGGAAGTCCTCGACCGCGTGCTTCTCGCCCTGGGCCTTGCGCTCGCGCCAGCCCGCGGTCAGGGCGTCGGCACGCGTGGCATGCGCCGCAGCGAGCGGGAGCCACGTGTCGCTGCCCAGGACCTGCCCGACGGCGCCGCGCACCTCGGGCGCGAGGGCGCGGTCGGAGACGTCGAGGGAGGGCATGGTCCCAGGGTAGGCGGCTCGGCGAGCGAAGTTCACCCCACCAGCAGGAGCGGAACGGCGCGAGGACACGAGAACATGGCACCAGGGTCCAGCAATCGCGCCGGACCGCAGGGGGGTCGGTGACGGCCCATGACAGCGGCCACCGGTCGCAAGGAGCGCCATGTCTCAGCCGCCGTACGGACAGCCGCAGCCTCCGGCCCCGGATGACCCGCAACAGCCCGGCCCCGCATTCCCCGGTCAGCCGGACCCTTCTGGGCAGGGCGCGTATCCCGGTCAGCCGGCCGCATACCCGGGCCAGCCAGCCGCGTACCCCGGCCAGCCCGGAACCTCCGGCGGCGAGCAGGCGGGCTACCCCGGCCAGCCGACTGGACCCGGCCAGTACGGACCGGGCCCCGGGTACGGTTCGCAGCCCCCGGCGCAGCAGGGGTCGTCGGGCCTGGCGATCACGGGCTTCGTGCTCGCGCTCCTCGGCCTCGTCCTGTGCCTCATCCCGGTCGTCAACATCTTTGGCGGGATACTCGCGTTCGCCGGACTGGTCCTCGGGATCGTCGGCCTCGTGAAGGCCTCGAAGGGTGCTCCGGGCAAGGGCCTGTCCATCGCTGCGATCATCATCGCGGTTGTGGCGGGCATCGGGGTGATCATCTCCAACGCGATCTTCATCTCCGCAGTCGACAGCGCCGTCAACGACGTGGCGACCGAGTCGGTCGAGGAGGTCGCCCCCGAGGCACCCGCCGACGAGGACGCCGCGGTCGACGAGGCCCCCGCCGACCCGGTTCCCGAGGAGGACGGAGCAGGTGCGCTGGGCAACGGCGACTGGTTGGTGGGCACGCAGATTGCGGCGGGGCAGTACCGGGCGAAGGTCGAGGAGAGCATCCTTCCGCTGGGGACCGCGTCGCAGAGCAACGGCGACGAGATCCTCGACATCCGCACCGCGAACGAGGGCTTCCTGATCTTCTCTGTCCAGGACGTGGCTGGCTCGGTTGTGAGCTTCTCGGGAGTCACCGACATCGAGCTGATCGACCCAGCAGCCCCTTCGGCGGCTCCGGTCGACTCGTTGGGCAACGGCGACTGGCTCGTCGGCACCGATATCCAGCCCGGGCAGTATCAGGGCACGGTCGACGTCACATCGATCATGCCTCTGGGGACCGCATCCCAGTACCAAGGAGCTGAGATCCTCGACATCCAGAACGCCGAGGAGGGCAACGTGATCTTCACGGTGCAGGACATCCCGCTCTCGGTCGTGAGTTTCTCGGGATTCTCCGCGATCGAGAAGATCGGCTGACCTACGTCTCGTCGGGCACCGGGTCAGGTCTGGCCTTGTCCGGATCCGGTGCACCGGGCACCTGCTGCCACGGCCACCGGCCCGTGATCTCGAGCTCGAGCGAGAAGCTGAGGAACGTCCTGATGAGGACGATCGCCGCGAGCACCCCGACGCTCTCGAGCGTCGGGGTGATGGCGACCGTCCGGATGATGTCGGCCGCGACCAGCAGCTCGAGCCCGAGCAGGATCGACCTGCCGAGGCGGCGCCGGAACAACCGGTAGACGTTGCCCTCATGGCGCCGGGTCATCGACAGGAACGTCGCGTACAGGGCGCCGACCACGATCGCGGCGACCCCTGCGGCGTCGACCACCTTGCCGACGACCTCGATCACCTCGGCGAACGTCATGAGCCGAGCCTAGGACGGAACGGCCCGGCGGGCCGGGCGAGAGCGTCGGGGGCGCTCCGGGGGGCACCGGGGCGCGTCCCGGTCGACCGCGTCAGGCGTGCAGCGGTGCGCGGAGCCCTGACCTCACGAGGGGGTCGGCAGCGTGAGGATCTCGACCCCCTCGTCGGTGATCGCGATCGTGTGCTCGCTGTGTGCGGTCCGGCAGCCCGTCGCACTGCGGAGCGTCCATCCGTCCGCATCGGTGACGAGCTCCGCGGTGTCCTCCATGACCCACGGTTCCAGCGCGAGCAGCAGGCCGGGGCGCAACCGGTACCCCCGGCCGGGACGTCCCGTGTTCGCGACGTGAGGGTCCTGGTGCATGGTCGACCCGATCCCGTGCCCACCGAACTCGGTGTTGATCGGGTACCCCGCCTCGCTGAGGACCGAGCCGATGGCGTGCGAGATGTCACCGACACGGGCCCCAGGTCGCGCGGCCGCGATGCCGGCGGCCAGGGCCCGTTCGGTCGCCCCGATGAGCGCGAGGCTCTCGGGAGGTTCCGAGCCCCCCACGACGAAGCTGAGGGCGGAGTCTGCAGCGACCCCGCCCAGCGACACGGCGAGGTCGAGCGTCAGCAGGTCGCCGTCGGCGAGCGTGTAGTCGTGCGGCATCCCGTGCAGCACGGCGTCGTTGACGGCCGTGCACACATAGTGGCCGAACGGTCCCCGCCCGAACGACGGGGCGTAGTCGACGTAGCAGGACTGTGCTCCCGCCTCGGTGATCATGGCCTGCGCCCACCGGTCGACGTCCAGGAGGTTCGTGCCGACGGTGCTGCGGGCCTTGAGGGTCTGCAGGACGTGGGCGACCAGGGCGCCCGTCTCGCGTGCCTGGGCGAGCTCGGTGGGGTTCAGGATCTCGATCATGGAGTGCCTTTCTCGTGTTTCCGATAACTATACCGGTCATATCATCCCGGTACTAGAATCGGCACCATGGTCAGGTTGCCCCTCACACCAGCCGAGGTCGAGCGCGGACAGCGTCTCGGCGCCCTCCTGCGTCGGGCCAGGGGGGATCGCTCGATGCTCGAGGTCGCGCTCGACGCCCGCGTCTCGCCCGAGACCCTCCGGAAGATCGAGACGGGCCGGGTCGCGACCCCTGCCTTCCCCACCGTCGCTGCGATCGCCGACGTCCTCGGCCTCTCGCTCGACGCCGTCTGGGCAGAGGTCACCCAGGCGGAACCTGGCGCTCAGGGGGCCGGAGCGCGCGAGGGTGCGCGCGAACGGTGGGCCTCCTAGGCGTCAGGCCGTACCTACTCGGACGCGTCGAGGAACGACTGGGCCAGGCGCTTCGGTGCCCGCGCCAGCCACGCGTCCTCGACGAGCTCCTCGAGCTCGGGGACCGCGACCAGGTCGAGGCGAGCCAGGACGATCGGGTAGCCCGCGAAGTGGGTCGTCGTGAAGAACGTGCCGGGCTCGTCGCCCACGAGGGCGAGCTTCTCGCCCTCGTGGGCGACGTAGAACGCGAGGGGGGCGGCGTCCGGCGCCAGGTCGCCCAGCTCGTCGAGGTCCCGACGGCGCAGCGGCCTCTCCCACACGAAGTTCCGGCCGTGCACGGCCCACTCGCGCGGCCGGTGCTCCTCGGTGTCGGGGAGGACCGACGCGACCCGACCGACGTCGTCCCAGGTGGCCATGCCTCCGACGCTACGCCTGCCGGGCCCGGATGTCAGAGCGTCGACCTCGCCGCGGCGTCGTCCTTCTCGGTGGCCCCGGGGGCGACGCTCTCGATGAGCACCACGAGCGTCTGGTTGATGCGCTCGAGCTGGCGCAGCACGACGTCCTCGCTGCGCGTCGTGGGCCCGGTCGGGTCGTAGTCGGCGCTGACGTCGAGGTTCTCCTCGACCTTGGTCGGGAGCCTGTCGGCGAGCGCGGCGCGGAGGGCGCCGATGTTGTGGCTCGTGGTGCGGCGCAGGTTCTCCCAGTCCTCGGACGTGAGGTCGCCCCCCGCCTCGATCATGCGTTCGACCGCGTGCGCGAGATGGCGGGTGTAGTAGGTCAGGGACCAGACGGCCGTGAGGCGCCCCTCGATGCCGTCGACCTCGAGCGAGCCCGACGTCCGACGCAGCGGCGCGGCCGTGGCGTTGACCTGCCGGACGTCCTTGTTGATGACCAGGAGCCGCTTGTCGATGGCCTTCCTCGAGATCTTGCTCCCGCCCTCGAGCCGCTCGAGGCCCGCGACGATCACGATCTCGATGTCCGTGACCAGCTTGGTGATGTCCTTGTTGAGCTTGGTGCGCGTGTGCGTCGGGAAGACGAACCACGCGACGAGCAGAGCGACCACGGCCCCGAAGAGCGTCTCCAGGATCCTGATCTCGAGCGCCTGCGTGGTGAGCCGTCCGAGGAACTCGTACAGGAGCGCGAAGATCATGGTGGTCCAGAAGTTCGACACCGCGGGTGAGACCGGCCGGTAGTACGTCGAGGCGAACACCGCGATGGCCAGCAGCGGCACGATGATCGCGGGGTCTGCTCCTGTCCAGATCGCGATGCCGAAGCCCACGGCTGCACCGACGACGGTGCCCGCGATGCGCTGGGCGCCCTTGACGAACGTCTCGCCGTCGGTGCCGCCCAGCACCTGGTACGCCGCGAGCGTCGCCCAGTACTGGTGGGTCGCAGACACGGCCTCGCCGACGCCGAGCGCCGCGCCCGTCGCCACGGCGACCTGTGCGGCCCGTCTCGTCATGGGCGACAGGGGCTTCTTCCCGTCCGTCGGTGGTGCGGACGTCGCCAGCTCGTCGAGGCCCGCGTCGTCGACCTGCGCGTCGTCGGGATCGACCGTGGTGAGCGGGGGTGCGTCGGGGTCGAGGCCCGCGGTCTCGGCCGTCCGGAGCACGTCGGCCGCGCGGTGGAGCTCGTTGGCGGCCTGGTAGAGCAGACGCGCTGCCTGGGGCCAGTCCGCCGGCGGGCGCTCGTCCTGCCAGGGTGCGAGGTGTGGCGTCGGGGCGGTCGGCGCGGATCCGTCGAGCGGCCGGGCCGCGATCTCCGCGAGGTGGGCCTGCAGCAGCTCGAGCCGTCCCGCGAGCCGGCCCCGGAGCTCGAGAGGGATCGCGGTACCCGTGACGTTGCGAGCCGCCGTCTTGAGGTTGACGGCGGCGAGCTCGGTGTCGAACACGTGCAGGCGCAGCTCGGCACTGCGGGCAGGGTCGAGGCCCGTCGCGCTCTCCTCGCCGGTCAGCTGGCCCGCGAGGAACGCGGCCCCACGGTGCAGCTCGCGCATGTCGAGGCTCACACGCTTGCGGATGTCGGGGTCCCAGCGTGCCCAGGACACCGCGTCGATGAGGGAGTCCATCGAGGCCACCAGGCGCTGACCGAAGCCTTCGATGCCGCCCTGCAGCACCTTGCGCGGGCGCTCGGGGAGGATCACGTAGTTCAGGAGGAATGCCCAGGCGATCGCGAGCGCGGCCGCGGTCACGTACAGGAGCACGTCGGAGAGGTGCAGGCGCAGGATGAGTGCGAAGTAGTACGCCACGAACGTGACCTGGCCCAGGGCGCCCCAGCGTGGCCCGAACCGGCCGAGCCACACCCCGAGCGTCGCGACGGACACCACGAGCACCGCGGTCCAGGCCGGCGAGTCGGAGACCAGCGCACCGAGCGCGACCACGAGGCTGATCGGCACGATCAGCAGGATGCTGGTGATCTTGCGCCCGCGCAGCGTCTTGTCGACCGAGATGCCGGTGCTGAGCATGGCCACGAACCCGCCGAACATCGCGGGTTGCATCCCGTCGCGCCCCGTGGCCTCGAACAGGAAGTACAAGGAGACGACGGCGGCGCTCGCCGCGAGCACGGAACGTCCGGCCGCGCGGAGGCGCGCGTAGCCGGGGTCGACGAGCGAGACGTGCTGGTCGACGAAGGTCTCCCAGCGCGAGAGCCGGCTGCGAGCGCCGCGGTCGCGGGGGCCGAGCGCCTCGACGACAGGGCCCGGGATGTCCTCCTCGAGGTTCTGGAGCGCCAGCGCGTCGTCGCTGTGCAGGATCGAGACCGGCTTGTCGGTGACGATGATCGGTTGGTAGTCCAGGTCCTGGCTGACCGCGAGCGTGATCTGCTGGGCTCGGTAGGCGAAGGGCAGCCACTCGGTGTAACGACGGTAGGAGTCGTCGAGGTCGGTGAGCGGCTCGATCGCCGCGAGCTCCGCCATGTCGCGCTCCAGGTCCACGAAACGGGTGACCCACTCGTCCCGACGGCCGCGGTGCCGCTTCTCCTGCGCGAGGCGCGCGAACTCCTCGGCGCTCACGATCTCCGGGACGTCGACGCTCGACCAGCGCAGCCTCTTCTGCAGATACTCCCCGAACTCCAGGAACTGGAACGAGAGGGGAATCAGGTCCGGTTCGGTCGACGCGGTGTGCCCGGTCGGCAGGCCCCAGCGGAGGGCGCCGAGGGTGCCGCCCAGCATCCGGATCGCGTACGGGAGAGCGAACTGGTCGCGCCCGCTCTGGAAGTAGTAGGCGGCGTGGTGGAGCCGGATCCCGTCCGTGTAGCTCGAGAACGTGCTCGCGATCCCGTCGAGGTGCCCGTCGAGGCCGGTGGGCTGCCCCTGCTGGAAGTACGGGGCGAGGCTCGCGACGGCCGAGCCGGCGCCCCGCTCGGCGCTGAAGAACTGTGCCGACAGGGCGCGCAGGTCGCGGATCACGTCGTAGACGCCGAGGAGGAAGGTCAGGATCAGCGAGACGAGGACGACGCCGGTGAGCGTCTCCGCGATGCTCAGGAAGCGCAGCACGTCCGTCTCGGCGGTCAGGGACGATCCGCCGACCGTCGAGAGCTGCGCGGCGCTGAAGTACATCGCGTTGAAGAAGTCGAGGCTCGCCCCGGTGCCCGACACCGAGAACGCCGTCTTGGTCATCTGGCCGTAGTAGATCAGCCCGAACCCGAGGATCACCCCGAACAGCCAGGCGATCACCGTGATCATGATCTGCAGCCCCGTGACCTGGCGCAGCGCGAGGGGGCGCCACCGCCTGGACATCCGGCGTGTGACGCGACGCAGCAGCCGCCACTGACCCGACGCGAGCGGCCCGGCGATGAATCCCGACTCGTCGTAGTTCAGCGCGGTCAGGAAGACGTCGAGCAGGACGAGACCAAGAATGACGATTCCGAGGACGAGCCACACGGTTTCCACGCGTTCAGGCTATACGGGGCGTTCCGTTCCGGCCCGACAGGAATGTCCGGGTGCCTCGGCATGATCGTTTCGGGTGAATTGTGATGACGATCTGTTGCGACTACGTCGCATCTAGGTCGGGATTCACGGGCGATAAAACTCCTGCTCAGAGCCCTTTCTCTCCTCGGGTTGCAGTCCCGTGCGCCCCGCGTAGGGTCGAAGACATCAGACGCGAAGACCGATGGCTTCCGGCTGCCGGTCGCACCCCGAAAGGTCGTGCAGGCAATGAATCTCACCCCACGAGAAATCGACAAGCTGTATGTGTACCAAGTGGCAGATCTCGCGCGGAAGCGTCGTGAGCGTGGTACCAAGCTGAACCTCAGCGAGGCGCAGGCGTTGATCTCGGAAGCAATTCTCGAGGCCGCACGGGACGGAAAGTCCGTGGCCGAGTGCATGGAGCTCGGCAAGAAGGTCGTCTCCGAGAAGGACTGCATGCCGGGCGTTCGCGAGAGGCTCTCCCTTCTCCAGGTCGAGGCGACGTTCGTCGACGGCAGCAAGCTCGTCTCGTGTCACGACCCCGTGGCGGCCTGACATATGTCGGCAGGGGCACACGACGAAGCGCGGCTCGTCGTCGTCGGGGGGCACGAGAGCGATGACGGGGCTGACCTCGGATTCCTCCGGGACGCACTGCCCGGTGTGGTCGTCTCGCCGGCGGGGCGCGTACTGCACAACACGGTGAGTGCACTGCTCACCTCCGGTGACGCACCGGTTGCGGTACTGCCCATGACGTTCGGCAGGAACCCGACGATGGTCGCGGACGTGGCCAAGACCCTCAAGTGGCTGAGCGCGGGGGACGGTGCGGGCCGAGTGGTCCTGTGCGACGACTTCGGGACGATCGACCACCTGATCGCGTGGCTCCGCAAGGCCGCTACCGAGACGGCCAAGCGCCGACCCGGCGCGGCCCTCGTGATCACGGCCCGGGCGTCGAACCCGTTCGACGATGCGGAGCTGTACCGCGTGGCGCACCTGGTGCGGACGCACGGGGCGGGACTCGAGGTCGAGGTCGCATGCGTCGAGGAGGACGGCGACGTCGCGGACGCGGTGCGTCGTGCCCGGCTGCTGGGCTCGGAGGAGTCCGTCGTGGTCCCGGCCGGATTCGCCAGGACCAGCTCCGCACCGTGGGGGATCGGCGAGCTCGCGAGCGCCAGGTTCTACGGTCCGCTGATGTCGGAGCAGGCGATCCTCCAGGTCGTCCGGCAGCGGCTCGCTGCCGCCGGGCACAGCCTGAGCCACGGGCACGACGGCATCGAGACAGGGCTGCTCGCCGACCACGGTCACGGGTACGCGCACTCCCACGCGTTCGAGGAGAGCCAGGGCGGTCATGCCCATCCGCATCCCCATCCCCACCCGCACCCGCACCCGCACGGCGGAGGGGAGCCCGCGCACGCCCCGGCTAACACCGCGCACGGGCACGACAGCAAGCATCACGAGGCACCTGCAGCCCACGGCGCCTCCAACGACGAGGTACTCACCCATCGTCACTGAGCGGTCGTCGAGACCGTCTGGTCACTGCGTCGAAGGCAGCGCCGCGACGCGAACAGCAGCAAGTGGAGGGAAGAACGATGCTAGGTAGCCCCAAGTACCACCACACCGACGAAGACATCGAGATCAACGCGGGCCGGGAGACGGTGACGCTCAAGGTCAGCAACACCGGTGACCGCGCGGTGCAGATCGGTTCGCACTTCCACTTCTTCGAGGTGAACCGTGCCCTGCTCTTCGAGCGGGAGAAGGCGTACGGGAAGCACCTCGACATCCCCGCCGGCACCGGCGTGCGCATCGAGCCAGGCGACACCCGAGAGGTCACGCTGACGGCCTATTCCGGTTCCCGTCACCTCGTCGGCTTCAACAACCTGGTCGACGGCGGGCTCGACTCGGGTCAGACCCGGATCGACTCGCTCGCGCGGATGACCGAGGGACAGTTCAAGGACGGCAAGCCGGCAGCGCGGACCACCGGAGCTGCGAAGAAGGGGAAGAAGTAATGGCCATCATCTCCCGCAAGCAGTACACGGACCTGTTCGGTCCGACCACCGGTGACAAGGTGCACCTCGCCGACTCGAACCTCGTGATCGAGATCGAGAAGGACTACAACGAGGGTCACTACGGCGACGAGGTCGTCTACGGCGGTGGGAAGAGCGCCCGTGACGGCATGGCCGCCGACCCGCAGGCCACCAGTGCTCAGGGTGCGCTCGACCTGGTCATCACCAACGCCATCATCCTCGACCCCGTCCTCGGCGTGATCAAGGGCGACATCGGCGTCAAGGACGGCAAGATCGCCGGTATCGGCAAGTCGGGCAACCCTCATCTGCAGAGCGGCGTCGACCCGCGGCTGGTGGTCGGCGCCACGACCGAGGTCCTTGCCGGTGAGCACTGCATCGCGACCGCCGGGGCGATCGACTCCCACGTGCACTACATCTCGCCGCAGCAGGCGCAGGCCGCGCTCTCGAACGGCATCACGACGCTGTTCGGTGGCGGCACGGGGCCGACCGACGCGACGAACGGCGTCACCACGACCCCCGGCGCATGGCACCTGCACCGCATGATCCAGGCCGCGGAGGAGATGCCCGTCAACATGGGCTTCCACGGCAAGGGGAACGGGTCGCTGCCTGCCGCGCTCGTGGAGCAGATCGAGGCCGGAGCCTCGTCGCTCAAGGTGCACGAGGACTGGGGGGCCACCCCGGCGGTGATCCGGAACGCGCTGACGGTGGCCGACGAGTTCGACGTCCAGGTCTCGATCCACACCGACAGCCTCAACGAGGCGGGCTTCGTCGAGGACACGATCTCGGCGATCGACGGCCGCACGATCCACACGTACCACACCGAGGGGGCGGGCGGTGGGCACGCGCCGGACATCATGAAGGCCGCGGGCTTCCCGAACGTGCTGCCGTCCTCGACCAACCCGACGCTGCCGTACACCGTGAACTCGGTCGACGAGCTCCTCGACATGGTCATGGTGTGCCACCACCTGTCGCACGACATCCCGGAGGACGTCGCGTTCGCCGACTCGCGTGTCCGTGCCGAGACGATCTCGGCCGAGACCGTGCTCCACGACGAGGGTGTCCTGTCGATGTTCTCGTCCGACTCCCAGGCCATGGGGCGTATCGGTGAGTCGGTGACGCGTGCCTTCCAGACCGCCCACCACAACAAGGCGGTGCGCGGCCCGCTGCCCGAGGAGACCGGGGACAACGACAACTTCCGTGTCCTGCGCTACCTGGCGAAGGTGACGATCAACCCGGCGATCACGCAGGGCGTCTCCGACTACGTCGGCTCGCTCGAGCCCGGCAAGATGGCCGACATCGTGCTGTGGCCCGTGGACTCGTTCGCCGCGAAGCCCAAGGTCGTCGTCAAGGGCGGTCTCATCAACTGGGCCCTCATGGGCGACCCGAACGCGTCGCTGCCCACGCCCCAGCCCGTGTACTACCGGCCGATGTTCGGCGCGTTCGGGCAGGCACTGCAGAAGACCCGCATCACGTTCATGTCCCAGGCCGCGATCGACAAGGGCGTCCCGGAGCAGCTCGGCCTGAAGAGCCAGGTCCTGCCCGTGCGCCGCTGCCGGGGGATCGGCAAGGAGCACATGGTCCGCAACGACGTCGCACCCGTGATCGAGGTCGACCCGGAGACGTACAAGGTGACGTTCGACGGGAAGCCCGCGCACATCGAGCCGGCCGAGTCCCTGCCCATGACCCAGCTCTTCTTCCTCGCCTGAGGATGGTCATGATCGAGACGGCCCGGACGAGGACCGACGTGAGTGCCCTCCTCGTCAGCCTCCAGCTGTCGGACTCGGCCTTCCCGAGCGGCTTCTACACGATGTCGCACGGGTTGGAAGGGTTCAGCCAGGCGCGCCTGGTCGACCGCGGAGACGTCGAGGGGCTGCTCACGGGTCTGTTGCTCCACTCCGTGGGCCCGGGCGACGCGACAGCGCTCGCCCGGGCCCACGAGGCGGCGATGGACGCCGACTGGGACCGGGTCCAGGAGGTGGACCAGATGCTCTTCGCCTCGAAGCTCAACGCCGAGATGCGCAAGGCCTCGGTCCGCAGCGGGCACCAGCTCACCGACATCGCCCGTGAGGCGATCGGGGGGCCGGAGCTCGAGGAGTGGGGGCGACGGATCACGGCCAAGGAGACGCCGGGATGTCAGCCCGTCGCGACCGCGGTCGCGTACGCCGGCACCCGCGTGAGCACCGAGCAGGCGGTGGCGTCGGACATGTTCGCGTTCGCGGTGAGCTTCGTGGGTGCGGCCCTGCGCCTGCGTCTCACGGACCACCGGCACGCACAGGTGGTCCTGCACGCCGTCGGGCCGGTCATCGAGGCCGCGACGGCCGATGCGGTGACGCGAGACCTGACGGACATGGGTGGGTGCGTGCCTCTCGCCGACGTGATGTCGGCACAGCACGAGCGTGCCGAGGCGCGGTTGTTCGCCAGCTGAGCGGTGCCCGCGAGGAACCGTGGACAGGGCGTCGGACGAGACGTAGACAAGAGATACAGGCAGACGAGAAAGACGAGGCAGTCGAATGAGCGAGAACGTCCTGAGGATCGGCATCGGCGGACCGGTGGGTTCGGGCAAGACCGCTCTCACGGAGGCGCTGGTGCCCAAGCTGTTCGCGGCCGGGCGTCAGCCGGCCGTCATCACCAACGACATCTACACGCAGGAGGATGCGCAGCACGTGCGACGCGAGCTCGCGGGGATCCTCGACCCCGAGCGGGTCGTGGGCGTCGAGACGGGGGCGTGCCCGCACACCGCGGTGCGCGACGACCCGACCATGAACCTCGCGGCGGGCGCGGAGATGCTCGAGAAGTTCCCCGAGGTCGACACGCTGATCTACGAGTCGGGGGGCGACAACCTGACGCTCACCTTCTCGCCCTCGCTCGCGGACGTGTTCATCTTCGTGCTGGACACCTCGGAGGGCGAGAAGATGCCCCGCAAGAGGGGTCCGGGTATCACGGAGTCGGACATCCTGGTGATCAACAAGATCGACATCGCGCAGTACGTGCGGACCGACCTCGGGGTCATGGAGTCGGACGCGCGACGGGTCCGCGACGGCAAGCCCGTCGTGCTCACCAACTCGTTGACGGGGCAGGGGCTCGACGAGCTGTACGAGCAGATCTTCACGCTGTGGAACGGCCGACGAAGCGCGCTCGTCGGATGAGTGCGGAGCTCGTGACCGACGTGCCGGAAGCGGCACCCCTGCACGCGGTGCCCGGCGAGCCGACCGGCTCGCCGGGACCCGCGGGCCCCCGAGGGGACTCGTGGGCGAGCGCGGACGCCTACGGCGGCTATCGCCTCCAGCCCCCGCACTACGAGCCGGACCGTGTCCCGCGGGAGGTCCTGCAGCACGGCAGCACCCTGGACACGCTGGCGACGGGCAGTCCGGGCAAGGTGGGGCTCCTCGAGATCGAGTTCGGCAAGAACGAACGCGGCACCGAGGTGGTCCACCACTACCAGAAGTCGCCGCTCCAGATCATGCGTCCGCTGTACTACGACCCGCTGCGCCCCGACATGCCGTACACGTACCTCATGTCGACGGGCGGGGGCATCCTCCAGGGTGACCGGCTCCGGACGGACCTCACGTTCGGTCCGGGGACGTCCGCGCACGTCACGACGTCGGCGCACACCAAGGTGTACCGGATGGAGCACGACTACGCGGTCGCCCAGACCAACATCGAGGTCGGTGCGGGCGCGTACGCCGAGTACCTGCCCGATCCCGTGATCCCGTTCGCCGACTCGCGGCTCTACCAGCGGACGCGGGTCACGCTCGACGAGTCGGCCACGCTCGTGGCAGGGGAGACGGTCTTCGCGGGCCGACTGGCACGGGACGAGCGGCACCGGTACACGGTCTTCGCCTCGGACTTCGAGGTCCGGCGACCGGACGGGAAGATCGTCGCGCTCGACCGCGTGCGGCTCACGCCCGAGGACGGGCAGACCGGTGGCCTCGCGGTGCTCGGCGACAGGGACGTGCTGTCGATGCTCTACGTCCTCACGCCCCTGGCCCCCGCGGCCCAGCTCGCCGACCTGCTGCACTCGGTGCTCGCCGAACGGTTCGAGGAGGACCTGTTCCTCGGCGTGAGCGCCCTGCCGGGGGACACGGGCGTCTGGGTGCGGATCGTCGGGGACGACACCGAGGCGGTGGCCCACGCGAACACCGCGGCCTGGCAGGCGGTGCGCCTGCTCCTCACGGGGGTCGAGGCTCCGCTGATCCGGAAGAGTTGAGGTCCCATGAACGCCAAGGCCTCGTCCCTCCTGACCCAGGACGCCCCCGCCCCACCGACCGCTCGACCCGACACCCGACCAGCAAGGAGATGACATGTCAGCGACGAACGCAGCGACAGCACCTTCGAACGCGGCGGCGGTGACTGCCGGTTCCCTGGCCCACGGCCTGTCGCAGATCTTCTTCCAGAAGAACGTCTGGACAGGTCTGCTGATCCTCGCGGCCTTCGTGGTCGCGGACTGGCGCATGGCCCTGCTGGTCGTCGTCGGGACGGTCGCCTCGACGGCCGCGGGCTACCTGATGAAGGTCGGCGCGGACAACGTCGAGATGGGCCTGCAGGGCTTCTGCGGCGCGCTGGTCGGTGCCGCGGTGTTCGCGGCGATGGGCGGCGACCAGGCGTGGTCGTACGTGGTCGCGCTCATCGGTGGTCTGCTGTGCGCCCCGGTGACGTGGTTCTTCGTATGGCTGTTCGGCACCGAGCCGCTCAAGCGGTTCGCGCTGCCTGCCACCACGGCCCCGTTCTGCACGGTCGCCGGGATCATGTACGTCACCACCACGAGCCTGCACGTCTCCTCGGCCGGCACGCACGTGGCCGACGACACCACGACGGCCTTCTTCCGCTCGTTGCTGACCAACGTGTCGGAGGTCGTGCTGGTCAACAGCCTGTGGGGCGGCGCGCTGATCCTGCTGGGACTGTTCGTCGCCTCGTGGAAGGTGGGCCTCGCGGCCGTCATGGGCAGCGTCGTCGGGAGCCTGTGCGCCCTGGCGTTCGGCGAGAACCTGCAGAACACGGCCAACGGGCTCGAGGGCTACTCGGGCGTCCTGACGGCGATCGCGCTCGCGGTGGTCTTCCTGCGCAGCACGACCGCGTCCTGGGTCTACGCGCTGATCGGCACGGTCGCGACGGCCGCGGTCACGCTCCTGATGCACGACCTCACGAGCGGCCCGGTCTACACGTGGCCCTACATCCTCACCACGTGGGTGTTCCTGATCATCGCGGCGTTCGTCCCGGCGCTCAAGCGGTCCTGAGCGGCGTTCCCACGGCACGCACGGCCCGACGGCGACGAACCGGCTCCTCAGAGCGAGGCGCCCCAGCGGTAGCCCACGTAGGCGAGCGCGACGCACACCACGAGGATGCCGATCGAGTAGGCGAACGCCGTCCCGTAGCGCTTCTGCTTGATGAGCTGGACGGCCTCGTAGCTCGCGGTGCTGAACGTCGTGTACCCGCCCAGGAAGCCCGTGCCGATCACGGCGCTGACGTCGGTCGAGGCGATCTTGCTCACGACCAGGCCGGTCAGGACGCCCAGGACGAGCGAGCCCGACATGTTGATGATCGCGGTGGGCCAGGGGAAGGCCGTCTTGACCTTCGAGCGGATCAGCCCGTCGACCACGAAGCGCGTCCCGGCTCCCAGGCCACCGGCGATCGCGAGGAGGAGGAAGATGCCGAGGGTCATCGCTTCGTCCCCTCGTCGGTCGTCTGCTTCTGGGCGTTGACCTTGGTCGCCACGACGATCCCGGTGAAGGTCGCGACCGCACCGATCAGCACGGTCGCGAGGACGTAGATCAGGGCGAGGTCGACGCGCGACTTGTCGAGCAGGACCGCGGTGTCGGTGGCCAGCGAGCTGTACGTCGTGAAGCCGCCGCAGAAGCCGGTACCGAGGAGCAGCTTGAGCCGGGGGCCACGAGGATCGCCCGGCAGGCGGCGGGCCACGGCCTCGTAGAGGTAGCCCAGCAGGAACGCTCCGACGATGTTGACGATCGGGATCGCGATGGGCAGCTGGTCGATGTCGGGGACCGCGAGCGAGACGCCCTCGCGCCCCGCGGCGCCGAACGCTCCTCCGATCATGACGAGACCGATCGAGGCCCAGCGCAGGTAGCTGGGCCTCGTCGCGGCGGCCATCAGCGCGTCACCCAGGGCAGCGGCGACTCGACCCCGGGGGGTCGGGCCGGGACGACCACCACGGGCCGGTTCTGCCGGTGCGCGAGGTGGACCGCGATCGAGCGGTTGAAGAACTCCTGGACGCCCCCGCCGAACCCGCGCTCGTGCGTGCCCACGACGATCATCGCCGCGTCGACCGTCTCGGCGAGGTGGGCCAGCGCATCGGCGGTGTCCCCGACCAGGAGCCTCGTGCTCCAGCGCACACCGCTCGGGTCGAGCACCGCGGCGAGACGGGCCGCGAGCGCAGGGTCGAACGCGTCCTCGCGCTCGTCGTGGTAGTCCGGGTCGATCGGGGCCGACGTCACCGCCCCGGCCGAGTCCTCCGACACCGCGAAGCGACCGGCGTTCACGTGCGCGCAGATCAGCTCGGTGCCGAACTGCGTCGCGAAGCGCGCCGCGTCGTGGAGGATGTGGTCGGGTTGCCCGGGGGCAACGCCGAGGACGACTGGTTGCGGGTCGAGCCCCGTGTTCTCTCCCATGCTTCGAGGGTAGGTCGGAACGGGGTGGGGTGCCCGGTGACCCTGGCCCGTCGCCCCGTCCTCGCGGGGCTCAGAACGGCGCCACCTTGCGGGCCGGAGGGAAGATCGCGTCGAGGGCCGCGAGGTCGTCGGCCGACGGGACCCAGGCGCCGGCCGCGGCGTTCTGGGCAACCTGCTCGGGCCGGGTCGCTCCCGCGATCACGCTCGACACCTGCGGCTGGGCCAGCAGCCACCCGAACGCGACCTCGACCTCGGTCACGCCGCGCTCGCGCGCGAACGCGTGGAGCGCCTTCAGCGCCTGCCAGGGCGCGGACTCGAGGAGGTGCGGCTTGCTGTGGACCAGGCGGCCGTCGTCGGGCCCGGTGCCGTCCGCGTACTTGCCCGTCAGCAGGCCGTTCGCGAGCGGGAAGAACGGCAGCACGCCCAGCCCGTACGCCTTCGCTGCGGGCAGGACCTCGAGCTCGGCCTCGCGGTCGATCAGGTTGTACTGGTTCTGCGCCGACACGAAGCGGACGGTGCCCGCCAGGCGCGCCTGGTACTCGGCGTCGGCGATCTGCCACCCCGCACGGTTCGAGTGCCCCACGTAGCGGACCTTGCCCGCGCGGACCAGGTCGTCGAGCGCGGACAGCGTCTCCTCGACGGGCGTGCGCTTGTCCGGCGTGTGGAACTGGTAGAGGTCGATCCAGTCGGTCCCGAGGCGCCGCAGCGACGCCTCGACGGCCTTGACGACGTACCGGCGCGAGCCGCGTGCCCGGAAGTCCTCGCCGTTCGCGCCGTGCATGGGCATGCCGAACTTGGTCGCGACCACCACGTCGTCGCGGCGGCTGCCCAGCGCCTTGCCGAGCAGCTCCTCGCTCAGGCCGGGGCGGGCGCCGTAGACGTCCGCGACGTCGAAGAACGTGATGCCGGCGTCGAGCGCGGCGTCGATCAGGGCCGTCGAGCCCTCGAGGGTCTCGGTCGCGGTGCGCGGGCGGCCCAGGTTGTTGCAGCCCAGGCCGATCGCGGAGACCGCGAGGCCGGACGAGCCGAGGCGACGGACCTCGGGGCGGACAGGGGCGGTGGGTGAAGACGTCGTCATGCGCCCGACTGTACGTCGCCTCGCGGGGTGGGCGGCGCCGTCGGGCCGTCGTCCCGGCTGGTGGGATCCGGTGCCGGTGCCGCGGGGATCGACGCCGCACGCCCGGCCACCCAGCCCACGAACCGTTCGAGCGGACCGCGCCCCAGCGCCCAGCGCCACACCGTCGCGAAGACCAGGCTCGCAACGACGAGCAGCGCGAGCTCGCCGTTGCCGGTCGCGCTCATGAGCTGGTCCTCCCACGCCCAGATCGCGAGGACCTGCAGGCAGTACACCGTCAGTGCCATGGACCCCACGGCCGCGAGCGGGGCCAGGACGCGCAGCACCGCACGGCTCGATCCCAGCAGGAGGCACAGGCCCAGGACCGCGAGCGCGAACCCGCCCGATCCCAGGACCTCCAAGGTCGTGTTCGTGTGCGGCCCCGCGAGCCACAGGTACTCGGGCGTCGGCAGGGGAGCGGACCACGGCAGCGGCTCGGGCTGGTAGACGCCCGACGCGTCCGCGGCCTGCTGCTCGATCAGTGCCGTCGGGCCGCTCCCCGCGAGCACCGCCGTCAGCCAGCTGCCCGTGACGAGCGCCGACGCCATGTAGGCGACGAACGACGTCACGAGGCCGCCCCCGAGCAACGACACCTGCAGACGGCGCGAGGCCAGGTCGAGCCGCCCGACCGCGAGCCCCGCGAGCACGAACGCCATCCACACGAGGGCCGGGTACGTGCCCGTCAGGAGGAAGTCCGTCAGAGCGCCCGAGCCGTCCATCGGCAGCCAGAGCTCGGCCCGCAGCATGATCTCGGGCCACCAGTACGCGACCGGTGGCCCCAGGACCGCCACGACCAGCGCGAGACCCGCCAGCCGCGGCGGCGACCACCGCAGGAACGGCAGCGCCAGGACGAAGTACGCCGCGTAGAAGCCCAGGATCAGCGCGACCGGGGTGCCGAGCACGTCGAGCAGGCCCGCCAGTGCGAGGAGCAGGACGGCCCGCACCAGGATGCGCGTGCGCGCCTGGAGCGCCGGGACCCCCGTCAGCGGGGTGCGACGCCCCGAGACCAGCGCGAGCGAGACGCCCGCGATCACCGCGAACAGGATCGAGGACCGTCCGTGCACCAGGGAGAGCCAGCCCTCCCCGGTCGAGAAGTCGTCCGACGTGACGCCCACGTGCGCCGCGAACATCCCGAGGATCGCGAGCCCGCGCGCCAGGTCCACCCCGGGGACGCGGTCTCCCGCGGGCAGGAGAAGGTCGGCGTGCCGCCGCCAGAACCCGCCCGACGGCGTCGCGAGGCTCGGGAGGGACAGGTCGGCCGCGGGGGTGGTCACGGGAGAATCCTGCCCCCCGGAGCCGGCTCGCACGTGCAGGACGCACCGGCCGCGGGGGCGCCCGACCGGGCCTCGCGACGACGCGCGACCCGCACCCCGACCCTCCACCGCCCATGATGTGAGAACGGGGCTGTGGGAACCGTGGAAGCGTTCTACCGTGCAAGCATGACCCACACCCCCACGCCGGACCAGGACGTCACCGTCGACGCCTCGCCCGACACCCACGCACCCGATGCCCCCACCGGGGCCCTGGGCAGCACTCCCAGCATGGAGTCCGAGTCGTACACCCACGGCCACCACGAGTCCGTCCTGCGTTCGCACCGGTGGCGCACCGCGGAGAACTCCGCCGGGTTCCTCCTGCCGCACCTGCGCCCCGACCACTCGATCCTCGACGTCGGCTGCGGTCCCGCGACCGTGACCGTCGACCTCGCGCGGCACGTGCCCGGAGGCACCGTGATCGGTGTCGACGCTTCGGCCGCGGTGCTCGACAGCGCCCGTGAGCTCGCCGCCGGCTCAGGACTGAGCAACGTCTCGTTCCAGCAGGCCAACGCCTACGAGCTGCCGTTCGCGGACGACACGTTCGACGTCGTGTTCGCCCACCAGCTCCTCCAGCACCTCTCCGACCCGCTCGCCGCGCTGCGCGAGATGAAGCGCGTCGCCAAGCCGGGCGGCCTCGTCGCCGTGCGCGACGCCGACTACGCCGCCATGACCTGGTACCCCGAGTCCGCGGGCCTCACCGAGTGGAACGAGCTCTACCACGAGGTCACGCACGCCTACGGCTACCAGGCCGACGCAGGCCGTCGCCTCCTCGCCTGGGTCCAGGAGGCCGGGTTCGACCCGGCCGGGATCGTGCCGTCGGCCGGCGTCTGGTGCTACTCGACCCCCACCGACCGCGCCTGGTGGGGCGGCCTGTGGGCCGAGCGCTGCATCGCCTCCAACTTCGCCGTCCAGGCCAAGGAGTCGGCGCTCGCGGACGACGTCGCCCTCGAGCAGCTCGCGCAGGAGTGGCTGCGCTGGGCAGAGGAGCCCGCCGGATGGTTCGCCGTCCTCAACGGCGAGGTGCTCGCCCGGGCCTAGCGCCGCCGTCGGGCCTCGCCGCTGCGACGGACACGCTGACGAACCGCAGGCGCGACGCGCCGCACGCGCCACCACGACCACCACGAGAAGGCCGCGGATCCCCGCCCAGGGGACCGCGGCCTTCTCGTCGGTAGGCTGGGCTCGTGCGCATCGCCAGATTCACCACCGGAGAAGACCCCCGCTACGCCCTCGTGCAGGAGGAGGCGGGCAAGACCTATCTCGCCGTCCTCAACGGCGACCCCCTCTACATGCCCGTCCTGCCGACGGGCGAACGGATCGAGCTCGGGGACGGCGTCCGCCTCCTCGCGCCCGTGATCCCGCGCTCCAAGGTGGTCGCGGTCGGCCGGAACTACGCGGCCCACGCCGCGGAGATGGGCAACGACGTCCCGACGTCGCCGCTCATCTTCTTCAAGCCCAACACCTCGGTCGTGGGTCCGGACGACCCCATCGTGCTGCCCGACTTCTCCGAGGAGGTCAGCTACGAGGCCGAGCTCGCGGTCGTGATCGGCCGCATGGCCAAGGACGTGAGCCCCGAGCACGCCGCGTCGTACATCCTGGGCTACACGATCGCGAACGACGTGACCGCACGCGACGCCCAGCGCACCGACGGTCAGTGGGCCCGCGCCAAGGGCTTCGACTCGGCCTGCCCGCTCGGCCCGTGGATCGACACCGACCTCGACATCGACGACGTCGCGGTGCGCTCGCGCGTCAACGGCGAGATCCGCCAGGACGGCCGCACGCGCGACATGATCTTCGACATCCCCTACCTGGTGTCGTACATCTCCGAGGCGTTCACGCTGCTCCCGGGCGACGTCATCCTCACGGGCACGCCCGCGGGCGTGGGCCGCATCGAGGCGGGCGACCGCGTCGAGTGCGAGGTCGAGGGCCTGGGCGTGCTGGCGAACCCGGTGGTCCGCCGCAACTGACGTCCTACCTGACCGTCGTGGGGGCGGAGGGCCGCCGTTCCTCGCGGGACGGCGGCCCTCTCTCGGCCGACGACGGGCGTCGGCCCGGTCGAGCGCCCCGGGTCAGGCGGCCCGTGCCGCCTCGAGCAGCCGGTCCTCGCACCAGCGCTGCGCGCCCTCGAACGTCGTGAGCTCCTGGTCGACCCCGGGCAGCAACCCGCGCTCGAACGGGTCGACCACCACGACGTGCACGCCCTGCCCCTGCAGGCGTGCGACGAGCCCGCGCAGGAGCTGGGCCCCGAGCGTCACGACGCGCGAGGTGCGGTGCAGGTCGAGGATCAGCCATCGTTCGCCGCTCGGCAGGGGCGAGGGGAGCTCGTCGACCGAGCGCAGGATGGTCTCGGCGGCCGCGAACTCGACCGTGCCCTGGACGGCCCGCACCGAGATCGCCGAGCCCAGGTCGCGGAGCCGGCGGAGCTGGGAGGGCGTGCGGTGCGCGAGCTGGCGCAGCCGGTCGGCGCGCGTGCTCCGGTAGAGCGTCGGCACGTCGCGGTCGGGGCGGTGCATGAGGTGCAGGTCGAACTGCCGCGAGATCTCCTGCGCGGCCGCGACCGAGCGCACGCTGTTGCCACGCGCGTCGAGCGGCGGGCTGAACAGGCCCAGGCCGAACTGCCCCACGCCCACCGACACGAGCCCGCCCGAGACCCCGCTCTTGGCCGGCAGTCCCGCCCGCAGCAGCCACTCGCCCGCGTAGTCGTACATGCCGCTCGTGGCCATGACGGCCAGGACCCACTCGGTCACGACCTCGTCGACCACGCGCTCGCCCGTGACCGGGTTGACGCCCCCGTTCGCGAGCGTCGCCGACATCACCGCGAGATCGCGGGCCGTGACCAGGACCGAGCACTGGCGGAAGTAGGTGTCGAGCGTGGCCTCGACGCCCGCGGTGAGCGAGCCGGCGCTGTGCATGAGGTAGGCGATCGCGCGGTTGCGGTCTCCCGTCTCGGACTCGCTCACGTAGACGCGCCCGTCGACGTCGAGCGGGCGCCCCGCGAACGCGCCGAGCAGGTCGAGGATGCGTGCGAAGCGCTCCTCCTCGGAGTCCCCGCGGACCAGGGACGTCGTGACGATCGCGCCCGCGTTGACCATGGGGTTGGGCGGGCGCCCCGTGGCGGGGTCCAGGCGGATCGAGTTGAACCCCTCGCCGCTCGGCTCGGCACCCACGTGCTCGAGGACCTCGGCGAGCCCCCGGTCCATGAGGGCCAGCGCGAACACGAACGGCTTGGACAGCGACTGGATGGTGAAGGGGGTGTCGGCGTCGCCCGCGGTGTAGATGCTGCCCGTGACTCCTGCGAGGGCCACGCCGAACAGCGAGCGGTCGGCCGTGGCGAGCTCGGGGATGTACGTCGCGACCGTGCCCTCGTCGAGGTCGCGGAACGCCTCGTGGACCGCGGCGAGCGCGTCGGCGATGAGCTCGCTCGCACCGGTGCGGCCCGGGTCGGGCGTGGACTGCGAGGAGGAGGACATGTACGCGATTGTGCCCGCGGGGCGTGCTCGGTGCCCGGTGGGGCGACGGCCGCACCGGGCACCGGGACGGTCGTGTCAGTCGAGCGGCCAGGGGTGGAGCGTCGCCCCGACCACGTTCCACGCATTGATCGCGGCGACGGCCCAGACGAGCTCGGCGAGCTCGGCCGGGCCGAAGTGCTCGGCAGCCTCCTCGACGACCTCGGCGGGCACCGGACCCTCGGCGCACCGGGTGGCCGCCTCGGTCAGCGCGAGCGCCGCGCGCTCGCGAGCCGTGAAGAAAGGTGTCTCCCGCCAGACGGACAGGCTCAGGACCCTGCGGAGGTCCTCGCCCGCGGCGATCGCGTCGGCGCTGTGCGTGTCGACGCAGTAGGCGCAGCCGTTGATCTGCGAAGCGCGTGCCGAGACCAGGTCGAGCAGCGCGGGCTCGATCGAGGACTTCCGGGTCGCGGCGGCGAACGACGCCATCGCGCGGCTCATGAGCGGAGCGAGCTCGTCGACGGCGAGGCGGGAGGGGACAGGAACGGTCTGGAGCGTGGTCTCAGTGGTCATGCGTCCGACGGTACGGAGCACACGGACCAGCGGTAAGGTCCGTTTGCATGAATGATCAGTGGTCCACTTCCGGAGCGGACCTGCACCTCGAGATGGGCGGCGGCACCGGGAAGAGGTCCGGTCTCGAGGGCGCGCTGCGTGACGCGATCCGTGCAGGACGGCTCGCCCCCGGCTCCCGACTGCCCTCGACCCGGGCTCTGGCGCACGACCTGGGCTGTGCTCGCGGGACCGTCACTGCGGCGTACGACCAGCTCGTCGCCGAGGGGTACCTCGAGGCCAGGGCAGGGTCGGGGACCCGCGTCGCCGCACTCGATGCCACGCGGGTCTCGTCGGCAAGCGGTGCCCCCCAGGGGCCTCCCGAGCGACGGGTGCCGGACCTGCGTCCGGTGCGCATGCTCCGCCTCGTACCGGGCAGCCCCGATGCCACGACGTTCCCCGGCGCCGCGTGGTCCAGGTCCACCCGGGCCGCGCTCGCCACGGCATCGACCGAGGCGTTCGGGGTCGGGGACCCACGGGGTCGGCCCGAGCTGCGGACGGCACTCGCCGAGTACCTCGCACGCACCCGCGGTGTCGTGGCGGACCCCCGACGCATCGTGGTCACCACCGGGTACGCCCAGTCGCTCGCGCTGGTCGCCCAGGTGCTCCACGATGCCGACGTCCGCCACGTCGCGATGGAGGACCCGGGCCTCGGGTTCCACCGTGAGATCGTCCGCCGGGCCAGCCTGGAGGTCCGGGCGCTCCCGGTCGACGGGGACGGGGCGCGAGCCGATCTGCTCGCAGGTGCGGGGTTCGACGAGGTGGGCGCCGTCGTCGTGACCCCCGCCCACCAGTACCCGACGGGGTCGACGCTGGCGCCCGCCCGGCGGCGCGCTCTCCTCGACTGGGCGCGCTTGACCGGAGGCCTCGTGATCGAGGACGACTACGACGGCGAGTTCCGCTACGACCGGCAGCCGGTCGGGGCGGTCCAGGGGATCGGCCCGGACGAGGTCGTGTACGCGGGGAGCGTCTCCAAGACGATCGGACCGGCTGTCCGCCTCGGGTGGATGGTCGTTCCCGAGCGGTGGCTCGACGCCGTCGTGGACGCGAAGACCCACGCCGACTACCGGACGGGGAGCGCCGACCAGCTCGCCCTGGCCCACCTGATCGAGTCCCACGGCTACGACCGCCACGTCCGGGCGGTCCGGGGGCGGTACCGCCGACGCAGGGACCTGCTGGTCGGTCGACTGGCGGGACTGGTCGGGAGAGGCGCCGTCGAGGTCTCCGGGATCTCTGCGGGGCTGCACGCGCTCATCGGGCTCCCGGGCGCGGTGGACGAGGCCGCGGTGGTCCAGCGTGCGGCCGACCTCGGCCTGGAGGTCACGGGCCTCGCCGAGCACCGGCACGTGCCGGGCCAGGGCGTGCCAGGGCTCGTCGTCGGGTACGGAACGCCCACCGAGCCTGAGGTCCCACGGGCGCTCGACCTGCTCGTCCGGGCGCTCGGCGGCCCGTGACGGGCCGTGCACGCCCTCGCGGCCACCTGGCGGCGATAGGCTGTGGGACGTGATCCCTGCACCTGGTTCCTCGCCCGTCCGCGTCCGCTTCTGCCCGTCGCCCACCGGTACGCCGCACGTCGGCCTCATCCGCACGGCGCTGTTCAACTGGGCGTACGCCCGGCACGTGGGCGGGACGTTCGTCTTCCGCATCGAGGACACCGACGCCGCGCGCGACTCCGAGGAGAGCTACCAGCAGCTCCTCGAGGCGCTGCGCTGGCTCGGCATGGACTGGGACGAGGGCGTCGAGGTCGGCGGCCCGCACGAGCCCTACCGCCAGTCGCAGCGCGGTGACATCTACCAGGACGTCATCCGCCGACTCGTCGAGGGCGGCTACGCGTACGAGTCCTTCTCGACGCCCGAGGAGATCGAGGCCCGCAACGCCGCGGCTGGTCGCCCCAAGGCCATGGGCTACGACGGGTTCGACCGCACGCTGACCGACGAGCAGAAGGCGGCGTTCCGCGCCGAGGGCCGCGAGCCCGTGCTGCGCATGCGCATGCCGGACACGGACGTGGCGTTCACGGACCTGGTGCGCGGCGAGATCTCGTTCGGTGCGGGCTCGGTCCCGGACTACGTGATCGTGCGCGGCAACGGCCAGCCCCTGTACACGCTGGTCAACCCGGTCGACGACGCTCTGATGGGCATCACGCACGTGCTGCGTGGCGAGGACCTGCTGTCCTCGACGCCGCGCCAGGTCGTGCTGTACCGCGCGCTGCTCGAGCTGGGCGTCGCGCACGTCATGCCCCAGTTCGGCCACCTGCCGTACGTCATGGGCGAGGGCAACAAGAAGCTCTCCAAGCGCGACCCCGAGTCGAACCTGTTCCTGCACAAGGAGCGCGGCTTCACGCCCGAGGGGCTGCTCAACTACCTCGCGCTGCTGGGCTGGAGCATCTCCGCGGACAACGACATCTTCACGGTCGAGGAGATGGTCGCGGCGTTCGACGTCGCCGACGTCAACCCGAACCCGGCCCGCTTCGACCTGAAGAAGGCCGAGGCCATCAACGCGACGCACCTGCGCATGCTGGCCCCCGAGGACTTCCGCGACCGCCTGGTCCCGTACCTGCACCAGGGCGGGTTCGTCCCGGCCGACTCGTTCGCGGACCTCTCGGCCGAGCACCAGGCGCTCGTCACGGCGGGCGCACCGCTCGTGCAGGAGCGCATGGTCCTGCTCGGCGAGGCCAAGGGCATGCTCGGCTTCCTGTTCGTGGCCGACGACGCGGTGCCCGTCGAGGACGAGGCGCGCGCCGCGCTGCGCGAGGAGGCGCCGGCCGTGCTCGACGCCGCGATCCGCGTGCTCGACGCCCTGGACGACTTCTCGACGGACCCGATCCAGGAGGCGCTCAAGGCCGTCCTGGTCGAGGAGATGGGCATCAAGCCCCGCTTCGCGTTCACGCCGCTGCGCGTGGCCGTGACGGGTCGCCGCGTGTCGCCGCCGCTGTTCGAGTCGATGGAGATCCTCGGCAAGGAGTCCACCCTGGCGCGTCTGCGGGCGCTGCGCGCGTCGCTGTGACCGCGTCCGAGCCGTCGCCCGGCGCAGTGCTGCCCTCGCTCCCCGACGGTGTCGCTCCCCTCGCGGGGGACGTGGCGCCCGGCGGTGCTGTCGACGGTGTGGACGGTGTCCTGTTCGACGTCGACGACACGCTCGTCGACACCCGCGGCGCGTTCGCGCTCGCGATCGACGCAGTGTGTGCGGTGCACCTGCCCCACCTGCCGGTCGAGCGGTACGGCGAGGTCCTCGCGCTCTGGCGGAGCGACCCGCACGGCTGGTACCGCGCGTACACGCGCGGCGAGCTGACGTTCGACGGGCAGCGCATGCTGCGTGCGAACGAGCTGCAGGAGACGTTCGGCGGTGCGGTCCTCGACGAGGACGGGTACGCGGCGTGGAAGACGGTCTTCTGGGGCATGTTCGAGGAGAGCTGGCGCGCGCACGACGACGCCGCACCGGTCCTCGGGCGGCTCGCCGCCGCAGGGGTCAAGGTCGGCGCGCTCTCCAACGCGTCGGTCGCGCTCCAGACGGACAAGCTGGCCCGGTCGGGGCTCTCGGACGTGCCCATGCTCGTGGGTGTCGACACCCTGGGCTTCGGCAAGCCGGACCCGCGGGTCTTCCTCGAGGCGTGCGCGCGCCTGGGCACGGACCCGGCGCGCACGCTCTACGTGGGCGACGAGCTCGACGTCGACGCGCGGGCCGCGGCCACCGCAGGTCTGACGGGCGTGTGGATCGACCGTCCCGGCACCCGGCGTGGTGGCCCGCACGAGGAGGACCCCGAGGCCGCGCGCGCGGCGGGGGTGCACGTCGTGGCGACGCTCGACGAGGTCGGCGACCTGGTGCTCGCGGGGCGCTGACCGTCGGACTTCTGCCTGTGCCGCCCGTCCTGCGGTGCGAGGTGCGACGTCTTGCCGGGCGCGAGGTAGAACGTCCTGCGCGAGGTAGTGCGCGGTGAGTTCTACCTCGCGCAGCACGTTCTACCTCGCCGTGGCTTGTGGCAGGTGACCTACCGCCCGGCCCTCGGGTGCGACGCCCCGGCGCTGCCAGCCGCTACCGCCGCGATCCGCCTGGCCGCCGCCGAGAGCTCGGTGCCGTCCTTCCAGACCATGCGCAGCCGCCGCGAGAGGTCGAGGCCGGGCACCCGGATCTCGACGAGCGTGCCGCGAGCCAGGTCGTCCGCGACCGTCAGCCGGGACAGCACCGCGACCGCGCCGCCGTACTGCACCGCGGTCTTGAGCGACGCGGTCGAGCCCAGGTAGGGCAGGTGGTCCGGGAGGCGGGCGCCGGCCGCCACGAGCGACTTCTCGAGCGTCTCGCGCGTTCCTGAGCCGCGCTCACGGACGACGAGCCCACCGCTCAACAGCTCCTCGACCGTCGCGGTGCGACGCCGGCGCACGGCCCACGGGTGCGGCGCCGCGACGACCACGACCAGCTCGTCGTGGGCCAGGGTCCGGCTGCGCAGCCCGCGACGCATGGTCGAGCTCTCGATGAAGCCGAGCTCGGCGTCGTCCGACAGGACGAGCTCCATGACTGTCCGGGAGTTGCGCACGAGCAGCTCGACGTCGGGAGACGACGGCCCGCGGGCTGTCCCCGACGCGCTGCCCTGCCCCGCCGGCAGACCCGCACCGGCCCCGGGCACCGGGGTGAGGCCGTCGAGCGCGAGCGTCGCGAGCCAGCGAGGGGCGAGGTACTCGGCGATCGTCAGGCTGGCCGCGAGCCGTATCCGGGCCGAGGGGGCCTCGCGCAGGGCCGCGGCCGCGGTCTCGAACCGGTCCGAGGCGTCGACGACCTCGCGGGCCCAGGTCGCGGTCGCGCGCCCGGTCTCGGTGAGGCGAGCGCCGCGCGTCGAGCGGGCGACGAGCTCGAGCCCCAGGTGCCTCTCGAGGCGCCGCATACCTGCCGAGGCGCTCGGCTGGGAGATGCCCAGCGCTCGCGCCGCGGCGCTGATCGAGCCATGGCTGTCGGTCGCGACGAGCAGCTCCAGGAGCCCGAGCGAGGTCCGGTCCCGACGTGGGGGAGGGGGGCTCGCAGGTGTCTGCGGGGTGCTCGCGGCCATAGGTTCATCCTATGGCTCGGTCGTCAGCTGGACCTTCTGACGAGAAGGCCGGTGCGGCACATTGAGAACATGACCCCCACGACCGACCTCGACACCCCCACCCCGGGCGTCGACCACGCCGCCCACCGGCCCACCACGCCCGCCCCCTCGACCGAGGCCACCTCCTCGGCTCCCTGGATCCGCCGCGCAGCCCCCGGGCTCGCCTTCTGCGCGCTCGCGACCGTCGTCGCCTACCTCCTCGCGCAGGTGGTCCCGCTCTCGCCCCTCGTGCTGTCCCTGCTCGTCGGTGCCGTCGTCGGCTCGGTGCTCGGGAGCCTGCGCCGCGCGCAGGGGGCGAGCGGCGCCATCGGGCAGACGACGCGTGCCGCGCGGTGGGCGGACGCCCTCACCACCCGGACCCAGGAAGGGACCCGGTGGACCGCGATGCGCGTCCTGCGCGCAGGCGTGGTCCTCCTGGGGCTCCAGCTCTCGCTGCCCGAGGTGCTCGCGCTCGGCTGGCGCGGCCTCGCGGTCGTGGCGCTCACGGTCGCCGTGACCTTCAGCGCGACGCTCGCCCTGGGGCGCGTGCTGCGCGTCCCGCGCGTGACGTCGCTGCTCGTCGCGACAGGGTTCTCGATCTGCGGCGCGGCCGCGATCTCGGCCATGCAGGGCGTGGTCGGGGGAGGCGACGACGACGAGTCGCGCCGCGAGGCCGACGACGCCGTGGCGACGGCCCTCGCCCTCGTGACGATCTTCGGGTCGCTCGCGATCTTCGTCCTGCCGTGGCTCGCCGGGCTGCTCGGGCTCGCCGACGACCGCGCCGGGCTCTGGATCGGGGCGAGCGTCCAGGAGGTCGCCCAGGTCGTGACCGCAGGAGGTGCGATCTCCGCCGCGGCGCTCGCGACCGCGACCGTGAGCAAGCTGGCCCGGGTCGTGCTGCTCGCGCCGCTCGTCGCGGGCGCTGGGGTGCTGCGGGCGCGTCGGGAGCGCGTGGCGCGCCCTGCGGACGTCGAGGCCGCCACGGGGGCCCGTGCGGCCCGTAGGACGCCCCCGGTGCCCCTGTTTGTCGTGGGCTTCCTCGCGGCCGTGCTGGTGCGCAGCACGGGCCTGCTGCCCGCGTCCGTCGTGGAGGTGACGACCGTGGTCACGACGTTGCTCTTCACCGCGGCGATGTTCGCGATGGGCCTCGGGGTCGACGTCGCGCACCTGGTCCGCACGGGCCGGCGCGCGCTCGTGCTCGGGACGGCCTCGGCCGCGGTCGTGACCGGAACCTCGCTCGTTGCGGTGCTGGCGCTGACCTGAGCCTCCTCGCGCACGGTGGAGGAAGCTCTGTCGACGCCGAGGCTGGGCCCGGAGCAGAGGCCCGCGCATCGGCGAGGCGGCGCCCGGACGTCCCGGGCGCCGCCTCGGCGCTCGCCCTACCGGACCGTCGCGTCCCAGCGCCAGCGGGTGCGGCGCGCGAGGCCGGGCAGCTCGCGGCGGCCCGTCGCCCACACGAGGACCTCGGCCGCGGGGAGGCCGCGCGTCGCGTCCGGCAGGTCGGGGAAGAGCCGCGTCAGCACCCGTGCGCTGAGCCCCTCGGGCAGGGAGGGGGCGACGCCCGTGAGCCCTTCGAGGATGTCGCGCCCGTGCACGAGGATCTCGACGATCCCCATGGCCGCGAACCCCTGCGGGTCCGAGAGCCCGTACGGATGGTACGCGCGGGCCGAGTCCGGGCGGGCGCCCACCTGGGCCGCGAGCAGCTCGCCGCCCGCGCGGAGCACCTCGGCCATCCCGGCCGGGCCGGCCTCGCGCTTGACGTGCGCGATCTCGTCCTCACCCTTGGGGCCGGCGAGCGGCAGGTAGTCGAGCAGGGGGAGTCCCGCGACCTGGAGCGCGTAGGCCAGGAGGTCGTCGACGACGTGCTCGGCCGTCGCCCAGCACGACCACCGCACGGGCCCCGCCTGCGCGTCGAACGCGGCGTCCGGATGGTGTGCCACGCCGTCGGCGAGCCAGCGCGCCGCGGCACGGACGTCGTCGGGCGTGACGGGAGCCGGTACGAGACGGACCGGCGAGAGGTCTGCGTCCTCGGGCTGCGCGCTCACTCGTCGACCATGCCCGCGTCGGCACCGAGGACACGGTCCGCGCGCCAGCACTCGGCCCGGTAGGGGAGGTCGATCTCGGTGAGCCCCGCGAGCGCGGGGTGCGTCGTCGCGAGGTGGTCGACGGCGTCGAGCAGCTCGTCGCGCTCGGCAGGCGGCAGCGTGAGCAGGTGGCTCCGGGTCGCGGCGAGCGTGCGCAGGCCCGCGGCGGGGAGGCGGTCCGCCCAGGGGAAGGTCGCGTGCACGAGCGGCGTGAAGGCCTGGTCGACCCCGTCGAGCGACGGCGTGCGGTGGACGGGCTCGAGCGAGTCGCCGCGGTGGATGATCTCGGTGAACTGCTCGACCCAGTCGACCGTGTGGTCGCGGACGTTCCAGACGACGCCGAGCCGCCCACCGGGGCGCAGCACGCGTGCGATCTCCGGGACGGCGGTCGCGACGTCGAACCAGTGCCAGGCCTGGGCCACGAGAACCGCGTCGACGCTCCCGTCCTCGAGCGGGATGCGCTCGGCCGTGCCGGGCAGGACGTGGGCACCGGGCACGGCGTCCTGGAGCTGGGCGCGCATGCCGTCGGAGGGCTCGACCGCGGTCACGTGGAGGCCGCGGGCGACCAGCTTCTCGGTGAGCTTGCCGGTCCCGGCCGCGAGGTCGAGCACGTGGCGGGCCCCGGTGGGCAGCATCCAGTCGATCGCGGCGTCGGGGTAGGAGGGACGGACGGCCCGGTAGTCGCCGGCGCCCGCGCCGAACGAGGATGCGCGTTCCGCGTGGGACGCGCGCGGGATGCTGGCGGACGACGGCTCGGGAGGCGCTGCGGTGCTCATGTCTTCGACGGTGCCACGTCGGGAGGGCGTGGTCCACCGTTTCCGAGCGGTTGGATGCGACGTGTCGGACGCGGCGGCGCCCGACGGCGGCACGTCCGTTCCGGACGGCGGCTCACCGCGGGGCGCGGGAGGGATCGGGCAGGGGCTGACAGGGCAGCCGAGGGCGATTTGGCCGGACCGGGACTCTCCGGTAATGTTTTCTCTCGGTGAGGCGCTCACCCGAAGCCCGGGAACGGGAAGAGGGCGCGGCGCTGATACCTCCTTGGGGTATGGTGTAATTGGCAACACAACGGTTTCTGGTACCGTCATTCTAGGTTCGAGTCCTGGTACCCCAGCGCAGAGCAAGTAGCGCATCGCGTCGGTCAAACCGGCACGAATCGTGCAGTACAGTTCTCAACGGCACGGCGCCCCTCGGGGTGACGAGCTTAGGCCCCCATCGTCTAGCGGCCTAGGACGCCGCCCTCTCACGGCGGTAACACGGGTTCAAATCCCGTTGGGGGTACGTAGTACGAGGCCTGGCCATCGTCAGATGACCGGGCCTCGATGACGCTCGATCACTCTTCGGAGTGTGAGAGCGGTCCAGGCCCCCATCGTCTAGCGGCCTAGGACGCCGCCCTCTCACGGCGGTAACACGGGTTCAAATCCCGTTGGGGGTACCAGCGCAAAGCCCGATCATCGAGAAGATGGTCGGGCTTTCGTCGTTCGTGGGCCAGGGCGGCCTGCCGAGGAGCGACCTCTCGGGGCCGCTCCTTGGCAGGGGCCGGTGGCTCAGCTCGTGCTTCTCAGGAGCCGATGACCGCCCGTCCTGCGGTGAGGTCTGTCACGCCCTCCGCGGGCTCGTCGCCGAGCAGCCAGTCCAGGGCGTCACGGGCCGTCCATGCGCCCGCGTGCCGCTCGGCGAGCCGGGAGGCACCGGCGACGTCGACCCCGAGCGTGACGAGCGGTGGCTCGACGTACCCGTCGGCGCGGGTCTGCCCCAGCCCGACGTTCGCTGCCAGCGAGTTGCACAGGCAGGACCGGCCGACGGTGTCCGCTGCATCGCCGCCCTTGCGCTCGTACATGTGGACCGGCTCGGCGGGGCACCGGTACGCGACCTTGCCGTCGTCCTTCTGCACGGGCGTGCGGAGGTAGCCCAGGTCGCACAGCCGGGGACGGGCGGCCGTGAGGCCGGCGTCGGCGAGCGTGCCGGGGAGCTGCGCGACCTTGAACGGGAACCCCGTGGGTGACGTGAGGGCCTCGGTCCGGACGTCGAGCGTCCCGTCGCGCAACCGGGCCAGGACGTCGTCGCGCAGCACGGGGTCGAGTCCCGACTCGGCCGCGAGCGCGAAAAGGCTCCCGACCTGGACGCCGGCCGCTCCCGCCTCACGGGCGGCGACGAGCGCCTCGGGCGACCCCTGCGCGCCCGCGATCCAGAAGGGAAGCCCCAGGGCCGCGACCTTCGAGAGATCGGCCTGGTCGCGGGGACCGAACACGGGCTGGCCGACCTCGTCGAGGGTCAGGCGTCCGCGGGGAGGCGCGTTGTGACCGCCTGCTGGAGGCCCCTCGACGACGAACCCGTCCGGGCGGGTGCGGTCCTCGCGCACCAGGTGCTCGGCCAGGGCATGAGCCGAGACGATCGCGAGGAACGTCGGCCGGGACACGGCCGGCAGCGACTCTCCGAGGAGCGCCTCGGGATCGAAGTCGACCGTGTGGTTGCTCCCTCCGACGACCGTCACCGGGAACTCGACGTGCTCGTGCTCGGCGAGCTGGTCGAGCAGGTGCGGGACGTCCCGGGGGATCCCGGCCCCCGTGACGACGTAGTCGGCGCCCGCGAGCATCGACCCGTAGGCCGCGGCGGGGGCCGCCATCTGGATCTTCTCGAGAAAGTTGATCCCCACGCGCCCGTCGTGCCCCTCCTTGGCGAGCCACACCTCGACGAAGCTGCCCAGGACCATGAGCTCCTGCGCGAGCCGGGTCTGACGGAGCGCGAGGCGTGGCACCGGGGCATAGGGCTGGCCCGCGCTGCGCCCCTCGGGGCGGAAGTAGCGTGAGAGGACCCGCTGCGCGAACCGGGGGACCGGGAAGGCAGCGAGGGCTCGGCGCACCGCGCCGTCGCGGTCCCCGTTCTGCAGCCTGCGCGCCAGCACCAGGTCGAGGGCCGTGCCGGACACGAGGCCGAGCTGCCCCGCGTGGGCGACCGCGGACGCGAGTCGCCAGGACGAGACCGCCATGCCCATCCCGCCCTGGATGACCCGCGGGAGCGGCGGGCACGACGACGGGACGGTCAAGGAAAGCGTGGTCACAGGTGGACCCTTCTCATGCCTGGTGCGAGCGCTGCTGCCACCGCCGAGCGGGTGGTTACTGCACCGTAGGTTGTGGGGCGGCGCGCAGCCAGGGTCCAAGGACCCGAAGGTTCGGGGACATCGACGAGACGCACCGCCGCAGTGGCGACGGTGCGGCGTCTCCCGAGGTCAGACCGGCGGCGGGGGGACCGGGGGCTCGGTGCGCCGCACGGGCGAATCGGTGCGGTGGTCGATCCGCACGAACGCCGCACGGTCCTCGTCCGAGACCTCCCAGGCCGGACCGTCCGCCTCGCCGTCGGTGCCGTCTGGGAAGTCCGCTGGAGGGGGCGGGGGGACGGGTGGTGCCATGACCGGCCGGTCGGTCCCGGCGAGGCGTGGCGCGCTCCCGCGGGGCGCCACGAAGAGGTGCCCCTGGCCGTCCTTCTGCATCGACCGCACGGCGACGGGCTGCGTCGCGGCCGCCGCCGGGTCCCGTTCCGGCCCGACGCTCGTCGGCGCCCACGCGAGGTGCGCCGAGGCCGGCGGAGGAGGTGGCGGTGGTGGGGGAGCCGGGGTCGCGGGTCCCGACGTCGGGGGACCGGGCTGCTGCTGGCCGACAGGTCCGCCGGCGCTGCCCGAGCCGTTCTGACCGTTCGCGGCGCCCGGTCCGCCTCGACCGCCCGGGATGAAGATCGTGTCGCACAGCTTGCGGTACGTCGCGTCGGGCTTGGCGACCCAGTTGATGCGGCTCATCGCCTGGTCCTGCCCCGCGGACTCGAGGATGAACTGCCCGTACCCGAGCACGCGACCCACGATCGAGCGGCTGTAGCTCATGTCGGTGACCTTGCCGAGCGGCATCATCGCGACCTTGTGCGTCACGAGCCCGAACATCAGCAGCATGCGCTTGTCGGTCGCGACGAACCACTCGTTGCGCCAGTCCAGGACCTTCCACAGCAGCCGCACCGCGACCGCGAGCCACACCCACCAGAGCATGAGGGCCCCGTCGCCCACGGTCGGCCCGGAGGCGCTCACGAGCCACGCGACGACGAGGAACGCGGCGAAGGTCGTGGCGACCGGCTCGGCGAGCTTGCCCCAGTGGGCTCGTGTGGCGAGCACGACGCGTTCGCCGGGAAGGATGTAGCGGCGCAGGTGACGCGCGCTCAGACGAGGAGGTCGCCCGGGCGCCTCCACCTCCAGCTGCTCGCGCGACATGGCGTCGACTACTCGATGAGGGACTGGACGAACTGTCCGAAGCTCGCGAACGCGCCCATGATGACGTCCCAGATCGCCTGGACGATGTCGGCGGCGCGGTCGGGGCTCTTGATGACCGCGTAGAGCAGGAAGACGATGACGACCCACATCAGGATGGTCTTGGCCTTGCCGGGCATCGTGTGGTCCTCACGTGGTCGTCGATCGGGGCGGTGGTGCTCTGCTCGACATGGTGACCAGAGCAGACCGGGCGCCGTCGGAGGCGCGCCGACGACGAGTCTAGCGTTTCGCCCGAATCGGTCGTGGGTCCCGTGTCCGGACAAGGTCGCACAGAGGGCGCGGAGCGCCGGACGGGCGCGGTCAGCCAGGCTCAGCGGCCGGTGCGAGCGTGGCGGCCAGAACCAGCCATCCCTCGTCTGTGCGCACCCAGAGCCGCGTGTAGACCAACCGCGCGGAGACCGCGGTGCCGCCCTGGACCGCCTCCACGGCGGCGACCAGCCTGGTCACTCCGCTCGCGACGTCCTCCTGGACGTCCAGCGACTCTTCCTCCAGGCGAGTGATCTGCAGCGACCCCGAGCGGTAGTTCTCCAGGTCGTCCTCCTTGGAGAAGACGGACCCGTCCGGGCCGGCGCCGACGCACCGAGGGTGCAGCAGCGCCTCCAGCGCGTCGACGTCGCCGGCGCGCTGGGCGGCTTGGAGCGCGTGCTCGGCAGCGAGAAGACTCATCACCCGAGTCTACGCACCGGGACCTGCCTCGGGGGCGGGCGCTGATGGGTGCGGCGAGGACCGGCAGGAACGCCAGTCAGGAACGCCGAGGGGCGGGCGCCTCGCGGCGCCCGCCCCTCGGTCAGGGTCGGTGGACGGTCACTCGCCGGCGCGGCGGAGGACCTCGGTCAGGCGGTTGGCCGCGGCGACGACGGAGCCCGAGTGCAGACGGCCCGGCTGGCGCGTCAGGCGCTCGACCGGTCCCGAGATCGAGACCGCGGCGACGATCCGCCCCGACGGTCCGCGCACGGGCGCCGACACCGAGGCGACCCCGAGCTCGCGCTCCGAGACGGACTGTGCCCAGCCGCGCCGTCGGACCCCCGAGAGGATCGTGGCCGTGAAGACGGCCTCGCGCAGGCCGCGGTGCAGGCGGTCCGGCTCCTCCCAGGCGAGCAGCACCTGGGCGGCCGAGCCCGCGCCCATCGTGAGGGTCGCCCCCACGGGGATAGAGTCACGGAGTCCGACCGGGCGTTCTGCCGCGGCGACGCAGATGCGATGGTCGCCCTGGCGGCGGTAGAGCTGGGCGCTCTCGCCCGTGTGGTCGCGCAGCGCCGTGAGTACCGGGTTGGCGGCGGCGAGCAGGCGGTCCTCGCCTGCTGCGGTCGCGAGCTCGTTCAGGCGCGGTCCGAGGACGAAACGGCCCTGCATGTCGCGAGCCACCATGCGGTGATGCTCGAGCGCGACAGCGAGGCGATGAGCCGTCGGACGGGCGAGTCCGGTGGCGGTGACGAGCTGGGCCAAAGTGGCTGGTCCGGACTCCAGAGCGCCCAGAACGGACGCCGCCTTGTCCAGCACGCCGACTCCGCTAGAATTGTCCATAGGTCGATATTGACGTCTCGCACAGTGAGATGCAAGTTAGCGGGTGTCGGTGTCGCCGAAGGACCGGGAAGATCACCCGGACCACGACCGAGTTGTACCCCCCGATCGTCGCCCACGGCCCCCGCGTGAGCGACCACCGCAGGACACAGGTAGGAGAAACCAACATGGCCGGCACGCTGGCGGAGAAGGTCTGGGACGCGCACCTGGTGCGACGTGGCACCGACGGGTCGCCCGACCTCCTCTACATCGATCTGCACCTCATCCACGAGGTCACCAGTCCGCAGGCCTTCGAGGGCCTGCGTCTCGCCGGCCGGCAGGTGCGCCGCACCGACCTGACGATCGCGACCGAGGACCACAACACCCCCACGCTCGACATCGACCTGCCGATCGCGGACCTCACGAGCCGCACCCAGATCGACACGCTGCGCAACAACGCCAAGGAGTTCGGCGTGCGCATCCACTCGCTCGGTGACGCGGACCAGGGCATCGTGCACCAGGTCGGTCCTCAGCTCGGGCTCACCATGCCCGGCCTGACGGTCGTGTGCGGCGACTCGCACACCTCGACCCACGGTGCGTTCGGGGCCCTCGCGTTCGGCATCGGGACCTCGGAGGTCGAGCACGTGCTCGCGACCCAGACCCTGCCGCTCGCGCCCTTCAAGACCATGGCGATCACGGTCAACGGCGAGCTGCCCCCGGGCGCGACGAGCAAGGACATCATCCTCGCGATCATCGCGAAGATCGGCACGGGTGGCGGCCAGGGCTACGTCCTGGAGTACCGCGGCGAGGCCATCCGCAAGCTGACCATGGAAGCCCGCATGACGGTCTGCAACATGTCGATCGAGGCAGGCGCGCGCGCCGGCATGATCGCTCCCGACGAGACCACGTTCGAGTACCTCAAGGGCCGTCCGCACGCGCCCGAGGGCGCCGACTGGGACGCCGCGGTCGAGTACTGGAAGACGCTCAAGACCGACGACGACGCCACGTTCGACGAGGAGGTCGTGCTCGAGGCGGCCGACCTCGAGCCGTTCATCACCTGGGGCACCAACCCCGGCCAGGGCCTGCCCCTGTCCGCGAACGTCCCCGTCCCGGCGGAGATCGCCGACGAGAACGAGCGCGTCGCCGCCGAGCGTGCGATCGAGTACATGGGCCTGACCCCGGGTGCTCCGCTGCGCGACATCGCGATCGACACGGTCTTCATCGGCTCGTGCACCAACGGCCGCATCGAGGACCTGCGCTCGGTCGCCAAGGTCGTCCAGGGCAAGAAGAAGGCCGACTCGCTGCGCGTGCTCGTCGTGCCCGCGTCGGCCCGTGTCCGCCTCCAGGCGGAGGCCGAGGGGCTCGACCAGATCTTCCTCGACTTCGGTGCCGAGTGGCGCAACGCCGGCTGTTCCATGTGCCTGGGCATGAACCCCGACCAGCTCGCCCCCGGCGAGCGCTCGGCCTCCACGTCCAACCGCAACTTCGAGGGTCGCCAGGGCAAGGGCGGACGCACCCACCTGGTCTCGCCGCTCGTCGCGGCCGCGACGGCCATCCGCGGGACGTTGTCCTCGCTGGCTGACCTGGACCTGCCGGCCGACGTCGACATCACGTCGTTCGACGGCACGCCGCTCGCGCCGCTCGACCCGCGCGTCCCGCTGCAGGTCTGACACCGGACGCGGCGCCGCCCAACCGGTGGCGCCGCACCGGCAGGCCCCCTGACGACCGACTCATCGAGGAAGCAGAAGCATCATGGAGAAGTTCACCACCCACACCGGTGTCGGTGTCCCGCTGCGCCGCAGCAACGTCGACACGGACCAGATCATCCCCGCCGTCTACCTCAAGCGCGTGACGCGCACGGGCTTCGAGGACGCGCTGTTCGCGGCATGGCGCGGGGACCCCGCATTCATCCTGAACCAGCCCGCGTACACGTCCGGCTCCGTGCTGGTCGCGGGCCCGGACTTCGGCACCGGCTCGTCCCGCGAGCACGCCGTGTGGGCCCTCAAGGACTACGGCTTCAAGGTCGTCCTGGCCTCGCGCTTCGCGGACATCTTCCGCGGCAACTCGGGCAAGCAGGGCCTCGTCGCGGGCATCGTCGCGCAGGAGGACATCGAGCTGCTGTGGAAGGTCCTCGAGACCAAGCCCGGCACCGAGGTCACGGTCGACCTGGTCGAGCGCACCGCGACGGCAGACGACGTCGTGGTCCGTTTCCAGATCGACGACTACACGCGCTGGCGCCTCATGGAGGGGCTCGACGACATCGGTCTGACGCTCCAGCACGAGGCCGACATCACGGCGTTCGAGCAGACGCGTGCGTCGTGGCGCCCCAAGACGCTGCCGGCGAAGCACCTGCCGACGGTCGACATCGAGGCGGCTCGTCCGTCCGCGTGACCTGACGGTCGCGAACGGTTCGCACGGCCCGACGGCGCCGCTCCCCTGGGTGGGGAGCGGCGCCGTCGGCGTGTGCGGGGCGAGGGCGACGGGCCGCACCGCGAAGGTGACCGGGGCCGTCGCCGAAGGTGACGGACACGCCCGCCGAGGGTGACACCTACGGGCGCGGCGGTCCCTGGCGGATCCTCGCGAGCTGCGACTCGGCGGTGACCTTGGACGGGTCCCAGCCGGCCTCGATCCACCAGGTCGCGCCCGCGGCCTCGAGCGCCCGCGCGTCCTGGGCCGCGGCGCCGAGATCGGTCGCGAAGTCCCGCTGGACCACGAGCTCGAACGGACCGGCCGACGGGTCGCGGTGCTCGGCGACCCAGGTCGCGACCTCGCGCGTCTCGTCGGGTGTGAGGGAGTCCATGCCGCGGTCGCCCCGGAGCTGGACCGTCACGCCGTCCCAACGGACTGCGCGGCTCATCGACTTCTCGCTCGGGAACACCCCCACGGGCCACACGGGGATGCGCCCGTTGACGGGCTGCGGTGAGATCGTCATCTCGCCCGTCGAGATGTGCTTCCCGTCGAACGAGAACGCCTCGCCCGACCAGGAACGCTCGAGGAAGGCCAGGACGTCGTCGAGCAGCTCGGCGCGCTCGCGCAGCGACGTGAGCTGGCCGGGGACGGCGCTGAAGCCCGCGTCGTCGAGCACCCCGACCCCGGCGGGCAGCACGAGCCGCCCGCCCGAGAGGTGGTCGACCGTCAATGCCTGGCGCGCGAGCTCCCACGGGCGCCGACGAGGCAGCGCGAACACGAGCGCTCCCAGCGTCACGCGCTCGGTCTGGACGGCTGCCGCGGCGAGGATGCCCCACGGGTCGTAGCCCTCCATGCCGGGCAGGCTGATGCCGTCCCACGTGAAGTAGCCGTCCCAGCCGTGCTCCTCGGCCTCGCGGGCCATGGAGACCAGCTCTGCTGCGGAACCGAAGCTCCCGACGAACCCGAACTTCAAGCCCATGACGTCCTCCTGCGACTCGTTGGCGGTCCTCCCACGGTAGGACCGGCCACCCACACGCGTCGCGGGCGAGACGACGAAGGCCTGCTCGTCCGCGACGTCGCGGGCGAGCAGGCCTTCGGACGTCGTCAGAGGATCAGTGGTGCGCCTTCTTGCGGGGGATGAAGTGCACGACCGTGACGACGACCGCACCCACGATGGTGCCGACGATCGCCGAGCCCAGGGTGTCGACGAGCCACGTCAGCACACCGCCGACGACCGGGACACCGTGTACGCCCGACTCGAGGAAGTGCAGCAGGTCGTACGGGCCGTGCCAGCCGAGGTCGTACGTGCCCTGCAGCAGGATGTGCCCACCGACCCACAGCATCGCCACCACGCCGACGGTCGAGATGACCGCCATGACGCGCGGCATCGCGGTCACGAGGCCGCGGCCGAACGACTGGACCCACCCCGTGCGCTGCCGGGCGAGGTGCAGGCCGATGTCGTCCATCTTCACGATCAGGCCGACGATCCCGTAGACGAGGACCGTGATGAGCAGCGCGACGACCACGAGGATGATCGCGCGCGACCAGAACGCCTCGTCGGCGACCTCGTTGAGCGCGATGACCATGATCTCCGCGCTGAGGATGAAGTCGGTGCGCACCGCGCTCGACACGACCCGGTCCTCGTCGACGGCCTTCTTCGCGGCCGCGTCGTCGATCGCCTTCGTGTGCTTGCCCGAGATCATCTCCCAGAGCTTCTCGGCTCCCTCGTACGCGAGGTACGTCCCGCCGACCATGAGCAGCGGGGTCAGGAGCCACGGCAGGAACTGGCTGAGCAGCAGCGCCGCCGGGAGGATGAACAGGAGCTTGTTGCGCAGCGAGCCCAGGGCGATGCGCTTGACGACCGGGATCTCGCGCTTCGCGGCCAGACCCTCGACGTAGCGGGGCGTGACCGCGGTGTCGTCGATCACGACGCCGGTCGCCTTGACGCTCGCGCGCCCCGCGGCGGCACCGATGTCGTCGATGGACGCTGCTGCCAGCTTGGCGAATGCTGCGATGTCGTCCAGCAGTGCTACGAGTCCGACGGACATGAGGTCTCCACGAGGCCCGTGTCGCCGCCCACGAGCCCTTGAGGTCGGGATCCGACGCGGCTGTAGCGCATCGTAACGACTCGGGCGGTGCGCCGTCGCGGTGCGTCCGCGCGAGAGCCCGCCGGCATCGTCGACAGTGACCCGGCCCCGTGCCCTGGTGACGTGTGACGCGATCGGTCGCACCGCCGTCGGGCAGACGATCTAGGCTGGTCCACATGGCTAACCACTACGACGTCGTCGTCCTCGGCGCGGGCCCCGGCGGCTACGTCGCCGCCATCCGCGCGGCCCAGCTCGGCCAGTCCGTCGCGATCATCGAGGAGAAGTACTGGGGCGGTGTGTGCCTCAACGTCGGGTGCATCCCCTCCAAGGCGCTCCTGCGCAACGCGGAGCTCGCCCACCTGTTCACGCACCAGGCCGACTTCTTCGGCATGACGGGTGACGTGTCGTTCGACTTCGGCAAGGCGTTCGACCGCAGCCGCGACGTCGCCGACGGCCGCGTCAAGGGCGTGCACTTCCTCATGAAGAAGAACAAGATCACCGAGTACGACGGGCGCGGCACGTTCCGCGACGCGAACACGATCGACGTCGCGCTGTCCTCGGGTCAGACCGAGACCGTGACGTTCGCGAACGTGATCATCGCCACGGGCTCGAAGGTCCGCCTGCTGCCGGGCGTCGAGCTGAGCGAGAACGTCGTCACGTACGAGAAGCAGATCCTGACGCGCGAGCTGCCGCGCTCGATCGCGATCGTCGGGGCCGGCGCGATCGGCATGGAGTTCGCGTACGTGCTGAAGAACTACGGCGTCGACGTGACGATCATCGAGTTCCTCGACCGTGCGCTGCCCAACGAGGACATCGAGGTCTCCAAGGAGATCGCCAAGCAGTACAAGAAGCTCGGCGTGAACATCCTGACGTCGACCGCGGTGCAGACCGTCACTGACAGGGGAGCTGGTGGCGTCGTCGTCTCCTACAAGGGCGTCAAGGACGACAAGCCCGGCTCGATCGAGGTCGACAAGGTCCTCATGGCCGTGGGCTTCGCGCCCAACGTCGAGGGCTTCGGCCTCGAGAACACGGGCGTCGCGTTGACCGACCGCGGCGCGATCGCGATCGACGACGTCATGCGCACCAACGTGCCCCACATCTACGCGATCGGTGACGTCACCGCGAAGCTCATGCTCGCGCACGTCGCCGAGGCGCAGGGAGTCGTCGCGTCCGAGACCATCGGCGGCGCCGAGACCATGACGCTGGGCGACTACCGCATGATGCCGCGCGCGACGTTCTGCCAGCCGCAGATCGCGAGCTTCGGCCTCACCGAGCAGCAGGCCCGCGACGAGGGCTACGACGTCAAGGTCTCCAAGTTCCCCTTCACGGCCAACGGCAAGGCGCACGGCCTGGGCGAGCCCACGGGCTTCGTCAAGCTCGTCGCCGACGCCCGCTACGGCGAGCTCCTCGGCGGCCACCTGATCGGCCCCGACGCGTCCGAGCTTCTGCCCGAGCTCACGCTCGCGCAGAAGTGGGACCTCACGGCGTCCGAGCTGGGGCGCAACGTGCACACGCACCCGACGCTGTCGGAGGCCGTGCAGGAGGCTATTCACGGGCTCGCGGGGCACATGATCAACTTCTGATCTGGTTGGTGGCCGGTCAGAGCGGATGTGCCACAACAGAGGCCCGGACCTGCGAGTCTTAGCAGGTCCGGGCCATGCTCAGAGAGGTCATTCTGCGACGTCCTCCGACTGGCTGGCGGAACGGAGATCGGCTGTAGACGAGGTTTGGCCTCGCCGATGCCGTGTGCGGGTCCCCAGCATCGGTTTGGCGCCGCGGCCACAGAGCGAGGACTAGTATGGCTGTTCGAATCGGACGTTAGCTGGTAGCCTCACCTAAGCTACGAATCAGCTACGACGGTGAACACAGGTTCGCTCGTCCGCACCCAGGAGTCTTGTGTCCGACCAGTTCACCTTCATCGACCTCTTCGCTGGTATCGGCGGCTTCCACGCGGCGCTCGCGGGCCTGGGTGGGAGATGTGTATACGTCGCTGAGAAAGACTCGTTCGCGCGAGATGTCTACAAAAGTGCCTGGCTCGCGGGTGAGCACCAGAACGTTCACGTGACCGATGACATCAACGAGGACGTCCCGGTCGATGTGGCGCATACGATCGATGAGCTCCTCCGGCGAGCCGAAGCCGGTGAGATCGTGCTCAAGAACATCCCGGAGGAGTTCGACGTCCTGGCCGCGGGCTTCCCGTGCCAAGCCTTCAGCAAGTCGGGGAACCAGCTAGGCGTCCTGGACTCGATGCGAGGCACGTTGTTCTACAACATTCTCATGATCGTTGCGGCGCGCCGACCCAAGGTCGTCTTCCTGGAGAACGTGAAGAACCTGATCGGTCCCGAGCATCGCGAGACGACGTTCAAGACCATCGTCGACTCCCTGAAGGGGCTGAGGTACGTGGTGAACGATGATCCCACGGTCTTCTCGCCGCACCTGATCGCGCCAGGGCAGGGAGGCGGGCCCCAGGGGCGTGAGCGGGTCTATATCCTCGCAGTCCGCGAAGATGTGGCGGCAAACCTGACCCCGTTCGACGGACCGAAGACGTCCATGGGTTGGTCGGCCGACCGGTGGGAGATCGGCGCGACCAAGCTGCGGGACGGTGCTCCTGCAGCGATCACGACCGATTGGTTGCGCAGCGCTGCTGCGAGCGGCGACGATGCACTTGCGGCCCGTGCGGTGCAAACCGAGAAGTACGTCGGGAACCTCGCCGAATACAGGCTCGGTGAGGACGACGCATGGTACGACGTCTACGAGCGGCTCCTCGGTAACATGGTCAACCAGGGGAAGTTGAACAAGCGCGGGTCCTGGTTCCCGGGTCACCCGATCTGGTTCCAGGTCGAGGAAAAGGAGTGGCTCGCGCTCCAGCGTGCTGACGCAAAGGCTCACCGCGGCCTCGAGCGGAAGGCTCGCGACTGGAAGGATGAGTTCCTCAGCAAGTCGCAGAACTTCATCACGACCTACACTCCCCAGCTCGAGGGCGAGGAGAGCGGCGATGTGCTCTCGAAGATCCTGAACCTGAAGAACAACGCGTGGCGCAAGCTCGAATGGCAGGCTTCGGACGCGGAGTCGTTGACGGAGTGTCTGATCCAGCTCCGGCCCTCCGGAGTCCGAGTGAAAAAGGCTACCTACACTCCAGCGCTCGTCGCCATCAACCAGGCACCGATCCTCGGCAGCGAGAAGCGTCGCCTCACCCCGTACGAGGCCGGTAGGCTCCAGCTCTTTCCGGACGATGTCTACCAGGCGATGCTTGACCTGAAGCAACCGCGGACGCAGTCGTACAAGCAGTTCGGCAACGCGGTGCATGTCGGCACGGTCCAGTTCGCGCTTTCGCACTTCATTCTTCACCACTTCGGCACCGAGGGCGACGCGCGTGACTCGACGAACCTCGGCAGCCTGGCAGGCCTGCTCCGTGGATGTCGCAGGCACGTTTCCGAGTGGGTCCAGGAGGTAGCGGAGGAAGAGGGATCCGAGGTAGCGGAGCCCGCCAAGGAATCCTGGCTTCAGGTTGCCGCCGGAAACGCACCAGCAAAGGCGACTCGACCGGAGAGCCGCCCGCTGAAGCACGTGAGCTGATGCAACCCCAGTACGTCCCAGCGCACCCTGGAGCGTCGTCGACGCAGGCCAGCGCGCGAATGTCGGCCGCGCGGCGGAGGGACACCGCTCCGGAGCTCGCGCTGCGACGCGAGCTTCACGCGCGCGGCCTGCGGTACCGGGTGACGTATCCAGTACCGGGGCAGCGTCGCCGGACGATCGACGTCGCGTTCACGCGCGTCAAGGTGGCGATCTTCGTGGACGGCTGCTTCTGGCACGGCTGCCCTGACCATGCCACGACGCCTCGCTCAAACTCCGCCTGGTGGGTCGGTAAGCTCGCCGCGAACCGGGCCCGGGACGAGGACACCGATCTAGCCTTGAGCGATATGGGCTGGACCGTGGTGCGGGTCTGGGAGCACGAGCCCGTCTCCGACGCCGCGTCTCGGATCGAGACGGTCGTCAACGCGGCCCGGACCTCAATGCTCAGCTCGTAAGCCTCCGGGCGATCTGCTCGATGCCTGAGAGGGGGTTGAGGTTCCCGTCGATCTGCGCGGGCAGCCTGATCTCGAAGTGCACCGAGGCGGGGTCGATGTGAGTGATGTCCTGGACATCGTCGCTGTGCAGGACGCGGACTCGCTCGTCGGTCATGTCGTAGAGCCGCTCGAAGGTCGCGAACCATGGCCGTGCGAAGTGCCGCCTCGCCCGGTCTCGTCCGTGGTCATACCCGGTCGCAGCGTCGCCGCCGTATTGCTGCAACCGTGCGAGGAACCGGGAGGCCGCGTCGGCGGAGAGGCGTCCGAGGATCGAGTCCACCAACGACGGGATCGTGCGGCCAACCTGACTGTCGCCCGCGAGCCATCGGACCCCGACACTCAGGACATAGAGCATGGTCTCAGGCTCACCGTTCACGGGGTGTCCTACCTCGACCTGGTGGAATCCCTGCACGCTGTGCGTCGAGGACGAGCTCGTCGTCGACTTGACCTCGACGCCGACGGGCCCGAGCTGGAAGTCACGAGAGGACGGGCCGTGGCCGAACCAGGAGTCGGCTACCTGGTCAGGGGTCGTTGAGTGCCGGGTCAGCGCCTCAAGGGCCAGCAGTTCGCCGGCGAGCCCGGTGAGGACCTGGGTCCCGACCGCGGCCTCGTGCAAGAGCAGCGTGATCACGGGCTCGGTCGCCGTGAAGGCTGGCTGCGGGTCTGTCTCGAGGCCGTTGGCAAGCAACTCGGCGCAGACGAAGGCCGCCACCCCGGGAAGGTTCGTGGCATCGGGCAGGACGAGCCGGCTCGCCTCAAGGTCGGCGCCGTCCGACGTCGTCCAGGTCTGATGGGTCAAGCGCTCGCTGACCACGGTCGTCTCGGCCCACAGCCTCGGCCCGACGACGAAGACCTCGATAGTGCCGCTCGGGTCGCGGGCCAGAGCCAAGGACTTGTGAGCGTCGGCCCAAACGATGGTGCGTCCGCTTTCTGCCTTCGACGGGGGTTGCTTCTCGATCGCGGCGCGTAGCCATTCGAACGACTGATGCGTGTCCGTCATGTGCCTGTTCCCCCGACCTTGGCCTTGATGTGGTCGGGACCGCCGAGGGGAAGGCTGACACCGACGGCGATGCTCTGGCTGCCGTTCTCGGAGCCGACGAGGTGGAACAGGACCAGGCCGTCAGATCCTGCCAGACGGTCGCCTTGAAGGTTGAGCGTGGCGTGGAGCCTGCCCGGTAGGACAGCGCTCTCGAACACCTCGTCCCCGCGGATCTGGTCGCCGACATAGTTGCGTGACCCCCAGGTGGCTTGGAGGTCGGTCGTCCCATCGACGATGGAACGCTGCATGGGGCGCACCGCCCAGGGGAGCGCCGCGAGTGGACCAGAGGTCACGGGAATGCCCGACCCGAAGCGCAGGCCGACCCAGAACCGTGGTCGACGTCGCTCGAGCGTGTCCTTCTCGAGGAGGTCCCACGGCGTGGGCTGGTCGTCCGTCGTCATGAGGCCCGGGACCAGGCGCGGGATCGCGGCATGCCACAGCCGCAGGTAGGCGGCGATCTCGTACGGCGAGGCGATCCCTAGGTCGACCGACCCCGCGATGTGCGGAGCCCGGTACAGCGGGGAGGCGGGGTCGTCCGAGGGGAGAGCGGCGTGGTGGGCAACCGAGGCCCATCGGGATGCCTCACGGCTGTTCGGACCGGGGCCGTGGTCGGCGTAGCGGAGGCGGTCGAGGAGGTCCGCAGCCTCGAGGAGGGTGACGGAGTCCTGGAGCAGCAGGCCCTGGCTCCCCGTCTTGTCGGGGACGGGCGTCACACCGCTACCAGAGAAGAGCCCAGCGACGAACGACAGGTTCTCGTCGTCGAGCCCCCCCGGGTTCATGTGGCGCACGAACGGCTTGGGCCCCGGGAAGAGCGATTGCGCCTGGACGTTCACTATCTTTCCAGTGGCGCGGAACGACCTGCCCTGCAAGATCGTGAGGTCGGGGACGGTGTCGGACTCCATCGCGTGCAGGACGTCGCGGCGCAGCGCTTCGTCGTTCTCGTGGTACCGCCTGAACAGGTCTATCTGGTCCTCCGGCATCAGCACGCGACACAGGTCGATATACATGCCTCGGTAGCCGAACCAGCGTTGCATCTGCATTTGTGTGTCGGCCAGCGGTGTCGACGCGCTCCTCGTGAAGAGAGTCGTCGTGAGGCCTTCGAGCGTCAGGCCGCGAGACATCACGTTCCCAGAGACGAAGATCGTCGAGCAATTCGTCGGTGCTCCCCACATCCCGTCGGCGTGCTGTCTGGGGGAGAATTCGGGGCGATCGTCGGCGTTCTCGTCGCTGTTGATGACCGAGACCCCGGTGCCGGGCACGATCTCGTCGAGGATCGTCCGCCGGACCAGGTCCCAATCATCGACGACCGCGGGAATGGCCTCAAGAGCGAGAACCGTCGCGGTCTTGGCGGCTCCTTCGCGGTATGTGTCGAGCCAGGCTGTCCAGCGATCTGGGTGCTCGTCCATGTCTGCAGCCAGACCGATGGTCCCGAGGGGCCGACCGCGGGATCCCGCCTCTGCGAAGGCCTGATGGTCGGTGTCTGCGCCGTGAGACCAATCGAGGATCTTCTTGGCGACGTCGAAGTGGGAGTCCTTCGTTGCGGCGGGGTTCACCAGCATCGACATCGGCGGCAGTATCAGGGCACGTACGTCGGCACGGCTCGCGAATCTCCGACCGCCCGCCTTGGCTGGACCGAGGCGCGACGCGTCTCGAAGGACCCTCAGCGCCGAGGCGACCAGGTAGGCGCGGACGCCGTCAGAGACGAGGTCGTCGGGGTCTGCCTTGTCGGTCGGGAGGCAGAGTGGTACGTCCGCGAGGGTCTTGTAGTAGATCTCACCTCCGGTGTACCACCCGTCGAGGCCCTCTGGGACGCGGTACGAGGACGAGCGGACGTTGGGGTCGCCGGTGGCGCCCGGGGTGCGAAGGCTGGCGACGAAATCGGTCGGCGCGAGCGGGTTCCTAGAGTCTTGCAGGAAATTGGCCTGCGGCGTGGCCGTGTACGCGAGGTAGGTAGCGTACAGGTGGGGGAAGGCCGTCTGGCCAGGCTTGTTCCGTGCCTCCCACAAATCCAGGATGCGGCGAGGGACCTGCTTGTACCGGACGTCCAGAGTGTCGCCGGTCTCGGCGGAGGCGTCGACCACTGACGAATCGTCCGCCTCGTCGTCTATCACGAGCAGGTGGAACGGACGGTCCCTCTTCACCGAGACGGGATAGACGACGTCGTGCAGGGCCCGCCCAAGGCGCTCGAGGTGGGCGGTGTTCTTCATCGCAACCACCAGGAGCGGACGGTTCTTGTTCACCGCCTGCTCGGCCCCGCTGCGCGCGAGCGAGTACACGAGGTTCAGGTCGGAGCCCTCCAGCTCCGATGCTCGACCTCGGGGGAGACGGAGGCGCCTTTTGTGCGAACCAGGCAGGGTGTCGAGCTGGTCCAGGACCCGCTCCAGTGTCTGCACCCATAGCGTCGTCCGGGTCCCTCCGAGGATCGCGAGCGCATCGACACCACGGTCAAGGGCCAGGGCTGCGACAGCCATCATCGAGGCGGTCTTGCCGGACTGCACCGCGCCCATCACCAAGCCTCGTCGTTCCCGGGGCGCGGGCCAGCCTGCCGAGCCGGGCTCACCGACCCCGAAGATCCCGTGCTCCACGATGAACCGGGCGTCATCCTCGATGACGTCGCGGCTTGTCTCCCCGATCCCCGACGCAGCAAGGCGGTCGGCGTAGACAGACCACCAGCTGGCGTCGGTGCCGGTCTTGGCGACGACCTGGTCGACCCCGTGACGAGGCGCGACGAACTCGCTCATGGGGCGACGTAGCCACTCGGGGTCTCGGCGTTCGCGACGAGCGCCCTCAGGCCGGAGTAGGCGAAGCTGGCCTTCAGTGCGACGTGGGCCTCCTCAGGCTCGACGCCGAGGAGACGCAGGATTTCGCCGACGACAAAACCGATCCACCGCCACTGCTCCTTGGACTGGCTCTGGCTCGGCTTCTGCCACCGCTCGGACGCGTCCCGGATCGACGGCGCGGCGTCCTCGAAGACCTCGACCAGATCGTCTCCGAGCACGGCACCAGCCGCGGACAGGGCGATGAGGCTGGCGACGAGGCGCAGCTCCTGCCAGTTTCCCGCGCCCTTCGCGTTCCCGCTGCGGAAAGTCTTCGACCAGACGTCGTCGGGGGTCGCGTGAGCGTCAAGGCCGTGGTCGACCAACAACATCGCCTGACGGACGGTCTCCGGATCGCGCAGCGGGTCGTGCTTGTCGCCAGCGATGCGCTGCAGCAGGGCGTCGATGTGCGCGGCTGTCGATCGCGTCACGCTGTCGCCGTCCTTGTCCTCGAGAAGCAGCGCTGCAACAACCCAGGAGAGGACCTTTGTGCGCTTGTAGCCGACGGCGCCGAATGCGTAGCCAGTGAGGTTGGTGCCGGTCGAACTCAGGTCCTCCCAGTCGTCGACGAGGAAGTTGGCGACCTCGTCGACGGCCGACGAGTCCCCGGCGGTGACGAGTAGTGCACGCATGAGGTCCAGCCGGTGGTAGAGCGCGTTGCGGATCTCCTCAGCATTGAGGCGCTTGCCCTGCTTGTTGTACAGGTAGAACACTTCGTGCACTTGGGCGGTCGTGACCTGCTTGTAGACGATCACGGGGATCTTGTAGGATGCGTCGGCCTTCTCGAAGATGTAGCTGACCTTGCGCGGCTTGCCCTGCACGGAAATCTGGGTGTCACGCACCTGGTAGTAGTACTTGCCCTGCAGCGGCTCGAGGTCGCCGGAGAGCGGCTTCCTGCTGTCGGACTTCTTGCTGGACCGAAGCGGGAAAGGGAACTGGTTTGCCCGCGCGACCTCGGAGGTCAGCTGCTCGGTCTCGTGCGTCTTCCAGAGGCTGCGGAACTTCCGATAGTCGGTGCGAAAGATCTCCAGGAGGTTCGGCACGCCCCAGGCGATGCTCTTCTCCTCGACCACCTTCAGAGCGCGCGGATGCGCGCCGATGAACCGCAGGATCGAGGTGAGACGCTGCTTGCCGTCGACCACCTCGTACTCAGTGCCATTCTCCGTCTCTCGCTCGAGGATGATGACGGAGGGTAGTGGGATGCCGCGCACGATCGACTCGATCAGCTTCTGCGCGTCGCCGGTCGGCCAGACATCGGCTCGTTGGTACGAGGGGCTGAGGTTCAGTTCGTCGTCGGATGCGTAGCCGACGAAGCTGGCGATCGGCCACGTGCTCGCCTCGGCGTCGATCGGGCCGCTCTGCTCCGCGCCCTCGTCGTCTTCTTCGTCCTCCCAGGCATCGACCCAGGCGAGCGAGGCGCTCGTCAGCGTCGCGGTGCCCTCGACCGCCTCCTCCATCGTCGCTCGGAATTCGTCGCGCAGGGCCAGTGCCTTCTCGAGACGCTGCTCGAGCGCGCTGAAGAGGTCCAAGTTGGCAGCGTCGTCGCCCAGGCCCAGCCCCTCGGAGAGGGTGTGACCGAAGGTGTCAGGGTTCGTGTCGTCAATCGACGTGCTCAGGTTCAGCCAGTACTGCACGTCGAGAAGTCGCTGGCGCCACGAACCATCGTCGAAACGGACGTCTTCGGCCGAGAATGGCAGCGTCGGCTCACCGAAGTTCTCCGGCACGGCGCCGGGCTCGCTCAGGCGAGCGAGGTAGTCGGCCACGTTCTGCTCGACTTCGTCCACAATGGCGACCTCGGACATCGGCACTTCCTCTTCTTGCGTACTCGGATGGGAACCGAGGTGAGCGTCGAGCAACCGCTCGACAAGGACGCTCGCCTCGGACGGGGTGGCACGTGCGAGCACGGCACGGGCCGCGGCATCCACGAGTAGGTTCATACCCTTGAGGGTGATCGTGTCCCCGGCGGACTGGCAGCCGTCGTCCCAGGGCGCCCCGAGCGCGCCGGCGATCGCCTGGGCGCACCGGTGCTTCGAGCGGACGTCACGTAGTTCCAGGCCGAACGAGGCGCCGAGGGCCTCAAGCGACGACTTCTTCTCTTTGCTCCCCCGGCCGATCGGCTCGGGTGGGATGCCCGCGAGCACGTAGATCCGGGCGACCGCAGCCGCCTTCGAGGTCGCACTCGTGTATTCCAAGAAGTCCCCTTGAAGCTCAGACTGGTTAGCACGTGTCAGAGTACACAAATCAGGCCAGGCGGGCGGGGTGATCTTGATACTGACGCCGGTCGCGCTCGTGCACGAAAGTAGTGTGGCGGGTTCTGCAGCGTCAGCGCTCATCCCGCCAAGCTTCGGGCGCGGTCGGCAGCAGGTCGGGCAGTAGCTGCGCTCGAGGAATTCGTGGCCTCCGGTGATATAGATCTGGAAGTTCTCGTCGGCGGACTCGTCGAGCAGACGCTCGAGGGTTGCGCCCCCGAGGTCACGTGCAGAGCCTCGGCGCGCGCCTTGAGCCGGTCTCGCGCGGCGACCGGCTCCGATCGTTGCCATCTCCCTGTGCGTCGCGAGGCGCAGGCGCCTTCCATCGCGAGGCCCCGCCGCTCCTACGAGATCCCGAACTCCCGCCGCAGCATCTCGCCGAGCATTCCCGGGACGTCGACCGCCCCGGGGTGCAGGGCGTCGTAGACCTGGAGCCCTTCCCAGGTGGAGATGACGAGCCCGGCGCGCTCCTCGGGCGAAGCCCCCGTGTCCGCCAGTGCACCGCGTTCACGCTGCGACCGGATCATCCCGCCGATGACCCCGACGAGGACCTGGTGCCGCTGCTGCAGCACGGTCCGCGCGGGGTGCCCTTCGGTGCCGGCCTCGGCCGAGAGGGTCGAGAGGAGCTGCACCAGCCCGGGCGCTGATCGGTTGCGCTCGGCGACGTGGACGAACCCGTCGACGAGGTCCTCGGGGGCGAAGTCCGTGGGCATCTGGGGCGGCGCGTGCTGCGCGTCGTGCCACTCGATGACGGCCAGGAGCAGCGCGGTCTTGGTGCCGAAGTGGTGCAGGAGGGTCGAGTGGTCGACCCCGGCCTCGCGCGCGATGCCTCGTAGGGAGGCTCCGTAGAACCCCTTCTGGGCGAAGGCTTCTGCGGCGCGGGTGACGATCGACTGCTTGGTCGCCCGCCCGGTGGCGTACCCCTCGGGCCGCCCCGTGGTGGCTGCTTGCTGTGTGGTCACGACGATCCTCTCCGAGGTCAGAGGCTACCCCCTCCCGTAATTCCACCAAGTGGTGGAGGTTGGGCTATCCTGGCGCCGTGCTTCCTCCTGACGCCCGACGACGTGCCCGTAGCGAGATGACCCTCACCGAGAAGGCCTCGCTCACCTCAGGCGCGAACTTCTGGAACACCAAGCCGGTCGACCGGCTCGGCGTTCCCTCGATCATGCTCACCGACGGCCCGCACGGTCTGCGCAAGCAGGGCGGGGCGGCGGACCACCTCGGCCTCAACGCCAGCCTGCCCGCGACGTGCTTCCCGACCGCGGCCACGCTCGCCAGCAGCTGGGACCCCGGCCTCGTGGAGCGGGTGGGCGAGGCCCTCGGCGCCGAGGCCGCCGCCGAGGGCGTCAGCGTCCTGCTCGGCCCCGGCCTCAACCTCAAGCGCAACCCGCTCGCGGGCCGCAACTTCGAGTACTTCTCCGAGGACCCGCTGCTCGCAGGCAGGTTGGCCGCGGCGCAGATCCGCGGCATCCAGTCCCGCGGCGTGGCCGCGAGCGCCAAGCACTTCGCGGTGAACAGCCAGGAGACGTACCGCATGACGATGGACGAGGTCGTCGACGAGCGCGCGCTCCACGAGACCTATCTCGAGGCGTTCCGCATCGCGGTCACCGAGGGCCGGCCCTGGACCGTCATGAGCTCGTACAACAAGGTCAACGGGACCTACGCGAACGAGCACCGCGAGCTCCTCGACGAGATCCTGCGCAAGCAGTGGGGCTTCGACGGCCTGGTCGTGACCGACTGGGGCGGCAACAACGACCGCGTCGCGGGCCTGGTCGCGGGCAACGCGCTCGAGATGCCGTCGACCGACGGGGTGACCGACGCCGAGGTCGTGCGCGCGGTCGAGGAGGGTCGCCTCGACGAGGCGGTCCTCGACGCCCGCGTCGACGAGCTCCTCGCCCTCATCGCCCGCACGGAGCGCGCCCGCGCCACCAGCCGCACGCCCGACGGCGCCGCACCGGTCGACCTCGACGCGCACCACGCGCTCGCGGTCGAGGCGGCACGGCGCTCGGTCGTCCTGCTGCGCAACGCGCGCGGGACCCTGCCGCTCGGGTCGCACTCGGGCCGCGTCGCGGTGATCGGTGACTTCGCGGCGAGCCCGCGATACCAGGGGGCGGGCAGCTCGCTCGTGAACCCGACCCGGGTGGACGTCGCGCTCGACGCGCTGCGGGCGAGCGAGCTGGACGTCGTCGGCTACGAGCCCGGCTACGCACGCCGCGACGCGGGCCGGGGCGCGTGGGACTCGCCGTCGTCGGTGCGACGCCGGCGCAAGGCTGTCCGCCTCGCCGAGCGCGCCGACGTCGTGCTGCTCTTCCTCGGCCTGGACGAGTCCGCCGAGGCCGAGGGTGTCGACCGCGAGCACATGCGCCTCGCGCGCAACCAGCTCGCTCTCACGCGCGAGCTGACGGCGCTCGGGGTGCCGGTCGTGGTCGTGCTGGCCGGTGGCGCGCCCGTCGAACTGCCGTTCGCCGAGCACGTCGACGCGATCGTGCACGGCTACCTCGGTGGCCAGGGCGGCGGGCAGGCGATCGCCGACGTGCTGACCGGTCGGGCGGACCCCGCCGGGCGCCTCGCCGAGACGTACCCGCTGCGCTACACCGACGTGCCGTCGTCGGCGACGTTCGGGCGGACCGAGGCGACGTCCGAGCACCGCGAGAGCATCTACGTCGGGTACCGCCACGCCGACAAGGTCGGCCTGCCGGTCCGCTACCCGTTCGGCCACGGCCTCAGCTACACGACGTTCGAGCACAGCGACCTCGCCGCGGACCGCGAGGGCGTGCAGGTCACGGTCACCAACACCGGGGACCGCGCCGGGACCGAGACCGTGCAGGTCTACGTCGAGGCGCCGGGCGCGGCCGAGGGCGCGTTCCGCGCACCCCGCGAGCTCGCGGGCTTCGCGAAGGTCGCCCTGGCACCGGGCGAGAGAGCGAGCGTGAGCGTCGAGCTCGCCGAGCACGCGTTCGACGCCTACGACACGGGCGCCCACGAGTGGCGCACCGTGCCCGGCACCTACACCGTGCAGGTCGGGGCGTCGTCGCGCGACCTCCGCCTGACGGCGTGCGTCGAGATCGACGGCGAGGGCTGGACGCCCGACACCACGGATCTGCCGCACTACGTCAGCGGCCAGGTGGACCGCGTCCCGGCCGCCGAGTTCGCTGCGCTCCTGGGGCGGACGCCCCCGTCCCCGGACTGGCCCGTCGGGCAGCCGCTCACGCGCGACGACATCGTCGCCCAGGCGCGAGGCCGCGGCGGGTTCGGGGGTCTGCTGGTCGGGCTCATCGACACCGCCGGGCGACTGCTCATGGCACTGGGCCGCCCCCTGGCGGCGAACAACACCCGTTTCGCGCTCGACCTGCCGTTCCGGTCGGTGGCGCGGATGAGCGCGGGCAAGGTCGACGACGCGATGCTCGACGCCCTGCTCGTGATGGTCAACGGCCGGTTCTGGCGCGGCGTGCGCCGCCTGGTCCCGGCATGGCGTGCCCACGCGAAGGCCGCGCGGGCTCCGAAGAAGGACTGAGAACGATGGCGACACGCACAGAGATCAAGCGGGACGCGGTCGCGCGCGCACAGGAGCTGCGCGCGGCCAGGCGAACCCGGCGCGCCGAGCTGAAGGCGATGGCGCCCGAGGACCGGAAGGCGGCCAAGGCCGCTGACAAGGTCGCGGTCCGCGAAGCGAGGAAGGCCGCCAAGGCGGAGCGGGCCGAGGCGCGCGCCGGGATGACCCGGGCCGAGCGTCGCGAGGACAAGCGCCGCGCCCGCGTCAATCGCAAGGTCGAGCACCGTCCCCGCCGCGCGGTCGGCTGGGGAGTCACGGCCGTGGCCGTGGTCGGGATCGGCGCCCTGGTCGCGCCGTTCGCGAGCTCGATCGGGTTCCTCACGTCGATCGAGTACGACTCCGCGTCCCCGGCGGGCGTGGCCGCCCGGGAGAACGCCGCCCGGGTGTCGGAGGAGATCTCCGACGAGGGCATCGTCCTGCTCAAGAACGAGGAGAACCTCCTCCCGCTCGCGGACGACGCGCTCAACGTGTTCAGCTTCGCGTCGTTCAACCTGATCCTCGGCGGTGGCGGGTCCGGCGGCAGCAACCAGTCGCAGTCCGTGCCGTTCTACGACGCGCTCGCGGACCAGGGGATCGCGGTCAACCCCGACCTCAAGGCGACCATGGAGGCGGCCGGCGCCAAGACCGACACCGGCGGCGCCAACGGCCTGGTCCAGATCGCGGGCGCCATGCTGGGTGGCGGCGACGAGGGCGAGCCCGCCCCCGACTACCTGACGGACGACGTCATGGCCCAGGCCGCCGAGTTCTCCGGCACCGCGCTCGTGGTCATCGGCAACGACGGCGTCGAGGGGTCGGACATGACCCCCGAGCAGCTGCGGCTGACCGACGAGCAGCGCGAGCTGTTCGACGTCGTGACGGCCTCGTTCGACGACGTCGTGGTGGTCGTGAACTCGGGCAACCAGCTCGAGCTCGGGTTCCTCGACGCGTACCCGCAGATCAGGTCCGCGGTGTGGATCGGCACGCCCGGTCCCCGCGGCGCCGTCTCGCTCGCCAAGGTGCTGACGGGGGACGTGAACCCGTCGGGCCGCCTGACCGACACCTACGCCTACGACGTGACGAGCGCCCCGGCGGTCGCCAACGTCGGTGACTTCGACTACGCGAACACCAAGCGCTCGTACATGGACTACGAAGAGAGCATCTACGTCGGCTACCGCTACTACGAGACGCGCTACGCGGGCGACGAGGCGGGCTACGCCGAGGCCGTGCAGTTCCCGTTCGGCCACGGCCTGAGCTACACCACGTTCGCGCACGAGGCCACGGCCCCGCGCGTCGACGGCGAGACGGTCAGCATCGACGTCACGGTGACCAACACCGGTGACGTCGCGGGCAAGGACGTCGTGCAGGCGTACTTCTCCGCGCCGTACACGCCGGGCGGCATCGAGAAGTCCGCGATCGAGCTCGCGGGCTACGACAAGACCAAGATGCTCCAGCCGGGGGAGTCCGAGACCGTGACCGTCACGTTCGACGTGCGCGACATGGCCTCGTGGGACACCGAGGGCCACGGCGCGTACCTGCTCGAGGCCGGGACGTACCAGATCTCGGTGCGCACCGACGTGCACACGCCGGTCGCGCAGTTCGAGCACGTGGTGGCCGAGGACGTCGTCTACGACACCGACGCCGACACCGGTCACGAGCTGACCAACCGCTTCGACTACGTCGAGGGCGACCTGACCTACCTCTCGCGCGCCGACTGGGACGGCACGTTCCCGCAGGCTCCCGAGGCCGGGGCCACGGCCTCCGACGAGCTGCTCGCGCGCATGGACCCGCAGATCGAGCCCGCCGAGGGCGAGACCCCGACCTACGGCGCCGACAACGGCCTCGTCCTGGCCGACCTGGCAGGCCTCGACCGTGACGACCCGCAGTGGGAGGAGTTCCTCGACCAGCTCACGCTCGACGAGCAGATCGACCTCTTCGCCAAGGGCGCCTACCGCACGCACGAGGTCGAGCGGCTGGGCATCCCCGCGATGGACCTGCTCGACGGGCCTGCGGGACTCAACTCGCTCTTCAGCCCGCTCGAGGCGGCCGCCTACCCGACCCAGGTCGTCGTGGGCGCGACGTGGAACGACGAGCTCGCGTACGCGCTCGGCGAGTCCGTGGGGACCGAGGCCAACGCCTACGAGATCGAGGGCTGGTACGCCCCCGGCATGAACCTGCACCGTTCCGCGCTGGGCGGGCGCGACTTCGAGTACTTCTCGGAGGACCCGCACCTGTCGGGCATGCTGTCCGCCGCGATGGTCTCGGGCGCCGAGAGCAAGGGCGTCCTGACGTTCATGAAGCACTTCGCGCTCAACGAGCAGGAGGTCAACGCCCGGTCGGGCGTGAACGTGTTCGTCGACGAGCAGGCCCTGCGCGAGCTGTACCTCGAGCCGTTCGAGATCACGGTCAAGGAGGCCGGCCCGACGGGCGCGATGAGCTCGTTCATCAACATCGGCGGCACCTGGGCCGGTGGCAACGAGCAGCTCCTGCAGGACGTGCTCCGCGGCGAGTGGGGCTTTCAGGGAGTCGTCTCGACCGACGCGGTGCTCGGCTCCTGGATGGACCCCGGCCTCGCGGCCCGCTACGGCAACGACCTCATGCTCGCGATGCTCCCGGGGTCCGACAAGGCCACCAGGGCTGCGGTCGAGGAGGACCCGGTCGGGGTCGGGAACGGTCTGCGCGACCGCGTCCACACCATCCTGTACACGGTCCTGCAGACCAACCTGTTCGACTGATCCGGGCGCCCGCCCCGGGCCCCGGTGGGAGGCTCCACCTCCCGCCGGGGCCGGCAGGGCTTGCACCACCCAGGCGCCCGACGACGGAGCGCACCTTCCCCGCGACGGTGCGCTCCGCCGTCGGGCGCCTTCAGCATGCCCGCGCCGGGGCAATTCCCCGCCCTCGAGGTAGAGGGTCCGCGTCGAGGTAGAGGGCCCCAGGCCTCTACCTCGGCCTCAGGCCTCTGTCTCGGCCCCAGCCCTCTACCTCGCGCCCACGGGCGCCAGCACCTCGACCGACACGAGCGCGATGTCGTCCTCGGTGGTCTGCGGCACGAGCCGGGCGAGCAGCGCGTCGAGGAGGTCCTCCCGCGAGCGGCCGACGAGCTCCTCGACGACGCCCGGCAGCCGGTCGAGCGCCTCCCGCAGCCGCGTGCCGCGCCGCTCGACGAGGCCGTCGGTGTAGAGGAGCAGCACGTCCCCGGGGTGCACGAGCGTGGTGTGGTCCGTCCGGGACGCGTCCGAGCCGATGCCGAGCAACCGGTCGTTGTGCCGCGCGAGGAGCTCGGCCGAACCGTCGGCCCGCACCATGACGGGCGGTGGGTGCCCGGCCGAGACCCACGTGAGCGTCCGGTCGCCGGTCGGCCCGGGGAGCCCCACGAGCGCCGCGGCCACCGTCGCGACCGCGTCGATGCCGAGCCCGTCGGCTGCCCGCTCGGTGCGTTCGAGGATGCCCGCGGGCGAGTCGCCCGACTCGTACGCGACGCCCCGCATCACGCCCCGGAGCTGGCCCATGGTCGCGGCCGCGGAGATGTCGTGGCCGACGACGTCCCCGACGACCACGAGCGTGCACCCGCACGAGAGCTCGAACGCGTCGTACCAGTCGCCGCCGACGTGCATCTCGCGCGAGGCGGGCCGGTAGCGGACGTCGATGCGCAGCCCCTCGGGCTGGGCGGGCGGGGTCAGGATCGAGTCCTGGAGCTCGAGCGCGGCACGCCGCTCGCGGTCGAAGCTCTCTTGGAACCTGCCGAGCGAGGACCCCAGGTGCAGGGCGTGGTCGACCACCGCGGCGTCGAGCCCGATCTGCTGGTCCGTCGCGGTCCGCTGCGAGGTCAGCACGATGTCGGTCACGTCCTCCGCGCGGTGCACGAGCGCGGCCACGCGGCCGCTCGCGTCGAAGACGGGGATGTTGGTCATGAGCCAGTGGCGTTCGAGCCACTCGTCCGGCCGGTCGCCGGGCACGTCGATGCGCAGCGGCCCGAGCAGGTCGATCCGCCCGGTCTGCAGGACGCGCCGCAACGAGTCGACGACCCGCGCGACGCGCTCGTCGTCTGCGGGGGAGAAGGCGAAGCCTGCGTTGAGCGGGCGTCCGACGAGCGCGGTCGCGGGCAGCCCGAGCATGTCGAGGTAGGCGTCGTTGACGTCGAGGACCGTCAGGTCGGGGGACAGCAGGACCTTGGGCGCGGACAGGGCGGCGAAGACCGCGCGGTAGTCGAGCCTGTCGGCTGCGGGCGAGGGGCTCGCGTCGTCGGCCGGGCGCTCGGTGCGCGGCGCGGACCCCCGTGCCGCCCTCGCGCGGCCGCTCGTCACGTCTCGCGCGTCGTCCGTCATCGGATCGGCCTCTTCCCCTGCGTCCTTCCCTCAGCATGGCGGACAAGTCGTGCGTCCGCAGAAGTGCGCGCGCAGGGGTCCGCAAGGGTCTCGCGGAGCGGATGCCCGACGGCGGGGCGCGCCTTCCGTGGGAAGGTGCGCCCCGCCGTCGGGCCGCTGGGGGAGCGTCAGCTCACGTTGTCCGTGTAGTCGACGTCCTTGGTCTCCTTGCTCACGAGCAGCGCCACGAGCGTCAGGACCGACATGGCCGACAGGTAGACCCCGACGAGCACGGGCGAGCCGTCGGCCTGCTCCCACAGCGCGACCGCGATGAACGGCGCGACGGCCGCCCCGAGGATCGACGACAGGTTGTAGGCGATCGCGGAGCCCGTGTACCGGACGTTGGCGGGGAAGAGCTCGGGCAGGATCGCGGCCATGGGGCCGAACGTCAGACCCATGAGCGTGAAGCCCACGATCAGGAGCGTCATGACGCCCACGGTCCCGCCCGTGAACAGCGGCACGAACAGTGCGCCGAACACGATGATCGCGACGGTCGTCCAGATGAGGTGCTTGCGGCGGCCGAACCGCTCGGCCATCGGGCCCGAGACGAGCGTGAAGATCCCGAAGAACACGACGCCGACGATGAGCATCACGAGGAAGTCGGTGCGTGCGTAGCCGAGACCCGGCGCGCCGCCGCTGCCCGCGGCGACCTCGGCGGGCGCGGTGCCGAACGTCAGCGTGAACGTCGTCATGAGGTAGAACAGCACGTAGGTCGCGAGCATGATGAACGTGCCGAGCACGATCTGGCGCCACGACGAGCGGAACACCTGCGCCACGGGCAGCTTGGCGACCGCGCCGGTCTCCACGACCTTCTGGAACGCGGGCGCCTCGACGAGCCGCAGGCGCACCCACAGGCCCACGATCACGAGGAGCGCGCTGGCCAGGAAGGGCACGCGCCAGCCCCACGCGGAGAACTGCGCGTCGGTCAGCGTCTCGGCGAGGACCAGGAACGTGGTGTTCGCGAGGATGAAGCCGATGGGCGCCCCGAGCTGGGGGAACGTGCCCCAGATCGCGCGCTTGCCCGCGGGGGCGTTCTCGGTCGCGAGCAGTGCCGCGCCGCTCCACTCGCCGCCGAGCCCCAGGCCCTGGCAGAAGCGCATGAGGACGAGCAGCGCGGGCGCGAGCACGGCCCACCCGGGCGTGGTCGACGGCGGCAGCAGGCCGATGAGGAACGTCGCGACGCCCATGGTCAGGAGCGAGGCGACGAGCGTGCCCTTGCGTCCGATCCGGTCGCCGTAGTGGCCGAACACGATCGACCCGAGCGGACGCGCCACGAACGCGACCCCGAACACCGCGAACGACGCGAGCAGCTGGGAGGTCCCGCCGTCGAGCGCCGAGAAGAAGACGGTCGGGAAGACGAGCACGGCCGCGGTCGCGTAGGCGTAGAAGTCGTAGAACTCGATCGACGTGCCGATGAGGCTCGCGAAGATCACGCGGCCCTTGCTGTTGACCGGTGCCTCGGGGTCGGCGGACGGGTGGACGGCCGTAGTGGTCACGGGGATGTGCTCCTGGTGCAGAGGATGGGTTCGGGGAGGTCTCCCTGCGCGCCGGAGGGGACCGTACTACCCGGTAACTTCCCTCCCACGGTAAGGACCGTGACCACATGGCGAAGTGGCCGTCTCGCGATGTGGTCATCACGGGGGCCAGGGGCATGATGGGAGGACGACCCCCTCACGAAGGAGAACCATGCCCCTGCCCCTCCAGCCGACTCTGGACTTCGTCACCGGGCTGCCCAAGGCCGAGCTCCACCTGCACCTCGAAGGCACGCTCGAGCCGGACCTCAAGCTCCGCCTCGCCGAGCGCAACGGCATCGACATCGGCCAGAGCACCGTCGAGGAGGTCCAGGCGACCTACCGGTTCACCGACCTCACGAGCTTCCTCGCGGTCTACTACCCGGCCATGGACGTGCTGCAGACCGAGGACGACTTCTTCGAGCTCGCCCACGCGTACCTCCTGCGCGCGGCGGCCAACGGCGTCCAGCACGCCGAGATGTTCTTCGACCCCCAGGCCCACACCTCGCGCGGCGTCCCGTTCGAGGCCGTCGTCAAGGGCTACCACCGCGCCGCGGCCGCCGCAGCAGACTTCGGCGTCGACGCCGACCTCATCCTGTGCTTCCTGCGCGACCACTCGGCCGAGAGCGCGGCCGAGACCCTCGAGGCGTCCGTGCCGTTCAAGGACCTGATCCTGGGCGTGGGCCTCGACTCCGACGAGCGGGGCAACCCGCCCGAGAAGTTCACCGCGGTGTTCGCGCGCGCCCGTGAGCTCGGCTACCGCCTGACGATGCACTGCGACATCGACCAGGTCGGCAGCATCGACAACATCCGCACGGTCCTCGAGACCATCCAGGTCGACCGCATCGACCACGGCACCAACATCGTCGAGGACCCGGCGCTCGTCGCCGAGGTCAAGGCGCGCGGCATCGGCCTGACGAGCTGCCCCGTGTCCAACAGCTTCGTGACCGACGACATGAAGGCCGCCGAGGTCGCCCAGCTCCTGCGCGACGGCGTCAAGATCACGATCAACTCCGACGACCCCGCGTACTTCGGCGGGTACGTGGCCGACAACTACGCGGCGGTCGCCGCCAAGGCCGGCCTCACCTCCGAGGAGGTCGTGACGCTCGCGAAGAACTCGTTCGAGGCGTCCTGGATCGACGAGGACCGCCGGGCGGCCTACCTCGCGGCGGTCGACCGCTACGTCGAGCAGTACGAGCCGGCCCGCCCGTAGCACGCCACAGGTGCCCGACGGCGGAGCGCGCCGCGCGCGTGAGGCGAGCCTGCGCCGTCGGGCACCTGGGTGACGGGCGCCCCTGGCGCCCACCGAGCGGGTCCGGCCGGTGTCCCTGCTGGTCAGCGAGCTCTCGCGGGCCTCGCCGTCGTCGGATCGGCCCCGGTGGGTGAATAATCTTCGGATGCCCCGCGTTGGGGGACAGGGAGCACGGCGCCGCGAGCGGCGTCCGCGCACCGACGCCCGAGCGGCCCACCAGGCCGCCGGCGGCAGGGGACGCACGGACCGAGTCGGACGCAGGACCCATCCGCACGACCATCGAGAGAGCTAGGCGACGACGACCACATGAACGATCTGCTGTACGTCAACGGTGGCACACCGCTCAACGGGACCATCACCGTGCGAGGGGCGAAGAACTTCGTCTCCAAGGCGATGGTGGCCTCCCTGCTCGGCGAGGGGCCCAGCGTGCTGCGCAACGTGCCGCAGATCCGCGACGTCGGCGTCGTGACGGGGCTGCTCGAGCTGCACGGCGTCAAGGTCGTCGCGGACGAGGTCGCGGGCACGCTGCACCTCGACCCGACCGACGTCGAGTCGGCGCACGTCGCGGACATCGACGCGCACGCCGGGTCGAGCCGCATCCCGATCCTCTTCTGCGGGCCGCTGCTGCACCGCCTGGGCGAGGCGTTCATCCCGGACCTGGGCGGGTGCCGGATCGGCGACCGCCCCATCAACTACCACCTGGACATCCTGCGCCAGTTCGGCGCCGTGGTGGACAAGCGCGAGCAGGGCATCCACATCCGCGCCCCGCGCCGCCTCCAGGGCACCAAGATCGCCCTGCCGTACCCGAGCGTCGGGGCCACCGAGCAGCTCCTGCTCACCGCGGTCCGCGCCGAGGGCATCACCGAGCTCTCGGGCGCCGCGATCGAGCCCGAGATCATGGACCTCATCGCCGTCCTGCAGAAGATGGGCGCGATCATCTCGGTCGACACCGACCGCGTGATCCGCATCGAGGGCGTCGACAAGCTCATGGGCTATCAGCACACCGCGCTGGGCGACCGCATCGAGGCGGCCTCCTGGGGCTCGGCGGCCCTCGCGACCGGCGGCGACATCACCGTCAAGGGCGCGACGCAGCCGGAGATGATGACCTTCCTCAACACGTTCCGCAAGGTCGGCGGCGAGTTCGAGGTCCAGGAGGACGGCATCCGGTTCTACCACCCGGGCGGCGACCTCAACGCGATCGTGCTCGAGACGGCCGTGCACCCGGGCTTCATGACGGACTGGCAGCAGCCCCTCGTCGTGGCGCTCACGCAGGCCAAGGGCCTGTCGATCGTGCACGAGACGGTCTACGAGAACCGCTTCGGGTTCACCGACGCGCTGCGGGGCATGGGCGCGACGATCCAGGTCTACAAGGAGTGCCTGGGCGGGCTGCCGTGCCGGTTCGGGCAGCGCAACTTCCACCACTCGGCCGTCATCTCGGGCCCCACGCCGCTGTCCGCGGCGGACATCGAGGTCCCCGACCTGCGCGGCGGGTTCAGCCACCTCATCGCGGCGCTCGCGGCCAAGGGCACGTCGACCGTGCGCGGCATCGGCCTGATCGACCGCGGGTACGAGTACTTCCAGGACAAGCTCGACGCGCTGGGAGCCGACGTCAGCCGCGGCTGACGGGCGCCGGTCACCTGGGATCGACCCACGGGCGCGGGGCGTGCTGAGGCACGCGCCGCGCCCGTCGTCGTCCGCCGGCCCCGCTCACAGGCGCCGCACAGTCTCGTACCACCGGGCGCGCAGGTCGCACGGGCAGGGTGGGTCGTACGGGCGAAGGGCTCGCCCGGACAGGAGGAGCAGCCATGCCGTCCGACACGTCCCCCGCGAACGACCCCGCGCCGCACCCGGGGACCGCCGAGCCTGCGGGGCCCACGGACCACGTCGGGCCCGTGGACCGGGCCGAGCCGCGCGGTGCCCGACGTCGGGCACTCACCTGGGGCGCGGGAGCCCTCACCTTCTCGGTGCTCACCCTGGGCGGCTTCGCGCTGACGAGCGCCCCGGCGGCCCCCGGGACGGGCACCACGACCGACGGCACGGGACCCGCCGTGGGTGCCACGTCGGACGCCCCGTCGGACATGACAAACCTCACCGACGAAGCATGAGGAACCCGACAGAACGGGTGAAGGGCTGCACTGCCTGAGCGCTCCGGCCGGCACCAGGCTGGAGGCATGGACAACGACAGCCTCGACCACGGCGCCTCGGGCCGCGACGCCCGCCAGGACGACCTCGTCATCGACGTGCAGGGCCTGCGCCGCAGGTACGCCAGCAGCACCCGCGGCGCCAAGGGGTTCGAGGCGGTGGCGGGCGTCGACCTCCAGGTCCGCCGCGGCGAGCTCTTCGCGCTCCTCGGGACCAACGGCGCGGGCAAGACCTCGCTCCTCGAGGTCGTCGAGGGGCTCTCGCGCCCCACGGCCGGCACGGCCAAGGTCTTCGGCAAGGACCCCTACCGCGAGCGCGCCCAGGTCCGCCCGCGGATCGGGATCATGCTGCAGGAGGCCGGCTTCCCGTCCGACCTGACGGCGATCGAGACGGCGCGCATGTGGGCCGGGACGCTCGCGGACCCGCGCCCGGTCGAGGAGGCGCTCGACCTGGTCGCGCTCCGCGGCCGCGCCGACGTGACGGTGACGTCGCTCTCGGGAGGCGAGCGGCGCCGTCTGGACCTCGCCCTGGCGCTCCTCGGACGCCCCGAGGTGCTGTTCCTCGACGAGCCGACCACGGGCCTGGACCCGGAGAGCCGCCGCTCGGCCTGGGACCTGGTCCAGTCGCTGCTCGACGACGGCACGACCGTCGTCCTGACGACCCACTACCTCGAGGAGGCCGAGCGCCTCGCTGACCGTCTCGCGATCATGCACGGCGGCAGGATCGTCCAGGAGGGCACGGTCGCGGAGATCGTCGACGCCGAGCCCGCGCACGTCTACGTCGACGAGGCGAGCGTGCGCCCCCACCTCGCGGACCTCCCGCTCCTGCCGGGCGAGAGCCTCGAGCGCGTCGAGGGCGGCATGCTCTCGATCGCGACGCGCGACCTCCAGCGCAGCCTCGCGGTGCTGCTCGCCTGGGCCGCCGACCGCGACGTGACGTTCGGCCGCATCGAGGCGCGCCCCGCGTCGCTCGAGCAGGCGTTCCTCGCGATCGCCGACGGGCCCGGCGCCTCGCGCCCCGGCCTTGCCTCCTCCACCATCGGCCCGACGGAGCGTGCAGCATGACCACCCTCGCCCAGACCCCCCGCCGCACGACCCGTGCCGCCTCGGCCCCCCGCGGCACGACCGGCCTCGCGGGCTCGCTGCGCCGCGTCGGCTCGCTCGTCCGCGCCGAGACCACGCTGCTCCTGCGCAACCGCACGGCCCTGTTCAACGGGGTCGCGCTGGCCCCCGCGATGGTCGCGTTCCTGCACTTCTCCGGTGCGCTCGAGGCCGTCGTGGGCGACGGGGCCGGGGCGTCGGTCGTCGGGGCCTTCGCGCTCACGAGCCTCATCTGCTTCGCGCTCATGTTCGTCGTCTACTACAACCTGGCGAGCGCCTACGTCGCGCGGCGCGAGGAGCTCGTGCTCAAGCGTCTGCGGACCGGGCAGTGCTCGGACGCCGAGATCCTGATCGGCGCCGCAACGCCCGCGGTCGTGACGATGCTCGGACAGCTCGTGCTGGGCGGGGCCGCGATCGCACTGTGGATCGGCCTGGACGCCCCCGCGAACGTGGTGCTGCTGCTCGTCGCGGTGCTCGGGGGGACGTTCGTCTTCGCGGCGCTCGCCGCCGCGAGCACCGCGTTCACGCGCACGCTCGAGTCGGTCCAGCTCTCGACCCTGCCCATCATGGCCCTCGCGCTGCTGCTCTCGGGGACGACCCTGCCGCTCGCGCTCCTGCCGGAGAGCGTCCAGACGCTCGCCGCGTTCACGCCCCTGCACCCGGTCGGCGAGCTCCTGACGATCGGCCTCACGGGGCTGGGGCCCGACGGCGACGCGGTCGGCTTCGGGGAGACGTTCGCCCTGGCCGCGCAGCCGCTCGCGATCCTGCTCGCCTGGTGCGTGGTCGGCGCGTGGCTCGCGGCCCGGTACATGCGGTGGGAGCCGCGCCGCTGAGGTGGTGACGACGTCGCTCGTGGTGGACCCGGGCTGGGCGGCGTCGTCGAGCACGAGGTTGCGATCGGTCGAGCACGAGGTTGCGGTCGCTCTCCTGCTGAGAGCGACCGCAACCCCGTGCTCGGCACCGGAGGACCGGAGCCCCGGGGAACCCCTCGAAGATGCCCACGTGAAAGGCTGACCCCGTGAGCTGGAACCCCCTCGTCGGCGCGTGGTCGCGTCGCAGCAACCCCGAACGGTTCGACACCTACACGCGCTGGTCGCTGTACGTCGTCGCGACGTTCGAGCTCTTCGTGGTGCTCTGGGTCGTGGGCGAGGTGCCCACGGGGCACCCGGCCCTGCTCGCCCCCCTGATCGGGCTGTGCCTCGCGCACACCGCCTCGTGCGTCGTCGTGATCCGGTACGGGGTCACCCGGTTCCTCGGCGGTCCGCCGCCTCCCCGGTGGGCCCTGGGCGCCATGTGCGGGCTCGCGCTCGCGACCTGCGTGGTCGGCCTCGCGGCGTACCCGACGGGTGAGGGATCCATGTTCCAGGGCAACACACCGGTCCTGGTCGTGACCGCGGCGACCGCGTTCTCGGTCGCGGCCTGCGCGCCGCTCCTGACCTTCCGGTGGTTGGCGCTCGGGGCGGTCGGCGTCGCGGCGGTCTCGGGGCTCGTCTCGTGGTTCGTCGCCCCGGTCCGCGACGAGACGGCGACGGGCATCGCGGTGGGCCAGGGGATCGGCGTCGTCCTCATGTGCGTCGGGATCTTCGCGTCCTACCGGGTGTCGGTGTGGATGCTCGGGATCGTGTGGGAGCAGGAGCGCAACCGCGTCCTGCACGCGCGCCTCGCCGTGGCCGAGGAGCGGCTGCGCTTCTCGCGCGACCTGCACGACGTGTTCGGTCGCACGCTCTCGGTCGTGGCCGTCAAGAGCGAGCTGGCCGCGGAGCTCGCCTCGCGCGGACGCCCGGGAGCGGCCGAGCAGATGCTCGAGGTGCGCCAGATCGCGCAGGACTCGCTGCGCGAGGTCCGGGCGGTCGTCGCGGGCTACCGTGCCGCGGACCTGGCCGCGGAGCTCAGCGGCGCCCGCTCGGTCCTGCGGTCGGCCGACATCGAGACCACGATCGGGTCGTACGGTGACGGCGAGGAGGGGTCGCTGCCCGAGGCCACGCAGGAGGCGCTCGCCTGGGTCGTGCGCGAGGCCGTGACCAACGTGGTCCGCCACTCCCACGCGACGCGCTGCGAGATCACCCTGCGCGTCGAGCGTGGCGAGGCGGTCCTGACCGTGACCAACGACGGCGTCCCCGACCTCGACCGCACCACGACCAGCCCGGGCAGCCCCAGCGGGTCCGGGCTGATCGGGCTCGGCGAGCGGCTCGCCGGGGCCGGTGGTCGGCTCGAGACCGACCTCGAGCCCCCCACGTTCCGTCTCACGGCCACCGTCCCGCTCCCGGGGGTCGGTAGCCTCGTGTCGCGCATGCCGCTCGTCCCTCGGGGCCGCGGCACCGGCACCTCTCGCCCCGCCCAGGAAGGCCCCACCGCGTGATCCGCATCCTGCTCGCCGACGACGAGAACCTCATCCGCGACGCCCTGGCCACCCTGCTCTCGCTCGAGGACGACATCGAGGTCGTCGTCCAGGCCGCGTCGGGGACCGAGGCGCTCGCGGCCGCACGCAAGCACACGCCGGACGTCGCGGTGCTCGACCTCCAGATGCCCGGCCTCGACGGGATCGAGGTCGCCCAGGCCCTGGCCACCGAGGTGCCCGGGTGCGGGGTCGTCATGGTCACGAGCCACGGCCGACCGGGGTACCTCAAGCGCGCGCTCGAGGCCGGGGTGCGCGCGTTCCTGCCCAAGACCGTCTCGTCGCGCGTCCTGGCGGACGTGGTGCGTCAGGTCCACGCGGGCGGACGGTACGTGGACCCCGAGCTGGCCGCCGAGGCCATCGCGGCCGGCGCGAGCCCCCTGACGCCCCGCGAGGCCGACGTGCTCGAGCTCGCCGCTGGGGGAGCACCCGTCGAGGAGATCGCGACGCGCGCCTCGCTCGCACCGGGCACGGTGCGCAACTACCTCTCGTCGGCCGCGGCCAAGCTGGGCGCGACGAACCGTCACGAGGCCGTCCACCTCGCCCGCCGGCACGGGTGGATCTGACGGTGCGTCCCGGCCGGGGTGAGGGTCTCACCCCGGGCGAGCGGCGCCGTCGGGCCCGACGACGGCACGCGGCCCGGTAGGCTCGGTGACCGTGCCGAAAGCTCATCCTGACAGCCGTGCGTACCGACTCGTCGCGATCGTCGTGCGACCCCTGATGTTCGCGATCACCCGCCGTGACTGGCAGGGGGCGGAGAACATCCCCGCCACCGGCGGCTTCATCGCCGCGGGCAACCACATGTCGAACATCGACCCGCTGACGTTCGCCCACTTCCTGTACGACCACGGCCGGGCGCCCAAGATCCTGGCCAAGGCGTCGCTCTGGAAGATCCCCGGCCTGCGCTGGCTCCTGGACCAGACCGGGATGATCCCGGTGCAGCGCAACACCGCGGGGGCTGCGTCCTCGGTGAGCGCGGCGGTCGACCAGCTCGCGCTGGGCGAGTGCGTCGCGGTGTTCCCCGAGGGCACCCTGACCCGTGACCCGGACCTGTGGCCCATGGTCGGCAAGACCGGTGCGGCGCGCCTCGCCCTCGCGAGCCGCATGCCCGTGGTGCCCATCGCACAGTGGGGCATGCAGGACATCCTGCCCCGCTACAGCAAGCGGTTCCGGCCGATCCCGCCCAAGGACGTGGCCGTGCACGCGGGCCCGCCCGTCGACCTGTCGGACCTCTACGAGCGTCCCATCGACACCGCGACCCTGCGCGAGGCCACCAACCGCATCATGGACGCCATCACCGGGCTGCTCGAGGAGATCCGCGGCGAGAAGGCCCCGGCCGAACGGTTCGACGTCCGCAAGAACCCCGGCTCGGAGGAACGCAAGTGAGCACCACCACCCACTCGTCGCCCGTCACGGCGGCCGTGCTCGGCTCCGGCGCCTGGGGCACCACGTTCGCGGCCGTCCTCGCGGACGCGGGCTGCGAGGTCCGGCTGTGGGGCCGCAACGCCGACGTCGCCGCCGACGTCAACGCCACGCGACACAACTCGGCCTACCTGCCCGGCATCGAGCTGCCCGCGGGGCTCACCGCGACGACCGACGCGGCCGCGGCGCTCGCGGGCGCCCAGCTCGTGGTCGTCGCGATCCCCTCGCAGAGCGCCCGCGCGACGCTCGCCCCCTTGCGCGAGCACCTCGCCGAGGGCGCGGTCGCGGTCTCGCTCATGAAGGGCGTCGAGCTCAGCACCGACCGTCGCATGAGCGAGGTCGTCGCCGAGGTGTGGGGGCTCCCGCTGGACAAGGTCGCCGTGGTCTCGGGCCCCAACCTGGCCCGCGAGATCGCCGAGCACCAGCCCACCGCGACCGTGGTCTCCGCGACCGACCCGGAGACGGCCCGCTTCGTCGCGGCGGCCTGCTCGTCGTCCTACTTCCGGCCGTACACCAACTCGGACGTCGTGGGCGTCGAGCTGTGCGGCGCGGTGAAGAACGTCATCGCGCTCGCCGTGGGCATCGCCCAGGGCCGCGGGTTCGGGTACAACACGACCGCGACCGTCATCACGCGAGGTCTCGTCGAGATCACGCGCCTCGGGCTCGCGCTGGGTGCGGACGCCGAGACCTTCTCGGGCCTCGCGGGCATGGGGGACCTGGTCGCGACCTGCACGTCGCCCCTGTCGCGCAACCACACGCTCGGCAAGCACATCGGGCAGGGCATGAGCCTCGAGGAGGCCGTCGCGGCGACGGGCGGCACCGCGGAGGGCGTCAAGTCCTGCCGCTCCGTCCTCGAGCTCGCGCAGAAGGTGGGCGTCGACATGCCCATCACGGCCGGCGTCGTGGCCGTCCTGCACGAGGGCATGCCGGTCGACGACATGGCCCGCGGGCTGCTCGCGCGTCCGCAGAAGTCCGAGGGCGTGACGTCGGGGCGCTGACCTCGGTCAGTCGTCGTCACGCACCTCGACGACGACCCGCGTCGGGTCCGTGAGGGCGTAGACCCTGAACGGGTTGTCGGTGTCGTCCGTCCCGATGAACGACTGCGTGTACCCCTCGAACACGCCGCGGAGCGCGACCTCCTCGACCTCGTCGGTCCCGGCGACCCGCAGGGGGTTGGGGCCCGAGTACTCGGCGACGCCCGTTTCCGTGGGGTATCCCGAGCCCGAGATCATGACCTGCAGCGTGCCGTCCCCGGCGAGCGGGAAGACGTTCCCGCTGCCGTCGTCGATCGCCTCCGGGACGTACTCGACGCGCCACCCGGGCGTGCCCGTGCCGCCCAGCTCGTAGACGACGCGGTCGAACCCGTCGTGGCGTCCGACCCGCAGGTCGGTCACGGTCAGTGCCGCGCCGGCGGAGGGCTCGGAGACGTCCGGGTCGGTGTTCGCGGGGAACGCGGGAGCCGTGGTCGAGCCGTCCCCCTCGGTGGAGCCGGTCGATCCGGGCGCTTCGGTGGGGGTGCCGGAGGCGCCGTCGGTGGGGAGCGGGCTGGTGTCCGGAGACGCCGAGCGTGACGGGGACTCGACGGGCGTCGCGTCGTAGCCGCCGTCCCCGCCGGAGCACGCGGTCAGTACGAGGAACGCCCCGAGGCTCACGGCGGCGAGGGCTGGTCGCCGTTGCCAGCGGCGAACCGTCCGGGTGGCCGTTCGGGTGGCGCGGTCCATGACTGCCTCCTGCTCGAAGCGTGCGACCGGGAGCGGTTCCCGGCTGTCTCGAGCCTAGGCCGGGCAGGACACGGACGCATGGAGGGAGGGTCTCGATCGGGTGCCTCGTCGACGGCGGGCGCTGCGGTTCCGTGGTGTCCACGGCCGAACGATGACAGGGACCGGTCCCACGACCTAGCCTGGCCCCATGCCGTGGTTCAGCAGCGTGGGCGCGCCTCTCTTCCTCGTCGTCGTGCTCGTGGTCGTCGCGGTGGTCGCGATCGAGCGCATGGTGAGCGGGCGTTCCAGGGAGCGTGAGCGTCGCGAGCTCACCGGCTCGGGGGATAGCGTCGGTTCCGGGGCGTTCGGCGCCCTGGTCGACGTCTTCCAGCCGAGCAGGGTCCACCTCACCGAGGAGAAGGAGCGGCAACGGCTCGACATCGCGCAGGCGCCGCCCACCGCCCCGCCGATCGACGTCGACCTCGAGTCCGGGGTCGTCGTCTTCCGTGCTGACGCGTACGAGCCGCAGGCCGCCGACGGGACGGCCTCCGCGCGCTAGCTGCCCGCGGCGAGCCGCAGCGCGCGGTCGAGGTCCGCCCACAGGTCCTCGACGTCCTCGATGCCGACGCTCATGCGCAAAAGGTCCTCGGGGACCGTGAGCGACTCGGTCGAGAACCGCCGCCGGCGCTCGAGGCTCGACTCGACCCCTCCCAGGCTCGTGGCGGGAACCCACAGCTCGACGGCCTCGACGACCGCGTCCGCGGCCTCACGACCGCCCCGGGGCCGCAGCCCGATGATCGCCCCGAAGCCCGTCATGGTGCGGGCCGCGCGCTCGTGGCCCGGGTCAGTCGGCAGGCTCGGGTGCCGGACCTCCTCGACGAGCGGGTGCTCGGCCAGGCGCCGGGCGATCTCCGCGGCGTTGGCCTGGGACCGCTCGACGCGCAGCGCGAGCGTGCGCAGCCCGCGCAGCGCGAGCCACACCTCCCACGGGCCGGCGATCGCGCCGTGCAGGGTCCGGTAGGCGCGGACCTTCGAGGCCAGGTCCGGGTCGCTCGTCACGACGGCACCGAGCACGACGTCGGAGTGCCCCGCGAGGTACTTCGTGACCGAGTGCACGACGACGTCCGCGCCGTGAGCGAGGGGCTGCTGGCCCAGCGGGGTCGCGAACGTGTTGTCGACCGCAGTGAGGACCCCTCGATCGCGCGCCGCGGCGAGGAGCACGGGCAGGTCCGCGACCTCGAGCATGGGGTTGGTCGGCGACTCGATCAGCAGCAGGTCCGCCCTGCCGATCGCCGCGAGCACCTGGTCGGTGTCGGCGACGTCCACGCGGACGACCTCGACCCCGTGACGGGCCGCGAGGTCGTCGGCGAAGCCGAGCGTCACCTGGTAGGCGTGCCGGGGCACGACGACCTTGCCGCCCGCCGGGACGAACGAGAAGACCGCCGCGATCGCCGCCATCCCGCTGCTGAAGACGATGCCCGGCTCCGAGGCGCCCTCGAGCGTGGCCAGGGCCTCCTCGAACGGGTGCCAGGTCTCGGTGTCCATGCGCGTGTACAGGAGCTCGCCCGGTTGCTGCACGCCACGCGACACGTACGTCGAGGACAGGACGACGGGCGGGTTCACGGGCCCGCCCTGCTCGCGGGGCGGGCGTCCGGCCGCGACCGCGATCGTGGCGGGGGACAGGGGGGAGCTGTGGACGGTGGGCGCGGTCGGCCCGGTCGGCTCGGTCGTCATGGGGGTGAGATTACGCCTGGGCAGCGGGTGGGTGCCGCGAGCAACCGACGGACGGAACGGCGGCGCCCCCGGTTCAGTCCTCGACCGGTCCGAGCAGCGCGCTCGCGAACGTCGAGTGCGCGGACTCGTCGTCCGAGGGGTGGAAGATCCCCGCGAGCACGTCCCGGTAGAGGCGCCCCAGCTCGGAGGACGCGAAGTACGAGGACCCGCCGGACACGCGGATCGCCTGGTCGACCACGACGCGCGCGGTCTCGGTCGCGCGGACCTTGAGGCCTGCGACCGCCGTGAACCAGCCGGCCCCCCGGTCCACGAGGGCGTCGATCTCGCCCGCGACCTGGTCGATCTGCGGGTAGATCCCGTCCATCGCGATGCCCGCGTCCGCGACGCGCCAGCGGATGTCCGGGTCCTGGGAGAGCGGCCTGCCGCCGTTCTTCATCGAGGTGCGCCGGTGCGCGTTCTCGACCGCGAGCTCGAGGGCACGCTTGCCGATCCCCGTGTAGACCGACGCGAGCAGCACCTCGAACGTCGTGAAGATCGCGAGCACGAGCGGGTCCGTGGAGGGGCCGGGCGCGAGGCGCCGGACGACCCGGTCGGCCGGGGCGTGCGCGCCCACCAGCAGGGTCGTGCGACTCTGGCTCGCGCGCATGCCGACCGTGTCCCAGTCGTCCAGGACGTCGACGCCGCCGCCCTCGCGCGTCACGAACGCGTGCACGAGGCGAGGGTCGCCGTCGAGCCCCGGGCCGTCCTCGGCCGCCGTCTCGATCCCGAGCACGCCCAGCCGCGTCCACGCGGGCGAGAGCGACGTGAAGATCTTGCGGCCGTGGAACGAGTAGCCGCCCTCACCGTCGGGACGGGCCTGGGTCCGGGACCCGAACAGGACCAGGTCGTTGCCCGGCTCCGAGTACCCGAACGCGAAGACCTCGCCGCGCGCGGCCTCCTCGAGCACGAAGTCGAGCGAGTGGTCCCCGCGCTCGTAGAGGTAGCGTGCGACGCCGGTCCACACGTGGTGCATGTTGACGGCCAGGGCGGTCGCGGGGGCCGCGCCCGCGAGGCGGATCTGCTCGTGCGCCACGTCGCGCAGGCCGAGGCCCGGGCCGCCCATCGCGGTCGGGACGAAGGCCTGGAGGTAGCCGGCCGCGGTCAGCTCCTCGAGGTCCTCGGTGAAGAAGGCGTTCTCGCGGTCGTAGCCCGCGGCACGCGAGCGGATGCGGTCGAGCAGGTCGTCGGTCAGCAGGGGGAGGCTCATGCCCCCGTTCTATCACCGCTCCTTCACGAGCGGGGACCTCTCCTGTTCTCTCGGGGAAGCAGGGTTCCGGTAGGGTCGTCCGCGATGTCCAGCCAGCCAGAACCCAGTGCTCCCGCGCGCAAGACGCGCGTCCTCATCCTCTTCGGCGGACGCTCCGGCGAGCACGTCATCTCGTGCGCCACCGCGGGCGGCGTCATGCGTGCGATCGACCGCGACCGCTACGAGATCGTCCCCGTCGGGATCACCAAGGCGGGCCAGTGGGTCCTCGCCGCGGACGAGCCCGCGCGCTGGGAGATCACGGCGGGCAACCTGCCCGAGGTCACCGCGACGGGTGGCGAGGTCCTGCTGCCGCTCGCGGTCGGCCAGCGTGGGTTGCGCGTCCTGGAGCCGGGCGAGTTCCCGCGCGAGCTGGGCGAGGTCGACGTCGTCTTCCCGCTGCTGCACGGCCCGTTCGGCGAGGACGGCACGCTCCAGGGCCTGCTCGAGCTGGCCGACGTGCCCTACGTGGGTGCGGGCGTGCTCGCCTCCGCCGTGGGCATGGACAAGCACTTCATGAAGCTCGTCCTCGCGGGCCAGGGGCTGCCCATCGCGCCGTACACGGTCATCCGCCCGGGGGAGTGGGACCGCAACCCCGCCGCCTGGACGGAGACGGTCGCGGGCCTGGGGCTGCCGGTCTTCGTCAAGCCCGCTCGCGCCGGGTCGAGCCTGGGGATCACCAAGGTCGACGACCTCGCGGACCTGCCCGCGGCGATCGACGAGGCGCGCAAGCACGACCCCAAGGTCGTGATCGAGGCCGGGGTCGTCGGACGCGAGATCGAGTGCGCGGTGCTCGGGGGGCGCCAGGGCGAGCGCCCGCGTGCGTCGCTGCCCGGTGAGATCGTCGTGACGGACACGAACCACGACTTCTACGACTTCGAGGCCAAGTACCTCGACGAGGCCGGCGTCGAGCTGAGCTGCCCGGCCGACCTGCCCCAGCACCTCGTCGACGAGGTGCGCGACGTCGCGGTCCGCACGTTCGAGGCGGTCGGAGCGGAGGGCCTGTCCCGGGTCGACGTGTTCGTCACGGACGAGGGCCAGGTCGTCGTCAACGAGATCAACACCATGCCGGGCTTCACGCCGTTCTCGATGTACCCCCGCATGTGGGAGAAGTCAGGCATCTCCTACCCCGACCTGATCGACGAGCTCATCCAGCTCGCGCTCGAGCGCCCCACGGGCCTGCGCTGACCGTTCCGGCGGCTCGACCCGACGGACGCGAGGAGCGCGCCACCCCCGGGGGTGGCGCGCTCCTCGCGTCCGTCCGTCGGGAAGGTCACATGCAGTAGCGCGTCTGCTCGACCTTGGACACCGCGCGGTTGAGGTCGGAGACGAACGACGACGAGTGGTCCGAGCTGACCGACGGCGGGATCTGGACCTCGACCGCGGGGTCGCGCCCGTACGTGACGAAGGTCCACGTGCCCTTGCCGTCGTCGGCGACGATCCAGTCGACGCTGCCCGCGGCGCTCGGCACGCCCTGGCAGCCCGTCGTGGTGGGCTCGGGTGGCGTGACGCCGCACCGCAGCGTCACGGCGGCGCCCGACGCGCCCCAGGCCGCGGTGGCCTGGCTGTCGGTCTTGACCTTGGGCAGGTCGCCCAGCATGTCGGGGACCGCGAGGACGACCTCGGCGCACTTGGGGTTCGCTGCGTCGTCGGCGACCGGGACGCCGATGGTCGGGGCGCAGGCGCTGGTGCCTGCGACCACGGCGAGCAGCAGGATCCCGGCGAGCGTCCGACGTCGGGCAGGGGTACGAGGGGCGTTCAGCACCCTCCAACGGTAGCCGCTCCGGCGGGGGCCTCCGTCCCGCGTAAGGTGGCGCCGTGACTGATCTGAACGAGGGCCGGGTGCTGGTGCGCGAGACGTCCGAGGAGGAGCTGCTCGCGGCGATCTTCCCGCTCCTGCCGACGGGTGCGGCGACCCTCGTGGGGCCCGGCGACGACTCGGCCGTCGTGAGCGCCCCCGACGGGCGCTTCGTGGTCTCGACCGACGTGCTGGTCGAGCGTCGGCACTTCCGCCCGGAGTGGTCCACGGGGTACGACGTCGGGTGGCGCGCCGCGATGCAGAACCTCGCCGACGTCGCGGCCATGGGGGCGCGGCCCACCTCGCTCGTGGTCTCGCTCGTGATCCCGGGGCACCTGCCGGTCGAGTGGGTCACGGGCCTGGCCCGCGGCCTCGCCGCGGCGTGCGCGCCCAGCGGTGCGGCCGTGGTCGGGGGAGACCTGTCGAGCGGGGACGACGTGGTCGTCGCGGTCACGGTGCACGGGGACCTGGGCGGGCGGGCGCCGGTCCTGCGCTCGGGAGCCCAGGTGTCCGACGTCGTCGCGCACGCCGGGCGGCGAGGCTGGTCCGCCGCGGGGCTCGCCCTGCTCGACCACGACCTGGGACCTCTGGACCAGGGCCTGGTCGACGCGTACCTGCGTCCCGAGCCGCCGCTCGACGCGGGCCCGGCGGCCGCGGACTCCGGGGCCACGGCCATGCTCGACCTGTCCGACGGCCTGCTGCGCGACGCCGGTCGCCTCGCCCGGGCGAGCGGCGTGGGCATCGACCTGGACCTGGGGGCCTTCCGCGGGGACCTGGACCGGTTGGTCGTCGCGGCGTCCGCCGTCAGGGCGGCGAGCGGGACGCTCGCGCCTGCCGGGGCCGAGCCGGGCCCGGCGGGCGCCGCCGCGGAGACGGCCCTCGCCCGCGACTGGGTCCTGACGGGCGGTGAGGACCATGGCCTGCTCGCGACGTTCCCCGCGGCGACCGCGCTGCCCGAGCCGTTCCGTGCGGTGGGTCGGGTCGTCGCCGCGCCGCCGGCGGGCGTGCCAGGGGCTACCGAGGGCCGTGCTTCGGCGGTCACGGTCGACGGGGCCGCGCCGCGCGCGCACGGCGTCGGGTGGGACCACTTCCGCGGCTGAGGGTCGGGCCGCCGACGAGGCTGTCCGGTCGTCAGGCGCGCGGGCGGGAGGGCCCGGCACGCGTCGAGGGGGCCGCCCCGGAGGGCGACCCCCTCGACGGGAGGAGCTGTTGTGCGGCGGGCCGGTCAGACCGTGCGACGGAAACGGACCTGCGTCAGGTCACGGCCGCCGATGTCGTCGCGACGCTCGACCCCGTCCGGGGCGAACCCGTGACGACGGTAGAAGTGCTGGGCGCGCTCGTTGTCCTTGAGGACCCACAGCGAGACCGGCGTGCGCGGCGGGACCTTGCCGAGCATGGTCCGCATGAGGTCACGGGCGACGCCCCGTCCCCAGGCCTCGGGGTCGAGGTAGATCGCGTAGACCTCGAGGTCTCCGGACTCGGCGTCCTCGTCGCGAGCGGGGCCGAGGCTCGCGAAACCGAGCGCGCGACCGTCGGCCTCGGCCAGGAGGATGTCGGCGCCCGAGCTCGCGAGGTTCTGCGTCCAGGCGGCCTCGCGCTGGTCGTGGTCGAGCGATGCGAGGTAGTCGTCCGGGACGATCCCGGCATACGCGCCACGCCACGAGGCGATGTGCACCTGGGCGATCGACGCCGCGTCCTGCGGAGTTGCCGTGCGGATCGTTACCTCGTTGAGTTCCGTCACCATGACCAAATCCTGCCACTTCCGTGGAGTTTCACCAAACCTCTTTGTCCGGATCTTCAGCAAATCTCCCCAAGGTGATGTGCTGGTGGGATGAGAGGAGCGGCGGGCGTGCTGGCCCGCGTGTGCCGTGCGTCGTCCGCCGATCCTCTCAGCCTTTCACCCCGCGTGCGCGCTGGGCGCGGTGCGAGCGGCGAGCGCCTGCTGAACCTCCTCGGCGATCAGGTCGCCGTTGGTCGCGGCGGCCGCCTGGACGCCCGCGGCCGCCGCGGCGACGACCTGCGCCATGATGTTCGTGACGTTGCCCGCGACCCTGACGCCGGGCACCGAGGTCGCGCCCTGGGGGTCGGAGGGTACGAAGGTCCCGATCGTCACCCCGTCGACGACCTGGTCCTCGGTCTCGACCCCGAGCGACGTGAGGACCGCGGACCGGGCCGTGAAGCGGGGCGCGACCACGAGCGCCGTGCACTCCACGACCTCCCCGGACGCGAGCCGGGCGCCGCTCAGCGCGTCCGCGTCGAGCGCGAGCCCCGCGACGCGGCCCTCGACCACCCGGATGTCGCGCGCGTCGAGGGCGGCACGGGTCCCGGCGTCCGGGGCCGGTGACCCGTGGAGGAAGAGCGTGACGTCGTCGGTCCACTGGCGCCACATCTGGGCCTGGTGGATCGACATCGGGCCCGTGGCGAGGATGCCCACCGCCTGGTCGCGCACCTCCCAGCCGTGGCAGTACGGGCAGTGCAGGACGTCCTTGCCCCACCGTTCGGCGAGCCCGGGGACGTCGGGCAGCTCGTCGACGAGGCCCGTGGTCACGAGCAGACGACGAGCCCGGACGGCCCGGCCGTCGGTCGTGAGGACCTCGAAGCCCCCGTCGGGCAGGACGGTCGCGGACTCGACCGTGCCCTGGGAGATCCGGCCCCCGTAGGCCGCGACCTCGGCCCGTCCGGTCGCCAGGAGCGCGGCGGGGTCCTCGTCGTCGCGGGACAGGTAGCCGTGCATGTGCGCGGCCGGTGCGTTGCGCGGACGGCCCGCGTCGATCACGAGCACGCTGCGTCGTGCCCGGGCGAGCGTGAGCGCTCCGCTCAGGCCCGCCGCACCGCCTCCGACGACCACGACGTCGTAGGTCTCCGGTGCTGCGTCGTTCGATGTGCTCTCGCCCGTGGCGGGCGCTGGGTTCTCTCGGGTCACGGTGACCACCTCCGTCGTCGAGCATCCGCGCTCGCGTCGCGAGTTGGCAATTCCTCTTGCCGGAGTGGCAAACTCGACGCCATGGACGATCCCTTCGCCGCAGCCCTCGAGGCCGTCGGGCCACGGCTGCGCGCGCTGCGCCAGCAGCGTCAGCTGACCCTCTCCGAGCTCTCCGAGCGCACGGGCATCTCGGTGAGCACGCTGTCCCGGCTCGAGTCCGGGGGCCGGCGCCCCACGCTCGAGCTCCTGCTGCCGCTGGCCCGCGAGCACGAGGTGCCGCTCGACGAGCTCGTCGGTGCTCCACCGACGGGAGACCCGCGGATCCACGCGCGCCCGGTCAAGCGGCACGGGTCCACGTTCCTGCCGCTCTCACGCAGGCCGGGCGGCGTCCAGGCCTACAAGCAGCTCCTGCACGGCCGGACCACTGACGTCCTGCCCGAGACCAGGGTGCACGAGGGCTACGAGTGGCTGTACGTCCTGGGCGGACGGCTGCGCCTCCTGCTCGGCGAGCACGACCTGGTCCTCGGCGAGGGCGAGGCCGCCGAGTTCGACACCCGCACCCCGCACGCGATCCTCAGCGCCGACGAGCACCCGGTCGAGCTGCTCGTCCTCTACGGCCCCCAGGGGGAGCGGGCGCACGTGCGGGCGCGGCCCGTCTCGCGTGCCGCCGACCGGCCGGACTGATCACGCCCGAGCGTGCCCGGCGCCCGGGCGACCCGCCTGCCCGAGGGGAGCCCCGCCGTCGGGCACCTGCCCCCGGACACACGAGAGCCCGCCAGGACGGATCCTGGCGGGCTCTCGTGGAACGAGCTGAAAGGCTCAGACGTGACGGACGACCTTGCCGGCCTTCAGGCACGAGGTGCACACGTTGAGGCGCTTCGGGGTGCCCGAAACGATGGCACGGACGCGCTGGATGTTCGGGTTCCAGCGACGCTTCGTACGGACGTGCGAGTGCGAGATGCTGTGCCCGAAGCTCGGGCCCTTGCCGCAGACTTCGCAGTTGGCAGCCACGATTTCTCCTGATCGTCGTGCACGCCTCCGCGAAGGACAGCGGCGACGTAGTGAATGGTCTGTGGGGTGAACGCTCCGTACCGGCAGAAGCCGGGGAGCGTCCGTGGTCGCCCAGGTCTGTCCGGGCAACCTCCATAGGGTAGCCGATGGCCGCCCTCCACCCCAAACCGGCCCGAACGCATGCAAGAGGCAGCGCACGAGGCGGACTACGGTGGTCCGGACAGTATCGCAGGCTCGACGGGGGTTCGGCACCCTCGCGCGCCGCCCCGGACCGAGGAGCCCCACGAGCGTGACCGACGGCAAGGAGCACATCGAGCCCGCACTGGTGCGGGCGTGGGTGACCGAGACGGTCCGGACGCTCGGGGAGGCCAGGGCGCGCATCGACAGCGCGAACGTCTTCCCCGTCGCGGACGCGGACACGGGCACCAACATGCTCCTGACGGTCACCGAGGGAGCGCGGGCCGTGTCTGCCCTGCCCGACGGCGAGCCCACCGACACCGTCCTGGTCGCCTTCGCGCGGGGTGCGTTGCTCGGGGCGCGCGGGAACTCGGGCGTGATCCTCAGCGAGTTCCTGCGCGGCTTCGCGGGCGCGGTCACGTTCGCGGACCAGCCCGTGGGGTCGCTGCGCGTCGCGACGCGGTTCGAGGCCGCCGCGCGCGCCTCGTACGCGGCCGTCGCCGCCCCCGTGCCCGGGACGATCCTCACGGCCGCGAGCGGCGGTGCGTCGGCGGCGCGCGCCGCGGCCGACGCGGGCGCCGACCTGACGGGAGTCGTGGTCGCGGCGCGTGACGGATCTCACCGCGCCATGCTCCGCAGCCCCAGCGAGCTCGAGGTCCTCTCGCGCGCCGGCGTGCTCGACGCGGGGGCCTACGGGCTCGTGCTCGTGCTCGACGCGCTGTGCCGCGTCCTGGGCGCGGACGGGCTCGACGGGGCAGGGCTCGAGGCCGAGGCCGCCGCCCGCGGCGGGTCGCCCGGAGCCCTGCCCGGCGCCGCGGGCCACGCCGCGGACCCGGCGGACCCGGTGATGTCGGTGGCCGGCGGCACCATGGACGCCATGGCGACCCTGACGACCGACGCCTCGGTGGACCGGGAGGCGGAGCCGAGCCCCGCGGTCGGGCCCGGCGACCCTGCGCAGGCCGCTGCGCCCGCCGACGGGGGGACCGCGAGCGTGGGGCTGGACGGTGAGTTCGAGGTCATGTTCGTCGTGGAGGCGGGCGTGGGGGACGCGCTCCGCACCGTGTCCCTGGAGACCGACGGCCCTGACCTCGCGGACGCGCTCCGCTCCGCGCTGCAGGAGGTCGGCGACTCGGTCGTCGTGGTCGGCGACGGCGTCTGGCAGGCCCACGTGCACACGGACGACCCGGGGCGCGCGGTCGCCGCGGCCCGTCAGGTCGCCGCCGGCCGGGCCGGGCTGCGCCAGGTCTGCGTGCGCCACCTCGCGACCCAGGTCGCGGCGCGCGGCGTGCACGCAGGCCTGCCAGAAGCCCCGCCTCACACCGACCAGCAGGTGCCCGCGCACGGCGTGGTGACCATCACGTCGGCGCCGGGGCTCGTACCGGACCTCGCCCGCAGCGGGGCCGTGGTCCTGCTCGCGGCCGACCGCGCACCCGAGCCCGAGGAGGTGCTGCGCGTCGCGGTGGACACCTCGGCCCGGCTCGTCACGGTGCTGCCGGGCAGCGACGCGGCCGCGGCCGCCGCCCGCGCAGCGGCACTGCTGGTCGAGCCGGGCGCGGGCGACCTGCAGGCCGTCGAGGTCCTCGACGCCCCGACCGACCTGCACGTCGTCGCGGCGCTCGCCGCCGCGCAGCTCGTCGAGGAGGGGCAGGCCGAGGCGATGCGTGCCGCGCTCGCCGAGGTCCGGGCGGTCCAGGTCGCAGCGGACGGCTCGCTCGTGCGACCCGCGCTCGAGGAGCTCCTACGCCCGGACGACGAGGTCCTCACGATCATGCCGGGCCGCCGGGTGGACCCGCTCGTGATCGACGTCGTCGTCGGCATCGCACGCCAGCGCGTCCCGGGCATCGAGGTCGTCGTCCTCGACTCCGGGCGCGACCACGCAGACCTCGAGCTGGGAGCGGAATGAGCAAGGACCTGACCCCCGAGGCCACGGACCACGTGACCGCTTCCCGGGTGCTGGCCGGAGACCTGGTCACGGGGCCCGTGGACCGGTTCGCCGAGCCGCTCGCCAAGGTGCTCGGCCCGCGGTCCGCCGGCGCGCTCGCGAAGCTGGGCCTCGAGACCACGGGCGACCTGCTGGGCCACTACCCTCGCCGCTACGGCGACCCGGGCAGGCTCACCGACCTCGGCGGGCTCGTGCTCGGCGAGCACGTGACGATCATGGCGCGCGTGGTCCAGGCGACCGTGCGGGCCATGCGCTCGCGGGGCGGGGCCATGATGCAGGCCGAGGTCACCGACGGCGTCCACCGCCTCTCGCTCACGTTCTTCGCCAAGGGCACGGGGGCGCTCCGCACGCACGAGAGCCGTCTCCAGCCTGGGCGCACGGGCCTGTTCACGGGCGTCGTGAGCGCCTACCGCGGGGCGCGCCAGCTCACGCACCCGGACTACCTGATCATCGGGGTCGACGCCGACGACGAGGAGTCGGCCCTCATCGAGGCGCGTCGCCCCATCCCGCTCTACCCGGCGAGCGCCGCGATCCCGAGCTGGCGGATCCAGAAGGCCGTCCGCCAGGTCCTGGACCCGCTGACCGAGGACGAGGTGCCGGACCCGCTGCCGCCCGCCGTCCGCGAGGCCCGCGGGTTCGGGTCGCGGCACGCGGCACTCAAGGACGTCCACGAGCCGTTCGACACGCGTCAGTGGCAGCACGGGCGCGACCGCCTGCGCTACGAGGAGGCGTTCGTGCTCCAGGCCGCGCTCGCCCAGCGGCGCGCGCGGGCCGAGGCCGAGGAGGCGACGGCTCGCCCGCTGCTCGCCCCGGGCGAGCCCAGCGTCCTCGCGGACTTCGACGTGTCGCTGCCGTTCACGCTCACGGCCGGGCAGCGCGAGATCGGCGAGGAGATCTCCGGAGAGCTCGCGCGCTCGCGGCCCATGCAGCGCCTGCTCCAGGGAGAGGTCGGCTCGGGCAAGACGGTCGTCGCGCTGCGCGCGATGCTCCAGGTGGTCGACGCCGGAGGGCAGGCCGCGCTCCTGGCGCCCACCGAGGTGCTCGCCTCGCAGCACGCCCGCACGCTCGCGACCCTGCTGGGGCCGCTCGCCGAAGGGGGCATGCTGGGCGGGGCGGACCACGGCACGCGCGTCGCGCTCCTCACGGGGTCGATGGGGGCCGCCGCCAAGAAGTCCGCGCTGCTCGACGCCGCGAGCGGGCGCGCGGGGATCGTCGTCGGGACGCACGCGCTGCTGAGCGAGAACGTGCAGTTCGCGGACCTCGGGCTGGTCGTGGTCGACGAGCAGCACCGGTTCGGCGTGGAGCAGCGCGACGCGCTGCGGGCCAAGGCGAGGACGAGCCCCCACCTGCTCGTCATGACCGCGACCCCCATCCCGCGCACGGTCGCCATGACGGTCTTCGGCGACCTCGAGACGTCCTCGCTCACCGAGATCCCGGCCGGGCGCGCGGGCATCACGACGCACGTGGTCCCCGCGGACAACGAGGCGTGGATGAACCGGACGTGGCAGCGCGTGCGCGAGGAGGTCGACGCCGGGCACCGCGCGTACGTGGTGTGCGCCCGGATCCACCCCGACGCCGAGGTCCCGGCCCGGGATGCCGGTCCCGACGCCGCAGGGGCCGCGGGCGAGGGCAAGGGGGCCGCGAGGAGGAGGTCGCGGACCGACGACTTCGACGAGGTACCCGACTTCCTCGACCTCGACGGGACCGGCACGGGGTCGGACCGGCCGCCCCTGCGCGCGGTGCTCGAGGTCGCCGAGGAGCTCGCGCGCGTGCCCGCGCTGCGCGGGCTCTCGGTCGGCGTCCTGCACGGGCAGATGCCCCCCGCGGACAAGGAGAAGGCCATGGCCGACTTCGCGTCCGGCGCGGTGCAGGTCCTGGTCTCCACGACAGTGGTCGAGGTCGGCGTGGACGTGCCCGAGGCCACGGTGATGGTCGTGTTCGACGCGGACCGGTTCGGCCTCTCGCAGCTCCACCAGCTCCGCGGCCGCGTGGGCCGTGGCTCCGCGCCCGGGCTGTGCCTGCTCGTCTCGACCGTCGAGCCCGGCACCCCCGCGGCCGTCCGGGTCGAGACCATGGCCGAGACCACCGACGGCTTCCGCCTCGCGACCGTCGACCTCGAGCTGCGCAGCGAGGGCGACGTGCTGGGTGCGGCCCAGTCCGGCAAGGCGAGCTCGCTGCGGCTGCTGCGCGTCGTCAAGGACGTCGCGGTGATCGAGCAGGCGCGGGCCGACGCGGCCGAGGTGATCGGCGCGGACCCGGACCTCGAGCACCACCCCGAGCTGCGGGCGGCGATCGCCAGCCAGCTCGACCCCGAGCGTGAGGAGTTCCTCGAGCGGGCGTAGCCGGGGCCTTGGCCCACCCCGTCTAGGCTGTCCCGCATGACGAGGATCGTGGCCGGGACGGTCGGAGGACGCAGCCTGCAGGTGCCCCCCAAGGGCACGCGGCCCACGAGCGACCGGGTGCGCGAGGCGATCTTCTCGCGCCTCGAGCACTACGGGGTCCTCGAGGGGGCCTACGTCCTGGACCTGTACGCGGGCTCGGGCGCGCTGGGCCTGGAGGCGGCCTCGCGCGGCGCGCAGAAGGTCGTGCTGGTCGACGCCGCGCGCGTCGCCGCGGAGGTCTGCCGGACCAACGTGAGGACCCTCGGTCTGACGAACGTGCAGGTCGTCCAGGACAAGGCCGAGAAGTTCGTCCTGTCGCCGCCGACGACCACGTGGGACGTCGTCTTCATCGACCCTCCCTACGACCTCGCGGAGGCCGTGGTCGCCGAGCTCCTCCGGCAGCTCTCCGCGACGTCGGCGCTCGTCGAGGACGCGGTCGTGGTCGTCGAGCGCTCGACGCGCAGCCCCGAGCCGCAGTGGCCCGCGGGGTGGGAGCTGCTCGCCCGCAAGGACTACGGCGAGACGGCCGTGTACTACGCGGGTCCGGCTGCGACCGAGGAGTCCGCGGCCGCCGACGCGCCCTGAGCGACCTAGAGCGCGGCAGGGGCGGCGGGCGCGCGCAGCGACGTCTCGTCGAGCAGGCCCACGGGAACACGGTCCAGCTCGTCGGCCGGGACCAGCTCGACGCGCTCTCCCGCGACCGAGGCCAGCAGCGCGCGCGTCGGCGCGTCGTCCGCGAGGCTCCCCTCGCTGTCCACGAAGTACTCGCGCAGGAACGTGCGCAGCGGGGCCGCCGGCACGCTCGTCGCCGTGGGGTCCTCGGTCGCGAGCGTCATGAGCAGCAGGGCGGGCACACGCTCGGCGCCGGGTGCGTTGCCGGGCTGGAAGTACGGCACCGCCAGGACGCGTCCGCCGTGGCGCGCGTAGAACCGTAGCCGCGCCTCGGGGTCCCCGTGCGCCTCGCTCGCCGAGTGGAAGCCCGGGTGCTCGACCTCGCCCAGCACCATGGCGGGGCGCAGGTTCGTCAGCCATGCGGCCACGGCCGCCCCGAGGAGCGCCGCGCCGATCCCGCCCCCGCGCCGCCCCGGCGCGATCGCCAGGTACTGCACGAGCAGGACGCGCGCCTCGGCCGACCACGAGCCGACGACGCCGGCCACCACACGCCCGGCAGGCGCCTCGCCCGGCTCGCCGTCCGCCGTGCCCGACCCGGGCCCAGCCGCACCCTGTCTGCTCGGGGGAGCGGCGCCGTCGGGCACCTCCACGACCCCCAACGACTCCAGATGCCCCGCCGCGTGGTCCGCGAGGAACGACGAGAGCGAGACCAGCTCCGCAGGCGGGAACGACGGGCTCAGCACGTCCCGGTAGAGCTGCGTGAGCTGCTCGACCGAGCGGAGGGGGACGACGACGGGACCGGACTGGGGAGACATGGCACCCATCCTGCCGCGCCCGCGCCCTGCGCGCGGCCTGACGCGGCCCGCGGCAGGCCCTGACCTGCCCGGATTCCCGGGGGGCGTGTACTACCGTGGCAAGGTGACCATCGCCGTCTGCCCGGGGTCGTTCGACCCCCTCACCCTCGGCCACCTCGACATCGTCCGCCGAGCGCGGTCGCTGTTCGACGAGGTCGTCCTGGGGGTCGCCCGCAACTCGTCCAAGTCCGCGCTCCTGAGCGCCGAGCAGCGCGTCGAGATCGCCCGCGCCGCGCTCGACGCGAGCCCGGGACTCGAGGACGTGCGCGTCGCGATCGTCCCCGGCCTCCTCGTGGACTTCTGCCGCGAGGTCGGTGCCGTAGCGGTCGTCAAGGGCCTGCGCGGAGGCGCGGACTTCGACGCCGAGCTGCCCATGGCCCTCATGAACCGCCACCTCGTGGGTGTCGAGACCGTGTTCGTCCCGGGCGACCCCGCCCTCGCCCACGTCGCGTCCTCGCTCGTCAAGGACGTGGCCCGCTTCGGGGGGCCGGTCGACGACCTGGTCCCGGCGGGGGTGGGCGACCTCGTGCGCCAGGCGCTCGCGGACCGCGCGGCCGGCTCGACGCCCGCGGCAGAGCAGACGCGGCAGGCGCAGCAGGCGACCCCCACCACGGAAGGAACAGGCCGATGAACGACCACCCGCTCGCGCAGACCGAGGACGAGGCCCAGACCGAGGCCGGGCTCCACGTGATCCTCGACGACCTGGCCCACCTCGTCGAGACCGCCCGGGCCATGCCCATGTCGTCCTCGGTCCTGGTCCACAAGGCCGACGCCCTGGCACTCGTCGACGAGATGCGCCGCGCGCTGCCCGAGCAGCTCGCGCACGCCGACGAGGTGCTCGCGGAGGCCGACGCGGTCCTTGCGGAGGCGAACAGGCAGGCCGAGGACATCCTCACGACGGCGCGCGCCCGCGCGATCGAGCTGGTCCAGAAGGAGCAGGTCGCGGTGCAGGCCGAGTCGCGGGCCCACGCGATCGTCGAGGACGCCGAGCGGACCGCCGCCGAGCTGCGGGTCGACGCCGACGACTACTGCGACCGTCGCCTCGCCGAGTTCGAGGTGGACCTGGGCAAGGTCATGGCGCAGGTGCACGCCGGGCGGGCCAAGCTCGCCCAGCGCATGGGGGAGCTCCAGGGAGCCGAGGGCTCGGGGGAGTAGGTCGCGGGGCCGCGGACAGCCTGTCCGATCCGGGTCAGTTCGCGAGGTTAGACGGCGGTTCGGTCATGCCGTAAGATGGTCCGTTGGTCCTGCCTGTCATCGGCTGGGGCCGAGGTGCACGTTCATCTCCCTGAGATCCCCCTGGTTCTTGCGGGACTGGCGTGCGCGCTGTGACCTTGAACACCTGGTGACCCGCTCGGGTCGCTGACAACCCGTGGAGGAACCCATCACTCTCGACTCGCGCTCGCCTCTTGTGCTCGACACCTACGAGCTCGGTCGGCGTCCCGGATCGATGCGTGAAGTGACTCGCTCGGTCAAGGCTCCGGCAGACCTCGGTACCGTCGTGATCGGCATCCCTGAAGGCATTGATCTCGAGCTGGACGTCCGGCTCGAGTCGGTGATGGACGGGGTCCTGGTGACAGGGACTGCCCAGGCCCAGGCGGTCGGGGAGTGCGTGCGGTGCTTGGAACCGGTGACGGCTGACGTCGTCGCGGACATCCAGGAGCTGTTCGTGTATCCCGAGCGTGCGAAGGCCGCGGCAGAGTCCGGTGACGACGAGGACGAGGTGTACGAGCTCGAGGGCGACCTGATCGATCTCGAGCCCACGCTTCGGGATTCCGTCGTCACTGCACTACCATTCAGACCGTTGTGTCAGCCCGATTGCCAGGGCCTGTGCTCCGAGTGCGGAGCACGTCTGGCTGAGGATCCTGATCACTCGCACGACATTGTCGATCCCCGGTGGTCGGCACTACAGAGCATGCTCGAGGATCCGAGCGTGTCCGACGAGACGAAAGAGAGCTAGCCGTGGCTGTTCCGAAGCGCAAGATGTCGCGCAGCAACACCCGTGCGCGTCGTTCGCAGTGGAAGACCACCGCCGCGAACCTCACGACCTGCCCGCAGTGCAAGGGCGACAAGCTGTCGCACGCTGCGTGCCCGACCTGCGGCACCTACAAGGGCCGTCAGTACGTCGAGGCGCTGCGCACCGAGCACGCAGGCTGAATAGTGTGACGCCGGAAGCCCCTGCGGCCGCCGGTCTTCTCGAGAGGCTCGGGATCCACCTGGATCCCGAGCTTCTCGTGCTTGCACTGACGCACCGTTCGTTCGCCCACGAGCACGGCGGCATCCCCACCAACGAGCGCCTCGAGTTCCTCGGGGACACCGTGCTGGGGCTCGTCGTGACCGAGGCGCTGTACCGCCGCCACCCGGACCTGCCGGAGGGCGAGCTCGCCAAGATGCGCGCCGCCACGGTCTCGCAGAAGTCGCTCGCCGCGATCGCGCGCGACCTGGGCCTCGGCGGGTACATCCTGCTCGGCAAGGGCGAGATCCGGACCCGCGGCAACGACAAGGACTCGATCCTGTCGGACACCGTCGAGGCGCTGATCGGTGCGACCTACCTGAGCCACGGCCTCGAGGTCGCTCGCGACCTGGTGCACCGGCTCGTGGACCCCACGCTCGCCGTCGCCGCTGACCTGGGCGCAGGACTCGACTGGAAGACCTCTCTCCAGGAGTCCGCCGCGGCCCGCAACCTGGGTGCTCCGGCCTACGCGAGCACGGGCGACGGCCCCGACCACGCCCGCACCTTCACGTCCGAGGTCTCGCTCGACGGCGTCGTCTACGGCACCGGCCACGGCTCGGCCAAGAAGTACGCCGAGCAGGAGGCCGCCGAGATGGCGTACCTCGCCATCCAGAAGCTGCCGCTGCCCACCTCGGCCGGGGGCACGGACGCACGGGCGGACCAGGACGAGCACCTCGACGAGCCGGGCACCGTTGCCTGAGCTCCCCGAGGTCGAGACCGTCCGTGACGGTCTCGCCCGCCACGTCACCGGACGCACGGTCACGGGCGTCGAGGTCCTGCGCGACTACTCGGTCCGTCGTCACGAGGGTGGCCCGGAGAGCTTCCGCGGCCAGCTCGTGGGGCAGCGCGTGGGCGCCGCGGTCCGCCGCGGCAAGTACCTGTGGCTCCTCCTGGAGGAGACGTCGGGCGCGGTGGCCGTCGAGTCCGGCGACCTGCCCGACGGCGCCGCGCCCGCGGGCGGGCACGTCACCGCGCTCATGGCGCACCTGGGCATGAGCGGCCAGCTCCTGGTCCGGTCAGGGAGCGCCGCGGTCGAGAAGGTCCCACACCTGCGGGTCCGGCTCGAGCTGTCCGGGCTCGCCGGCGAGGACGAGGCGGACGCGCCGCGCACCCTCGACTTCGTGGACCAGCGCACGTTCGGGCACCTGTCCGTGACGGACCTCGCACCGACCCCCGACGGTGCGCCCGGAGGCTGGGGGTCGCCCCTCGCGGAGATCCCCGAGCCCGCCGCGCACATCGCGCGCGACCTGCTCGACCCCGCGCTGCGGCGCGACGACCTCGCACGGGCGGTGCGCCGTCGTCGGACCGGGATCAAGCGCGCGCTGCTCGACCAGCGCCTCGTGTCCGGCGTCGGCAACATCTACGCCGACGAGGCCCTGTGGCGCGCCGGGCTCCACTACGCGCGCCCCACCGACACCCTGCGACTGGCCGAGGCGCACCGCGTGCTCGACGCCGCCGAGGAGGTCATGCGAGAGGCCCTCGCCCAGGGCGGGACCAGCTTCGACGAGCTCTACGTCAACGTCAACGGCCAGTCCGGGTACTTCTCGCGCTCGCTCGCGGTGTACGGGCGCGAGGGCGAGGAGTGCACGCGCTGCGGGGCGCTCGTGCGGCGCGACGAGTTCATGAACCGGTCGTCGTACACGTGCCCCGTCTGCCAGAAGGTGCCGCGGAACGCGCGCTGGTAGGTGCACCTGGCGGTGGTCGCGCCGGGCGTGTGCGCGACGTTCCTCTCGCATCGCCCCTCAACGGGGCCCTCGGACGGATGAGTTGTCAGAACGTGGCCGGTCTATGGCCCGGCCACGTTCTGACAACTGGTCCACTGCGGGATCGCGGGACTCAGCGCGGGACCACGTTGCGCAGCGGGCGGCCCGCGCGCAGGTTCTCCAGGTTCTCCAGGACCAGGGCCGACGCGCCCTGCGGTCGGCCTCCCGCGACGTGGGGGGTCAGGATCGTGCGCGGGGCGTCCCACAGCGGTGAGTCCGCCGGGAGCGGCTCGATCTCCGTCACGTCCAGCGCGGCGCCGCCCAGACGGCCCTCGCGCAGCGCGGCGACCAGGGCGACCTCGTCGACCGTCGCTCCGCGGCCCGCGTTGACGAACCACGCGTGGTCCGGGAGCTGGGCGATGCGGGCGGCGTCGAACGCGTGGCGCGTCGCCGGGACCGCGGGCAGCAGAGAGACCAGGACGTCCGTCGTCGCCAGGACCCGTGGCAGGTCCGCGTCGGTCACGACGGGGAAGCCGAACCGGTCGCCCGCGGTGCTCGCGACCCCCGTGACGCGGGCCCCGAGCGCCGCGTAGAGCGGTGCGAGCGCGGCCGCGATCGAGCCGAAGCCCCAGATCGTGACCTGCGCACCGTGCAGCGTGAAGCGCGAACTCGTCGCCGGGTCGGCCTGCTCGTCTCCCAGCGCCGAGTCCCACCGGTGCTCGCGCTGCGCCGTGCCCAACCGGTCGAGCCGCCGGACCGCCGCGAGCGTCAGGGCCAAGGTGTGCTCGGCCACGGGGCCGTCGTGCAGCGACCGACCGTTGGTCACGACCACGTCCGGGGCGAAGCCCGCCGCGAGGATCGCGTCAGGCCCTGCGGCGAGGGTCTGGACCCAGCGCAACCGGGGCAGGTGCGCGGCGGCGTCCGCGAGGTTCGCGGGGGTGTTGGCCCAGGCGACCAGGACCTCGGCGTCGCGGTGCTCGACCGGGAGGGGCGCTCCGCCGTCGTACTCGACGAACACGTCCCGTGCTCCGCCTGCGCTCGCTGCGGTGTCGCCGGACCCCTGGGGCGTGAGGTCGAGCGGGAGGGAGTCGGGGACGAGGATCTTCACGCGTGGCTCCAGACGAGGGCGAGGGCGGTGCGGGCGGGACCGGCGGCCGGGGCATCGGCGGGACGGTCCGTCGACGCTATCAGCGCGACGGGCCCGACCGTCCCGGCGTGTCGCGGGCGGGCCAGGTGCCGCCCGTTCCGGGAGCGCAATCCCCGGCCGGGCGATATGTTCGCAACGTCTGGCACGTTCGAGCGGTTCTCGGCGACCCGTCCGTCCAGGGGGGTCTCGGCGGCACGGAGGAAAGATGGCCTCACCCACAGCGGAGCCGGGCGGTCCGGGGACGCCCTCGTCGGTCACGTCGGAGAGGCGCGGCGCCCCGCCCACCCGCGAGGAGATGCGCGCGGCGATCACGGCCCGCACCCCCAAGAACTACATCACGTGGCTGATGCTCGCGTTCATGATCACGTCGTCGGTCGCGAGCCTGCGTGCTGCGCCGACCATGGCGGTCTACGGGCTGTCCGCGGTGTTCCTCTACATCGTGCCCGCGATCGTGTTCCTGCTGCCGACGTCGCTCGTCTCGGCCGAGCTGGCCTCCGGGTGGTCCGGCGGCGTGTACCGGTGGGTCGCGGACGGCATCTCGAAGCCTGCGGGGTTCCTGGCGATCTGGTGCCAGTTCGCCATGACGATCTTCTACTACCCGAGCCTCCTCGGGTACGTGGCGAGCACGTTCGCGTACGTCATCAACCCCTCGCTCGCGAGCAACGGGCTGTACGTCGCGATCGTGATCGTGGTGCTGTTCTGGACGGGCGTGTGGGTGTCGTCGCAGGGCACCAAGACCGTGGCGGGCCTCTCGAGCTTCGGGCTCATCATCGGGACCCTGGTTCCCGGGGCGCTGCTCGTGATCCTGGGGCTCGTGTTCCTCGGGCAGGGCAACACGTCGGCGGCCCCGATGGACGCCTCGCACCTGCTGCCCCAGTGGACCGGGATCGCGTCGCTCGTGCTCGTGGTCAACAACTTCCTGTCCTACGCGGGCATGGAGATGAACGCCGTGCACGTGACCAGCCTGCGCAAGCCGGCCAAGGAGTTCCCGCGCTCGATGTTCCTCGCGATCGGCCTGGTGCTGCTGATCTTCATCCTCCCGGCGCTCGCGATCAGCTGGGTCATCCCGGCCGACCAGCTCAGCCTGACGGCGGGGGTCATGCAGGCGTTCGACGCGTTCTTCGCGAACTTCGGCGTGAGCTGGCTGACGCCGATCCTGGGCCTCATGCTCATCGCGGCCTCGCTCGGTGGCATGCTCACCTGGCTCGCCGGACCGTCCAAGGGCCTGCTGACCGTGGCGCGCGAGGAGGGCTACCTGCCGCCCTTCCTGCAGAAGCTCAACAAGCACGGGGTCCAGCAGAACATCCTGGTCTCGCAGGGCCTGGTGACCACGGTGATCGCGCTGCTCTACGCGTTCATCCCGGACGTCTCGAGCTCCTACTGGATCCTCTCGGTCATCACGACGCAGGTGTACCTGATCATGTACCTCCTGCTCTTCGTGGCGGCCGTCCGGCTGCGGCGGAACAAGCCCGACCACCCGCGCGGGTACCGCGCACCGGCGCTCACGCTGCTGTGCACCGTCGGATTCCTCGCCTCGGTCGCGGCCATGATCATCGGCTTCGTGCCCCCCGCCCAGTTCTCGAGCGGCAGCAGCGGGGTCTACCTGCTGATCGTCGGCGGCGGGCTCGGGGTCGTCGGCATCCTGGTCCCCGCGCTCTTCTACTTCCTGCGCAAGCCCCACTGGAAGAACCCCGACAACGTCGGGGGCCCGGAGGAGCCGCTCGTCGACGCTCCCGCCGACGGACCGAAGGAGGCGTGACATGACCACGACGTCGACGACGGGTGGGCCTGGCGGAACCGACGGTCTGCCGCAGCACGAGGACGAGCCGGACGGCACCCGGCGCTGGATCGTCTACACCGCGGCCGCGATCCTGGCCGTCGGGGTCGGGATCCTCATGGCCGTGCTGTACAACAGCTACCACGCCTCGCAGGACCGCGAGCTCGCCGAGCAGCGGGCAGCCGAGCTGCACGGCAAGTTCGAGGAGATCGGGATCACGGCGTTCGACGAGGACCAGATCGTCGCGGTGCTGGGCGCCGACGGCGGCGGCTTCTGCAGCGACCCGGCCGCCCTGGTGAAGGCGACGGCGAACCTCGGGTCCACGAACGGGGCCACGGGCCCCGGCAGCAGGCCGTCGCTCGTCGACGAGCGACGGCTCGCAGGGGACCGCCTCGTGATCGAGGTCTACTGCCCCGAGCAGCTCGACGAGTTCGACGACTACGTCGACTCCCTCAACCTCGACGAGAACACGACCAACCAGGAGGAATCGTGAGCAGCGCCCCGGAAGATCTCACGCCCGTGCAGGAGCAGGTCGCGTCACTGCTGCCCCGAGCCCTCGACGACCTGCGGACCCTGGTCGCGATCCCGTCGGTCGCCGACGAGCGGCTCTTCCCCCGCGAGGACTGCGAGAGCGCCGCGCACTGGGTAGCCGACGCCTTCCGCGCCGAGGGGATCGACGACGCCCGCCTGGTCGAGACCCCCGACGGGTCGAACGTGGTGCTGGGCTACCGCCCCGGCCCACCCGGGGCCCCCACGGTGCTCCTCTACTCGCACTACGACGTGCAGCCCCCGCTCGACGACGCCGCATGGCACACGCCACCGTTCGAGCTCACCGAGCGCGACGGACGCCTGTACGGTCGCGGGTCGGCCGACTGCAAGGGCAACATCGTCACGCACCTCACGGCGCTGCGCGCCCTCCGGGCGCTCGGCGGCGACGACTTCCCGGTGGGTGTCCGGATCGTCATCGAGGGGTCCGAGGAACAGGGTACGGGCGGCCTGGACCAGTACGTCGAGGCCCACCCGGGCGAGCTCACCGCGGACGCGATCCTCATCGCCGACACGGGCAACGCGACGCTGGGCCTCCCCACGCTCACGGTGTCCTTGCGCGGTGCGACCAACGTCGTCGTGACGGTCGAGGCGCTCAAGGGCGAGATCCACTCGGGCATGTTCGGCGGCGCGGCGCCCGACGCGCTCGCGGCCCTCGTCCACCTCCTGTCCTCGTTGCGCGACGAGGAGGGGAACACGACGATCGACGGCATCCCCCCGGAGATCGCCGACGCCACCTGGCCGGGCGTCGACTACGACCCGGACCAGTTCCGCAGCGACGCCGGGATGCTCGAGGGCACCCGGCTCCTGGGGTCGGGGCGCGTCTCCGACCAGCTGTGGGCCCGGCCGGCCGTCACGATCCTGGGGATCGACGCCCCGAACGTGGTGGGCTCGGCCGCAGCGATCCAGCCCCGGGCCGCGGCCCGGCTCAACCTGCGGGTCCCGCCGGGGGCGGACGCGCAGGACCTCCAGGACAAGCTCGTGGCCCACCTGGAGAACCACGCGCCCTGGGGTGTCAAGGTCACGACGACGCGCGACGCCGTCGGGCAGCCGTTCCAGGCCCGGACCGACGGGCACGTGTTCGACACGCTCTCGCGTGCGCTGGCCGACGCGTTCGGCAAGGAGACCGTCACGGCGGGCCAGGGCGGGTCGATCCCGCTGTGCAACGTGCTCGCGTCCGAGTACCCCGACGCGCAGATCGTGCTGCTCGGCGTCGAGGAGCCCGCGTGCCTCATCCACGCGCCCAACGAGTCGGTCGCGCCGAGCGAGATCGAGCAGCTCGCGGTGGGCGAGGCGCTGTTCCTGTCCCGGCTGGGGGCAGGGGCGTCCCAGGGCTGAGGCGGCGACGGAGGGCTACCGCCCGGCTGCCGCCTCCTGCGCGAGCGCCCACCGGTAGCCCTCGTCGCGCGCGATCAGCTCGGCGTGGGTGCCGCGTGCGAGCACGGTCGCGGGGCTCTCGGGGTCGGCGTCGTCGGTCCGGCCGAGGAGCAGCACCTCGTCGGCCGCGGCGAGCGCCGAGAGCCGGTGGGTCGCGACGACCACGCCTCGCCCGCGCGTCCGGGTGGTCTCCACGAGGTGGGTGAGCAGCTCGTCGGCGGTCGCCGGGTCGAGGTGCTCGGCGGGCTCGTCGACGAGCAGCAGGGGAGCGGGGGCCAGCAGGGAGCGTGCCACGAGGAGCCGACGGCGCTCCCCGCCCGAGATGGTCGTCGCGTCCGGTCCGAGGGTCGTGCCGACGCCGTCGGGCAGTCCAGCGAGCCACTCGCCGAGCCCGACCTCGACCAGCGCGGCCTCGGCCTCGTCCGGGGTGACGTCGCCGCGGGCGACGCGCAGGTTCTCGAGCAGCGTGGTGTCGAAGACGTGCCCGTCCTCGGCGACGAAGACGACCTGGTGCGCGACGTCGTCGGGCGGCAGGGACGAGATCGGGGAGCCGTCGAGGCTCACGTGTCCCGCGACCTGCGGGATGAGACCCGCGGTCGTCATGAGCAGGGTCGTCTTGCCGACGCCCGAGGGGCCCACGATCGCGACCGCCCGCCCGGGGCTGACCGTGAGGTCGATCCCGGTCACCGCTGCGCGACCGTTCCAGCCGCACGAGGCGTCGGCCACGGTGACCTCAGGGACGGGGGCCACGGCTTCCGAGGTGTCAGAAGTGGCCCGGGGGATGGCCCGGTGTGCTTCTGACAACCTGGTGTCGCCAGCATGCGTGTCAGAAGTGGACCCGGGCGTCGCCCGGTGCGCTTCTGACAGGTCAGCGGGGCCGGGGTTCGTGGCAGAGACCGCGGTGGACCCGGTGGACCCGGTGGACCCGTCGTTCCCCGCGAGCACCTCGGTCCCGGCCGCCGCGTCGAGCAGCTCCATGATGCGCCGCGCGGCCTGGCGCGACCGGTGCATCTGCACAGCTGCGGCGGGCAGCACGCCCGCGGCCTCGAACACCGCGAGCGGCGTCAGGACGATCACGGCGAGCTCGACCGGAGCCAGGGTCCCCGCCGCGACCGCGGGGATGCCGAGCAGCAGGGAGGCGAGCACGGCGAGCCCGATCGCGGCGTTGTTGATCGCGGCGGCCGTGCCCGAGGTCCGTGCCCCGGAGTCGGTCACCGCGGCGAGCTCACGGTCGGTGCGCCGCAGCGCGTCCATGCGCTGGGAGAGCCGACCCGAGACCGTGAGCGGTCCCGAGCCCTCGAGCGTCTCGAGCACCGTGGACGTCATCTCGGCGCGGGCGGCCGCGCCGCGCTCCTCGGTGCGGCGCGCGGCCCGCGCGGAGAGCCACGGGCCCAGGACGCCTGCGAGCAGGAGGCACAGGAACAGGGCGACGCCCGCCGAGGGCAGGAACACCCCGACCAGGATCACCGAGCCTGCGGACACCACGAGGGCCACGCCCGCGGGGATGATCGCGCGCACGACGACGTCGCCCACCGCGTCGACGTCGGCGCCCACGCGCGCGAGCAGGTCGCCGCGGCGGACACCCGCGACCGCGGCTGTCCGCCCGGAGGCCAGCGAGGTGTAGACGTTGGCGCGGAGCGAGGCCATACCGCGCAGCGCGACGTCGTGCGAGGCCAGTCGCTCGAGGTAACGGAACACCCCGCGCGAGATACCGAACGCGCGCACGGCCACGGTAGCGACCGAGAGCTGGAGCACGGGAGGCATCTGCGAGGCGCGCGCGATGAGCCACGCCGCGACGGCCGCGAGCCCGACCGAGCTGGCCAGCGCGAGCGAGCCCAGCCCGATCGCGCGCGCGGCGCGTCCCCAGCTCACGTCGAGGAGCCGCACCGCGCGCCACAGGGGATCGGCGCCCGCGCCGTCGGCCGTGCCGGCGCCGCGGACGGGAGAGTCGCGGGACGTGTCGAGGGCGCTCATGCGACGGCTCCAGACGAGGTGGGTGAGGAGGTGGGAGCGTCGGCAGCATCGCCGGGGGTCGGGGGCAGCGCGGCCGAGGAGACCGTCACGACCTGGTCGGCGAGGTCGACGAGGCTCGTGCGGTGCGCGACCACGACGACCGTGCGTCCCTGGTCGCGCCAGGCCCGGACGGCGTCGAGCACGGCGCGCTCGCCGCGCGCGTCGAGGTGCGCCGTGGGCTCGTCGAGCACCACGAGCGGCACGCGCGACGGGTCGCCCAGCAGGGCCGCGGTGAGGGCCACGCGCTGACGCTGGCCCACGCTGAGCCCCACGCCGCCCTGGCCGATCGGGGTCGCCCAGCCCTCGGGCAGGACGTCCAGCACGGCGTCGAGCCCCGAGAGCCGCGCGGCCTCCGCGAGGTCGTCGTCGGAGACCTCGCGCCCGTCGAGCACGACCTCGCGCACAGTTCCCGGCGTGAGCGTGGGCCGCTGGGGCACCCACGCGACCTGCGGCCACCACGTGGCAGGGTCGATCTCGGCGAGATCGACGGGCTCGCCGTCGCGAGGGGTCACCACGACGCGCCCGGCGTCGGGCGCGAGCAGGCCGAGCAGGACCAGCGCCGTGGTCGTCTTGCCGGACCCGCTGGGCCCGGTCAGGGCCACCACCGTGCCCGACGACGGAGCGCCCGACGCGGAGCCCGCCTCGCCGGCAGCGGAGCCGAACGTCGTCGTGAGCGCCGCGGGGGCGAGCACGTCGCGGTCTCCCGCGCGCACGCTCACCCCCTCGAACGAGATCCGAGCACCGGCCAGGGAGGGCGCGGGCGTGGTGCCGACGGGACGCAGCGGTTCGTCGAGCACCTCGAACGCCTGGTTGGCCGCGGCGATCCCGTCGGTCGAGGCGTGGAAGTGCATCCCGACCTGGCGCAGCGGCAGGTAGACCTCGGGGGCCAGCACCAGCACCGCGAGCGCGGGCTCGAGCCCGACCTCGCCGTACACGAGGCGCAGCCCGATCCCGACCGCGACGAGCGCGACCGACAGGGTCGTGAGCAGCTCGAGGACCATGCCGGACAGGAACGCGACGCGCAGCGTCCCCATGGTGGCCCGGCGGTTGGCGTCGCCGAGCGCCCTGACCCGCTTCTCGGGCCCGTGCTCGCGACCGAAGGCGCGCAGCGTCGGCAGCCCGGCCATGAGGTCGAGCACCTGGGAGCCCAGGCGCTGCATGACCTCGAGCCGCCGTTCGGACGTCCCCGCCGTGAGCTGGCCCACGAGGATCATGAAGACCGGGATGAGGGGGATCGTGACCGCGATGATGATCGCGGAGATCCAGTCGAGGCCCAGGACCACCGCGAGCGTCGCGGGGGTCACGGTCGCCGCGAGCAGGAGCTGCGGCAGGTACCTGACCATGTACGGCTCGAGGTCGTCGAGCCCGCGCGTCGCGAGCGTCGCGACCGCCGGACCGCGGCCGGTCGCCAGCCAGCGGGGGCCCAGGGCCACCGCATGGCTGACGACCTGCTCGCGGAGCTCCGCGACCGTCTTGGTCGCAGCCTTGAGCGCGAACCGCTCCTGCGCCCACGCGACCCCGGCGCGCACCGCCACGACCGCACCGAGCAGCGCGAGGGGAGTGCCGACGTCGGGCAGCGAGAGGCTGCCCTGGATCGCGGGGGCCAGGACGCTCGCGATGAGCAGCGCCTGCGCCACGACGAGCCCGGCCGTCACGAGGCCGAGCACCGCCGTGAGCACGACGTACCCGCGGGCCGCCCGCGCCTGGCGCAGGAGCCGTGGATCGAGGGGCTTCACTCGGAGGTGTCCCCGGTGCCGCGCTTGCGCGAGCCCGACGACGTCGCGCCCGTCCCGGCGTCCTTCTCGTCCTCGGCGGGGGTCAGGTCGAGCGACCTGGCACTGCCCGACGACGGGCCACCGAACGCGGCGTCCTTGATCTTGGTGAGCGACAGGCCGATGGGCGGCGGGACGTCCTTGGTCGAGAGGCGGCGGCGGAACACCCAGTAGGTCCACGACTGGTAGAGCAGCACGACCGGGACGAGGATCACGGCGACCCAGGTCATGACGGTCAGCGTGTACTGCGTCGAGGACGCGTTGTCGATGTTCAACGAGTTCGCGGGGTCGTGGGCCGGCATCACGTCGGGGTACATGGACCCGAAGATCAGGACCGTCGCGGCGAGGATCGCGAGCGCGGAGAACAGGAACGCCCAACCCTCACGCGCCTTGGCGTTGGCGATCACGACGCCGACCAGGGCGAGAGCCGCGACGACGACCGCTGCCCACGTCCACGGCACCGAGTAGGCGACCTGGGCCCACACGGCCCAGCCGCCGGCCACGACGACCGCGGCGACCGAGAAGTACCCGGCCAGGCGGCGCGCCTTGACCCGCACCTCGCCGTCGGTCTTGAGGGCGATGAAGACCGCACCGTGCATGAGGAACAGCACGAGCGTCGTGAGGCCTCCGAGGAGCGCGAAGGGGCTGAGCAGGGCCCAGAATCCGCCGACGTACTGGTGCGCGGCGTCGAGCTCGACCCCGCGGACGAGGTTGGCGAACGCGACGCCCCACAGGATCGCGGGGATCCACGAACCGAAGATGATCGCCTGGTCGCAGCGCGCCCGCCAGCGGTCGTCGTTGATCTTTCCGCGGTACTCGAACGCGACACCGCGCACGATCAGCGCGAGGAGGATCAGCAGCAGCGGGATGTAGAAGCCCGAGAACAGCGTCGCGTACCACTCGGGGAACGCCGCGAACGTCGCGCCACCCGCCGTGATGAGCCAGACCTCGTTGCCGTCCCAGACCGGGCCGATCGTGTTGATGATGAGCCGGCGCTCGGTGTCCTGCTTCGCCTTGTCCTTGTTGCGGGACAGGATCGGCATGAGCATGCCGACACCGAAGTCGAATCCTTCGAGGACCAGGTAGCCGATCCACAGGATCGCGATGAGCACGAACCAGAGAATGGTGAGTTCCATGAGTACTGGGTCTCCTTGAGCCGTCAGAGCGCGTCAGTACGCGAAGGACAGGGGGCGTTCGGACTCGTCGGTCGAGTCCGGGTCGTCGGGGTCGCCCTTGGCGCGCGCCTCGGGGGAGTCGTCGTGCACGGTCTCCGGCACGCCCTCGACCGTGTAGCGGTGGATGAGCTTGAACCAGACGACCGCGAGGGCCCCGTACACGAGCGTGAAGACGATCATGGAGGTCAGCACCACGCCCGGGCCGACGACCGTGGACACGCCGCGCTCGGTGAGCAGGCGGATCGAGTCGATGCCTGACGGGTTGGGGGCCACGACCCACGGCTGACGTCCGGTCTCGGTGAAGATCCAGCCGAACGACGACGCGATGAACGGCATGGGGATGGCCCAGATCCCGACGCGTGCGAACCACTTGTTGTCGGTGACCTTGCCCTTGCGGGTGAGCCACAGCGCCATGAGCGAGAGCGCGATCGAGCCGACCGCGAACCCGATCATGAGGCGGAAGCTCCAGTAGGTCAGGCCGAGGTTGGGGGAGTAGTTGACCGGCTCGCCGTCCGCGGTGACGTCGCCGTAGCGCTCGGTCATGGACTGCTGGACCTCGTCGACGCCCGGCAGCGGGGCAGTGAAGCTGCCCTTGGCGAGGAACGACGTCATGCCGGGGATCTCGAGGATGTGGTTGACGCCCTCGCACGAGTCGGACAGGTCGCCGATCGCGAGGATGGAGAACGGCGCGCCGTCGGGAGAGCTCTCGCACAGGGCCTCGGCGGCTGCCATCTTCATGGGCTGCTGCTGGAACATCAGCTTGGCCTGGAAGTCACCGCTGACCGCGACGCCGAGCCCCGCGATGATCATGGTGATGACGCCGAGCGTGATCGCCGGACGGTAGACGCTGCGGGCGAGTTCGATGTTCTCGGCCTTCTTGGTGCGCACCAGACGGACCATCCACCACGCGGCGATGCCGGCCACGAACGTGCCCGCGGTGAGGAACGCAGCGGCCACGGTGTGCGGGAACGCCGCCCACAGCGTGTTGTTCGTGAGCACCGCGCCGATGTCGTTCATCTCGGCACGGCCGGTCTCGGGGTTGTAGATGGTCCCGACCGGGTGCTGCATCCACGAGTTGGCCGCGAGGATGAAGAACGCGGAGAGGTTCACGGCGATCGCGACGGCCCAGATGCACGCGAGGTGCACGCGCTTGGACAGGCGGTCCCAGCCGAAGATCCACAGGCCGAGGAAGGTCGACTCGATGAAGAACGCGGCGAGCGCCTCCATGGCGAGCGGGGCACCGAAGACGTCTCCGACGAAGCGCGAGTACTCGCTCCAGTTCATGCCGAACTGGAACTCCTGCACGATCCCCGTCACGACGCCGATCGCGAAGTTGATGAGGAGCAGCTTGCCGAAGAACTTGGTGAGCTTGAGCCACCGCTCGTTCCCCGTGCGGACCCATGCGGTCTGCATGATGGCGACGAGGGGAGCGAGCCCGATCGTCAGCGGCACGAAGATGAAGTGGTAGACGGTCGTGATGGCGAACTGCCACCTCGCGAGATCGAGGACGTCCACAAACGCTCCTGGGGGGTTCCTGGGGGCTACCGGGGGATTCTGAGGGTGAGCTCAGGGCAGGGTCAGCAGTCGTACTCCTGACGCTAGGACCAATCTGCACCATCGGCGAGGCAGGGAAGCGCCAAAACTCTCGGGAAACGACAGTTTGTGAGAACCTTCACAAGGTCCGGATCGGGACCTTGGTCCTCTGGACGACACGGCACCCGACCCTGTACCTGCCCATCTGATCGACCTCGGCTGTGCGATACTTGACCAAGCCGGGGGGACCACATCTCCCACTGGCCCAGTACGTGCTCGTCGCAACCGCGATCCGCGGCTCGCGGAGCGCCGCCGACCGGGATGAATGGCCCGGACGGCGAGGCGCCCCCCGCCGCTCGCCCTTGCTCGAGCCGCCACCGCCGACTTCCGTCGCGGGGACGACAGCGCTGTGATGCGCACGCCCCGGCCGACGACTACCGCCCGAGGGGCCGCACGATGTGGGGGCGATCCTTCGGGGTACCAGGAGCGCATCGCGTGACCCTCGACAACACCCCTGACACGACGAGCCCGTCGAACGGTCAGGACGCAGCACCCGCCAAGAAGCCGGCCCGACGACGGGTCACGCGCACCACGGCGGCCCCCGGCACCCCGGACGCACCGTCCGCAGCCCAGATCACCCTCCCTGCCGTCACGTCGCCCGCTCAGCCGCCCGCGGCGAACCCCTCTGCGCCCACGGGCTCGCTCGGCATCGAGCTGCCCACGGCCGAGGCCGCGCCGCGCCGCTCGCGCCGTGTCGTGCGACCGACCACCACGCCGGTCGAGGCTCCCGCCGCTCCGGCGACCGCGGAGCCCGTCGCCGAGAAGGCTCCCGCGCAGGAGCCGGTCGTCGAGAAGCCTGCCGCCGAGAAGGCCGTGTCCGCCCCCGCCGTGCAGGACGCCCCACCCGCAGCCCCGCGTCGCGGCGGCAAGCGCGGCGCCGCAGCCCGTGCCGCCGCCGACGCGCCCGTGCTGGACGTGCTGTCCGAGCTGGGCCTGGCGCCCGCCGCCGAGCAGGACGCCCCGGCCGAGAAGCCGGCCCGCGCCCGTCGGACCCGCAAGCCTGCCGCGGAGGCCGCCGTGACCGAGGCTGTTGCCCCTGTCGAGACCCCGGCCACCGAGGTCACTGCTCCCACCGAGCCCGACGCTCCCACCGAGCCCGCCGCACCGCGGGCCGCCACGCGTCGCCGGGCGACGCGTTCGAGCGCTGTCGAGGCGGCCCCGGTCGAGGCGCCCGCCTCCGTCGAGGAGCCGGCCGAGGCCGCGCCGGTCGAGAAGGCCCCGGCCAAGCGTCGCCGTGCGACCTCGAAGACGGCCACGACCGCCGCGCCGGCCGAGGCCGTTGCCCCGGTCTCCGAGGCCCCGGCTGCCGAGGCTCCGGCCGAGCCCGCCGCGCCCAAGGTCCGCTCGCGCCGCGTCAACAAGGTCTCCGCGGCCCAGGCTGCTCAGGCAGCCGCCGCTCCCGAGGCCCCCGCCACGGAGTCCGCTCCCGCGCCGTCGACCGCGTCGACCGGCGGCGGCTCCGCGACGCCGCGCCTCGCGACGACCGCGCTGCTCTTCCAGGCTCCCGACCCCGCCGCTGCGCCTCGTCGCTCGCGCCGCGTCGTGCGCCCCACGACGTCCCCGTTCGCGGCGGACGCCATGCCGAGCTTCGCGACGCCGACCGCCCGGACCCCCGAGGAGCCCGCGGCCCCGGCCGAGGCCCCCGCGGCTCGCGTCGAGCCGGCTCGCCGGGCCCCGGTCGCCGAGCAGGCCCCCGAGCCCGCCGTCGAGCAGCGGACGGAGGCTCCGGCGCGCACCCGCGGCGGACGCGGACGTTCTGCCCGTCGTGGCGCGGGGGCTCCCGCGTCGGCAGGCAGCACCGCAGCTCCGACCACCCAGCCCGCAGCCGAGGCAGCCCCGGTCGCCGCACCCGAGGTGGCCCCGGCCGCTGCGGAGATCGTGCTCGTGGGCGCGGACCTCGCCGCTGTCGAGGAGATCGAGCTGATCGAAGCAGAGCTCGTCGCCGAGGGCGTCGAGATCCCGGCCGACGCGCTCGAGCTGGACGACCTCGACCTCGTGGTCGAGGGTGACGACGTCGCCGAGCCCGCACCCGCCTCCGACGTCGAGGAGGACGACGCGCCGCGTCGCCGTCGTCGCCGCGGTGGACGCGGTCGCCGTTCGCGCGGTGGCGAGTCGCGAGCCGACGGCACCGAAGGCTCTGACGGTGACGAGTACGGGGACGACGAGTCCTCGCACGAGCAGCAGGCGTCGTCCACCGACGCGACCGACGCGGCCGAGCCCTCGGCCGAGGCCGAGGACCAGCACGACGAGCACACCGACGAGCACGACGGCGAGGAGGGTGCCGGTTCGAGCCGTCGCCGTCGTCGTCGCCGCCGTGGCGGTCGCCCCGAGTCGGGCGACAGCGCGGGCGTCACCGTGACGACCTCGTCGTCGACCCGCACGCGGACCCGCGAGCGCAGCAGCAGCGTGTCGGACGAGGTGACCGCGCTCAAGGGCTCGACGCGCCTCGAGGCCAAGCGCCAGCGCCGTCGCGAGGGCCGCGACGCGGGCCGCCGCCGCCAGATCATCACCGAGGCCGAGTTCCTCGCGCGCCGCGAGTCGGTCGAGCGGGCGATGGTCGTGCGCGAGAAGAACGGTCGCACGCAGATCGCGGTGCTCGAGGACGGCGTGCTCGTCGAGCACTACGTCTCCCAGCAGTCGCAGGTCTCGATGGCCGGCAACGTCTACCTGGGCCGTGTCCAGAACGTGCTGCCCTCCATGGAGGCCGCGTTCATCGACGTGGGCAAGGGCCGCAACGCGGTCCTGTACGCCGGTGAGGTCAACTGGGACGCGGTCGGCCTGGACGGCCAGCCGCGCCGCATCGAGCAGGCGCTCAAGTCGGGCGACTCGGTGCTCGTGCAGGTCACCAAGGACCCGATCGGCCACAAGGGTGCGCGCCTCACGTCGCAGATCACCCTCGCCGGCCGCTACCTCGTGTTCGTCCCCGGCGGCGGCATGACGGGCATCTCGCGCAAGCTCCCGGACACCGAGCGTGCGCGCCTCAAGAAGATCCTCCGCGAGATCGTCCCCGAGGGCTCGGGCGTCATCGTCCGCACCGCCGCCGAGGGGGCGAGCGAGGACGAGCTGCGCGCCGACGTCGAGCGCTTGCAGGGCCAGTGGGAGGCGATCGAGAAGAAGTCGAGGTCGGCCTCTGCCCCGGCGCTGCTCCAGGGCGAGCCCGACCTCGCGATCCGCGTCGTCCGCGACATCTTCAACGACGACTTCAGCTCGCTCGTGGTCTCGGGCGACAACGCCTGGAACGAGATCTCGAGCTACGTCGCCGAGCTCGCGCCGGACCTCAAGGAGCGCGTCTCGCGCTGGACGTCGGAGAAGGACGCCTTCTCGGCGCACCGCGTCGACGAGCAGCTCGCCAAGGGCATGGACCGCAAGGTCTGGCTGCCCTCGGGCGGTTCGCTCGTGATCGACCGCACCGAGGCCATGACGGTCGTCGACGTCAACACGGGCAAGTTCACCGGTTCCGGTGGCACGCTCGAGGAGACCGTGACGCGCAACAACCTCGAGGCCGCCGAGGAGATCGTCCGCCAGCTCCGTCTGCGCGACATCGGCGGCATCATCGTCATCGACTTCATCGACATGGTGCTCGAGTCCAACCGTGACCTCGTGCTCCGCCGCCTGGTCGAGTGCCTGGGCCGTGACCGGACCAAGCACCAGGTCGCCGAGGTCACCTCGCTCGGCCTGGTCCAGATGACCCGCAAGCGCGTGGGGCAGGGCCTGGTCGAGGCGTTCAGCGAGACCTGCGACCACTGCAACGGTCGCGGCTTCATCGTGCACACCGATCCGATCGAGAAGTCGGGCGGCTCGAACAACGGCGGCGGGCAGCAGCACCAGCACGCCCCGGCGCCTGCCGCTCCGGCAGCGGAGGAGCCCGCCGCCGAGGCGGAGGGCTCGCGGTCGCGCTCGCGCCGCAAGCGTGTGACCAAGGAGAGCGCACCGGTCGCCGCGGCTCCCGCGGTGCCGGTCCTGCCCGAGGTCACGTCGGAGGCCCGCGAGGCCGTCAAGGCCACGCTCGCGACGATCGCCGCAGCAGCGGCGCACGCCCACGAGCACGAGCACGACGGCGTCGCACCGGTCGAGGAGACCGTCACCTCGGAGGTCATCACCGAGGCCGAGGCCGAGGCCGAGGTCGTGGGCGTCGAGACCGTCCTGACGGACGTCGAGGCCGTGGAGGGCGCCCCGGAGGTCGCCGACGAGGGCCAGTTTCCGGTCTCGGGAGACGAGTCCGGAGCGGCAGTCGAGCCTGGAACGACAGTCGAGCCTGGAACGGCAGTCGAGCCTGACGCCGAGCCGGCCACCGCTGGCGACGAGGCTGCTGGGGAGCCTGCGCCGACGGCTGGGCTGAACGACGAGGAGACGGTCGCGGACGACGAGTCGCGCGACGACTCCTGACCTGCTGAAGGACACGTGACGGCGAGGGACCCGCGGGTGCCGGTCTACGGCGTCGGGCATGCTGCCCGGCTCCGAGGCTGGCGGCCCGCGGACCTCGCCGTCTTCCGTGAGTGGCTGCGGCCCCATCACGAGTGGCACGACTGGGACGGGCCGTACTACCCCGTGCCCGACGACGCGCAGGCAGACGCCCGCGTCGCGGCCCTGGCTGCGGCCCCTGCCGGGGCGGCGGACGGGATGCCGCCTCGGACCGTCGTGGTCGCCGACGCCGACGACCGGTTCGTGGGGACCGTCTCCTGGTACTGGGAGTCGCAGGAGACGTCGTGGGCGCGCATGGGCGTCGGGGTCTACGACCCGGCCGTTCGTGGGCGGGGTATCGGGCGCGAGGCGCTCGCCCTGTGGACCACCTACCTGTTCCAGGTGACCGACTGGGGTCGGCTCGACTTCGCGACGTGGTCGGGGAACCTGCCCATGCTGGGGGTCGGACGCAGCCTCGGGTTCGTCGAGGAGGGACGCTTCCGCGATGCACGGATCGTGCGCGGGGAGCGGTACGACGCGGTGGTCATGGGGGTGCTCCGCAGCGAGTGGGAAGCACGCGCCTGACCTTCGGCGGGCCCGTGTCGGACGCCGGTGCTGTACTGGCCCGGTGGAGGACGTGAGGCGGGGACGGGTCGAGGTCATCAGCGGGCCCATGTTCGCGGGCAAGACCGAGGAGCTGCTGCGGCGTGTGCGCCGGGCGCAGATCGCGGGGCGCCGCGTCGAGGTCGTGCACCACGAGCTCGACGACCGGCGCGGCGAGGGAGTCGTCAGCTCGCACTCCGGCCTGGGCATCCCGTCGCGTCCTGCGGCATCGGCAGCCGAGATCCTGGACCGCCTCGACCCGTCGGTCGAGCTCGTGGCGGTCGACGAGGCCCAGTTCTTCGGGCCGGACCTCCTCGACGTCGTGCAGCGCGGTGCCGACGGCGGCCTCGTGATGATCGTCGCGGGCCTCGACGTGACGTTCGACGGCCGGCCGTTCGAGCCCATCCCGGCCCTGGGGGCCCTCGCCGAGCGTGCCGACCGTCTCACGGCCGTCTGCACGGTCTGCGGCGAGGACGCCCCCTTCCACGAGCGCGTCGTCGCCGCCGCGGACGGGGACGCCCTGACGGCGGGTGCGGAGCACGTCGGCGGCCTCGAGTCCTACCAGGCGCGGTGCCGGGTCCACTTCTCGGCGGCGCGCTGGCGTACGGGCACTCCCGGTGCAGCGGCTCCTGACGACCCGACGGTCACGAGCCGATGAGCGGGACAAAGCTGTAGGTGCCGTGCCGGCTCGTGACGGTGCCCGTCAGGTGCTGCTCGACGAGCACCAGGACGTGCTGCACGGGGATCACGAGGCGCCCGCCGATCGCGACCTGGTCGACCAGCTCCTGCGGCAGGACCTGGGCGGCCGCCGACACGAGGATGCGGTCGTAGCCGCCCATCGTCGGGCGCCCCAGGAGTCCTGGCTCTGCGACCTCGATCCGCGCCCAGGACATCGGGTAGCTCGCGAGGTTGGAGGCCCCCCACTCCGCGAGGTCCGGGTCGATCTCGACCCCCACGACGCTGCCACCCGGGCCGACGAGATGAGCCAGCAGCGCGGTCGTCCACCCCGAGCCCGACCCCACGTCCAGCACGCGCGCCCCGCGCGGCACCTGGAGCAGCCGGAGCGTGTCGGCGACAGTCCGTGGCTGCGAGTTCGTCTGCCCGTGCCCGATCGGCAAGGGTCGGTCGTCGCGCGCGTACGGGCGCTGGTTGCGCGGCAGGAAGCGCCGCCGGTCGATCGCGGACATCGCTGCTGCGACGTCGCGCGCGGTGGTCTCTTGAACCCTGTGACCGTTCGGCACGTCGGATCGCCTCCTCGGGACCTGCTTCCAGGGTAGGACGACGAGGCGGCGGAGGGGCGGGGAGCCGGCCCGGCGGACGGTAGGGTCCCGCCCATGACGAGACGGGCAGCGGGCGGGCGCAGGTCGGCGCGGAGGGGACCGGGTGCGGTCGGTCGGGTGCTCGCAGGAGCCGTCGTGTGCGCGGTCGGTGCCGGGGTGCTCGTCGGCTGTGCCGGGGACGCCGTGCCCGTGAAGGGCTGGGGCTACCCGGACGAGTCCGACTGTGGTGAGCCCAAGCCGGGCCTGGTGCCGGGGGCGATCGACGTGCCGGTCGGCTGACCTGCACCGACGTGGTGCGCGAGGCGGGACTCGAACCCGCACGTCCGAAGACACCAGGACCTAAACCTGGCGCGGCTGCCAATTACGCCACTCGCGCGCCCGCACAGTCTACGGGCGCGCGAGGGGTGCGTCGTTCGTCGGCTCGCCGGGTGGGGCACCGGCCCTGACCGGGGCGCTCGGCGACCGCCCCGGACGCCCCGGTCGCCGACGGGCGGCCTACTTCTTGGGGTCGAGGCCCAGGTCGCGGCGCAGCTTGGCGACGTGGCCCGTGGCCTTGACGTTGTACTGCGCGAGCGCGACCTTGCCCTCGGGGTCGACGACGACGGTCGAGCGGATCACGCCCGTCACGGTCTTGCCGTAGAGCTTCTTCTCGCCCCACGCGCCGTAGGCCTCGAGCGTCGCCTTGGACTCGTCGGACGCGAGGGGGAACGTCAGCAGCTCCTCCTCGGCGAACTTCACGAGCTTGGGCAGCGGGTCCGGCGAGATGCCGACGACCTGGTAGCCCGCGCCCTGGAGCGAGGCGAGGGAGTCGCGGAAGTCGCACGCCTCCTTGGTGCAGCCGGGCGTCGACGCGGCCGGGTAGAAGTAGACGATCACGGAGCTGCCGCGCAGCTCGGAGAGCGTCACGGAGCCGCCGTCGGCGGTCGGGAGGGTGAAGTCGGGGGCGTCGTCTCCGACGGCAAGGCGCGTGCTCATGGGACTCCTCGGGAAGCGTTCACGGATCCCTCCGAGCGTAGAGGACACCGGTAGCGTGGTGGGCGTGAGCACGACGAACCCCAGCACCAGCGACAGCCCGGCGCCCGAGCCGACCCCCACCCCGCGTGAGCGCGCCTCCGGGAGCCCGGCGGCGCCGTCGGGCAGCACGCCCGAGCGCCTGCCGCTGCGCATGCTGCACGACCGCCTCCTCGTCCTGCCCGAGGTCGACGCGTCCGAGCGGCAGTCGTCCGCGGGGCTCGTGATCCCCGCCACGGCCGTGGGGCCCAAGCGGCTCGCGTGGGCGCAGGTCGTCGCGACCGGGGAGAACGTCCGGCACGTGCGCCGCGGGGACCGCGTGCTGTTCGACCCCGAGGAGCGCGCCGAGGTCGAGCTGGGCGGCAAGAGCTACGTGCTGCTGCGCGAGAAGGACGTGAGCGCCGTCTCGCAGCCCGAGGAGAGCGACGGCAAGACCGGGCTGTACCTGTAGGTCCGGGGGCGAGGAGAGGCCGGGCGCACCCTGCACGAGGGCGGTTGTCGTGCAGGTCACAGGCCCGCCCGGCCTCCTGATTTGTCTCTACCGGGCCTGTTCAGTAGTGTTTCTTCTCGCGCGCCATTAGCTCAATTGGCAGAGCAGCTGACTCTTAATCAGCGGGTTCATGGTTCGAGTCCATGATGGCGCACCACGATCACGGCCCCGGAGACGGGGTCGTCGTGACGTCCGACCAGCACCACCGCACCACCCAGCAGTGCCAGCGCGCCATTAGCTCAATTGGCAGAGCAGCTGACTCTTAATCAGCGGGTTCATGGTTCGAGTCCATGATGGCGCACCACACGAAGGCCCCTCACCTGCGGAGACGCGGGGAGGGGCCTTCGGCGTTCCCGCCCGCCGCCGCGCGGCCGGCCCCCTCACGCCCTTCCTTGCAGGCCGCTGGTGAGACCCGTTTCACACCCCGTCCGTCGTCGGCTATGGTCACCGGTGTGAACCTGCTCACCGCGCACACCTGGTGGCCCGACCACTGACGGTCGGACGCTGTGGCGTGCTGACCGAGCCCGACGACGGGCGGTCCAGCAGGTCTCCCGGAGTGGATCGCCCGGAACGTGCCCCCGCACGTGCCCATCCACGAAGGAGAGTCCCTTGACGACGTCCCCCGTCTCCACCCCCGCGGCGCCCTCGGCCCCCGCGACCCCGACCGCGCGCTCGCTCGAGCCGCTCGGTGTCGAGATCCCCTCCACCGTCCCGACCCACTGGTACAACCTCAACGCGGACCTGCCCGAGCCCGTGCCGCCGCACCTGCACCCCGGCACGCTCGAGCCGCTCGTGCCCGCGGACCTGGCTCCGCTGTTCCCCATGGCGCTCATCGAGCAGGAGGTCAGCACCGAGCGCTACATCGAGATCCCGCAGACGATCCGTGAGATCTATGCGATGTGGAGGCCCGCGCCGCTCATCCGCGCGCACCGCCTCGAGCGCGAGCTCGGCACGCGCGCCCGCATCTACTACAAGTACGAGGGCGTGAGCCCGGTCGGCTCGCACAAGCCGAACACGGCGATCGCGCAGGCGTACTACAACGCGATCGAGGGCACGACGCGGCTCACGACCGAGACGGGCGCGGGGCAGTGGGGGGCCTCGCTCTCGATGGCCGCGGCCCTGCTCGGCCTGACGTGCGAGGTGTGGCAGGTACGTGCGTCGTACGACTCCAAGCCGTACCGCCGCTTCCAGATGGAGGCGTACGGGGGCGTGTGCCACTCGTCGCCCTCGGAGCTGACGGCGTCGGGGCGTGCGATCCTCGCGAGCGACCCAGACACCACGGGCTCGCTCGGCATGGCGATCAGCGAGGCCGTCGAGGTCGCGGCGCAGGACCCGCAGGCGCACTACTCGCTCGGCAGCGTGCTCAACCACGTGATGCTGCACCAGACGGTCATCGGGCAGGAGGCCCTGGTCCAGCTCGAGGAGGCGGGCGAGACGGGCGCGGACGTCGTGTTCGGCTGTGCGGGCGGCGGGTCGAACCTCGCGGGGCTCACGTTCCCGTTCCTGGGGCGCAACCTGCGCGAGGGCACGACGACGCGGCTCGTCGCGTGCGAGCCCGCGGCCTGCCCGTCTCTCACCCAGGGCGAGTACCGCTACGACCACGGTGACGTCGCGGGGCTCACGCCGCTGCTCAAGATGCACACGCTCGGCAAGGACTTCGTGCCGCCCGCCATCCACGCGGGCGGCCTGCGCTACCACGGCATGTCGCCCATGGTGTCGCACGCCGTGAACCTGGGGCTCATGGACGCGGTCGCGATCGACCAGGACGAGGCGTTCCGGGCGGGGCTCGAGTTCGCCCGGTCCGAGGGCATCATCCCGGCGCCCGAGTCGACGCACGCGGTCGCCGCGGCGATCGCCTACGCGCGCACGGTCACGGAGCCCGAGGTCGTCGTGATCGGGCTCTCGGGCAACGGCCAGCTCGACCTGCCGGCGTACGCGCAGTACGTGTGACGTCGTCGGGCAGCGAGCGCTCGGGCGGGGCCGCCCGTTCCGCCCTCGCTGCCGCCGGCGCCGTCGAGGCGTAGCCCCCGCGCGTGAGGCGGGCCTCCAGGAGGTCCGCCTCACGCGCGCCCGGGGTCCGCCCCGGGGCCCGCCTAGACTTGTCGGGTGCCCGAGACCCTCGACGAAGCCCGCGAGCAGGGCTTCCGTACCGACATCGTGTCCTTCGTCCGTCGCAGCGGCCGCCTCAACCCCCGCCAGCAGCGCGCGTGGGACGAGCACGCCGCGCAGCTCGTCGTCGACGTCCCGCGCGCGGAGGCCCGGACCTCCGTGGACCCCGCCTACGTGCTCGACGTCGCCGCGACGTTCGGTCGCGAGGCTCCGCTCGTGGTCGAGGTCGGGTCGGGCCTGGGCGAGGCCGTGGTCCACGCGGCCGAGGCGACCCCGGAGAGTGACTTCCTGGCCGTCGAGGTCTACACGCCCGGGCTCGCGCAGACCGTGCTGCGGGCGACCCAGCGCGGGCTGACGAACGTGCGCCTGCTGCAGGCCAACGCGGCCGAGGTGCTCACCACGACGCTCCCCGAGGGATCGGTCGACGAGCTGTGGGTCTTCTTCCCGGACCCGTGGCACAAGGCCCGGCACCACAAGCGTCGCCTCGTCACGCCCTCGCTCGCGGAGCTCGCTGCGCGCGCGATCCGCCCCGGCGGCACGTGGCGGCTCGCGACCGACTGGGCCGAGTACGCCGACCAGATGCTCGAGGTCATCGGAGCGAACCCGTCGTTCGTCAACGTCCACGGGGTCGGGGCGGTCGCGCCGCGCTTCGAGGGGCGCGTGCGCACGAGCTTCGAGGGCAAGGGGCACGCCGCGGGCCGCTCCATCACGGACCTGGAGTTCCGCCGGGTCTGAGTGCGGCTCGGGCCGGTCCGGCAGGGTGCGCTCCCGCCGAGAAGTGAGCGGCCGCCCCTGACCGGCGCCGATCAGGGGCGGGAATGCGCTTCTCGGCGAGGGGCCGCGCGACCTAGGCTCCGGTCATGCCTACGACCTCCCTGCCCGACGGCGCCGCCCACCCCGGTCAGCCGGCTCCCGTCCTGGTCGTGACGGGGGCCATGGCCTCCGGGAAGTCGACCGTCGCCGAGGCCCTGGCCCGCTCGTTCCCGCTCGCGGCGCACGTGCGCGGCGACATGTTCCGGCGCTTCGTCGTGAGCGGCCAGGCCTCGATGGACCCGCCGCTCTCGCCCGCTGCGCGCGCCCAGCTCGACCTGCGGCAGTCCCTCGCGGCGCACGCCGCGGACACCTACGCGGCCGCGGGGATCACCGCCGTGGTCCAGGACATCCTCCTGGGGCCCGACCTGGCCCGGTTCACGGCGAGCCTGCGCACCCGGCCGCGCTACGCCGTCGTGCTGACGCCCGACGCGGCGACCCTCGCGGCGCGCGACGCCGCCCGGCACAAGCAGGCCTACGGTGCCTGGACCCCCGAGGAGTTCGCCGAGGCCGCTCGCGAGACCCCGGGCGGGCTGCGCCTCGACACGACGGGGTGGACCGTCGCCGAGACGGTCGCGCAGATCCTCGACCGTCTCGACGAGGCGCGCGTCGCCTGAGCGGCCGGCAGCCGAGCTGGCCGCCCCCGTCGCTCGGCGACCCGAACGCCCGTCGCTCGGCGACCCGAACGCCCGTCGCTCGGCGAGCCGACCGCCCGACGCGCAGCCCCGCGCCCTCCGGGTCACGATGGGAGGCATGAGCAGCAGCGACCCCCGGACCCAGGCCACCCCCGACGAGACGTTCGACGTGATCGTGATCGGCGGTGGGCCCGTCGGCGAGAACGCGGCCGACCGCGCGAGCCGCACGGGCCTGAGCGTGGCCGTCGTCGAGGCCGAGCTCGTCGGCGGCGAGTGCTCCTACTGGGCGTGCATGCCGTCCAAGGCGCTGCTGCGCCCCGGAGCAGCGCTCGCGGCCGCGCGCGCCGTGCCGGGCGTCGAGGCGAGCCCCACGCTCGACCCCGCCCCGATCCTGGCGCGCCGCGACGAGATGGTCTCGCACTGGGACGACTCGGGTCAGGTCCAGTGGCTCGACGGCGCCGGTATCTCGCTCGTGCGCGGCCTGGGGCGCCTGGTCGGGCCGAGGCTCGTCGAGGTCAGCCCCGAGGACCCCGACGCCGACGTCGACGACCTCCCCGCGACCCGGCTGCTCGCGGCGCGGCACGCCGTGATCGTCGCGACGGGCAGCGTGCCCGTCCTGCCCGACACTCCCGGCCTCGCCGAGACCGACCCGTGGAGCAGCCGCGAGGCGACGAGCGTGCAGGACGTCCCGGCCTCGCTGGTCGTGATCGGCGGGGGAGTCGTGGGGGTCGAGATGGCCACGGCCTTCACCGACCTCGGGTCGAAGGTCACGCTGCTCTCGCGCGGCCGTCTGCTCGGGCGCTCGGAGCCCTTCGCGAGCGAGGCCGTCGCGGCGGGCCTGCGGGCGATCGGGGTGGACGTCCGGCTGGGGGTCAGCGTCACGGGAGCGACGTCCCTGCCCGACGGCCGAGCGCGCCTCGCGTACGACGGCCCCCAGGGCAGGGGATCGGTCGCGGGCGCGCAGGTGCTCGTCGCGACCGGTCGGGTGCCGCGCACGGGGGACCTGGGGGTCGAGGCGGTCGGGCTCGAACCCGGGAAGGGGCTCGCGGTCGACGACCAGCTCGAGGTCCAGGGCGTCGAGGGCGGCTGGCTCTTCGCGTGCGGCGACGTGACGGGACGGGTCGCGACCACGCACCAGGGCAAGTACGAGGGCAGGGTCGTCGGCGACGTGGTCGCGGCGCGGTTCGGGAAGGTCCGGCCCGAGGAGGCACGGGCCGCGGGGGCGAGCGGCTCGGCGGGCGAGGCCCCCGAGCCCTGGAGCCGCTATGCCGCGACCGCGGACCACGGAGCCAAGACGCAGGTGGTGTTCACGCGTCCCGAGGTCGCGTCCGTGGGGCTGACCGAGGCCGAGGCGAAGAAGGCGGGCCTGCCGGTCCGTGCGGTGTCCTACAAGCTCGGGTCGGTGTCCGGGGCCGTGCTCGTGGCCGAGGGCTACGAGGGGACCGCGCAGATCGTGGTCGACACCGAGCGCCAGGTGATCGTGGGCGCGACGTTCGTGGGCCCGGACGCGGCGGAGATGCTGCACGCCGCGACCATCGCGATCGTCGGGCAGGTGCCGCTTGCACGCTTGTGGCACGCTGTGCCCGCCTACCCGACGATCAGCGAGGTCTGGCTACGGCTGCTCGAGACCTACGGCTTGTGACCGTCTGCCGCGAGCAGCCGCCTACTCGTCAGCCGAGCTGGCCGTCCGAGGAGAACACGAGGCCGAGAACGATCTCGCCCTGCAGGAGGGCGGCCTTGGTCAGCGGGCCGCCCACGTCGAGGTTGACGAAGTTGGTGATGTTCAGCCCGTACTTCTCCTCGAGACCGGGCTCGCAGAACGCGCGCTCGGGGCACTCGGGCCCGGCCCCCAGCGTGATGCCCCCGGGGCAGGCCTCGGCGAGCTCGCTCAGCGTCGAGACGTCGTGCTCCTCGGCGAAGGCCGTCGTGACGGCGAACGCGTTCTGGTCCTGGGCCGACGACGGCTCGCCGAACGTCAGGCCCTTCTGCGCACCGAGCTCACGCAGGGCCGCGACCGTGGTGTCCAGGTCGCCGCTCGCGAGGGGTTCGGCGTCGGGGCCGTTGATCTCCTTGTTGAGGAACTCGGTGAGCGTGCCCACGTACTCGGGGAACACGCTCAGCTGGCCCGACTCGAGCGCGGGCAGGTACGTCTCGCGCGCGTCGACGGTCTGCACCGTGACGTCGTACCCGCCCGAGCGCAGCACGGCCGCGTAGATCTCCGCGAGCGTCGTGCTCTCGGAGAAGTTCGCGGCCCCCACGACCAGGGACGTGCCCGTCCCCGGGGTGTCCTGGGCCGCGAGGCCCTCGTCCTCGACGAACTTCTGGGCCACCTGGGAAGAGGTCTGCCGCTCGACGTCGACGGCCTTGTTGAGCGCGATGAGCTTGTCGGTCGTCAGGGCCGCGGACACGGTGTCGAGGAGCTCGAGGACCGCGGGCTGGTTCGCCACCGCGGCGGCGTTCGCCGCAGGGATGATGTTGTCGACCGTCTGGAGGTGCTTGTCGTCCTCCAGGACGACGAGCGCGTCGCCCGCGACCGGTTCGCACGCGGCGCCGCTCGCTGTGGACGTCGAACCGCCGGAGGTGTTCCCTCCGGTACCGGAGGAGCCGGCCTCGCCGCACGCCGCGAGGGCCAGGACGAGGAGGGCGGAAGCGGACAGGGTGCGAAGGGTGGTGGATCGCCGTGACATGTGTGTCGGGGCCTCTCGATCGTCGGCTCGCACGGACAACCCATTCCACCCCCGGCGCCGGAGACCGGCAACCCGAGCGACGCCTCAGCGCAAGGTCCCGGCCCTGGTCCGCAGAGGCGCGGGGGTCACGGCACGCTGGACCAGTGCCAGGACGGCGTCCACGACCAGGCACAGGACCGCGATCACGACGCCCACGGCGAGCACCTGCCCGTACCGCTGGTTGGAGAAGCCGACCCGCAGCGGGACCCCGAGCCCCCCGCCCCCCACGAACGCCGCGAGGGTCAGCACCGCGATGACCTGCACGATCGCGGTGCGCAGACCCGCCGCGATCAAGGGCACGGCGAGCGGCACCTCGACGAGCCACAGCGAGCGCTGCGACGACATGCCCATGCCTCGCGCGGCGTCCTTGACGTCGGGGTCGACCTCGGCGACGCCCGTGTAGGCGTTCGCGAGGATGAGCGGGATCGCGAAGATCACGGCCGAGATGACCGCCGCACGGTTCCCGAACAACCCGCCCGCCGCGAGGATGAGCAGGATCCCGAAGGTCGGGAGAGCGCGCGAGGTGTTCACGACCACGATGGTCGGCCCGGCCCCGCGCCCGGAGTGCCCGAGCCAGATGCCGACGGGCAGCGCGACGAGCGCCGCGAGGAGGACCGCGACGGCTGTCATCTCGAGGTGCTCCCCGGTGCGGACCAGGAGCCCGTCCGGCCCGGTCCAGTTGAGGGGGTCGTTGAGCCACGTCAGGGCCTGCTCGACGACGTTCATGCGTCCCGCACCGCCGTCCGGTCCCGCGGTTCCAGCGGTTCCCGCGACTCGGGTCCCGTGGTCGCGCCCGCGGCGCCGGCCGCCGGCCGGGAGCCGGTCCTCGACGAGGTGCCCCGCGTGCGGGACCAGGGCGTCAGCGCCCGCCCCAGGAGCAGCAGGAGGAGGTCGAGCACGACGGCCAGGAGCAGGCACAGGAGGGTCGCGGTCATGATTTGGGCGTTGTAGCTCGAGCGGAAGCCTCGGAACATGAGCGTGCCGAGCCCGCCGTACCCCGCGACGAACCCGACGGTCACCAGGGCCACGGTCGAGACCGTCGCGAGGCGCACCCCGGTCATGATGCTCGGGAGCGCGTTGGGCATCTCGACCGAGGCCAGCAGACGGGTCGAGCCGTAGCCCAGGCCCCTGGCGGCGTCGCGGACGTCCGGGTCCACGCCCTGGAGACCCACGAGGATGTTGCGCACCAGGATCAGCAGGGCGTACATGACCAGGCCGATGAGCACGGGCGTCCGCCCGATCCCGGTGAACGGGACGAGGATCGAGAACAGGGCGAGGGACGGGATGGTGTACATGACGCCCGTCATGCCGAGCACGGGCACGGCCAGCCAGCGCACGCGGTGCGCGAGAGCCGCGAGCGGCAGCGCGATCACGAGCGCGATGAGCACGGCCTCGAGGGTGATCGTCGTGTGCTCGACGAGCGCCTGGGAGATCTCTCCCCAGTTGTTCTGGACGTAGCTCCACGAGAACCACGGGTTGGGTGGCATGCCGTCGAACCTATCCCGAGCCGCCCACCGCTCGCGCGACGACGTGGGGCGCCCGGTAGCGTCGGGGCATGGCGAGCTCCACGACAGGCACCAGCGAGGCGACCGCAGCGTTCCCGACCATCACCGACGAGGCGGCCATCGTGTTCGACGGCGTCCGCAAGGAGTACCCCAACGGCACGGTCGCGGTGGGCGACCTCTCGCTGAGCGTCCGTGAGCACGAGATGCTCGCGCTCGTCGGGCCGTCGGGCTGCGGGAAGTCCACGACGCTGCGCATGACGAACCGGCTCGTCGAACCCTCGGCCGGGCGCATCCTGCTGCGCGGCGAGGACATCACGCAGGGCGACCCCGTGGCGCTGCGCCGCAGGATCGGGTACGTCATCCAGAACGTCGGCCTGTTCCCTCACCGGACCGTGGCCCAGAACGTCGCGACCGTGCCCGGGCTGCTCGGCTGGGACAAGGCGCGGACCAGGGCGCGGGTCGGCGAGCTGCTCGAGCTCGTCGGCCTGGCCCCCGACACCTACGCCAAGCGCTACCCGCACGAGCTGTCCGGGGGCGAGCGGCAGCGGGTGGGAGTCGCCCGCGCGCTCGCGACCGACCCGCCCGTCCTGCTCATGGACGAGCCCTTCGGGGCGGTCGACCCCGCGGGGCGGCGTCGCCTCCAGACCGAGTTCCGGCGCATCCAGCGCGAGCTCGGGACCACGGTCCTGTTCGTGACCCACGACATCGACGAGGCCGTCCACCTCGGCGACCGGATCGCGGTCTTCAGCTTCGGAGGGCGTCTCGAACAGCTCGCCGAGCCGCTGACCGTCCTCGCGCACCCCGCGAGCGACGCGGTCCGCGAGTTCATCGGCGAGGGGGCGCCCGTCCGGATGCTCGGCCTGGCCACGGTGCAGCAGGGCGACCTCGACGGCGCCGAGCTGATCTCGGCCCCCGCTCCCGAGCCCATCCGGCTCGGCGCCCCGCTGACCGAGGCGTTCGAGGCCATCGCGGCCCTGCCCGGGTCCGCCATGGGCAGGGTGCCCGTCGCGGACGAGGCGGGCGACGTCGTCGGCTCCTTCACCGCGGACGGGATCCTCGCCGCCCTGCGGCGCACAGCCGATGCCGCCGCGGTCTAGCGGCGCGACGCAGATCTCACCCGGTCCCACGTGTTCAGTGAGCCCAGGGCGTCTAGGCTCTTGTGGGTGACCACCACCTCGCGCATCGCCGTCGCCACCTGCTCCGTCCTGCCGCACCTCGACCCCGACGACGCTCCGCTCGTCGGTGCCCTCGCCGCACGGGGCATCGAGGCAGTGCCCTCGGTGTGGGACGACGAGACGGTCGACTGGACCTCGTTCGACGCGGTCGTCGTGCGCTCCGCCTGGGACTACGCGCCGCGCCGCGACGAGTTCGTCGAGTGGGCCGAGCGCGCCGGCCGGGTGCTCAACCCCGCTGCGGTCATCAGCTGGAACACCGACAAGCGCTACCTGCGCGAGCTCGAGGAGCAGGGCGTGCCGGTCATCCCGACGCTCTGGCTCGACCCGAGCCAGAACCTGTCGTCGCGTGCCATCCACACGCGCCTGCCCGCGCAGGGCGACTTCGTCATCAAGCCCGTCGTGAGCGCCGGGGCCAAGGACACCGGGCGCTACCAGTCGGGCGAGGCCCACTCGCGCGGCCTCGCGATCCAGCACGCCAAGAACCTGCTGGTCTCGGGGCGCCAGGTCATGGTCCAGCCCTACGTCCGCAGCGTCGACACGGCCGGCGAGACCGGCCTGGTCTTCATCGACGGCGAGTTCTCGCACGCGGTGCGCAAGAACGCGCTCCTCACCGGGCCGCACCGGCCCACCCAGGGCCTGTACAAGCAGGAGGAGATGAGCCGCTTCGAGGCGAGCCCCGAGCAGCTCGAGGTCGCGCAGCAGGCGCTCGCGGTCGCGGCGAAGGCGGTCCCGGGTCAGGAGCCCAACCTCTACGCACGCGTCGACCTGGTGGGTGGGGACGACGGCGCACCCATGGTCATCGAGGTCGAGCTCACCGAGCCGTCGCTGTTCTTCTCGCTCGGCAAGGGGTCGCTCGACCGGTTCGCCGACGCGGTCGCACAGCGGCTCGTCGCGGCGCCCACGGCCTGACGGCCCGACGCCGACGCGGTGACGATCCCCGCGACAGCAGGCCCCCGGGCCCGGACGTGATGAAGGGCCGACGAGCTGGTGCTCGTCGGCCCTTCACCATGCCGGGAGAATCTGCCGGGTGATCTGCCGTGCGGGTCGTGCTGGTCGTGCGGTGGAGAAGGTCCGAGATCAGACCTTGGCGACCTCAGGGGTGGTCGTCGAGGGACCGGCGGCCAGGGCAGGAACTGCTCCGATGCGGCGCAGTGCGTAGCCGAGGAGGCCGAACAGGACACCGAGGCCCATGACCAGAGCGCTGACTCCGTAGGAGACGACCGAGGTGAAGAGCGAGGCGCGGAGGAACGAGCCGTTCATGACGGTCGCACGGGCCGGGTCCTCCTTGTCGAGCTCGGCGTAGGTCTTGCCTTCAGAGGCGGCCAGCGCGTGCTTGTTGATGACCTCGGCCTGTGCGTACGCGGTGAACGGGCCGCGGACCTGGGAGCCACCGAACATCGAGGCGTCCTCGGAGACGGTGATCTTCTCGGCCGCGAGCTGCGAGGAGATGGTGGCCCAGGTGGCTGCGCCGGCGAGCAGCAGCACGAGGCCTGCGATCATCGTGACGAGGCCGATGAGACGGACGGACCGGGCGGGACCAGCGGTGCTGGTGCTCATGGTGTGACTCCCAGAGGAAGAGGTCGGACGACCTGTGACGGAGGAACGGAAAGGGCCGATCTTCGGTGCGAACCCGGGGCTGGGAGCGCTTCGATATGTTGACCCTAACGTGCTTGTGAATGCCTTCACAAGCTTGAGAATGTGGCCTCTGTCACGCGGAGATGACAGATTGTCAACGAGAGGAAGTGTGATCCGACGAGGCCCGTCGGGGCGTAGTGCCGAAGGGTTCGGAGGGGCGGGACCAAGGTCCCGACGGCCCTCGACGGAGCGCCTGCCCATGACGACGGAGCACCGACAGGAGGCGGACGGATGACCGACGAGGAGCACGACCTCACGGCCGAGCTCGAGGTGGTCGAGGCCGACTGGGGGAGGGCGATCGTCGACAACGACGCCGACGCGATCGGCCGCTTCACCACCGACGACTGGCAGATCGTCGGAGAGGACGGCATCACGTCCCGCGAGACCTTCCTGGCCCTCGTCCGCTCAGGCGATCTCACGCACGAGACGATGAGCAAGATCACCGGCAGCGTGCGAGGCCTGGGGGACGTCGCCGTCCTCACCGGGCGCGGCACCACCACCGGCCGCTATCGCGGGCAGGCGTTCAGCTCCGACGAGTGGGTCACCGACGTGTTCGTCCGAGGCGCCGACGGGTGGCGGTGCGCCCACACGCACCTCACGACCGCGCGCGACGGGTCCTGACCCTCCTCGCCGCACGCGACCGCCCACGGTGCGCGGCGCCGTCGGGCCTACGGGGTCCAGTCCGGGCGCAGCGGGAAGTCCGCCGCCCCACCTGGCTCCGGACGGACCGCGAGGACCTGGTGCAGCTGGATCTCGTTGCGCTCGAACGCGAGCCGCGACCCCGCCATGTACACGCCCCACACGCGGGCCGTGCCGATCCCGACGTCGGCCACGCACTCGTCCCAGTGCCGCGTGAGGTTCGCACCCCACTCGCGCAGCGTCATCGCATAGTGCTCGCGCAGGTTCTCCGCGTGCCGCACCTCGAGACCCACGTCCTGCATGGTCGAGATGATCCGGCCCGATCCCGTGAGCTCCCCGTCCGGGAAGACGTACCGGTCGATGAAGCCGCCCGCGCGGGGGCGGGCGGTGTTGGTCGGGCGCGTGATCGAGTGGTTGAGCAGGCGCCCGCCGTCACGCAGGCGACCCTGGAGGAACGTGAAGTACGAGCGGTAGTTGGCGACCCCGATGTGCTCGGTGAGCCCGATCGAGCTCACGGCGTCGAAACCGCCCTCCGTGACGTCCCGGTAGTCGGCGTAGCGGACCTCGGCGAGGTCCGCGAGACCCTCGGCCTCGATCCGCGCCTGCGCCCACTCGGACTGCTGGCGCGACAACGTGACCCCGAGGGCCCGGACGCCCGAGCGGGCCGCGTGCCGGACCATGCCGCCCCAGCCGCAGCCCACGTCGAGCAGGCGCATGCCCGGGTGCAGGCCCAGCTTGCCCGCGACGAGCGCGTACTTGTGCTCCTGCGCCTCCTCGAGCGTCGACTGCGGGGTGGGGAAGCACGCGCACGTGTACGTCATGGACGGCCCCAGGACGCGCTCGTAGAACGCGTTCGAGACGTCGTAGTGGTGGCTGATCGCGTCGGCGTCGCGACGGCGCGAGTGACGCAGGCCCTCGGTGAGCCGGCGTAGCCGCGACAGGTGCTCCTCGGGCGGAGGATCGGGCGGGCGCAGGACCCCCAGGCCCAGCCCACGAGCGATCCGTGCGGCCTCGGCCGCGCTCGGACGACGCAGCCGCAACCCGTCCGCGGCCGCCTTGAGCAGCGGGTACGGGTCGCCTGCCGGTACCCCGTCGACCTGGAGGTCGCCCGCGACGTACGCCCGCCCCAGCCCCAGCCCGCCCGGGGCCGTCGCGACGTAGCGCAGGCCGCGCTCGTTGGCCAGGTGGACGTGGAACGGGGCGTCCGCAGGCCCCGCGCTCGACCCGTCGTACGCGGTGAACCCGAACGGGAGCGGGCCGTCGGCCAGCTGGTCCAGGACGTCGGCCACTGCGATCTGCGTCATGCTCCCTGCACCGCCTTCTCGTAGAGCGTGGGCGTGCGCCCCGCCGGGTCGTAGCGGTCCTTGACGGCCGCGTAGTCGAGGCCGCCGTAGAGGGTGTCGAACGTCTCGCGGCCGTACGTCGACGTCGAGTAGAGCGACTTGTGCCCGTGCCGGACGGCGACCGCCATCTCGATCTGACGGTTCACGTCGCCGTCGTGCGCCCCTTCGGCGATCGGGACCCCGCCCCAGAACCCCACGTTGACGTACACGCGGTGCGGTTCGAGGGGGTACAGGGGCCACGGCTCGGGCGACGCGAGCCGCAACGGGCACAGCCACACCGGGGACATGGGGACGTGGCCCGTGAACCACGCCATGAAGCTCTCGACCTGGTCGAGCGGCACCTCGACGTCCTGGACCACGCGCTCGTTGCGCGGCCGGTGCCGCAGGTCGGCGAGGTGGCCGGTCAGGTCCAGGCGCTCGTCGAGGCCCACGATCCTGCGGTAGACGTCGGAGCGCCGCCAGCGCCGCGGCCACAACCTGCGCACGAGCGGGTTCTGCACCCCGAACGCGCGCGAGCACCAGAACCAGTCGGTGTCCCAGCGCCACAGGTAGTCCTGCGTGCGCAGGACGTCGATCGACCGCTCGCGCAGCGACAGGTAGTAGATCTTCTGGCCCGTGTAGTCGCTCGGGGCGGGAGCGAGCGTGCGGGCCTCCTCGCCCGCCACGAACCTGCCCAGGCACAGGTACACCTCGCCCGGGTCGAACAGCACGCCGTCGCAGAAGTCGACCTGCTCGCCGTCCCACGACCCGTCCGCCGCGATCTTGCCGATCGCGGCCGCAACCTCGGCGACCGAACCGAAGCGCTCGTTGCGGACCGCGACGAACGGCTCGGTGCGGTCCAGCCGCAGCCTCGCACGCGTCGCGTACCCGAGCGTGCCGTAGGAGTTGGGAAACGCGCGGAAGAGGTCGGCGTGCTCGCCCGTGGGCGTGGCCGTGACGACCTCGCCCGCGGGCGTCAGGACGTCGAGCTCGAGGACCGCCTCGTGAGGCAGGCCGTTGCGCAGGGAGCTCGACTCGATGCCCAGGCCCGCCAGCGCCCCGCCGACCGTGATCGTGCGCAGCTGCGGGACGACGGTCGGCACGAGGCCGTGCGGGAGGGTCTCGGCGACCAGGTCCTCGTACGTGCACATGCCCTGGACGTCGGCCGTACCCGCCTCGGGGTCGATCGAGACGACGCCCGTCAGGCCCGACGCGTCGAGGCCCGGCCCGTCCGACGGACGTCTGGGACGGAAGAGGTTCGTGGTCCTCTTGGCCAGGCGCAAGGGGCGGCCTGGCTCGACGGCGGCGGCGGAGCGGACCAGCGTGGCCACGGCCTCGGCGTGCTGGTGCTCACCACGGACGGCAACGTTCGCGGGGGCTGACACCTCACCCACTGTAGGTGGGGCTGGCGAGGTCGCCACCGGTGAGCGGAATCACACCCGTCGCCCGTGCGGGGCGGGGGCCGTCCGGAACGAGAAGAGGCCCCTCGCGCGAACGCGAGGGGCCTCTCTCCGTGGGGTGAGTAACGGGACTTGAACCCGATGCTGGAGAAGGGGTATATTCGCAGGTCAGAGGCCATAAACTGGGCTTCGGTGGCTCTTCATCCATCAGGCGACAGAACGGCAGGAATTCAACGGTCTGAGGTTGCGTGATGTAGGCGCGCCTACAGGCCCACGCGCCGTTGGGCCTACCGGACGTGCCAGGTGACGGACCGGGGCGTGTGAGCTCGCATTGCCCTAGCGTGGGCCTGGTGCTGCCAGAGCAGATTGCCGTTGCCCGCCCGGTGGCCGCCGCGCTCGTCGGCTTGTCTGACCGTGAGCTCAAGCGTGCGATCGATGCCGGCGAGATCGAGGCGCACTACCGGGGGCGCAAGTGCCTTGTCGACGTCGAGGACCTGCGCGCCTGGTACAAGGCGCTTCCGACGGAGCGCCGTGACCTATGAGCACATTTCGCCCCTGCTCCCGCTAGGCTCCCCGCATGGCAGGGGAGTGGACGATCCGTGAGCTCGCGCGCGAGGCCGGGGTGTCGCGTAAGAGCGTCTGGGCCTGGGTCGCGGAGCAGGGCTGGGAGCGGCGCGCATCGGGCCCGTGGATCCTCGACGACGAACAGGCGCGGCTCGTGCTCGAGCGGTTCGAGCAGACCGCACCGCTGCGCACACCGCGCGAGCCTGTGCCGTGCGACGTCGAGGGCTGCGAGCGTCCGCGGGCCGGGCTGCAGGACGTGTGCAAGATGCACTACCAACGACGCGCACGGACTGGCAGCACCGAGCGGTCGTCAGGCGGGGACTGGCAGACCGCCAAGACCCGCTGCCCCCAGGGGCACGAGTACACGCCCGAGAACATCTATCGCTTCCCGTCCGATGCCGGTAAGCGGCGGCGATGCCGGACCTGCCGGATCGCCCAGTCCTCGCGGCCGCGCCCTACCGCCTGACGACGGCGCCGGCCCAGACCCACGCCGTGTCGGGGTGACCGAATCGGTCCATGTAGCTGATGTGCACGGCGCGCTTGGTCCAGGCGATCGCGTCGGCGTCGATCTCGAACTCGTCCCCCTGCATCGTCACGATCACACCCAGACCGGTATCGGTTGGGCCAAGTGTCATCGCTCGCCTCGTCGATTCAAGACGATTTCATCCAAAGTGGAGCACTTGTGCTATTTTGTCGCCACGGCCGTCTCGCGCCGATCACGCAACGATGGAGTTACGCATGACTACGCGCAAAATTTGGACCTTCCTGGTGACGCTGAGCCTTCTCGGCGCCACCGCGACAGCTGCTTCCGCGAGCAGCGAAATCACGACGCCCGACCCTGTGGACCAGAGCTCGCTCGACATCGTGGAGTGGGACCAGAGTCTCGGCAGCTTCTCAGATGACCCCGCCTCCACTCCGATGGAAGTTGTTGGCTCGTGGAACGGCAGCAACCCCATCCAGTCGCGTCGAGTGGTTGTCGGCTGTGTTCAGGCACCAGGTTGGATCGGCTCCGAGCAGTGCATCTTCCTCTCGGGCGACGGCAACCTCTATGTGAACCAGCTCAAGAGCGGGTACGTTACGACCGAGGCGAAGAACGTCTGCGGTGCGACGGCGCAGTTCCGCTACAAGGGCCAGTTCGCCATCAACTACACGACCAAGGAGGTCTCAGGTGGCGCGAGTTGTGGGTGGCTGCAGCGGGAAGTCTCGACCTATCCGCAGATGTCGATGAGTGCGGGCACGACCGCATGTGCTCGTCAGAAGAACGACGCGACGGGCCAGGCTTGGACTACATGGGCATGCGTGAACATCTTCTGACCGAGCGCGAGGCTCCTCGCGCTCAGGTTGGAAAGCGAACCGATCGGACGATTCCGCTCGTGAGTCTGGGTGTGGCGGGAGTCATCTACGTCCTCGCTAACTTCCCTGGCTCGATGAACACCCATGCGGCATGGTTCGCCCTTCTCGCATACCTGATGGTTGGGTTCCTCTCCGGACTCGTCCAGCCCGGCCGGAACCTCTTCACCTACATCGGCGCGCTTCAGATCGCGATAGCCGGAGTACTAGCGCTCGTGCCAGTGTCAAGAATCTGGCTGGGTCCTCTCTTTGCGGCGGGTTGTCTTTGCGTCGTATCGGCAATTCTTGCTCGGGACCGGGTCGCCCTGCTGTGGGGACTCGGCGCGGCGGTCATGGGGATCGCATCGTGGTGCTACCTGCTCGACGGTCGATTGTCGTTTGAGAACAAGGTCGTCTCAAGCGTTCTGATCGCGATTGGATCACTCGTGGTCCTTAGTTGGGCAGTACGGCTTGTCCGACGGCGGTAGTTCGTTGCATGCCAATAGTTATTGCCGAGTAGCGGAATGGACAGCGATCGACGCCGCGCTTGAGCAGACGCGAGCGCTATAAGGCGCCCCGCCCTCCTTCGGGAGGGCGGGGCTTCGTCGGGCTCGGGTCAGGCGAGGTCGTCGGGGCGGTACATCGCGGCAAGGTCGGAGCCGTCGAGCTGCACGCCATAGTGCCAGCCGTCATCGCGCTGCTCGACGTAGACGACGGTGCCGCCCTGGCCATCGACCGTCGTCACGTGGTCGCCGCGCTCGAGCACGCCGGGCGGCGCGCTGGACGTCGGGGGCGGGGTGGACGACAGGCCGAGGTGGCGCAGCCAGGCGTCGATGGCGGGGATCGCCATGATCCGGGCCAGGGCCGCGGAGACCGCGGCGAGGACCGCGGCCGCGCCGACGACCCACGCGAGCCAGCTCGCGGGCAGATGGTCGCCGAGTTCCTCGGACAGGATGCTCGCCACGATCGGGGCGACGAGCCCCACGACGAGGACGACGGAGATGACGGTCTGGACCGCGGTGCGCCGGGATGCGCGCACCGGGTAGGCCAGTTGGGTCGAGGCGGTCACTAGCTGCCCTTCTGGTTGGTGCGGACGAGGGTGCCGGTGTCGGCGAGGTCCTGCAGGACGGTGACGGCCTTGCCGGCGCGCCAGATGTTGACGGTGGTCCAGACCTTGACGGGGATCGCGGCGATGGCGTCGAGGGCCGTGGTGACGGCCTTCTGGGTGGCGGTCCCGGTCTGGTGGGCGGCGGTCACGGCCTCCTGGACGGCGGTGACTGCCTTCTGGGTGGTGGCGGCGGCCTGGAGGATGGCGGCGCCGATCTGGACGACGCCGGAGTAGTGGACGCCTCCGATCCTCGAGCCCTCGATGAGGACTGCCTTGATCGATGCGACGTCTTCGAGGATGCGGGCCTGCTCGCTGTCGGTGAGTGCCATGAAGGGTCCCTTCGTCGGTGCGGGTTCGCCCACGTGCTGGTCGCGCGTGGGGTCGTACACGAGGTGCCAGGGCTCCTGGATGGAGCCTCGGCCTTCGGTGTCGGTCCAGCCGTGCTCGGCGAGGATCGGGAAGGTGGCGGTGCGTCGCGGGTAGTCGAACTGGCCGATGAGTCCGTAGTCGTCGACGTCGACGGCGATGCCCCAGCCGTGGTTGGAGGTGCCGGGGATCGCGGCGGCGGCACCTCGGACGCGCACGTAGCGCACGTTCTTGTACCAGCGCACGTCGTTGTAGGGCCCGGTGCCGGTGGTCTGGGGTTCGTAGCGTTCGAAGAAGAACGTCTCTTGCTCGGCGAGGGTGCGGTTCCAGCCGCGGACGAACAGCGTGATGCCGGTGCGCCCGATGACTGCGGCGCGCGCCCGGTTCCACGACAATGCGGCGTCGAGCCGCAGCTGCGCCTCGGGCTGCCCGTCCAGGGGCGCGAGGAGCTCGGGTGGGACCGAGCCGTTCGGGTAGGTGATGACCATGAGGTTGCCTCCTGGCATGACGAAGGCCCCGACGTCGTGCGTGTCGGGGCCCGGGGTGGGGTTGGTCAGTCGGTGGGGGTGAGGTGGTCGTCCAGGCGTTTGGCCAGGACGGCGTGCTCGCGGCGCTGTTCGGCGTCGCGGCCTTCCATGCGTTCGTCGAGCCGGGCGAGGGCGTCGGTCTGCTGGCGCTGGGTGTGACGGATCCCGCCGATCTCGGAGTCGTGCCGCTTCTGCCCGTCCTCGAGGCGGCCTTGGCCGGCAGCGACGTCGCGGAGCGTGTCGTGCACGGCGGTGAGCTCGTCGCGCAGGTTCGGGTACTCCGCGTCGGCGTGCTCGTTGGCCGTCTGCTCGCGAGCTTCACGCGCGTCGCGCCCGATCCGGTCGAGCTTGACCTTCCCGAGGATCACCGCGATGCACGCACCCAGGGTCGTGATGAGCTGGACCGCGATGGCGTCACTCACCCGCGCTCACCCGGCCATCGTGATCGGCGTCGCGGTCACCACGAGCCGGTTCAGGCGTCCGTCGGTGGCCATCTGCGCGGTGCCGCCCGACGACCCGCCCCGCACCCCGAGCGTGATCCCCGGCGAGACGCCAGCGGGGATAAGGCCGTAGTTCGTGACGGACTGGGATGCCCCAGTCCCGGCGACGAAACGGGCGAGGACGTCGTCACCTCCGCGGATGCGGATGTCGAGGTCGACGGTGCCGGTGACGGCGCCGTAAGCGGTGCCCCAGCACTGGACCTGCCGGTCGTAGGGCCGGGCCGGCAGCGAGCTCGTGATCATCGTGGAGTACTGGTCCTTGGTGACCGTGAGCAGCGTCCCGAGGCTGTAGGTCTGCTCGATGGTCTCGACCTCGTTGAACGGGACCAGGTCGGCACCGTTGTGCTTGTAGAAGACCCCGCCGATGTCGAAGTACATCGGGCGCGAGCTCGAGACGGTCTCGCCTGCGGCGACCGCGGTGGTGACGGCCAGGCGTGCTGCGGCGACGGACGCGGCGCGGGTGATGACTCCGGCCGTGGCGAACGCGGTGTGCAGGCCGGGCAGGAGCGGGTCGTCGGGGTCGGGGACGGTGGTGCCGCGGTAGTCGGTGTGGCTCATGCCGTCACCTCCGCGGGCGGGGTCCAGGCCGCGACGGCCGTGGTGATCGCGGTGTCGGGGACGCCGGTGGTGTCCACGGTCCCGGCCTCGGACACGCGGATGTCGGCGACGACGGCCATCGCGACGGCCCGGATCAGGGCGTCGGTCGCCGGCTTGTCCGCGAGCTGGGCGGCGAACGTCGCCCTCGTGCGGAACACGTCGTCACCGGTCGCGGCCCGCGCCGCGCGGTACAGGTCCGACGTGGACCACGGCGTGCCATCAGGGGCCAGTGGCTGGTCAGTCATGGGTCCTCATTTCACGTAGGTGATGCGCACCCAGGCGCGCGTGATGCGGGCGTAGAGGTTCTTGTCCCGGTTGCCCGCCGGGTCGAACACCAGCCCGCGGACCAGCCCGCTCTTGAACTGGGCGTGGAGCGAGGGGTCGAGGGTGATCCACTTGTCCTGCTGGCCGCGGTTCATGAACACGGGCACGATGCCGCCGTACCGGGACCAGGTCCCGGCGCTGGTGACGCCGTGGAACCCGAGCTGCAGCGTGACCCCGGCTGCGTTGTAGGTGTGCCCGACGCTGAGCAGGATCTCGATCCGCTCGATGTCCGCCCCAGCCAGGTCCCCGGTCCACGAGTTGTAGGCAGCCATGGACTTCATGGCGTTGCCCTGCGGGGAGGAGTACGGGGTGTACCCCTGCCACAACTCGTTGACGTAGGTGGAGTTCGCCGCGGCCCCGGCCTCGGTGAACGTTCGTACCGCGATCGGGTCGTACCCGGTCATGTACCGCTTCTTGGCCGCGGGCGGCACAACGGGCGTGACGACGTAGGGCGGGGAAAGGGCGGTGAACTGACCGCCGAGGTTCTCCTGCGCCCGCCCCAGGGACAGGCACACGAACCTCGTGGTGTGGATCGTGGGCACGTTCCACGCGACCGTGCCCATCAGGGACGGGCGCACCCGCCACGTGACCCCGGGGTTGAGCACGACGACCAGCGGCGGCAGCCCCAGGGTCACCGACCCCGCGGCCGACGTCGAGCCCTTCGTCCCACCGAAGTGGTAGGACTGCCCGACGACGGGCGCCGCACCGTTCGCGCTGGCGTACCACTTCGCCTCCGCGGTCCCGGCCGAGGACAGGTAGACCTCGAGCGAGGTCCCCTCCATCACCAGCTGCAACGGGTAGTCGAACGGATTGGTGAACGACATTTCGGCCACCTGGTACCAGGCGCCGGCCGCGATCGTGCCCCCGGTGCCGGCGGCATCGAACCGAGAGACGATCCTCGCCCCTCGCAGGTCGATCGCCTCATCCAGCGTGGCCCCGCCGACCGTCAGCGACCCGACCTCGGCCTGCCCGGACACGGCCAGGGCCCGCCCGACGATCTGACCGTCAGGGGTGAGCGCGGCCGTGACCTCCCCGGCCGTGTTACCCACCGCGACCGTGCGCGCCCCGCTGCTCGTGAGCTGCAGCATCGGGGTCCGGTTCGCCCAGTCGGTCGGGTCCTGCCCGGCCTCGGCCGGCCCGTAGAGCGTCAGCCCCTCGGGAGTCAGGCGCGCGTCCTGCCCGAGCACGATCATGCCCGCGGTCACCTGAGCGAACGTGGCGATCTTCGCCCACAGCTCCTCGCTCGCGGTGATGTGCCGGGCAAGGATCCCGCCGTCGACCATGAGGCTGGCGTCGGTCATGTTGTTCACGACCAGGCCGTCCCAGCGCACCGGTCCGACGGTGTGCGTGGTCTGCTTGTAGGCGCCCACGGACATGTGCGTGCGCCCGGCCGGGGCCGTGATGACACCCTCGACCCAGGTCCAGGTGTCGGCGGCCACCCCGGCAGGGTTGCTCACCACGAGCGTGGCGCCTTCGAAAGCACCGGTGGCCGGGTTGTAGAACCGGGCGTACAGGCTCGCGCGCCCGCTGCCTGTCGGGGCGGCTCCCTCGAACAGTACCCACCCGCCGACCCGGTACTTCTTGCCCTCCTCCACCGGGGTGGCGTACTGCAAGGTGGCGGTGTTGGAGGAGTTGTAGGCGCCGGACTGAGTGGCTGACATCGGGATGAGCAGGCAGCCGCCGGACAGGCGCCCACCCGTGGCCTGGACAAACGCGGAGTTCGTCCACGCGGCCCGAGTCGTGAAGAACGGGTCCACGAGCAGGTTCGCGCCGGACCCCACCAGCAGCATGTCGGTAGTGATCTTGTAGGCGCGCACGACGTCGGCCCACAACTTGTCGATGACGGCCTGGGCGAGCGTGGCGGTGCCGACCACGACCAGGGAGCCGACGTCGACCGAGGAGATGACCTGGTGCGAGAGGCCCATCTTCTGCCACGCCCCGCCGCTCCAGGTCCACTGGCCGATGACCAGCGAGAACGTCGCGTCCGCAAACTGCCACCACGTGTCCCCGGGGACCTTGCCGTTCCCCGCCGGGACCGCAGTGCTCCGCGAGTTCATGGTCTTGCCGTTCGCGGACGCGATCGCGAGCTGCGCGTTCGCCTCGGCCGTGCCCGCCAGGGCGTGCGCGGCATCCGCGCGCGCCTGCGCCGTGGCCGCGGCGGACGCTGCCGTAGCGGCAGCCGCCGCGGCGTCGGTCGCGGCCTTGTCCGTGACCGCGACCCACGTTGTGCCGGTCGTCCACCGCTTGGGCGTGTTCGTGCCGCCCGTGGTGTCAATCCACAAGGTGGTGACCTTGCGCATCGCGACCGACGGCGCCGACGCCTGGATCAGCACGTCAGCCTTGCCCCCGGCCAGGCCCGCAGCGTCCGCAGCAGCCTGGGCGGCCGTGCCAGCCGCCGTCGTCGCCTGATCGGCCTTGGTCTGCGCGCTCGACGCCGCACCCGCGGCCTGCTGCGCCGCGGTCAGCGCCCCACTGGCCTTGCCGTCCGCCGCCGCCGCAGCCGCCGCAGCATCCGCCGCGACACCAGCCGCGTCCGACCCGACCTGGTACGCCGCGGCGAGGCGCTGGGCGAGGGTCTGCCCGGAGTCGATGACCTCGGCGCCGATGTTGTCCAGGCGGTCGGTCGCGCCCTCGAGCCGCTCGTCCAGGCCCTCGATCTTCCCGGCGGCCTGGAGCTGCCACTCGACGCCCTCGAGGAGCGCGTGCCGGTCGACGAGGGTCTGCTTGCCCTCGTCGCCCACACCGACCGGTGCCACATCTGCCGGCAGGTGCAGGGGCGGGGTCACCCCGAGCGGGACACCACGCGTCGAGAGCGTGACGGTCACGATCGCACCTGGCGCGTACACGCCCGGGCTCGCGGGGACGTTGACCAAGTTCTCGGGGCCGTCGTGCGGGATCTGCACCCGCGCGACCCCGAAGCCGCTGTCCTCGACGAACTTCCCGGTGACGGTCGTGTCCCGCGGCGCCAGGCCGTCCGTCGTGTCCCGCTTCCGGTCCAGCCACAGGGACGCTCTCACCACGCCAGCACCTCCAGATCCACTCGCATCGACCCACCGGTAGACACCGGCAGGGAGTACCCATCCACGCGCCCCACGACGAGCTCACCGGTCGAGGTCTTCACGCCGATCACGTCGCCGAGCTCGATGCGCGGATCCGCGACGATCTCCAGCGACCTGGTCGTCGCGCGCATCGCGGCGTCGGACTGGGCCCGGGACGCAGCGGCCTGCACCCCCACGCGTGAGGTCGTCCCGGAGATCTCGGTGATCTCCCGCACGACCCCGTAGTCCGCATCGAACGGCGAGGTCGTGAGCTCCGCGGTGGCCGCGAACTTCGTCGCGTCCTCCCCGGACCCACTGCTGCCCACGACGGTCTGCCGGTTCGCCCTGCCCTCACGCTTCCCCGTGCGGGGAGCAGCGAGGAGCAGGTCACGCTCGGTGTAGATCGCGTCGATCACCCGCGAGTCCGTGCGATGCCGAGCCAGGTGCAGATACCCATCAACACCGACCCGAGACACCAGACCCAGGGACAGGCACAGGTCCCGCAGCGCCTCCGTCCGCGAACGCCCCCAGGCGAGGCCGTCGTCCAGGACGACGTTCTCGACGCCGGGGTCGAGGATCACGGGCAGGTGGTCGCCGGCCAGGCGTTGTGCCTCCTCGAGGAGGCGAGCGCCGCGGCGCGGTGAGGACGGCCAGACCATGGGGTCTTCGTCCAGGCGGATGCCGAGGCCGTAGGCGACGACCGCGACCGACCCGTTCTCCTGTTCCTTCCAGGAGTCGAGCTGGTACCAGCCCAGGTCGACCTCGGTCTGCTCGCCGGCCACGTCCAGGACCTGCCAGACATGCACCCGCTGCCCGAAGGAGTTCAGGGCGTCGAGGGGGTCGACGGGAACCCACTGGTGATCGGCCGAGAACGTGAGCTGCTCGGGGACGACCTTGGACGCTGTTGCCTCGAGCACGACGTCCGAGCACGGCAGGCCGAGCGCCAGGACCCGGGACCCGCGCACCACGTCCACGCGGTGACCCGTTGTGAGCTCGCCTGCGAGCGCCGGGACGTTCGGGCCCGGCCTCACGGCATGCCCGCGATCGCCTGCGCGTACCCGATCGCGCTGAGGTTCCGCCAGCCCAAGGCCGCGGCCTCACCCCACGTCACCACCGGCGCCACCAGACCCGACGAGCGGACCGGCAGGGACTCGAACTGCACCGTGATGTCACGCAGGCCCGCGGGGGTGAGTCGGCTGTCGGAGATGCGGTTGACAAGGATGTGGCGGACCGGGTCGACCCCGGCGACCGGGCCGCGGGTGCACAGGATCAGGGGCGAGCGGCGTCGCACGAGCGCGAGGAGTGCGGGGCGGTCGGCCGGGTCGTAGACCCGCAGGCGTACCGACCCAGAGACGGGCCGGTCGACCAGAGGCCAGCGGACAGCGCCCGACGGGAAGCGGGTCGCCTGGGCGTCCCACCCCTCGGGGTCGCCGTCGTTCTGCCACGACGCCGAGGCCACCCCGCGGCCGCGGGCGTCCGTGACGGACCCCCACCGGCCAGGCAGCGGGGCCCGGGTGAGCGTGGCCGTCGAGGCCCCGAGCGTGTAGACGACCGGGACCCCGATCGGCGCGAGCGGATCCGAGAGCAGATGGGTACCGGTGCCGAGCGCGGCCACGACCCGGTCCCCGGCCCGGACGACGCCCGGACCGGAGACCTGCAGCGACGGGAGCCCCGTGTGAGTCGCGACCCACGCCGTGATGATCGAAGCCATCAGTACCGCCCCTCCCCAGATGCCACGACGACATCCGTCGCCGTCTCGCGAGCGATGACCCGAGCGCGGGTCAAGATGCCGCCCGACTCGTCGACGAGCGTGATGAACTCGGGGAAGGGCGTGCCCGACGCGGCCGGTGCGGCACTCGGCGCGGGTGCTGAGTACGCGAACTGGGGAGACTGGAGCGCCTGCGCGGGGGTGTTCGTGTTGCGCCCCCCGAGGTCGCCGATCGCGGAGGCGGTGTCTCGGGCGTTGACGACGGTCCCTGAGCGCGGCATGACGAGAAGCTCGGGTCCCTCCTCGCCCACGAGGTAGAGCTCGCCGCCCCTCACGGGGCCACCAGACGCGCGCCCCTCGACGACCTGGGCTGCAGTCGCAGCGTTGTTGTACGCGTGCTGGCGAACCGTGACATCGATCGTCTTGTCCTTGAGGAACGACATCGCGCTCTGCACGGCCTGGATCTGGCGGAGAGCCTCGCCGGTGTGCACGGTGACCTTCGCCTCGTAGTTGCCGGGGATCAGGCCGAGTTCATCCGCGAGGCCATTCGCCTCGTCGGCCGTCATCCCCAGCTGTCCGGCCATGCGCAAGAACTCGTCTCGCGACCGCTGGACCGCACCCTGAACCTCGCCCTGGGTAGCGCCGTTCTTCTGCATGTCCTCCACGAGGCGGAGGTTCGCCGCGGCAATTCCGTCAAGAGCCGCCTGGTTCGAGCGGCCCTTCTCGGTCGTGATGTCGAGCGTGACGCCGTTCTCCTTGAGCGCGGCCTCCGCAGCGTCAACGGCAGCCTCGAACCCGCGCTGGGAGTCGCGCGCTGCCAGGGCAATGTTGGCGAGCGTCGAAAGCCCGCTGATCGCGTCCTCAAGCGTCGTGACCTGGGCGGCGGTGGCGTAGGTCGACTCGACGGTCGCGGCCGTGAGCTCGTTGGTTGCGACGCCGGCGATCTTGTCCGCCTCGGCCTTGCGTTCGGCCGCGGTCATTGACCCCTCGAGGGCGCTCCGCTCGCCGTCGAGCGAGCCGATGAACTTGTCGATGCCGCCCTTCTTGTTCTCGTACTCGCGGCCTGTGCGGTCTAGGCCGTCCAGGTACGCAGTGGTGGCCGCGTTCACGCGGTCCGTCGCATCCGCCTGGCCCAGGATGTAGCCCTGCAGGTCCTGGATTGCAAGGCCGTACCGCTCGGCGTCTTCGATGAGCGACTTCGGGTCCTTGCCGAAGATCCCTCCGAGCCAGTCGTCCTGGCCGCTCGACAGGAAGGTGTTGATCGACGAGAGGGTGGCCTCCGTGGTCCGCCCGAACTCATCGAGCGTCCCCTGCAGCTCTTCCGTGCGAGCCTTCGCTTCTGCGGCCTGCTGCGCCCAGGCGGCGAGCCCGACGGCAGCGGCGGCGACCACAAGGCCGACCGCGCCAGCCGAGACGCTGGCAATCTTCGCGGAGCGACCGAGCCCCTCGTAGGCGATCTTCGCGTTGTTGACTGCGATCGCCATCTTGCCCATGCCTGCGACCGAGAGTGCGACGAGGCCGCCGCTGCCGACGATCGCCGTGACCGCCCCGAGGACCGGGGCAGGAATCTCGCCGAGCTTGTCGACGACGGCGTCCGTGCCCTGCACGATGGACCGCAGGCCGTCGTTGACCCCGGATCCGGACTGGATGAACAGGGTCTCGAGCGAGCCGCCGAGGCCCTCGACGTCGCCCTTGAGGTTGTCGAGCTTGGTCGCGGCGGTCTCGGCTGCGTAGCCCTGGTCATCGACGGCGGAGATCCAGTCGCGGATCCCGCCCTCGCCCTGGTCGTAGATGACACCTGCCGCGCGGACAGCGTCGGCACCGAAGATCGTCGCCATCGCAGCCTGCCGCGCGGCCGGGGTCATGTCGCCCATCGCGCGCGTCAACTGGCCAGCGAAGTTCGTCATGCCGACGAACTCACCGCCCGCGCCGTAGGCAGAGATCTCAAGCTCCTCCATGAGCCCAGCGGCCTCGCCCGACGGGGCGGAGAGCCGCTGCAGCATGGTCTTGAGGGAGGTGCCCGCGTCGGAGCCGAGCAGGCCCGCTGCGGCGAACGCCGAAAGAGTGCCCGTCGTTTCCTCGAGCGTGAGGCCGGTCTGGGCCGCGACGAGTCCGCCCTGCTTGAGCGCCTGGCCGAGGTCGGAGACCTCGCCCATCGCCTTGCCAGCACCGGCGGCGAGGAGGTCGGCGATGTGCCCGACGTCCTTGCCCTTGAGGTTGAACTGCGTCATGGTGATCGACGCGTACTCGGCGGCCTCTCCCACGCCCATGCTCCCCGCGGCCGCGAGGTCGAGTGATCCCTTGAGTCCGCCGGACAGGATGTCGGACGCCGAGACGCCGGCCTTGGCGAGCTCCTCGATCGCGCCCGCTGCCTCGGTCGCGGAGAAGACGGTGTCCGCGCCCGCGTCGATCGCGGCATCACGCAGCGCATCGATGCTTTCCGCGGCGTCTGCTCCCGACGACTTCACAGACGACATCGCCGAGTCGAAGTCGGAGAACTTCTTGACCGCGAGCAACGCGAACCCAGTCGCCGCAGCCCCAGCCACCGCGAAGCCGTTCGAGAGCGTGTTGATGCCCTGCTCGTTGCGCTCGATGTAGCTCGACGTGCGGGTCCCCAGATCCTGCGTCGCCTGCGCGAGCGTCTTGAGCCCGTTCAGGGCCCCCTGGACGTTCGCCCCGATCTTGAGCGTGATCGAACGGTCGGCCATTTCAACCTCCCGGGGGTCAGCGGTATGGAGTTAGATGTGAGGCATGGAGACCGAGAAATCGCCCGAGCTCGCGGCAGCGCACGCACGCCAGAACAAGGGGCTGCTCATCGCGGCCGCGGTGCTCGCGGTTGTGATCCTGGCGATCTTCGTGGTCGTCCGCGTGAACGATGCGCGAGCGCAGGATCGCCGGACCGATGAGTACTGGTGCACCCTCTCGGGCGCAAGCCCGCTCGACAGGGCCCCGAACACGGGTGAGCTCTGCATCGACCTCTAGCGATCACGGCGGGACGCTGGCCCCGAACAGCAGCGCGCCGGGGTGTTGGTTCTCGGCGTAACCCTTCTGGGCGCCGAGGATCGCGGTCGTGACGTGGCAGCGCGACGGTGGGGGTACGCTCACGCGCCCCTCTGATTCGGGCGCCTGGCAGATCTCCCGCGGCATCCCGCAGCGAGGGCACAAGCCGTCCTCGTACTCGGCAAGCGCGAGCATCCAGGAGACCTGGTCCTCGTCCCACTCGACATCAGGCCGTGAGGACGCGAGACGCTCGGCATCGTCGTACTCGTAGTGCGTGACCGGCTCCCAGCCGGACAGCCGCTTGTACGAGACGCCGAGCGTCCGCGCGAGAGTCAGTCGGTCGCGGAGGCCCGGATCACGCGCGACGCGACCTGCGAGAAAGGGGCGCTCTTCACCCCGCGGTTCACGGCCAGGACGGCCATGGCGAAGTCCTGCCACTGCCCATCGCTCATCTCGTCCGCGAGCTCGGCCCACTCGGTGCGCGGGTCGAAGTCGACGGCGTTCCCCTCGTGGTCGGTGATCGCGACGATCGACTGGGCGATGACCTCGTCGAGCGAGGAGATGTCGATGGTGAACTGCTCGTCGGTCTTGTCGCCCTCGCGCGGGGGGTGTGCGGCCTCGAACGCCTGCCACTTGTCGCGGCGCTGGGCCTCGATCTCGAAGTCGATCGTGGCCACCTTCATGCGCTCCTCGAGTGCCTGCACCTCAGCCGCTGCGTCACGCGTGGCGGGCGAGGAGTTGAGCATCTGACCGTCGGCGCGCTGCGCCTCGGTCAGCGTGGCGGTCGCGCGGTCGTATTCGGCCTGGGTGGACAGGTCGGCGCAGAATGCGACGGTCCGGCGGGCTCGCTTCACGGCGATGGGCATGGTGATCTCCCTGGTCTGGGGTCGTGGTCTGGGTGAGTGGTGAGCCTGCCGGCGCGCGCCCAGACCAGGGGATCCGCGCGCCGGCAGGGGTCTTGGGTCAGGCTGCGAGAGCCACGTCGCGGTGCGTCGAGTTCGTGACGTGCATCTTCTGGCCGATCTTGAGCTTCGCGTTGGCCTCCGGCGCCTGCTTGCGCTGGACTCCGCACGAGACGGTCAGGACGTCCACGACCTGAGCAGCCTCGGGAGCCTCTTCGAACGGCAGGCCGTACCGCAGCACGATGTACCCCGTCGTGAGGTGCTTGAGGGTCAGGTGCGCGCCGTTGTCCGCGGGGAGCGCCGACTGGGCGTTGTACACGTAGACGACGTCGAGCGTGTCGGTGTACGTGCCCGGCGCCTCGAACGTCTGCGTCGAGCACAGCCGGTCGTCGGTGATGGTCTGCTCGTCGCCGCCGAGGCTCAGGCCGTCCTTCGTGAGGTAGCACGAGAGGTCGACGACGCCGGGCGCGGTGCACTCGGTGACCTTGGGTGCGGACGGGTCGGCGAGCGCGGGGACCCAGAGGGCCATGATGTTGCCGTCAGCGACGCTGCCCGGGGGGACTTCTCCAGCCATGGGGCTACTCCTTCGAGTTGGCCGGGTCGTCCGGCACGGGGGTGGGTGTGATGTCCCTGGTCTGGGATGCCCGCTTCTCGCGGGCGGTCTGGACGGCCGCGTCGACTGTGCGGCGCGGCTTGGCGGGGCGTGGTCGGGCGCCACGACCGGACAGGACGGGGGCGCCCTTGACGGCCTCCACGCCCTCGGCGAGCGGCAGGCGCTCGTCGACGTCGTACTGGTGGCCCGTCGTCGTGTCGCGGACTCGCTTCCAGCTGGGCATGCGTGCCTCCTGGGCAGGGCTGAGGGCCCCAGGCGCCGCGCGCTGGGACCGATGAGATGGAGCGTCAGGCGGTGCGGGCGACCGTGGTCTCGAACGTCACCTTGCCGACGACCACGCGCCGGTTCACGGACGCGACCACGACGTCGTCGGGGAAGATCTTCACGTCGCCCACCTGCTCGAGTGGCGAGCACTGCCAGCCCTCGGCGACCGGGCGGGTCCCCTCGTAGGCCGCGAGGACCTTCTCGAGGATGATGAGGACCGCGTCCTCAGTCGCCCCGGCGATCGTCACCAGCAGGCGGGCAGGACCGGCCAGGGGAACGGTCGCGAGCGAGCGCTCTGAGACGCCAGGCGCCGCGAAGTTCAGGACGGCCCACGGCAGAGTCGGGCTGGGGGACGTCTCGCCGACGTGGACGCTTACGCCCACCGGAGCCAGGGCCCGCAACGCCTGGGCCAGCACCCGGACGCTCACAGCAGACCGTCCAGCAGCTTGTCGATCGCGGACGTCAGACGCGGCTCCTCAGCGGCCAGCGGGGCGTCGATGTCGACTGTCCCACCGCCGCCGTTCGCGCCACCGAAGTAGGCGATGTTCGCCAGGGCGCCGCCCCTGCGAGCCTTGTCCGGACCGACCTCGTACTGGACCAGGCCAGGGCGATAGTCCGAGTCGTAGGAGACCGAGCCCGCGGCGCCACGGAAGCTCCTGGACGCCGTGAGGTCAGCAGCCATGTGCTCCTTGACGTTCTGCGCGCCCCGCTTCACGATCGCGTCTGCATCGGATAGGAGACGCGCCGGGATCTTGCCGAGGTCAGTCGCGAGCGCACGCAGCTCGGAGAGGTCGATGTCGAACATCAGGCCACCTCCTGCACGGCGTACACGCGGTACGCGGTCTCGAACGTCCGGTACGGCGTCTCGCCCTGCAGGCGGTACTTCTGGCCAGCGACGCCGGGGGCGACGGAGGCCGTGAAGGTGCACAGGTCGCCGTGTCGGACCTGGAAGGATCCGACCGGGAAGTGGACGAGGGAGCGCTGCTCGACGGACATGTGCCCGCCGGCCTCAGCGCCCATCTCGTACTGGGACTGGTTCTGCAGCTTGCACGGGCCCGAGTACACGGTCTCGAGCAGCGGCTCGACGACGCCCGTCCCCTCGTTCGTCGTCTCGCCGACCACGCGCTGCACGAGGCAGGTGTCGACCATGAGCCGCTCGGCCATGCGGCGACCGCGGGCGATGGCACCCCCGGCGCTCATCGCGTCGTTCCGAGGACCGTGGCGCTGGCGCCGCCGAAGCGTTGCCGCAGTCGGCGTCGCGTGCGCTCGGGGAGTTCGGTCTTGTCGACAAGCTCGTCGTCGCCGCGTGTGAACGACGCCTGGTAGTCGTCGATTCGCTCCGAGGACAGGCCGCGGCCTTCGCCGATGCCTTCCTGGACCTCGTTGAGCCCGGCCGCGACGAGCGTGCAGACGAGCTTGACGATGTCGGCGGGGACCTCGTCGAGGCCGTGGTCGAAGGTGAGCGTGAGCTCGCCCGGGATGGCGTTGTGCGCCTGCCACAGGCAGGTGCGCCACAGCGAAGAGCCGCGCAGGACCCAGTCCGTGATGGGCTCACCGTCGAGGGTGACGTCGGTGACGGAGTGGACGGGGCGCGCAGGGAGTTCGATGCGCCGTGATGCCTCGGTCCACATGGTGATGGTCGAGACGGTGCGGCTGATCGGGACGGCCGCCGCGTCGCGGACCGCTGCCGACACGGAGGTCAGCAGCGAGTCCACGAGCGCGGTGTTCGTGGTGTCGATCCCGAGGGCCGACAGGTCGGCCACCGTCGCGAGCGGTGCTAGTGCCACGGTGGCCTCCCTCGTCAGTCCTGCTTGGTCTCGGCCGCGACGATCGCGGCCAGGATCTCGGCCTTGGTCTTGGCGTCGCCGAGGTCGATGTCGTGCTCGGTGGCGTAGGCCTTGAGGTCGCCCGCCGTGCGCTTCTCGAGCGGCTTCTCGGCCGGCTCGATCTCGACCCACAGCCCTGCCTCGACCTTGGCCGCCGCGTTCTCGGCGGCGGGCCCCTCGGGGTTCTTCGGCTCGTAGGCGAAGGGGGCGCCGTAGATGACGCCCCCGTCCTTGTCCTTGCCGTGGCGTGCCTTGTAGAGCGGCATGATGTTCGACCCTTTCGGTCAGGAGACGGTGACGAGAGCGGACGTGAGGTTCTTGGGGCGGATGACCTTCGCCCCGAACACGTGCAGGCCACGGATGCCGTCGCCGAACGTGTTCTCGAGCCGCAGCGCCTCGGTGTTGAGGATCTGCTGGGCGTAGGTCGTCGCGATCGAGTGGCCCGCGATGATGGTCTGGACCCCCGCGGCCTCGGGCACCGTGTTGGCCTCGAGGATGTCGAAGCCGGCGGCCCGTCCGACGACGCCGTTGCGCAGGCCCTCGGTCGTGCCCGAGGCGTCGAGCCGGATGAAGCGGTCGTCGCGCAGCAGGAGCCCGTAGAACTCGGGCGAGACGCCCGCGTACCGGCCCGCGTCCGGGGTGTTGCTCCGCTTGAGCTTGGTGCGGAACTCGACCAGGAGGTCGTAGGCGTCGCTGGGCGTCGCGACCGTGACGGCGCCGAGGGCGTTGCCCGCGTCGACGCCGGCCGCGATCGTGGTCGCGACGAACTCGTCGGCCTCGGCCGAGAGGTTGTACGAGGCCCCGGTCGTGGTCTCCTCGACGAAGCCGTCGATGGCCTGGCGCTTGTCGATGTCGTCGACCTTGAACGCGAAGTAGTTCTGCTGGTCGATGACGAGCGACTGCTGGGTGTCCGTGAGCAGGTCCCACGTGATCGTGCCGTTGCGGGTGTACGCGCGGACCGCGGGGTCGACGAACGACGTGATGTGGACGGTGTCGCCCGCGCGGGCGATCTCGCCCTCGTAGTCGCGGTTGATGACGCCGGGCTGGGCGTACACGAGCTGGTTGCGCAGCGCCTTGAGCAGCGCGGCGGACCAGATCTTCGGGATGAACTTGGTGATGGCCATGGGGAACCCTCCTCAGGGTCTAGGGCTTGATGCCGAGGAGGTCGTTGAGTCGACCCTCGGCGCGTGCGGCGTTGATCTGGTCGGGCGTCATGCGGTCGAGTTCGGCCTGCGTGACCTGTCCGGCGCGCTCCTTGCGATGGGCGCCGGGGGACTCGAACGTGACGCCGCTGCCACCTTGCGCGGCGAGGTACGGCTTGGACTTCACGAGACCTTCGAGGGCCTCGTTGATGGCGGAGGTGTCGACCTCGCCATCGGACCCGACCTCGAACTGCTCGAGGTCGAGAAACTTCAGGGCATCGGCCGGGTCGGAGAGCTTCCCGGCGGCGGCGGCGCGGACCTCGGCCTTGCGGATGCGCTCGTTCGCCTTCGCGAGAGCGGCCTCCTCGGTCTGGCGGGACTTGAGGGTCTCGGCGTGCTCGGCCTCCGTGCCGTCGAGCTTGGCCTGGAGGGCGTCGAGCTTGGCCTGCAGCGTGCCGGCCTCGCCCTTGACCTTGCGCTCGAGGTCGCGGTTGATCTTCTGCTGGGCCTCGAACTTCTCCTGCCAGTTGACCGTGTCGGCCTCCTGGTCGGTGCTGTCGCCGGGCCCCGTGTCGGTGTCGTCGGTCGACTCGTCGACGTCGGCGCCGCTGGTGTCGGTGGATCCGCCGCCCGAGGCGTCGGTGTCCGTGATGAACATGAGCCGGCGCAGGTGCGCGCGGGTGCGGATCGGGTGCATGTCTCTCCTTGCGAGAGGGGTAGGTCCTGAGCCCTTGCGGCGTCAGGCAGCGAACTTCTGGCCGCCGGTGGCGAGCCAGCGCCGGTAGTCGGTCTCGACCATGGCGGCGATCTGTGGGGTGAGGGGTCCGCGCGATGCGCCGACCGTGTTCAGGCCCAGCCCTTGAGGGTCGGGGGTGTTCCCGAAGCCGGGGGAGGCAAACGGGTTCCGGCCCTCGAGGACCATCTGGTAGCGCCGCTCGGCGTCATTCAGACGCCGCTCGGCGGCGGTCATCGTGTAGCGGGACCGCGGGTCACGGACGCCCGTCCTGCGCGCCTCCTCGACGGCGGCGGATGCGGCCTTGCGTGTCCCGCCGCCGCCCATCTGCCCGAAGCCCTCCACGCGGCCCTGTAGCGAGCCCGTGGGGACCTGGCCGCCGGGGAGGATGTAGCCCTGGTCGCGCAGCGCCTTGAGGGCGTCCTCGCGGTTCGGGTTGAGGCGGTAGATCGTCTCGGGCGTCATGCGTCGCTGACCGGGCCGCAGGACGGTCGACGCGTTGCCGCGACGCCCGGTGCCCTCGGTGGTGAAGGCGCCCTGTCGGCCGCGCTTGGAGTTGATGACCTGGAAGATGTCGCCGCCGTCGCGGATCGCGGCTGCCTCGTGCTCGCCGAAGATCTTGTTCTGCTCGTCTTTCGGCAGGCCCTGGAAGTACTCGTAGGGGTCGGAGATGAGACCCTCGTCGAGCGCGGCCTGCGTGGATCCGGCGGCGGACTGGACGTGCACACAGTCGCAGCGCGGGTGCCGGCGGAAGCCAGTGTTCCAGCGGTAGAGCCGACCGGCGAGGACGATGCAGCGCGAGCACGAGGGCGGGTTGAGCATCCGCACGTACCCGACGCTCTTGCGTGAGGCCGTGTCGATCCCCGCGGCCTGGCGCCCGGCGTCAGCGACGACCGTGCGCACGATCGTGTCGAGCGCCCGGCCGCCCATGGCGAGCGCCTCGGAGGCCGAGCGTCCGTCGGCGATCCACGTCTTCACGCTCGTGATGGGCGAGAAGAGCAGGCCGTCGAGCGAGCGCCCGTCAGCGGCGTACCCGCCGAAGGCTCGCGGGTCAACGAACGCCTCGGGTGCGACCCAGGACCCCTGCTCGGCGAGTGTCAGGGCGCCGTAGGACGCCCCGGATGCAGCGGCCTGCACCTGGATCCCGGACATGAGCGGCTCGAGCTCGCGAGCCACCAGGGGCGCCCACGACGGCGAGAGGTGGCGCCAGTCAACGCGGGTCCAGGAGCGGCGCGAGGCGCGCAGCGCGAGGATCTGCAGGCGCTGCATCCGCCGGTAGTGGTCCTGGGTGGCCTGCGGGATCGTGACCATCAGATCGCCAGGTCACGTGCGACCTGCTCCATCGTCGCGTCGCGCTCCTCGGTACGCTTCATCTCCATCACGCGGTCCACCTCCGAGGGCGAGAGGCCGTACTCCTCGGCGATCCACTGGAACGGGAAGCCCGCGGTCCGCATCTTCTGCAGCCCGTCCATGAGCTGCTGCTCGGACCGGTACTGGGGCTTCTTCCACAGGACCTTCCCGACGGCGATCTGCGCCGCGCGCTCCGCCTGCCCCTCGGCGATCGCCGCGAGCCGGTAGATCTCGCGCACCGAGGGGTTGGCGTAGGAGATCCGCTCGGCGGCCTTGGAGACCAGGCCGGCCTCCGCGAGCTCGTACCCGGTCGCGGGCGTGTTCGATGACGCGGCGATCAGGTAGTGCGCCGGGGTGCGGGTCTGTGCCACGACGTGCTCGACGGCGTGACCGATGACCTTGGAGAAGACCTCGAGGTTGCCCGCGGTCCACTCGGCCACGTCACCCTCACCGGGGATGAAGATGACGCGGTCACGGATCAGGCGGTCGAGCTCGATCGGCCTCTCGCCGATGATCTGCCCGTCCTGGTCGAGGATCGGCTCCTTGGGGACGTCGATGCCCTTGATGATGCGCGCGGGCAGGGACGCGGTGTCGAGCCCGTTGAGCAGGTACGCCCAGACCAGGTTGATCGTGTCCTGGATCGGCTTGACGCCAGCGATGTCGCTCATGGGCTCGTCGTCGAGGAGCGCCTGGTTGCGGAACTCGACGAGCGGGACCGCGCCCAGGGGGTTCGCCTTGAGCTCGCGGGCCTGGTCGAACGCCCAGCCGTCGGCGTTCGGCGCGACGTGCTTGTCGCCGCTCTCCTGGATGAAGCGGGGGCGCTTGAGCGGGATGATGTACTGCGGGGTCTGGAACTCCGAGTACTCGAAATTCTCGTCCTGCCACACGACCATGCCGGCGCGGCGCTGGCGAGTGGCCGCGTCGTAGATCACGCACGCGGAGTCGGGGTGCTCGAACGTGACGCGGGCCCCGACCGGCGACGGCGAGACCATGCCGAACGAGCGCTTCGCGACCGTCATCATCATCAGCGCCTCGGACAGCCCGCGGTCCGCCTCGTTGCGCTCCCACATGCGGGCCGACTCCACATCGGCAGTGGTGCTGCCGTCGAGCCGGATGCCGAGCTGGTGGATGCGCTCGATCGGGGCCTGTGCCACAGGCATGCACCAGTTGTCCGAGAACCCGGAGAACCGGTCAGCGAAGTAGTCGCGGAACTCGTCGGACGCGAACCGCATGCGCCCTTCGGTGCCCTTGAAGTACGCCACGTTCGAGACGATGTCGGGGCGCCGGGCCCGGATCTTGTCGGCCATGAGCGTCGCAAGACGCAGGATCTCGGCGGAGTCCATTCTCACCTCCGGCGAGTGGTCGATGCGGTGTAGAAGTAGGTGGGCGAGGTCGAGACGCCGGACGCGATCGCGTCCAGGCGCGCCTGCCAGGACAGGCCGCCCGCCATCGCGAGGTCGATCTTGTTGAGCGAGTCGTGACGCTCCTTGGACATGACCCACAGGGGCTGGCCCTCGTCGTCGACCATCTTGATCTCGCGCTTCTGCGCGTTGGCGATGTGCGACGCGAGGTCCTCGTCGCCGTCGTTCGTGACCTCGCCCGCCTTGATCGCGCCGGCGTAGGACCGGCACATCTCGGCGGTGCGGCGCAGGTTGCGCGAGTCGGTGTAGAAGAACAGCACCTTCTTGGGACCGTACTTCCCGGCCCAGGTCGCGCCCTGCTCGTCCCAGCCCTGTGCCGGGTCGAGGTACATGCGCACGACGTCGAAGACCTTGAACGCTTCGTCGACGCCCTCGTTGACCTCGTGGACCCGCACCTCAGGGGTGCCGTCGGGCGACTCGTCGGCGTAGTCCGGGATCCACAGGCCGAACTTCTGCTGCAGCCCGGTCTCGATGTCGGTCACGACGAGGCCCGTCGTGTCCTTCCAGCGCGAGCCGTCGAAGCCGAGCGTCACCTTGCGGCGTACCCGGCGCGGGATCGTTGCGCCGACCTTCGCGAGCTCGTCCTTCCAGCGGCGAGCGTCGAACGCTTGGGCCTCGGCCTGCGTCCACCGGTTCAGCCAGGTCCGCTCGAGGTAGCGCGGATCGGCACGGGGCCGGTCCCACTGCTTGGCGATGCCGCGCAGGTCCGACCAGGCGGCAACCGATGGGCCAGACGCCTCCCGGATGGCCTCGATGCGATCGGCCATGACCGAGAGGTCGTACTCCTTGCCGGTGGTCGGATCGTGCGTCCCGGCCTCGCGGTGGAAGTAGAAGAGCTCGGGCTCGTCGACCTCACCCTTGCTGATGAGCTCGGCCTCGTCCTTGTCCTTCTCTGCGACGCTGCCCTTGCCAGGCTCACCCGCGGTCGTGGTGCCCAGCGACCAGGGGTCGTCGAGCGGACGCTTGGGGAGGTTCGCTTCCATCGCCTCGTAGGCCGACAGGGCCGTGGGGGAGTTCAGGCGGTGCGTCTCGTCGTAGTACTGGAACGTGGTCCGAGCGCCGTCTCGGGCGTTCGGCGAACCGGCCAAGGGGACAGCCTTGCCGTCCGCGCCACGCTCGCCCAGTCGGATGATCCGCTCGAGCGAGGAGTCGAACAGGTCGGCGTCGGGCCCCTCGGTGCAGACCGTGTAGAGGACGCCGTAGGCGAGTTCCATGACCTGTTCCTGCGTGGTTGCCAGGAGCGGGATGTACGGGTCGCGGACCGGGCGCCCGACGGGGTTGCCGTCCGCGTCCCAGCCGTCGAACCGGACCGGCCCCTCGCTGTGCAGCTCGACGAACGCGACCCAGCCGCCGAACTCGGTCTTGGCCGTGCCCTTGCGCCACGAGATCCGCACGCGCCGAAAGCGCCGGCGCCCCGCGAGCTCGTGGCCGCGAGGGTAGACCTCGTAGGCCTTCCAGATCGCGGCGCGCTTCTCGTCGTCCAGCCGTGCAGGCTCACCCTTGAGGGAGCCGGGCCCGAAGACCGCACGCTCCTCGATCAGGTCGCAGATCGGACCACCGAGAGACGGCCAGGGTTCCTCGTCGAACGACGGGACGATGAAGGTAGTCACACAGCCCGAAGAGTGCCGCGCGGGTCACCCTTCGGCTTGTTGTCCGTGGGTGGGGTGGCCTTCTTGCGACGCTGCTCGCCGCGCGTCTCGGCCTCGTCGGCGCGCTCGATCTCCAGGTGGAGGCGCGTGAGGGCCAGCGGGTTCAGGCCGAGGCGGTCGGAGAGCTGGCGCGCCTCGGCGGCAGCCTTGAGGTCGCCCTGCTCGGCGAGCACCTTCCACCGGACGTACTGAGCAACCTCTCGGCTCGAGTGCGAGTCCTCCCAGACCGTGGCCTGCGGGGTCCGCCACAAGTCGTCCCAGAGGGCGACCTCGTCGTCAGTCGCCTGCTCGATCTGCAGACTCAGCGTGGCGACGGTCATCTCGTTCTTGCTCAGCTCGCGCCGGAGCCGGCCACGAGCGCGCCCGTCTTCGGCCGCCTCGAGCTCGACCTGCAGCGAGGCCACGCGATCGCGCGCGGTCTCGAGTTGGGCCGTCATGAACGGGTTGGGACGCAGCGGCCACGGCGGGATCGCACCCAGCCGGCCGCCAGCGGGCAGCGAGGTGAAGCCCTTCTTCGGGTCGTTGCGGCGAGCACGAGTGGACGGGTGCTTCGGAGCAGGACCCGGCATGACGATCACCTCTTCACCGCCTTGCGCGGCCTACGAAAGTGACGCCCGACCTTCCGTCGAGCGTCGAAGTGTGTTCACCACCAGGAGTCCCGGAACCCGTACAGAGAAAAATCCCCCTCTCCGGCGGTTCCGGCAAGGTGGTCCTCAGGGGGGTCCCCCCGCCTCGAATGTCCGGTTCGGGGTGCCGCCGAGGTCCGGTTCGGACACTCAGCGGGCGGCCCAGCCTGCGGGCTTGGTGCGGGCTGTCTTGCGGTCGTGGCATGGAGCGCAGACGCCGCGCCCGTGGTCCGGCTCGTTGGGGTCTTGACCCATGGCCACTAGGTCGACACGCTCGACTGGGTGGTGGTCAGCGACGGTCGAGCATGCGGCACAGAGGCCAGCGTGTGCACCGCAGTCGCCAGTGCACACGCACCGCGGGTCGCGGGCCAGCACGTCCTCTCGGAAGCGGCGGTGACCCTTGGTGGAGTAGGGGTTGCCCGCTGGTCGGCGTGCCCGGTCAGCCTCGGCTCGGCACGCGTCGCAGGTCGAGCGACCAGGCGGTGCGACGTCGGGACAGCGGGAGCAGGGGGACCAGCCTCGGGGCATCCCACCCACCTCCCAGGCAGTACACCCTGACGGGCCTGGGTCGCTCTCCGCGCTGGTCTCGACCGTGGGTCGCGGGGTCCCGTCGGCTCCGTCAGGGAGTGTGTGTGCCCGACCCAGAGACCTGTACCGGGATGGATCGGGCGGCCCGCAGGCGAGTGCGGGCATGCGAAAGGCCCCGTGGCGAACCTCGGGGCCTTGTCTGCTGATGGGTGAAACCCACCTAAGCACAGGTTAGGTGGACAGAACGTCGTTCGCAAGGCGACGAGATGTCACGGCTCTGGGACAAACACGATTGTCATGGTGCTGTGACGTGGTCGATGTCCGTCTACGTCTCGATCGGGTCCGCGAGGCGAGCGCGGGCAGACTCGATGAGTTCGTCGAACGTGTCATTCAGGTCGCCAATCGCGGACAAGATCGCTCCGATGGCCGGCAAGGGGTCAGTCTGATTCAGCATGCGATCCGAGAGGAGGCCTGTTGCTCCGCTTAGGATTGAATCGGCCTTCTTCACGCGCGTGATCGCCTCCTCCACGTCTCCATCTGAGACGGTTAGCCGGATCTTCGCCAACGCGACGCGGAATCGGTCACTCGCCTCCCGGTGCTCGGTCCCGATTGCTCCCGAGACAGCCGCGTGGAATGGGTCGAAGCCCCTGAGTGCTTCGGTGGCCAGTTTGTGAACGGCAGTCCCGCGGGCGCGCCCGAACTCCACGAACTCAATGAGATTCTCCCGGAGAAACTGTCGACGCTGTTCCACGCCCTGCCGCTCTAGGTCGCGACGCTGAAGCGCACGGTCAAACCAGTTCGTGATCAAGGCGGAGAGTGCGCCTACAGCGGCGGCGAGGACGATGGCCCATGCGGATCCCATGGCACAGAGTGTGCCAGGCGATCGATGAGGGCGGGTCGCGCCGTCATGCCGCCACCTTCCCACGCACGGGCCGCTCGGCGAGGTCGAGTGCGTCGGCGAGTCGGTACAGTCCGTCGACGGCTTCCTCGAGCCTGCCGCGCTGCACCCACTTGAAGACGGTGCCGGGCTTGACCTCGTGCCCGACGATCTTGAGGGCGCGCACGATCTCGGCGGGCGTCATGAGCCGCTCCTCAAGCGCGTCGCTGACGTAGTCGAGCTGCTCGTCGCGCGTGAACTCGGTGCCGCACTCGCGGCAGGTCCCGCGCTCGCGCCCCTCGCGAAGGTAGAGCTCCCCAGCGCATCCGTCCCCTTCGGTCCCGCGCGCTGGGCAGGGCCCGACGTAGGTCGGGGGAGCGGGCCGCTCGAGCGTCCTGCGCACCCGCTCGCGGAAGTCGTGTGCCTCGTCGCAGAAGTCGAGGGCCTCGCGCTCGTCCGCCGTGAAGTGCCCGTACCGCTCGGCGACCTGTCCGAGCAGCGCGGGCATGGCGGACGTCGTGATGGGCGCGCGCCGTTCGGGGCAGTCCCACGAGCTCGGTGCGGGCGGGGTGTGCTGGACCGCCTTGGTGGCTTCGGCCGCCACAGCGAGCCAGGTCTCCACGCATTGTCCGTCGCAGCCATGCTCGGGTGGGACCTCGTCGAGCAGGACCGCGGCGTAGAACCTCGCTTGGTCCTCGATTTCGCGCATGAGGTCCGAGACCCCAACGTCGATGGGGAGCGGGGCCTCGTTCGATCCGGACGGCATCCCGGTCAGCGCGTTGCCACCGCCGCCATGGAGTCTGGCCTGGAGCCGGGGCCATCGTTCAACGATCCATAGGAGATCGGTTCGTGCATCCAGAGCAGTCTGCGCGTCCATGCTGGTCTCGCCTCCAGTAGGGCGATCGATGGTACGGACCTGGCGCGCGAGCTTCAAGGCGAGATGTTCGGTCTCAGCCCGCAGCCATTGTGGGTGAATTCCCTGCGGATCGAACCGGTACGCGCGTCTCGGGCGCTACGGTCAGCGCACCATGCTGAAAGGGGGCGCCATGCCCGAGGAATCCGCCGTACCGCTGCCCGGCAGCGACGTCCCGCCACCACCGCCACCTGCGAAGGCGTCGATCCTCCGGAAGCCGTGGGCGATCCCAGCGGCTGTCGGCGTTATTGGGCTCGCGCTCGGTGCGGCCGTAGGCATCGTGGCGAGCCAGTCGGACCCGACAGCCAGCGCCGAGTTCCAGGCCCTCCTGATCGAGCGCGACGAGGCGCAGGCTCAGGCCGACGAACTCGACGACCTGATCGACGACACGAAAGAAGAGGCACGTCTACAGATCGCAGAGGCTGCGGAGAAGGCGCAGGCGAACGTCGTGCGGAGCGTTGAGCTCGACGAGCGCGATAAGGCGCTTGATGAACGAGAGACTGCGGTGTCGGGCGCCGAGGCGCAGGTCGCGGCAAACACGATCGCACCGGGCCGGTGGACGGTTGGAGTCGACATCGAGCCTGGGGCCTACCGGGTCAAGGATGCCGTGACGAGCACCCGCTGCTACTGGGCGATCACGCGTACTGGGTCGAACGGGGACGACATCCTCTCCAACGACTACGCCACGCAGGGCAATCTCTCCGTCACGCTCTCAGCGGGGCAGGACTTCGAATCGTCCGACTGTGGGTCGTGGGTCAAACAGTGACCGACGCGTTGCCAAGGGATGGCATGTCCGTCGCCGAGGTGCTCGGAAGGCCGTGTGGCTGTTGTTGCTACACAATTGTTTCAAGGAATCGTGCAAAGGGGCCAAAATGCTAGTAGAGACAATTGCCGAGAAGTTGTTCTTCAATCCTGTCCGCCTCGAGGCGGATGGGCCTGGTGGAAGCTGGACGGGCACAGGCTTTATCTATTCTGTGAATACGGCGGACGGTGCCGTGCAGGTGCTCGTCACTAATAAGCATGTGCTTCGAGGTGCAGAGCGCCTCAAGATAAACTTCATGCGCGCAGCCGGCGATCGCCCCATGATGGGGGTCGGTGCATCGCCGATCCTCATGGGTCTCACGGTCGACTCATGGGTTGGGCACCGCGAGGAGGACATCGATGTTGCGGTCATACCGCTCGCTAGGATCATCGAGGCAATGGCTCAGCAGGGTGAGGAGTTGTACTTCAAGTCGATTACACCTGAACTAACCTTGAATGATGAGGATGACCTGGATGCGATGGAAGGGGTCCTGTTTATCGGATATCCAAGCGGGCTGTTTGATCGGGTAAATCTGCTTCCGATCGCTAGACGTGGATGGACGGCAACGCCGATTCGTGTCGACTACAACGGGCGCCCCCAGTTCCTCATCGACGCTTCGGTATTCCCAGGATCGAGCGGGAGTCCGGTCTTCATTCTAGATCGAGGAACCGTGACGGGGCGCTCGGGGAATGTGACGATAGGTACTCGGGTGATTTTCCTAGGGGTATTGGCGGCCGTGCATACTCGTATACTGGAGGGAACCGTCGAAGTTGTCACAGCGACACCGATTGCACGATTCAATGAGCCGATCGATCTGGGAGTCGTTTACAAGGCCTCGTGCGTGCTTGAGACCATTGATGGGCTTCTGTCGAAGCATGGACTCACGCGTCTTCCGAGTGTGGCCCCGGTCGTCGATGGGGCTTCACCGTCACCGGCGGATGAGATCGTTGCTGAGGCCGAGAGGGACTCCTAGTACGACCGATGCCTGAGATCAGATGTTTGGACGTGATCTCAGGCACCGATGCGCAATCTTGAGTTGCGGGCCGGTCTGCCAAGGTTGCGGGGCCAACCTTGACTAGTGCGCACGTTCGTCCCCTCTGGAACTGTAGGTTGTCGGGCATGTTCGAATCCATGAGCGACTTCATCGCCAGGATCCAACCGGGTTCGTGGCCGGATTGGATCGCTGCGATCGGGACCACAGCGGCGTTTCTCGTGGCGGCGGTCGCGTACTCGCGTGACGTGCGGACGCGACGCTGGGCTCAAGCGCGTCTGGTCCACGTCGAACTGCGCGACCTACACTTTTTCGGGCCCAGAGAAGTGGCACCGTTACTTGCACATGGGGCTGGCATCGGTGGTGGAGATGTCCCGAGGGTGCCACTCAACTCTGGGGCACCCCCGGTCACGCGTCAGCTACTCCTAGAGCCTGCCGGGCTCGCTACGGCGGCGGTCCAGAACGGCAGTGACGAGGTGTTCGGTCCGGCGTTCGTGCGTGCGCTCGGTCGGACCGGGCCAGGCATTCCGTGGGACTTCGAGGTGACGAGCGGACCGGTGAGTCCTCGATCCGAGCGGGTGGTGGAGCTGTGCTGTTCGAACCCCCACTATCCGTCAGGACAGCCAGGTATCGAACTTGAGGTAGTTTTCCGCGATTCGGCCGGACGCTGGTGGCGACGCCGTGGGTATGAGCCGGTGCGACGGGCGAGGGACAAGGAGCGTGAAGTCCGACGATTCCGTCGAGGAGCGAGGTGCGGGAAGGCTCGCACCAGATGGCGCGGACTGTTTGAGAGATTCCCTGGGAAGGTGCGCGGTGCTGTGAGGGTGCTCCAAGCGAGGTGGCAAGCTGGGCGTCGATGATGTCGACGATCTGCATCGGCTCGAAGCGGGTCATGACTCCCCTTCGAGGGCTCGGGTGAGGTCGTGTACTACGTCGCCTAGGTTGGCCTGCTGGGAGGCGAGGCGCGCCCAGAGGGTGAGCAGCTCGGTCACGCGCCCGAGTGCTGCCCGTGCCGCATCCCTCTCGGCGAGGAGGTTGTTCTTGCCGTGGCGGTCCCAGAGGGTGCGGAACCGGTCAGCTTCATCCCGCAGTCGGTCTACTTCGTCGGCCAGCTCGAACAGGAGGGAGGCGGCTTCTCCGTGGATATCACGTGCCGCCTCCCTCGCGCGTCGGATCAGGTCGCCGGTGGTCATGTTGCGTCCTTCCAGTTGGTCACGGCGCGGGTCTGGGTTGTCGCGTGCTCGCAGGGTCGGTGCTGTGCCCCGCGCGGGCCGATCCGGGTCCTGAATCCGCAGCAGTCATCGTCGAGGTCGTCGGCGCACGGGTAGTGCACCTTCGTCTCGACGCTCGTGGGGATCAGGCCAGCAACAGCCAACACCTCCGCCTGATGAGACCCCCAGAACGTCGCGTCACCGTGCGGCTCGGGCAAGGGCATGCCGCACGTCATGCGCTGGGCGCGAACGCCGCATTGGCGGTGCTCACCGAGCAGTCCAGCGACCTCGGCCACGTAGTCAGGGGCGGTCATCGGGTTGCTCCTCTCAGGCGGGCGGCGTAGTCACGCATCCACGTGCGCAACTTCGTCCAGTCAGACGGCATCCGGCGCGTCTCCTCGGCCAGGACCTCGATCGCTCGCGCCGCGATCTCCGTCTCGTCCACCACGGGCGGGGCAAGGAGCGCGGCCAGGACGGCGCGGGCGTCGATGTACGCCTGAACGCCGGGGTGTTCCGACCGTGACAGCGTTCGGGCCACGGCCTCCACGAGCTCATCGTCCTCGCGTCCGGTGTCGGGGGCACCCTCGTGCGTCTCACATCCGCACTCTTCCGTGTCGGACCACGGGAGGTCGCTGTCGTCGTCGAGGGTGTCGGACGCCGGGGCGGGGTGCGCCGCGCAGGTCTCCACGCCGTGCCCCAGGCAGTTCCCGCACACCCCGTCCGTCTCGGGTGCCGGGTGTGCGGCGAGCAGGGTGCGAATCTCGCCCGCGACCCAGGCTCCCGGCCCGTACTCCTCCGCGTCGTCCGCGAGCTTGGTGAGGGCGGTGCGCAGATCGTTGGGGTCGGCCGGTGTCGTGGGCTTCGGTGAGGTCATCGGGTCTCCCCGGCCTGGTCGCGGGTGATCTGGGCCTTGTGCTCGCGGTGCCATGCGCGGCGCTGGGTGCCGGACGGGAGCTCGGGGGAGAGGGCTCCGCAGGAGCACTTCCCGTGGCCGGTTCCGCCGGTGGTGATGTGGCCGCGGTAGATGAGCTGGCCCTTGGCAGTGTGGGGTGCGCCTTCCCACCAGAGCTCGTGGCCGGCGAGGCGGCTCACGCTCCGGCCTCCTCGGTCGTGTCGGTGGCTGGCACGAGGTGCACGGGGTTGTGCGCGGCGATCTGCACGGTCGTCGCGGGGCCGTCGGTCGTGTTCCAGCGCGACGGGTTGTGCCGCCCGGTCCCCTGGTCGATCTTGAGCGCGAGGAACGCGCGGCCGCGGTCGGTGGTGCAGAGCACGGCGCTGCGCACGGGGAGCGTCTCGAGCTGGGTGGCGGTGAGGGGGGCTGGGGTGCTCATGCTCGCGTCTCCTCGGTGACGATGCGGACGGGGTAGGTGGGGAGTCCGAGGCGACCGTGGTAGGTCGCGGCGGCGGGCATCGTGCCTTCGTCGCTCTCCTCGGGGTAGGAGATAACGAACGGATCACCGTCCTCGTCCCAGGTGACGATCCACGGGCGGTCGTAGGCGTCGCGGATCAGGACCGACGCGAGGCTGGCGTCCTCCATGGCGACGGTCAGGTGCTCCTCGAAGTCCATCGGGGTGGCGAACGTCAGCGGCGCGGGGGCGGCGCGGTGCGCGTTGACCGCGTCCAGGATGCGACCGAGCGCCTCGTCGGACGGCTCGTCCTCCTCCGCGTTGGCGGCTGGCTCGAGGCGGCGCGGGTTGGCGATGCTGATTGTGAACGAGGTGACGGTGGCGCCGTCGGTGGTCTGCCAGACGTCGCGGCCGTGGGTCTGGGCGTTGCCGACCTTGATCGCGAGGACGGCGCGGTCGTGCGCGGCAGTGCAGTGGAGTGCGGTGCCGACGGGCAGGGCCTCGACCCACTCGGTCGACACGGACTGGGCGATGGTCACGGGTGCTCCTTGATCGGGAGTCCGGCGGCTTGCCGGACGAGGTTGGCGCCGGTGCTGTACGCCCCTGTGAGGGGCTGGACCGGGGTGGGTGGGGTGTCTGTCTCTCGTGCGAGCTGATCGGCCCTGCACGCCGAGCAGTTGCCCTTGGGGAAGGACCTGTGGGCGTCGCCCTCGATGTCGCAGGGCGTGTACCGGCCGCCGACGGACTCGGTGCCAGCGACGGCCTGCCACCAGGGCCCGAGCTCGTTCATGCGCTTCGGGGTCTGGGTCTTCGGGTCGGTCGCTACCCATGCGAGGGCGACGGCGACGTCGCGGTAGGCGCGGTGGGCGTGGTCTCGCTCGAGGAACGTGCAGAGCGATCGCAGGGGCCAGTCGGGTCGCAGCGCGTTAGCGGCTGCGGCCAGGCGCTCGACCTCGGTTCGGGTCAGCATCCCAAGGCCAATCCGTCGTGCCGCTCGCGCGGTACGTAGGTGACGATTTGGACTTGGTCTCCACGTCCTAAACGGAGGTGAGCCGAAAGACTAAGGACGGGTCGGGTCGGGTCGGGTCGGGGGGACCGTGACTGCTGCCGTGACTCACGCGTGACATACGCGTGAGTCACGGCGTGACAGGAGCGACTTTCGCGCGGGATTCCGCCGATCGTGCCGTTTCCGTTCACGGCTCGGCCTCGCGTTTCGCCTTCGCCCTCTCGCGCGCCTTTCGCTGACGTTCGGAGGCCGCAGCGCGCTCGGCGAGCACCTGATCGCGCGACGGTTGGTAGTCCAGCCAGTCGTGGAAGAGCCACCCGCCGTCGACCTCTTCCCACAGGCCGACGCGTACCAGGGACGTGACTTCCGCAGGTGTCCCGTCGAGGTGCTTGAGCATCTCCTTCGGCACGAACCCGTCCGTGAGCTGGTCCATGCACCATGAGAGTCCGGTCGCCCAGAGTGCCCGTGCGCCCTTCGACGCGCCGCGCCACTTGATCGCCGAGTGCAGCTTGTCGTCGACCTTCCCCCATGTCACGCCGCCTCCCTCGGTGGCGGGGCGACGAGTTCGGTGGGGCGGTGGCCGTGGAGCATCTGGTGGCGGAGTCGGCCGGCGGGGTCCGCGGTGAACGTGGCCCCGCATCGGCAGGTGTGGGTGGTCATGCTGCTCTCGCTTCTCGGCGCCGGGACTCGGCGCCGTCGGGTTCGGTCTGCAGGGCGTCGCGACGTGCGGCCTGCAGGGTGGGGGTATCGCCGTGGCGGCGCTCGTAGATCGGCTTGAGGCAACGTGCCGCGGCGCGTGTGGCGTCTGGGTCTTCCGTGACCTGCGCGCGGCGGGCGCGCTCGGCCAGGACGTCGAGCCGCGACTGGTACGTCTCCTGCTCGGCGACCAGCAGGCGGTACGCCGTGTCGCGGGACTGCTGCGACATCCGCGCGTAGTCCTCGACCGACGGCGCCCGCCTCACGCCGCGGCCCTCCGAGCGGCGCGGTTGCGCTGCTCCTTGCGGAGGGCTGCCGAGCGCTCGGCCGGCGTCGTGCCGCCGTACATCCCGAAGCGCAGGGCTCCGTAGCTGCTGGACTCCGCGTCGGCCGCCGCCTGGAGGCAGGCCGCCGCGACCGGGCAGCCGGCGCAGATCCTGCGGGCGTCGTCGTAGGCGCCCGGGAGATCCGAGTCCGGGTGCCACGGGTCGCCCTGCAGCGCGTGGTCCCAGTCGCGGCACTTCGCGTCGAGACGCCAGTCCTCAGGCTCACGGGTCGCGAGCGGGTTCGCTGGGCGGGTCATGGTCTGGGCGCGCAGGTTGGTCATGCGACTGCCTCCTCGGCAAAGTTGATGGTGTGGAGCATGTGGCGGATGGCGGCGGCTGCCTGCTGTGGCACAACTCCGTTGCCGAGCGCCTTGAGTTGTTCGTTGCGGGTGATGTCGGTGTCGGTGACCCAGCCGTCGGGGAGGCCCATGAGCCACTCGACGAACCGGGGTGACAGGCGCTGCGCCCCGCCCTTGCCTGTGGGTTCGGTGGGCGACGGGGCCGGGCGCCCGAAGACGCGTTCCCAGCGCTCGATCGCGGGGGCGTAGGCGCCGAAGTCTGAGCGCGGGTCGTTGGCGAGCACGTCGAGGTTGGTGACCTGCGTGCGAGTGGAACCGTCGGCCTTCCGCTTCCGCTCGAGGTGCGCCGCCGCGGTGCCTCCCGCGCGTGAAGCCTCGGGAGTGGGCAGCATGCGCAGGGCCTCGATCGACAAGCTCGCACCGTGCCCGTTGCCGTTGCCGTGGGACGCCTTGAGTCGCGTGGTCCACTCGTCCCAGGTCTCGGGGGTGTAGGCGCGGCCCATGTCGTTCACGACCGGGGTTGGGAGGAGCGTCAGGTCGGGAGCAGGTGCTCCACCTCGTCGGCTAGCGTCGGCCCGTGACCGCCCGCCTTGCGCTTGTCCGGGTGCTGCGAACCGCCGTTCACCGCGAGCTGTGCCGTCGGCGTCCGGAACAGCGGGTCGCCCGTCCAGCCCGGTGGGACGGGTGGTGTCCCAGGCGAGGACGAAGACTCGGAAGCGACCGTGGGGGGCTCCCACGTCGGCAGCGCGTAGGCCACACCACGCCGCGTCGTACCCGAGCTCGGCCAGGTCTCCGAGAACACGGCCGAGTGCCCGCAGAGATGGGCCTCCTCGGTCATCCATGCAGAACTCGCAGGACTCCACGTCGCCAGCGGTCGCTTCGGCACTGAGTGCTCCTCTCACGTTCTCCCACACGACGAAGTGGGGTCGGATGGTTTCGATGGCGTCGCACATGGACGCCCACAGGCCGGATCGGGTGCCGGCCTTCATGCCTGCACGCTTCCCGGCGTGGGACAGGTCTTGGCAGGGGGAGCCGCCCGTGATGATGTCGACGGGGTCGACGTCGGCCCAGTTGATCTTGGTGACGTCGCCGTGATTCGGGGCATGGGGGAAGCGGGCGGCGAGGATCTTCGAGGGGCCTTTGTCGACCTCGGACACCCATGCGGTCGTCGCGCCGAAGGCCTCTTCAACGGCCAGGTCGAGCCCCCCGTACCCGGCGAACAAAGCGCCGATCCTGGGCCTCATGCGGCCACCGCGCTCTCGTGTCGGTAGAACCCGCTACTGTCCTGACCGTGAGCGACATCGGAGACCTGACGGAGCGCGTCCGGCAGTTCGCGGACGCTCGGGACTGGCAGCAGTTCCACACGCCGAAGAACCTCGCAATGGCGCTGGCTGGCGAAGTCGGAGAACTGCTCGCAGAGATGCAGTGGCTCACCGATGCGGAGGTGGTAGACGCTGTCGGTGCTCGAGGCGACGAAGCAGCGCGGATCAAGGATGAGATGGCTGACGTGTTCATCTACCTGGTCCGGCTCGCCGACACGCTCGGCATCGACCTCGCTAGGGCCGCGCACGAGAAGATCGATCGCAACGAGAGCCGCTACCCCGTGCACCTTGCGCGCGGTACTAACCAGAAGCACGACGTGCTTCGAGATCTGCAGGAGTGACACGTGGTAGCTGTTCTCATCCATCCCTCGGGTGGCGCTGCGCGAGGCAAGGTCAACTGGGCGAAGACGCTCGGCCAGACCGTCGAGTTCATGACCGGAGACCGGTCCCAGCTTCTGACGCCCGAGCAGAGGGAGGAACTTCTGGCGTTGCACCCTGACGGCCGCGCGCGGTTCTGGGGCACCTTTGACGAGGCTTGGCGAGAGGACTACCTGAAGAAGACCGGGACCGGCTCTGCGGTCGTCTTCACCGCGTCCAACCACGTCCGCGGTGTCGGAGTGATCGGCGCCGTGATCAAGAACGCTGCCTTTGCCGACACTCTCTGGGCGCCCGATGCCGAGAAGGGCAGCTACGCCTTCGTCTACAGCATCGTCGGTTTCGAGGACGTGATGATCCCCTACGCCGAGGCTCGCCTGATGCTGGGGAAGGGCCCCGACTACCCGTTCCGAAGCCTCGCCGTCGCGACCGACCTTGAGGCCGAGTTCTTCGGTGATGCTGTAGCCGAAGGGGCGAATCTTCCCAGCGTCCCAGGCGTCGGAAGCACGCTTGGGAGTGCCCCCACGGGGGCGACCGCGCCGACGAAGACGACCGTGACGACCCAGCGCATCGTCCGCGACGGTGCCGTTGCCCGATGGGTGAAGGACCTCCACGGCGACCAGTGCCAGATTTGCGGCATCGTTCTCTCGGTGCCGAAGGGCCGGTACTCCGAAGGTGCGCACATCCGCGCACTCGGCGCAGGTCACGCTGGACCCGATACGCCGTCCAACCTTCTGTGCCTGTGCCCCAACGACCACGTTCTGTTCGATGGCGGGGCCCTGTACCTCGAGGACGGCAACGTCTACCGCACCGAGGGGCAGGAGCTTGTCGGACCGCTGCGTACAGACAGTCGGCACGTCATCGACTGGGCGCACGCGACCTACCACCGCGAGAACTTCGCCAGCATCCGGTAGGGCGCTCACGACGCGACCTCGTCAGCCTCGGGCTCGACCTCGGCGACGGGCAGGTTCGCGATGTCGCGCTTGAGGTTGTCGATCACCGCGGACGCCTCGAACTTCGTGAGCTCCTTCGTGGAGCCGACGACTCGGCCGACGACCTGCGAGGCGTAGGCCAGGCCGTCGTCACGCGTTGCGATCCCGAACTCTCCGAACGACGCGTGCAGAGCCTTGAGCTGGTCCGGGGTGTTCTTCGGCTCGGTGGCGTCGGGCGCGAGCTCGCCGGCGGCGAGGACATCGGCCGCGGACTCGCGACGCGCGGGCTCGGCGGGGGTCGCCTCGCGTGCCTCCTCCTCGGTGTACGTCACGCCGTAGAGCGCCTCGGGGCATGCAGTGCGCGCGCACTCGGTGATCGCGCGGGCCTTGAGCATCGCGGACGCGTACTTCTTCCAGACGTCCTTCGTGGACAGACCGGCGGCGCGGGCCTTCTCGATCGTCCAGGTGGCGGCGTAGACGAAGTCGGGGTCGTCGGCGCGGACGATCTCGGCGCGAGCGCTCTGGTCGTCGCCTTGGACGCGCAGCCGGTGGCCGGCCCTGCGGACGTTCGCCGCGATGAGCTCGGCGGACGCCGACGGCTTCCCCTCGATAACGTGGATGCGGTACAGCGACTCGGCGGGCGCGAGGCCCATCGCAGCGCCCAGGTTCACGGCGACCAGGACGGCGCCCGGATCGTCGCGGTAGGCACGCGGGAGGATCGACGAGGCGGAGACGGTCTCGGCGAAGCGCCACTGCTCGGCGAGAGGGAGCGTCTGGGAGGTGGTGACGAGGTCGGTCATGATGCGTACTCCTCGATGAGGTCGGGTGCGAAGTGCCAGCGCGGCGGTGCGATGCGAGTGATGCCGGTCGGGTATCCGGGCCACTCGCCGCGCTCGAGGCAGCGGGCGTAGAGGTCGATCGCGGCGCGCGTCTTGGCGCGGCCGATCGCGAAGTAGTCGACGTCGAGCTCTACGACGGACACGAGGTGGGGTGCCTCGGTCTCGACGAGGACGTGCAGGAAGCGAGTGGCGGTGCCGCCTGCCTGGGTGAGGCCGTCGAGGTAGTGCGCGGCCTGGACGTCGTAGCCGAGGTTCGCCGCAGTCCGGGCGAACTCGCGAGGGTCCGCGGAGCGCGCGGTCTTGAGGTCGACGACGACGCCCGCGGCCTCGTGCAGGTAGTCGAGGCGCCCGCGGCAGCGAACGCCGGTCTCGAGGTCGTCCCAGATGAGCGACACCTCGGGGCGCCCGCCAGCGAACAGGCGGCCGGCGTCCGGGTGGGCCTTCACCTTCTCGGCCATGGCTGTTGCGGTGTCGTACTGCGAAGGCTTGAGCGGCACGCCGCCTGCGGCACGGATGGCCGCGACCTCCTCCTTGACGGCGTTCGTGCGCCACTCCTCGGCATCGACCCGCACGAGGTCGAGTCCGGTGCCGAGCACCATGCCGTGCACGGCATGCCCCAGGTCGAAGGCGGTCTTCTCGACCCGATGTGCGAGCGAGTGCTGGTAGCGTGCCGGGCTGTCGAGCATGGCCTTCACGCCCGTCGAGGACAGTCCCGGGAGTGCGTGGTACTCGAGCTCGGGGACGTCGTAGTGGATGCCGGTCTCGATCACTTCCGCCCCTCCTTCTTGCGGCGCTCGTCGATGCGCCCTGCCCACCACGCCGAGACGAAGAGGAAGACGAGGCAGACGGCGGTGCCAACGGCGTCGGCCCAGGCGGCGCTCACGCGTCCACCTCGGCCCCGTACTCCTCGATGTACGCGGCCGTGGTGTCGCGCCAGTCGGTCCATGCGGCCTGGTACTCGGCGCCGCCGGTCGGATCCTCGTAGTGCGCCCGGAGGAGGTTCACCGCGGCCTGGGCGACCGGAGCGAGCGCCTTGGCGTTGTCGATCGCGTCGTCGCGCTGCCGGACGAGCACCGCCTGCTCGTGCTGCTCGAGGGTCGTCATGCGACTGCCTCCGTGACGGTGATGCGGCGGATGAGGTGGGCGGGGTATGGGGAGTCGTCCCGGTCGCGGCGCGCGCGCTCGATGCTCTGGCGCCACTGGACGTAGTCCGCGAAGGTGTGGGCGTCGTCGTCGCACCAGCAGGCGGCGTAGACGACCTCGCCCTCCGGTGCGGCCGAGACGCACTCGGCGGCCGCACGCTCGATCTGGTCGGCGAGGCCGGGCGGGAGCGTCGCGAGCAGTGGTCGGAATCGGTCCGTCGCGGCGGTCATCGCGCACCGTCCGCGAGCCACGCCTCGGCCTGGTCTGCGAGCGATCCTGGCGCGAACGCCTCCATCTCGACGTCGTCGTAGGGCAGCGATGGGTCCTGGATGACCTGCTCCCGCTCCGGGATGGCTGCGAGCTCGCGAGACACGAAGCCCTCGAGCACCGCGACAGCCTCGCGGGGCCCGTGCTGACGGAGAGCGCCCGACGCGATCACCAGCGCCTCATCCTCGGTGGTGGCCGTCGAACCGGCGCCGAAGAACAAGGCCGGGACCCGGCGGGGGAGAGCGGGGGAGGACAGGGCCTCGAGCGCCTGCACTGGGAGGGGGGCGAGACGTCGACGACGGAAGAGGTTCAGGGGGTTCATCGGACGCTCCTTCGCGTAGGGCGCGTGCGCGCCCAGGGGTCTCTGTTCTTCTGGTTCTCGCGGTGGGCCTCGATCGACGCCGGCGGGATACGCCAGGGGCCCTGGTCGCCACGGAGCCGGTACGCGCCGGGCAAGCTGCCGTCGGCGATGAGGTTGCGCACGGTCTCGGTCGACGCCTGGAGTTCGACTGCCGCGTCGCGGGTGGTCAGGTCACTCACGCCGCGTCACCACCCGTGACGTCGAGCTCGCCCTGATCGACGACCTTGGTGAGCGACTTGGCGAGCGCCTCGACACCCTTGGCCGTGACTCGGACCTGCGGGGTGTCGATGACGCGCTCGCCGGTCTCGGGGTGGTGGTGCCAGCGCGCGCGCTCGGCGAGTGCCCCCTGGTCGATGCGGCGCTGGTAAGCGCGGGGCTCGTTACCCTCGTTGCGGTAGATCCAGCCGTTGGCCTGCATCCAGTCCCGCAGGCGCTTCTCGCCCGTGAGGATGCCATGGTCGCGGCTCAGGATCTTCGCGGCCTCGTTCACGCTGAGGTCGCCCGACGTCGAGAGGAACGCGTCGAACGCCTCTGCACGCGGGGTGAGCGCGGCGACCTGCTCGGCCGTTGCAGCGAGAGTCGCCTGCGCCTCGATGAGTGCCGCGGCCATGAGTGCCGGGCCCGTGAGTGCCGGCGTGCCGTATACCCCCGTCTTGCGGATCGTCGGCAGGACGTCGGAGGTGATCCAGCGGCGGAAGCGGACGGCGTCCGGCTTGTCGGAGCGGATGACGACCTCGTACATGCCAGCCTCGGAGACGACGGTGAGGTTCTGGGATCCGCCAGGGGTGTCCATCGGGCGGACACCCTTCATGTCGGGGGCGAGGCGTGCCGAGGCGTTGCGGGGGTTCGCGATGTCCAGCACTGCGCAGAGATCGGCGAGCACAAACCACGGCTCGCCGTCGGTGGTGACGACCCGGACGGTCTGGCCGTCGAAGTCGAACGGGGTGATGTCGGTCATGAGACCATCTCCTTGGGTGGTGCCCCCGTGATTCCTTGGTCGGAGCGGGGGCGCTGTCATGTCTGGGGTGATGCACGCAGCTCCACGCCGGGACCTACCGGCTGGCTGCGCATCCACACATGAGTTCCGTTCCCTGCCGGGGCCCGCCGCGTCCACGGCTGCTCCCTCTCGGCGTGCTTCCCGGGCCGCGTAGGACGGTTGTCGTCCCGGGATATCTGCACTCATGCGCTGTATTCAGGTGTTCTGCACTCCGACCCGCTCCGCGGAATCGGATATCTGATACCGCTAGGCCGCGGAAGACGTCCGGATGCTCATCGGGAAGAGCTCCACGAAGTCGACATCCAGGAACGCTGCGATCTGGAGCAGCTCGTCCGTGTCGAATGCAGAGCGGCCCGTCATGCGGTCGCTCATCGTCGTTGCGGAGATGCCGAGTGCCACAGCGAGCTCCTTCTGGGAGGCCCGGCGGCGAGAGAGGCAGGCCCGCACTTCGGCAGCGATCGCCCCTCGGGAGTGGGTGAGTTCCATGGCTGTAGTTCTATCAGATATCCGATAGTCGACGCAACGCCCGATGCGCGGCGTGTCGGATATCCGATAACGTGGAGCTATGACCAGTGACTTCTCGAAGGCGTTCGCACGGCACCTGCGCGACATCATGAGCGAGCGGGATGTGCGACAGGTGCCCCTCGCCGAACGGCTCGAACGCTCGCAAGGCTTCGTTTCTGAGCGAACGAGCGGGCGACGACCGGTCGACACCGACATCATCGCGGCCGTCGCAGAGATGGCCGGCATGGGTCCGCGCGAGCTGGTCGAGGAGATCTCGACGCGGATGCGCGACGCTCGCCAGCAAGGGGCCACCGTTCATGCTTTCCCAGGCGCGGGCGTGTCGGCCGGGACGGGCCTGCCAGACGTCGATACGGTCCTTGAGAGGGCAGTGGCGAACGAGGATCCGACCCTGGAGGAAGAGGGCATCGCCCAGCTCGACTAGCAAGGAGGACTGGGCATGCAGGACCTGATCGACTACGCGCTCGGACGCGGCTGGGGTGTGAAGTACCGCGACCTCGGCCGACGGAACGGCGAGTACTCACGCGGGTTGATCACGATCAACGACCGCCGGCGCACCGGCTTTACGATCCGCATGACCATGGCCCACGAGATCGGGCACGCCCACCATGACCACGCGTGGACCGACGACCCCGCGGCGAGCGCACGACAGGAGCGTGAGGCCGACATGTTCGCGGCGCAGATCCTCATCTCGCTCGAGGAGTACGCGCGCGCCGAGCGCATCGTCGGGGCCCACCCTGGAGCGATCGCCAAGGAGCTCGCCGTCACGGAGAACTACGTGCTGCTGTGGCGCGAGAACTACGTCCGGCCGCGTGCTCGGCTGCGCCACCTGCGAGCGGTCTAGCGGCCCAAGCGTCACGGTCGGACTTCACCCCGCCGCTTCGACCTGAGGCAGGGGCGCATGCGGGAGGATTCGCAGCATGACCACACGAACCGGCGCCATTGCGGCCATGATCGGTGTCTCACTCATGCTCGCTGGATGCTCGGGAGGCGCTGAGCCCGAGGTTGCGTCGACGCCGACTGATGTGACCGCAGAGTCAGCGCCCGCCGAGCCGGAGCCGACTCCGACGGAGATCAGCATCGAGGAGGCCGGTGCTCAGTACCTTGCGCTCGTAGAGCCGTACAACGCGGCGCTTCCCGCCGTTGTCGCGTCCTTCGAGGCAAACGATCTGCCAGCCGCGCGAATCGCGGCGGGTGACCTGGCTGCGGCTGGGCGCGCCTTCGCGGACGGACTTGTCGCCGCGGAGTGGCCTGCTTCTGCGCAGCCAGCCGTCGACGGCGTGGTCGCCGAGCTCGCGGCCGAACTGCCCATCTACCTCGCGATCGCAGCTTCGACGGAGGACCAGAAGACCATTGACCTGACCTACCAGATTCCGGAGCAGCAGGGCAACGGCCAGAAGCTCCGCATCCTCCTTGGGCTGCCCGACGTCCCGGTCTCCTAACCCCCTGGAGGCACCGAGGCCCCCGCCGAACGGCGGGGGCCTTCGTCATGCTCCGAGCGCGCGCAGCTCCTCGGCGACCGGCAGGACGCCGGACATCGCGAGCAGGACGGCGTCGACGTCGCCTTGGTGCGCGTCGGGCAGCAGGTGCCCGTAGGTGTCGACGGTGGTCGTGATCTTTTCGTGGCCGAGTCGCGCCTGGATGTAGGGGAGGGGGCGACCGGCCGCGATCATCCATGAGGCGTGCGAGTGGCGCAGGTCGTGCAGGCGCGGTCGCTTGCCGAGCGGCGTAAGGCCTACGGCGGCGCACCTCTCGTCGTCGTTCGCCGCGTCGACAGCGGTGCGCCAGACGCGAGAGTAGAAGCCGCCGGGCCACACGGGCCCACCCTGCGCCCCACGGAACACCAGGACGTCGCCGCGCCCCGCAGGGCCGGCCGTGGCCACGAGCTCGTGCGGGACGGAGATGGTGCGTTCGCCGGCGTCCGTCTTGGGCGGGCCTAGGACGCGCGCCGCGGTCTCGCCCTTCTGCCACGCCTTGTCGATGTGGACGAGGGCCGTGTGTGAGTCCTGGTCGATGTCGCCCCAGGTGAGTGCGGTCACCTCGCCCCAGCGCATCCCGGTGCCAGCGAGCCACATGACGAGCGGCTTCCAGTTGGCCGGGACGAAGTGCAGCAGGATCGCGAACTCGGACTGCGAAAGTACGACCATGCGCTCCTTGCGCTGGCGGGTCGCCTTGATCCCGCGGGCAGGGTTGCCCTTGCGCAGGCCGCGGGCGTCAGCGGCGGCGAGGATCTGGGAGAGCAGGCCGTGGTGGTTCTGCACGGTCTTCTGTGCGACTTTCTTCCCGGGGCGGCGTTTGGAGTCCTGGGACTCGAGCCACGTGACCCAGGCGCGGACGTCGTCCTCGGTGATCGCGTCGATCGGCATCTCGCCCAGGCGTGGCAGGATCGTTGCCTCGAGGATTGCGCGGTACCCGGCGCGGGTGCCTGCGTTCGACTCGCGCGACAGGCCGCCCTCGTGGTCGAGGTACGTCTCTGCCCACTCGGCCAGCGTCGGCACGCCGCGGCGCGCAGCGCCAGTGCGCTCGTCGCGGATCCGGGACGCCTCGGTGACCCCGACGCGGTCGACGAGCTTGGCGAACGTCCGAGCCGCGCGCTCCACGGTGTGACCATCCTCACCGTAGAAAGTCTCCTGGCGCATCTTCCGGTTCTCGTCGCGCGCCTGGACGCGCCAGGCGAACCCGGAGCTTCGTTTCACGGGGGTCACACTCGCCACACGATCACGCCCAATCCGTACGTGGTGGAGCGCAACGCAACAAGGCCCCACGCCTACATCTGGGGCCATTGTAGGCCTTCGATGTAGGCGCGGGGCCTATGTCGTGCGGTGCAGGTCGCTGACCTGCACTTTCATGGGGTGAGTAACGGGACTTGAACCCGCGACCCCCTGGACCACAACCAGGTGCTCTACCAGCTGAGCTATACCCACCACGGCCTGCACGAGCTCCGAAGAACTCTTTAGCAGCCGTCGAAAAGTGTACCTGGTTTCTGAGGGGTCTCAGGACAGGGGTGCGGCCTCCGGCTCGGTCCCGGTCCCGGCGGCCGTTCCGGACGCCCCGATCGACTTGGAGACCGAGGTCTCCTTGATGCGCTCGGCGACCGCCTTCGCGGTCTTGGAGTCGGTGCCGGGCTGCGGCACGAACAGCGCCTCGCGGTAGTAGCGCAGCTCGTCGATGCTGTCGAGGATGTCGCCCAGCGCACGGTGGCCGCCGGTCTTGGCGGGCGACGCGAAGTACACGCGCGGGTACCAGCGCCGTGCGAGCTCCTTGATCGAGGAGACGTCGACGATCCGGTAGTGCAGGTGGCCGACCAGCTCCGGCATGTCGCGCTCGAGGAACGTCTTGTCGGTGCCGACCGAGTTCCCTGCGAGCGGTGCCTTGCCCGGTTCGGGGACCCAGGTGCGGATGTACTCGAGCACACGGGCCTGCGCGTCGGCCATGGTGGTGCCGCCCGGCAGCTCCTCGAGGAGCCCGGACGTGGTGTGCATCTCGCGGACGAAGTCGCCCATCTGCTCGAGCGCCTCGGCCGGCGGGGCGATGAGGACGTCGATCCCGTCGCCCAGGACGTTCAGCTCGGAGTCGGTGACGACGGCGGCGACCTCGATGAGCGCGTCGGCGCCCAGATCGAGACCGGTCATCTCGCAGTCGATCCACACGATGCGGTCATTGGTGTTCACAGGGCTCACGCCCACAGCCTAGGCCGTGACGAAGGACGTGGCGGCCCGCGCTGCGAGCGGAGCGGGCCGGACCTACGGTCGAAGAAGACCCGGAGGAGGCTCCCTCGGGCTCCCCACCACCACGTGAAGGAGACAACCATGGCTGACACGGACCTGGCAGGCCGTCGCGTCCTCGCGATCGTGACGAACTACGGCGTCGAGCAGGACGAGCTCGTGGTCCCGCTCGAGCACCTGCGCTCCGCAGGGGTGGACGTCGACGTCGCTGCTGTGACGAGCGACCCCGTCGAGACCCTCGTCGGGGACAAGGACCCGGGCACCACCGTCCCGCCCACGCTCCGGCTGCAGGACGTCGACCCCGGCGGCTACGACCTGCTGCTCGTGCCCGGCGGCACGCTGAACGCCGACTCGTTGCGGCTCGAGGGCACGGCGGTCGAGGCCGTCCGGTCGTTCGCGACCTCGGGCCGACCGGTCGCGGCGATCTGCCACGGCCCCTGGGTGCTCGTCGAGGCGGGCGTGCTCGCGGGGAAGACCCTGACGTCCTACCCGTCGTTGCAGACGGACGTCCGCAACGCGGGCGGTTCCTGGGAAGACCGGTCGGTCGTGCGGGACGACGCCGAGGGGTGGGCGCTCGTGACGTCACGCAATCCCGGCGACCTCCCCGACTTCCTGCGCGAGGTCGACGCCGTCCTCAGCGAGAGCGCCGTGAGCGCCTGACGCGACCGTGGCCGTCAGCCCGCAGCACGAAGGCCCTGACTCCTGTGACGAGGAGGTCAGGGCCTTCGGTCGTGGGTGCCCGGTCGGCGGGAGATCACCGAGCGGTCGGGCGCCGTCATGCGGTGCGACGCGGCAGGCGTGCCTGCCGGGTGCGCGCCGGGATGCGGGTCGTCGTCCGTCGCAGGCTGCTGCGGCGCAGCGTCTGCTCCTGGAGCTGCTCGCGCCGGCCGAGGTCGGCGACGTCGTGCATGAGCTGGGGATGCATGGTGGTTCGTCTTTCGTGACGTCGGATTCGTGGACCTGGCCGGGTCCTCCACCGCCCGGTACTGACCGGACGGACGCCACCGCGGTGATAGGTGCAACACAACCACCTCCTCGCCGGGCGGTGCACGCCTTTTTCTCCCTAGGCTCTCTGGATGGGAGCAGACAGCGAGCCGAGCGACGCACGACGTGACGTGAGCGCGGGGGAGGTGGCGCCGTCGGGCACGGGGAGCGTGTGGCGCGCGCGGCTCGTCGCCGCCCTGCCCGGCCTGGTCCTGGTCGTGATCGGCGTGCTGGGCTTCCTGGTCGTCTACGACTCGGTGCGCGAGCGCGACGACCTCTGGTTCACCGATGACGCCGTGCTCGCGTGGATGGTCGCGCACCGGACCGTGGCCGCGACGTCGGTCCTGACCGTGGTCACGAACCTGTTCGGCCCGGTGGTGCTGCCGATCCTCGTCGGCGTGGGGTGCCTGTGGTGGGGGCTCGCGACCAAGCGCTGGTGGGAGCCCGGCCTGCTGGCCGGGGCCATGATCGCCTCGACGGTCGTGTCCTCGGTCCTCAAGGCGCTCGTGGCCAGGCCACGGCCCGACGACGCCGCCATGGTCGTCCCGGGCGTCGAGCGCAGCTTCTCGTTCCCGTCGGGGCACACGATCGGCGCGGCGACCCTCGTGCTGGTCGGTGGGTACCTCGTGTGGCGGCAGTGGCAGGAAGGGCGGCAGCGCAGGCTCGTGCTCGTGCTGTGGGTCGTCGTGAGCGTCGCGGTGATCGCCGTCGTGGGGGGCAGCCGGCTGTACCTGGGGTATCACTTCGTGACCGACGTGCTCGCGGGTGCGAGCCTCGCGGTCGCGGTGCTCGGGGGCGTGGTGGTGATCGACAGGCTGCACGACCTGGGGGAGCAGTCACGCGCCGGGAGCTCGGCCTGAGTGCTGCAGGTCCACCGAACGGTGGATGCGCGCATCCACCCGAGCCCAGCCGCAACGGTCGATGTGGCACGGGGTGGTGCGTCCATAGCCTCGCAGCATGACCGCACTGGAAGTACGACACCTGCACAAGCGCTACGGGCAGCACGTCGCCGTCGACGACGTCTCCTTCACCGTCGAGGAGGGGGAGATCTTCGGCATCATCGGGCCCAACGGTGCCGGCAAGACGACGACCGTCGAGAGCATCGCCGGCCTGCGGACGCCCGACTCGGGCACGATCTCCGTGCTGGGGCTCGACCCGGTCACGGACCGGGCGGAGGTGCGTGAGCGACTCGGCGTGCAGCTGCAGGAGAGCAGCTTCCCCGACGCGATCACGGTCTCCGAGGCGCTCGATCTCTACAGCTCCTTCTACCGGGACCCCGTCGACTGGCGCGAGCTCATGGAGCTGCTCGGTCTCACCGAGAAGCGCAGCACGCGGTACAAGGCGCTCTCGGGCGGGCAGAAGCAGCGGCTCTCGATCGCGCTCGCCCTGGTCGGCAACCCGAAGGTCGCGATCCTCGACGAGCTCACGACGGGCCTGGACCCGCAGGCGAGGCGGGACACCTGGAGCCTCGTCGAACGGGTCCGTGACACAGGCGTCACGATCCTCCTCGTGACGCACTTCATGGACGAGGCGGAGCGCCTCAGCGACCGGATCGCCGTGATCGACGGCGGCCGGGTCGTCGCGGTGGACACGCCCGCGGGGCTGATCGCGCAGGCGACCGCGGAGCAGCAGATCCGGTTCCGTGTGAGCCAGCCGCTGGACAGGAGCATCCTCACCGAGCTTCCCGAGGTGAGCGGTGTCGAGGTCGTCGAGGGCTCCTGGCTGGTCACCGGCAGGGGGCAGCTCGTGAGCGGCGTCGCAGGTGCGCTCGCCCGGGCGCAGGTCGTCGTGGAAGACCTCCGCGTCGACCAGCGCACCCTCGACGACGCGTTCGTGGCCTTCACGGGACGCGCCCCGGAATCCACCGAAGGCTCCGAGAGGAAGGTCGGCTGATGCGCGCCCGCCTGAAGATGGTCACGGTCGAGACGAAGCTCTTCCTCCGCGACTCGGCCACCGTGGTCTTCGGCGTACTGTTCCCGACGGGACTGCTGCTCGGGCTGGGGGCTGTCCCGGCGCTCGGCGAGGTGACGCCGGAGACCGGTGGGCTCCGAGCCATCGACGTCTGGGCTCCGACCGCACTGGTGTTCGGCATGGTGATGATCGCCGTGCAGCACGTCCCGGTGGTGATCGCGACCTACCGGGAGCGCGGCATCCTGCGCAGGCTGTCGACCACTCCGGCTCATCCGCGCAGCATCCTGTCCGCACAGATGATCGTGGCGTTCGGCTCCGTGGTCGTCTCCGCGGTGCTCTTGATCTTCTTCGCGTGGGCGGTGCTGGACATCGCACCGCCCGAGCGGCCGCTGGAATTCGTCGTCGCCTTCGTCGTCGGCTATGCGGCACTGCTCGGGATCGGCCTGATCTCCGCCGCCGTGGTCCGCACGAGCAGCGCCGCCAACCAGATCGGCACCCTCCTTTTCGTTGCGCTAATGTTCTTCGGCGGGGCCTTCCTGCCCCGTGTCCTCATGCCCGACGCGCTGCGCGAGGTCGGCGAGGTCGTCCCGCCCGGGCTGCAGGCTCTCACCGCTGCGTGGTCCACCGAGGCGGGCGAGGTCACCGCCACCGCCGGCGGGCAGCCGTTCTGGCTGCAGATCGCCATGATGGCGGGTATCGCGGTGATCGCGAGCGCGATCGCCGCACGACTCTTCCGCTGGGAGTAGGTGTCGAAGATGGGGGACGTCGGGGCCGACGAGCGGCCGATCCCTGCGACGCTCGAATCCACGGTCGCGGAAGAGGCGGAGATCGCGCACCGCTCCCGGTTGGCCTGGAGGAAGGAGCAGCTGCGGGTCTGGGACCTCCTGCAGCTGGTCACGCCGTGGCTCCTGCTGACGATCTCGACGGCGATCTACTTCTCGCAGGTGCTGCCGGCCTCCGGTGAACGCTTCTGGCCCGAGGGCGCCTCCGTCCTCGGGCTGGTCGCGGTCTCGGCCCTGTGGGTGCTGTTCGGGCAGACGCTGCCCCTGCGGCGCAGGGCGCTCCGGCCGGTGCCGGCCGGCATCTACTTCGTCGGGCTGCTGGCGCTGTGCGTCGCCCTGATGACGTACTCCGACGTGTTCCTCGTCTTCACGGTCGCGTGCTTCTTCCAGGCGTACCTCCTCAGACCGTGGCCCGTGGGCGTGCTCGCGGTGCTGGCCACCTCCGTGGCACTCAACGGCTCGGCGATGAGCGTGTGGGTCGACCCGACCCCGGAGGTGCTCGCGGAGCTCCTCCTGATCGTCGCGGTGCAGACCGCGGCGATCGGGGTGGGGATCCTGCTGACGGCGCGGAGCGAGCCGGAGGAGCGCAAGCGCGAGGAGCTCGTCGAGCGGCTCGAGGCGGCGCTGCACGAGAACGCCGGGCTCCACGCCCAGCTCGTCGCTCAAGCCCGGGAGTCCGGGGCGCACGACGAGCGGCAGCGGCTGGCCGGCGAGATCCACGACACCCTGGCCCAGGGGCTCGCCGGCATCATCACGCAGCTCCAGGCCGCGGAGCGTTCCGCCGGGGCACGGGGTGAGAAGGACGAGCACGTCGAGCGCGCGCTCCGGCTCGCGCGCAGCAGCCTGACCGAGGCCAGACGGTCCGTGCAGGCGCTCGCTCCTCGGGAGCTCGGCCGAGCGCACCTTCCCGACGCACTGCGCACGTTGACCGAACGATGGTCGCAGGACCAGGGGATCAGTGCGCAGGTGGAGGTCACCGGCACCCGCGAGCCGCTGAGCCCGGCGATCGAGGTGTCGCTCTTCCGGGTCGCGCAGGAGTCGCTGACCAACGTGGCGAAGCACGCCGAGGCCTCGCGCGTCGGCGTCACGCTCTCGTACACAGGCCCCGAGGTGCTGCTGGACGTGCGGGACGACGGACGCGGGTTCGCGAGAGGGAGCGGGGCCGGGTTCGGCCTGACGAGCATGCGCCAGCGCATCCGGGGCGTCGGCGGTCACATCGAGGTGCAGAGCACGCCGGGCGAAGGGACGTCCGTCAGCGCGCGCGTCCCGGCGATCGCTCCCGGGGGCGCGCGAGCGACGGAGGAGACCGACCGATGATTCGACTGGTGATCGTCGACGACCATCCCATCGTGAGAGGCGGCCTGCGTGACACCTTCGCGGACGTCGAGGACATCGTGGTGGTCGGTGAGGCAGGTGACGGCGCCGAGGGCGTCGAACGGGCGACGGCGCTGGCTGCGGACGTCGTGCTCATGGACCTTCGGATGCCCAGGATGGACGGCGTCGCCGCGACGGCGGCCCTGCGTGAGCGGGCGCCGGATGCCCGGGTGCTGGTCCTGACCACCTTCGACAGCGAGAGCGACGTGCTGCCGGCGATCGAGGCGGGGGCGATCGGCTATCTCCTGAAGGATGCGCTGCCCGACGAGCTGATGCGAGCGGTCCGTGCGGCCGCGCGCGGAGAGTCGGTGCTCGCGCCGTCGGTGACGCAGCACCTCATGGGCCAGGTACGCAGGCCCGGCGCGGGCACGCTGACCGATCGCGAGAAGGAGGTGCTGCAGCTGGTCGCGAACGGCAGCTCGAACCGGGAGGCCGCTGCGACGCTGTTCATCGGCGAGGCGAGCATCAAGACCCATCTGCAGCACGTCTACGACAAGCTGGGCGTCCGCGATCGGGCCTCGGCGGTGGCCGAGGGCTACCGCCGTCGCCTGCTGACGTGACGCCACCTGGGCGCAGGCGGCGTTCGCCGACGGGGCAGACGGGGCCGACGGTGCCACGTCGGGCGGCGAGCTGCGCGACGAGAGTCGGCCGCTCGACCCGGGAGAGAGCATTCTAAAGAACTCTTGCGCAAGACTTCTTTAGAGTCGTAGGGTGGCGGCATGCCACCCAGCACCCCGCCCGACGACGTCACGCATCCGCCCGCACAGGCCCCGGCCCCGGCGCAGCGCGACGAGGCCGTCACGACCTCCGACCCGGAGCGCATCCGGGCCCTGGCGCACCCGCTGCGCCTCGCGATCCTCGACCTGCTCGACGACGAGGGCCAGGCCACGGCCACGCGCTGCGCCGAGGTCACGGGGGAGTCGGTCGCGAGCTGCTCGTTCCACCTGCGCATGCTCGCCAAGTACGGGTTCGTCGAGCCCGCCGAGCGGGTCGGGCGCGAGAAGCCGTGGAAGCCCGTGGGCACCGGACGGACCAGCCGCTACGACCCCGAGCAGCCCGAGTCGCTGCGGGCCGCGGGCGAGCTCGCGCGGATCGTCGTCGACCAGGAGGCGGCGCGGGTCGCGCACTGGATCGACAGCGCGCCCCGCCAGCCCCACGAGTGGCTGCTCGCCTCGGTCATGACCAAGAGCTCGTTCTGGGCGACGCCCGAGGAGCTGACCGAGCTCTCGCGCGAGCTCCAGGCGATCACGGACCGCTTCGAAGGTCGCTGGACGCACCCCGAGCTGCGCCCCGAGGGATCGCGGCCCGCGCGGTTCTTCGGCGTCGTCAACGCGGACCCGTTCGACCCCGACGCGCCGGCGGACGCCGGGAGCCCCGCGGCCCGGACCCCGGGCGCGCCCGCGGAGGGCCCGGTCACGGTCGAGCTGCCGACCGGCGAGGAGCCCCGCGCATGAGCACGACCACCGACGAGGCGACCCTGGTCAAGCAGGCGCTGCGCACCCGGCCCTTCCGCTTCCTCACGGTCGCGTGGGGATTCACGAACTTCGCGGACTCGGTCCTCGCGATCATCTTCGCGGTGTGGGTCAAGGACCTCACGGGCTCGAACGGCACCGCGGGCCTGGTCTTCGCGGCCCTGGGCCTCCCGGCGCTCGTCTCGCCGCTGCTCGGCCAGGTCGCCGACCGCGTCTCGCGCCGCCGCATGATGATCGTGGCCTACCTCGTCGGCGCGGTCTCGTTGCTCTCGTTGTTCGCCGTGCGCGGTCCTGGGCAGGTCTGGCTGATCTTCGTGGTCACGGTCCTGTACTCGGGGATCGGGTTCGCGACGGCCGCGGCCCAGTCGGGACTCATCCGTGATCTGCTGCCCGACGAGGCCCTGGGCGCCGCCAACGGCCGGCTCACGACGATCGACCAGACGTTCCGCCTCGTCATGCCGGTGATCGGCGCTGGTGTGTACGTCGCGGTCGGGCCGCTGCCCCTCGTGGTCTCGGCCGTGGTCGCGTTCGTGGTCGCGGCGTTCTTCGTGTCCCGGATCGTGCTCGTGGAGACCCCGCCGACGCCGCAGGACGAGCGCGAGCCGTTCCTCGCCGAGGTCACGGCGGGGTTCCGGCACCTTTTCCGCACCGCCCCGCTCGGCGTCCTGACGGTGGCGCTCGCGGTCGGGTTCGGGGCCGTGGGTGTGCTCAACGCGGTGAGCTTCGCGATCATCGAGAGCGGCCTGGGGCTGGGGCCCGAGATGCTCGGGCCCATCTCGAGCGTCCAGGGCGTCACGGCGATCGTCGCGGGTCTCACGGCCGCGCGCATGATCAAGCGGATCGGGTCGCAGCGACTGGTCGCGCTCGCGCTCGGGATCGTGACGCTCGGCATCCTGCCCGCGCTGGGCACGAACCTCGTGGCGATCGTCGTGGGCATGGGCGCGATCGGCCTGGGGGTCACGTGGGCGATCGTCGGGTTCGTCACCGAGCGCCAGCTCAAGACGCCGGCCACGCTCCAGGGGCGCACGTCGGCAGCGACGAACATGCTGCTCAACGTCCCGCAGCTCGTCATGACCGTGGTCGCGGCGGCCGTCGTCGGGGTCGTCGACTACCGCTTGCTGGTCGGGCTGACCGCGGCCGGGCTCGCCGTCTCGATGCTGCTCTCGCTCAAGGGGTCGCGTGCGTCGGCGGCCGAGGAGGCTGCGGTGGCCGGGGCGACGGCTGAGGGCTGAGAGCTGACGGTTGGCGGCTGGGGGGCCAGCGACCGAGGGGTGAGGACCGCGAGCCGGCCGCCGCAACGACCTGCCACGGATGTGTTGTCAGAAGTGGGCCGGGGGATACCTCGGCCCCCTTCTGACAACCGGGGCGCCCGGTGTCCGTCCGGGGCGGTACGTGGCTGCCGGTCGCGGTCCGGAACAGGCCGTGGCGGGGTCGGGCGGTCAGGCGGCCGCGAGCGCGTCCTGGACCGCAGCCTCGAAGCGCACGCGTGCCCGACGGCGCAGCGTCCGCCACGCGAGCACCGCACCCACGAGGAGGGTCGCCACCGCGAGCACCGACCACGGCACCGCCCACAGGTGAGCCTCGCCCGTGGCGGGGTCGAGGGCGTGGGAGGTGGCGTCGTCGGGCAGGGTGGTGGTCGCCGTCGTGGCGACCACGGGCGCGAGCGCGACCGACGCCGACAGGCGCCCGAGCGGCGCGACCCCCGTCGCGGTGCCCGTGAGGGTGATCGCGTCGCCCGGCAGGAGCTCGGGGAGGTCGCCCAGCGGGACCGAGACGGCCCCGACACCCATGGGGCCGGCGACCGTCGCCGCGAGCGGGCCCGCCAGGCGCACGTTGCCCGTGTTGGTCACCGTGAACGTGAGGTGCGCGTCACCCGTGCCGGCGGGGTTCCACGACCCGGCGTAGTCGGCGTCGACGTCCGTGACGGTCGCGGACGGGGCGAGGTCGCCCGCGACGCGGACCAGGACACGCGTGCCGAGGCGCCGGTCGACCGCGACCCCACCCGCTCCCGCGCCCGCGCCCGTCACGAGAGAGGTCACGACCGCAGCCGTGTGGTCGCCGGGCGTGGCGTCGGTCGGGACCGTGAGGGTGAAGGGGACCGTCGCGCGCTCACCGGGGGCGACCGCGACCTGCGGGACGTCGGTCGAGATCCAGGCGCCCAGGTCCTCGGACGGTGTGCCGGCGGGCAGGACGTCGAGCGCTCCCGTAGGTGAGGTGAAGGCGTCCGCGGCGTAGACCGCGAGGTCGAGCGGGACCTCGCCGTGGTTGGTCACGACGAGCTGGTCGGTGAGGGTCGCGCCGGGTTCCAGGGCGAAGTCGAAGGTCGGGGCGGAGACAGGGGCGACGCCCCAGGTCACCGGCAGAGCGACGGGCTGGTCCGCGGCCCCGGCCGGGGCGGCGGACAGCAGCGCTGCCACCGCCCCGACCAGGAGCGCCGCCGCGACACGGCGCACGGGACCCGCCGCGCTGCGGGACGGGAAGGTCGCCGTGCCGGTGTGCACGATGCGACGGGTCATGTCGGTCAGCCGATCGCCGTGAGGGTCAGCGTGGCCGTGTACGTCCCGGCCGCCGCGTCGACCGGGAAGCGCAGGTCCAGGTCGGCCCCGAGGACCGCGCTGCCCGGCTGGTGCCCGGCCGCTGCGGACCCGAGCAGGGCGGAGTCGGCCAGGCCGTTGCCGCTCACCAGGCCCGAGGCCACCGGAGCGCCGGCGAGCGTCCCGCCGCCCGCCGCGACCAGGGCAGGCGTCCACCCGAGGTGCGTGCCGGGGAGCGTGCGCGCCCCGGCGGTCGTGGTGAAGTCCCCGACCTGTGCCGAGACTGACCAGGCGGGGGCCGTCGCGCGGGTGTCGGTCACCGTCACGGCGCCCAGGCGGCCGGTCGCTGCGAGGTGGTCGCCCGCGAGCCGGGCCGTGCCGAGGTCGACCACGCGGGCGCCACCGTCGATCGTCCAGACGAACTCGCCCGGCTCGACGGGCGCGGCCGGGATGGTGACCGTGAGGTCGATCTGGCCGTCTCCGGGCTCGGCGGCCGGCACGTCGACGCCGTAGAACGTCGTGGTGCCCGAGACCTCGTTCCCGACGGCGAGGAGCGGCGCGCCCGTGGGCGAGTCGCTCGCCGGGACGAACGTGAGGCCCTCGGGGCCCAGGTCGCCGGCCTCGGCGAGCTTCTCGGGCGTCGCCTCGGCGCTCACGGAGAAGCTGCGGTTGTTGACGTAGGAGACGTAGGTCGCCTGCGCGGGGTCGGTCACGTCGAAGACCGCGATCCCGCCCACGCGCTCGAAGCCGATGAACGCGTACGTGCGTCCGCCGACCTCACCCAGCGTGAGCCCCTCGGGCTCGGGGCCCTTGTCGTCGCTGCGCCCGTCGAACCCGGACTCGGTGTGGTTCGAGTTGAAGAAGCCGGGCTCGACCGAGGCCACGAGCTGCTCGAACGCGTCGCCCGAGTCGAAGACCTGGCGGCCGTCGGTCGACCAGATCGAGAACGAGCGCGACCCGTACGAGTACAGCTCCTCGTAGCACGAGCCGTCGGCGCGCAGGCCGCTCGCGGTGCTGATGTTGAGCCGGCCCAGGTGGGCGTCCGCGGTGAGGTCGGCGAGCGTCGCGGGGTTGCCGGGCGCGCCGACGAACGACGAGAACGCGTCGGCGCACAGGCCGGGCACGCCCTTCTTGCCGAGGTCCTTGACGCGCTTGACCTCGGACCAGCCCTTCCAGTCGCGCGAGTCGCCCTCGTTCGCGGTCACGAGGTAGGTCGCGCCGCCCGCCTGGTACGAGGCGATCGTGTCGGGCTGGTAGAGGCCCTTGACGGGCCAGGAGCGGATGTCGATCTTCCCGTCCTTGTCGGACGCGTCGAGCCCCTTGCCCGCGGCGAGGTGGTCCTGCGTCCCGAGCGGCAGCAGGTCGGTCACGCTCGCGCTCGCGACGTCGACGACCGCGAGCGCGTTCGCCTCCTGGACGCTCGCGTAGGCGACCGTGCCGGTCGCGTCCCAGGCGATGTACTCGGGCTCGAGGTTCTCCGAGACGGGCCGCTGGGGGACGCCCGTGCCCGCGGCCTCGCGGCCGCCGAACACCCGGACACCGGCCGGCAGCGTCCTGGAGCCGCCGGCCTCGAACGCGTGGAACGTCGCGGTGCGGACGTCGCCCTGGGCGGCGCTCGCGAGGCTCGCGGGGGCCGTGACGATCGAGATCGAGCCCTCGGGGTCGACGCTGTAGTCGTCCGCGGGCTCGCCCTCGTTCGCGACCGCGATGCGCGTGCCGTCGGGCGAGAAAGTCACCATGTCGGGCAGCGCGCCCACGCGCACGGCGCCGAGGATCGCGGACGCGGGGGCGGCTCCCGGCGTGGTCACGGGCGCGGCGGCGTCGAAGAACACGAGCCACCCGTCGTCGGTCTTGGTGCCGGACTCGACCGCGGCGACGGCGAGGCCGTCGGGACGGATCGCGACCGAGTTCACGACGGCGTCGGCCGCGACGACCGAGCCGTCCGCGGCGGCCGTGCCGCCGACCGCGAGCTCGAACAGGCGGGTCGGGGCCGTGGGGTCCTGGGCGTCGAGGACGTCGACCTTCCCGGACTGGGCGTTGACGACGAACAGGCGCTGGGAGGCCGCGTGGAACGCGACGATCTCCGCAGCGGACTCGTCGAGCTGGCCCGTGGAGTACGTGCCGAGCGGCGAGAGGGTGACAGCAGGGGGGACGGACGGGTCGGGGGCGGCGACGGCGGTGCCGACGACCCCGAACGTCCCGGCAGCGACGGCGACCGTGAGGCCGGCAGCCACGATCCCGGCCGACCTCGGGTGACGCAGGCGGGACTGGTGAACCACGCGCATTCCGTGCTCCTCGTTCCGATGGCCCTGCAGGGTGCAGGGCAGACGCTCGGAACCTAGGCGGGGCGGGTGTCGCGTCGGTGAACGGCGCCCGACGTGACGGGGGCGGCCGGGTGACGAGTGGGGCGGAGGGGACGAACCGGCCGTCTCGCCCCTTGCTGCGGCGAGTTGTCAGAACGTGGCCGGGCTCTGCCCCGACCACGTTCTGACAACGGGTCCGCGGCCTCGGTGGCGTCGTGGGGCTCAGGGGCGCGGCCGATGCCGGCCCGTCGTCCTGCCGACCGGTCGATGCCAGAGATGTCCCGCCGACTCGCGGGCGCGCGCCTCCACCGTCGCCCCGGCCCGACCACTAGTCTCACCGGGTGGACTCGACGCGGCGCACGACCTGGCAGGAGCTCGCACCGCAGGTGCGCACGGACGTCGAGGAGATCCTGGGGAGCCCGGTGGTCTTCGCCACGAGCCAGGTCCAGGGCTACTCGCCCGGCAGCGCCGACCGCGTGCGCACCGCCTCGGGCGCGCGCGCCTTCGTCAAGGCCGTGAGCCGATCGCGCAACGCCGACGCGTACGACATCCATCGGCGCGAGCTCGACGTGCTGCGCCGCCTGCCCGGCGCGGCCCCCGCGCCCCGGCTCCTGGGGGCGCACGAGAGCGACGAGTGGGTCGCGCTCGTCGTCGAGGACGTCGAGGGCCGGCACCCCGACCTGCCGCCCGAGCGCCGCGAGCTCATCGCGGTGCTCGGCGCCCTGCTCGAGCTCCCCGTGGTCCGCGACGGGTCCGGCACCTCACCGTTCCCCGACGCGACGACCGAGCTCGCCCCCACGTTCGAGGGCTGGTCACGGCTGCGCGCCGACGACCACCTGGCGGGGCTGCCCGCCTGGGCGCTCGAGCACCTCGACGAGCTCGAGGCGCTCGCGGCGACGGCCGCGCAGGCCGCGCACGGCGACCGGCTCGTCCACCTCGACCTCCGCTTCGACAACGTGCTGGTCGACCAGTCCTCGCGCGTGTGGGTCGTCGACTGGCCGTGGGCCGGGACGGGCGCCCGCTGGGTCGACGCCCTGACCCTGCTGCTCGACGCGCGCGTCAACGACAGCACGGTCGACGTCGACGCGATCGCGTCCTCGCACCCGCTCTTCCGCGGGGCGACACGCGACCACGTCGACGCCTTCCTCGCGGGGCTCGCGGGCTACTTCTTCGACGCCGCACGGCACCCCGCACCGCAGAACATGCCGACCTTGCGCGCGTTCCAACGGCGGCAGGGGTTCGTCGCGATCGACTGGTTGGCGCAGCGCCGGGCCTGAGGCACGAGGCGGTCGGCGGCGGCTCAGGCGTTCCAGGCGACCTCGACGTCGAGCACCCACGTCACGCCCGCCTGCACACGGGCCCGCGGTTCACGCCGCGCGAGGTCCCCGGGGGCGACGTCCAGGAGTTCGTCGCTGCGCGGTTCACCGGCCGGCACACGAACGACTGGCCGTGCCGCGGGAAGGTCGTCATCGACCTGCCGGCCCGGGACGTGGCGCCGTTCGTCGAGGACGGCGTGGTCGAGGACCTGGGGCCCGACAAGTGCAGCGTCGAGGTGGGGTCGTGGTCGTGGACCGCGCTGGCCTCGCTCCTCGGACGTCTCGAGGCCGACGTGCACGTCCTGCACCCGCAGGAGCTCCGGCTGGCCTTCGGTGAGCTCGCCCAGCGGTTCCAGCGGGCCTCGGACCCCGGCGACCGGCCCGACTGATCCGCCGGTGGCGACCTCAGTCGTCGAACCCGCGAGCGCGCAGGGCCTCGCCCAGCGCGTCGGCCTGCCGCATCGCTCCCACGACGAGCGGCACGGCGAACGCGCGGACGTCGCGCTCGTGCCCGCGCGCCCGCTGCGCGTCGCGGACCCGCCCTGCGAGGTCGGCGATCACGGGCACGCTGCGCAGCGCGAGGGCGAGCACCAGCGCGATGCGCTCGACGTCCACGCCCACAGGCCCCAGGGGAGCGAGCCCGCGCTCGATCGCCCCGAGCAGGTCGCCGACCCGCGTGGTGCACGTGACGAGGCCCGCGAGCGCCACGAGGACCACGAGCCGCGCGCTGAGCACGGCCGCGGAGGTGAGATCCATGAGCCACCACTGGAGCGCGAAGAGCACGGGCACGAACACACGCAGGGGCCGCACCTGCCCCCACGCGGCGCGCCGGCCGACGCCGGAGAGCGCGTAGAGGCCTGCGACCGCGAGCGCGGCGAGACCCACGCCCAGCGGGGAGCGGACCAGCAGCAGGGCGAGCGAGCAGAGCATGAGGGCCGCGAGCTTGGGTCCGGCGGGGGCGCGGTGCAGCAAAGAGCGCCCGACGACGTAGGCTCCGGCCGCGTGACCCGTCGCGCCCCGTGCTGTGCTCGTCGGGGCGGAGCGGGGCCCACCTCGCGGGACGTCCGTGACGGCGGCCGGGCTCGACCCGCTCACGGCCGGTCGTCCAGGAGCCGGCGGTAGTACGCGATCGCGGGAGCGGGTTCGTCGTCGGCAACGACCTGACCCTCGTCGACCACGAGGACGCGGTCGTAGCCTGCCATGAGATCGAGGTCGTGCGAGACGAGCACGACCTGCTGCGGGATCTCGGCGAGCAGCGACGCGACGCGACGCGTGTTGCGCAGGTCGAGCAGCGTCGTGGGCTCGTCGGCCACCACGAGGCGCGGCCCGCTGACGAGCACCGACGTGAGGGCGAGGAGCTGCTTCTGACCGCCCGAGAGCAGGTGCGCGGGGTGGTCGGCGTGCCCGTCGAGGCCGTGGCGCGCGAGCCAGTCGGCGACGAGCCGGTCGCGCGCGGGACGGTCGTGCTCGCTGCGGCGCAGCGAGTAGGCGACGTCCTCGGCCACGGTCGGCATGACGATCTGGGCGTCGGGGTCGGAGAACACGAAGCCCACGCGCCGGCGCACCTGGGCGCCCGAGCGGCGGGTGTCCAGGCCGTCGACCCGGACGCTGCCGCGCGTGGGCAGGACGAGCCCGTTGAGCAGCCGGGCCAGGGTGCTCTTGCCCGAGCCGTTGGCCCCCACGATCCCGGTGCGTCGCTCGCGCAGCTCCGTGGTGACCCCGCGCAGGACGTCGCGCTCGCCCAGGCGCACGTGCACGTCCTCGAGCCCGACGACGCAGCCCACCTCGGGTGGAGCGGTCGCCGTGGTCGTCGGACCGACGGCCGGCCGCCGATCGGCTGCGGTGGTGGCACCGGAACCAGGCCGCACGCCGTCGGCACCCGGACCGGTGCCCGTGGACCGCCGCGTGCGCAACCAGCTCATCGGACGACCTCGAACAACGCCGCCACTCCCAGGCCGCCGCCCACCGCGGCCGCCGCGAGGCCGAGCGCACCGGTCGGGGCCTCTGCGCGTACGAGCCTGCTGAACAGCCGCACGACCGACACCGCTCCGCTCGCCCCCCACGGGTGCCCCAGGGCCAGGGCGCCGCCGTCCGCGCAGAGGCGCGCGTCGTCGTCGGGCAGGCGGAGCGCGTCGGTGAACGCCAGGACCTGCGCCGCGAAGGCCTCGACGAGCTCGACCGCCGCGAGGTCGCCCGTGGTGCGGCCCGTGCGGGCGAGCAGCTCGCGAACCGCCGGGACCGGGCCCCACCCGGGCAGGCGCGGGTCGCAGCCGCGCGTCAGGCCGCCCACGAGCCGCAGACCCGGTAGGCCCAGCCGTGCCCGCACGTGCTCGGGGACGATCGCGACGGCCGCGGCCCCGTCGCTGACCGGGCTCGCTGTGCCCGCGGTCACGGAGCCGCCGGGCGTGAAGGCGGACGGGAGGCGCGCGAGCAGCGCGGGATCGAGCCTGCGGGCGCGCTCGTCGCGGGTGAGGCCGCCGACCGGGACGACCTCCGCGTCGAAGCGGCCCTCGGCGTGCGCGGCCAGGGCGCGTGCGTGCGAGCGGACGGCGTAGGCGTCCTGGCGCTCGCGGCCGATGCCCAGGTCGCGGGCCAGGGTGTCGGCGGCGGCCCCCATGTCGGGGTCGCCGTACTCGGGCGGGGTGAAGGGCGCGCGGTCGTACGGGATCGGGGGAGCGGTCGAGCCTCTTCGGGGGCGGCGCGCGCGCAGGGGCGCGGTCGACGGGCTCTCGACGCCGCCCGCCAGGACCAGGTCTCCCTCGCCCGCGCGGACCCCGTGGGCCGCGAGGAGGATCGCGGCCAGCCCGCTGCCGCACTGCCGGTCGACCGTGACGCCCGGGACCTGCTCGGTGAGCGGTCCCGCGGGGTCGTCGAGCGCGGCGGCCAGCACCGCGACCCGCGCCAGGTTCCCGCCCGGTCCCGTGCAGTTGCCGAGCGCGACGTCCTCGACGCCCAGGCCGTGGCTCGCCGGGAGGTCGGCGAGCACCGCGCCGAGGACGGGGGCGGCGAGGTCGGTCGCCGACAGGTGGGCGTGCCCGTGTCCCGCCGTGCCGATCCAAGTACGCCGCGCGGCGACGATCACGGGGGAGTCGGGGGAAGCGCTCACCGCAGCGCCTCGTACGCGGGGCCGCCCGAGAGCAGGGCTTCGCTGATCGCGCCGCGCGCAGCCTTGCCCGACGGCGTCCGCGGCAGCTCGCGCACGCCGTACCAGCGACGCGGGCGCTGGGCCGCGGAGAGCGAGGCCCGGGCCACCCGTTCGAGGTGGGCGCGCAGGCCCGGCCGGTCGGCGCACTGCACCACGGCCGTCACGACCGCGCCCAGGCGGCGGTGCGGGGTGCCGACGACCACGACGTCCTCGACTCCCGGGATCGCGCGCAGCACGACCTCGACGTCCTCGGGGACCACGGTCGCGCCGCCCGTGAGGATCGCGCCGTCGCCGCGCCCGCGCAGGACCAGGGGGGTGTCCGGGTGGCTGGGGGTGGGGAGCTCCGCGAGGTCGCCCACGGTCGACCACTCGCCCTCGCGGCGGAACGGGCCGGTCGCCCGGGCGAGGTACCCCTGCGCCACCCACGGCGAGCGGACCCAGACTTCTCCGAGCGTCGCGCCGGGCAGCTCGCGCACCTCGACCTCGACGCCCGGGAACGGGCACAGACCCGTGCCGTCGGTGTCGATCGCGACGAACGACAGCTCGACGGCCCCGTAGTAGGTCACGACGCCGACCCCGGCGCGCGCCGCGCGCTCGCGCACGTCCGCGGGGAGCGAGGCGCCGCCGACCACGGCGGTCCGCAGGCGGCTCGGAGCACCCGCCTCGATCGCGTCGAGGATCGGTTCGAGCGCCGAGGGGACGAGGTGCACGACGTCGGAGGTCGCCAGGGCCGTGGTGATCGCGGCGGCCCCCTTGGCGAGCTGGACGCACGCCCCCGTCGAGAGCGCGTGCACGGCCGCGAAGCAGTAGAGCGAGGACGCGAGCGGGCCGGGCACCAGCACGGTGTCCTCGGGCCGGGTGCCCGTGAGCCGCGCGGCCGCGGGGAAGGACCCTGCCCAGGAGTCTCGGGTGCGGACCACCGCGCGCGGGCGACCCGTGCTGCCCGACGAGAAGCCGGCCCACGCGAGATCCGCAGCCGAGGGCTCGAGGGGAGCGACGTCGTCGGGCAGGCTGCTCGCGGCCGGGCCGCTGAGCGGGGCGAGCGCGTCCCCGGCGCTGCCACGCGGGAGCGGGACCTCGACGAAGCCGGCCGGGGCGATCGTCCGCAGGACCTCGGCGCGCTGGGCGCGCGACCACGTGTGGTCGCAGACCAGGGGAGTCGCGCCCGCGAGGTCGATCGCGAGGAGGGCCGTGAGGAGGTCGACCGGGTCGGGCAGCGAGATCGCGACGACGTCGCCCACGACCGTCCCGGTCGCCCGCAGGAACTCCGCTCCCGCCGCGACGTCGGCGGCGAGGGCTCGGTAGGTGCGGGAGCGCTCCGGTGAACGCAGCGCGCAGCGACCCCCTGCGGAGCTGCGTGCGTGCGCGATGACGGCGTGGGCGACGGGCATGAGGGGATCGTAGGTCGATCAGGCCGCGGGGCTCGCCGCGGGCCGCTGCCCGGAGACGCGCTCGGTGCGGCGCAGGGGCGACGCGGCAGGGTAGGCGCGGACCACGCCGACCGTGACCGAGGCCGCGATCACGGCCTTGAGGACGTCGCCCGGGAGGTACATGAGCGAGCCGGTCGCGACGGTCTGGAGGGGGAAGCCCGTGACGAGCGCCTGGAGCGGGATGCCCAGGGCGTACATGACGAGCATGCCGCCCACGACGCTCGCGGCCAGGACCCGCCAGAACGTCAGGGTGCGGAACCGCTCGACGATCAGGCCGACGACCGCTGCTCCCACCACGAACCCGATCAGATAGCCCGCCGACGGGCCCACGAAGACCGCGGGGCCGCCGCGGCCGCCCGACAGGAGCGGGAGGCCCGCCGCGACCAGGGCCAGGAACGCGAGCATCGCGAGCGCGCCGCGCCACGCGCCCAGGAGGGCTCCGGCGAGCATGACGCCCAGGGTCTGGAGCGTGATCGGGACGGCGTTGCCGAACAGGGCCAGGCTCCCCGGCATGCCGAGGACCGCGGTGAGCGCGGCGAAGGTCGCGATGCGGGCGGCGTCGGCGGCGGAGAGGCGCCAGCGGGAGGGGGCAGGGTCCAGGGCCGCGGCCGACTGGTCCGGCGCGGTCGGCACGCCGGGGTGCTCGCTGCCGGGCACGTCAGCGGGCAGGTCTGCGGGCAGGTCGGTGCGCACTGGGCGGGCCACGGGGTCTCCTCGGGAAGGGCGTGAGGTGCCGGGTGGCACGTGTCCACTCTTGTCGGGGACGGGGCGCTGGTGCGTCGGCGCCATGGATCACGGAGTGCTGGGAGCGTTGGCGGAAGTCGACAACCGGTTGGAGGAAACCTCCAACCGGTGTGGCCTCGCAGGGCCCTGGCTTGAGGAATCGTCTCGGCATGGTCGCCGGGGGTAGGCCTACGGGCGCTGGCGGCGACGCCCCACGACCTGCTGGTCGAACAGCGCGATCGCCGCACCGACCCGCCTGCGCAGGTAACGCTCCTCGGTCACGGTCCAACGGGGTGAGCAGTCGTCCTGCCCGACGAGCCACGGGACGCACGCCACGGTGAGCTTGCGGTGGCAGGCGTCCGCGACGCGCCCACGGTCTCCCCAGGGCGTTCCCGTGCTGCGCGCCATGTCGCCAGCCAGGTTCCATGCGTCGAGAGCCGCCTCGGCGTCGAGGGCTCGCCGGCGAGCGAGCCACTCGAGGGCAGGAGTCAGGTCCGTCCGCGTCGTCTCGTCGTCCGCCACGTCCCAGCCCTCGACGGCGGCTGCTGAGAAGCAGTCCTCGGGGCTCGCCCACGTGAGCACCCTGCCGCTCCGGGTCGCGACGACGTCGCCGCCATCGGCGCCCTCACCCCACCACAGGGTGGTGGACCTGTCGTAGCGCAAAACCTCGAGAGCGTAGCCGGATCGAGGGCCCGCTGATGCTGTGCTCATACCGGCATCTTGCCCCCTCGAGGGCGAGGATCCGCTCCTCGATGTGCCTGGACGTCCGGGCACACCCCGTCCCGGTGGGGACGGCCCCTGGGGTGGGAGGTGTCGTTCGCGCAGCCACCACCATTGTTGCGGCTGCGCGAACAACACCCCGGCCCCCGGGGCGTGCGGACGGCGCGCCGACCGTGGCAGCCGCGCCCGCCGTCGGGCCGCGTCCGACCTGATCGCACGCGCCAGAAGCGACACGCCCACGACGACCAGTGGCGCGGCCCCGGCCTCAGCCGGTGACCGCGCCACCCGTCACACCACCAGGGTCAGACCTCGCCAGGCATCGCCTTGCGGATCACGAGCCGCGTCCACCCACCGAGGTAGATGCGGTCGCCGTCGGCGACCTCGCGGCGCTGACCGGCCGGGATCGGGTCGATCGGCAGCTCGCCGCCCGCAGGGCTCAGGTACGTCCCGTTGGACGACTGGAGGTCCTCGACCCACCAGCGCTGCCCGTCGGTGTTGAGCTGGCAGTGCCGACGCGAGACGCCCGAGTCGGCGCCGCAGTCGATCTGGGGGTGAATGTTGCGCGAGGCCGACGGACGTCCCACGAGCACGCTGCGCTCGCGCAGCACCACGAGCCCTGGCAGCCCGGCCGAGGGCAACGGGTCCTCGGCCTTCTGCGCCTGGTACCAGTCGGGGTCGATCCACACCTCGACGACCCACTGGTCCTCGCCCGGCACGGGCGGGGTGGGCAGGTGCGTCCCCGTGCCCGACGGCGTCGCGCCCGTCCGTGCGGACGTCGCCTCGCCCTCGGCCGGGTCTGCCGGGTCGGCAGCAGCACCAGGAGCGACGAGCGGACCCGTCCCCGGGTCACCGGCGGCGACCGCAGCGGTCGACGGGCCACCCGCCCCGGGATCGCCCCCGGGCGGCGTCAGGGCTGCCGGGGCCGACAACGGGTCGGCGGACGGCGCGGCCGCGGGCGACCCCGCGGGAGGAGCGACCGGGTCCAGGTCGAGCGACGACGCCGGGGGAGCGAGCGGCCCGGACGCCCCGGCAGGCGCACCTGCCGGGACCGGGATCGCCGCCGACGGTGCCTCGGCGGGCTCGGGCAGCGAACCCGTCGTGAAGTCGTAGCCGCAGTTCTCGCAGAACAGCGCACCGGCCGCGGCCGGGAACGAGCAGTGCGGGCACGTGATCGGTTCGCCGCTTCCGGCACCCTCACCAGCACCAGCGGCGGTCGCGCCGGGTCCCGCAGAGCCGGAGGACACGGCCCCCGACGCGCCGCTCGACGCAGCCGCCATGGGCTCGCCGCACACGTCGCAGTAGTCGGTCGACTCGGACGCGTGCCCGTTGGGGCAGATCGCGCTCATCGCTTGACCCGCGTGGTCTTGGTCGAGGCGGTGTCGAGGGCCATCTCGTCGAGCTTGTCGGTGTTGCGCTTGAGGCGCACCGTGCCCTGCTCCTCGCTCTCGATCTCCACGACCTTGCGCAGGCGCGAGGTCGCCTCGTCGTTGCCCGTCTCGGCCGCGAGCTGGACCGCGCGGCCGAGCTTGACCGTGGCCGTCGCCTCGTCGCCCGCGGCCTTGGCCGCGAGGCCCTCCTGGATCGCGGACGCGAGCTCGGCCTGACCCGTGTAGTGCGCGACCTCGGGGTTGATGCGCGTGGTGAGCGCGCCGTCGTCGGACCACTTGGCCTTGACGAGACCCGACGAGACCACCTCGCCGTTCACGGCGAGCTGCACGCGCGCCGCGAGCTGCTCGGAGCCCACGGGCTTCGAGGCCACGCGCACGGCCACGTGGTAGTCGCGCGTCTCGTCGCCCCACGACCCCGTGGGGTAGGAGCCCGTGAGCGGGTTGACCACGGCGCGGCGCGTCGTGAGGTCCTCGACCGTCGGGGCGACCTGGCGGACGAACAGCACCTGGGCGCCCTGCGGGGCCCACACGCGCAGGTCCGCGGAGGCCACACCGCGCGACATGGACTTCTGGATGAGCGACGAGAAGTCGGCCGCGATCTCGCTCGGGTCGGCGATCAGGTCGACCGTCCCGAGCAGGGCCGTCGAGATCTCGCGCAGCTCGTCGACCTGCCAGCGCGACCCGACGCCTCGCGCGTCGCACTGGAACTTCCCGGTCACGTTGCGCACGACCTGCGAGAGGTTCTCGCGCGGCTCGGACTCGTTCTTGCCGTCCGTCAGCAGGATCGCGTGGCGCTGGGCGGCCTGGGGCACGGTGTCGAAGAGCTGGGCCGCGAGCTGGAGCCACGTGCTCATCGCGGTGCCGCCCGACGGGCTCATCATCGCGATGGCCCGCTTGGCCTCCTCGCGCGCCGCAGGCTCCATCTGGACCATCGCGACGCGCGCGTTGGGGTAGGGGAACGCGCGCTGCGCGACGTGGCTGCCGCCGACGATCGCGAACCAGGTCCCGTCGAGGATCTGGTCGACCGCGACCTGCGCCGCGTACTTGGCGGACTCCATGTTGCGCCCCGACATCGAGCCGGACGTGTCGACCATGATGATCTCGGCGACGCCGCCCCCGGAGGTCGCGGCGCCTGCCTGACCTGCCCCTCGGGCGGTCACCGTCACGATGGCGTGCACATCCGTGGCGCCCTCGGACAGGAACTCGTTCTGGAAGACCTCGGCGGAGAACTCGGCCATGGGTTCTGGGCTCCTTCGTGGATCAGAGGGCGCGCGTCGCGGGCTCGTCGCCCGTGACAGCGTCTGTGTGCAGGTTATCGGAGGTGGCCGAGGCGGGGAGCGCCTCGAACCGGGCGAGGGTCGCCGTGATGTTGTCGCGGCCGCCCTGGGCGTTGGCCCAGCGCACGAGCTCGGCAGCCAGCGCCCGGGGCTCGCGCCCCGTCGTGGCCTCGGTCGAGCGCACGAGGTCCGCGAGGTCGTCGGCCGCCGAGCAGTAGTTCCACAGGCCGTCCGAGCAGACCAGCAGCCAGCCCGACGAGTCCGGGACCGTCGGGGCGCACCGCGCGGCCGGGTCGGTCGAGTCGGGCCCGAGCCAGCGCGTGATCGCGTGCGCCTGGGGCGAGTTCTCGGCCACGTGGCGCGGGGTGCCCATGGCCATCAGCTCGTGCGCCCACGAGTCGTCGACGCTGAGCTGGCGGGCCGTGCCGGCGTCGGGGATCCAGTAGGCGCGCGAGTCGCCGACCCATCCCGCGACGATCAGCGGGCCGTCCACGACGGCCGCGACGAACGTGCACGACGGCGGCTCGGCCCGCTCGGCCTTGTCACCCACCGCGACCAGCACGGCGTCGTTCGCGGTCGTCGAGGCCGCGACCATGAGGGCCTGCCAGGCCTGGATGCGCTCGGTGACGTCCCCCGTGACGGGGGTGGCGCCGTCGGGCCCGCCGGACGCGAGCACGTCCCGGGCGGCACGCGCGGCCGCGAGGCTCGCGACGTCCGAGTCGGGCGCGGCCGAGACCCCGTCGCACACCACGAGCGCTGCGAAGCGCCCGGCCGTGGCCGGGTCGCCCGACGCGGCGAGCGCCATGGCGTCCTCGTTGCGCGCGTGGCGGATGCCGCGGTCGCACACGCCCGCGACCCACGGTGCGGGCCGCTCGGCCCAGTGGTCGCGCTCGACCTGGGCCTTCTCGCCGCACTGCTCGCAGTAGCCGTCGTCCGCGACGGTCCCGCCGCAGCTCGTGCAGGGGCGGTGCGTGGCGACGGGCGGCGGAGGCACCGGGTCGGCCGCGGGGTCGCCCGGGGGATCGGTCGGCTTGAGGTCGGCGGGGGGCTCGGGCAGCGCCGGCACCGGAGGGCGCGCCAGCACGGGCGGTCCGCCCGCAGCGACCGTCGCGGGCCCGACGTCGGAGCCGCAGTTCTCGCAGAACCTCGCCCCGGGAGCGGGGAGCTCACCGCACGTGGAGCACGGTGCGAGCACGCCGGTCGGCGTGTCCTCCGCGCTCACGTCGTGGTCCAGCGGCGCACGGCGTTGGCCTGGTCGACCAGGTCGATGCGCGCGATCTTGTCCTCGGTCAGGGTCGCCATCTCGCGGTAGGCCCCCTCGAGAGCGTCGCGCAGCGGCGGCTCCTTGGGCTCGACCCCGCCGATGCGCACGGTGCCGACCTGCTTGGTGGGCGCGGCCGTGACCTCCTCGAGCGCCGAGCGGAGCACGTCGATCGAGAGCGAGACCCGCTCGCGCGGGGGGATCGCGACCGACTCGACGCTCGCGAGTGCCTCGGCCAGGGCCGGGAGCCCGCGGCCCGAGCCCGCGAGCAGGCGTGCGCGGCGCATGCGGGCGTCGGTGTAGGAGCTGCGGGTCGGGGTGACCAGGTCCAGGGCGTGCAGCGCGCCGTCGAGGTCGCCGCGGGCCTGGCGGATGCGGGCGAGCCCGAACGCCGCGGGGGCCGTGTAGTTGGCGTCCGAGCGGGCGCAGATCACGTAGAGCGACTCGGCGATGTCCGGCTCGCCGCTGACCTCGCACGAGACGGCGAGCGCGAGCTTGGGCGCGAGTTCGCCGGGCACCTGGCCGTAGACGGCGTTGAACGAGGCGCGGGCCGCTGCGGCCTCGCCGCGCGCGAGCTCTGCCAGCCCGCCGATCCACGCCGCGCGCCACTCCCACGGGTCGTCGGTGAGGATCGAGGCGATGGTCTTGTCGACCTCGGCGAAGCGGCGGTGCTCGATCGCGGCCCGGGCGTAGGCGAGGCGGACCTCGACCGTGCCCTCGGGGGCGGCGGCGAGCGCGGCCATGCGGGCAGCCGGGTCGGCGATGTTGACGCCCGCGAGCCAGCTGGACATGGGGTCGGACTCGTCGACCTTGAGCGCGGGCAGCGCGTCCCAGGTCAGGGGCGCGTCGGCGTCGTCGGACACGGGGGCCTCGAAGAGCATCGACGCGGCCGAGTGGAGCGCCCCGCTGCCCGGTCCGCGGTCGGTCGCGACGACCTCGCGCAGGACCCCGATGAGCTGGGCGCGCATCTCGTCGATCGTGGCGAAGCGGTCGGACGGGTCGAGCGCGCAGGCCTTGGCGAGCAGCCGGTAGAACGAGTCGTACTTCTGGAAGACGGGTGTCTCGGCGACGGGCGGCAGGGAGGCGACGTACGTCGTCTGGTTGCCGCGGAAGTCGAGCACGAGCGTGGCGAGCGAGCGCCCGATCGTGTAGATGTCGGACGCGACCGAGGTCCCGACCTCCGCGACCTCGGGGGCCTGGTAGCCCACGGTCCCGAAGATCGCCGACGTCATGTCGTCGAGGCGTCGCACGCCGCCCAGGTCGATGAGCTTGACCCCGTCGCCCTGCTGGATCATGTTGTCGGGCTTGAAGTCGCAGAAGATCAGGCCCAGGTCGTGCAGGTAGGCGAACGCGGGCAGGATCTCGAGCACGAACGCGAGCGCCTGGTCCACGGGCAGCGGGTCCACCACGCCGTTGTTCTCGTCGCGGCGGTCCTTGAGGATCTCCTTGAGCGACTTGCCGCCCACGTACTCCATGACGGTGTAGCCCGCGCCGTCGTGCATGACGAAGTTGTAGATCTCGACGATGAGCGGGTGCTCGACCTCCGCCAGGAACTGGCGCTCGGAGATCGCGGCCGCGAACGCGTCGGGGTCCCCCGAGTTGAGCAGGCCTTTGAGCACGACCCAGCGGCCCGAGACGTTCTGGTCGCGCGCGAGGTAGATCCAGCCCAGTCCGCCGTGCGCGAGGCAGCCCACGACCTCGTACTGCCCGCCGACGACGTCGCCGGGCGAGAGCTGCGGGTCGAAGGAGAACGCGGTGCGGCACTGGGGGCAGAAGCCCGAGGTGCGGCCCGGTACGCCGTCGCGCGAGCGGCCCACCTTGGCGCCGCACGTGGGGCAGAAGCGCTTGGACTCGGCGAGCTCGGGCACGGCCATGATGGCCTGGAGCGGGTCGCGGACCGGGGCGCTCGGGACGGTCGTCAGTCCCGCGCCGAGCCGGTGGCCGCGCAGGCGGGTCGAGGACGTGCCCACCCGGCGCGTGGACTTGGTCCCCGTCACGGCCGAACGGGCCGAGCCGAGCGCAGCGCTCGCGAGCTGGGTCGAGCTGGTCCGGCCCGTGCGCGTGGACACGGCCTCGCCCTCGGGGCCGGGGCCGGCCGCGTAGTTGGGAGCGGCCTGGGCGATGCCCGTGCCGAGCATGGCGGACGGCGACGCTGCCGCGCCGGGCGACGTCGTCGTGCCCGTGGCACCCCCCGTGGAGGGCGCGGGCGACGCGGACGATCCGCCCGGGGAGCCGCAGACGTTGCAGTAGCCGTCCTCGATGAAGCCGTCGCAGCCCGGCTGGGCGCACGGCTCCTGCGTGGTCGATGTGGTCATCAGGACGATCCTTCCTGGCCCGGGACGGGCGACGATCCAGGGGCGGGAGACGAGAGGTGAGCAGGCAGGTCGCGGGTCAGGAACTGGTACTGCTCGACGAGGAAGCGCAGGAGGACGACGTCGCACGGCACGGCCTCGCCGGCCGCGCGGGCCTCGGCGAGTCCCGAGCGGACCGTCGGGGACACGCTGCGCCCGTTCGTGTCGGCCCGCACCCGGTAGGCGTCGAGCCGGTAGCGGAGCTCGGCGCGCTCGCGCAGCGGCGCGGAGTAGGAAGCCTCGACCGTGTCGAAGGCGCGCGCGACGGTCGCGAGGCGCGTGAGGAACCCGTCGAGCCCGGCCCGGTCCGCGGGGACCTCGCCGAGCCGAGAGACGTCGGGCACCGCGAGGCGCGGGGGAGCGGCGATCTCGCGCCGGCACCGGGCTGCGAGCTCGCGCAGCGAGGGCTCGCGCGCCTCGAGGGCTGCGTAGCGCTCGACGGCCTGCTTGCGGTCGCGGGCGAGCTCGCGGCGCTCGGAGGCGCCCACGATGAGGTCGCGCTCGGTGCGTGCGACCTCGGCCTCGAGCTCGGTGAGGGGGCCCGTGACGTCGGCGCCGTTCGACGCCTTGTCGCGTAGCCTCGTCCACCGCTCGCGCAGCTTCTCGACGCGCCCGCGAGCCGTGGTGTCGGAGCCCGCGAGCTCGTCGCAGCGTGCCAGCTCGGCACGCAGGCCGCGGAAGCGCGCGACCTCGTCGGCCGCGTTCGGGTCGAACGAGAGCCGCGTGCGCAGGGCGGACACGATCGCGTCGCACAGCCGCGTGGCCTCGACCAGCGAGACGAGCGACGAGCCGTCGGGCGAGCTGAGCCGGCCCCAGACGAGCTGGGAGATCTTCTCGCGACCCACCGCGTCGGCGCGCCCCGAGTCCCACACGACGCCCATCTCGTCGGCGCGCGTACGGGCCGCCTGCCAGAGCGTCATGGCCAGCAGCATGTCTGCCGTGTACGTCTCGGGCGACGCGGCGGCCTGGGCGGCCGCGTCCAGGCGGTCGAGCTCGGTCCGCCGGGCGCGCAGCCACTCCTCGAGGCGCGAGAGGTAGTCGTACAGCTCCGCCGCGGGGATCGCCTCGCCGAGACGTCCGGGCGCGCTCGGAGCCTGCTGGGTCCGGGGGGCGACGGGCGGCCCGGCAGCAGGGGTGGCGGACGAGGCAGGGGTCACGGCGTGCGGCCGTAGACGGCGACGGGCGGCGCGGGGGCCGGGCCGAGCACGCCGAGCCACTCGTCGTACAGCGCAGTCCACGTGCCGTCGGTGCGCATCTGCTCCAGGACGCCGTTGACGAACTTGACCATGTCGACGTTCTGGGCCGGGATGCCCAGGCCGTAGGGCTCGTCGGAGATCGCCTGGCCCACGACCTTGGCGTACGGGTCCTGGGCCGCGAAGCCCGCGAGGATCGTGTCGTCGCCCGTGATCGCGTCGACCTTGCCCTGCTGGAACAGCGCGAGGCAGCCCGTGTGCGTGGTCGCGGGGACCGCGGTGATGTCGGGGTACTCCTGGAGGCGCTCGAGCGTCGTGGTGCCGTCCGGTGCGCACACCCGCTGGCCCGCGAGGTCCGCGATGCCCTGCGCCTCGGAGTCGCGCGTCACGAGGACCTTCTGGCCCGCGTGGTAGTACTCCGAGGAGAACGCGATGGTCTCCCAGCGCTCGCAGTTGATCGTGAAGGCGCGGGCGACCACGTCGACCTCGCCGTTCTCGAGGACCTCGAGGCGCTGACCCGAGGTGATGACACGGAACTGCAGCCGGTCCGGGTCGCCGAAGATCGCGTTCGACACCTGGTGCAGCACGTCGATGTCGAAGCCCTCGATCTGCCCGCTGAGCGGGTTGCGCGCGCCGAGCTGGAGCGTGTCGGCCGAGACGCCCACGATGAGCGAGCCGCGGTCGCGGATCGCGGCCATGGTGCTGCCCGCCGGCAGGGCGCCCGGTCCGGGCAGGGGGCCGTCGGGGGCGTAGGACGCGACGGGGTTCTCGCACGTCGCCGCGGCGGCGACCGAGGAACCGGCCGCGCCGGCGGCCGCGCTGCCCGAGGTCCCCACGACCGAGGTGACCGGTGCTCCCGCCGCCGGTCCGGCGTCGGGCGTGGCGCAGCCGGCCAGGACCAGGGCACCCGAGAGCCCCAGCGCCACCAGGGCGCCCAGGCGCCCGCTCTTGCGGAAGGTCGAGGTGATCACCGGTACTCCTCCAGTCGGACGTTCAGGCCGCGCCAGGCGAGGACCGCCGCAGCGAGGCCCGCGGCCAGCAGGAGCCAGCCCGCGAGGGCCGAGCGGTTGCCGGCCGAGGCGAGGTCGGCCTGCGTGGCCTTGATGTTCTCGGCGATGTCGGACGTGACCGTCTGCGAGAACGCGGCGAACGCGGCGTTCGGGCCGCCCTCGTCGGCGCTCGTGGCGAGCGCGACCGCTCCGTCCCAGTCCCCCGCGTCGTCGAGCGCTCGGATCGCCTGGTGCTGGACGACCCAGTCGTCGAGGTACCCCGCGGAGGTCCCGTCGAGGTTCCCGTCGGCGGCTGCCTGGTCGAGGCGCTGCGCGGCGTCCGCGGTCAGCTCGACGAACGACTCCTCGTAGGTCTGGCCCGACCCGCGCTTGATGAGCGTGAAGCTCTCCATGGCCTTGGCGTCGTTGGCCTCGGAGTACGCGGTCGACGCCGCGAGCGTCGCGGCGTAGGGGCCGTCGCGGACCGCCGCGGCGGCGCTGTTGGTCTGGCTCAGCAGGACGGCCCCGCCCACACCCACGACCAGGAGCACGATGCTCGCGACCAGGAGCCCCACGTTGAGGACGCGGTGCGTGCGCTTGGCGAGCCACACCTGCGTGACGATCAGCAGCGCGAGGCACAGCAGGCCCGCCGCGAGGATCCACATCGCGTTGCGCACCATCGACAGGTCGGACGCGACGCGCTCGGCGTTGTCGTCGACGAGCGTCGTGAGCGTCGGCAGGATCTCGTCGCGCAGCAGGGTCGAGGCCTGGTCCAGGTAGGCCGAGCCCACCGGGAAGCCCTGCCGGTTGTTCGCACGGGCCTGCTCGATCAGGCCCGTGTAGACCGTGACCTGCGAGGCGACCACGCCCAGCTCGGTCGCGTCGGCGCTGTTGGAGCCCGCGAGCTCGGCGAGCCGGATCGAGGCGTTGGCGATCGCGTCGTCGTAGCGCGCGCGCTGGTCGGCGGGCTCGAGGCCGCCGACCAGGAACGCGTTCGTCGCCGAGGCGTCCGCGACGACCAGGTTGTTGCGCACGTCCTGGATGCCCACGAGCTGGCTCGTGTCCGAGCGCGCGTCCTCGAGCGCGATCCCCTGGACGCGCGCGGCCTGGAAGCCGAGCGCGCCGAAGACGATCGAGGCGAGCACGCACACCGCGAGGGCGATCCGCAGCTTGCCCGGGGTGCGGCGCAGCGCGCTGCGGACCCCGGCCCGGCGTTCCGCACGCTCCTGGGCCTGCGTCAGGGAGGCTGTCCCGGTCTGCCCGCCCGGCTGGCCGGGGTGGGCGGGCTGGACGGCCCGACCGGGCGCGGGGGCGGACCCGGGCGGCGGCGTCAGGGTCTGGCTCATGCAGGCTCCTCCTGAGGGGAGACGGTCGCGTCGGTGGGCTGGTCGTCGTCGGGCTGGTCGTCGGCGAGGTCGAGGGCGTCGTCCGCCGCGGTGGGCTCGTCGAGCACGTCCGCGGGCGGCACGTCCTCGGTGGGCGTCGTCTGCAGGATGCTCTCGGGGGCCTCGTCCGCGGGGAGCAGGTCCTCGGGCAGGAGCCGGCGCAGCTCGTCGAGCGTGGGCTCGGGCGTGTCCTTGAGGCGCCACGCGTGCCGGGCGATGGCCGCGTCCAGGACGTTGCGCGCGTGGCGGCCGTTGCCGAACCCCTCGGTGCGCGGGACGAGCGAGACCATCTGCTCGAACCGGTCGAGGGTCGTGGGCAGCGGCTCGAAGTCGGCCGAGGTGGCCATGCGCTCGAAGATCCCGCGCAGCTCGGCGTCCGAGTAGTCGTCGAACGTGATGGTCGTCGAGAAGCGTGACTCGAGGCCGGGGTTGGTCGCGATGAACCCGGCCATGGGGCCGGGGTACCCGGCGACGATCACCACGAGGTCGTCGCGGTGGTCCTCCATGTCCTTGACGAGGGTGTTGATGGCCTCGGCGCCGTACTGGTCCTCCGCGAGGCCGTACGCCTCGTCGATGAACAGCACGCCGCCGATCGCGGTCGCCACGACCTCCGAGGTCTTGACGGCCGTCTGGCCCAGGTAGCCCGCGACGAGCTCGGAGCGGTCGACCTCGACCAGGTGCCCCTTGCTCAGCAGCCCGAGCGCGCGGTAGATCCCGGCGACCAGGCGCGCGACGGTCGTCTTGCCCGTGCCGGGGTTGCCGAGGAACACGAGGTGGCGCGTGAGCGTGGGCCGGGTCAGGCCTGCGGCCGTGCGGAGCTGCTCGATGCGCAGGAGCTCGGTCTGCTGTCGGATCTCGTGCTTGACCCGGTCGAGCCCGATCAGCGCGTCGAGCTCGGCCAAGAGCTCCTCGAGCGACCGGGGCGGCTCGGCCTCGGTCTCCTCCTCGGCGGGAGCGTCGCCCGTGGTCGCGTTCTGCGCGCCGCCTGAGGCCTGGTTGCCCGGGGTGCCCGACGGCGCCGCGTGCGTCGCGGGGTCCGGGGCGCCCGGGGTGCGCGCACCCAGGGCGTCGAGGATCGCGTCGACCGTCGGGAGGACGTCCTGCGCCGGGGGGCGCAGCCCGCCCGCGCCGACGAGAGAGCCCAGGTCGAACGGGTTCGTGCCGCTCGGGAGGGTCGGGTCGAACGCGGGCGTGGGGAAGCGGGTGGGCGCGCCGTGCGGCGGGTGGAGCGGGCCGGCCGCTGACGGCACCGCAGGGTGCGGCCCTGCGGGCTGCGGCGCGGCGGTGTGCGGCTGGGCCGCGGCCCGCTGCACGGCCGTCGTGGACGCGGCGTTGGCGGACGCCGCGAGCCCGGGGGAGCCCAGGGCGCCGGCCGCGTCGATCACGGTCGCGAGAGCCTCGGCGTAGGCGGCCGCGTGCTCCGAGCCGGCCAGCACGAGCGTCGTGAGCTGGTCGGTCGGGGCCGAGCGCCACCGGCGACCGCGCTGGGCGGCCTCGAAGAACGCGGTGAAGTCGTCGGGGGCGCGGCCCACGGCCTCGAGCCACGCGGGGGCCGCGCCCGTGGACGACTCGGCCACCGCGGCGGCGAGACGCTCGCCCTCGCGCGTGACGTCGTCGGGCACGAGGCCCCCCTGGCGGCCCACCTCGGTCAGTGCCGTGATGCTGCGGGCGAGCGCCCCCTGGCGCGCGGCGCTCATGGTCGTTCCAGCCCGCCCGGGGTGCCCGGCGCCTGCGGCTGGGCGGATCCGAGCCCGGCCTCGGGGGCCAGGGCGATCGAGGACGTCTGGAACTTCTCCGCGAGGAACTGCCCGTGCGCCACGAGCGCCACGGCGTCGGCGCGCGAGACCGCGTCGGAGATCTTGTCGAGCGTCACGCCCAGCAGGTCGAGCTGGTCGCACAGGATCATGAGCGAGGTCTTGCCGCGGTTGATGACGCGCGTGTCCGCGAAGTCGCGCGGCAGGCGCAGGTAGCCGCCCACGGCCTCCGGGAGGTAGCTCGTCGCGGTCGCCACGACCGTGTGCGCCTGGGCCGTGCCGCCGCCCAGGCGGTCGAGGCGCGGCGCCATGTCGTCGACCGTCTTCGCGATGCGGTTCACGCGTGCGGTCACCGCGGGCGGGACCCTGCCCTCGATCTGCGCCTGGACGGCGTCGACCGAGGCGAGGATGTCCGCGCTCGTGGGCGCCGGAGGCAGCGCAGGGATCTCCGGCGGGCGGTTGCGCCCGCCGCCGAACAGGTTCTGGAACCAGCCCATGGTGTCCGGATCAGACCTTTCCGAGGTCGAGCGCGCCCGTGGCGGCACCGGTCTGGTCGCCCTGGGCCACGCGGTCCAGGTACTCGCGGGCCTTGGTCGTCTCGGTCTCCAGGACACCGATGGTCTGCGCCATCGAGTCCAGGGCCTGGACCTTGAACGTCGAGATCGAGTCCATGGTCGCGTAGATGTTCTGGAACGCGGCCTGGAGCTGGGGGAGCCCGACGGTCGCGCTCGCGGCCTGCGACTGGATGGACGCCGACTGGTCCGCGAGCATCTTGGACGTCGAGGCGATCATGTTCGACGTCGTGGTGTTGAGCGCCGTGATCTGGTCCAGGACGAGCTTCTGGTTGGCGAGCGCCTGGGCCACGATGACGGCCGTGCGCAGCGCGGAGACGGTCGTGGTGGTCGCGCGGTCGACGCCCTTGATGAGCTCGACGTTGTTCTTGATGACGATGTCGATCGCGAGGTAGCCCTGGATGGACACCGCGAGCTGGGTCAGGAGGTCCTGGTGCTTCTGGCGGACGTAGAACAGGACGTCCTCGCGCAGGGCCTTGGCCTTCTCCGGGTCCGTCGCGTCGAGCTCGGCCGTCTTGGCGGACAGCTGCGCGTCGAGGCGCTCGGCCACGTAGATGTACTGGTTGAGGCGCGCCATGGTGTCCCACAGGTGCTGCTTCTCGAGGTTGAGGGCCGCGTTGTCCTTGCGGAGCTCGTCCTGGCCGTCGTAGAGCGCGCGGATGATCGCGTTGAGGTGGCCCTGTGCCGACTCGTAGCGGCGGAAGTAGTCCGTCAGCTTGTCGCCGAACGGGATGAACCCGAGGATCTTGCGGCCCATGCTGGCCTCGGACGGGTCGAGGTTCTCGACCGTGCGGCGCAGCTCGAGGAGCGTGCTGCCCACCTTGGAGCCCTCGGACAGCCCACCCTCCTTGAGGGCGCGCACGGGCGTGGCCAGCAGGCGGTTCGAGGAGTCGGCCGCGGTGCGGATGTCCTGGTCGCCCATGGTGCGCACGTCGTTGGCCTTGGCGGCGAACTCGGGAGAGCGGGCGTCGGAGGCCATGAGCGCGTCCAGGTAGGACGTGACCTTCTGGTCCAGGCCGGGGATCGCTGCCTCGTCGACGCGCGGAGCCATCGCGGGAGCCTGCGTGGTCGCGACGGGCTTCACGGGCTCGGGCGCGGAGAGCACGAGGTGCTCGGTCGCGGCGGGGGGCTGGAGCGGTGCTGCCTCGGTCATCGTGATCCTTCGCTCGTGTCTGCCGGTCGCCGGCCGGGGCGCTGACCGGTCGCCGATCCTGGAGCAGGGGTCGGCGCGAGACCCACCCCTGGAACCCGGCGAACCGGGCAAGCCGGTCCATCGACCGGTCCCGGGAGTATATCTGCGACGGGTGGCCGGTTCTTTACTCTTTCACGCCCTGAGGGGGGTGAGAACTCCCCATGGAAGGATTCTCGGCATGAGCGCTGAGATCACGGTCCACGTCCGCGGCAGCAACCGCGCAGGACGCCCCCTCCTGCTGCTGCTCCACGGGTTCGGCTCGCACGAGCACGACCTGCCCGCGATCGCCGGGCACCTGCCGCCGGTGTGGGACTGGGCGTCGTTGCGGGCACCCCTGGCAGCGGGCAACGGCGGGTTCTCGTGGGTACCGATCGAGGTGCCCGGGCGCCCCGACCCGCAGGTCGTGGCCGACTCGACCGCCGCGGTCCTCGCATGGCTCGACGTGAACGTCGAGCCGGGGACCGTCGTCGTGCCCGTGGGGTTCTCGCAGGGAGGGCTCATGGTGACCCAGCTCCTGCGGGCCGCGCCCGAGCGGTTCGCGGCGGGCGTCGTGCTGTCGGGCTTCGTGCTCGACGCGGTGCTGCCCGGCGACGAGGCGCTCGCGGCGAGTCGGCCGCCCGTGTTCTTCGGGCACGGTGACGCGGACCAGGTCATCTCGCCCGACGCGACGGCGCGGACGCCGGCCTGGCTCCCGCAGTTCACTGACGCGACCGAGGTCGTGTACCCGGGGCTGCCGCACTCGATCAGTGCCGAGGAGCTCGCCGACGTCTCGGCGTTCCTGGAGAGGGTGCTGCCGGACGGTGCGACCGGCCGGTGAGGGTCGGTACGGCGTGAGCCGACGGCGGAGCGCGCGTCCGCAGGGGCGTCTCGCCTGGGGCTGGGGCTGGGGCTGGGGCTGGGGCCGGGTGCTTCGGGGGTTGCGCCCGGGGCTGGGGGCCTTCCGGGGGCGGGTGGTGTTTCTGCGGAGCCACCACAATTGTGGTGGCTCCGCAGAAGCACGACCCTGAGGTCCCGGTTGGTTCGTCGGCCGTTGGTCTCACGACGAGAGCTGGAGGCGGGATTCGTCGAGCTCTCGTTCCGCGACGGTCAGGCGGAGATGTACGGAGCTCGTGACCTGAGCAGCGGCTTCATGCTCACCCATGTGGGGGGCGAGGCCGCGTGGGACTTCCTTGTGAACGTGGCGAGCGCTTGCGGGCTGACGATCATGCTGGCCGGGCTCGTCGTCGTGACGGATGCGCAGGCGCTGCGGGACCTTCCCGAGGAACTCCTTCAGGACGCCCGGGTGGCCACGAGCGGAGCCACGCTGCGGATGCTCCTGAAGGACGCGTAGCGGTGCCCCGAGCAGGACTCGAACCTGCAACCTACGGATTAGAAGGCCGTTGCTCTATCCATTGAGCTATCGGGGCGCGGGGACCATCGTAGTGGGATCCGGCCGTGACCTGCGCGCACGCGCGCGAGACGGTCGTGTCGCGGACGGTCCCGCGCGGACCCGCCCGCCCACCTCACCCGGCTCCTCGGCAGTCCGCGGCCCCGCGACCGGCGCGCGCGTTTGGCATCGCCTCGGGAACCACAGAAGATGAACGGGTGACGACCCGACATGCTGCCGACCGTGCCCCGCGGGCAACCCCCGCCTCGGGCAGGACGCCCGGCAACACCCCTGAGGAGATCGGGACGACGGTCTTCGACGTGGGCCGTGACCTGCGCCGCGACGTGGCCGAGGTCGAGCTTCCGCTGGTCCTCGACGGGGTCGAGGAGGCGGAGGCCGCCCGCCGGCGCCTGCTGAACCAGCTCGACGAGCACCTGCTCCCGCGCCTCAAGGAGCTGTCCTCCCCGGCGGTCGTGGTGATCGCCGGGTCGACGGGCGCGGGCAAGTCGACGCTGTACAACTCGTTGCTGGGCGAGGAGGTCTCGCAGGCGGGCGTGCTGCGCCCCACGACGCGCGAGCCGGTGTTCGCCTACAACCCGCTCGACGTCGACGTCCTGGTCCACAGCCCCACGACCGCGATGTCGCGCGTCGTCGAGCACGACGGCGTCCCGCGCGGCACCGCGCTCCTGGACGCCCCGGACCTCGACTCGCTCCTCGCGGAGAACCGCTCGACCGCAGCCCAGCTCCTCGAGGCCGCAGACCTGTGGCTCTTCGTGACCACGGCGGCGCGCTACGGCGACGCCCTGCCCTGGGTCGCGCTCGGACAGGCCATGGAGCGTGGCGCGAGCGTCGCGATGGTCCTCAACCGCGTCCCGCAGCACAACCTCACGACCATCCGCGGCGACCTCCTGGCCCGCCTGCGCGAGCACGGCATGGAAGGTGTGCCGCTCTTCGTGATCCCCGACGTCGGGCCGCACGAGGGCATGCTCGACCGCGCGACCGTGACCCCCATCGCCCGGTGGCTGACCATGCTCGCGGGGCCGGACAGGTCGCGCGCCGTGATCGTGCGCACGCTCAAGGGATCGCTCGCCGCGCTCCCGGCGTGGGTCACGGGCATCGCGGACGCGGTCCAGCAGCAGGTCGAGGCCGCGGAGGTGCTGCGCGGCACGATCGAGAAGGCCCTGCCCGACGCCGAGGCCTCGGCCCGAGCGTCCGTCGCCGCGGGCGTCGTCGCGGAGGGCTCGGTCGCCTCGCGCTGGGCCCAGCTCGCGAGCGCCGAGAAGATCGACCGTCTCAAGGTGCGCCACGGGCTGGCGCGCTCGACCAAGCGCCGCGGGCGTGCACGTGAGGCAGCGCTCGAACCGCTCCTCGACGAGGTCCGCGCCGCGGCGACGCGCACGCTGGTCGCTGCCGGCTCGAGCGCCGACGACGCGTTGCGCGCTGCGCTCACCGGCCCGGACGCGCCTCCCGGGGGTCCTGCGTTCGCGCCCGAGCACGGCGACCCGGCCCGTGAGGCGGCGCGCGAGAAGGCCGCCGCAACCCAGGTCCACGAGTGGGTCTCGGTCGCCGAGCGTGCGGTCGAGGCCCTGCGCGGCATCGACGAGCCGGGCGTCACCCCGCAGGACAGCGCCGAGAACCGCAGGGCAGAGGCCGCGGTCAAGGCGCTCGGGCCCACGGGGCTCGTCGCGCTGCTCCTCACGTCCGCCGCAGGGGTCGACGACGCCACGCGCCTCGTGCAGGCCCTGCTCGGCGAGCCGGGGGTCGCCTCGGCGCAGACCCTGGCCTCGGACCTCGCCGACCGCGCCGCCGCGATGGTGGCCCGCGAACCCGTCGACCTGCTGGAACGCCTCGACATCCCCGCCCTCGCGCCGGATGCCGCCGTCGGGCTGCGCCTGCGCCTCGCTGAGCTCAGGAGGCTCTCATGACGTCCCACGACTCTCAGCTCAGGTCCCGCGCGGACGACCTCGGCAAGGCCCTCGACCTCGCGGGCGACCGGCTCGACCCCGAGGTCGCGGACCGCATCCGGACCGCGATCGGCGGGGTGCGCGAGCGCCTCGCCCTGGGCGTCGACCACACGGTCGTGGCGCTCGCGGGCGGCACGGGCTCGGGCAAGTCGAGCCTGTTCAACCGCATCTCGCGCCTGAACTTCGCCGACGTCGGTGCCAAGCGCCCCACGACGGCCCGCATCACGGCGTGCTCGTGGAGCGACCAGGCCACGGCGCTCCTGGACTGGCTCGAGGTCGACCCGGAGCGGCGCATCACGCGGGGCAGCGAGCTCGACGGGGACGCCGAGGAGGGCCTCGACGGGCTGGTCCTGCTCGACCTGCCGGACCACGACTCGATCGAGCCCGCGCACCAGGCGGTCGTCGACCGCGTCCTGCCGCTCGTGGACCTGCTCGTGTGGGTCGTGGACCCCCAGAAGTACGCCGACGACGCGCTGCACTCGGGCTACCTGCAGAAGTCGGTCGGGCTCGAGGCGTCGATGGTCGTGGCGCTCAACCAGATCGACACCGTCCCGACCACCCAGCGCGGCAACCTCGTCGCGGACATGGGTCGCCTCCTCGAGGAGGACGGGCTGTCCGGGGTGTACGTGACCATGGTCTCGGCCCGCACGGGCGAGGGGCTCGGCCAGGTGCGTGAGCTGCTGCAGCAGGCCGTGGCCCGACGCAGCGTGGCCGCGAGCCGGGTCGCGGGCGAGCTCGACCGCGCGGGGGCTCTGCTGCTCGAGCAGACCCCGGGCGAGGTGCCGTGGACCATGAGCACCGCGGTCGACGAGGAGGTCTCCGCGATCGGCGAGGCGACCGGGCTCTCGGCCGTGGCAGGTCAGGTCGCCGCGGCCGTACGCAACGGGTACGGCCGCCCCGAGTTCGCGCCGCCGCAGACCGACGCGGTCGCGCTCTCGCGCAGCCGGTGGCTCGCGCGCGCCGGCAAGTCCTTGCGCCCGGGCTGGAAGCAGGCGCTCGACGAGGCCGTCGCCCCGGCGGACCGCCTGGTCGAGGACACCCAGCGGGCGCTGTCCAAGGTCTCGCTCGACACGCGCGGGCCGTCCTCGGCCCGTGCCACGCGCACGACCGCGCTCGTGGCCATCGGCGTGGCCGTCGTCACGGGGGCGCTCGCGATCCTCAGCTCGTCGGGCGTGCTGGACCTCGACCGGACGATCGTCGCTGCGTCCGCGATCGTGGCGGGCGCGGCGGTCCTGGTGGCGCTCGGCTTCTTCCTCGCGGGGATCCAGATCCGTCGGACCCTGGCCCGTCGGCGCGAGGCGACCGTGCTGGCCTCGGGCCGCGGAGCGGTCGAGCGAGTGGTCCAGGAGACCATGGGCAAGCCCACGCAGAAGCTGCTCGACGAGCACCGGCGCGTGCGCGAGCTCGCCCAGTCCGCACGCGACACGGGCAGGACCGCACCGCTCACCGGGGCGTTGAGCTTGCCCACAGCCCACGATCTGGTCGCTCCGTCCACAGACGGCTCGACGTCCCCGGACACCGCTGCGCGCGAACCGTCAGCCTGAGGTCGCGGTCGGCACCAGGCCGGCCCCGCACCCAGGAGGAACGATGGGCAACGACGTCACGGTCACGCTGGCAGGCTTCATGGGCACGAGCCCCAAGCTGTTCGCGTCCCCGACCGGCAACGACTTCACGAGCTTCCGCATCGCGAGCACCACGCGCTACCTCGACCGCACGCGCGGCGAGTGGGTCGACGGACGGACCATCTGGTTCACCGTCAAGGCGTGGAGGGGCATGGCCCAGAACGTCGTGGCCTCGCTGCGCAAGGGCGACGCGGTCGTCGTCACGGGGCGTCTCGCTGTCGACGAGTGGACCAGCCCCGAGGGGCCTCGCACCAACCTCGTGATCGAGGCGAGCGCCCTGGGCCCGGACCTCACGCGGGGACAGGCGCGCTTCTCGCCCACGGTCCACCGCCCCACCACGCCCGACGGCGCCGCGCACGGCCAGGCGGCTGCCGCCCCCGAGCCGGGGGCCGGCAGCGAGAACACCTTGGGCCTCCTCGCCGTCGCGGGCGGCGACACGGAGTGGGACCTGGGCGCGCTGGGGGAGCCCGTCACCGAGGACGACGACGCCGAGCACGGCCTGGTCGACGACGCGCTCGGGCTGCTCGCCGCGGACGACGGTCACGCGGACGACGAGGACGGCGACGTCGACCAGGATGGCGTGACCCGCGAGCTCCTGGCGACGCGCTGAACCCCGACCGCGTAGGCTGAGGGGTCGAAGACGCCCGCCCCACCTGGGGCACCCCGGGTCCGGGGCGGGCGCACAGCATCCCGCGAGCGATCGAACGGTGGAACAGAGCCAGTGGCTGAGTTCATCTACTCCATGTACAAGGCGCGCAAGGCGCACGGTGACAAGGTCATCCTCGACGACGTCACCCTGAACTTCCTTCCCGGTGCCAAGATCGGTGTGGTCGGCCCCAACGGTGCCGGTAAGTCCACGATCCTGAAGATCATGGCCGGGCTGGAGCAACCCTCGAACGGCGACGCCCGGCTCTCGCCCGGGTACTCGGTCGGCATCCTGCTGCAGGAGCCGCCGCTGAACGAGGAGAAGACGGTCCTCGGCAACGTCGAGGAGGGCGTGGCCGAGATCAAGGGCAAGCTCGACCGCTTCAACGAGATCTCGGCGCTCATGGCAGAGCCGGACGCCGACTTCGACGCGCTGCTCGCCGAGATGGGCACCCTCCAGGAGGCCATCGACGCAGCCGACGCGTGGGACCTCGACTCGCAGCTCGAGCAGGCCATGGACGCGCTGCGCTGCCCGCCGCCGGACGCCGACGTGTCGGTGCTCTCGGGTGGTGAGCGTCGCCGTGTCGCCCTGTGCAAGCTCCTCCTCGAGAAGCCCGACCTGCTGCTCCTCGACGAGCCCACCAACCACCTGGACGCCGAGTCGGTCCTGTGGCTCGAGCAGCACCTCGCGTCGTACCCCGGCGCGATCCTCGCCGTGACCCACGACCGCTACTTCCTCGACCACGTCGCGGAGTGGATCTGCGAGGTCGACCGCGGGCGCCTGTACCCCTACGAGGGCAACTACTCCACGTACCTGGAGAAGAAGCAGGAGCGCCTGGCGATCCAGGGCAAGAAGGACCAGAAGCTCGCGAAGCGTCTGAAGGACGAGCTCGAGTGGGTCCGCTCCAACGCGAAGGGCCGCCAGACCAAGTCGAAGGCGCGTCTGGCGCGCTACGAGGAGATGGCTGCCGAGGCGGACCGCACCAGGAAGCTGGACTTCGAGGAGATCCAGATCCCGCCGGGCCCGCGCCTGGGGTCGGTCGTCCTGGAGGCCTCGAACCTGCAGAAGGGCTTCGACGGGCGCAAGCTCATCGACGGGCTCAGCTTCACGCTGCCGCGCAACGGCATCGTCGGCGTGATCGGTCCGAACGGTGTCGGCAAGACGACGCTGTTCAAGACGATCGTGGGCCTCGAGCCCCTCGACGGCGGCGACCTCAAGGTCGGCGAGACCGTGTCGATCTCCTACGTCGACCAGTCGCGTGGCGGGATCGACCCCAAGAAGACGCTGTTCGAGGTCGTCTCGGACGGGCTCGACTTCATCAAGGTCGGCAACGTCGAGATGCCCTCCCGGGCATACGTGGCGGCGTTCGGCTTCAAGGGGCCGGACCAGCAGAAGCCGGCCGGCGTGCTCTCGGGTGGTGAGCGCAACCGTCTGAACCTCGCGCTGACCCTCAAGCAGGGTGGAAACCTCCTGCTGCTCGACGAGCCCACCAACGACCTGGACGTCGAGACCCTCGGCTCGCTCGAGAACGCCCTGCTCGAGTTCCCCGGCTGCGCCGTCGTGGTCTCGCACGACCGGTGGTTCCTCGACCGCGTCGCGACGCACATCCTCGCGTACGAGGGCACCGAGGAGGACCCGGCGAACTGGTACTGGTTCGAGGGCAACTTCGCCTCGTACGAGGAGAACAAGATCAGCCGCCTCGGTGCGGACGCCGCGCGCCCGCACCGCGTCACGTACCGCAAGCTGACGCGCGACTGACCCGTCGCTGACGCGTGCCGCCCTGCCGGCGGCGGAGAGGGCCCCGACGAGGATTCGTCGGGGCCCTCTCGCGTGGACCGTGCCGCCCCGCGGGCTGGACCGGCCGCCCTCGGCGCTCCTCCCTGCCCGGCCGATCAAGCCTGTCCCGTCCGGCCCCACGCGCTCCGGCCCGACGTCACCCGGCGCCCGCGGCGCGCTCACCGGTCGCTCGGCTGCCGGGTCCGGCAGACTGAGGCCCATGACCATCCCGAGCGACGACGCAGGCCGGACCGTCGGCGGTGACCCCGACGGCGGTGCCGCGCGCACGAGCGGCGACGGGCCGGGCGCGCCCGGCACCGGCGCGGGTCCCGGCGGAACCGGTCAGGACCTCGGCGCCCCGGCGCCCGGCCCCTCGCTCGACGAGAGCGGTCACGGTCGGCACGTCGCCGACGCAGACCCGGTGGTCGAGCGGTCGCTCGTGCGCGCTCCGCAGGCCGGCACGGACGAGCTCGTCGCGGCCCTCGACGTCCTGCGCGGCGAGCTCACCGCGCAGCGCCTGCCGCTGACGACGCCCGGGGTCGAGGAGGACCGTCGGACCCTCGCGCTCGCGGTCGACCAGCTCGACGACTACCTGCTGCCGCGCCTGCGAGCCCGCAGCGCCCCGCTGCTCGTGGTCGTGGGCGGCTCGACGGGAGCGGGCAAGTCCACGCTCGTGAACTCGGTCCTGGGGGAGAAGGTCACGACGCCCGGGGTGCTGCGTCCCACGACGCGCTCGCCCGTGCTGGTGCACCATCCCCTGGACGGGCGCTGGTTCAGCACCGACCGCATCCTGCCCGGGCTCGCCCGCGTGACCGGTGCGGTCGACCACACCGACGGCGCGTCGTCGCACCGCGCGGTGCGCCTGGTCGCGTCCGAGGTCCTGCCGCAGGGCCTCGCGCTCCTCGATGCACCGGACGTCGACTCGGTCGTGGTCGAGAACCGCGAGCTCGCGGCACAGCTCCTCGGTGCTGCGGACCTCTGGCTCTTCGTCACGACGGCCGCGCGCTACGCCGACGCCGTGCCGTGGGACCTGCTCCACGAGGCCGCCCGCCGCCGCGCCCAGGTGGCCCTCGTGCTCGACCGGGTCGACCCCGGCGCCGAGGCCGTGGGCGCGGACCTGCACCGCCTGGCCTCCGAGAACGGCCTCGGGCACGCGCCGATCTTCCTGGTGCCCGAGGCGCAGCTCGTCGACGGGCTCCTCCCCGAGACCGCGGTGGGGGAGATCTCGCGCTGGCTCACGGCCCTCGGTGGCGACGCGGGCGCGCGCTCGGCCGTGATCGACGCGACGCGCGACGGCGTGGTCGACGACCTGGTGCGCCGCGCGACCGACCTCGCGGGCGCGGTCGACGCGCAGCACGAGGCCGACGGACACCTGCGCGCGGCTGTCGGCGCTGCGTACGAGGACGCACGTCGGACGATCCTCGCCGCGACGAGCGACGGCACCATGCTGCGCGGCGAGGTGCTCTCTCGCTGGCAGGACTTCGTCGGGACGGGCGAGTTCTTCCGCGCCGTCGAGCAGAAGGTCGGCTCGGTCCGTGACGCGGTCAGCGGCTTCTTCCGCGGCAAGGGACGTAAGGTCCCCGAGGTCGAGGAGGCCATCACGCACGGGCTGGAGTCGGTCGTGCTCGACGCTGCCGAGGAGGCCGCCGAGCGCAGCTACCGCGCATGGCGTGCCGACCCCTCGGGGGCCGCGCTGCTCGACGGGCTGGACCTGTCCCGCGCGTCGGGCACGCTGCGCACGCGGGTCGCCGAGGAGATCCGGGGCTGGCAGGCGGACGTCCTCGCGCTCGTGAGCGAGCAGGCCGCGGCCAAGCGGGGCACGGCCCGCGCCCTGTCGTTCGGGCTCAACGGGCTGGGCGTCTCGCTCATGGTCCTGGTCTTCGCGTCGACGGGCGGGATCACCGGGGCCGAGCTCGGCATCGCGGGGGGCACGGCGGTGCTCGCCCAGAAGCTCCTCGAGGCCGTGTTCGGCGACGACGCCGTGCGCCGGCTCACGCGCACGGCCCAGGACCGTCTCTCGGCCCGCGTCGGGGCCGTGCTCGACGGCGAGGCCCGACGCTTCACGTCCCAGCTCGACGCGCTCGGCACGGGGGACGCGACCGGTACCCCGCTGCGAGCCGCGGCCGAGGAGGTGCGCCGGGCCGCGCGGCGCGAGCAGAAGGCCCGTGCCGCGGACGTGAACGGCGCGCAGGACCCCGGCTCCGTCGTCGGGCAGGCCGGGGCCCTGCGCGGGGCGCACGCGCGCGACCCGCAGACCCCCGACGCCCCCGCGGACGAGGCGCCGGGCACCGAGCGCCCCGGCTTCTGGCGACGCCTGTTCGGCGCGCGCCCGGCCGACACGACCGAGGAGCCCTCGACCGACGAGCCCGGGGACGGGCGCTGATGGCCCGCCTCGACCTCGCCGACCGGGTCGCCGCGCTCGAGACCGCGGTCTCCGCGGGCGAGGGCCGCCTGCCCGCCCCGCTCCTCGACGACGCCCGGGCGGTCCTGGAGCGCACGGCCAGGCGCAGCGCGCTGTCGGCCGAGCACACGGTCGTGGCGCTCGCGGGCTCGACCGGGTCGGGCAAGTCGTCGCTGTTCAACGCGATCGCCCGGGCGCCGCTCGCGCGCCCGGGCATCACGCGCCCGACGACGTCGCGCCCCATGGCGGTCGTCTGGGGCCCGGGCGCGGACCCGCTCCTGAGCTGGCTCGAGGTCGGGGACCGGCACCACGCCGCCGACCGTGCGACCGTGGCCACCCGGGGCCTCGTGCTGCTCGACCTGCCCGACCACGACTCGGTCGAGACCGAGCACCGGGCGATCGCCGAGCGGCTCGTCGAGCGGGTCGACCTGCTGGTGTGGGTCGTGGACCCGCAGAAGTACGCCGACGCGGCGCTGCACGAGCGCTACCTGCGCCCGCTCGCGGGGCACGGCGACGTCGTCGTGGTCGTGCTCAACCAGATCGACCGGCTGACCCCCGAGGAGGCGACCGCGTGCCTCGCGGACCTGCGCCGCCTCGTGGCCGAGGACGGGCTCGCGGCGGCCCGCGTGCTGGGCGTCTCGGCGACCACGGGCCAGGGGATCGACGAGCTCGACGCCCTCCTGGACCAGGCTGCGGCGCGGCGCGAGGCGGCCGTCGCACGCATGGTCGCGGACCTGCGCACGGTCGCGGCACGGATCGCGGACGCGTGCGGCGACAAGGTCCCCGACCGTTCGCAGAAGGCCGCGCGCGAGCGGCTCGTCGACGCGCTCGAGGCCGCGGCCGGGGTGCCCACGGTCGTGGACGCCGTGCGGGGGTCGGCGAACCGGCGCGCCCGGGCCGCGACCGGCTGGCCCCCCACGCGCTGGATCGGGCGGCTGCGCGTGGACCCGCTGCGCAGGCTCGGCCTGACGCGCGGCACGGACCGGCCCGAGCTCGCGCGCACCTCGCTCCCGCCCGCCTCGCCCACGCTCGCTGCCCGCGCCCACGTCGCGGTCCGCGAGTACGTCGGCACCATGACGACGGGCGCCCCCGAGGACTGGGTGCTCGCCGCGCGGGCCCGGGTCACGGCGGGCACCGACGGTCTGGACGACGCGCTCGACCTCGCCGTGGCCGGCACCGAGCTCGAGGCCACGCGGCGCCCCCTCTGGTGGGGCGTGGTGAGCTTCGTCCAGTGGGTCGTGCTGGGCGTGCTGGTGGCGGGGCTGGTGTGGCTCGGTGTGCTCGCGGTCCTGGCGTACCTCCAGCTGCCTGCCCCCGAGACGCCGACCTGGCGCGGCTTCCCGTGGCCCACGCTCATGGTCGTGGGCGGGGCGCTGGTCGGTCTGGTCGTGGCGCTCGTCTCGCGCCTGGCGGGGGAGCTGGGTGCCCGACGGCGGGCCGCGCGCGCCCGGCGCAGGCTGCGGGAGAGCATCGGACGGGTCGCGGACGGCCAGGTGCGCCTGCCCGTGGCCGAGGAGCTCTCGGCCCTGACCACGTGCCGCGTGGCTGCCCATATCGCGGCGGGGTGAGGCGGGCGTAGGGTGGCCCGGGTGCCCCCACGTCCCGAGCCATCGGCCGCGACGTGGTGCGAGGCCCTGCGGAATCGAAGAAAGGACTTCCATGACCCGCCTGCACGTCCCCGTCGCCCTGCGTTGGTCCGACCTCGACGCCTACCAGCACGTCAACAACGTCGAGATGCTCCGGCTCCTCGAGGACGCCCGCATCACGGCCTTCTGGCGTCATCCCGAGGCCACGGTCGAGGAGAGCTGGCCCACGGCCGTGCTCGACACGGGCCCGCACGCGACCTCGCACACGCTCGTCGCCCGCCAGGAGATCGAGTACCTGCGGCCGCTGGGCTTCACGCGCAGCCCCGTGCGCGTCGAGATGTGGCTCGGGCACCTGGGCGGGGCGAGCCTCGAGGTCTGCTACGAGGTGCACACCGAGTGGCCCGAGCCCTCGGGGCGCACAGGGCCCTCGATCGGGAGCCGCCCCTACGCCAAGGCCGCGACGACGATCGTGGTCGTCGACGCGTCGACGGGGGCCCCGCGGCGCATCACCGACGCCGAGCGCGCGGCCTGGCAGCCGTTCGTCGAGGACCCGCTGGAGTTCCGGCGCAGGGGACGTTGACGAGATGCTGAGAGGGGTGGTGACGAACCCGACGGTGACGGATGTCCCCGGTAGATGTCATGATGCGCGCGTGGACACCGTAGAGGTCGTCGGCGAGGCCGAGGCCGTCACCGCCGAACGCGAGACCGTCGAACCCGAGATCGCCGCGCCCGCAGTGCCTGCCGACCAGCGGGTGATTCCTCCCGTCTCCGAGGTCGAGGCGGAGCTCGGCGCCGTGGACTGGCCGGGGCTCCAGGGGGCGTTCGGCCCGGCCGACGCGTTCCCTGCCCTGGTGCGCGCCGTCGTCGGGCCCGAGGGACCCGAGCGCGACGAGGCGCTCGACCTGCTGTGGCAGGTCGTCAACCACGACGGTGCGCTCTACGAGGCGTCGCTGCCCGCGCTGCGTGTTCTCGCCGCGGTCGTGCGCGACGAGGGGCTGGCCGAGGAGGTCCGCAGCGGCGTCGCGCTCCTGCTGCTGACCATGGGGGCCGCGCACCTGCCCGGCGAGCCCGCCGAACAGGTCGACCTCCAGCTCGAGGTCCTGCTCGCCGCGCAGGAGCTGCTGCCCGGCCTGGACGCCGCGTTCCTCGGCGGGCCGCGCACGCTGCAGGTCGCGCTGCTCGCGGTCCAGGCCGTCACGGGCGAGGCGACCTCGTTCGCCGGACGGGCCGCGATCGCCCGGCTCATCGCCTCGGACGACCCCCTGCTCGCCGCGATCGCCTCGCTCGCGTTCGACCTCGTCTCGGGGGCCGTCCCGGCGCGCGGAGCGGTCCACCGGCCTGGCGTGCTCGACGAGGACATCCGCGAGCTCATCGAGGACTATGCGGACCTCACGGACGTGACCCTCGCGGGCATGGTCGTGAGCGAGACCGCGTTCGCGCTCGTGGACCGGATGCTCACCGCGGAGGAGTGACGACCCGGTCGGCCGTGCGCGTCGCGGCGGCTGCCCGTTCGGCGGCCTCGGCGATGTTCTTCTGCATGCCTCCGAACACCACGCCGTGGAACGGCTTGACGGACCACCAGTAGGCCTGGCCCGCGAGCCCGTGCGGGTGGAAGAGCGCGCGCTGCGCGAAGTACGTCCGGCCCGGGCCGGACGCGTCCTCGGGGGCGGGGCCGACGTCGTCGGGCCCCGTGACCTCCTCGGCCGCCTCGTCCACGCGCAGCTCGAGCCATGCCAGGCCGGGGAGCCGCATCTCGGCGCGCAGCAGCAGACGGCGCCCCGGCTCGATCGCCTCGACGCGCCAGAAGTCCAGGACGTCGTCGACCACGAGCGTGTTCTCGTCCCGGCGCCCTCGGCGCAGGCCCGGCCCTCCGGACAACCGGTCCATGAGCCCGCGGACCCGCCACGCGAGCGACCACGAGTACCAGCCGCCCTGCCCCCCGATCGACTCGACGACCTTCCAGAGGACGTCGGGCGGGGCGTCGACCACGCGGCGCCGCTCGTCGACGTAGAGCGAGCCGCCCGCCCAGTCGGGGTCCGAGGGCAGCGGGTCGCTCGGCGCGCCCTCGACGGCGGCCGACGACCAGCGGGTGGTCACCTCGCCGTCGTGGATGCGCTCGAGCGCGAGCTCGACCGCGCGCCGGAAGCCGATCAGCCCGCCGGGAGGGTCCGGGACGTACCGCGCGATGTCGTGCTCGTCGCACACGACCTCGTGGACGAGCGACTCGACGAGCGGGCGCGCGATGCTCGCGGGGACGGGGGTCACGAGGCCCACCCAGTGGCTCGACAGCCGCGGGGTCAGGACCGGGACGCTCACGATCAGTCGACGGGGGAGCCCGGCGACCTGGGCGTAGCCCTGCATCATCTGCCGGTAGGTCAGGACGTCCGGACCGCCGATGTCGAACGCACGCGAGACGTCCGCGGGCATCGTGGCGCTGCCGACCAGGTAGCGCAGCACGTCACGGATCGCGATCGGCTGGATGCGGTTGTCGACCCAGCGCGGCGTCGTCATCGCGGGCAGCCGTTCGGTCAGGTAGCGCATCATCTCGAACGAGGCCGAGCCCGAGCCGAGGATCACCGCGGCCTGGAGCACCGTCGTCGGGACCCCGGAGGCGAGGAGGATCTCCCCGACCTCCTTGCGCGAGGCCAGGTGCGGGGACAGCTCGGCGTCGTCGACGTCGGGGAACAGGCCGCCCAGGTAGACGATCCGGCCCACGCCCGCCTCGCGGGCGGCCTGCGCGAAGGTCAGCGCGGTGCGCCGGTCGCGGGCCGCGAACGAGCTGCCCGTGCCGAGGGAGTGGATGAGGTAGTACGCGACGTCGGCCCCTCGGAGCGCGTCGCGGATCTGGTCGAGGTCCGACGCGTCGGCCTGCACGAGGTCGACGTGCTGCGCCCAGTCGCGTCCGGACAGCCGCTCGGGCCGCCGGGCGAGCGCCCGGACGTGGTGCCCGGCATCCAGGAGCTCGGGGACCAGGCGACCACCGACGTACCCCGTGACGCCCGTGACGGCGACGGTCAGGAGGGCCGGCGCGGAGCCCTCGGTCGGCAGGTCGGCAGGGGCGGTCGCGGTCGGCGGGGGAGCGGTGTCGTCTGGTGAGGTCATGGTGCTCCCATGGTGTCCCCGGTGCCGGGGACTCGCGACCCGCGGGTCAGCCCAGCAGGTCCAGCACCGCACGCTCCACCGCGGCCTGGCTCCGGCGCTTGCCCAGGAGCGGCGCGATGGTCCGCCCGGCCTCCCAGAGGTCGATCAGGCGCGGGTCGACGTACGACGACCGCGCGACGGCCGGGGTGTTGCCGAGCTCGTCGGCGACGTCCCGGACCACGCTCGCGACCACGGCCCGTCGAGCGCGGGCCGAGCGGGGCGGGTCGCCTGCCGCTGCCAGGGCGCGGGCCGCGAGGACGCTCGCGTGCCAGGTCCGGAAGTCCTTCGCGGTCGCGTCCTCGCCCAGGCGGTCCTTGAGGTACCCGGTCACGTCGGTGCTCGTGACGTCGTGCCAGACCACGCCGTCGGGCGTCTCCTCGCGCCAGGCGAGCAGCTCGTCGGCCCCGCGGCGCCGCACGAGCGTCGTGACGACCTCGCGGACGCGCTCGTCCTCGACGACGACGTCGCGCACCTGGCCCGACTTCGCGGGGTAGCGGAAGTGGACCGAGCCGTCGCGCCGCACGCGCACGTGCTCGGTGCGCAGCGTCGCGAGCCCGTAGCTGCCGTTCTGCTTCGCGTACGCCTCGCTGCCGGCCCGGAAGTACGCGAGGTCCAGGAGCCGGAACGCGAGCGCGAGGACCTTGTCCCGCGGCATCCCGTCGAGCGCAAGGTCCTTGGCGACCCGCCGGCGTGCGGCAGGAAGCCGGGCGCCCACCGCGAGGACGTGGTCGAACTTGCGGCGGGCCCTGCGCTCGCGCCACTGGTCGTGGTACAGGTACTGGCCACGCCCCGCGTCGTCGTACCCGAACGCCTGGACGTGCCCGTTCGCGTAGCGGCAGATCCAGACGTCGGTCCACGCGGGCGGGACGACCAGGCGCATGCAGCGCGCGACCTCGTCCCGGTCGGTCAGCCGGGAGCCGTCGACGTCGAGGTACGAGAAGCCCTTCCCGTGGCGGCGTCGGCCGTACCCGGGCGAGGAGACCGAGACACGGCGCAGGCGGACCATCCGGTCATCCTGCCCCGCGCCCGGGCGGCTCGCCCGTCAGACCGGCAGCCGCAGCATGCCCTCCTGCGCGATGCTCGCCACGAGCGTCCCGTCGCGCGTGAAGACCCGGGCGGCGCCGAGGCCGCGCCCGCCCTGCGCGCTGGGCGAGGACTGGACGTAGAGCAGCCACTCGTCGACGCGCGCGTCACGGTGCCACCACATCGCATGGTCGAGGCTCGCGATCGACGCCCCGGGCGTGACCCAGCTCGACCCCGTCTTGCGCAGCACGGGCTCGAGCATGATCTGGTCGCACGCGTACGCCATGAGGGCGCGGTGCAGGAGCTGGTCGCCCTCGACGGGGCCGCGCGCCTTCATCCACACCATCTGCTGGTCGGTGCGCTCGGCGCCGGGCCCCAGGTAGAGCGAGCCGCCCACGTGCCGCAGGTCGAACGCGGCCTCGTGCGAGCGCGAACGGGCCGCGGGGTGCGGGATCTTGCCGAGCTCGTCGAACGCCGACGGGAGCGTCTCGGGGTCCGGGGCCTCAGGCATGGGCGAGGTGTGCTCGACGCCGTCCTGCTCCTCCTGGAACGAGGCGATCATCGACAGGATCGGCTTGCCGTGCTGCACCGCGTGGGTGCGGCGCGCGCTGAACGAGCGGCCGTCGCGCAGCTTCTCGACCGCGAACTCGATGGGGGCGTCGAGGTCGCCCGCGCGCAGGAAGTAGCCGTGCATCGAGTGGGGACGGCGGTCGCCCTCGACGGTCAGGCCCGCGGCCATGAGCGCCTGGGCGAGCACCTGGCCGCCGTAGATCCGGGCGTTGGGCTGGTCGACGCTCAACCCGCCGAAGCGCACGTCGGCGCCGTCCGAGCGCGAGTCGTCGGCCGGCTTCTCCTCGAGCTGGAGAGCGCGCAGCAGGTTGCCCAGCGGGTCACGGGCGAGCTCGTCGGCCGTGACCTTGGTACGCAGGGGCTGGGTCTGGTCGCGTTGCTCGGACTGGTCGGCGCGGGGGGCCGTCACGTCGGTCACGTCACTCCTCGAAGGTGTTGATCAGCGAGTGGGCGGCACGCTCCAGGTAGTCCCAGAGCGTGGCCTCGTGCAGCGGGGCGAGGTCCAGGGAGTCGACGCCGGCGCGCATGTGGGCGAGCCAGCGGTCCCTCGCGTCGGGGTTCACCTTGTACGGCGCGTGGCGCATGCGCAGGCGCGGGTGCCCGCGCTGCTCGGAGTACGTGGTGGGCCCGCCCCAGTACTGCTCGAGGAACGTCGTCAGCCGGACCTTGGCCGGGCCGAGGTCCTCCTCGGGGTACATGGGCTTGAGCACCGGGTCCGCCGCGACGCCCGCGTAGAAGACGTCGACGAGCTTCACGAAGGTCTCGTGCCCGCCGATCTCGTCGTAGAACGAGCCGGTCGAGGCGAGCGACTCGCGCAGCCGCGGGGCGGCGGCGCTCACGGGGAGCGGCGCGGGCGAGGCGCCGGGGTGGGGAACAGGATCGCTGGTCACGCCGCCATCATCCCACCCGGCGTCACGCCCTGGGGTGCCGTCACGACGTGACGCTCGCCGCTCCCGTGCACCTCACAGCCCCAGCTCGTCGAGCTGGGGCAGGGCAGCCCGCACGACGGCGCGCGCGTCGGTCGCGCTCTCGGCGGCGAGCGCGAGCTGGGCGACCTCACGGCACCGGCCGATCGTGACCGCGCCGAGCAGCGCGGCGACGTCCGGGATCGCCCGCGCGGTCATGGACAACGAGGACACCCCGAGCCCGACGAGCACGGCCGCGAGCACGGGGTTCGAGGCCGCCTCGCCGCACACGCCGACGGGTCGTCCCTGCAGGTCCCCACCGCGACAGGTGGCGGCGACGAGCTGGAGCACCGCGGGCTGCCACGGGTCGGAGAGCTCGGCGAGCGACCCCAGGAGACGGTCGGCCGCCATGGTGTACTGCGTCAGGTCGTTGGTGCCGATCGACGCGAAGTGCGCTCGCGCGAGGATGGGGCCGGCCAGCAGGGCCGCGCTCGGGACCTCGATCATGACGCCCGCGGTCTCGAGGCCGTGCGCCGCGCAGCGCGCGACGAACCACTCGGTCTCGGCGACGGTCGAGACCATGGGGGCCATGACCCAGACCTCGGCCTCCTCGGCCGCGGCGGCGATCGCGATGGCCTCGAGCTGCTGCTCGAGGAGCTCGGGCCACTTCTCGGCCGTGCGCAGGCCGCGCACACCGAGCGCGGGGTTCTCCTCGTCGTCGACCGACAGGAAGTGCAACGGCTTGTCGGCCCCCGAGTCGAGCGTGCGGATCACGACCTTGCGCCCGGCGAACGCGTGGAAGACCGTGCGGTACGCCGAGACCTGCTCCTCGGTCGTGGGCGGCTGCTCGCGGTCGAGGAAGCAGAACTCGGAGCGGAACAGTCCCACTCCCTCGGCTCCGGCCGCCGCGGCGGGCTCGGCTCCCGCAGGGTCGCCGATGTTGGCCAGGAGCTGGACGCGGTGGCCGTCGGCCGTGCGCCCCTCGCCCGAGAACGTGCGGACGGTCGCCGCCAGAGCCCGGGCAGTGGCGACCTGCTGGTCGGTGGGGTGCACCAGCACCGTGCCCGCGGACCCGTCCACGAGGACCGTGTCGCCGGCGGCGAGCGCCTCGCTCGCGCCCGTCGCGGCGACGACCGCGGGGATACCCATGGCGTTCGCGACGATCGCGGTGTGCGAGGTGGGTCCGGCGCCGTCGGTCACGATCGCGAGGACGCGGGCGGGGTCGAGGCTCGCGGTCACCGAGGGAGCCAGGTCGAGCGCGACCAGCACGAACGGCTCGGGGTGGTCGGGTACGCCGGGGGCAGGCCTGCCCGAGAGCGCCGCGACGATCCGGTCGCGGACGTCGGCGATGTCGCGCGCGCGCTCGGCGAAGTATCCGCCCAGGGCCTCGAACTGCTGCGCGACGGACTCGGCGGCCTCCCAGACGGCCCGCTCGGCGATCAGGTGCTCGTCGATGACGCGGCGCGCGGCGTCGGCCGCGAGCGTCGGGTCGGCCGCCATGGCAGCCGTGGCCTCGAGGACGTCGCGCGTGTCGCCCGTCGCGCTTGCCGCGGCCCGCTCGAGGTCCGCCTGGACCTGAGCGGCGGCCACCGGGATGCGGTCGGCCTCGGCCTGCAGGTCCGCGGTGGGGCGCAACCGGAGCCCGGGCGAGGGCTCCGCGAGCGGTTCCGGCAGGAAGACGACCGGTCCCACGACCTTGCCGGGGCACACCCCGATACCGGTGATGGTCCGCTGTACCTCGCTGGCCACGTCGTCCTCCAGGGTCTTGGTCGGGTCCGGCGGTCGGCCGGTGTCCTCTCCCGCAGTGTTCCCCAGCCGCACGCGGACCGCCAAGCGGGCGGTGACCGCCGCGCACGAGGCGAGCGGCGCCGTCGGGCGTGCGAGGACGCCGAGAAATCGCCCGCACGCCTCACGCCCCCCGGGCACGGACTGAGACTAGGGTGGAGGAGAGAGGCCTGTTCGCAGTCCTTCGCACAGGCAACGGCGCCCGCAGCACAGGAGTCAGGAGTTCGTACATGAGCAAGGCACAGCAGATCCTCGAGGCGCTCGGCGGACAGCAGAACGTCGTCGACCTCGAACCCTGCATCACCCGGCTGCGTGTCGAGGTGACCAACCCGACGCTCGTGGACGAGGCGCGGCTCAAGGCCACCGGGGCGTTCGGTGTGGTGCGGTCGGGGCGGATCATCCAGGTGATCGTCGGCCCGGAGGCCGACAACCTCGCCGCCGAGCTCGACACCCTGCGCTGACGCGAGCAGATGCCCCGCAGCGGACACGACGCACGGCCCACGGGGCCCGGCTCGCCGGACGACGGGCCGGGCCTCGTGGTCGCAGCGCCGCTGTCCGGGACGGTCGTCGCGCTGGCGGACGTCCCTGACCCGGTGTTCGCCCAGGAGTTCGTGGGACCCGGGCTGGCGATCGAACCCCGCACGGACGAGACCGGGGTCTCGGCGGTCGTGTCGCCGGTCGCGGGGGTCGTCGGGTCCCTGTTCCCGCACGCGTTCGCGCTCGAGACCGGTGACGGACGCACGGTCCTCGTGCATCTCGGCATCGACACCGTCCGGCTCGGCGGCGAGGGCTTCCGGCTCCACGTCGAGGCGGGCGAGCGGGTCGTCGCGGGCGCGACGCTCATCACCTGGGAGCCCGCGCGAGTGGCCTCGCTCGGGCTGTCCACGGTGTGCCCGGTGGTCGCGCTCCAGGGGGATCCCGGGCTGCTCACGCTGCTCGTCGCACCCGGGACGCAGGTCGCAGCTGGCGAACCCGTCCTGACCTGGTCCTGAGGCTCGCTGCCCGAGGACCGGCTTCCGGCTACCGCTCGGCCATCGGCGAGTCCTGGGGCGCCTCGCGCGGGGCGTCCGCACGCGCCGCGTCGTGGGGCGTGGCCGCGGGAGCCGACACCTGGGCGGGCGGCGTCCCGTGGACAGGGACGATCAGCTGGTCCGCGGGGGCCGCCTCGGTCGTCGAGGGGTCCTCGGCGCCGGCCATCGGGACGTGCGCCGCGGCGAGGCGCTCGCGGACCGCCTTGCGCAGTGCCCGGGAGATCTCGCCCTGCATCGAGGCCTGCGTCTTGACGCTGACCTTGAGCACGAGCTCCTCGGGGCTCATGGACTCGATGCCGGACACGGTCGGCTGCTCCAGGAGGTAGGTCCCCAGGACGGGGTCGGCGGCGACCTCCGCGCCCGCCTCGCGCAGGCACCGCTGGACCTCGTCGAGGTCCGCGAAGTACGCGACGTGCACCTCGGCCGAGGCCCGGCCCCACTCCTGCGACTTGTTGCCCGTGCGCAGGATCTCGCCGTTGCGGATGTACCAGAGGGTGCCGTCGCCGTCGCGGACCTTGGTCACGCGCAGCGCGACCTCCTCGACCGTCCCGGACACGACCCCGAAGTCGACCGAGTCGCCCACGCCGTACTGGTCCTCGAGCAGCATGAACGTGCCGGACAGGAAGTCCTTGACCAGGCTCTGGGCGCCGAACCCGAGCGCGACGCCCACGATCCCCGCCGAGGCGAGGAACGGCGCGATGTTCATGCCGAGCTCGGTGAGGACCATGAGCACGATGGTCGTCCCGACCAGGATGTTGGCGGTCGAGCGCAGGACCGACCCGATCGTCCGGGCCCGCTGAGCGCGGCGTGCGCTCGCGAGCGGGTTGGCGCGCACCAGGATGGTGCCCATGGGCGACTCGGAGAGGCCCTTGAGGCCCTTCATGCCGCGCCGCTCGGTGATCGGGGTGCCGTCCGCGATGTGCTCGGTGACGTTGCCGATGATGCGCCGGACCACGGCGAGCGCGATCGAGCCGATCGCGATGATGAGGATGATCCGGAGGGGAGCACCGAGGAACCACTCGAGCCAGACGTTGGCCTGGTCTGCGATCTTGTCAGTGACGTCGTCGAGGGGGGTCGGGGTCGGTGATGCCATCCCGGCAGGCTACCGGTCCTCGCGGGGCGCCCGACGGCGTCGCGCACCCCGCGTGACGAGCCTCACCAGGAGAGCATGGGCGGGGTCTGCGCAGACGCCGTGAGGGACCTGCGACGGGCGGGGCGGGCGTGGTCCGGCGGCCGGTCCGGCGGCCGGCGCGGCGCCGCGCCGGGCCGAAGGTCTGCCGAGCGGGTCGTGCTCTGGCAGGATCGCCTCGTGAGCGCTCTCCAACATGTCACGGCCGACGTGCCCGAACCGCTGGTCCAGCTGGCCGCGGTCCACGGAGTGGCGCCCGACTTCTGGGGGTTCGACGGGGAACGTCGCCCCGTGAGCGCACAGACGCTCGTCGCGGTGCTCGAGGCGCTCGGGGTGCCCGCCTCGTCCCCCGAGAAGGTCGCCGTGAGCCTCGAGCACTCCGAGGACGACACGTGGCGCCAGATGCTGCCGCCCACGGTCGTCGTCCGGCAGGGCGTCGGCGCACGCTTCCCCGTGCACGTCACGGACGGCGCGCAGGTCGAGGTGTGGGTCGAGCTCGAGCCTCCCGAGGCGCCGGGCTACCGGTCGACGGCCCCCGCGGTGCGCGAACGGCGCGACCTGCCGCAGGTCGACGACTACGTCGAGCCCCGCACGGTCGACGGGCGCGCCGTGGGCCGAGCGACCTTCGCCGTCCCCGAGGACCTGCCCCTGGGGTGGCACGAGATCCACGCGACGAGCGACGGCACGCAGTCCCGCGCGACGCTCGTCGTGACGCCGCAGCGCCTGGAGCTCCCTGATCCCCTGCGCTCAGGAGGCCGCGCCTGGGGCCTCATGACGCAGCTCTACTCGGTGCGCTCGCGCGCCTCGTGGGGCGTCGGGGACCTGGCGGACCTCGCCGACCTCGCATGGCTCGGCGCGCACCGGGCCGGTGCGGACTTCGTGCTCGTGAACCCCCTGGCCGCGGCCGAGCCACGAACCCCCATGACGCCCTCGCCCTACCTGCCCACGAGCAGGCGCTTCGTCAACCCGCTGTACATCCGCGTCGAGGACGTGCGCGAGACGGGCTATCTCACGGCGGCCGACAGGTCGCTCGTCGAGTGGGCCTTCGACCCCGTCCGCGACCTCAGCTCCGACCCCGGGCCGATCGACCGCGACGCCGCGTGGGAGGCCAAGAAGGCTGCGCTCGAGGTCGTGTTCGCCGCGCCGCGCTCGACGGCCCGGCAGGCGGCGCTCGACGCGTTCCGCACCGAGCAGGGCAAGGGGCTCGAGGACTTCGCGACGTGGTGCGCGCTCGCCGACCACTTCGGTGACCAGGACTGGCCGCCGTACGCGCTCGACCCGTCCTCTCCCGGGGTGGCGGCGCTGCGCGAGCAGCTCGACGACCAGGTCGACTTCTACTGCTGGCTCCAGTGGGTCGCGGACGAGCAGCTCGAGGTCGCGCAGCGCACGGCCCGCGAGGCCGGCATGTCGATCGGCGTCATGCACGACCTCGCGGTGGGCGTGCACCCGCACGGCGCGGACGCGTGGGCGCACCGCGGCGTGCTCGCCGGGGGCGTGACGGTCGGCGCGCCGCCCGACATGTACAACCAGCAGGGCCAGAACTGGTCGCAGCCGCCGTGGCACCCGCAGGCGCTCGCCAAGGCCGGCTACGCGCCGTACCGGGACCTGCTGCGCACCGTGCTGCGGCACGCGGGCGCGATCCGGGTCGACCACATCATCGGGCTGTTCCGGCTCTGGTGGATCCCGGGAGCGGCGCGCGCCGACGCGGGAGCCTACGTCCGCTACGACCACGAGGCGCTGATCGGGATCCTGTGCCTCGAGGCGCAGCGCGCCGGGGCGGTCGTGATCGGCGAGGACCTCGGGGTGTTCGAGCCTTGGGTCCGTGACTACCTGACCGAGCGCGGCATCCTCGGCACCTCGGTGCTGTGGTTCGAGAAGGGGGAGGGCGGGCGCCCGCTGCCTCCCGAGGCGTACCGTCGGCTCGCGCTCGCCACGATCACGACCCACGACCTGCCGCCGACCGCCGGATACCTCGCGGGCGAGCACGTGGACCTGCGCGAACGGCTCGGCCTGCTGACCGAGCCCGCGTACGTGGTCCGCCGTGAGGCGCGCGAGGAGCGCGACACGATGGTCGGCCTGCTCGTCGAGCGCGGGCTCGTGGGCGAGGACCCGTCGGAGCGGGAGCTCGTCGAGGCCCTGCACGTGCTGGTCACCCAGTCGCCCGCGGTACTCCTCGGGGTCTCGCTCGCGGACGCCGTGGGGGAGCGACGCACGCAGAACCAGCCCGGCACGGACCAGGAGTACCCCAACTGGAAGGTGCCGCTGGGCGATCCGTCCGGCAACGTGGTGCTGCTCGAGGACCTGTTCGACAACGCCCGGCTGCTCTCGCTCGCGAAGGTCATGCGCGAGGCGCTGTCCTGATCCTGTCGCCGGGGTAGAGGCCTGCCGTCGAGACAGAGGGTTCCGGCCCTCTACGTCGACGTGATCCCGCTACCTCGTGCAGGCGCCGGGAACGACGGACGCCGGGGTGGAGGGACCTTCCCCTCCACCCCGGCGTCCTGTCGTCAGCGGTGCGTCAGCCTCAGACGTCCGCAGCCTGCGCTGCGAGCGCCCGCTCGACGCCTGCGAGGTTCTCGACGACCAGGCGGCGCAGCGCGGGGGCCGCGTCGGTGTGGGAGTCGAGCCAGGCCTGGGTCGCGTCGCGCAGCTCGGCGTTCGCGAGCGGCGCGGGGTAGAGCCCCACGACGAGCGTCTCGGCGATGTGGTAGCTCCGCTCGGCCCACAGCGTGGTGAGCGAGGCGAAGTACTTCTCGACGAGCGGGGCCAGCACGGCCGGGTCGTTGACGTGCTGGAACCCCTGCGTCGTGGCGCGCACGATCGCGTTGGGCGCCTCGTCCGAGTCCACGAGCGACGCGAACGCGGCGAGCTTGGCGTCGGTCGTCGGGGCCGTCGCGGTCGCACGTGCGGCCGACTGCTGGCCCGTGGCCGTGTGGTCCTGGGCGAGCGCGGCGTCGACCTCGGCCTGGTCCGCACGGCCCAGGAGGACGAGGCCCTCGAGGATCTCCCAGCGCAGGTCGGTGTCGATCTCGAGGCCCTCGAGCGTCACGGCCCCGTCGAGCAGCCCGCGCAGCGCGTCGGCGTGGGCCGGCGTCGAGGCCAGGTGCGCGAAGAACTTCACGAACTGGAACTGCGCGTCGGTGCCGGCCTGGGCCGACTGGGCCAGGCGCCACAGCTCGTCGCCGACGACCGCGAGCGTCGCGGCCTGCTTGCCCGGCGTCACGTAGGACTTCGCCGCGAGCGCGAGCTGGTTGAGCGTGGTGCGGATCGTCGTGGACTCGGTCTCGCGGGCGATGTTGCCGAGGACCAGGCGCACGTACTCGCCTGCCGGGGTCTCGCCGTCGCGTGTCGCGTCCCAGACCGAGCCCCACACGAGCGAGCGGGCGAGCGGGTCCGTGATGTCCGCGAGGTGCTCGATCGCGACCTCGAGCGAGGACTCGTCGAGACGGATCTTGGCGTACGCCAGGTCGTCGTCGTTGAGCAGCACGAGCTGCGGACGGTCGAGCCCTGCGAGCTCGGGGACCTCGGTGCGGACGCCGTCGACGTCGATCTCGACGCGGTGCTCGCGCACCAGGTTGCCGCCGACCACGTTGTAGAAGCCGATCGCGAGGCGGTGCGGGCGGATCGTCGGGTAGTCGGCCGGGGCCTCCTGGAGCACCGAGAACGACACGATGCGGTGGTGCGCGTCGAGCTCGATCTCAGGGCGCAGGGTGTTGACACCCGCGGTCTCGAGCCACAGCCGCGACCACGAGCCGAGCTCGCGCCCGCTCGTGGCCTCGAGCTCGGTGAGCAGGTCGCTCAGCTCGGTGTTCTTGTACTCGTGCTTCTTGAAGTACTGGGCCACGCCGGCCATGAACGCGTCGATGCCGACCCAGGCGACGAGCTGCTTGAGGACCGAGCCGCCCTTGGCGTAGGTGATGCCGTCGAAGTTGACCTGCACGTCCTCGAGGTCGTTGATCGTCGCGACGATCGGGTGCGTCGAGGGGAGCTGGTCCTGGCGGTACGCCCAGGACTTCTCCATGGCCGCGAACGTCGTCCAGGCCTCGTGCCACTCGGTGGCCTCGGCGGTCGCGAGCGTCGAGGCCCACTCGGCGAAGGACTCGTTGAGCCACAGGTCGTTCCACCACTTCATGGTGACCAGGTCGCCGAACCACATGTGCGCGAGCTCGTGCAGGATCGTCACGACGCGGCGTTCCTTGATCGCGTCGGTCACCTTGGAGCGGAAGACGTACGTCTCGGTGAACGTCACGGCGCCCGCGTTCTCCATGGCCCCGGCGTTGAACTCGGGCACGAAGAGCTGGTCGTACTTGGCGAACGGGTACGGGTAGTCGAACTTCTCCTCGAAGAACGCGAAGCCCTGGCGGGTCTTCTCGAAGATGTAGTCGGCGTCCAGGTGCGGCGCGAGGGACTTGCGTGCGAACACGCCGAGCGGGATCACGCGTCCGTCCGACGACGTGAGCTCGGAACGCTCGACCACGTAGGGGCCCGCCACGATCGCGGTGATGTAGGTCGAGATGACCTGCGTGGGCTCGAACGCCCAGGTCGAGGCCTCGACCGTGGAGTCGGTCGCGTGGGTCGCGGGGACGGGCGCCGGCGTCGGGGAGTTCGACACGACCTGCCAGGCGGACGGCGCGGTGACCGTGAACTGGAACGTGGCCTTGAGGTCGGGCTGCTCGAACGCGGCGAACACGCGGCGCGAGTCGGGGACCTCGAACTGGCTGTACAGGTAGACCTCGCCGTCGACCGGGTCGACGAAGCGGTGCAGGCCCTCGCCCGAGTTGGTGTACGCGGCGTCCGCGACGACGCGGAGCTCGTTCTCGGCGGCAAGGCCCGACAGCTGGATGCGGGAGTCCGCGAAGACCTGCGCGACGTCGAGAGCCTCACCGTTGAGGGTGATCTCGTGGACCGTCGGTGCGATCAGGTCGATGAAGGTGCTCGCCCCGGGGGTCGCGGCGAACCGCACCACCGTGGTCGAGCCGAACGTCGTGGGTCCGGTCGTGAGGTCGAGCGCGACCTCGTAGGAACGGACGGTGACGACACCAGCGCGCTCGGCGGCTTCGGCGCGGGTGAGGTTCTCTCCGGGCACAACATCTCCTCAGTACGGATCGGGCTGGCCGGTAGGCCACGACGATTCTCCCACGCGGCGACCGGCCGGTCGCGGACTTTGCGCAGCATGCCTGGCCTGCAGGAATGACCGGGGCACGGGCGACGTTGAGTGCTCGGGGAGCAGGTCCGTCCTGCCCTCGCGAGACCTTCGACCCACCGAGGAGACCTGACCACGTGACTGCTGTGACGACGTCGGACATCGCTGACGACCTGCGCGAGACCGACGCCCCCGTGCGTACCGCTGACTTCTGGTTCGACCCCCTGTGTCCCTGGGCGTGGATGACGAGCCGGTGGATGGACGAGGTCTCCACGGTCCGCGACGTGAGCGTGCGCTGGCACGTCATGAGCCTGTCGGTCCTCAACGAGGGTCGCGAGCTGCCCGAGAAGTACCGGGACCTCATGGAGCGCGGCTGGGGTCCGGTCCGTGTCGTGATCGCGGCGCAGCAGGAGCACGGCGACGAGGTCGTCAAGCCGCTCTACGACGCGATCGGCACGCGCCTGCACCCCGGTGGGCGCAGCGACTTCGACGCGGTGATCGCCGAGGCGCTCGCCGAGGTCGGCCTCCCTGCGTCGCTCGCCGAGCACGCGACGAGCGACCGCTACGACGCCGAGCTGCGCGCCTCGCACGCCGAGGGCATCTCACGCGTGGGCGAGGACGTGGGGACGCCCGTCGTCGCGTTCGGCGACGTCGCGTTCTTCGGTCCGGTCGTGACTCCCGCGCCCAAGGGCGAAGACGCTGGACGGCTGTGGGACGGGGTCGTCCTGGTCGCCTCGACGCCCGGCTTCTTCGAGCTCAAGCGCACGCGCACGCAGGGCCCGGTCTTCGACTGACGGACCCTCCCGCCCGACGGCGCGTCCCCGGCCCGGGCCGGAGGCGCGCCGTCGTCGTCCCTCCGGGTCGGGCGCCTCGGCCGACGTGGAAGGATCGCGGCATGGCCTCATGGAAGCAGTTCGTCGACGACGCCCCCGATCTCGCCGCGCGGGTGCGCGCCCGCTTCGAGGCGACCTCGCAGCACGTCCTCGCGACGCGGACGCTCACCGGCTCGCCCCGGGTCAGCGGCACCGAGGTCGGCTTCGCCGGGGACGAGGCGTGGATCGGCTCGGCGTCGCGCTCGGGCAAGTCGATGGACCTGCGGCTCGACCCGCGGTTCGTGCTGCACTCCAACCCGGGCGACGGGTCGATGACCAGCGGGGACGTGAAGATCGACGGCACCGCCCGCGGTTCCTCGGCCGACGACGCGCTCCGCATCGGGGCGGCCGGGGCGGAGGGCCCAGGCGAGTCCTTCCGGCTGTTCTGGATCGACCTCGCACGCGTCGCGCTGACGACTGTCGACGGCGAGAGCGTCCGGACCGAGACCTGGCGCCCCGGGACCGGGGTCCACGTTCACGAGCAGGTGCGCTGACCCGCCCCGAGCAGGGGACAGGAGTCCGGAACGCCGACCTCGCATGGGGTGCATAGGGGACTCATCGGACAGGGGTGCGGTTCGACCGACGCAGGATCGTCGTGCCATGCTGCGTACTTCTGCCCCGAAACTGCGGGGTCCAGTCCCCTGAGGAGCTGTGATGTCCGGCAACGCCCCCGTGCCTCCGCCGCCCCCGCACTCCGAGCCTGCCCAGCGCCCGCCGGCCTTCCAGCCGGCGGCGCAGCAGCCCGTGACGTACCCGAACCCTCCGTCGCCCGACCAGCAGGCCACGGCGTACCAGCCCGCGCAGCCGTCGTACGGCGACGGTCAGGCGACCGCCTACCAGGCGCCCGTGCCCGCTGCGCAGCCGCCGGCCTACCAGCAGCCGCCGGCCCAGCCGGGCTACGGCCAGGATCAGCAGGCCACGGCGTACCAGCCCGCGCAGCCGTCGTACGGCGACGGTCAGGCGACGGCCTACCAGGCGCCCGTGCCCGCTGCGCAGCCGCCGGCCTACCAGCAGCCGCCGGCCCAGCCGGGCTACGGCCAGGACCAGCAGGCGACGGCGTACCAGCCCGCGCAGCCCGTCGCCCCCGCGGCCCAGCCGGTCTACGAGCAGCAGCCCGCGTACCAGCCGCCCCCGCCCGCGTTCGCCCCAGGCTCGGGCCAAGCCGCCCAGCAGGCGGCCGCGCAGCAGGCCGCCTACCAGGCCCAGGTCGCCTACCAGCCGCAGCAGGCGGCTCCCCAGCAACAGGCGTACGCACCTCAGCCGGCCGCGCAGCCCTACCAGCCGACCTACGCCGAGCAGGCGCAGCCGGCAGGGCCCGCGCAGCCCCCGGCACGGCCGAAGGGCCCGGGGAAGGGCGGCGGCTCGGGTGGTGGCCGTCGGCTCAGCCCTGGCTGGATCGCCTTCATCGCGGTCGACGTCGTCCTCGTCGCGATCGTCATCGCGTTCGCGATCAGCCTGGCGGGCGGCGGCGAGGACCCGGCGACGCCCGAGGGGCAGGGTACGGTCGCAGAGGCGCCCGCGGCGACCCCCGAGGCCCCGGCCGAGGACGCCCCGGTCGCGGTCACGGGCGAGACCGTCACGACGCCCAGCAAGAACATCACCTGCACGATCGGTGACCAGGGCATCTCGTGCGGGATCGCCGAGCTCGCGTCGCAGCCCGCACCCGTCGAGGGGTGCAAGGGCACCACGGGCTACCTCGTGACCCTCACCGCGGACGGGGTCGACATCCCGTGCGTCCCGGCCGCCGCCCAGCCGCAGAAGGCCGGCGACGACGTGGCCGTGCTCGAGTACGACCAGACCAAGACGGTCGGGACGTACACGTGCACGAGCTCCAAGACCGGCATGCGCTGCACGGACAGCGAGACCGGCAAGGGGTTCAACGTGGCCAAGGCCGGGCTGTCCTCCTTCTGACGCCAACCGCCCGGGTGCGTGACGCACCCGGGCGAGCGGCGCCGTCGGGCCGGACCAGCCGCGGTGGACGCCCCCGGCACCGCGACGACCGCTGCCCCGGTCCCCCGACGGGGACCGGGGCAGCGCCCGTCAGGGGAGGTCACCAGATGCGGACGCGCTCCTCCGGGGCGAGGTACAGCGCGTCGGACTCCGTCACGCCGTACGCCTCGTAGAACTCGTCCACGTTGCGGACCACGCCGTTGCAGCGGAACTCGTTGGGCGAGTGCGGGTCCGTCGCGAGACGGCGCACGACCTCCTCGTCACGGCCCTTCGACTGCCACACCTGGGCCCAGCCGAGGAACACGCGCTCGATGCCCGTGAGGCCGTCGATCACGGGCGCCTCCGACAACGGCCGGCCCAGCGCGATGCGGTACGCCTTGAGCGCGATCGACAGCCCGCCCAGGTCGCCGATGTTCTCGCCGATCGTCAGCGCGCCGTTGACGTGCGGGCCGTCCGCGGGCAGCTGGACCGGGCGGAACGCGTCGTACTGGGCGATGAGCGCCTTGGTGCGGATCTCGAACTCGGCCCGGTCCTCGGGCGTCCACCAGTCCTCGAGGCGGCCGTCGCCGTCGTACTTGGAGCCCTGGTCGTCGAAACCGTGGCCGATCTCGTGGCCGATCACGGCCCCGATCCCGCCGTAGTTGACCGCGTCCTCGGCCTCGGGGTCGAAGAACGGAGGCTGGAGGATCGCGGCCGGGAAGACGATCTCGTTCATGCCCGGGTTGTAGTACGCGTTGACCGTCTGCGGGGTCATGAACCACTCGTCGCGGTCGAGCGGCTTGCCGATCTTGCCGAGCTCGCGGTCCTGGTCGAACGCGTTCGAGCGGCGCACGTTGCCCAGCAGGTCGTCCGCCTCGACCACGAGGGCCGAGTAGTCGCGCCACTTGACCGGGTACCCGATCTTGGGCGTGAAGGCCTCGAGCTTCGCGAGCGCCTTGACCTTGGTCTCCTCCGTCATCCAGTCGAGCCCCAGGATCGACTCGCGGTAGGCCGCGACGAGGTAGGCGACCAGCTCCTCCATGCGGGCCTTGTGGGCCGGCGGGAAGTGCCGTTCGACGTACACCGCACCCACGGCCTCGCCCAGCGCGCCCTCGACGAGCGAGACACCGCGCTTCCAGCGCTCGCGGACCTCCTGCGCCCCGGAGAGCGTACGGCCGTAGAAGTCGAAGTTCGCCTCGACCAGCTCGTCCGTGAGGTACGGCGCGCGCGCCGAGACCAGGTGGTAGACGGCCCACAGCTTCCAGTCCTCGAGCGGCACCGACTGCCACAGCTCGGCGAACCCGGTCGCGAAGCCCGGCTCGCGGACCACGAGGTGGTCGAGCGACCCCTCGGGCGCCCCCAGGGCCAGGACCCACGCGTGCCAGTCGAAGCCCGGCGCAGACCCGGCGAGGGCACCCAGCGTCATGGGGTTGTACGTGAGGTCGGCGTCGCGGTCGCGCACCACGTCCCAGTGGTGGGCTGCGAGCTGCGTCTCGAGCGCGAGCACGCGCTCGGCGGCCTCCTCGGGCGTCGCGCCCCACGTGTCCGCGGTGACGCCCGCGAGCGTCAGCATGCGTGCGACGTGCGGGACGTACTTGGCGCGCACGTCGGCGTACTGCTCCTCGCGGTAGTACGCCTCGTCGGGCAGGCCCAGGCCGCCCTGGTACAGGTACGCGACGTACTGCTCGGGGTCCTTGGCGTCGTTGTCGACCCAGAACCCGAACGCGCCGGCCCCGCCCGTGCGCTGGAGCGCGCCGAGCGCGCCCGTCAGCTCGGCCTGGGTCGTCGCGGCCGCGAGCAGCGCGAGGTCCGGGGCGAGCGGGGTCACGCCGCGCGCCTCGATCGTGCCGGTGTCCATGAAGCTCGCGAAGAGCGCACCGATCTGTGCCTGGACGCCCGTGGCGTCGCCCGCCTCGACCGCGGCCGCGGCATCCTTGATGATCTCGCGCACGTGCTCCTCGGCCTGGTCGTGCAGCGCGCGGAACGAGCCGTCCATCGAGCGGTCGGCCGGGATCTCGTGCGAGTCGATCCACCTGCCGTTGACGTGCCGGTACAGGTCGTCCTGCGGGCGGACGGCCGGGTCGATCGCGGACAGGTCGATGCCGGAGGTCACCGTTCGCGCAGTGCCGGCGGCGCCCGCCGTGCGACCCGCGACGTGTGGTGTGGTCTGTGTCATGCGTCTCAGGTTATGCGAGCGCGAACGCATCCGGGGCGTCCATCGGGGATGATGGGGGCCATGCGCGTTCACATTGCAGCGGACCACGCGGGGTACGAGCTCAAGGCTCACCTCGTCACGCACCTCAAGAGCTCGGGCCACGACGTCGTGGACCACGGCGCCCACGAGTACGACGCCCTCGACGACTACCCGTCGTTCTGCATCGCGGCCGGCGAGGCCGTCGTCGCGGAGCCCGGGAGCCTCGGCGTCGTGATCGGCGGCTCGGGCAACGGCGAGCAGATCGCCGCCAACAAGGTCGACGGCGTGCGCGCCGCCCTGGCCTGGAACCTCGACACCGCGAAGCTGGCCCGTCAGCACAACGACGCCAACGTCATCTCGGTCGGCGGGCGCCAGCACACGGTCGAGGAGGCCACGTCGTTCATCGACGCGTTCCTCGCCGAGCCGTTCAGCGGCGACGCGCGCCACCAGCGTCGCATCGACCAGCTGGCCGCCTACGAGGCTTCGCGCCACCAGGCGTGAGGTCCGGCTTCTCCGTGCCCGGCGTGCGCGGGCTGCGGGTGACTTCCCGCGTGCGCGGGCTGTCGGCGACTCCCCGCGTGCGCGGGGTGTACGGCGCGACCCGTGCCTGAGGGCCACACCGTCCACCGCCTCGCGCGGACGTTCGGCGAGCTCTTCGCGGGCCAGGTCCTGGCGGTCTCGAGCCCGCAGGGCCGGTTCGAGGCGGGCGCGGCGCTGCTCGACGGATCACGTCTGGTCGCCTCGCGCGCCTGGGGCAAGCAGCTCTTCCTGGGCTTCGCCGACACTTCCGCACGCCCGGGTCCGGGCGGTGCGCCCGCCGTCCCTCCCGACGACGAGCTGCGCTGGCTCCGCGTCCACCTGGGCCTCTACGGGGCCTGGACGTTCGCGGGGGACGGGAGCTCCGCCGTCGTGCACGCGATCGGTGCGCCCCGCAAGCGCATCGGCGAGCGCGACTCGATCCCCGCCGGTCCGCTCGCGTCGCTCGCCCCCCAGGGCGAGGACGGGTGGACCCCTCCGCCGCCCCGCGGGGCCGTGCGCGCGCGGCTGGTCGGCGACCACGCGGTCGCGGACCTGACCGGTCCCACGGCGTGCGAGGTCGTGTCCGCCGACGAGGTGCGCGCGGTCGAGGCGCGGCTCGGACCCGACCCGATCCGCGACGACCCGCCCCCCGCGGGCGGCCCCGACCGCTTCGTGGCGGCCGTGCGACGCTCGCGCACGAGCGTGGGGCAGCTCCTCATGAACCAGGACGTCGTCGCGGGGGTGGGCAACATCTACCGCGCCGAGGCGCTCTTCCGCGCGGGTCTCGACCCGCTCGCCGCGGGCCGCGACGTGCCCGCCGAGACGCTGCGGGCGATCTGGGAGGACCTGGTCGTCCTCATGCGTGAGGGGGCCGCGACGGGCGCGATCGTCACCACCCGCCCGGAGGACCGCCTGCCCGACGGCGCCACGCACCCGCGCCCAGCTCCTGGTCCCGGGGCCCCTCGTCAGCAGGTGCGCCAGAACACCGACGGATCGACCGGGGCGGTGCCCGCCGACCAGGCGTTCTACGTCTACCACCGCGACGGGCTGCCCTGCCGGGTGTGCGGCACGCCCGTGCTCATGAAGGACCTCGCGGGCCGCAAGCTCTACTGGTGCCCGACGTGCCAGCGGTGACCCGAGGCCTCGCCGACCGCTGAGCCGGTCCTCTCCTGGCCGTCGAGTGCATGATCCGGCTGCGACACGCCCGGCGTGTCGTAGCCGAACCATGCACTCGACGTGGAGTCGGTCAGAACACCCAGCTCGACACGGGCGCCACGGGCCACCCGAACGCCGCGGCGGCGGCTCCCAGCGTGCCCGGCCTGTGCTCGGTGACGAGCCCGGCCGTCGCGAGCGCGGCGAGCGACACCCCGCCCAGGAAGACCGAGCCCAGCTCGCGCACGTCGAGCGACAGGTCGGCCGGGTCGTCGGTGCGCTCGCACGTCGCCTCGCCGAACGCCGTGGCGCGCAGCCGCCAGTGGCCCGAGTTGTCCGGGACGCGCTCGTCGCTCACATGCAGGACGACGTCGACGTCCCCGGCGTACCGGCGTCCGGCGAGCGCCACGGGGACGTCGAGCACACGGACCCACAGGTTGTCCGCCACGCGCCCGGCCGCGGCGCGCGGGTTGACCAGGAGGTGGGTGATGGCGTCGTCGACCGGGATCATGAACGGCTCGATCTCGCTCGTGAGGTCGAGGTCGGTCAGCACGCCCCACAGGGCCCGGGCGGCAGCGGCGTCGAGCGCGACGACCTCGCCCGTGCTGACCGTGCCGCGCGGACCCGTGGTCTCCCACGCGACCTTGCGGCGGAAGGTCGCGTAGCCGCGGGGCTCGCCGTCGCGCTCGACGACCACGATGCGCTCGGACTCGCGGCCCCGGCGGAACACGGCCGGGTCCGACCACCACGACTCCTGCAGCTCGGGCGTCTCGCGCGTGACCCAGCCGGGCCGGTTGATCCCCGTGCCGTGACCGCCCGGGTCGGCCCCGGCAGCGCGGTGCAGGGTGTCGACGAGCTCCCCGTGCCGCGCGCGGTCGGCCTTCTCGATGCGGACCGTGTGCTCGTCGGCGCCCGCGACGTCGCGCAGGGCTGCACCCCGGGGGATGGTCAGGCGCAGGTCCTGCGCGGCCTGCCCGTAGCCGAAGCGTCCGTAGATCGGGGCCTCGGCCGCGAAGAGCGCCGAGACCGGCTCGCCCGCGGCCCTGGCCTGCTCGAAGTGGACGTCGATCATGGCGCTGAGGATGCCCCGGCGACGGTGCTGCGGATGCACGCCCACCCAGGTCAGGCCGCTCACCGGCAGCGTCCCGCCCGGCACCGGGAACTGGGAGAACGGGTACGAGGAGTGCATGGCCGCGAGCTCGCTCACGGTCGGGACCGCGCCGTCGAGCGGGACGGCGTCGGCGTCCTGGTGCTCGCTCACCACGCCGAACGTCCGCGACCAGGTCAGGGGCAGCGGGAGGTCGACCTGCTCGTCGAGGTCGACCTCGGAGGGGAAGGCCCACGTGTCCACGTCGAGGAGCGCGCGCTTGTCGGCCTCGGTGAGCGGCGCGATGCGGTAGCCGGCGGGCAGGGGACGGCGGGAGGGGGTGGTCATGCCCTCATCATCAGGGCGTGCGGGGCGAGCGTGCCAGGGGAATTGTCGGGGGGAAGCGCCGGGTACGCTCGCCCGGTGGACCACGAGACCGACCCTGCCGACGCCCGCCAGGAGTATGCGGACGCGGTGCTCGCTCTCGTCGCGGCGATCCCGAGCGGGCGGGCCATGACGTACGGCCTCGTCGCGGAGATCGTCGCGGAGTCCCTGGGCCGGGGCGGCCCGCGCCAGGTGGGCCAGGTGCTCGCGCGCTCCGACGGCGACGGCCCCGGCGATGCGGACCTGCCGTGGTGGCGCGTGGTCAACGCTGCGGGATCCCCGCCGGCCCATCACCTGACGACCGCGCTCGCGAACCTGCGGGCCGAGGGGTGTCCCCTGCGGCCGAGCGGCGAGCGCGTCGACCTGCGCAGGGCGGTCTGGTTTCCCGAGCAGCCTTCCTGAGTCCCGGAGCCCCGTGCGAGCGACGCCTGGCGTACCGCGCACGGGGCTCCGCGATCGGCGGGACCTAGGCCCGGGCGAGAAGCCCCGCGACGGTGCGCACCGCCGTCGGGTCCCCCTGGACCAGGAGGGTCGTGACCGCGGTGCGGCGCCACGCCTCGAGGTCGTGGGCGATCTTGGCCTCGGGCCCCACGAGCGCGACGTCCTCGACCAGGGCGGTCGGGACGGCCGCGACGGCCTCGGCCTTGCGGCCCGCGAGGTAGTGCGCCTGGATCTCGTCGCACGCGTCCGAGTAGCCGAGGCGGTCGAGCGCGTCGCGGTGGAAGTTCGCGCCCTTGGCGCCCATGCCGCCCACGTAGAGCGCGATGAAGGGGCGCACCTTGTCGGCGGCCTGCTCGACGTCGTCGGCCACGACGACCGGGACGGTGGCCGAGACCTCGAAGTCGGCGGCGGGGGAGCGTTCGTCCGAGCGTCGGGCGAAGCCCTCGTCGAGCAGGCCGCGGAACAGGGGGTCCATGCGCGGGCTGTAGAACAGGGGCAGCCAGCCGTCCGCGATCTCGGCCGCGAGCGAGATGTTCTTGGGGCCCTCGGCCGCGAGGTGGATGGGGATCTCGGGGCGCAGCGGGTGCACGGTCGAGCGCAGCGCCTTGCCGAGCCCCGTGGTGCCCTCGCCGGTCAGGGGCAGCTGGTAGAACTGGCCGTCGTAGGTGACGGGGCCCTGGCGTGAGATCACGTCGCGCACGATCTCGACGTACTCGCGCGTGCGGGCCAGGGGACGCGGGTAGGGCTGGCCGTACCAGCCCTCGACGACCTGCGGGCCCGAGACGCCGAGCCCGAGGATCGCACGCCCGCCCGAGAGGTGGTCGAGCGTCAGTGCGGCCATCGCGGTCGCGGTGGGGGTGCGGGCGGACATCTGCGCGACCGCGGTCCCGAGCCGGATGCGCGAGGTGTGCGAGCCCCACCACGCGAGCGGCGTGAAGGCGTCCGAGCCGTAGGCCTCGGCGGTCCAGATCGAGTCGACGCCCAGGCGGTCCGCGGCGACGATCGCCTCCTGGATGCCGGGCGGGGGTCCGGCGGACCAGTAGCCGGTGTGGATGCCGATGCGCATGGCGTTCTCCTCGTGTGTTCCTCGGCGCTGAGGTGCGGACGGGTCCGCGGGCTCGACGTGCGTCGAGCGAGGTTCCCAGAACCGGGAGTCCTAGGAACCGCGGCTCAATCTACCGTGCCCGACGCCGGGTACCCGCCACGGCGGTCGGCCTGCGGAGGGTCGTGGTCTGGCCGGGAGCGCCCGGAGGCGAGGCGGCAGCGTGGCCCGTCGCCCCGGACAGCACAGGAGGGGCGGCGCGCGTGGCGCCGCCCCTCCTGTGCTCGGCCTGATGGCCGTCGGTCGTCAGATCACGTACTCGATGAGCAGCGACGGGTCCTCGGCCGGCTCGGCGGGCGAGACGACCGGCTCCGGGACGCGGTTGCGGGCCGGGACCCCCACGGCCACCGACCCCGCGGGCACGTCCTTGACGACCACGGCGTTGGCGCCGACCTGGACGTCGTCGCCGACCCAGACCGGACCGAGGATCTTGGCGCCGGCCCCCACGACCACGCGGTCGCCCAGGGTCGGGTGCCGCTTGCCGCGCTTCATCGAGCGCCCGCCGAGGGTCGACCCGTGGAAGAGCAGCACGTCGTCCCCCACGACCGCCGTCTCACCGATGACCACGCCCATGCCGTGGTCGATGAACAGGCGGCGCCCGATCTTGGCTCCCGGGTGGATCTCCACGCCGGTCGCCGCCCGAGCGACCTGGGCGATGATCCGGGCGGGCAGGCGCAGAGCGGGCTCGCGCCACATGCGGTGCGTGAGGCGGTACGCCCACACCGCGTGCAGGCCCGGGTAGATGAGCGCGACCTCGAAGCCGTTCCGCGCCGCGGGATCGCGGTGCCGAGCGGCCTCGAGGTCCTCCCTGAGGACTCTCAGGAAGCGTCGCAGGGGACTGGGAGGTCTCATCAGTCCAGCAGGTCGGCGTACAGCACGGAGGTCAGGTAGCGCTCGCCGAACGACGGGATGATCACGACGATGAGCTTGCCGGCGTTCTCCGGACGCTCCGCGAGTCGCAGGGCGGCCGCGATCGCGGCGCCGGACGAGATGCCCACGAGCAGGCCCTCCTCCTTGGCGGCGCGACGCGCGTACTCGACCGCGGTCTCGGCGTTGATGTCGATGACCTCGTCGTAGACGCTCGTGTCGAGGATCTCGGGCACGAAGTTCGCGCCGATGCCCTGGATCTTGTGCGGGCCGGGGGCGCCGCCGTTGAGGATCGCGGACTCCTCGGGCTCGACCGCGACGATCTGGACGCTCGGCTTGCGCTCCTTGAGGACCTGACCGACCCCGGTGATGGTGCCACCGGTGCCGATGCCGGCGACCACGATGTCGACCTCGCCGTCCGTGTCGGCCCAGATCTCCTCGGCCGTCGTGGCACGGTGGATCGCGGGGTTGGCCTCGTTGGCGAACTGGCGGGCCAGGATGGCGCCCTCGCGCTCGGCCACGATCTCGTCGGCCTTGTTGACCGCGCCCTTCATGCCCTCGGAGCCCGGCGTCAGGATGAGCTCGGCGCCGAACGCGCGCAGCAGCGCGCGACGCTCCTTGGACATGGTCTCGGGCATCGTCAGGACGATGTCGTAGCCGCGTGCCGCGCCGACCATGGCCAGGGCGATGCCCGTGTTGCCCGAGGTCGCCTCGACGACGGTGCCACCCGGCTTGAGCTCGCCCGAGGCCTCGGCCGCGTCGATGATCGCGACGCCGATGCGGTCCTTGACCGAGTTCGCGGGGTTGTAGAACTCGAGCTTGCCCACGACCGTGGCGCCGAGGCCCTCGGTGAGCTTGTTCAGGCGGACGAGGGGCGTGTTGCCGACGAGCTTCGTGACGTCGTCGTAGATGCGTGCCATGACTTCCTCTTCATCGTTGGTGGCCTGCGGCGAGAGCCGGGACCGAGGGGGATCAGCGGGAGCTGCCTGGGGTGGCACGGGGCTGCGACGGGGCAGGGGACGCGCCACGGGGCCTGTCGTCGGGTGGAGCGTCTCCCGGGGGAGGGGACGCTCTAGCGACAGGTGGGGCACGGACAACAGGACAGGGCGCGCGCGGGGGTGCTCACCGCGGGGGAGGAGCCGGCGTGACGCGTGGTCATGATCGCTCTCCTCGTCCTGTCTCGTCCTTGCCCGCAGTCGCGGCCCGCGCCGTGGTCGGCGAGGTGCCCTGCGGAGTCATGGTGCCTGGCCCGAGGCTATCGGCCCCTGCACCGGGCTGCAACGGTGTCTCATCCCCGACCGGACCCCTCGCGGGTGAAGTCGGGTGGCACGGCTCGCGGGGGGAGGACACGTGGGTCGTCGCACGCAGGTGCCAACGCCGTCGGGCGGGCTTTCCTTCCCGTCGCGAGGTGCCGGGCTCGCACCTATCGTCGGGAACGTCCGTGTGCCGTCGCGCGGGCGTCGTCACGTGTCGATGAAGGGACCAGCATGGCTGAAGAACTCCCGGGCTCCGTCCTCCCCGTTCCCGACCAGGTCTACCGGGGACCGATCGTCATGGATGCGAGGAAGCTCGACGAGCCGCTCCCGCCGCTCGAGGTCAAGAGGCCGCCCAAGAAGGCACCCAACGTCCTGCTGGTCCTGCTGGACGACGTCGGGTTCGGCGCGTCGAGCGCGTTCGGCGGCCCGGCGAGCACACCGACGGCCGAGCGGCTCGCGGGTGCCGGCCTCAAGTACTCGCGCTTCCACACCACGGCGATCTGCTCGCCGACGCGTGCCGCGATGCTCTCGGGGCGCAACCACCACCAGGTCGGCATGGGGCAGATCACCGAGACCGCGACCCCGTCGCCGGGCTACCGCTCGACGCGCCCCAACTCGTGCGTCCCGCTGCCGGAGATCCTGCGCCAGAGCGGGTACAACACGGCGCAGTTCGGCAAGTGCCACGAGGTCCCGGTGTGGGAGAGCGGCCCCACGGGGCCGTTCGACCACTGGCCCGCGTTCTCCGGCTTCGAGAAGTTCTACGGGTTCATCGGCGGCGAGACCAACCAGTACACGCCGGCCCTCGTCGACGGGGTCTCGTTGATCGAGCCTCCGGACGACCCGGACTACCACCTCATGCCGGACCTGGCCGACAAGGCGATCGAGTACATCAACCAGCAGAAGGCGCTGACGCCCGACAAGCCGTTCTTCGTGTACTTCGCGCCCGGCGCGACGCACGCCCCGCACCACGTCCCGCAGGACTGGATCGCGAAGTACCGGGGGAAGTTCGACCAGGGTTGGGACGCCGTGCGCGAGGAGACCTTCGCGCGCCAGCAGGCCCTCGGCGTCGTCCCCGCGGACGCGGTCCTCACGCCGCGCCCGGCCGAGATCCCGGCGTGGGACGACATGCCCGCGGAGCGCAAGGGGTTCCTGGCGCACCAGATGGAGGTCTACGCGGCCTTCCTCGAGTACGCGGACCACCACACGGGCCGGGTGGTGGACGCGATCGAGGGGCTCGGCATCCTCGACGACACGCTGGTCCTCTACATCATCGGCGACAACGGGGCCTCGGCCGAGGGCGGCCTCGAGGGCGCATACATGCTCTCGGCCGCGGCGAACGGGGGAGCGGAGTACGAGACCGCGGAGTTCTGGGCCGAGCACGTCGACAAGATCGGCGGGCCCGAGGCGTACAACCACTACGCGGTGGGCTGGGCGCACGCCATGTGCACGCCGTACCAGTGGACCAAGCAGGTGGCCTCGCACTACGGGGGGACCAGGAACGGGACGATCGTGCACTGGCCCGCGAAGATCGCCGCGCGGGGCGAGGTGCGCCACCAGTGGCACCACGTGATCGACGTCGCGCCCACGATCCTCGAGCTCGCGGGCCTCGCGCAGCCGCACACGGTCAACGGGGTCACGCAGGTCCCCATGCACGGCGTGTCGATGGCCTACTCGTTCGACGCCCCGGACGCCGAGGAGCGTCACCTCACGCAGTACTTCGAGATCATGGGCAACCGGGGGATCTACCACAAGGGCTGGACGGCGCAGACGCGCCACCGCACGCCGTGGATCCTCGTCGGGCAGCCGCCGGACTTCTCGCAGGACGTGTGGGAGCTCTACGACACGACGACGGACTGGACCCAGTCGCGCGACCTCGCGAAGGAGAACCCGGTCAAGCTCGCCGAGCTCCAGCAGCTCTTCCTCATCGAGGCCACGCGCTACAACGTGCTCCCGCTCGACGACCGGGCGGCCGAGCGCATGAACCCGGAGTTCGCGGGTCGTCCGACGCTCGTCCAGGGGGACACCCTGCGCCTGTACCCGGGCATGGTGCGGCTCAACGAGAACGTGGCGATCAACGTCAAGAACCGCTCGTTCTCGGCCACGGCCGAGGTCCTCCTGCCCGACGACGGCGCGGCCGAGGGCGTGCTGCTCGCCCAGGGCGGGCGCACGGGAGGGTGGGCGTTCTTCGTCGAGGACGGCAGGCTCGCCTTCCACTACAACTACTGCGGGCTCCTGCGGGCCACGGTGGTCTCGACGTCGCCCGTCGGTGGCGGCGTGCACCAGGTCCGGGCGGAGTTCGCGTACGACGGCGGGGGCATCGGCAAGGGTGGCGTGGTCACCCTGTACGTCGACGGGCAGGCGGTGGGGGACGGGCGCGTCGAGCGGACCCATCCCATGTACTTCTCGTTCGACGAGGGGCTCGACGTGGGGCTCGACACCGGGATGCCCGTGTACGAGGGGTACCGCACGTCGCGCGGGGAGTTCTCGGGGACGATCCACTGGGCGCAGATCGACCTGGGTGACGACGATCACGGTCACCTGATCGATCCGGAGGACCAGCTGGCCGCAGCCATGCGGCACCAGTAGACGGTCGTGGGACGACGACGGCGGCCCTGGGGTCCAGGGCCGCCGTCGTGGTGCGGAGCGGATGACGGGAATCGAACCCGCGTGATCAGTTTGGAAGACTGAGGCTCTACCATTGAGCTACATCCGCGCAGAAGAGACCGCCGTGGTGGCGAGGTCTGCGGCGCTACCTTAGCAAAGGTCCGGCAGGGTCGTCGCACCCGGGGCGCCCGTGCGGGACCTGCCCCGTGCGGGCGCGGGTCAGGTGAGGCGGAACGTGGCATCGCACGTGCGCGAGGACCCGTACACTTGGCCGTTGCTGGTGGTGGAGCGGTGCGTCTTCCCGAGGGGAGCTGTGCCTCGCCGCCGCCCGTCGCCTCCGGGTGACGTCTTCATCGGGGTGTGGCGCAGGTTGGTAGCGCGTCCGCTTTGGGAGCGGAAGGTCGCAGGTTCAAATCCTGTCACCCCGACGAGCACGAAGGCCCCTGTTCCGCCCACGGAGCAGGGGCCTTCGTCGTCCCTCGGGCAGGGTCGCGCTGGCAGGAACCTGACAGATCAGGCGAATCTGTCTTATGGGATGAGATGCCCAGGCCGCTTTGAGCACTTTGTCCGCTGTGGGCGGCAATAGATCGTTAGCGTTCCTTCCATATCGGTCGTCGTGACCGGTTGCCGCCGAGTCAACGTCGCCGCGGCGAGCCATCCGCGCCCTCGGGCGCACCTGGTATCGAAGCGGAGAACTCCTGTGACAGTGCTGCACGGACAAAGACCTGCCCCGCACCACACCGGTCGCCCACCGGCGACCCACGACCGGTCGGGGCGCCCGCTCGACCCGGCGGACGCCCCGTCGTCGGGACGTGCCCGGTCGAGCGACCCGGCCGCCGTCACGCCGGGCGCCCCGCCCACGACGAGCGGGATGCTCCTCCCGTCCCCGCCGGACGACGACGACGTCTACCAGGACCTCGAACGGCTCCAGCGCTGGGTGCAGCCCGTGGGGATCGTCGCCACGCTCCCGATCCTCGTCGCGGTGTGCCTGTTCGCGGCGCGCTCGCCGTGGCTGTGGGGTCTCTACCTGACCGTCGGGCTGACCCTCGTGAGCATCACGCTGTGGCTGCTGACCGGGACGGCGCGCGGCCGGGTCACGCGTGCCTCGCACGAGCAGAAGGTCGCCGGGTGGACGCCGTCGACCCACCCGAGCATCGACGTCTACCTGCCCGTGTGCGGGGAGGACCTCCGGGTCCTGGACAACACCTTCGGGCACGTCGCCCGGCTCGACTGGCGCGGTGAGGTCGAGGTGTGGGTCCTCGACGACGGGGCCGACCCCGAGGTCGAGGCGCTCGCGGCCCGGCACGGCTTCCGCTATCGGGTGCGCCCCGACCGCGGCCACCTCAAGAAGGCCGGGAACCTCCGGTCGGCCTACCAGGTCACGATGGGAGAGGTGATCGTGATCTTCGACGCCGACTTCTGCCCCCGCACCGACTTCCTTCACCATCTGGTCCCGTACCTCGACGACCCGACCGTGGGCATCGTCCAGAGCCCGCAGGACTTCGACACCGACGAGCGCATGGGGTGGCTGCAGCGCACCGCGGGCGCCACGCAGGAGATCTTCTACCGCTGGGTCCAGCCCTCGCGCGACCGCTACGGCGCGACCGTGTGCTGCGGGACCAACGCGCTCTACCGGCGCTCGGCCCTCGACACGGTCGGGGGATTCCCGGAGATCGACCACAGCGAGGACATGTACACGGGCATCGCCCTGCTGCGCACCGGGTTCGTGACCCGGTTCGTCCCCGTGCGCCTCGCCCGCGGCCTGTGCCCCGACGAGCTCGCGCCGTTCCTCACCCAGCAGTACCGGTGGGCCAACGGCTCGGTGGCCCTGGTCGCGGACGGACGCGAGGCCACGGCGGGGCTGGACCGTCGGCAGCGGCTCGCCGTCTGGTCCGGCTTCGTCTACTACTCCGAGACGGCCCTGTTCGCGCTCAACCTGTACGTCCCTGCGATCGTCATGTGCTTCTGGTTCCCGGAGCAGGTCAGCCCGACGAGCTTCCTGGTCTTCCTCCCGAGCCTGTGGGTCCTGCTCGTGCTCTACCCGGCGGTCCACCGCACCAGGTGGCGGCCAGAGGTGCTGCGGGTCCAGCTCGCCCAGAGCTTCAGCCACCTCGTGGTGCTCGGGCACGCGCTCGTCGGACGCAGCGCAGGCTGGGTCCCGACGGGCGGCAAGGGCTCGTCGAGCGTGCTCGCCCGCACGATCGCGCGGGTCATGGTCGTCACGCTCGGCCTCGGGACCCTCGCCTGGGGTGTCGGCGTGGTGCTCGGGGCCGCGGCCCACGGCCTGGACCGGTACTGGGCCATGGTCGTGCTCGCGGGGTTCTACGCGTACGTCACGGTCCCTCTCGTCGTGGCCGGCCTGCGTGTCCTGGCGCCGCGGGGCCCGGGCCGGTCTGCTGCGGGGCCGAGCGCTCCTGCCGGCGGTTCGCTCGTTTCCGTCGTGGCCGAGCCCGCAGGGGCCCGGGCGTGAGCGCGCGCTCCGGAGGCGGTCTCCGCTGGCCCGCCGTCACGGCGCTCACGACGGCGATCACGTTCGTGGGGCTCCTCGCGTCGGGCGTCTTCGACCCCATGATCGGGGCCTTGTGAGCGCGCGGACCGGGCGTGACCGGCCCGGGTTCCGCGGCGACCTCGAGGGGCTGCGGGGGCTCGCCGTCGTGCTCGTCCTGCTGTTCCACGCGAGCGTCCCGGGCGTGCCCGGGGGCTACGTGGGCGTCGACCTCTTCTTCGTCGTCTCGGGCTTCCTCATCACGGGGCTCCTGCTGCGCGAGCTGACGTCCACGGGACGGATCGGCCTGCACGCGTTCTTCGCCGGGCGCGCGCGCCGCATCCTGCCCGCGGCGTGCGTGGTGCTCGTCGGCACGGCCGTCGCGGCCTGGTGGGTGCTCCCTCCGCTGCGAGCGCGCGACACCATGATCGACGTCCTCGCGAGCGCGCTGCAGGTCGCCAACCTGCGGTTCATCGCGCAGGAGACCGACTACATGGCGGCCGCGTCGGCTCCCAGCCCCGTGCTGCACTACTGGTCCCTCGCGGTCGAGGAGCAGTTCTACGTCGTGCTCCCGCTGCTGCTCGCGCTGACGGGGGTCCTCGCGGCGCGCACGCGTCGTCGCCCCCTGCCCGCAGCGGTGTGGGTGCTCGTGGTGGCCACGGTCGCCTCGTTCGTCGTCTCGCTGGTCCTGACCGCGAGCGACCCTGCGGTCGCCTACATGTCGCCGCTCACGCGGGCCTGGCAGTTCGGGGTGGGAGGCCTCCTGGCGGCGGCGCTGCTCGGCAGGCCCGACGGCGCCGCACCGCTCTCGCACGCGAGCCTCGCCCCGGCGCGTGGTCGCCGGGGGCTCCGGGGGCTCCGGCGCGCGTCGTGGACGCTGGTCGGTTGGGCCGGGTGCGCGGCGATCGGGTGGTCGACCGTCGTCTGCGACGAGGCCACGGCGTTCCCCGGGCTGGCAGCGCTCCTGCCGACCCTCGGGACGGTCGCGATCCTCGCCGCGCCGGCGGACGTCCGGGTGGTTCCCGGGACCGTGGGGCACGTGCTGACGCTGGCGCCCGTGCGGTTCGTCGGGCGGCTCTCGTTCGCCTGGTACCTCGTGCACTGGCCGGTGCTCGTCCTCGCCGACGCCGCGTGGGGGCCGCTCGGATGGCCCCAGCGCGTGGTCCTGACCCTCGGCGCGGGCGGCCTCGCGTGGCTCGTGCTCCGGTGCGTCGAGGCCCCGCTCCGGCACTCCCCGGCCGTGGTGCTCCGGCCCTCGGCGAGCTATTCGGTGGGGTTCACCGGGGTCGTGCTGGCACTGACCGCGAGCCTGGGCGCCGGGTCGGCGGTCTACGGGGCGCTCGCGGACGAGGACGTCGCGGCGGCGGACGTCGCGCTCGACGAGATCTTCGATCCTGCCTCGCTCGCACGCACCGGGGGACCGGTGTCGCCAGGGCTCACGCGCGCGGCGCTCGACGCCCCGCCCGCCGAGACGCCGTGCCTGGGCTCGCTGAGCCTGAGCGCGACCGACTGGCCGGACGAGTGCGTCGTCGGACCGCCCGGCGGGCCCGAGGTCGTGCTGTTCGGCGACTCGAAGGCGTTCCAGTGGAGCGGGGCGCTGCGTGACATCGCCCTGGACCAGGGCTGGCACCTGACGATCGTGACCAAGGGAGGCTGCACGCCCTCTGCGCTGCCGCAGGCTCTGCTCGAGGAGTCGCAGCACTGCGAGAGCTGGCGCGACGCGCAGGTCGCCCGGATCGCCGCGCACGCCGACGTGGTGATCCTGGGGTCGAGCGCCGCGTACTTCCTTGACGAGCAGGCGGCCGACCTGCGGCTCGACGCCTGGCGTTCGACGTTCGACCGGTTCGCCGAGCACGACGTGCCCGTCGTGTACCTGCGAGACACCCCGACGCCCGTCTTCGACGTCCCGAGCTGCGTCTCCGGGGCGATCGACGACTGGGACGAGTGCGCGTTCGCCCGGGCCGAAGGACTGCCGCCCGACCCGCTGCTGGTCGACGTCGCGCTGGGCGACCTGCCCGGGGTCGAGGCCGTCGACGTCTCCGGGGTCCTCTGCTCGACCGAGCGATGCCCGGCCGTGCTCGGCGGGCTGCTCCTCTACCGCGACGGCAGCCACCTGACGGCCACGGCCGCCGGCGTGCTGCGTCCCGAGCTCGAGCGCGCGCTGCTCGCGACGTCGGCGCTCGGGGGCTGACCGGCCGGGGAGCCGGGGGACCGCGCGAGGGCGCGGCCGGGAGCGCAGGAGCAGGGCCGGGGGCCTCCCCAGCCCGGCTCCGTCGCCCCGTCGGTCCTCCCGGGCTGGGCCTGGTGTGCCGGGAGGGCTCGATGCGGGCGCCGGCACCGGTGCCCGCACCCGCGCCACCGCCACCACCACCGCCCCCGCTTCCGGCGAACCGACGCCCACGAGCTGTGGCGTACCATGGACGGGTTGTCCGTGCGCCCTTCCGGTCGGAGCCCTTCGAGGCTCCTGCCCGCACCGCTCGAGGCGACGCGATCGACCAGGCGCCAGCGCCTGCCCCGATCGATGAACGTTCGAACAGGTCCCGCTGCAACCGGCGGGACATGCACGCACCCCGTTGCCGCACGTCGGCTCCCCGATCAGTTGGAGATCATCGAAGTGAAGAGCGCCGTCGAGACCCTGGACCCCACCAAGGTCAAGTTGACCGTCGAGGTGGAGTACGACGAGCTCAAGCCGAGCATCGACCACGCCTACAAGCACATCGCGGAGCAGGTGAACGTCCCCGGTTTCCGCAAGGGCAAGATCCCCGCGCGCATCATCGACCAGCGCGTCGGTCGTGCTGCCGTGCTCGAGCACGCCATCAACGACGGCCTCTCCGGCTTCTACCGCCAGGCCGTCAACGAGTCGGGCATCCGCCCGCTCGGCCAGCCCGACGTCGAGGTCACCGAGGTGCCGCTCGACGCCGAGGGCTCGCTGCACTTCACGGCCACGGTCGAGGTCCGCCCGGAGATCGAGATCCCCGCGCTCGACTCCGTGAAGCTCACGGTCGAGGCCGCCGAGGTCTCCGCCGACGACATCGCGGAGCGCCTCGACGCGCTGCGCGAGCGTTTCGGCACGCTGGTCGGCGTCGACCGCCCCGCGGCCGAGGGCGACTTCGTCGTCATCGACCTCAAGGCCGTCATCGGCGACGAGGAGATCGACTCGGTCTCCGGCATCAGCTACCAGATCGGCTCGGGCAACATGCTCGAGGGCCTCGACGAGGCGCTCACGGGCCTCTCGGCCGGCGAGACCACGACCTTCAAGGCGCCGCTCGCGGGTGGCGACCACGAGGGCAAGGAGTCCGAGGTCACCGTCACGGCCACCTCGGTCAAGCAGCGTGACCTCCCCGAGGCCGACGACGAGTTCGCCGAGCTCGCGTCCGAGTTCGACACGATCGAGGAGCTCAAGGCGGACCTGCGCGAGCAGGTCGCGAGCATCAAGACCTCGAACCAGGCCGTCGAGGCGCGTGACGCTCTCGTCAAGCACCTCGTCGAGAACACCGAGATCCCTGTGCCCCAGGGCGCGGTCGAGGCCGAGGTGCACCGCCACCTCGAGTCCGAGGGTCGTCTCGAGGATGACGCGCACCGTGCCGAGGTCGTGGTCGACGCGACCAACGCGCTCAAGAACCAGATCCTCCTCGACACGCTCGCCGAGCAGCTGAAGATCAAGGTCGCCCAGAACGAGCTCCTGGACTACCTCGTCAACGCCTCGCGCCAGTACGGCATGGACCCGAACGAGTTCATCCAGTCGCTCGACCAGGGCGGCCAGATCCCCGCCATGGTCGGCGAGGTCGCGCGCTCCAAGTCGCTCGCCGTGGCACTGCGCCAGGTCGAGGTCAAGGACTCCGAGGGCAACGTCGTGGACCTGAGCGAGTTCATCGGCTCGGACGAGGAGGACGCGGCTGCTGACGCCGCTGCCGCCGCCGCGGGCGAGGACGTCACCGGCATCACGGACGAAGAGGGCATCGAGGTCGTCTCCGAGGACGAGGCAGCAGCCGACAAGGCCTGATCTCCCTGAGGACCGGCTCGACGAGCTGCCCGACGACGGCCCCCACCTCCGCGCGGAGGTGGGGGCCGTCGCGCATGGTCGGGTCGGCGACGGCACAGGGAGGAGGGCCCGCTCCCGCGTCCGGCGAGACCCGCGGGGTCGCCTGGGCGAGGGTCCCCGAACGGGCCCGGGAACGCCTGGTGAGCGGCGCCGTCGGGCAGCGGGGGAGCCCTTCCTGCGCCGACAGCGAAAACCCCGGATATCGGGACGGTTTCCGCTCCCTGCCCGCGTTAGGGTCACAGCAACGGTGACTCCGTCGACGACGGACGAGCCGACCAGCCGCGACGTTCGAGCGTCGCGAGCGACGAGGGAACGACGAAGGAGATGGACGTGAGCGATCAGTTTCCGGTGGCACGAGCCGAGGGGCCGGGACTCGGCCTGAACGACTCCATCTACAACCGGCTGCTCAAGGAGCGCATCATCTGGCTGGGCTCGGAGGTGCGCGACGAGAACGCGAACGCCATCTGCGCCCAGATGATGCTGCTCGCGGCCGAGGACCCTGAGAAGGACATCTGGCTCTACATCAACTCGCCCGGCGGGTCGATCACGGCCGGCATGGCGATCTACGACACCATGCAGTACATCCAGCCCGACGTCGCGACCATCGCGATGGGCATGGCGGCCTCGATGGGGCAGTTCCTGCTCTCCTCGGGCACCAAGGGCAAGCGCTACGCGACGCCCCACGCCCGCGTCATGATGCACCAGCCCTCGGGCGGCATCGGCGGCACGGCGACCGACGTGCGGATCAACGCGCAGCTCATCATGCACATGAAGAAGGTCCTCTCGGAGCTGACGGCCGAGCAGACGGGCCAGCCCCTCGAGAAGATCCTCAAGGACAACGACCGCGACAGCTGGTTCACGGCTCCCGAGGCCCTCGAGTACGGCTTCATCGACCACGTCGTGACGAACGCTTCGTCGGTCACGGGTGGCGGCGGCACGACGAGCAGCTGAGCTCGCCGACAACCCGCCCACACGTCCACGACCCCACCCGAGGAGACACCTTGAGCTACTCAGCCAGCCAGGAATCGCAGTACATCTCGACCGCTCAGCGCCTCGCGGGCGCCGGCGCAGGCGGCGGCATCGCGCTCCCGCACGGCGCACCGTCCTCGCGCTACGTGCTCCCGCAGTTCGAGGAGCGCACGGCCTACGGCTTCAAGCGCCAGGACCCCTACACCAAGCTGTTCGAGGACCGCATCATCTTCCTGGGTGTCCAGGTCGACGACGCCTCGGCCGACGACGTCATGGCGCAGCTCCTGGTCCTGGAGAGCCAGGACCCCGACCGCGACATCATCCTCTACATCAACTCGCCCGGTGGCTCGTTCACGGCCATGACGGCGCTGTACGACACCATGCAGTACATCAAGCCGCAGATCCAGACCGTGTGCCTGGGACAGGCGGCCTCGGCCGCTGCGGTGCTGCTCGCGGCGGGCCAGCCCGGCAAGCGCCTCGCGCTCCCCAACGCCCGCGTGCTGATCCACCAGCCCGCGATGGAGGGCGGCGGCTACGCGCAGGCCTCGGACATCGAGATCCACGCGAACGAGCTCATCCGCATGCGCGAGTGGCTCGAGGACACGCTGGCCATGCACTCGGGTCGCGACGTCGAGCAGGTCCGTGAGGACATCGAGCGCGACAAGATCCTCACGGCCAAGCAGGCCCTGGAGTACGGCCTGGTCGACCAGGTCCTGGAGAGCCGCAAGCCGGTCATCCAGAACAAGCCCTGATCGGGACAATTCCTCCCGACCCACCGGGGTGCCCGGCTGACAACGGGCCCCCGGTGGTGTGCAATGGGGTGTAGGTCGGCAGGTGCCGTCCGGACCGCCGGGTCATCGACACCGGCGGAGCAGCAAGACCGAGGCTAGGAGGCTCGTAGTGGCTCGGATCGGAGATGGTGCGGACCTGCTGAAGTGTTCCTTCTGCGGTAAGTCCCAGAAGCAGGTCAAGAAGCTCATCGCGGGTCCCGGCGTGTACATCTGCGACGAGTGCATCGAGCTCTGCAACGAGATCATCGAGGAAGAGCTGTCGGAAGCGGCCGAGCTGGGGCTCGTCGAGCTCCCCAAGCCGCGCGAGATCTTCGACTTCCTCGAGCAGTACATCATCGGCCAGGACGCCGCCAAGCGAGCGTTGGCCGTCGCCGTGTACAACCACTACAAGCGGATCCAGGCAGGCGAGACGGCCCGTCCGTCGGACGACTCCCAGGTGGAGATCGCCAAGTCCAACATCCTGCTGATCGGCCCCACGGGGACCGGCAAGACCTACCTTGCCCAGACGCTCGCGAAGATGCTCAACGTGCCCTTCGCGATCGCGGACGCCACGGCGCTCACCGAGGCCGGCTACGTCGGCGAGGACGTGGAGAACATCCTCCTCAAGCTCATCCAGGCCGCCGACTACGACGTCAAGAAGGCCGAGACGGGCATCATCTACATCGACGAGGTCGACAAGGTCGCCCGCAAGTCGGAAAACCCCTCGATCACGCGCGACGTGTCGGGAGAGGGCGTCCAGCAGGCCCTGCTGAAGATCATCGAGGGCACCACGGCCTCGGTGCCGCCCCAGGGCGGGCGCAAGCACCCGCACCAGGAGTTCATCCAGATCGACACGACGAACGTCCTGTTCATCGTGGCCGGCGCGTTCGCCGGGCTCGACGAGATCGTCGCGACCCGCTCGCGCAAGCGCGGCGTCGGGTTCGGTGCCCCCATGGACACGCACGAGGAAGCGGACCTCTTCGCCGAGGTCCGTCCCGAGGACCTGCAGAAGTACGGGCTCATCCCGGAGTTCATCGGTCGACTGCCCATCATCACGTCGGTCGCCAAGCTCGACACCGACGCGCTGGTGCGCATCCTGACCGAGCCGCGCAACGCCCTGGTCAAGCAGTACCAGCGCATGTTCCAGATCGACGGCGTCGAGCTCGAGTTCGAGGACGACGCGATCGCGGCCATCGCGGACCAGGCCCTCCTCCGGGGGACCGGTGCCCGTGGGCTGCGCGCGATCATGGAAGAGGTCCTCCAGCAGGTCATGTTCGACGTCCCGAGCCGTGACGACGTCGAGCGCGTGGTCATCACGCGCGAGGCCGTGCTCGACAACGTGAACCCCACGCTGATCCCGCGCACGGCGATCAAGCGGGCCCCGCGCGAGCGGAGCGCCTAGCCGGCGCCGCACTCCTGACGCACGACGAAGGGCCCGGACCTCACGGTCCGGGCCCTTTGCCGTGCGGCAGGGACCGTCGTCAGGCCTCGACCGACACCTGCGACCCGTACAGGTCGTCGATCGTGGTCGAGAAGTCCTTGAGGACCAGTCCGCGCTTGACCTTGAGCGACGGGGTCAGGTACCCGTTGTGCTCGGTGAAGTCGGTCGTCAGCACCTGGATCTTGCGGATCGACTCGGCCCGCGAGACGGCCTCGTTGGCGCGGGTCACGGCGCGGTCGAGGGCCGCGAGGACCGTGGGGTCCGCGGCGGCGGTCGCGACGTCCATGGACGGCAGACCGTGCGTCGAGAGCCACCCCGGGAGCATCTCGGGGTCGAGCGTGACCAGGGCGCCGATGAACGGACGCTGGTCGCCGACCACGACGACCTGGCTCACGAGCGGGTGGGCGCGCAAGCGGTCCTCGAGCTGGGCAGGGGCGACGTTCTTGCCGCCCGCGGTCACGATGATCTCCTTCTTGCGCCCCGTGATCCGCAGGTAGCCGTCCGTGTCGATCGAGGCGAGGTCGCCCGTACGGAACCAGCCGTCCTGGAGCACCTCGGCGGTCAGGTCGGGCTGGTTGTGGTACCCGCGGAAGACGTGGTCGCCCCGGACGAGCAGCTCGCCGTCGGGGTCGACCTTGATCGCGGTGCCGGGGAACGCCGGGCCCACCGTGCCGATCTTGAGCAGGCCGGGCAGGTTCACCGCGGTCGGTGCCGTGGTCTCGGTGAGGCCGTAGCCCTCGAGGATCGTCAGGCCGACCCCGCGGAAGAAGTGGCCCAGGCGCTCGCCGAGCGGGGCCCCGCCCGAGATCGAGTGCGTGAGGTCGCCGCCCAGCGCGGCGCGCATCGTGGCGAACACCAGTCGGTCGGCCACCGCGTGCTGAGCCTTGAGCACGACCGAGGGGCCGGACGGCTTGTCCAGGGCGCGCGAGTACGTGATGGCGACCTTCGCGGCCCAGTGGAAGATGCGGCGCTTGGCGCCCGCGCCGGCCTTCTGCTCGGCCGCGTTGTAGACCTTCTCGAACACGCGGGGGACCGCGAGGAGGAACGTCGGCTTGTACGTGCCCAGGTCCGGCACGAGCTGCTTGATGTCCGCAGAGTGCGCGAGGACCGCGGTGGGCGACGCGATGCACACGACCTGGATGAAGCGCGCGAACACGTGCGCCAGGGGCAGGAACAGGAGCGTGCGGGCGTCGGGCGTCGCGACGATCTCGCCGAGGCCCTGGACCCCGTTGCGGGCGAGGTGCACGAAGTTCAGGTGCGTGAGCTCGACACCCTTGGGGCGTCCCGTGGCCCCCGAGGTGTAGATGATGGTCGCGAGGTCGTCGCGGCCCGTGGCCGCGCGGCGCGCGTCGATCTCGGTGCGCTCGACCGCGGAACCGGCGGCCTGCAGGTCGGCGACCGCGCCGTCGTCGAGCACCAGGACGTCCCGGAGGAGCGGGAGCCGCTCGCGGACGCTCGCCACGACCTGCGCGTGCGCGGACGTCTCGACCACGACGAGGCTCACCTCGGAGTCCGACAGGATCCACTCGACCTGGTCGGCCGAGGACGTCTCGTAGACCGGGATGGGGACGGCGCCCGCGGCCCAGATCGCGAAGTCGAGCAGCGTCCACTCGTAGCGGGTGCGCGACATGATCGCGACGCGGTCTCCCGCGGCGACACCGCGCGCGACCAGGCCGCGGGCGACCGCGATCACCTCGTCGTCGAAGGCGCGGGCCGTGACGGGCTGCCAGGGGCCGCCCTGCGTGAGGCGTCGCTCGATCACCGCGTCGTCACCGGACCGCTCCGCGCGGTCTGTGAGAAGGGTGCTGATGCTGCTGGTGGCCGGTACCTCGACGAGGCTCGGCGACGCGAATTCGGTCATGTCTACTCTCCGGTGAGTGGTGGGGCAAGGACCGACTTTACTGTGTACTCGGCGTCTCATGTTCTTCCGGCCGTGCTCCGGCGGGCTCGCAGGTGCCTAGGATCGACGGATGACCGAGCCCCACGCCGACGGCACCCAGGTGCCGCCCGTGCCCCCCGAGATCCTCACCCTCCGCCAGAGCATCGACAACATCGACGCTGCGCTGGTCCACCTCCTCGCCGAGCGCTTCAAGTTCACCCGCCGCGTGGGCGAGCTCAAGGCCCAGGGTGGACTCCCGCCCGCGGACCCCGCAAGGGACCAGCAGCAGATCGACCGCCTGACCGGCATCGCCGAGGCCTCGGGACTCGACCCGGCGTTCGCCGAGCAGTTCCGCGAGTTCATCGTGAGCGAGGTCATCCGCCACCACCGCAGCATCGCCGAGGCGCACCAGGGCGAGGCGCCCGTGCTCGACACGTACTCCTGAGGCTCCGTGAAGGTTCCTGAGGCGTCCTGAGGCACGCGTCGGACGGGGTGCGTCCGTCGGCTGCGCGCCACCGGGGGCGTGGCCGCAGCCCCTGCCCGGGCGCGACCGCAGCCCCTGCCCGGTCCCGGGCGACGAAGCCGCGCCCCCGGTGGCGGTCGCCGTGCCCGTGCACCAGGCTGGTGAGGACATCGGGGCGGTCGGCCTCCGACCGTCCCTCCGACGATGGATGTCTAGAGGTGCCTGCATGAAGATCGACTGGCTCAAGCCCCTGCTCGGCCACCCCGGCCCCTTCGCGACCGTCTACCTCGACGCGACGCGTTCCAACGAGGCGGGTGATCGCGAGGTCGAGAACCGGTGGAAGGGCGTGCGCCGGGCCCTCGCGAACGCGGGAGCGCCGGCAAGCATCATCGACGAGCTCGAGGAGTCCGTCACCCTGCCCACGAGGATGCCCGGACCGCACGGCCGCGTCCTCATCGCCGACGAGGAGGGGGTCCTCGTCGACCGCGTGCTGAAGGACCCGCCCGCCGTGACCAAGGGGCTCTGGGGCCCCGTCCCCGCGCTGTTGCAGGCCGCCCGGGCGGCCGACGAGTCCGTGGACTACGTCCGCGTCGTGGTCGACCGCCAGGGGGCGGACATCACCTGGTCGGTCGCCGGCGGGCACCTGCCCTACGGCGACGCCGAGTCCGTCGAGGGTGGGCACGACGTCATCAACAAGGTCCGTACCGGTGGTCTCTCGCACAAGCGCATCGAGACACGCGCCGAGGACTCGTGGGACCGCAACGCCGAGGCCGTCGCGACCGAGCTCGACCGGCAGGTCCTCGAGCACCGCCCCGAGCTGATCCTCATCACGGGCGACGTCCGGGCGGTCCCGCTCGTGCGCGCCGCCCTCAACAAGGCCACCGACGAGCTCGTGGTCGAGGTCGCGGGCGGCGGTCGCGGGCCCGGCATCAACGAGGCGGCGTTCGAGGCCAAGGTCGCGGACGCGCTCGCGAGCTTCCGCGAGCGGCGCCGTGAGTCCGTGCTCGCGGAGTTCCGCCAGGAGCAGGGTCGCGAGGCCGCCGCGGTGACCTCGCTCGAGGACGTGGTCGCCGTCCTGTCGCGCGGACAGGTCAAGGAGCTCATCCTGGCCGACGAGTACGGCCAGGACACCGAGCTCGACGGGCGCACGCTGTGGATCGGGCCGAGCCCGCTGCACATCGGCTCCGCGCGCTCGGACATCACGGACCTGGGCGTGAGCGAGGGGATCGAGGAGCTGCCCGCGACGGTGGCTCTGGTCCGCGCGGCGATCGGCCAGGACGCTGGGCTCACGTTCTCACCCGACGGCAGCGTCGACCTCATCGAGGGCGTCGGGGCCACGCTGCGGTGGAACGACGACGGGACGCCCAACGAGGTCGCCGCGACCATGTCGGGCGACGACAAGAGGCTCCGGGGAGAGATCGTGTGACCTCGGTCTGACGGACGACGCAGGGCCCCGACCGCACGTGCGGTCGGGGCCCTGCGTCATGCTGCTCGGCGGCGTCAGCCGCGGTTGCGCACCTCGGGCTCACCGAGCTCCGAGTGCACGACGACGATCCCGCCCTGGACGGCCGGGTCGCCCTGGCCCTCGCTCGCCTCGACGACGTCGAACGACCCGGTCACGCGGCCGGCGCCGCGGATGTCGACCTCGGCCGCCCGGACGCCCTCGATCGCGGCGGCCGGGACGGCGAGCTCGGCCGCGAGGATCGGGGTGCGCATGGACACCTTGGCCTCGGACTTGACCTTGCGCAGCGCGGCCAGCGCGTGACCGGCCCCCGTCAGGACCACGGGGTCGGCGTCGCCCGCACCTGCACGAAGACCTGCGGACGTGGGCCACGGTGCGCGGTGCACCGAGCCCGTGCGCCACCACGACCACACCTCTTCGGTGGCGAACGGCAGGTACGGCGCGAACAGACGCAGCAGGGTGTCGAGAGCCAGGGCGAGCGCGACGCGAGCAGACTGCGTCTCGGGCGTGACGTCGTCGGGCCCGGCTCCGGCGCCGTAGGCGCGGTCCTTGACGAGCTCGAGGTAGTCGTCGCAGAACGTCCAGAAGAACGTCTCCGAGAGCTCCAGGGCGCGCGTGTGGTCGTAGCTCTCGAGAGCCTCGGTCGCGCGGTCCACGACGTCGGCCAGGCCCGCGAGCATCGCCCGGTCGATCGGCTCGGTCACGAGGGCCGGGTCGAGCGTGATCTCGCTGCCGCCGAACGACAGCGCGAACTTGGACGCGTTGAGGACCTTGATCGCGAGGCGGCGGCCGATCTTCATCTGGCCGACCTCGAACGCCGCATCGGTGCCCAGGCGGGCCGAGGCGGCCCAGTAGCGGACCGCGTCCGATCCGTGCTCCTCGAGCAGGCCCATGGGCGTCACCACGTTGCCCTTGGACTTGGACATCTTCTTGCGGTCGGGGTCCAGGATCCAGCCCGAGATCGCGGCGTTGGTCCACGGGAGCGAGCCGTGCTCGAGGTGCGAGCGGACCACCGTGGAGAAGAGCCACGTGCGGATGATGTCCTGGCCCTGGGGACGCAGGTCCATGGGGAAGACGCGCTCGAACAGGTCCGGGTCCGACTCCCAGCCGCCCGCGATCTGCGGGGTCAGCGACGAGGTGGCCCAGGTGTCCATGACGTCCGGCTCGCCCACGAACCCACCGGGCACGCCCCGCTGCTCGGCCGTGTAGCCGGCCGGGACGTCCGAGGACGGGTCGATCGGCAGGAGCGCCTCGTCGGGGACGATCGGGTGCTCGAAGTCGGTCTCGCCCGACTCCAGGACGGGGTACCACAGCGGGATGGCGACGCCGAAGAAGCGCTGGCGCGAGACGAGCCAGTCGCCGTTGAGGCCACCCACCCAGTTCTCGTAGCGCACCTGCATGAACTCGGGGTGGAACTTGAGCTCGCGGCCGCGCTCGAGCAGCTCCTCGCGCAGCGGCACGTCGCGCCCGCCGTTGCGGATGTACCACTGGCGCGAGGTGACGATCTCGAGGGGCTTGTCGCCCTTCTCGAAGAAGTTCGCCTTGCGCTGGGTCGCGACGGGCTCGCCGTCCAGGTCGCCGGTCTCGCGCAGCGCGTCGACCACGGCCGTGCGGGCCGAGAAGGTCGTCTTGCCCGCGATCTCCTCGAACAGGGCGACCGCGCGCTCGGACGTCAGCCACGCCGGCGTCTCGCGCGTGATGCGCCCGTCGCGGTTGATGATCGAGCGCGTGGGGAGCTGCAGCTCACGCCACCACTGGACGTCGGTCAGGTCGCCGAACGTGCAGCACATCGCGATGCCCGCGCCCTTGTCCATCTGCGCGGCGGGGTGCGCCAGGACGGGCACCTCGACGTCGAACAGGGGGGACGTGACCGTGGTGCCGAACAGGCCCTGGTAGCGCTCGTCGTCGGGGTGCGCGATGAGCGCGACGCAGGCCGCGAGCAGCTCGGGGCGCGTGGTCTCGATGTAGACCTTCTCGCCGCCGGCGGCGTGGAACGCGACCTTGTGGAAGTGGCCCGGGTAGTCGCGCGCCTCGAGCTCGGCCTGCGCGACGGCCGTCTGGAACGTGACGTCCCACAGGCCCGGCGCCTCGGACTGGTACGCCTCGCCGCGCGAGAGGTTCCGCAGGAACGCCTTCTGCGCGACGATGCGCGCCGGCACGCCGATGGTCTGGTAGTGGTGCGACCAGTCGACCGACAGGCCCAGGCGGCGCCACAGCTCCTCGAACTGGACCTCGTCCTCGGCCGTCAGGCGCTCGCACAGCTCGACGAAGTTGCGCCGCGAGACGGGCTGCTGGTCGGCGGCTTTGACGCTCTTGCCCTCGGCTCCCTGGAGCGGGGGCTCGTAGCCCTCGACGTAGGGCAGCGTCGGGTCGCAGCGCACGCCGTAGTAGTTCTGCACACGGCGCTCGGTCGGCAGGCCGTTGTCGTCCCAGCCCATGGGGTAGAAGACCTCGCGGCCGCGCATGCGCTGGAAGCGCGCGACGACGTCGGTGTGCGTATAGGAGAACACGTGCCCGACGTGCAGCGAGCCCGAGACCGTGGGCGGCGGGGTGTCGATCGAGTAGACCTGCTCGCGGGTCTTGGAGCGGTCGAACGAGTAGGTGCCCTGGTCCTTCCAGGCGGCGTCGAACTTGGCCTCGAGGCCGTCGAGGCTCACCTTGTCCGGTACCTCTCCGACCACGGCACGGATGACCTCGGTGCCCTCGACGGGGGCGGGTGCGGTGGTGGGAGGGGTGGCGGGTGCGGGCGTGGTGCCCTCGGCGGGTGAGCTCATGGTCGACATTCTCCCAGATCCGGCGGCATGGGCCGACGCCCGGTACGCCCCGCCGCGCCCCGGGCGCGTGCCCTGCGTACGGCTGTCAGCCGCGGGCGGCCAGTGCCGCCACGAGGATCGCGACGGTCGCCGCGACCGGATACAGCAGCAGGGTCCGCACCACCCAGCGGTCGTCGCCCCGGCGCGGAGACGGCAGGGGGCCTGGAGGCTCGTGCGCCGCCTCGGTGGCCCTCGGTCCGTTCCCGTCGTGCAGGGCGCTCGAGAGCGTCGCGACCAGTCGCAGGAGCCACTCCCACGTCGCCGGGTCGAGGGTGACCAGGGGGCTTCGGCTGTACACGTAGAAGCGGTCCTCGATGATCTCGGCCGAGACGGGAGCCCCGAGCAGGGGCATGACGACCTCGACGGACAGGATCTGCCGGGCCACGTCCTGCGCGGCCCGGGGGCCGAGGACGCGGACGTGCTCGTCGAGCCCGCTCCCGAGCGTGAGGTCGAGCGAGCGCAGCGGGCGGCGCGGGGCCACGGTCCCGCGCGCGCCTCGGGTGCGGCGTCGCTCGAGGACGATGTGCGGGTGGGCGCGGTCCAACGGGACCGTCAGGTAGTCCCACGAGTGGCTCCCGCCGCGCGTGCTGTTCTCTTGGGACGTGTAGCTGCCGATCTCCACCGGGTGCGGGCCCCGCGTGCGCAGGACGTCACGGACGACGCCGTCGACCCCGATCCGGAAGATCGACCCGGGCCGGTCCAGGTCCGTGGTCTCGGGCGTGAAGTCGAGCCCGTTCGCCGCGGCGAAGCGGCTCAGCCGGTAGGACCGCTCGCGCCGTTGCGCGGTGCCTCGGCGCACGCCCACGACGAGGAGCGCGCAGACGCCCACGGCCGCGGGAAGGGTGAGCCACGGCACGAGGGCGAACGAGGGGGTCACGCCCAGGGCGCCGTACACCCACTGCGTGATCAGGGTGAGGACGAGGCCGATCGTGACCGCCACGAGCGAGAGCGCGAAGGCGCCCAGCACCACTCCGAGGAGAGTGCCGGCCACGACGACCGCGGCCGAGCGGCGAGCGGGCCCGTGGGAGCGGTCCGCGAGGACCGCGGAGCGGTCCACGGGCTCCACGAGTGCGCGCACGTCGAGGGGCCGCTGTCCTGCGGAGGGCGTGATCACCCGGCGACGATAGCCGAGGTGACCTCTGACGGGTGCGGGAAGGGCCGAAGGTCCCTGGTTCACAAGGTCATCTACTCGTAACCTTCCAGCAAAGACATGGGCGCGCGTGGGTGTGCCCCGTCTCTCCGCCGCCTTCGTGCGAGGCCCGACCCTGGAGTAGCAATGACACTGACCGACAGCGTGGCCGTGCACGGCACCGGCGCTCTTCCCGCCGGCATGGTCCTTCCCCCCGCTGTCCAGGCCGCCCTGGATGCGTGCGCGAACATCATCGTCCCCTCCTCCCGCGAGGAGCTCTACCAGCTCTCGCTCGGGCCCCAGGGCGGGCCGCGCTTCACGGTCGAGTACGACGTGTTCGGCACGCTCGTCCCCGAGGCCGAGGTCGTGCGGTGCAAGAACGGCATCGCGGTGAACTACCCCGAGGACTACATGCGTCGCCGTGACCCGGACTGCATGCGCATCGCCGACGACCTGCCGACCGACAAGCCGCGCTACCGCGACGTGTTCGACGCCGAGTTCGACGCCGTCAAGGCCGAGACGCTCGACTGGCTCGCCGGTCAGGACCTCGTCGTCGTGCCCTTCAAGGCAGGCGGCCTCACGCACGGCTACCCGTCGCTCGCGATCTGCCCGGTCAACTCGGCCTTCTTCGCCCTGACGCTGGTCGACCTGCAGGGCTGGGTCACGTTCGACGAGCTGGGCCCGTTCGAGCCGCGCTCGATCCTCTACGTCGCCCCGCCGTTCCGGCACACCCACTTCGAGGGCCGCCAGGTCGTGGTCCACGACCGCTCCGAGACGCTGCACGAGGTCTTCGCGTACAACCTGTACCCGGGCCCGAGCGCCAAGAAGGGTGTGTTCTCCGTCCTGCTCGACGTCGGCGAGCAGGAGGGATGGGTCACCGCGCACGCGTCCTCGGTCCGGGTCACGACCCCCTACGAGAACGAGACCGTGATCATGCACGAGGGCGCCTCGGGCGGCGGCAAGTCCGAGATGTGCCAGGAGATCCGCCGCCAGGAGGACGGGCGCATCCTGCTGGGCACCAACGTCGTGACCGACGAGCCCTACGTCATCAACCTCGGCGAGACGAGCGCCCTGGACCCCGTGACGGACGACATGACCCTGTGCCACGTCGACCTGCAGACGGGCGACGGGCGCCTGGTGGTCGCCGACGCCGAGGACGGGTGGTTCGTACGCGTCGACAACCTCACGGGCTACGGCCAGGACGCCCACCTCGAGCGGGCCTGCATCCACCCCGACCAGCCGCTCGTCTTCTTCAACATCGACGGCGTACCGGACGCCACCGTGCTGCCCTGGGAGCACACGCTCGACTCGACGGGCAAGCGCTGCCCCAACCCCCGCGTGGTCGTGCCCCGCCACCTCCTGACCGACGTCACGGGCGCCGAGGAGGTCGACGTGCGGACCTTCGGTGCCCGGATGCCGGCCTGCACCCGCGACAACCCGACCTACGGGATCATGGGCATGATGCACATCGTGCCGCCGTCGCTCGCATGGATCTGGCGGCTCATCGCCCCGCGCGGGGACAAGAACCCCTCGATCGGTGAGTCCAAGACCGCGACCGACAAGCTGGCCCACGGCGGCATGGTCGCCGAGGGCGTCGGCTCGTACTGGCCCTTCTCGACGGGCACCAAGGTCGCGGCCGCGAACCTGCTGCTGCGCCAGCTCGTCGACATGGACCGGACCCGCTACGTGCTCACGCCCAACCAGCACATCGGCGCGTACAAGGTCGACTTCGCGGCCGAGTGGCTCACGCGCGAGTACCTCGCCCGGCGCGGCGGCGGCAAGATCCGCACCGAGGAGCTGACGCCCTCGCGCTGCCCCCTGTTCGGCTACACGCTCCAGGAGATGAAGATCGACGGGCAGCTCGTCCGCCCGACGTTCCTCCGACCCGAGATGCAGTCCCAGGTGGGGGTCGAGGCCTACGACGAGGGGGCCAGGATCATCACGGACTTCTTCAAGAGCGAGCTGCAGCAGTTCCTCACCGACGACCTGGACCCCCTGGGGCGCCAGATCATCGAGGTGTGCCTGCGCGACGGCTCGGTCGAGGAGTACGCCGCGCTCACGCCGCTGTTCACGTGAGCAGCACCGGCTGAGACGAGGACGGCCGCCCGGTCCGCACGACCGGGTGGCCGTCCTGCGGCAGGTACCAGGTACCCCTGCGGCAAGTACCCGGTACCGACGCGAGAGGGCCGGGCGCCCGTACTAAGGTCGGTCCATGGACTTGACGATCGGCTACGCCGCGATGCTCGAGCAGTTCCACCCGACCGAGGTGATCGCCCTCTCCGAGTATGCGGAGAGCAAGGGCTTCTCCGGCGTCATGGCCGCTGACCACTTCCAGCCCTGGGTCCCCGCGCAGGGGCACTCGGCGTTCGTGTGGAACGTCCTGTCGGCCCTCGGCGAGCGCACGCGCGGAGACCTGGGTCCCGGCGTCACGGCGCCCACGTTCCGCTGGCACCCCGCGATGGTCGCGCAGGCCTCGGCGACCCTCGCCGCGATGTACCCGGGACGCCACTGGCTGGGCCTGGGCTCGGGCGAGGCGCTCAACGAGCACGTCACCGCGCAGTACTGGCCGGAGGCCCCCGAGCGCATCAACCGCATGTTCGAGGCCATCGACATCATCAAGAAGCTCTTCGCCGCATCGCTCGCGGGCAAGGACACCAAGCACTCGGGGCAGTTCTACAAGCACGAGTCCACGCGGCTGTGGACCATGCCCGAGGTCGCCCCGGAGATCCTCGTCGCGACCGCGGGGCCCGTCACGGCCAAGCGCGCGGGAAAGCACGCCGACGGGCTCATCACGGTGGGCGCACCGCTCGAGAAGATCTCGATGCTCTTCGGCAAGTTCGACGACGGCGTCCGCGAGTCCGGCCGTGACCCGCAGACCATGCCCAAGGTCCTCCAGCTCCACATGTCGTGGGCCGAGACCGACGAGGAGGCGCTCGCGAACGCCATGACCGAGTGGCCCAACGGCGGCATGAAGTTCCCCAAGGCAGACATCCGCTCCCCGTTCGACTTCGAGCAGATGGCCAAGCTCGTGCGTCCCGAGGACTTCGAGGGACGCCTCGTCATCTCGTCCGACCCGGACGTGCACCGCGCCTACATCCAGAAGTTCGTCGACCTCGGCTTCGACCGCATCTACCTGCACAACGTGGGCCGCAACCAGCGCGAGTGGATCGACACCTTCTCGCGCGACGTCCTGCCGAAGCTCGTCCGGTGACGGGCCCGTCCGTCCCGCTGCCCGACGGCGGAGCCCGCCCCGAGCGGGGGGCGTCGCCCGGGGCGGGGCACGCCGAGGGCGACGAGACCCGCTTCACGGTCGCGGCGCCGTCGGGCATCGGGGAGATCTCGCCCGGTGACGACCTGGCGCGCATCGTGGGCGACGCGCTCGACCGCGAGGGCGGGCTGCGCGACGGCGACGTCGTGGTCGTGACGAGCAAGGTCGTGTCCAAGGCCGAGGGGCGCGTGGTCGCTGCCGCCGACCGCGAGCAGGCCATCACGGAGGAGACCGTGCGCGTCGTGGCCACCCGGCCGTCGCCCGGGGGCGTGCTGCGGATCGTCGAGAACCGGCTCGGCCTCGTCATGGCCGCGGCGGGCGTCGACGCGTCCAACACGCCCGAGGGCACCGTGCTGCTGCTGCCCGTCGACCCGGACGCCTCGGCCCGCGCGCTGCGGGCGGCGCTCGCGGAACGGTTCGGGGCGCGGGTCGGGGTCATCGTGTCCGACACGGCCGGGCGCGCGTGGCGCGAGGGGCTCACGGACCTGGCGATCGGCGTCGCCGGGGTGGTCGCGCTCGACGACCTGCGGGGCGGCGTCGATTCCCACGGGCGCGAGCTGTCCGTGACCGTGACGGCCGTCGCGGACCAGGTCGCCGCGGCCTCCGAGCTCGTCCGCGGCAAGGCTGCGGGCCGACCCGTGGCCGTCGTGCGCGGGCTCGGGCGGTTCGTGACCGACGAGGACGGGCCGGGGGCGCGCGTGCTCGTGCGGGACTCGGAGACCGACATGTTCCGTGAGGGTTCTGCCGAGGCGTACGCGCGGGGCGTGACCGCGGGGCGTGCCGACGCGGCCGGGGCCGCCGCGATCGAGCCCGGCGATGCCGAGCGGGCCGCTCGTGAGGCCGGGTACGCCGACGGATACCGCGAAGGGTTCGCCGAGGGGTTCCGCGAGGGGACGGGCACTCCGCAGCAGGGGTGAGCGCGTCGTCGGTGGCCCGGGTGGCCCGGGTGGCCCGGGTGGCCCGGGTGGTCGGGGTGGCCCGGGTGCCGAGCACGAGGTTGCGGTCGTTCTGAGGGGTGTGGCGACCGCAAGGTCGTGGTCGACTGGACGGAAGGTCGTGCTCGATGACTGCTGCGGGTGGGCCGGTGGCGCGGCGGGAGCCGGGAGCGGGCCTGAGCCGGCTCGTACGGGACCTCGCGTTCTCCGGCGACCTGGCCGATGAGCACGCCCGCTGGGCGCTCTACGACCAGGCGTTCGGGCAGGGCCTGCACGACCTGGTGGCTGCTGCCGTCGCCGAGGAGGACGACCGGGTCATGGCGAGCGGGGTCGTCGTCGCCGCTCTCGAGCGTGTCCCGTCGGCAGACAGGGCACGCTGGGTGGCCCTCACGAGCGACTGGGCGGTGGCCGACTTCGTGGCCCGGCGGGCCGCGGAGCTGGAGATCCTCGAGTCGGTGTCGGGCGCCGTCCCCGCGCCGGGCGACTGGCTCCGACCGGAGGCCGAAGGGCTGGGCCTCGACGGCTGGTCCGACTGGCTCCAGCTGCGCGCGGCGAGCTCCGCGACGCGTGCCGACGTCCTGGGCGTCCTCGCCGCGAGCGGTCGGACCCGACGGATCCGGCACGTCGCGGCGACGACCCGCGGCCGCGCGGGCGGTGCTGGCTGAGCGTGTTTCGACCTTCTGGTCCGACGGTCCGCGATCGCTCAGGGGACCGGGTGCCGAGAACGAGGTTGTGGTCGTTCTGAGGGGTCTGGCGACCGCAAGGTCGTGGTCGGCTGAACGGAAGGTCGTGCTTGGCAGGGGGCACCGGCTCCGGACGTCCAGCAGAGAATCTGCTGGGCGGATCGGCCGGACGCTCGCTATCGTTCCTGGATGCTGCCTGCCTCCTGGATTTCGCACCGCCGCCCTGACGACCGTGAGCACATCGGGTGGATCCGTCCGGACGGCGACGCCTGGGTCGCCGTCTCGTTGCTGGGGCACGACCTCACCGGTCCGGTCGACTGGCTCGACGCCGAGGAGGCCCTCGACAGCACCGGACTGTCCTGGCTCGCCGACGTCTGGATGCTCGACGGCGACGGGCCGGAACCGGTCCGCGTCCGGCTCGTCGAGGTCACGCCCGAGCGCGTCGTGGTCCAGACCGACGACTTCGGAGCGATCGACGCTCCCGTGGTCCGGCACGAGCTGCCGTGGCCGGCGCCGGCACGGCTGCGGCCGCGACGCGCGAGCGACCCCGACGGGAGGATCGTGTTCGGGTCGGCGTGAGCGGCCCGGTTCAGTCCATCGTGGTGACGCCCTCGTAGAGGCCCAACCGGTTCCCGTCGAGGTCCTCGAAGACCGCCCACCAGCTCGTCGGGCTGATCTGCGACCTGCCCATGAGCACCTTGCCGCCGAGGGCCTCGACCTGGGCCAGCGACTCCTCGATCGAGTCGACCTCGACGTAGCTCCGCGGGCTCGTGAACCCTTCCTCGCGCGGAGCGAGGCCGCCGCCGCTGATCTGGTTGGGGGCCCGCCACATGGGGTAGCCCTCGAAACCGGGGGCCTCGGCGATGTCCCAGCCGAACAGCCCGCTGTAGAACGTTCGGGCGCGGTCGGTGTCGCCGACGGGGATGTCGATGTGCGTGATGTCACCGTGAGCCATGAGGTCCTCCCAGGGAACGGGCACGGGGCCGTGCCCTCTTCTCACGCTACGCGCGGGGTGGCGTGAAGGCTCTCGCAGGGACACCGGGAAGTCGACGTCCCAGGTGCCTGCGGCCCTGCCGCTCAGACCGCCTCGAAGTCGGCAGTGACCGCTGCCGTGACCACGATGTCGTCGGGCCGCATCTCGAACGCCTGCGCGCCCCCGGCGGGCGGCGGAGCGCCGCGCATGCCCGTCCCGATCCCGCCGCCGCCCCCGGAGACGTGGGGCCGCAGCCCGTCCTCGAACAGGGCGAGGAGCCGGACGTCGCCGTACCCGAGAGCGTCGGCGTAGGCGCGGGCGCGCTCGACCGAGTCCCGCGCGGCGTCGGCGCGCACGTCGCGCTGCAGGCCGTCGCGTCGGGCGTCCGTGAGCGCCCAGGTGATGCCGTTGACCGCCACACCCTCGATCGCGGCGACCTCTGCCGCCCACGCGGCGAGGGCTGCGAAGTCCTGGAACTTCACCTGCACGTCGGCGCCCGCGCGGAACCGCCGCACCTTGACCTGGTCGACGTTCGGGCTCGGCTTGACCCACTCGTCGAAAGCCCACGCGAGGACGGCCTGGGAGCCCCACCAGGTCGCGGCACCGCCGGCGACATGAGCCTTCGCACGGTCGACGACGTCCGCGTGCACGCGGGCCGCGTGCGCGAGGACGGAGGCCCGGTTCTCACCGCGGAACTGCACGGTCAGGCGGATGGTCCCGCGCTCGGCGGGCTGGTGCCGGGTCGCGTGACCCTGGACGGAGAAGACAGGCATGCGAGCGAACATACACCGCGTCGCAGGCGTCCCCGGGTGGCGTGCCGGAACGTCAGCCCTTGGCCGCGCGCTCCGCCTTCGCGGCGGCCTTGGCCGCCTTCTTGGTCTCGCGCACCTGGTCGAGCGAGTGCTGGTCGACGACGTCGGCGATCGAGCGCCGCGACCCGTCCTCGCCGTAGGCTCCCGCCGCCTCGCGCCACCCCTCGGGCTGGACGCCGTACTGCTTGCCGAGGAGCGCGAGGAAGATCTTCGCCTTCTGCTCCCCGAAGCCGGGCAGCGCCTTGAGCCGCTTGAGGACGAGCGGGCCGTCCGGGGCTCCACCGTCGGGCCCGGGGTCGGTCCACAGGCGGGTGACGTCGCCGTCGTACTGCTCGTCGACGACCTGGGCCACGGCCTGCACGCGACCTGCCATGGACCCCGGGTAACGGTGGATCGCCGGGGGAGTGGCGGCCATCGCGGCGAACGCCTCGGGCTCGGCGGAGGCGATGCGGTGCACGTCGAACGCGCCCATGCGCTGGGAGATCTTGAGCGGCCCGGCGAACGCGGACTCCATGGTGACCTGCTGGTCGAGGAGCATCCCGATGAGCAGGGCGAACGGGTCGGTGGACAGCAGCGCGTCGGCTTCCGGGTCTCCGGTGAACCACAGGTCGTGTGCCATGTCCCCATCATGGCAGCCGGGTCGCGCGGACGCCGTCGCGCCGGGCTGCCGCTCAGCGGGGCGGTCCCACCCGTCCGTCGAGGAGCTCGTCCACGCGCAGCCCCCGCAGAGCGATCCGGACGATGCCCGGCACGAGCCGGAGACCGGCGTCGCCGTGCAACCGTCGCAGGTCGTCGACGACGTAGCCGCGCCCACCTCGTGTCAGCCCGAACAGCCCGGCCGCCTCGACGTTCCTGAGCCAGTCGACGTCTGATCCATAGGTCAGCGCGATGATCACGCGGACCTCGCGCGGGGACGTGGCCGACGGGGGTTCGCGGAACGCCAGGACGGGGGTCGTGAACGGCCGTCCGCTGCGCCGCCCGCGATGGTGCACCGTCGCGAACGGCGGCACGCGCGACGACACGCGGAGCACGAGCGGGTTGACGTACCGCTTGTTGGTCCGGGTGACCAGGTGCGGGATGGGCATGTCAGCCATGGTGCGCGCGCGGGCGAGGTGCGGCCACCGCACGGCGCAACAGCGAGCGCTCGTCGAGCACGAGGTTGCGTGCACCCGAGCACGAGGTTGCGGTCGTGAAGCCCGCCATATCGACCGCAACCTCGTGCTCGGCACCCGAGGAGCTCCGGCGCCGCGGCGAGGCGGACCGTCAGGCCGCCCCTGACCCCGCCCCCACCCGCTCCCTGTGCGCCGTCGGGCTCATGCCCCGCACGCGTGTGAACGCGGCGCTCAGCGCGAACGGCGTCCCGTACCCGACCTGCCGCGCCACCGAGCCGACGGTCGCCCCCGGCTCCAGCAGCAGGTCGGCCGCGAGGGTCAGGCGCCACCCGGTGAGGTAGCCCATGGGCGGCTCGCCCACGAGCTCGGTGAAACGGCGCGAGAACGCGGCCCGTGACAGCCCGACGGTCCGCGCGAGCGACTCGACCGTCCAGGCCCTGGCCGGGTCGTGGTGCATGAGACGCAACGCGTGCCCGACCACGGGGTCGGCGTCCGCGCGGTACCACCCCGGGGCCTCGCCGCGGTCGAGCCAGGCGCGCAGCGCACCGATGAGCAGGATGTCGAGCAACCGGTCGAGCACGGCCTCCTGGCCGGGCCGGTCCTGCGAGACCTCGCGCGCGAGCAGCGAGACGAGGTCGGCGTCGAGGTCCCCGCGGCGGAGCACGACGAGCGGGGGCAGGACGCTCAGCAGCCGGCCGCCCACCTCGCCGTCGAGCGGGTAGGTCCCGGTCAGCAGCACGGTCGGCCCGTCGGGGTCGTTGCCCCAGGTCCGGACGCCGAGGTCGACGAGGGGCGAGGGGGCGTCGCCGATCGCCCGGCAGGCCCCGACGGCGTCGCTCACCATCTGCGGCGCCGTCCCGGGGGAGTCGGCCACGGTGTAGTGGCGGGGCCCGCGCACGAGCGCGACGTCGCCCTCGTCGAGGTACACCTCGAGAGACGGCTCGTCGGGCCGTGGACCGGCGTCCATCCCGATCCAGGCCGACCCGCGCACGACGGGCACGAGCGTCAGGGGTGCCTCGTCCTCGATGCGCATCGACCACGGCGGCGCGAGGAGGGAGCGCAGCAGGAAGGCGCCCCGTGCACGGGGCCCGTCGAGGAGTCCGGCGACAGCGTCCATGTCCCGACCGTACGCCGCCCACGTCCCCGACGGAAGACGAACGGACATGCGGTCGAGCCGTTCAGCCATGGAGCGTCTCGACGCTGACCGGTTGACTCGAACCACAGCACCGGACGACCGATCACAGGAGACCGACATGACCGCGAACCAGCCGCACCCCACCACCTCGACGGGCGACGCCGGTCGCCCAGCCCTCGTCGCCGTCGTCGGCGCGACGGGCAAGACCGGTCGCCGCGTCGCGGCCCGCCTCGCCGCACAGGGCATCGCCGTCCGCCCTGTCTCGCGGAGCACCGAGACCAGGCTCGACTGGGACGACGCCGCGACCTGGGCGCCGGCGCTCGCGGGAGCCGACGCCGCGTACGTCGCGGTCGCGCCGGACCTCGCGGCGCCGGGCATCCCCGAGGTCGTCGCCGGCTTCGCCCGGGTCGCGGCGCACGTGGGCGTGCAGCGCCTCGTGCTGCTCTCGGGCCGCGGTGAGCCCGAGGCGCGGCGCGCCGAGCAGCTCGTCGCCGAGGCGTTCCCCGCGCGCACGGTCGTGCGCTGCGCGTGGTTCGCGCAGAACTTCAGCGAGAGCTTCCTGCTGGACCCCGTGCTCGACGGCGTGGTCCCGCTCCCGGTCGACGCCGTGGTCGAGCCGTTCGTCGACCTCGAGGACGTGGCGGACGTCGCGGTCGCGGCGCTCACCGAGGACGGGCACGCGGGCCGGGTCTACGAGCTCACGGGTCCGCGGCTGCTGACCTTCGGCGAGGCGCTCGCGGAGGTCGGGGCGGCGAGCGGCCGGGACGTCAGGCTCGTGACCGTCACGGGTGACGAGTTCGCGGCGGGCCTGACCGCCGCGGGCGTCCCTGCTGACGCCGTCGATCTCACGCGCTACCTCTTCGAGGAGGTCCTCGACGGACGCAACGAGCACCTGACGCACGGGGTGCGGGAGGCTCTCGGGCGCGAGCCGCACGACTTCACGGAGTTCGCGCGTCGCGAGGCCGGGGCCTGGGCGCCGGTCTCCTCGCCCGTGTCCGCACCGGCCGCCCTGGACGAGGTGCACTGATGGACGCGCTCGGGGTCCTCGGGTGGGCGGTCGTGGCGGCGGCGGTCGGGTGCGGACTGGTCGGGGGAGTGCTCTTCGCGTTCTCGACCTTCGTCATGGCGGGCCTGCGCTCGGTCGCGCCCGACGTCGGTGCCGCAGCGATGGCCGCGATCAACCGTCACGCGACCAGGGCTCCGTTCGGGTCCCTCCTGCTCGTGACGACCGGGCTCGTGGTGGTCCTCGGCGTCGTGGCTGCCACGCGGCTGGACGAGGCGGGCGCGGGGCTCGTCCTGGCCGGGGCCGTCGTCTACCTCGTCGGTGGCATCGGGGTCACGGCCGCGGTCAACGTGCCGCTCAACGACCGGCTCGAGGCCGCGGACGCTGCGGTCTCGACCTCGGGCGCACGGTCGGGTGAAGCCTCACCCTCAGGTGGAGGGTCGGCTGGGACGAGGGTTCGTCCCGCCAGCCCGACGGCGGAGCGAGACCGGGTCTGGGCGGGCTTCCTCGAGCGGTGGGTCGCCTGGAACCACGTGCGGACCCTGGCGTGCGCGGTGGCCGCCCTGCTGCTGACCCTGGGACTGGTGACGCGACTCGCGGGGTGAGCCGCGCCGTCGGGCACCGGATGAACGGTGGGTGCGGAGTTCTTGTGCGACACGCCCGGCGAGTCGCGCAAGAACTCCGCACTCGGCGCACCGGAGGAGGGCGCAGCCCGGAATAGCCGTCCCCGCGCCGGGGTTGCCCCGGTATGAGCGCTGAGAGCTGGGGCGAGGAAGCCGTCATCCGCAAGGTCCTCGCGGACACCGAGACGTGGGCCGTAGTCGGGCTGTCGAACAACTCGGCCCGCGCCGCGTACGGGGTGGCCCGGCTGCTCCAGCGTCAGGGCAAGCGCATCGTGCCGGTCCACCCGGCGGCCGAGACCGTGCACGGCGAGCAGGGCTACGCCTCGCTCGCCGAGATCCCGTTCCCGGTCGACGTCGTGGACGTGTTCGTGCGCTCCGACCTCGCCGGGGACGTGGCGGACCAGGCCGTCGAGATCGGTGCGCGGGCCGTCTGGTTCCAGCTCGACGTCGTCGACGAGGACGCGTTCGCGCGGGTCCGCGACGCCGGGCTCGACATGGTCATGGACCGCTGCCCCGCGATCGAGTGGCCGCGCCTGGGGCCCGCCGTCCCGGCACAGGGCTGAGGCCGACGTGACTGCGATCGACACGACGACCACGCTGGGTGCGCGCGCCGCCGAACGGCTCGACGCCGACCTCGTCGTCTGGCTCACGACGGTCGACCCCACCGGGACCCCGCAGCCGACGCCGGTGTGGCAGATCCGCAGCGGGGACGACGTCGTCATCCTCAGCGAGCCGCGCAAGGCCAAGCTGCGCAACGCCGCCGCCAACCCGCGCGCCGCGCTGCACCTCAACTCGACGCCTGCAGGATGGGACGTGCAGGTGCTCACGGGCCGGCTCGTCCTGGACCCGGTCGGCCTGAGCGCCGAGGAGCGCACGCGCTACGACACCAAGTACCGGTCGCCGATCGCCGGCCTCGGGATGAGTCCCGAGGAGTTCCACGCCGCGTACTCCGAGGTGCTGCGCTTCACGCCCGAACGGCTGCGCGGGTTCTAGGGCCCGTCGCTCCTCGTACCCCGGCGCCGGTGGGATCTGGGGTCGTGCAGGCGCCCGGGCCGAGCATGTGGTTGCCGTCGGACGAGCATACGGTTGGCGTCCGAAACGGCCCGGATGCGAACGCCAACCGCATGCTCGGCGCCGGGTGGCGCCGGGCATGCACCCGGCGACGCCGCAGGCCGTCAGTCCCCGAACACCAGCACCGGGCGACCCGTCCGCGGATGGGGCAGCACGTCGCACCGCACCCCGTACACGGGCTCGATCACGTCGGGGACCAGCACGTCCCGCACCGAACCCGCCGCGACGACGCGCCCGCCCGACAGGACCACGACGTGGTCGCACGAGGCCGCCGCGAGGTTGAGGTCGTGCAGGGCCGCGAGGACCGTCACGCCGTCCGCGGCGAGCTTGCGCAGCACGGTCATGGCAGCGAGCTGGGCAGCGATGTCGAGGTGGTTCGTGGGCTCGTCGAGGAGCAGCAGCGCGGGGTCCTGGGCGAGGGCGCGTGCCATGTGCACGCGTTGGCGCTCACCTCCCGACAACGTGGCGAGCGACCGTTCGGCCAGCTCCTCGACCCCGGCCCGCACCAGGGCCTCGTGGGCCACGGCGCGGTCCGCGTCGGTGTCGCCCGCGAGGAGCGAGCGGTGGGGGATCCTGCCGAGCAGCACGGCGTCGAGCACCGAGAGGGGCAGGTCGGTCGACGCGTCCTGCTCGACGAGGGCCAGCCTGCGCGCCCGGCGGCGCCGCGGCATGCGCAGCAGGTCCTCGCCGTCGAACCGGACCTCGCCCGCATCGGGTACCTGCGTGGCCGCGATCGCGCGCAGCAGCGTCGACTTCCCGGACCCGTTGGGGCCCAGCAGCCCGCTCACCGCTCCCGGGGGAGCCGTGCAGTCCACGCCGTCGAGGATCAGCCGCGACCCGGCCGACCACGAGACGCGCGAGGCATCGAGCCCGTGGGCTGCTCGCTCGCGAGGTGGCGGGCTGGCGGCGCGCGCACCGGCGTCCGGCGCGCCGTCACGCGAGGTCGATGATCCACCGCGGTCGTGCGCCTCCTCGCGCGCCCCCTCGCGCCCGGTGCCCGCCATGCCCATCGTTCTCGGCTCCGTCACAGCGCCCGCCTCCCTCGCCACAGGATGATCGCGAAGACGGGCGCGCCGATCGCGGCCGTCAGGATGCCCACGGGCAGCTCGCGCGGGGCGAAGATGGTGCGGGCGAGCGTGTCGGCCCACACGAGGAACGAGCCGCCGAGCAGGGCCGCGAGGGGCAGCAGCACGCGGTGCCGCGCCCCGGTCAGGAGCCGGACGGCGTGCGGCAGGATCAGCCCGACGAACCCGATCGCCCCCGAGACCGAGACCAGGGCTCCCGTGAGCAGCGCGACCCCCACGAGCAGGAGCCACCGGGTCCGGTTCACCGCGATGCCGAGGCCTGCGGCCGCGGTGTCGCCGAACGTGAAGGCGTCGAGCACCGATCCGGTCGACGCGAGCAGCGTCCCCAGGACGAGCACGGCCCCGCCCGCGATCGCCACGGACGTCCACGTGGCCCCCGCGACCGACCCCATGAGCCACGACAGGATCTCGCGGTAGGAGTCACCGGTCGCGGACCAGAAGATGATGAACGACGTCGCCGCGGCCGCGAGCTGGCTCACCGCGAGACCTGCGAGCACGGTCCGCGTGGGGGTGATGGCCCCGAGCGAGCCCGCGAGCGCGAGGGCCGCGACCAGGGCCACGACCGCTCCGCCGAACGCCGCGACGGGCAGCAGGACGCTCACGCCGAGGACCAGGACGAGGACCGCGCCCAGCGAGGCGCCCGACGAGAGCCCGAGCAGGTACGGGTCGGCGAGCGGGTTGCGCGTGAGGGACTGCATGACGGCGCCGCAGATCGCGAGCCCTGCTCCCACGGCCGCGGCGGTCAGGACGCGCGGCAGCCGGAGCTGCCACACCATGCCGTCCTGCAGCAGGGGGAGCGGTTCGAGGCCGAGCGCCCCGCCGAGCCCGAGGTGCGTCGCGATCGAGCGCCACACGTCGCCCCACGTGAGGTCCGCGGGGCCGATCGTCACGGCGACCACGACGCTCACGACGAGCGCGACCGAGGCTCCGGCGAGCCACCACGGGGTGGCTCGCCGGAGCCTTGGAGTGCGGCGCGCAGAGCGGTGCACGATGGCGCGCGCTCCCGACGGGTCGGCGCTTGTCACGGGCACGAGGCTTCTCACCGGTGGGGGTCTCCTCAGGGGATGGTCAGCGCGGAGAGCTGTGCGCTGAGGTCCTTGACGGCGTCGACGTTGCGCACGCCCGCCTCGGTCGCGGGGAACGGCACGGTCAGGAAGCGGTCGCCCTGCACGGCCGTGAGGTTGGCCGTGGCCGGGTTGGCCTTGAGCGCGTCGATCTTCGACTGCGCAGTGTTCCAGGCCGAGTCGACGAGCACGATCACGTCGGGGTCGGCCGCGATGATCTCCTCGAACGAGAACGGCGTCCAGGTGTCCTGGACCGAGGCCGCGATGTTCTCGACGCCGACGGCGTCCATGATCATCTGCGGCGCACCGATCCCGGCACCCACGTAGGGGATGTCGGAGCCCGAGGAGTACCACAGCGCCGTGAGCCCGCGGTCGTCGGGCTCGAGGGCGTCGAGCTCGGCGCGCTGGGCCGACACCAGGTCCGCCGCGGTCCCGGCGACGTCGAAGATCTGACCGGCCTCGGTGATCTCGGCGAACACGTCGTCGAACGTGAGCGGGTCCGGCTTGTACGCCTCGTCCTTGCACGCCGAGGGCGAGACGTAGGTCTGGACGCCGAGCTGCTGGAAGGTCGCCCGGTCTCCGGCCCCCTCGGCCGTCAGGTTGGACTCCCACCCCGCGTACACGAGGTCCGGCTCGAGCGTGAGCACGGCCTCTGCTCCCGGGACCTTGTCGGCCATCGGGGTCACGACCGCGGGCACCGCGTCGGCCGCGTCGGCCCACTGGTCGGGCACGGGGCCGTCGGGGAACGCGGTCCCCACGATCCGGTCGCCCAGGCCGAGCGCGAGCATCATCTCGGTCGTGCTCGACTTGATGGTCACGACCTGGCGCGGGGCACCGGCGAACGTGACCTCGAACCCGCAGTTGTCGAGCGTCAGGGGGTAGGCCGTCGAGGCGGCGGCAGGTGGCGCGACCGGGGGCGTGGTCGCTCCGCCCGTCGCGAGGCTCCCCGCGTCCGAGCACGCGGCGAGGGTGAGGGACACGCCCAGGGCGAGCGCCGCCGTCGGGCCGGCGGAGAGGATGCGACGAGGGGACCTGCGGACGCGAGGGCGAGCGGACGAGGACAGCACGGGACTCCATGTCGGGGAGGTCGCCGGCTCGGCCGGTGCAGGGCACGGCGGCGCGGCGAGATGCGAGAGGGAAGGGCGCCACAATCCGCGACGAGGATCCGCGGCCCAAGCACGGGCCGCTGCGGCGAGCCAAGCAGGGCTCGCGATCCGCCTCCCAGCCTAGTAGGTCGGACGCGCACGAACCACGCACCCGATGCCGCGGCCTCGCGGACACGCCTCGCGGACTTACAGTGGGCGCATGAGCCCGACGACGGAGCCCGGCCCTCCCGGTACGTCCGGTCGCGCGCAGCACGAGACAGGCCGGGGCGCGGACCCGTCCCGGTGGTGGGCCCCGCTGCTGGGCGTCGCCTCGGCCCTCGGCGCCTTCGCGGTGGCCGAGCTGGTCGCGCTGGTCGTGGGCTCCGGATCGAGCCCCGTGCTCGTCGTGGGGGCGGGTGTCGTGGACCGGGTCCCGCCGTGGCTCAAGGACTTCGCGGTCGAGACCTTCGGCACCGCGGACAAGACCGTGCTGATCCTCGGGATCGTCGTGGTGCTGGCGCTCGCGGCCGTCGCGGCGGGGATCCTCGAGACGAGGCGACCGCCGTGGGGGACGGTCCTGCTCGTGGCGGTCGGCGCCGTGGGGGTCGCAGCGGCCGTGACGCGGCCCGACGCGACCACCCTGTGGGCGCTGCCGACCGTGGTAGGCGTCGGCGTCGGGATCATGCTCCTGCGGACAGGGGCCGCGCGGCTGCGGGCGTGGCGGTCCTCGGCCCTCGCGGCCGAGGCCCGGGCGTCGGGGTCGGCGGTTCCGGGCGAGGCGCGCGAGACGCCCCTCTCGGCACGACGGCAGCGCGAGGCGCTCGACCGTCGGTCCTTCCTCGTCTTCGCGGGCCTGACGACCGTGACCGCGCTCGTGGTCGGCGGCACGGCGCGCGTGCTGTCGGCGGGGTCGCGTGCCCTGACCGCCGTGCGGGACGCGATCCGGCTCCCCGCCCCGACCGGTCCCGCGGTCGTGGTCCCCGCCGGGGCGGACCTCGACGTGCCGGGCATCACGCCCTACGTGACGCCCAACGACGAGTTCTACCGCATCGACACGGCCCTGCGCGTGCCCGAGGTGGACCCGGACGACTGGCGGCTGCGCGTCGTCGGGCTCGTCGAGGAGGAGGTCGAGATCTCGTTCGCCGAGCTGCTCGCGCTGCCCCTGGTCGAGCACGCCACGACGCTGACGTGCGTGTCCAACGAGGTCGGCGGGGACCTGGTCGGCAACGCGGTGTGGCTCGGGTACCCGCTGCGCGACCTGCTGGCCCGCGCCCGCCCGCACGCGGACGCCGACATGGTGCTCTCACGCAGTGCGGACGGCTGGACCGCGAGCACGCCGCTCGAGGTGCTCACGGACCCGGGCCGCGAGTCGTTGCTCGCGGTCGGCATGAACGGCGAGCCGCTGCCGCTCGCGCACGGCTTCCCGGTGCGCATGGTCGTGCCGGGGCTGTACGGGTACGTCTCGGCGACCAAGTGGGTCGTCGAGCTCAAGGTCACGCGCTTCGCCGACGACGTCGCGTACTGGTCGACGCGCGGCTGGTCCGAGCGAGGGCCGATCAAGATGTCGTCGCGCATCGACGTGCCCCGCGCGGGGGCGACGGTGTCGCCGGACGCCGCCGGCGACGTGGTCGTGGCGGGCGTCGCGTGGTCCCAGCACTCGGGCGTCGCGGGCGTCGAGGTGCGGGTCGACGAGGGGGAGTGGGAGCCCGCCGAGCTCGCGGAGACCGTCTCGGCCGACACGTGGCGGCAGTGGACGTGGACCTGGAGCGGGCCCGGCGCGGGGGAGCACCGCCTCGCGGTGCGGGCGACCGACGTGGACGGGACCGTCCAGACCTCGACCCAGGCGCCGCCCGCGCCCGACGGGTCGAGCGGCTGGGACACGGTCGAGGTGCGCGTGGCGTAGGCCCCGCGCAGGGGGCGTCCCACGATGCGGGCACCCGGCCCGACGGCGCCGACCTCGCCTCGCCGGCGTGGCAAGGTAAGGGACGTGACGACCTCGCAGACCCCGACCCAGCCCATCTCCTCGACCTCAGAGGCCTCCGACGCGGACGCACCGACCCGGCGGGCCGTGGTCACCGGCGCCTCGTCGGGCATCGGCGCCGCGACCGTGCGCCACCTGCGTGCCGCAGGATGGGACGTCGTCGCGTTCGCGCGCCGCGCCGACCTGCTCGACGCGCTCGCGGCCGGGACCGGCGCGCACCCCGTGGTCGGCGACGTCACGAGCGACGACGACGTCGCGCACCTCGTGCGCGAGGCCGAGGCCCGCGGGCCGGTCCACGCGGTGCTCAACATCGCGGGCTTCGCGAGCGGCACGGACCCGATCGACGCGAGCGACCTGGACCGCTGGCGGGCCATGTTCGAGACCAACGTGCTGGGCACCGTGCGCGTGACCAAGGCGTTCCTGCCCGCGATCCGCCGTGCGGGCTTCGGGACGGTCCTGGTCCTGACCTCGACCGCGGGGCACGACGCGTACAGCGGCGGGTCGGGATACGTCGCGACCAAGCACGCCGAGGCCGCGGTCGCGGACACGCTGCGTCTCGAGCTCAACGGCGAACCCATCCGGGTCCTGGAGATCGCGCCCGGCATGGTCCGCACCGAAGGGTTCTCGCTGACCCGGTTCGACGGCGACCAGGCCAGGGCCGACGCGGTCTACGACGGTGTCGAGGCGCCGCTGACCGCCGACGACGTGGCCGACGTCGTGACCTTCGCCGTGACCCGGCCCCAGCACGTCGCGATCGACACCCTGGTACTGCGTCCCGTCGCGCAGTCCTCGACCACGTTGCTGGCCCGCGGACCGCTCGTGACGCGCAGGTGACGGACAGGGGACGCACCCCGGCCCGGGGCGCTGCCCGGGCTGGGGTGACCCCAGTTCGCCGCTGAGCGCCGGGCCGAGACGCGCTTGTCGGCGCGCACGCGGGCTGGCATGATGGCGCCCGTGACCCCCGCCGCGCACCCCCTGAGCACCCGAGTGCTCGCCGTGCGCCCGCGGCCGGTCCGCACGTCGAGCTGTTGTTGAGGGCTCGCTGACGCTCCAGCAGCGTGCGACCTGGTGTCAGCGAGCAGTGCCACGCCCCTCCCTCTGAAGAGAGGGCGTGATGGTCACCGATCAGTTCTCCGGTCCTGGTCGGTCTGCCCTCGTGAGCACCCGCCTCGACACCAGGACTCCCCATGAACGCCATCGCACTGATCGCCCACCCGTTCGACACCGCCGGGGGCATCGATCCCCTCGGTCGCCTCGTCGCCCACGACCCCTGGTTCGGCGCCGCATCGCTGGGCGGCGCGCCGTCCGCTTCGCACGGCCCGACGGCGCAGCCCGCCCAGGGCGCCGCCCTCACGATCGAGTGGCTCGTCGCGCGCGACATCGACACCTACCGTGCCCGCCGTCGGGCCTCCTCGCGCGGTCGGTCGGTCGCGGGGCGCTGAGCGGCCCGGCCGTCGTGCGACGGCCGGCGCGTCGTCAGGTGCGTCAGGCCGACGTCACGGCGTAGGTGACGCGGACCAGCCCGTCGTCGGCCGTCGTGTGGACTCCGCGGACGGTGAGGCGCACGTCCCGGTCGAGCGCCCCGAACAGGCGCTTGCCCGTGCCGAGGAGCAGCGGTGCGACGGACAGGGTGAGCTCGTCGACCAGGCCGGCGGCGAGGAACGACTGGATCGTGCGACCGCCGTCGACGTAGACGCGTCCCGGGCCCTTGCGGTCGAGGAGCTGACGCACGTCCTCGACCGAGGGTGCGACGTGGATGCGTGGGTCGTCCGTGCGAAGGGTCGTGCTCAGGACGACGACGTCCTTGCCGTCGAAGGCCCACTCGTCGAAGCCGAGCACCGTCTCGTAGGTGGAACGTCCCATGACGACGGTGTCGACGGTCGGGAAGAACGTCTCCCACACGAGCGCCGGCGAGGTCGACGCAGGAGCGACGTGGTCCTGGAGCGCCGGAGCGGTGAGCCAGTCGAGGCTGCCGTCGGGGCGTGCGATGAAACCGTCCAGGCTGACGCCGATGAAGACGCATCCGGTCCACTCGCGGGTCGTCGTCATGTCCATGCCTCCATGAGCTGGTCGAGGGTGTCGGTCGGCGGAGAGGGGCGCAGGTCGACCCCGCGTCGATCAGACCAGGGCGCGGACCTCGGCGTACCCGTCGGCCAGGACCGAGGGGGCCGGCGCCTCGCCGCCGAAGACCCGCGTGGCACCCGGGGCGTCCGACCACGAGCGCCATCCCGGTGTCCCCTCGAGCACGAGCGAGACCGCTGCACCGTGGAGCTCGCTCGCCAGGGCCTGGGGCGGGTTGTCGCCCGCGATGAAGTCCACCTTCTCGGCGTCGAGGCAGTCGAACCAGAACGGCACGTCGAGGCAGTGGGCGGCCCACCCGAGCATCGGCGACGCCCACGAGAAGCGGTACACCCAGGTGGGGTGGGCGGCTCGGGCCTCGGCGACCCGGACGATCGGCGCGCGGAACATGCTGTCGGTCATGAAGCGGCCGAGCACGGCCGCCGTGCCCTTGCGGCGCTGCGGCCGGTTGGCGGCGAGGTAGGCCTTGCGCCGGTCACGGTCGGTGAGCAGCCTGCCCAGGACGAGCGAGGCCGGCACGAAGCGCAGCTTGTTCTTCTGGGCGTCGGTCGCCATGGTGAACTCGTCGTCCGTGGCGCCGAGCACGAGCGGCTTGTCGCCGCCCACGCCGCTGCGCAGCGAGTCGAGCGTCGGGCGGGTGATGAGGTCGCCGTCGATCATCGGACCCCAGGGCAGTCCGTCCTGGAGCATCGCTGCGACGCCTGCCATCGGGTCGAGGTCGTCCGGGTTGGTCGCCGCGTCCTGCAGCTCCAGGACGCGGGTCTCCGGCAGGGACGCGAACCCGTCCCGCGTCGCCTCGACCCCGGCAAGACGCGCGAGCGTCTCGGCGAACGTCCTCGCCCGGGCCTCGGTGACGTCGGCGACGGCGCCCGAGAGGCACCACACCGACCGGAACAGGTGCTGTGCTGCCGGCATGCCGAGCAGCGTCAGCACCGCGCCGCCGCCCGCCGACTGGCCGGCGATCGTGACGCGCGCAGGATCGCCGCCGAACGCCGCGACGTTGCGCTGCACCCAGTCCAGGGCGAGCAGCCAGTCGCGCACGCCACGGTTGGACGGCGCGCCCTCGATGTACCCGAACCCGTCGAAGCCGAGCCGGTAGGAGATCGACACGGTCACGACGCCGTCGCGGTTGAACGCGCGCCCGTCGTACCAGGGGCTCGCCGGCGAGCCGGCCGTGTAGCCGCCGCCGTGGATGTAGACGAGAACGGGCAGGGCGGCGTCGGGCGCACCGGGTGAGGGCGTGTAGACGTTGACGTTGAGGGTCGAGTCGCCGGGGATCGAGGGCTCGGGGATCAGCGTGATCTCGGCGAGCTGCTTGCGCTGCGGGGTCGGGCCGAGCTCCGCGGCGTCGCGGACCCCGTCCCAGGGAGCGACGGGCACGGGCGCCTCGAACCGGAGGGGCCCGACGGGGGCCTCGGCGAAGGGGACGCCGAGGAAGGCCGCGGACCCCTCGCGCCAGATCCCACGGACCTGGCCCGAGTCGATCGTGACGACGGGGCGTTCCAGGGTGGGGTCGACCGACTCGGTGACGGTCTCGGGGGTGCTCATGCGGTGGTGCTCCGTTCGGAGGGGAAGACCCCGAGGGACACGAGCAGCCGCTCGATCTCGGAGGCCATGTCGATGGTGGGGTCCTGCAGCCAGAGGGTCTGCAGGCCGTCGGCGACGGCGGTGATGACGAGGCCCAGCGAGGCCGTGTCGACGTCGGTGGGGTACTGCCCGGCGAGCTTGCCCTCCTCGACGAGTCCCGTGAACATCGCCTGCATGCCCGCCCGGCGCTCGGCGAAGAAGGCGTGGGCCGGGTGCGCGTGGTCGCTCGCCTCGGCGTTGAGGCGCGTGTACAGCTCGACGAGTCCGGGGACCTCGGCGTTGTGCCGCATGACCTGCAGGAACACCCGGAAGGGGTCGAGCCTGGACTCCGTGCGGTAGGTCTCCAGATCGAGCTCGTCGCGCTTGCGCAGGATCGCGGTGAACAGCTCGTCCTTGCTGTCGAAGTAGTGCAGCAGACCCGCCTGGCTGAGGCCGGCCGCGTCCGCGAGCTCCTTGACCGATGCCCCCCGGTATCCCTCGCGGGCGATGACCTCGAGCGCCGTCGAGAGGATCTCCTCCCGCTTGGCGATGCCCTTCGCGTATGAACCTCGCTGTGCCATGCGTCGACCCTAGACCGGAGACCCTTGCACTTCAATACCGAGTGCCATACTGTTTTGGCGACGCTCAAGGATGAGCGCCTGTCCGACGAAGGATCCGCCATGACACTGCCGTCCGATTCCCCATCCACCGCTCCGGTCTCGGCCCCGACGCCCACCCCTGCGCCGGCGTTCGCTGTCGACACGTCCGCTGCCGCCGAGGAGTTCATCGAGGAGGCGTCCGGCCAGGACGACCCGCCCCCGCTCGTCCGGGGCACCCCTCGGCGCCTGCTCGGGTGGATCGTCCCGGCCAACTTCTCGGTCTTCATGATCTGGGGCGCCGTGGGCGGACTCCTGATGCCTCTCCAGGTGCAGCTCCTGGGTGAGGAGGACAAGGTCGCGAACCTGGCCGTGGTCGGGACGTTCGGCGCCCTGGCCGCACTGCTCGCGCAGCCCGTCGCGGGTCAGATCTCGGACCGCACGCGCAGCAGGTTCGGCAGGCGCGCCCCGTGGCTCGTCCTCGGTGCCCTCGTCGGTGGCCTCGGCCTGCTGGCCATGGGCTTCGCGAGCTCGCTCGTCGGCATCGTCATCGGCTGGATGATCGTCCAGATCGCCTACAACTTCGCGCAAGGCCCCCTCAGCGCGATCATGCCGGACCGCGTCCCCCGTACCCTGCGCGGCACCTTTGCCGCGCTCTCCGGGCTGGGGCTGATGCTCGGAGCCCTCGGCGGATCGATCCTGGGTGCGCAGTTCGCGGACTCGATCCAGCTCGGCTACCTGGTCTTCGCGGGCTTCACCCTGATCGTGCTGACCCTGTTCGTCGTGTTCAACCCCGACCACTCCAGCAAGGACCTGACCAAGGAGCCGTTCGACATCGGCGAGTTCCTGCGCACCTTCTGGGTCAGCCCGCGCAAGCACCCCGACTTCTTCTGGGCCTTCACCGGACGCCTGCTCCTGTACACGGGGTACTTCGCCGTGACCGGCTACCAGCTGTTCATCCTGCAGGACTACATCGGTCTCGGTCAGGCCGGGGCGGTCGCCGCCGTGCCGTTGTTCAGCGTCATCAGCCTCGCGGGCGTGCTCGTCGCGACGCTCGTCTCCGGACCGCTGTCCGACCGGTTCCAGCGCCGCAAGGTGTTCGTCTTCCTCTCGTCGGCGCTCGTCGGCCTGGCGCTCCTCATCCCCATGTTCGTGCCGAGCTTCGCGGGCTGGGCCGTCTTCACGTTCGTCTCGGGCCTCGGCTTCGGCATGTTCCAGGCCGTCGACACGGCGCTCATGAGCGAGGTGCTGCCGTCGGCGAAGTCGTTCGCCAAGGACCTCGGCGTCGTCAACATCGCCGCGACCCTGCCGCAGACGCTCGCCCCCGCGTTCGCCGGCATGATCATCCTGAGCTTCGGCGGGTACATCGCACTGTTCCCGGTCGGGATCGTCCTGAGCATTCTCGGCGCCTGCGCGGTCTGGCCGATCAAGGCGGTGCGCTGATGGTCGCCGACACGTCGCAGCCGCAGGAGGCGACCGACGCCGTCGTCCCCGCACCACGGACGCGTCGCCCGCGGGCGATGCTGGCCTGGTCGCTGGGCCTGGTCGCCGCGTTCGCGCTCATGGGTCTGCTCGTCGGGCTGAACCCGGCGGCGCCCTTCACACAGCCGCTCGACGACTGGTGGCGTGCGCTCGTCGGCGTGTCCGCGGACGGGAGCATCCACACCTCGGCCGTCCCGATGTTCTTCCAGCACCTGGGAGAAGGCCCGGGCGCGCTCGTGGGGGTCGTCCTGGTCCCCGCGGTGCTCGCGATCGTCGGGCGCTGGCGCTCCGGGCTCTTCTTCCTCACGGTCACGCTGGTCGGCCCGGGGCTCTTCTCCCAGGGGATGAAGAACCTCGTGGACCGCCCGCGTCCCGCCGTCGACGAGACGCTCGGGCTGTTCGGGCCGCTGTTCCGGGTCGACCACGGGTCGTTCCCCTCGGGGCACGCCGTCATGGCCGGCGCGCTCGTCGTCGGCATCGCGGCCCTGATCCCGGCCACGCGGCGCACCGCGCGCACGCTCTGGTGGACCGTCGGCGGCCTGATCCTGCTCGGCATGGTGTGGCAGCGCACGCTCATCAACGCGCACTGGTTCTCCGACACGGTCTTCGGACTCGTCGCGGGCATCGCCGGCGCGCTCCTGATGTGGTGGGCGTTCTGGCCCCTGATCCAGCGCGACCACGGGCGCCCCGTGTGGTTCTGCCACCTCGGGCGCCGCCACCAGCCCTCCCCAGCCTGAACCGCGATCGAGAGACAAGGACGAGCACATGACCGACATCGACATCACCAACCAGGGGGCAGCGACGGCGTTCGTCGCCGACCTGACGCTCGAGGAGAAGGCGTCGCTGACCAGCGGCGCGAGCTTCTGGTGGACCAAGGGGGTCGAGCGTGCGGGCATCCCGTCCGTCATGCTCACCGACGGCCCGCACGGTCTGCGCAAGCAGCGCGGCAGCGCCGACCACCTCGGGATCGGCGACAGCGTCCCGGCGACGTGCTTCCCGCCCGCGGTCGGGCTCGGTTCGTCGTGGGACACCGCGCTCGCGCACCGCGTCGGCGAGGCGCTGGGCGTGGAGTCCTCGATCGAGGACGTCGCGGTCATCCTCGGCCCGGGCGTCAACATCAAGCGCTCGCCGCTGTGCGGCCGAAACTTCGAGTACTTCTCGGAGGACCCGGTCGTCTCCGGCGTGATGGCCGCCGCGCTCGTGCGGGGCACGCAGTCGACGGGGGTCGGCACGTCGCTCAAGCACTTCGCGGCCAACAACCAGGAGCACGACCGCATGCGCTCGTCGAGCGACGTCGACCCGCGTCCGCTGCGCGAGATCTACCTGCGCGGCTTCCAGCGCGTGGTCGAGGACGCCCAGCCGTACACCGTGATGTGCTCCTACAACCGCGTCAACGGCGTCTTCGCGTCCGAGGACCCGTTCCTCCTGACCCGGGTGCTGCGCGACGAGTGGGGCTTCGAGGGGCTCGTGGTCTCGGACTGGGGCGCGGTCAACGACAGGGTCTCGGCGCTCGCGGCGGGCCTGGACCTGGAGATGCCGTCCTCGGGCGGAGCGACCGACGCGCAGATCGTCGACGCGGTGCGCGATGGCTCGCTCGACGAGAGCGTCGTGGACGCCTCGGCCGCGCGGGTCGCGCACCTCGCGACGCGCTGGCAGGGCACGCCGCGCGTCGCCGGCCCGCTGGACATCGACGCGCACCACGCGCTCGCGCGGGAGGTGGCCGGGCGGTCGATCGTCCTGCTGAAGAACGACGGGGGACTGCTCCCGCTCCGGGCGGAGCGCTCGGTGGCACTCATCGGGGCCTTCGTCGACCAGCCCCGGTACCAGGGGGCCGGGTCCTCGATGATCAACCCGACCCGGATCGACTCGGTGGCCCGCGAGGTCGCGATCAAGGTCGGTGAGGACCTCGTCTCCCAGGCGCAGGGCTTCACGCTCGACGGCTCGGGCGACGCGGCAGCGCTGCGGGCCGAGGCCGTCGCCCTCGCGGCGGAGAACGACGTCGCCGTGGTCTTCCTCGGCCTGCCGGCGGCCGCAGAGTCCGAGGGCTACGACCGCGAGCACATCGACCTGCCGGCCGTGCAGCTCGAGCTCCTCGACGCGGTGCTCGAGGTCAACCCCGACACCGTGGTCGTCCTGTCCAACGGCAGCGTCGTCGCGCTCCCGTTCGCGGACGACGTCTCGGCGATCCTCGAGGGCTGGCTGCTCGGCCAGGCCGGGGGCGGCGCGATCGCCGACGTGCTCTGCGGCGACGTCAACCCGTCGGCCAAGCTCACCGAGACGATCCCGGTGCGCCTGGAGGACAGCCCGGCATTCCTCAACTTCCCCGGCGAGGACGGTCACGTCCGCTACGGCGAGGGCCTGTTCGTCGGCTACCGCTGGTACGACGCGCGCAAGATCGAGGTAACCTTCCCGTTCGGGCACGGCCTGTCCTACACGACGTTCGGGTACGGGGACGCGTCGGCGTCCGTGGGCGCCGACGGCGACGTCGAGGTGCGTGTCACGGTGACCAACACGGGGGACCGCGCGGGCCGCGAGGTCGTGCAGGTCTACACGGGGTTGGCCTCGGAGGACGTGCAGCGTCCCGAGCGCGAGCTCAAGGCGTTCGCGCTGGTCGAGCTCGAGGCGGGCGAGAGCCGTGAGGTCGTCCTCACGGTCCGTCGTGCCGACCTCGCGTACTGGCACGTCCGCACGGACCGCTGGGTGGTCGAGGGCGGCGTGTACACGGTCGACGTCGCGGCGTCGAGCCGCGACCTGCGCTCGTCCACGACCGTCGAGGTGGTCGGCGACACGCTCGTCCTGCCGCTCACGCGCGAGTCCTCGCTGGCCGAGGTCTTCGCGCACCCGGTCGCGGGGCCGATCGTGCAGCAGGCCATGGCGCAGATGGCCTCGGCCATGGAGGGGGCGGCGTCGATCATGCCCGAGGGCGTCGACATGGCGAAGATGATGGGCTCGTTCCCGATCGGGCGCATCGGCATGATCGCGGGCGACAGCCTCGGCCCCGAGCAGGTCGACCAGCTCCTCGCGATGGCCAACGGCGCCGGAGCCTGAGCCGTCCGACGAGGGGAGGCCCCGGCACCGCACGGTGCCGGGGCCTCCTGTGCCTGCCGGCCCGCCTGCGTGCCTGCCGGCCCGCCGCCCGACTGCCCGACCGCCCGGCCGCCTTCCGGTCGGCTCGGGCGCGACCGGCAGGTGGCGCGTTACCATGGGGTCCACAGGCATCGACCCGGCCATCACCGGTGAGCCTCCGGAAGAACGGGCCCCGTCCGCGGGGCCTCAGTAGAACCGGACGGGTAGGCCCGTCACAGCCGTGTCGAGCGGTCGCCGCTCGGGCTCCTCAGGTGCCCGACGACGGCAAGCGGGGTGGTACCGCGGCTCACCTTCTCCCTCGGGAACCAGGGAGGGGTGGTCGTCCTCGCACGAGCACGTCCCGGACCACCGCCTGCCACTCACGATGGAGCCACTGAGCCATGGCCTACCCGCTGCACCGCACCGACGACACCGCCCCTGACGGTCAGGGCCACCAGATCCCCGCCAGCCCCCACCTGCCCTCGCTCGAGCGCGGCGTGCTGTCGTACTGGTCCAAGGACGACACGTTCCGTGCGTCGATCGAGCACCGTGAGGCGGGCCAGGACGGCGACAACGAGTTCGTCTTCTACGACGGCCCTCCCTTCGCGAACGGTCTGCCGCACTACGGCCACCTCCTGACGGGCTACGCCAAGGACGTCGTGCCGCGCTACATGACCATGCGGGGCAAGCGTGTCGAGCGCCGCTTCGGATGGGACACGCACGGTCTGCCGGCCGAGCTCGAGGCCGAGCGCGTGCTGGGCATCACCGACAAGTCCCAGATCGAGGCCATGGGCATCGCCGCGTTCAACGACGCCTGCCGCGAGTCCGTGCTCAAGTACACGGACGAGTGGAAGGAGTACGTGACGCGCCAGGCGCGCTGGGTCGACTTCGACAACGACTACAAGACGCTCGACATCACCTTCATGGAGTCGGTGATCTGGGCGTTCAAGCGCCTGTACGACAAGGGCCTCGCGTACGAGGGCTACCGCGTGCTGCCGTACTGCTGGCGCGACGAGACGCCGCTGTCGAACCACGAGCTGCGCATGGACGACGACGTGTACCAGTCGCGCCAGGACCCGGCCCTCACGGTCGGGTTCCGGCTCTCCGGCGAGGACGTCGACGGCGTCGCCTCGCCCGCCGCGGGAGCGCTCGTCCTCGTCTGGACCACGACGCCCTGGACGCTCCCCTCGAACCTGGCGGTCGCCGTCGGGCCGGACGTGGACTACGTCGTGGTGCGCGCCGGTGCCGGCTCGGCAGTGGCCGGGGACACGGTCGTGCTCGCCGCCGCCCGACTGGGCGCCTACGTCAAGGAGCTCGGGGAGGACGCCGAGGTCCTGGCGACCGTCAAGGGCGCCGACCTCGCCGGGCTGCGCTACACGCCGGCCTTCGACTACTTCACGGACCGCTCGGCCGAGGGCTGGCCCACCGCGCACCAGGTGCTCGTGGCCGACTTCGTGACGACCGAGGACGGCACCGGTGTCGTCCACCTGGCTCCGGCCTTCGGTGAGGACGACATGGCCGTGTGCGACGCCGCGGGGATCGTGCCCGTCGTGCCGGTCGACGCCCGTGGGCGCTTCACCAACGCGGTCCCGGACTACGCGGGCGAGCAGGTGTTCGACGCCAACCCCAAGGTCATCAAGGACCTCAAGGAGGGCACGGGCCCGCTCGCACGCGTCGCGGCCGCCTCGCGCGCGGTCGTGCTGCGCCACGAGACCTACCAGCACTCCTACCCGCACTGCTGGCGCTGCCGGAACCCCTTGATCTACAAGGCGGTCTCGAGCTGGTTCGTGCGCGTGACCGAGTTCCGCGACCGCATGGTCGAGCTCAACCAGGACATCACCTGGACGCCCGAGCACATCCGTGACGGCCAGTTCGGCAAGTGGCTCGCGGGTGCTCGCGACTGGTCCATCTCGCGCAACCGCTACTGGGGCACGCCCATCCCCGTGTGGGTCTCGGACGACGCGAACTACCCGCGCATCGACGTCTACGGCTCGATCGCCGAGCTCGAGGCCGACTTCGGCGTGCCCGTCACGGACCTGCACCGGCCGTTCATCGACGACCTGACACGCCCCAACCCGGACGACCCGACCGGGAAGTCCGTCATGCGCCGCATCCCTGACGTCCTGGACGTCTGGTTCGACTCGGGCTCCATGCCGTTCGCGCAGGTGCACTACCCGTTCGAGAACGCGGACTGGTTCGAGCACCACTACCCGGGCGACTTCATCGTCGAGTACATCGGTCAGACCCGCGGCTGGTTCTACACGCTGCACGTCCTGGCCACGGCTCTGTTCGACCGCCCGGCGTTCCGTTCGGCCGTCTCGCACGGGATCGTGCTCGGCTCGGACGGGCGCAAGATGAGCAAGTCGCTGCGCAACTACCCGGACGTCTCCGAGGTCCTGGACCGGGACGGCTCCGACGCGATGCGCTGGTTCCTCATGAGCTCGCCCATCCTGCGCGGCGGGAACCTCATCGTCACCGAGGAGGGCATCCGCGACTCGGTGCGCCAGGTGATGCTGCCGCTGTGGAGCACGTACTACTTCTTCACGCTCTACTCGAACAACGCGAACGGCGGCTCGGGATACACCGCGCAGCGCGTGGCACCGGAGCGCGTCGCGGACCTCCCGGCCCTCGACCGCTACCTGCTGGCGCGCACGCACGACCTGGTCGCGACCGCCACGACCCAGCTCGACGCGTACGACATCGCGGGCGCGTGCGAGACCGTGCGCGAGCACCTCGACCTGCTGACCAACTGGTACGTCCGCACGCAGCGCGACCGCTTCTGGGACGAGGACAAGGACGCGTTCGACACGCTCTGGACGGCCCTCGAGGTCCTCACGCGCGTCATGGCGCCGCTCGCGCCCATGCTCTCCGAGGAGGTCTGGCGCGGGCTCACGGGTGGGCGCAGCGTGCACCTGACGGACTGGCCGAGCGTGGCGGCGCAGGAGACGACCGACGGCACGGGCGACTCGCTCGCGGGCGTCCTGGTCGCCGACGACGCGCTCGTCTCCTCGATGGACCTGGTCCGTTCGGTGGCCTCCCTCTCGCTCGGGCTGCGCAAGGCGCACTCGCTGCGCGTGCGCCAGCCGCTGAGCACCCTGACCGTCGTGACCGAGGACCCGGCCGCGCTCGAGCCCTACGGCGACCTGCTCGCCCGTGAGCTCAACGTCAAGTCCGTGCGCTTCCTCGACCTCGAGTCCGGTGCGGCCGACGAGTTCGGCGTCTCGCAGAAGCTCACGGTCAACGCGCGTGCCGCGGGTCCGCGCCTGGGGCGCGGGGTCCAGGCGGCCATCAAGGCCGCCAAGGCGGGGTCGTGGCGCGTGGGCGACGACGGGTTCGTCGTCGTCGAGACGCCCGACGGCGACGTGCCGCTGCTCGGCTCGGAGTACGAGCTGACGACCGTGGTGCTCGCCGAGCAGGGCCACGACGAGGTCGACCCGGCGGCTCCGTCGATCGCGGCGGCCGTGCTGCCCACTGGCGGCTTCGTGGTCCTCGACCTCGAGCTGAACGACGCGCTCCTGGCCGAGGGCTACGCGCGCGACATCGTGCGCGAGGTCCAGGACGCCCGCAAGGCCGCCGGACTCGACGTCTCCGACCGGATCGACCTGTCGCTCTCGGTGCCCGGCCCCTGGCAGGGGGCGGTCGAGGACCACCGCGAGCTCATCGCGGGCGAGACTCTCGCCGTGAGCGTCACGATCGACCTGTCGCCCACCGACGAGCGCAGCGTGCTCGTCGCCAAGGCGTCGTCCGACCAGACCGACGGGGCGCAGGCATGAGCGGCGTCCGCGTCGGCCGTGGCGCCGGCGAACGCCCGGGGGACAAGGACGCCCGGCGTCCCGGAGGTGCCGCGCACCAGCGCACGGCCGAGGAGGCCGCCGCGCTCGAGGACCTGGCCACGGTGTACGCGCACATCATGGACCGGGCCCCCGAGCACGACATCGACCCGACGCTCGAACGCGTCGAGCGTGTCCTCGAGCTGCTCGGCGACCCGCAGAAGGCCTACCGCACGATCCACATCACGGGGACGAACGGCAAGACGTCGACCTCGCGCCTGGTCGAGCGGCTCGTGCGTGAGCACGGTCTGCGCACGGGTCGCTTCACGAGCCCGCACCTGACCTCGGTCACCGAGCGCATCGCGATCGACGGCGAGCCCGTGAGCCCCGCGCGCTTCGTCGAGATCTGGGAGGACGTCGCGCCGTACGTCGGCGTCGCGGACCGCGAGTCGCAGGAGGCGGGCGGTCCTCGCCTGAGCTTCTTCGAGGTGCTCACGGTCATGGCGTTCGCGGCGTTCGCCGACGCCCCCGTCGACGTCGCGATCGTCGAGGTCGGCATGGGCGGCGGCTGGGACTCGACCAACGTCGTGGACGGCGACATCGCGATCGTGACGCCCATCTCGATCGACCACACGCGCTGGCTCGGTCACACGATCGAGGAGATCGCGTCCGAGAAGGCGGGGATCGTCAAGGAGGACGCGGTCGTCGTGCTCGCCGAGCAGAGCGACGCGGCCGAGGCGATCGTCATCGAGGCGGCAGCCGTCAAGCACGCGCGCGTCCTGCGCGAGGGCCAGGACATCGCGGTGGCCGGGCGGACCCCGGCCGTCGGCGGGCAGGTCGTCGACCTGCGCACGCCCGCGGGTCTCTACACCGAGATCTTCCTGCCGCTCATCGGTGAGCACCAGGCCCACAACGCCCTCCTGGCGCTGTCGGCCACCGAGGCGCTGCTCTCGGGCGGTCGCGCGCTCGACGGCGGTGTGGTCGAGGCGGCCTTCGCCGACGCGACCTCTCCGGGACGGCTCGAGGTCCTGCGGTCCAGCCCGACCGTGATCGTCGACGCCGCGCACAACCCGGCGGGCGCCGAGGCGCTCGTCGCGGCGATCGACGAGGCGTTCGAGTTCGAGCACCTGATCGGGGTCGTCGCGATCATGGGCGACAAGGACTCCGAGCAGATCCTCTCGGTGCTCGAGCCCGTGCTGGCGGAGGTCGTCATCACGCGCAACTCGGCCGAGCGCTCGGCCGACGTGACCGACCTCGCCGAGGTCGCGATCGAGGTCTTCGGCGAGGACCGGGTGCACACGGCCGAGCGTCTCGACGAGGCGCTCGCGATCGCGGTCGACCTCGCCGAGCGCGACGACTCGGTGGGCGTCGGTGTGGGCACGGGAGTGCTCGTCACAGGTTCGGTCATCACCGCGGCCGACGTCCGGATCCTGCTCGGGCGCGGCTGACCTCTCGGCGCGCGGCGCGCCGCAGCAGGTCGCGGCCCAGCGGCTCCGCTCGACCCGACCACGACGCAGGGTGTCCCTCGCTCCGAGGGGCACCCTGCGTCGTCGGGCGGACGGGACCTCCCCGGACGTCTCCCTGGGTGCCACGGCCGCTGCGGGGGTGTTTGATGGGGGGACGGGCGCCGGGGCACGAGCCACCGGCGCGCGAGCAGTGCACGCGGCCGGACGTGCCGCAGCAGTCCGACGGAGGGATGCGCCATGAAGAAGCTGCTCAACGACCCGCAGGATGCGGTGACGGAGTCGCTCGACGGGTTCGAGCTGGCCCACGCCGACCTCGTGGAGGTGCACCGGGCACCCCTGTACGTGTCCCGTGCCGGAGGCGCGGTGCCGGGCAAGGTCGGGCTCGTCAGCGGAGGCGGTGCGGGGCACGAGCCGCTGCACGCAGGCTTCGTCGGCGCGGGGATGCTCGACGCCGCGGTCCCCGGGGCGGTGTTCACCTCGCCCACGCCGGACCAGATCGTGCCCGCGATCCTCGGCGCCGACTCGGGCGCGGGCGTGCTCGCGATCGTCAAGAACTACACGGGCGACGTGCTCAACTTCGAGACGGCGCTCGAGCTCGTCGAGGCCGAGGGCACGCAGGCCGCGAGCATCCTCGTCAACGACGACGTCGCGGTCGAGGACTCGCTCTACACCGCGGGTCGCCGCGGGGTGGCGGGCACCGTCGCGGTCGAGAAGATCGCGGGAGCCGCCGCCGAGCGCGGCGACGACCTGGGCAAGGTCACCGAGATCGCCGGGCGGGTCGTCGCGAACGTCCGCTCGATGGGCGTCGCGCTCTCGGCCTGCACCGTGCCGCACGTCGGCAAGCCGAGCTTCGACCTCGACGAGACCGAGATCGAGATCGGGATCGGGATCCACGGCGAGCCGGGCCGGCACCGCATCCCCATGGCGACCGCGGACGAGATCACCGGCATGCTCGTCGACGCCGTCGCGGAGGACCTGCGGCTCGCAGGCGGGGAGCGAGTGTTGCTGTTCGTTAACGGAATGGGCGGTACGCCCCAGTCCGAGCTCTACGTCGTCTATCGTCAGGCACGGAGGCTGCTCGAGGCGCGCGGCGTGGCAGTCACACGCTCGCTCGTGGGCAACTACGTCACTTCGCTGGAGATGCAGGGGGCCTCGGTCACCGTGCTCCGGCTGGACGACGAGCTGACCGCGCTGTGGGACGCGCCCGTGCACACCGCCGCTCTGCGGTGGTGACTCCAGCCGACCCCCGAGAGCCGGGGAGCGGCGCCCCGGACCCTGCTCCTCGGGAGCCGTGCCCGGGACAGGAACGAAAGGGCGAGGAATGACGCTGGACGTTGCGTGGGCTGTGCGCTGGATGCGAGGCGCGGCGACGATGATCGTGTCGTCGCGGGACGAGCTCACCGAGCTGGACCGTCAGATCGGTGACGGGGACCACGGCGAGAACCTGAACCGTGGGTTCCAGGCGGTCGTCGCCAAGCTCGACGGCCTCGAGGAGCAGCCCGCGCAGATCGGCGACGTCCTCAAGCTCGTCGCCACGACCCTCATGTCGTCGGTCGGGGGAGCGTCCGGACCCCTGTACGGCACCGCGTTCCTGCGCGCCGCGAAGGTCACGGGACTCACCGAGCTGGACTCGTCCGCCGTCGTCGCGCTGCTCGAGGGCGCGCTCGAGGGCATCACGGCTCGCGGCAAGGCGGTCCCGGGCGAGAAGACCATGGTCGACGCGTGGCAGCCCGCGGTCGACGCGGCCGTCGAGGCCGCGAACTCCGGCAGCGACCCGGCCGGGGTCCTCGAGGCCGCGCTCGCCGCGGCCGAGGCCGGGGCGCTCGCGACCGTCCCGATGCTCGCGACCAAGGGCCGCGCGAGCTACCTGGGCGAGCGCAGCGTCGGGCACCAGGACCCGGGGGCGACCTCGACCGTGGTGATCCTCCGGGCTGCGGTCGCGGCGGTCGATGCTCCCGGGGAATGATGTCCGGATGACAACCCCACACGTCGGCGACCGCGCGCGGATCGCCCTGGTCCTCGTGTCCCACTCGGCCCGGTTGGCGCAGGGCGCCGCGGAGCTGGCCGCCCAGATGGCCCCGGGTGTGCTGCTCCTGCCCGCGGGCGGCACGGACGACGGCAGCCTCGGAACCAGCCACGACGTGGTGTCCGCCGCGGTCGCCGAGGGGCTCGTCGGGACCGAGGGAGTGGTGGTCCTCGCGGACCTGGGCTCGGCGGTCATGACGATCGAGTCGGTCATCGAGCTCGACGACTCGCTCGACGGGCGGGTCGTCCTCGCGGACGCGCCGTTCGTCGAGGGGGCGGTCGCCGCTGCGGTCACGGCCCACGGGGGCGGGACCCTCGCCGAGGTGCTCGCCTCGGCCGAGGCCGCAGGCGGCACGTTCGCGCAGAGCGGGGCGCCCGACGACGGGTTCGTGCCGCCCGCCGGCCCCGCGGACCAGCTGGCCGCGGCCGCCGGGCTCGAGGACGACTCGCCCGGGGCGCCGCGCTCGGTCACGCTCCGCAACCCGCTGGGGCTCCACGCGCGTCCGGCGGCGATCCTCGCACGGCTGGTCGCGGGCTACGACGCCAAGGTCACGATCAACGGGGTCAACGCCGCGAGCGTGCTGGAGATGATGAAGCTGGGCGCGACCGGTGGTCGCGAGCTCGTGATCGCCGCGGAGGGCCCGCAGGCCAACGAGGCCCGGGACGCGGCCGTCGCCGCGGTCGAGGGCGGCTTCGGCGAGGTGTGATCCGCGCCGGTGACGAGCGTCACGTGAAGACTGCATTGCCTGCAAAGTTGCACGACGTGTAAATTTGCTTGCTGTGCAGAACCTTGTCGAACCCTCTGTCGCCCCCACGGGGCTGCGCGAGCGCAAGAAGCGTGAACGCCGCGAGGCGCTCATCGACGCTGCCCAGACCCTCGTGCTCGAACGCGGGCTGGACGCGGTCACGGTCGACGACATCTGCGCATCGGTCGGCGTCTCGACGCGGACCTTCTTCAACTACTTCGCGTCCAAGGACGACGCCGTGCTCGGGGTCGAGGAGTTCTCGCCCTCGGCCGGTGCTGTCCAGGACTTCGTGGCGGGTGGTCCCACGGGCGACCTCCTCGACGACCTCCAGGAGCTCGTCGCCGACCTGCTCGCGCACCAGGTCATGTCCCTGGAGCGCGTGCACCGGGCGATCAAGCTCGTTGAGCGCGAGCACCGGCTCCTCGCCCGCCACATGTGGTGGATCGAGAACCTGCGGACCGGGCTGATCGACGTGTTCGACCGGCGCCGGACCCAGCACCCGTTCGTGCCCGAGCCCGAGCTGCTCGCGATGGTCGTGATGGCGCTCCTGCGCACCACGACGCTCGAGTGGGAACGGCTCGGCCGCACGGGCGAGCCGGTCGACCACCTGGGCTCGGTCGTCGACCAGCTCCGGGCGCTCGTGTGTCCGGGACGCCCGCCGGGAGAACCCGGCAGCCCCGGCTGACCGCCACCACCACGCCCACGCCCGCCGTCTCGCGTCGGCGGGCGTCACCACCGATCTGACCCCACCCGAACGGATCCCTCATGTCCACCTCCCGCTCCACCACGTCGGCCGCGCCGACCGGGGCCGGCGCGTCTGCCGAGAACGGCAAGCCGCTCATCGTGCTGACGCAGCGCACGGTCTGGCTGATCTTCGGCGCGCTCATGGCCAGCATGTTCCTGTCCTCGCTCGACCAGTCGATCGTCGGCACCGCGATGCCCACGATCGTCGGCGAGCTGCACGGCGTCGAGCACCAGGGGTGGGTCATCACGGCCTACATCCTGGCGATCGCGATCGTCATGCCCCTCTACGGCAAGTTCGGCGACCTGTGGGGACGCCGCTGGCCGTTCCTCGTCGCGATCGGCCTGTTCACCATCGCGTCCGCGGGTGCGGGCTTCGCCCAGACGTTCCCCGAGCTCGTCGCGTGGCGAGCCGTCCAGGGCCTCGGTGGCGGTGGCCTCATGATCCTGTCGCAGGCCATCATCGCGGACATCGTCCCGGCCAAGGACCGCGGGAAGTACATGGGACCCATGGGCGCCCTGTTCGGCATCGCGGCCGTGATCGGTCCGCTCCTCGGCGGCTGGTTCACCGAGGGCCCGGGCTGGCGCTGGGCCTTCTGGATCAACGTCCCGATCGGCATCGCGGCGTTCCTCGTCGCATGGTTCACGCTCAAGCTCCCGAGCCACCGCTCGGGGCGCAAGATCGACGTCGCCGGCATCTTCTTCCTGGTCGTCGGGACCTCGGGGATCGTCCTGCTCACGAGCTGGGAGTCGCTGACCTCCAGCCGGGGCTACGACTGGTCCGACCCCAAGCTCCTGGGCATGGTCGCCGCGACCCTCGCCTCGATCGCCCTGTTCATCGTGGTCGAGCGGCGTGCGGAGGAGCCCCTCCTGCCGCTGCACCTCTTCAAGAACCGCACGTTCACCATCGCGACGCTCATCGGCCTCGTGCTCGGCATGGGCATGTTCTCCGCGCTGGCGTTCCTGCCGACGTTCCTGCAGATGTCGACCGGCGCAGGCGTGACCGAGTCCGGCTTCCTCATGCTGCCCATGATGGTCGGTGTCATGATCACGGCGATCGGGTCCGGGTTCGCGATCACCAAGACGGGCCGCTACAAGATCTACCCCGTCGTGGGCCTCGCGATCACGACCGCGGGCATCATCTGGCTCACGACGATCACGGGCGACATGTCCATGGTCCTGTTCGGCGCCATGATCTTCGTGATGGGTGCCGGCATGGGGCTCGTCATGCAGACCATCGTGCTGGCCGTCCAGAACTCCGTGGACCCCCACGAGATCGGGACCGCGACGAGCGCGAACAACTTCTTCCGCGAGATCGGCGCCGCCGTGGGCACGGCGCTCTTCAGCACGATCTTCACGACGCGGCTGTCGGCCAACCTCGCCGAGGTCATCCCCGGTGGCGCGGCCACGGGTGGGGGAGAGGCGTCGAGCCTGACCCCCGCCGCGGTCCAGGCCCTCCCGGAGCCCGTCAAGACGGGCGTGATCGACGCGTTCACGGACGCGCTCGCCCCGGCGTTCTGGTACCTCGTGCCGCTCGTGGTCGTCGGGTTCGTGCTCGCGTTGTTCCTCAAGGAGGTCAAGCTCTCGGGCGAGGCCGGCATGGTCGCGCGCGGCGAGGCGATCGCCGACCCGAAGGGCGCGCTGGTCGAGGGCGGGACGGACGCGCCGGTGCGCGACGCCGTCGGGCCTGACGGTGCCACCATCCCCACGGGCGACGACCCGGCGGGCGGATTCTCCCGCCAGGACGCGCCGGTAAACTGAACCCCGTGAGCTCCACCAACGAACCGGTCGACGGGTCCGTCGCGTCCTCCGCCCCCACGGCGGAGGGCGCGGCGGACGCGCCCCGCATCAAGGCCAAGAAGTCCGCGAAGATCCAGTTCACGTCGACGACGCTGATGCTGGAGGCGTTCCTGATCCTGTTCGCGACCCTCGTCGCGTACGGGCTGCGCAACGTGCCCTACGCGTGGCCGGACAAGATGCAGGTGCCCTCGGGGCCGGCGATCTGGATCGTGGGCGGCACCCTGATCGTCGTCCTGCTCCTGCTCAGCCGCATGGTCGGCGGGCCGGGCGGGTACGTCGCGGGCTCGGCCGTGCAGATCCCCGTCATCGCGTGCGGCTTCGCCGTCCCGCTGATGTTCCTCGTGGGCGGCATCTTCGTGGTGCTGTGGATCGTCTCGCTGCGCCTCGGCGGGCGCATCGACCGTGAGCGTGCCGAGTACGACGCAGAGCACCCGGAGACCGCGCCGAACATGTGAGCAGGGCCGGTAGGGTCGTGCGCATGACTGATGTTGCAGCCCCCGCACTGGCCGACGCGCTCTCCGAGACCATCGAGCGCACCCTCGTCCTGGTCAAGCCCGACGGCGTCCGCCGTGGACTGTCGGGCGAGATCCTCCGCCGTATCGAAGCCAAGGGCTACACCCTGGCCGCCGTCCAGCTCCTGGACGCCACCCCCGAGCTCCTCGCGGCGCACTACGCCGAGCACGAGGGCAAGCCGTTCTACCAGCCGCTGGTCGACTTCATGCTCTCGGGCCCGACGCTCGCGATCGTCGCCGAGGGCCAGGGCGTCATCCCCGGATTCCGCTCGCTCGCCGGCACGACCGACCCGACCGCAGCCGCGCCCGGGACCATCCGTGGTGACCTGGGGCGCGACTGGGGCCTGAAGGTCCAGCAGAACCTGGTCCACGGCTCGGACTCCCCGGAGTCCGCCGCGCGGGAGATCGCGCTCTGGTTCCCGGGCCTCTGAGCGGCTCCCGCACGACCCGCTGACGCCCGGCACCGCCGGCACGGCACCCTGCAGACAGGCGCCCCCGTCCTTCGACGGGGGCGCCTGCCTGTGTCCGGGGCCGGGCCGGAACAGACCGTCACCTCCCCGGTTCACCCGCCACGTCGCACTAGGCTCTGACCCGTGCACCTCAAGACCCTGACCCTTCGCGGGTTCAAGTCGTTCGCGTCGGCGACGACCCTGCGCTTCGAGCCCGGGGTCACGTGCGTCGTGGGACCGAACGGCTCGGGCAAGTCCAACGTCGTCGACGCCCTGTCCTGGGTCATGGGCGAGCAGGGCGCCAAGTCGCTGCGCGGCGGCAAGATGGAGGACGTCATCTTCGCGGGGACCACGGGCCGCCCTCCGCTGGGGCGTGCCGAGGTGTCCCTGACGATCGACAACACCGACGGCGCGCTGCCGATCGAGTACTCCGAGGTGACCATCTCCCGGACGCTGTTCCGCAACGGCGGCTCGGAGTACGCGATCAACGGGTCGTCGTGCCGGCTCCTGGACATCCAGGAGCTGCTGTCGGACTCGGGCATCGGGCGCGAGATGCACGTGATCGTGGGTCAGGGGCAGCTCGACGCGGTGCTGCGTGCGACCCCCGAGGAACGGCGCGGCTTCATCGAGGAGGCCGCCGGCGTCCTCAAGCACCGCAAGCGCAAGGAGAAGGCGCTGCGCAAGCTCGACGCGATGCAGGCGAACCTGACGCGCCTCGGAGACCTGACGGCCGAGATCCGGCGTCAGCTGGGCCCGCTCGGACGCCAGGCGCAGATCGCGCGCAAGGCACAGGTGGTCCAGCGCGACCTGCGCGACGCGCGGGCGCGGCTGCTCGCGGACGACCTGGCCCAGCTCACCGCGACGCTCGAGCAGGAGATCGCGGACGAGTCGGCGCTGCGGGCCCGCCAGGGTGAGGTCGAGCGGTCGCTCGCGGCCGCGCGCGACGCGCTGGGGGCTCTGGAGACGCAGGCGGCCGAGGCCGCGCCCGCCCTGGCCCGCGCGAGCGAGGTCTGGTACCGCCTGTCCTCGCTCACGGAGCGGCTGGGCGGGACACGGACCCTCGCGGCCGAGCGCTTGCGCCTGCTGGGACGCCCGGAGACCGTGCAGCGCGGACAGGACCCGAACGACCTGGACGCGCAGGCCGCGCGCGCCCGGGCGGCCGAGCTCGAGCTCGAGTCGGAGGTCGCGGTCGCGCGCGCTGCGCTCGAGGCGGCCGTGGGGGAACGGACGGCGGTCGAGGAGCAGGCGCAGGCCGCCGAGCGGGCGCTCGCGACGCTGCTGCGGGGCGCTGCCGACCGCCGTGAGGGCCTCGCGCGCCTGGCCGGCCAGGTCGCCGCTCGGCGGTCGCGCGTCGAGGCGACCGAGGCGGAGATCGGGCGCCTGCGCGAGTCGCTCGCGGAGACCGAGCGGCGGGGGAACCAGGCGAACGTCGAGTTCGCCACGCTCGAGACGCAGGTCGTGGGCGTCGAGGAGGGCGAGGAGGGCCTGGACGCCGAGCACGAGGAGGCGGCCGACGCGGTCGAGCGCACCGGGGCCGTGGTCGCACGGCTGCGCGAGGAGGAGCAGACCGCGGACCGCGAGCGCGCGACCTGGAGCGCCCGCGTCGAGGCGCTCGAGATGAGCCTGGTCCGCAAGGACGGTGCGGGCGCGCTGCTCGCAGCGGACCAGGTGGGCGCTCTCGGCTCGCTCGCGGCGCTGCTGAGCATCGACACGGGGTACGAGGACGCGATCGCTGCCGCCCTGGGGCCGGCCGCGGACGCGGTCGCGGTCGAGAGCCTCGAGGCGGCCGTCGACGCGCTGCGCCACCTGCGCCAGGAGGACGCAGGGCGCGCGAGCCTCGTGGTGGGCGGGGGAGCGCCCGCCGAGGGCACGGTGAGTGCACGGTCCGTCGTCCTGCCCGACGGCGCCGCGTGGGCCGCGGACGTCGTCACGCCCGCGAGGTCGGTCGCCTCGGCGGTGGAGCTCCTGCTCGACGGCGTGGTCGTCGTCGACGACCTGGCGCAGGCCCGTGCCCTCGTGGCGTCGTCGCCTCAGGTCACCGCCGTGACCAGGGGCGGCGACCTGCTCGGCGCGCACGGCGCCTGGGGAGGCTCGGCGACCGCGCCCAGCGTCCTGCACCTGCAGTCGGCGCTCGACGAGGCGCAGACGGCGCGGGACGACGCCGTCGCGCGCGGCGAGCGGACCCGCTTCGCCCTCGTGGGCGCGCTCGAGGAGGCCGAGGAGGCGCAGCAGCGCTACGACGCGACCCTGGACCGGCTCAACGAGTCCGACGCGGCCCTGGCCGCGGTCGCCGAGCAGCTGGGACACCTGGGCGCGACGGCGCGCGCGGCCGCGGCCGAGTCCGCCCGGGTGCGCGCGTCCCTCGAGAAGGCGCAGGCCATGCTGGTGGCCGAGCAGACCGAGCTCGCGGGGCTCGTCGCACGTCACGACGAGGCGGCCTCGGCACCCGAGCAGACCGAGGAGTCGGTCGCAGCCGCGACGGCCGAGCGCGACCGGGCGAACGGTCTCGCGACCGCTGCACGCGCGGCCGAGACCGAGGCGCGGCTCGCGCTGCGCACGAGCGAGGAACGTGCGCGGGCCCTGACGGGGCGCGCGCAGTCGCTCGCCCGTGCGGCGGCGACCGAGCGTGCCGCCCGCGAGCGTGCGGCGGCGCGGGAGGCGGCGCGCGTACGTCAGGCCGAGCGTGCCGAGGCGGTCCGCGACGGCGCCCAGGTCGCGCTCGCCGCGCTCGACCGGTCGCTCGGACGGGCCCGCGAGGAGCGCGACACGGCGGAGGCCGCGCGGGGAGAGCTCGACCAGGCGGTCTCGGCACGGCGGGCCGAGGTCGACGCGCTCGCGAGCCAGCTCCGTGAGCTGACCGACGTGGCACACCGCGACGAGGTGGCTCGTACCCAGCAGCAGCTGCGGATCGAGCAGCTCCACGGCCGCAGCGTCGACGAGCTCGGCCTGGACCCCGAGGTCCTGCTCGACGAGTTCGGGCCCGACCGCCCGGTGCCGGTCCTCGCCGAGGACGGCACGGTCCGCGAGGACGAGGACGGTGAGCCCGTGACCGAGCCGTACGTGCGCGCCGCGCAGGAGAAGAGGCTCCGCTCGGCCGAGCGGGCGCTGGGCCAGCTCGGCCGGGTCAACCCGCTCGCGCTCGAGGAGTTCGCGGCGCTCGAGGAGCGGCACACGTTCCTCACGACCCAGCTCGCCGACCTCAAGAAGTCGCGGGCCGACCTCCTCGAGATCGTCCGCGAGATCGACGAGCGCGTCGAGCAGGTCTTCACCGAGGCGTACCACGACACGGCCGAGCAGTTCGTCCACGTGTTCGGTCGGATGTTCCCGGGCGGCGAGGGGCGGCTCGTCCTGACGAACCCGGACGACATGCTCACCACGGGAATCGAGGTCGAGGCGCGTCCCGCGGGCAAGAAGGTCAAGCGGCTGTCGCTGCTGTCCGGCGGTGAGCGCTCGCTCACGGCGGTCGCGCTCCTGGTCGCGATCTTCAAGGCTCGTCCCAGCCCGTTCTACGTCATGGACGAGGTCGAGGCCGCGCTCGACGACGTGAACCTGGGCCGTCTGCTCGAGATCTTCCGCGAGCTCCAGGAGGACTCTCAGCTCATCGTCATCACGCACCAGAAGCGCACCATGGAGATCGCCGACGCGCTGTACGGGGTCACCATGCGGGGAGACGGGGTCACGACCGTCATCAGCCAGCGGCTGCGCGACGAGGTCCCCGCGTAGCGACGAGCAGGCGGTCGGGTCGCGGCGCCGTGCGCGAGCGACCGGCGCGCGGGTACGGCTGCGGCCATCGAGGCGTGGAGGCCGGCGCCGAGGGCGTGTCCTTCGTCACCTCGCGGACCCGGTCCCGTGAAGATGCTGTGGCGAACATCGGACTCGCCGCCGCAGCGAAGGTCGCCTGGCCGTTCTCCCGTGATAATCGAACGATGTTCTGGATGTTCGTGTTCTTGGGGATCGCGCTCGTGGCGGCCGTCGTCGTCTTCCTGTTCGCGAGCGTCGTCACGCGCATCGACGACCGCAACGACCGGACGGGTCCGCCCGTCGGGCTCAAGGGTTTCTGGCGCGACTTCGTGTCGGGACTCACCTCCTGGCGTCGTTCCCGTCGCGACGAGCACGCCGGCAGGTCGACGGTCGAGCCCGTGGACACGGGCATGGACGAGTTCTTCGCGGCGACCGAGGTCGACGACCCGGCGTACATCGACGCGGACGAGATCACCGACGTGCTGCACCGGGCCCGCGAGCGCGCGACCCACACGCTGCACAGCGCGGGCGTGCGCCGCCCCGCCACGGGGACCGTCCCGTCGGTCTCGTCGACGACGGCGCCGACCAGCCCCCCGGTCCTCCCGCAGGACTGATCTCTTCGCGCCTGCGAGGACGCCTGGCCCGCCTGCCCGCACGTCGCGCCCGGATTTGAGACACTTCGACGGTGAACGATCTCCTCTGGCTCTGGATCACCCTCGCCGTCCTCGTCGTCCTCGGGCTCGGCTTCCTCGGCGTCCGTCGGCGCTCGGGGTCGCGCGACTCCCTCCCTCCCGCCCCGTCGGGCACGACCACGCTCGAGCGCGACGCTCCCGGGGAGCAATCCGCCGAGGCCGCCGAGGGCGGCGGTGTGGCGACGGCCGAGGCGCCCTCGGGCCTCGAGGCTCCTCCTGCGGTCGAGGTCCCCGAGGCGGTCGGCGGCCGTCTCGCACGTCTGCGCGGGCGCCTCGCACGCTCGGGCTCGCCGCTCGGCAGCAAGCTGCTCGCCGTGCTCTCCCGCGACCACCTGACCGAGGACGACTGGGACGAGCTCGAGGAGACCCTGCTGCTGGCCGACGTCGGCGCCGGGCCCGCGGGCGAGCTCATCGACTCGCTGCGCACGCGGGTGCGAGTGCTGGGCGTGCGCGACGCCGCGAGCGTGCGCGCTCTGCTCCGCGAGGAGCTCGTGGCGCTCGTCGACCCGACCATGGACCGTTCGCTCGCCACGGCCCCGCAGACGGCCGAGGACGGGTCCCGGCTGCCCGCCGTCGTGCTCGTGGTGGGTGTCAACGGCACGGGCAAGACGACGACCGTGGGCAAGCTCGCGCGCGTCCTGGTCGCCGAGGACCGCACGGTCGTGCTCGGTGCCGCCGACACCTTCCGCGCCGCCGCGGCGGACCAGCTCGAGACCTGGGGCGCGCGCGTGGGCGTGCGCACCGTGCGCTCGGACCGGGACGGCGCGGATCCGGCCGCCGTCGCGTTCGACGCGGTCCGTCAGGGCCGGGAGGAGGGTGTCGACGTCGTGCTCGTCGACACCGCGGGCCGGCTGCAGAACAAAGCCGGCCTCATGGACGAGCTGGGCAAGATCCGGCGCGTCATCACCAAGGAGGCGCCGTTGTCGGAGGTGCTCCTGGTGCTCGACGCGACCACGGGCCAGAACGGGCTCAACCAGGCACGCGTCTTCGGGGAGATCGCGGGCGTCACGGGCATCGTGCTGACCAAGCTCGACGGCACGGCCAAGGGCGGGATCGTGGTCGCGGTCCAGCGCGAGCTGGGCGTGCCGGTCAAGCTCGTCGGCCTGGGTGAGGGGCCCGACGACCTGGCCCCGTTCGACCCGCAGGAGTTCGTCGACGGTCTTCTGGGCGACTGAACCCGCGGCCGGCCCGGGGGCGAGGACGCCGCCGGGCCGGCCTGGGCGGGGCCTTGACGGGCCCGGGTAACGCAACGTTTACACACGAGTGCACCGCGTCACACCCGCGTAACCGCGCGACAGTCGCAGGGAAACGCCGCTGGACAACTCTTGACCTGTCCGGCCGCCCGGCTGGCGAGGTGAGAGGCGACAGCGCATGCCCTTCGAACTTGACACTGGAAACACGGCCTGGCTCCTGACGTCAGCCGCTCTGGTGCTGCTGATGACCCCGGCCCTGGCGTTCTTCTACGGCGGTATGGTCCGCGGCAAGAGCGTCCTGAACATGATGATGATGAGCTTCGGCGCGATCGCCGTGGTCGGCATCATCTGGGTGCTCTGGGGCTACTCGATGACCTTCGGGTCCGACGTGGCCGGCATCTTCGGCAACCCGACCGAGTTCTTCGGTCTGGCCCCCCTGACCGACGACGCCAACAGCCTCCTGGCAGGCAGCGGCGTCCCGGCTCTCGTGGCGGCAGGGTTCCAGGCCACCTTCGCGATCATCACGGTCGCCCTGATCAGCGGCGCCATCGCGGACCGTGCGCGGTTCGGCGCGTGGCTCGTCTTCGCGGGTGTCTGGGTGACGCTCGTCTACTTCCCGCTCGCCCACATGGTGTGGGGCGGCGGCATCCTCGGTGCCGGCGAGAACGGCATCGCGGCGGCGATCTACGGCGTGACCGACGGGATCGCCAACGTGGCCCCGATCGACTTCGCCGGTGGCACGGTCGTCCACATCAACGCGGGTGTGGCGGGCCTGGTGCTCGCGCTGATCATCGGCAAGCGCAAGGGCTTCGGCAAGGAGCCCATGCGTCCCCACAACCTCCCGTTCGTGATGCTGGGCGCGGCGCTCCTGTGGTTCGGCTGGTTCGGCTTCAACGCCGGTTCCGCCGGGGCCGCCAACGAGGTCGCGGGCCTGGCCTGGGTCAACACCACGGTCGCGACCTGCGCCGCGATGGCCGCCTGGCTGCTCACCGAGCGTCTGCGCGACGGGCACGCCACGAGCCTGGGTGCCGCGTCCGGCATCGTCGCGGGCCTCGTCGCGATCACCCCGGCCGCCGCGGCCGTCAACCCGATCGGCGCGATCGCGCTCGGCGCCGTCGCCGGTGTTCTTTGCGCCCTCGCGGTCGGTCTCAAGTACCGCTTCGGCTACGACGACTCGCTCGACGTCGTCGGCGTCCACCTGGTCGGCGGCCTGGTCGGGACCGTCCTCATCGGTCTGCTGGGCACGGACACGGGCCTGCTCTACGGCGGCGGGATCGACCAGCTCGTGATCCAGGTCGTCATCGCCCTCGCGGCCGTGATCTTCTCCGGAGTCCTCACGTTCGTCATCGGCTTCGTCATCAAGGTGACGATGGGCTGGCGGGTCAGCGAGGACGCCGAGGTCGGCGGGATCGACCTCGCGGAGCACGGTGAGACCGCATACGAGACCATCGCACAGGGTCGTGTCATCCAGGAGGTCAGGGCATGAAGCTCGTCACAGGAATCATCCAGCCGCACCGTCTCGACGACGTGAAGTCCGCGCTCGAGGCCGCAGGGGTCCGGGGCATGACGGTCAGCGAGGCCAGCGGCTACGGCCGGCAGAAGGGCCACACCGAGGTCTACCGCGGTGCGGAGTACACCGTGGACCTGGTCCCCAAGGTCCGCATCGAGGTCCTGGTGGACGACGAGGACTCCTCGACGGTCACCGAGGCGATCGTCAAGGCCGCCCAGACCGGGCGGATCGGCGACGGCAAGGTGTGGACGGTCACGGTCGACGACGTCGCCCGGGTCCGCACCGGCGAGCACGGCGCCGGCGCCCTCTAGGTGATCCGGACCGGACAGGAGAACGGCATGGTGTCGTCAGCGGTGCAACAGGGGGCGCGGTCGAGATGACCGGCGCAGCGCACGAAGGGACCCCCCAGGGGTCCGGCGAACCGGCGGAGGCCCCGTACCCACCTCGGGTGCGGGGCCTCCGGGCCGAGATGCTCGCGGTGGCCCGGGACCTGAGCGGCCCGGGCAGCTCGGGGGTGGCTCGCCGCTCGGCGGTCTGCGCCCTGGTCACGGACCGGCTCACGGCCCTCTGGCAGGAGGCCACGGCCGGCACGAGCACCGAGGGTGTGGCCCTCGCAGCCGTGGGGAGCCTGGGGCGCGCGGACATGGGGCCCGCGAGCGACCTCGACCTGGTGCTCGTGCACGACGGCCGCAGCCACTCGGCCGAGCAGGTCGCGGCGATCGCCGAACGCCTCTGGTACCCGCTGTGGGACGAGGGCGTCGACCTGGACCATGCGGTGCGGTCGCTGTCCCAGTGCCGCCAGGTCGCGTCCAAGGACGTCCCGGCGGCGGTCGGGTGGCTCGACGTCCGTCCTGTCGCGGGCGACGCGCTCGTGGTGCACCGGGCCGCGTCGGCCGTGCTCACGGACTGGCGCTCCGCCTCGCGGCGCCGCCTGCCCGAGCTCCTGTCCTCGACGAAGGAGCGGGCCGAGCGGTCGGGCGAGATCGCGTACCTGATCGAGCCCGACCTCAAGGAGTCGCGTGGCGGGATCCGTGACGCCGTGGTGCTCTCGGCCCTGGCCGCGACCTGGCTGACGGACCGGCCGCACGGCACGGTCGACCGGGCCCACGCGCACCTGCTCGACGTGCGCGACGCGATCCAGGTCGTCACGGGACGGCACACCAACAAGCTCCTGCTCGCGGACCTCGACGAGGTCGCGGCGCTCACGGGGTACGACGACCCCGACGAGCTCCTCGCGAGCCTCGCGGCCTCCGGGCGCGAGATCTCCTACGCGCTCGACACCACGGTCCGCCGTGCCCGCCAGGCCCTCCAGCGGCCGAGCACCACGCGCCGCCCGGTCCTCGTGCGGGGCCGACGGGCCGCGCCCCGGCTGCGGTCGGTCGGGGACGGGCTCGTCGAGCACGACGGCGAGCTCGTCCTGGCCATCGACGCGCACCCCGAGACGGACCCGATGCCGTCGTTGCGCGCCGCCGCGACGGCCGCACGGACGGGCCTGACGCTCTCGCCCGTCTCGGTGAGCAGCCTCGCGCACTGCCCACCGCTCCCCGAACCGTGGCCCGCCGCGGCGCGGGCGGCCTTCCTCTCGCTGCTCGGCAGCGGTCACGCACAGGTCGCGGTCTGGGAGGCGCTCGACCTCGCGGGGGTCGTCACGACCTGGATCCCCGAGTGGGCCGGGGTGCGCAACCGGCCTCAGCGCGCCGCGATCCACCGGCACACGGTCGACCGCCACCTCGTCGAGACGGTCGCGCGGGCCGCGCGCGACCGGAAGGAGGTCGCACGCCCCGACCTCCTGCTGCTCTCGGCGCTGTTCCACGACATCGGCAAGCGGCGTGGCGCGTCCGACCACTCGGAGGAGGGCGCGCGGCTCGTCCCGGGCATCCTGCACCGGATGGGCTTCGAGGACGGGGTGCCCGACGACGTCGCGCGCCTCGTGCGCCACCACCTCACCCTTTCGCGGCTCGCCGTCTCGGCGGACCCGGACGACCCGGCGACCGTCGCCGAGCTCGCCGACGCCGTCGGGCACCGACGGGACCTGCTCGAGGTGCTGCGCGCGCTGACCGAGGCCGACTCCTCATCGCTCGGCCCCACGGCCTGGACCTCGTGGCGCGCGCGCCTCGTGGACGACCTCACGGTCGCGACCCGGGCCGTGCTGCCCGAGCCGGCGCCCCCGACCGGTAGGCTGGGCACTTCCCTGATTCACGAGCGGTAAGGATGACGCGGTGTTCGCCACGCTGTCAGATCGATTGACGTCGACCTTCAAGAACCTGCGGAGCAAGGGCCGTCTCTCCGAGGCGGACATCGACGCCACGATCCGTGAGATCCGGCGCGCGCTCCTCGACGCTGACGTCGCTGTACCCGTCGTCAAGGACTTCACCGGTGCCATCCGGTCCAGGGCCCTGTCGGCCGAGGTCTCCGGCGCGCTCAACCCTGCCCAGCAGGTCGTCAAGATCGTCAACGAGGAGCTCGTGGCGATCCTCGGTGGGGAGAGCCGCGGCCTGCGCCTGGCGAAGAACCCGCCGACCGTCATCATGCTCGCGGGCCTCCAGGGCGCCGGCAAGACGACCCTCGCGGGCAAGCTCGCGCTGCACCTGCGCGAGCAGGGGCACACGCCGCTCCTCGTCGCCGCGGACCTCCAGCGCCCCAACGCGGTCAACCAGCTGTCGGTCGTGGGTGAGCGCGCCGGCGTGCCGGTCTACGCACCGCTGCCCGGCAACCAGGGCTCCGAGGGCGAGTCGGGCACGAGCGTCGGCGACCCGGTCCAGGTGGCGCGCGACGGCGTCGAGACCGCGCGCCAGCGCCAGCACGACGTGGTCATCGTCGACACCGCGGGCCGCCTCGGCGTCGACGCCGAGCTCATGCGCCAGGCCGCGGACATCCGCGACGCGGTCGACCCCGACGAGATCCTGTTCGTCATCGACGCCATGATCGGTCAGGACGCGGTCGCGACCGCCAAGGCCTTCGAGGAGGGCGTCGACTTCACGGGCGTCGTCCTGTCGAAGCTCGACGGCGACGCGCGCGGTGGTGCGGCGCTGTCGGTCGCCCGTGTGACGGGCCGCCCGATCCTCTTCGCCTCGACCGGTGAGAAGCTCACCGACTTCGAGGCCTTCCACCCCGACCGCATGGCCTCGCGCATCCTCGACATGGGTGACGTGCTCACCCTCATCGAGCAGGCCGAGAAGGCGTTCGACTCCGAGCAGGCCGCGAAGATGGCCGAGAAGGTGGCCACGGGCCAGGACTTCACGCTCGCGGACTTCCTCGTCCAGATGCAGCAGATGCGCAACATGGGCTCCATGAAGAAGATGCTCGGCATGCTGCCGGGCATGGGGCAGATGCGCGAGGCGCTCGACAACTTCGACGAGCGCGAGGTCGACCGCATCGAGGCGATCATCCGCTCGATGACGCCGGGCGAGCGCGAGAACCCCAAGATCATCAACGGGTCGCGCCGTGCGCGCATCGCCCGTGGTTCGGGTGTCACCACGAGCGACGTCAACCAGCTCCTCGACCGGTTCGCGGGCGCGCAGAAGATGATGCGCCAGATGAGCCGCGGCGGCGGCATGCCTGGCATGCCGGGCATGGGCAACCTGCCGGGTATGGGGGGCAAGAAGGCCCGCGGGCGCGTCGCGCCCCCGGCCAAGGGGCGCAAGGCGAAGTCCGGCAACCCGGCCAAGCGGGCAGCGGAGGAGGCCGCGCGCCAGGCGCGCGCCCTGGGCGGCCCAGCCGCGCCGCCCGCGGCGCCCGGTGCAGCGTTCGGTGGGCTGGGTGGCGCGAAGGCCACCCAGAAGTCGACCGACGCGACCGACCTGCAGCTCCCACCCGACCTGGAGAAGTTCCTGGGGCGCTAGCGCGCTAGGTTATGTCCTGCAGGTCACGGTGGCTCACACCCGACCTTCGTCCGACCCCTCGTCCGACACCGTGGTCCGGCCCGTCCGGCTGCGCGACGGACGCACCCCGACCGTCCGAGAACCTGGAGACCGATGTCCGCGCTGGAAGGCCCCTCGCTGCACATCAGAGGTCGCATCCTCCTGGGAGACGACCGCGAGGTCTCCGACCTCTGGGTCAAGGACGGCCACGTCACGCTGACCCGCCCGTCCGCGCAGGGCACGAACATGGTCGCGATCGAGGGCTGGGTGCTGCCCGGGCTCGTGGACGTGCACTGCCACGTCGGTCTTGGTCCTGACGGGCCGGTCGACAACGCGACCGCACAGGCGCAGGCCGTCGCGGACCGCGACAGCGGCGTGCTCCTGCTGCGTGACGCGGGGTCCCCGCTCGACACCCGGTGGGTCCGGTCGCGCCGCGACCTGCCGCGCATCGTGCGGGCGGGGCGCCACATCGCGCGCCCCAAGCGCTACCTGCGCAACTTCGGTCTCGAGCTCGACGACGTCTCGCAGCTCCCCGAGGTCGTGCGCCAGGAGGCGCGCGCCGGGGACGGCTGGGTCAAGCTCGTCGGGGACTGGATCGACCGCGACCTCGGCGCCGACGGCGACCTGCGCCCCCTGTGGCCGCAGGACGTGCTGACCGAGGCCGTCGCGGTCGCGCACGCCGAGGCCGCGCGCGTCACGGTCCACGCGTTCTCGAGCGAGGTCGTCCCCTCGCTGCTTGCCGCGGGCGTCGACTGCATCGAGCACGGCACCGGGATCCACCCCGACGACATGTACACGCTGTCCGAGCGGGGCATCGCCGTGACGCCCACGCTCCTGCAGGTCGCCGAGTTCGAGAACATCGCCCGGCAGGCCGAGGGCAAGTACCCGCTCTTCGCCTCGCGCATGCGTGACATGCACGAGCGTCGGTACGAGCAGGTGCGCCAGCTCCACGAGGCCGGCATCCAGCTGTTGGTCGGCACCGACGCGGGCGGCACCCTCGGTCACGGCCGGATCGCCGACGAGTGCGCGGAGATGGTGGCCGCGGGCGTCCCGACGGCCGACGTCGTCGCGGCCGCGAGCTGGCAGGGGCGTGAGTTCCTGGGCTACGGCGGGCTCGTCGAGGGGTCGAGCGCGGACCTCGTGGTCTACCCGGAGGACCCGCGCGAGAACATCGAGGTGCTGCGGCACCCGAAGGCCGTGGTGCTGCGCGGGGAACTGGTGTCTCCGGTCTGAGGGGTGGGGCCCTCGCCTGGGCGCGTCGTGCGTGGTGGGTGGGGGTGGTTGTCTCCGGTCTGAGGGGTGAGGCCCTCGCCTGGGCGCGTCGTGCGTGGTGGGTGGGGGTGGTGTCTCCGGTCTGAGGGGTGGGGCCCTCGCCTGGGCGCGCCGGGTCCCGGAAGGACGGGTTGGTCGCACCGTGCCTGGTCTGGCACAATAGCCGGGTACTCGGCGTGCCCGGCCCCTCTCTCCGCGCTACGCCGTGTCCCGACCTCGTGCTCGCCTGGTCCCCACCGGGAGGACGCACGGGTCACCTCACCCAGAACCAGGAGAGACCACCACAGTGGCCACCAGAATTCGTTTGAAGCGTCTCGGCAAGATCCGTGCGCCGTACTACCGTGTCGTCGTCGCCGACTCGCGCACCAAGCGCGACGGTCGCGTCATCGAGGAGATCGGCAAGTACCACCCGACCGAGGAGCCGTCGCTCATCGACATCTCCTCCGAGCGTGCGCAGTACTGGCTGAGCGTCGGCGCGCAGCCGTCGCCGCAGGTGCTCGTGCTCCTCAAGATCACGGGTGACTGGCAGAAGTTCAAGGGCCTGCCGGGTGCCGAGGGCACCCTGCGCGTCAAGGGCGAGAAGGTCGACCCGGCCGCTGCCATCGAGGCTGCCGCTCAGGACGCCGAGAAGGCCAAGGCCAAGGCTGCCGAGAAGAAGTCCGCTGCTCCGGTCGAGTCCGCTGACGCGGCTGAGGCAGCCGAAGAGCAGGCCTGATGCTCGGCGAGGCGCTCGAGCACCTGGTGCGCGGGATCGTGGACAACCCGGACGCGGTCCGGGTCAACGCGAAGCCGCTGCGCCGGGGCGAGCTGCTCGAGGTCCGGGTTCACCCCGAGGACCTCGGACGCGTCATCGGGCGAGGCGGGCGCACTGCCCGCGCGCTGCGCACGGTGATCGGAGCCCTGTCGGTCGACGGTCCGGTGCGGGTCGACGTCGTTGACGTCGATCGCCGCTGACGCCTGCTGAGCGCAGAGCCGATTCACAGCACGACGTGACGGTCGGTCCGCCGACTGCACGGTACGACGAGGCCCGGTCCCCTCACGGTGGACCGGGCCTCGTCGTCTGTCCGACACCGGGCACGAGTGCGGCGACGCCGTGCGGGTGCCACGGTGGTCCCGTCCGGTCGAGCGGTCCGCGCCCCGGAACGACCAGCACGTACACGACGAGAAGGAGCACACGATGCAGCTCACGGTGGCCCGTATCGGCCGCGCCCACGGACTGCGCGGCGAGGTCGCGCTGGACCTGCGCACCGACAACCCCGAGGCACGTCTCGTCGTCGGGTCCTCGATCGACACCGAGCCCGCCGAGGCGGGCCCACTGACGATCGAGCGCGCACGGCTGCACCAGGGCAAGTGGCTCGTGACCTTCGCGGGTGTGACGGACCGCTCCGCGGCCGAGCGCATGCGCGGTGTCACGCTCGTGGTCGAGGCCGACGTGTCCGACGAGGAGGACGCCTGGTACCCGCACGAGCTCGCAGGCCTGCGCGCCGAGCTCGAGGACGGGACGGTCGTCGGTGAGGTCCAGGGGCTCGAGCACCTGCCCGCCCACGACATGCTCGTGATCAAGGAGACGGACGGCTCGCGCACGCTCGTGCCGTTCGTGCACGCGATCGTGCCCGTGGTCGACGTCCCCGGCGGTCGCGTGGTGCTGGACCCGCCGGGTGGGCTCCTCGCCCGGGACGCGGACCGGCTCGAGGTCGCCGAGCCCACGCCGGGCTCGGGCGACGACGCCGACGACTCCGACGACTCGGCCGGTGCGGACGGGACGAACGACTGACGTGCGCATCGACATCGTCTCGATCTTCCCCGAGTACCTGGCCGCGCTCGACCTGTCGCTCGTCGGCAAGGCGCGCGTCGCAGGACTGCTCGACCTGCGTGTCCACGACCTGCGCGACTGGACGACCGACCGCCACCGCACGGTCGACGACACGCCCTTCGGCGGGGGAGCGGGCATGGTCATGCGCCCCGACGTGTGGGGGCAGGCCATCGACGAGCTGACCTCGACCGGACCCGCGCACCTGGTGGTCCCGACGCCGTCGGGCACGACGTTCACCCAGCGCACCGCAGAAGCCCTGGCGACCGAGGACCAGCTCGTCTTCGCGTGCGGGCGCTACGAGGGGATCGACGCGCGCGTGGCCGAGCACTACCGCGCCGCGGGGCACCGCGTGAGCGAGCTCTCGATCGGCGACTACGTGCTCAACGGCGGTGAGGTCGCCTCGCTCGTCATGGTCGAGGCCGTCGCCCGCCTGCTGCCGGGAGTGATCGGCAACCCCGAGTCGCTCGTGGAGGAGTCGCACGGTGCGGCCGGCCTGCTCGAGTACCCCGTGTACACCAAGCCGCCCGTCTGGCAGGACATCGAGGTGCCCGACGTCCTGCTCTCCGGCCACCACGCGAAGATCCGCCGCTGGCGCAGGGACCGCGCGCTCGAGAAGACCGCAGCCCGCAGGCCGGACCTGATCGAGACGCTCGAGGTGAGCACGCTCGACAAGCACGACCGCGCGTTCCTGACGGGGCTCGGGTGGACGATCGCCGACGGCGCGTTGCGTCGCCCGGTGACGGTCGAGAACCCTGCTCCTGAAACAGGCCCGGGGACCGTTCCCGGCGGTGTGGCAGAATAGACCCTCGGTGTCCGCCGGTCGGGTCTCTGCCACAGGGGAGGCTCACCGCACGTCCGCGTGCGCGACCGATCTCATGCGAGCACCACCCTTGTACTGAACCGGACCCGCCTCGCGGTGGGCCACGAGAACGCGTCTGACCTGTGGCAGAGCGGGGAGAGAACAATGCACACGCTGGACAGCGTCGACGCAGCATCGCTGCGTAGCGACATCCCGGAGTTCCGGGCCGGAGACACCGTCAAGGTCAACGTCAAGGTCGTCGAGGGCAACCGCTCCCGCGTCCAGGCGTTCCAGGGCGTCGTCATCGGCCGCCAGGGTGGCGGCGTCCGCGAGACCTTCACGGTCCGCAAGATCAGTTTCGGTGTCGGCGTGGAGCGTACCTTCCCGGTGCACTCCCCGACGCTCGAGACGATCGAGGTCGTCACGCGCGGTGACGTCCGTCGCGCCAAGCTGTACTACCTGCGCAAGCTGCGCGGCAAGAAGGCGAAGATCAAGGAGAAGCGCGACGCGCTTCCCGCCAAGTGATCCGGTCCTGACACCCCGTCAGCCGCACTGCACGCCCACGGGCGGTCACCTCTCGAGGTGGCCGCCCGTCGGCGTCCCGGCGCGCGCCGTTTTCCCCTCTCGGGCGTCGAAATGGCACAGTGAGCGCGTGACAGAGAGCGCCGCCCAGGCAGCAGCCCGACCCGAACCCGCCCCCGGTGACCATCCGGGGGCCGGTGCTCACGCAAGGAGCGAGATGGCAGAGCAGCAGCCCGGCGCGCGCCGCGCACCCCGCAGGCCGTCGCTCGTGCGCGAGACCGCGATCATCCTGGTCAGCGCCCTGGTGCTCTCGTGGCTCATCAAGTCGTTCCTCGTGCAGGCCTTCTTCATCCCGAGCGCCTCGATGGAGGACACGCTCGTCGAGGGGGACCGGGTGATGGTCTCCCGGCTCGTGCCCGACGCGTTCGACGTCCACCGCGGGGACGTCATCGTCTTCAAGGACCCGGGCAGCTGGCTCCCGCCGTACGTCGCACCCGACCGCGGGCCGGTGGGCAACGCCGTGACGTCGGCCATGACGTTCGTGGGACTGCTCCCGCAGGACACGGGCGAGCACCTCATCAAGCGCGTGATCGGCCTCCCGGGCGACACCGTCGTGTGCTGCGACGCCCAGGGGCGCGTGAGCGTCAACGGGCAGCCCATCGACGAGACGTACATCAAGCCGGGCTCCGTCCCGAGCCAGGACCCTTTCGACACCGTGGTCCCGGAGGGCATGCTGTTCGTCATGGGCGACAACCGCCAGCACTCCGCCGACTCGCGCTACAACACGGGCAAGCCGGGCGGAGGGTTCGTGCCGATCAACAACGTCGTGGGGACCGCGTTCGTCAAGGTCTGGCCCCTGAGCGACTTCACGTTCATGCGCAACCCGGGCGACGTGTTCGCGGAGGTGCCGGAGCCGTGACGACCGACCTCGGTGCGCGCCCCGCGGCCGCGAACAAGCCCCGCAAGGCCCCCGCGAAGCGGGCGACCGGTCCCGTGCCGCCGACCATGCGCCACGAGCGCTCGATGCTCGACTCGGGGGCACGGTTCGTCGCCGGCATGGACGAGGTCGGGCGCGGGGCGCTCGCCGGACCGGTCAGCGTGGGCGTCGTCGTGGTCGACCTGACCACGGGCGCGTTCCCGGAGGGGCTGACCGACTCCAAGATGCTCACTCCCGCGGCGCGCGAGGCGATGCTGCCCGCGGTGCGCGACTGGGGTCTCGCATGGGCCGTCGGGCACGCCGGCCCGGCGGAGATCGACGCCCACGGGATCGTGGCCGCCCTCCGGCTCGCCGGGCGCCGTGCGCTCGCCCAGGTCCGCAGGTCGCTCGGACCTGTCGACGCCGTCCTGCTCGACGGCAAGCACGACTGGCTGACCCGCCCGACGGTCGACCTCTTCGAGGCCTTCGACCTGGACCCGGAGGACGACCTGGGGGCGCTGCCGGACCCGGCTGTGCGGACCCTGGTCAAGGCCGACCTCCAGTGCGCCTCGGTCGCGGCGGCGAGCGTGCTCGCCAAGTGCGAGCGCGACGGTCTCATGACGGGGCTCGCCCGGCAGTACCCGGCCTACGGCTGGGACGGCAACAAGGGCTACGGCGCGGCCGTGCACGTCGAGGCGCTCAAGGCCCACGGCCCGACGCCGCAGCACCGGCGCAGCTGGCGGCTCCCCGAGCAGGACGGGGCCTGAGCGCGAGGCTCGTCGGCGCGCGCCGCAGCGTGCGTGCGCGGGTGCGCGTCCCGGGTTCGGTCCGCCGATGGTCCATGATGGTCCAGTGAGCGCCGAAGACCTCGAGAACTATGAGACCGAGATGGAGCTGGCCCTCTACCGCGAGTATCGCGATGTGGTGGGTCTGTTCTCCTACGTGGTCGAGACCGAACGACGTTTCTACCTCGCGAACCAGGTGGACCTGCAGGTCCGCTCGGCCGCCGGCGAGGTGTACTTCGAGCTACGGCTGGCCGACGCGTGGGTCTGGGACGTCTACCGGTCGGCCCGCTTCGTGAAGTCGGTGCGCGTCGTGACGTTCAAGGACGTGAACGTCGAGGAGCTGGCCAAGGCCGAGCTCCAGCTCTAGGAGCCACGGGGCGGCGGCGGGTGCTGCTGAGCCCGTGCTGGCCTGCCCGTACCTGTACCCGTGATCGCCGCGTGCGGTGCTGCCGTCAGCCGCCGTGCACGGTCACGCGGCGGCCGCCCGCGGCTTCGAGCCGTGCACAGGTGCGTGACCCGCGGGGCTGTCCACAGGCCCTGCGCCCCCGCGCCCCGCGCCACCCCTGAGTGCGTCAGGGTGTGGCCCGGAGGTGGGACATGGGAGCGAAGGACGCTGTCGGTCGGTACGGGGAGAAGATCGCCGCGAGATACCTGGTCGAGGCCGGGTGGGTCGTGCTCGACCGCAACTGGCGCGGCACCCGGGGCGAGCTCGACGTGGTGGCCAGGGACGGCGACGTGCTCGTCGTCGTCGAGGTCAAGACGCGACGAGGCACGGCCTACGGGCATCCCGCCGAGGCCGTGACCCCGGACAAGCTCGCGCGGCTGCGCCGGCTGACCGGTGAGTGGATGGCCACCCACCCGGTGCGACCGGGCTCGGTCCGGATCGACGTCGTGGCCATCGTGCTCCCGCAAGCAGGGGCCGCGCAGGTCGAGCACCTCGTCGGGGTCAGCTGATGACCCTCGGCACGACCTTCGCGGTCTCGCTCGTGGGCCTCTCGGGCCACCTCGTGGAGGTCCAGGCCCACCTGGCGGCCTCGGTCCCCGGGTTCACGCTCGTGGGGCTGCCGGACGCGGCGCTGTCCGAGTCGCGCGACCGGGTCCGGGCCGCGATCGCCTCGTCCGGCATCTCGTGGCCCCAGCGCAAGGTCACGGTCAACCTGTCTCCCGCGTCGCTGCCGAAGTCCGGCTCGGGCTTCGACCTGGCCATCGCCGTCGCGATGCTGGCCGGCGCTCGCCGGATCTCGGTGTCCGACCCCGAGAAGGTCGTGCACATCGGCGAGCTCGGGCTCGACGGTCGGCTGCAGCCCGTCCGCGGGGTGCTCCCTGCGGTGGCCGCCGCGGTCGCGGCCGGGCTGTGCGACGTCGTCGTGCCGCTGGAGGACGCGCAGGAGGCGCGCCTCGTGCCCGGGGCGCGCGTCGTCGGCGTCGCGAGCCTCGCCGAGGTCGCGGCCCTCTACGGCGCCGAGGTCCCCGGCATGGTCCTGCCGTCGGCCGCCTCCCGTGCGCCACGAGTCGAACGGCCACGACGGGCCGAGGGCGACCTGCGGGACGTCCTGGGGCAGGAGCAGGCCCGACGAGCCGTCGAGGTCGCCGCAGCGGGAGGTCACCACCTGCTGCTCGTCGGACCCCCCGGGGCGGGCAAGACCATGCTCGCGTCGCGGATCACGAGCATCCTGCCGGACCTCGACGAAGCAGAGGCCGTCGAGGTCACCGCGGTCCACTCGGTCGCGGGGGTGTTCGACCCCGGTCAGGGACTCGTGCGGCGTCCGCCCTACGAGGACCCCCACCACACGGCGACAGCCGCCTCGATCGTCGGAGGAGGGTCGGGCCTGCCTCGTCCCGGTGCCGCCTCGCGGGCGCACCGCGGGGTGCTCTTCCTCGACGAGGCCCCCGAGTTCGGCTCGCGGGTGCTCCAGACGCTGCGGCAGCCGCTCGAGCACGGCGAGCTCGTGATCCACCGGGCCGCGGGCTCGGCGCGCTACCCGGCACGCTTCCAGCTGGTGCTCGCCGCGAACCCCTGCCCGTGCGGTCTCTCGATCGGCAAGGGGATCGAGTGCCAGTGCACGCCGATTGTCCGCCGACGGTACTTCGGGCGCCTCTCGGGGCCGCTGCTCGACCGCGTGGACGTCCAGGTCGAGGTCCGCCCCGTGACCCGGGTGGACCGTGCGGGCGAGGGGGACGTGGAGACGAGCGCGACGGTCGCCGTGCGTGTCGCCGACGCGCGGGCCGCGGCAAAGGCTCGGCTCGCGGGGACCCCCTGGTCGACGAACGCCGAGGTGCCCGGCACGTGGCTGCGCGAACGGTTGGGCGCGGGGCGAGGCCTGCTGGCCGACGTCGACACGGCGCTCGACCGCGGGACGCTCTCGCTGCGCGGGGCCGACCGGGTGCTGCGCCTCGCCTGGACCGTCGCGGACCTCGCGGGGCGGGCCGCGCCCACCCGATCGGACGTGGGGCAGGGGCTCGCGCTGCGGACCAGGGGCCACCATGGGTGAGCGGCGTCGTGCCTCGTTCGACCTCTCCGACCCGCTGCTCGCGCGTGCGGCGTGGAGCCGGATCACGGAGCCGGGCGACCAGGTCGCGGGCGCGCTCGTCGCGCACCTCGGTGCCGCCGACTCTCTCGCGTGGCTCTACGAGGTCGTCGACGACCCCCACCGGCTGGCGCTGGGAGCGCTCGCGGGCTGCGACGAGCGACCCGCAGGGGACCGGCTCGTGCGCGCGGTCGAGCGCTGGCGAGGACGGTTGCCCGGCCTGGACCCTGCGCGTGAGCTGGGAGCCTTCGGCAGGATCGGCGGCCGCCTCGTGGTCCCGGAGGACCCGCGGTGGCCGACCGCGCTCGACGACCTGGGCGCCGCCGCCCCGCTCGCGCTCTGGGTCCGGGGCGACGACGACCTCGCCGCGCTCTCGACCCGCTCGCTCGCGCTCGTGGGGGCGCGCGCATGCACGGACTACGGGCGGCACGTCGCCGCGGACCTCGCGGTGGGACTGGTCGACCGTCGCTTCACGGTGGTCTCGGGAGGCGCCTACGGGATCGACGCCGCCGCGCACCGCGGCGCTCTCGCCGCCGCAGGGCGGACGGTCGCGTTCCTCGCGGGAGGGGCGGACCGTCTCTACCCCGCGGGGAACACCGACCTGCTGCGCGCCGTCCTGGAGGAGGGGAGCGTGGTCAGCGAGGTCCCGCCGGGCTCGGTCCCGAGCCGGGTGCGCTTCCTGCACCGCAACCGCCTCATCGCCGCGTTCTCCGGAGCGACCGTCGTGGTCGAGGCGGCCTGGCGCTCGGGGGCACTGAGCACCGCGACGCACGCGGCTGCGCTCCTGCGCCCCGTGGGCGCGGTCCCCGGACCGGTCACCTCGATGGCCTCGGGCGGGTGCCACCGGCTGCTCCGGGACGCGAAGGCGGTCTGCGTCACCGACGCCGCCGAGGCTGCCGAGCTGGGAGGCACCGCGGGGGCCGACGCGGTCACGGTCCCGGAGGGACGCCACGAGCCGCAGGACGGGCTCGACGAGGTGGGCCGGCGGCTCTGGGACGCGCTCCCGGTGCGAGCCCACGCTCCGGTCGAGTCGGTGGCCCGGACGGCCGGGCTCGGCAGCCAGGAGACGCTCGGAGGCCTCGGCCACCTCGAGCTCGTGGGGCTCGCCGAGCAGTCGGGCGGGCGGTGGCGCCGGCTCGGCAGGTAGGGCTGCCGGGCGTGGCAGACCCGGCTCGGCGGTGGCGCTCCGCGAGACTGGGGCCATGAGCACTTCCGAGAAGCGTCCGCACGGTGCCGAGAAGGCCGGGCAGGACGAACCCGGGCAGCCGGAGGCCGCGCCCGACCTCCCGGCCGGGCTGACCGCCGCGGTCGCGGCGTTCGAGGAGCACCTGGTCGTGCAGCGCGGACTCTCCGCACACACCGTGCGCGCCTACACGGGCGACGTGCGCTCGCTCCTGGGGCGCGCCGTCGGGACGGGCGTGCGCGAGCTCGACGACGTCGACATCGCGGTGCTGCGCGACTGGCTCGCCGACCTCGGGGCGCGGGACCTGGCGCGCACCACGATGGCCCGCCGCGGCGCCGCGGCGCGCGCCTTCTTCGCCTGGACCACGAGCACGGGGCGCACTGCGCAGAACCCCGCACTGCGCCTCGCGAGCCCCCGCGTCCCGCGTCACCTGCCCACGGTCCTCGCGGTCGACTCGGCCGCACACCTCATGGAGACCGCCCGCGAGTCTGCCGCCGACGGCGACCCTGCCCGGCTGCGCGAGTGGGCCGCTCTCGAGGTGCTCTACGCCTCGGGTGTGCGTGTCGCCGAGCTCGTCGGGATCGACGTCGACGACGTGGACCTGGGGGAGCGGACCCTGCGCGTGGTCGGCAAGGGCGACAAGGAGCGGGTCGTGCCGTTCGGGGTGCCCGCCGGGCGGGCGATCCGTCGCTGGCTCGACGCCGGTCGCCCCGCGCTCGCGGTGGCCGACTCCGGACCGGCGCTCCTGCTGGGGGACCGCGGGCATCGATGGGGCCAGCGGCAGGCGCGCGAGACGGTGCACCGGCTCGCGGCGCTCGCGGGCGTCGACGACGTGACGCCGCACGACCTGCGCCACAGCGCCGCGACGCACCTGCTGCAGGGCGGCTCCGACCTGCGCAGCGTCCAGGAGGTGCTCGGGCACGCGACGCTCTCCACGACGCAGCGTTACACGCACGTCAGCGCCGACCGGCTGCGGGCCTCGTTCGAGCAGGCGTTCCCGAGGGCGTGACGGGTCCCTGCCGCGGCCGGCGGGGTGTCCGTCGCCCGGGCCCAGGGCCGGGGCCGGGGCCGCTGCTGCACCGGTACCGACGCCGACGTCGTGCTCGGCCGGGCGAGGCTCAGCGCAGCGGCAGGAGCACGATCGGTTCACGCGGTGCCAGCAGGGCGAGCGGGTCCAGGTAGTGCTCTCCCCGCCGGACGCCCCAGTGGAGGCACGACGCCGGCACGCAGTGCCCGGCGGCGGCCCCGCCACCTCCGTCGGGGCCGCTCTCGAGGGTCCCGACGACCTCGCCGCGCGCGACCCTCGTCCCGGGACCCACGCTCCCCGCGACGGGTTCGAGCGAGGTGCGCAGCCCGTCGTCGTGCAGCACCACGACGACGCCGCGGTCCACGACCGTTCCGACGAACGTCACGACCCCGGCGTCAGGAGCGACGACCGCCGCCCCGGGCGACGCGCCGAGGTCCACGCCGCGGTGCCCGGCGAGCCAGTCCTGGTCGGGTGGGAGGAAGGGGCGCAGCACGACGAGGTCGCCGGCGACCGGCGCGACCCAGGGATCGCTCGCCGGCGGACCTGCGCCCCCGCCCAGTGCGAGGGGCGCAGGCGACGCGACGAGGGCGAGCGCGAGGGCCCCGGCGACGACGGCGGAGAGGCGGGCGGAGCGTGACAGGATGGCGGGCACGGGCCGAGCATCGCGCACCGCCGTGGCGTGCGGTGTGCCGGCATCCGAGCCTGTGGACCGGACCGATCCGCGAGGACCTGTGGACGGGTCCGGTCGGGGCCGCGCATCAGGTAGACTTAACGCCGCGATCGGCACGTTCATTCGGACGGCCCACGAGCACCTCCGGCGGAGTCCGCCGGAGACGCCACGGCCCCCGCTGCGCGCCGTCGACTTCGCGCGTCACTTCCCCGCCTCCCGGCTCGTCAGGGCCAGCGGCAGGGGCTGCCACGACAACGGTCCGGACCCTCGTTCGCCAGGGTCCGGCGTCGCCAGGCGGTGTGACGCCAGGGGTGCACGGCCAATCCCGGCCCGCACCGACAACCGAAAGCACCGACCGGACGCCGCGCGCCCGGTCGGACGAACGAGCGTGAGCAGCGGGAGGATCCCGCGTCACGCCTGAAAGGACGTGCCATGGCCGTCGTGACCATGCGCCAGCTCCTCGACAGCGGAGTCCACTTCGGACACCAGACCCGCCGCTGGAACCCGAAGATGAAGCGATTCATCTTCACGGAGCGCAACGGCATCTACATCGTCGACCTGCAGCAGTCGCTGTCCTACATCGACCGCGCGTACGAGTTCGTCAAGGAGACCGTCGCCCACGGTGGCACGATCCTCTTCGTCGGCACCAAGAAGCAGGCGCAGGAGCCCGTCGCCGAGCAGGCCGCTCGCGTGGGCATGCCCTACGTGAACCACCGCTGGCTCGGTGGCATGCTCACCAACTTCACCACGGTGCACAAGCGTCTGCAGCGCATGAAGGAGCTCGAGGAGATCGACTTCGACGACGTCGCAGCCTCGGGTCTCACCAAGAAGGAGCTGCTCGTCCTGCGTCGCGAGAAGGACAAGCTGACCCGCACCCTGGGCGGCATCCGCGACATGGCGAAGGTCCCCTCCGCCGTGTGGATCGTGGACACCAACAAGGAGCACCTGGCCGTCGACGAGGCGCGCAAGCTGCGCATCCCGATCGTCGCGATCCTGGACACCAACTGCGACCCCGACGTCGTCGACTACAAGATCCCGGGCAACGACGACGCGATCCGCGCCGTCACGCTGCTCACCCGCGTGATCGCCGACGCCGCCGCCGAGGGCCTGCTCCAGCGCCACTCGGGCCGCACGGGCGCCGAGGCCGGCACGGCCACCGAGGCAGAGCCCCTCGCCGAGTGGGAGCGCGAGCTCCTCGCCGGTTCCGAGGCAGAGGCCGCTGTCGAGACCGCAGCCGCCGCTGAGGTCGTCGCCGAGGTCGCCGTCGAGGCTGCTGCCGAGGCCGAGGTCGTCGCCGAGGCTGCTGCCGAGGTCGCTGAGGCTGCCGTCGAGGCCGCCGCTGAGGCTGAGGTCGTCGCCGAGGCCGAGGTCATCGCCGAAGAGGCCGACGAGTCCAAGTGACGACGTGGTGCGCGCCCCTCTCACGAGGGGCGCGCACCCGCCGCACCGCCCGCTCCACGTTCTCCCCGGGGAGCCCCGGGACCCCAGACAGGTAAGGACAGCACCATGGCGAACTACACCGCAGCCGACATCAAGGCACTGCGCGAGCGCACCGGCGCCGGCATGCTCGACGTCAAGAAGGCTCTCGACGAGGCCGACGGCGACTCCGAGAAGGCGCTCGAGATCATCCGCGTCAAGGGCCTGAAGGGCGTCGCCAAGCGCGAGGGCCGTTCGACCTCCGAGGGCCTCGTGGCCGTCGACATCTCCGAGACCGAGGGTGGCCAGGTCGCCACGCTCATCGAGCTCAACTCCGAGACGGACTTCGTCGCGAAGAACGAGAACTTCCTCAACCTCGCGGCGCGCGTGCTCAAGGCCGTCGCCGACTCGGGTGCTGCGGACACGGACGCGGCCCTCGCCGCGGACGCCGACGGCGAGTCCGTCCAGCTCGTGATCGACAACACCGCTGCGTCGCTCGGCGAGAAGGTCGTCCTTCGCCGTGCCACGCGCATCGCCGGTGAGCGCGTCACCGCGTACCTGCACCGCACCGCCAAGGACCTGCCGCCGTCGATCGGCGTCGTCGTCGCGACGAACGCTGCCGGCGAGGCCGTCGCCAAGGACATCGCGCAGCACATCGCCGCGCTGTCCCCGACGTACCTGACGCGTGAGGACGTCCCCGAGGACGTCGTCGCCAACGAGCGTCGCATCGCCGAGGAGACCTCGCGCAACGAGGGCAAGCCCGAGGCCGCGCTGCCGAAGATCATCGAGGGCCGCCTGAACGGCTTCTTCAAGGACGTCGTCCTCGTCGACCAGCCGCTCGCGAAGGACCCCAAGAAGACCGTCGGCCAGGTGCTCGCCGAGGTCGGTGGCACGGTCACCGAGTTCGTGCGGTACCGCGTCGGCGCCTGACGCACTCCACCGGTGGCCCGGTCCGCGCACCCGCGCGGACCGGGCTACCGCGCACCGGGACCCGGCCAGGTCCCGGCGCACCACGCAACACCCCGGGGACACCTCGCAGGACCGTCCTCGGAACGTCCTGGGGCAGACCTCGGGAGCTCGGAACGACGAAGAACAGGTGGCGCTGCACATGGGCGACAACATCGAGACCACGACCCCGGCACGACGAGTTCTGCTGAAGCTCTCCGGTGAGACCTTCGGTGGCGGACAGATCGGCCTGGCGCCGGACGTCGTCCAGCGCGTCGCGGGCGAGATCGCGGAGGCCGTGCGTCAGGGCGTGCAGGTCGCGATCGTCGTGGGCGGCGGCAACTTCTTCCGCGGGGCCGAGCTCTCGCAGCGTGGCCTCGACCGTGCGCGCGCCGACTACATGGGCATGCTGGGCACGGTCATGAACTGCCTCGCGCTCCAGGACTTCCTCGAGCAGGCGGGCGTCGACACGCGCGTGCAGACCGCCATCACGATGGGCCAGGTCGCCGAGCCGTACATCCCGCTGCGCGCCATCCGTCACATGGAGAAGGGGCGCGTCGTCATCTTCGGTGCCGGCGCGGGCATGCCCTACTTCTCGACCGACACCGTCTCGGTCCAGCGCGCGCTCGAGACCCACTGCCAGGAAGTCCTCATGGGCAAGAACGGCGTCGACGGGGTCTACAGCGCGGACCCGCGCACCAACCCGGACGCGGTCAAGCTCGACCACCTCACCTACACCGACGCCCTGGTGGGCGACCTCGCCGTCATGGACGCCACGGCCCTGAGCCTGTGCCGCGACAACGACGTGACCATGCGCGTCTTCGGCATGGGGGACCCGGGCAACGTGACCCGCGCCCTCCTGGGGGACAATATCGGGACACTGGTCACCACGAGCTGACCGGACGACCGACGCACGACCCGGGGCGCGCTGCGTCCCGGTGCGCCCCGCGGCGCACAGGACGGCAAGCCCTGCAACGCACGACGAAGGAGCACTGGTGATCGACGAGACCCTCCTCGAGGCCGAAGAGAAGATGGACAAGGCGATCGAGGTCGCCAAGGAGGACTTCGCCAACATCCGCACGGGACGTGCGAGTGGCGCGATGTTCAACAAGATCACGGTCGAGTACTACGGGGCCCCGACGCCCCTCCAGCAGCTTGCCTCGTTCAACACGCCCGAGGCCCGCACGATCGTCATCTCGCCCTTCGACAAGACCGCGCTGTCCGCGATCGAGAAGGCGATCCGTGACTCGGACCTGGGCGTGAACCCGTCGAACGACGGGAACATCATCCGGGTCGTGCTCCCCGTGCTCACGGAGGAGCGTCGCCGCGACTACGTGAAGCTCGCCAAGGGCAAGGCCGAGGACGCACGCGTCTCGGTGCGCAACATCCGTCGTCGTGCCAAGGAGCAGCTCGACCGCATCGTGAAGGACGGCGAAGCGGGCGAGGACGAGGGCACGCGTGCGGAGAAGGAGCTCGAAGCTCTCACCAAGAGCCACGTCGACACGATCGACGCGCTGCTCGCCGGCAAGGAGAGCGAGCTCCTCGAGGTCTGATGGCGAACTCCGAACGCACCGATGACACGTGATGCTGTCGCGTCCGAGCCCCGGCGGACGCCGAAGGCCGGACGCGACCTGCCGAAGGCGATCGCCGTCGGCGTCGGGCTCCTCCTCGTCGTGGGGGCCTCGCTGGGGTTCCGTCCGGAGCCGTTCGTCCTGCTGGCGATCGCCGCGGTGGGGGCGGCGCTCTGGGAGCTGAAGCAGGCCTTCCTGCGCCGCGACATCCACCTGCCGCTCCTGCCTCTCCTGGTGGGTGCGGCGGGGATCATGATCTCGTCGTACTACGCCGGGCCCGAGGCCCTCATGGTCTCGTTCGTGCTGACGGTGGCGGGCGTCGTGGTCTGGCGGGTGATCGACGGCTCGGGCACCGCTGCCGTGCGGGACGCCGCGGCCGGCACGTTCGCGACCGCGTACCTGCCGTTCATGGCGGGCTTCGTCATGATGATGCTGGCGAACCCGGAGAACGGACGGATCCAGGTCCTGCTGTTCATCCTGCTGGCGGTCGCGAACGACGTCGGCGGATACGTGGCCGGTGTGCTGTTCGGGCGCCACCCGCTGGCCCGCTCGATCAGCCCCAAGAAGAGCTGGGAGGGTCTGGCGGGCTCGTTCGTGCTCGCGACCGCGGTCGGCGTCGTGGGGGCCGTCTACGGTCTGGGTGCGAGCCCCGTGATCGGCGTCGCGCTGGGCGTCATGGTGCCGCTCACGGCGACCGTGGGGGACCTGGCCGAGTCGATGATCAAGCGCGACCTAGAATTGAAGGACATGGGGTCCCTCCTGCCGGGGCACGGAGGTGTCCTCGACCGCCTGGACTCCATGCTCCTGACTGCCCCGTTCGTGTTCCTGCTGCTGTCCGTCTCGCTCTGAGGCGGTCCCCGTGAGGGGCGGCAGGGCTCGTCCGTCCGCGTGCGTGCCGGCCTGCGTGAGAACGCACCGGCACGCTCGCACGCTCGCTCCGGACCGCCTCGGTGCGTGCCTGCTCTGACCTGTTCCACCCGTTCCAACCTCTGGATCCACCATGTCTGTTCGCCCGTCCGTCGAATCGAAGCCGCTGCCGCTCGTCATGTCGGCACCCCGCCGCGGGAAGCCCCCGCGTCACTTCGCCGACCTCTCTGCCGAGGAACGGACGGCGGCCGTCGTGGAGCTGGGGGAGAAGCCCTTCCGTGCCAAGCAGCTCGCGACGCACTACTACGCGCACTACACGAGTGCCGCGGAGGACATGACGGACCTGCCCAAGGCCTCGCGCGACCTGCTGGTCGAGAACCTGTTCCCGCAGCTGCTCACGCCCGCGCGTGTGATGCAGGCGGACGGCGGCACGACCGTCAAGACGCTCTGGAAGCTCTTCGACGCGGCCAAGGTCGAGTCGGTCCTCATGCGGTACCCGAACCGGTCGACGCTGTGCGTCTCGAGCCAGGCCGGCTGCGGCATGGCGTGCCCGTTCTGCGCGACGGGCCAGCTCGGTCTGACCCGCAACCTGTCGACCGCGGAGATCGTCGAGCAGGTGCGCTCGGCCGCGAAGTCGCTCGCCGACGGCGACATCCCCGGCGGCCCGGCCCGGCTCAACAACCTGGTCTTCATGGGCATGGGCGAGCCGATGGCCAACTACAAGGCCGTCATGGGCACCATCCGCCAGCTCATCGCCCCGGCCCCCGAGGGCCTGGGCATGTCGGCGCGCAACATCACCGTCTCGACCGTGGGTCTGGTCCCGGCGATGAACAAGCTGTCGGCCGAGGGCATCCCGGTCACGCTCGCGCTCTCGCTCCACGCGCCGGACGACGACCTGCGCAGCGAGCTCGTCCCGATCAACACCCGGTGGTCGGTCGACGAGACGCTCGACGCGGCACGCAACTACTTCGAGGTCACGGGTCGACGCGTCAGCATCGAGTACGCGCTCATCAAGGACATGAACGACCACGCCTGGCGGGCGGACCTGCTGGGCGAGAAGCTCACGGCGCGCGGTTCGGGCTGGGTGCACGTCAACCCCATCCCGCTCAACCCGACGCCGGGCTCGATCTGGACGGCCAGCGAGCGCGACGTGGAGGACGAGTTCGTCGCACGCTTGCGCGGGCACGGGATTCCGACCACTATTCGTGACACACGTGGCAGCGACATCGATGGTGCGTGCGGACAGCTGGCAGCCGAGGAGGAAGAGTGAGTGCGTTGTTCAGCACCGTCTCGAAGGTGCGCAACGGGTACGACCCCGAAGAGGTGGACGAGTTCTTCGACCACGCCCGTCAGGTCTACGAGGGCAAGAAGCCTGAGCGCCTGACGAGCACGGACATCCAGGTCTCGATGTTCGACCTGGTCCGTGGCGGGTACGACACCCACGAGGTCGACGCGGCCCTCGACCGCCTGGAGGGCGCGTTCATCGCCCGCCAGCGCGCCGAGTACGTCGCGGTCAACGGGCAGCAGGCCTGGATGAACGCCCTGGCCGAGCGGGCGCGCAGCCTGTACGGCCGGCTGGGTCGTCCGGACGGCGAGCGCTTCGCACCGGCAGGCCGCGGCGAGTCGGGCTACGACATGGACGACGTCGACGACCTGTGCGACCGCCTGGTGGCGTACTTCGACCGCCAGGAGCCCATCACGGCCGCCGAGATCCGCAGCGCGACGTTCGCGCGTCGCCGCGGCAAGGACGGCTATGCCGAGGGGCCCGTGGACGCGTTCTTCGCCCGGGCCATCGAGGTGCTGCTCGGCGTCGAGTGACGTCGTGCGTGAGGCCTGCCCGACGCCGCAGCGCGCCTCGGGCGGTCCTCGCACCTGGGAGGATGTCCCCATGAGTCTGCGCAGCGTGACCCTCCTCGGGTCGACCGGATCCATCGGCACCCAGGCGATCGACGTGATCTCCCGCCACCCCGACCGCTTCCGTGTGGACGCGATCTCGGCCGGCGGCGCGAACGCCGAGCTGCTCGCGCACCAGGCTGTCGCGCTCGGCGTGCAGCGCGTGGGTGTGGCGGACCCTGCACGGGCCGTCGAGGTCGAGGCCGCCCTGGCGGCCCGGGCCCCCCGTGCGGGGGCTCGGCCGGTCGAGGTGCTGGTCGGTCCGGACGCCGCGACCGAGCTCGCGGGGGCGGGGTCTGACGTCGTGCTCAACGGCATCACGGGGTCGGTGGGCCTCGGTCCCACGCTCGCCGCGCTCGGCGCGGGCTCGACGCTCGCGCTGGCCAACAAGGAGTCGCTCGTCGTGGGCGGCGTGCTGGTCCAGGACGCGAGGCAGCGTCCGGACCAGATCGTCCCCGTCGACTCGGAGCACTCGGCGATCGCGCAGGCGCTGCGCTCGGGTCGGCGCGAGGAGGTCCGTCGGCTCGTGCTGACGGCGTCGGGCGGGCCGTTCCGCGGCTGGGCGCGGGACGACGTCAAGGCCGTCTCCCCGCAGCAGGCGCTCGCGCACCCGACCTGGGCCATGGGCCCGGTCGTGACGATCAACTCCGCGACGCTCATGAACAAGGGCCTCGAGCTCATCGAGGCGCACCTGCTGTTCGACGTGCCGACCGAGGAGATCGCGGTCGTGGTGCACCCGCAGTCGGTCGTGCACTCGATGGTCGAGTTCGTGGACGGTTCGACGATCGCGCAGGCCTCGCCCCCGGACATGCGGCTGCCCATCGCGCTCGGCCTGAGCTGGCCGGACCGCCTGGGCGAGGTCGCCGCCGGGTGCGACTGGACGGCGGCGACGGCCTGGACGTTCGAGCCGCTCGACGAGGCGCTCTTCCCCGCGGTCGGTCTCGCGCGCGAGGCGGCGTCGGCCTCCGCGACGCACCCTGCGGTGTACAACGCGGCCAACGAGGAGTGCGTCGCGGCGTTCCTGGAGGGCCGCATCGGGTTCCTGGACATCGTCGCGACGGTCGAGCGTGTCCTCGGAGAGCACCGGGGAACCTCGCGGGCGGCGGTCACGTTGGACGACGTGACGGCAGCGGAGACGTGGGCCCGTGCGCGGGCCCACGAGATCCTGGCGCAGCGCTGAGGTGGGCACGCGGCGGGCGCCTCACGGGGCGCGGGCGGTCTCAGGCATCGTCCAGCGATCGGCGGTAGGTTCGCCCCGTCCGGTCCGGGGCGGTCTGCCACGACCCTCCGACCGTCTCGCACCCGTCCTGGAGTCGTCCCGGACCCCACAACCTCCCCGAACGGAGCTCTCATGACCGCGGTGATCGCGATCCTCGTCGTGCTGGTCGGCATCCTGGTGTCGATCGCGCTGCACGAGGTCGGGCACATGGTCCCGGCCAAGAAGTTCGGCGTGCGCGTGAGCCACTACTTCGTGGGGTTCGGCCCCACGCTGTGGTCGCGCACCAAGGGCGAGACCGAGTACGGGGTCAAGGCGATCCCGCTGGGCGGCTACGTGCGGCTCGTGGGGATGTACCCGCCGGCGCCGGCGGGCAAGAAGCAGTCGGACGGGTTCTTCGGGCGCATGGTCCAGGACGCTCGCGAGATGAGTGCCGAGGAGATCCTCCCCGGGCAGGAGCCGCGCGCGTTCTACAACCTCTCGGTGCCCAAGAAGGTCATCGTGATGTTCGGTGGACCGTTCATGAACCTCGTGATCGCGTTCGTGCTCATGACGATCGTGCTGGTGGGCATCGGTCTGCCGCAGGCGACCACGACGGTCGGGCTCGTCCCCCAGTGCGTCACGCCCGCCTCGGCACCGGCCGACTACGAGTGCACGGCCGACGACCCGCGCACCCCGGCGGCCGAGGCAGGCCTGGAGCCCGGCGACACGATCGTCTCGTTCGACGGCGAGCCCGTCACGTCGTGGGACTCGCTCGTCGGCAAGATCACGGGGGCGGCGGGGGAGACCGTGCCCGTCGTGGTCGAGCGCGACGGCGAGCGCACGACGCTCGAGATCACCCCGGCCGAGGTCGAGCGACCGGTCGTGGGCGACGACGGCCAGTACGTGCGCGACGACGCGGGAGAGCTGGTTCTCCGGCCCATGGGGTACGTCGGTGTCGCTCCGACCCAGGAGCGTGTCTCCGAGCCGCTGTCGGCGGTGCCGGAGGCCATCTGGCAGCAGGTGAGCGGCACGGCCGCGATCATCGTCTCGCTGCCCGCGCGGCTCGTCGACATCGGCCAGGCCGCGTTCGGCGACGAGGCGCGCGACCCCAGCTCGCCCGTCGGTCCCGTCGGGGTCACGATCGTGGCGGCCGACCTCCTGGACGCGGGCGAGGGCGACCTCGTGGGGCAGGTCGCGACCATGCTGAGCCTGCTGGCCTCGCTCAACATCGCGCTCTTCGCGTTCAACCTCATCCCGCTGCCGCCGCTCGACGGCGGTCACATCGCGGGTGCGCTGTACGAGGGCGCCAAGCGCCAGGTCGCCAAGGTCCGTGGGCTGCCGCGCCCGGCGCACGCCGACGTGGCACGGCTCGTGCCGCTGGGGCTGGCCATGTGGGTCGTCCTGCTCGGCATGGGGCTGCTGCTGATCTACGCGGACATCGTCAACCCGGTCCGGCTCACCTGACCGGCCGCACGGTGAAGATCTCGCGAAGAGTCGCGTGCGGAGCGGGGCGGGGTGGGCCCGTGGGCGCGGCCCGGGTGCTGGGCGGGGGATACTAGGTCCGTGAGCGTACCCATCAGCCTTGGCATGCCAGCAGCACCCCCGCCGGTCCTCGCGCCGCGCCGCAAGACGCGCAAGATCAAGGTCGGCAAGGTCGACGTCGGCGGCGACGCCCCCGTGAGCGTCCAGTCGATGACCACGACGCCGACGACGGACATCAACGCGACCCTCCAGCAGATCGCCGAGCTGACCGCGTCCGGCTGCGACATCGTGCGTGTCGCGGTGCCCAGCCAGGACGACGCGCTCGCGCTGCCGGCGATCGCGAAGAAGTCCCAGATCCCCGTGATCGCGGACATCCACTTCCAGCCCAAGTACGTGTTCGCGGCGATCGACGCGGGTTGTGCCGCGGTGCGCGTGAACCCGGGCAACATCCGCAAGTTCGACGACCAGGTCAAGGAGATCGCTCGCGCGGCCTCCGACGCGGGCACCTCGATCCGCATCGGCGTCAACGCCGGGTCGCTCGACCCGCGTCTGCTCGCCAAGTACGGCAAGGCCACCCCGGAGGCGCTCGTCGAGTCGGCGGTCTGGGAGGCGTCGCTCTTCGAGGAGCACGGCTTCCACGACTTCAAGATCTCGGTCAAGCACAACGACCCGGTCGTCATGGTGCGGGCCTACGAGCTGCTCTCCGAGCGCGGTGACTGGCCCCTGCACCTCGGTGTGACCGAGGCGGGCCCGGCGTTCCAGGGCACCATCAAGTCGGCCACGGCCTTCGGTGCGCTGCTGAGCAAGGGCATCGGTGACACGATCCGTGTCTCGCTCTCGGCCCCGCCGGTCGAGGAGGTCAAGGTCGGCATCCAGATCCTGCAGTCGCTCAACCTGCGTCCGCGCAAGCTGGAGATCGTCTCGTGCCCGTCGTGCGGTCGCGCCCAGGTGGACGTCTACACGCTCGCCGAGAAGGTCACCGCGGGTCTCGAGGGCATGGAGGTCCCGCTGCGCGTCGCGGTCATGGGCTGCGTCGTGAACGGCCCGGGCGAGGCGCGCGAGGCAGACCTCGGCGTCGCGTCGGGCAACGGCAAGGGCCAGATCTTCGTCAAGGGCGAGGTCGTCAAGACCGTGCCGGAGTCCATGATCGTCGAGACGCTCATCGAGGAAGCGATGCGCATCGCCGAGACCATGACGCCGGAGAACGACGCACAGGCCGGCCCGCCGGTCGTCACCGTCGGCTGAGCCTGCGGCGATGGCGCGCTGGCACCCCCCGGGGCCGTGGTCCCGGCCGGAGGCCGCCCGTGTCCTGACGGACGCGGACGTCCCGGCCGCGCTCGCGGTGTGCGCCCTGGACCCGGTCGGCTCGGTCCTGGCCGCCTCACGGATCGTCGAGGCGACACGACTGTCGCTGAGCGGCGGACAGGTGTGGGGCTTCCCCGCGCAGGGTCCGCTGCTCGCGATCTGCTGGGCAGGGGCGAACCTGGTGCCGGTCGTCCCCCTGGCCGGTGCCGAGCACGCGCAGGCGCTCGACGCGTTCGCGGCCCTGGCGCGCCGGTTCGGTCGCCGGGCGTCGTCGATCGTGGGCGAGCGCGCGGCCGCGCTGGGGCTGTGGGACCGCCTGGCCCAGCACTGGCCCGCAGCCCGCGACGTGCGCGACGACCAGCCCTCGCTGATGATCGACCGTGCGCCCGAGGTCGAGCCGGACCCGATGGTCCGGCGGTCGGTGCCCGCCGAGCTCCCGCTCGTGCTGCCCGCGTGCGTGCGCATGTTCGTCGAGGAGGTCGGGTACTCGCCGGTCGCGGCGGGCGGCAACGCGTACGCCGAGCGCGTGCGCGGGCTCATCACGTCGGGGCGCTCGTTCGTGCGGCTCGCGGGCGGTGTGCCCGCTCCGTCGCTGCCGAACGGGGACAGGGACCCGCTCGCCGCGGTCGCGCTGCCCGAGCGCACCGTGGCCTTCAAGGCCGAGCTCGGTGCGGTCACGTCCGCGGTCGCGCAGGTCCAGGGCGTGTGGGTCGATCCGCAGCTCCGCGGGCGTCGCCTCTCGGAGTCGGGCATGGCCGCCGTCGTGGAGATCACGCGACGCGAGATCGCACCGATCGTCTCGCTCTACGTCAACGCGTACAACGAGCGCGCGCTCGCGACGTACCGCCGAGTGGGGTTCGAGCAGGTCGGGACGTTCGCGACCGTCCTCTTCTGAGGCGGCCGCCGGCCGCCGGCCGCTAGCGCAGGAGCTTGGACATGCGCCGGTCGGCGAGCACCTGCCCGCCGGTCTGGCACGTCGCGCAGTACTGCAGGCTGCGGTCCGCGAACGAGACCTCGCGGACGACGTCCCCGCACACCGGGCACGCCTCGCCCGTGCGCCCGTGGACGCGCATCCCGCGTCGTTTGGCGTCCTTGAGCTCGGCGGCCGGCCGGCCCGACGACGTCGCGACGGCCTCGGAGAGCACGTCGCGGATCGCGGCGTGCAGGTGGGCCACGTCGTCGGCCTCGAGGCTGCGGGTCAGGCGGAACGGGCTCGTCCTGGCGGCGTGCAGGATCTCGTCGGAGTACGCGTTGCCGATCCCGGCGACGAGCCGCTGGTCGCGGAGCAACCCCTTGAGCTGCTGGTTGCGTGCCGCGAGCAGGCGTGAGAGCTCGGCGATCGTGAAGTCGGGACCGAGGGGCTCGACGCCCAGGGTCGCGATCGCGGGGACCTCGGCGGGATCGCGGACCACGTGGACCGCGAGCCGCTTGCGCGTGCCCGCCTCGGTCAGGTCGAACCCCGAGCCGTCGTCGAACCGGATCCGCAGCGCGAGGACCGCCCGCACGCCGCCCCTGCTCGAGGTGGGGCGCACCGGCGTGGTCGGCGCGTCCTCCGACCAGCGCAACCAGCCCGCCCGGGCGAGGTGGAAGACCAGGTGGAGCTCGTCGTCGGGCACTGCGCCGCCGGTCCCCGCCGGACCCGCGCCACCGGCCGCGTCGACGGCCTTGGCCCCGCCCGAGCTCGTGGCTCCAGCGGCTCCGGTGCCTGCCTCGGGACGCACCGCCAGGTCGAGCCACTTGCCGTGCCGCGACGCACCCGTGACTGTTCCGCCCACCAGGGCCGACAGGGGAGGGGAGAACGTCTTGAGGGCCACGATCGAGGCGAGGTCGGCCGCGACGACGACGTGACCGGTCGCGCGCTCGTCGAGGAACCGGACGAGCGCCTCGACCTCGGGCAGCTCGGGCACGCTTCCATGGTGCCCGCTCCCGCGCGGACGCGCACCGCCGACGGGTCACGGACGGCTGACCGCCTCGCGGACCGACCGGGAACGGCCTCGGAGTCTCTGCGGGGTGCTGCGTCGCGCGACGGTAGGATCGGGCCCATGTCTTCAGCCTCCAGCCGGGTGGTCGGTCCCCCCGTCAAGCCCCTCAAGATGACCTCCCTGTTCCTGCGGACGCTGCGCGAGGACCCGGTCGACGCCGAGGTCGCGAGCCACAAGCTCCTCGTGCGCGCCGGCTACATCCGTCGTGCCGCCCCCGGCATCTACACCTGGCTCCCGCTGGGCCTGCGCGTGCTCGCCAAGGTCGAGGCGATCGTCCGCGAGGAGATGGAGGACGCGGGCGGCCAGGAGGTCCACTTCCCGGCGCTGCTGCCGCGCGAGCCCTACGAGGCCACGGGCCGGTGGGACGAGTACGGCGCGAACCTGTTCCGTCTCACGGACCGCAAGGACGGCGACTACCTGCTCGCCCCCACGCACGAGGAGATGTTCACGCTCCTCGTCAAGGACATGTACTCGTCCTACAAGGAGCTGCCGCTCACGCTGTTCCAGATCCAGACGAAGTACCGCGACGAGGCGCGTCCGCGCGCGGGCCTCATCCGTGGCCGCGAGTTCATCATGAAGGACGCGTACTCGTTCGACGTGACCGAGGAGGGGCTCGAGGCCTCGTACCAGAACCAGCGCGCCGCCTACCAGCGGATCTTCACGCGCCTGGGTCTCGAGTACGTGATCGTGGCCGCGACGTCCGGGGCCATGGGCGGCTCGCGCAGCGAGGAGTTCCTCAACCCGACCGCGATCGGTGAGGACACGTTCGTCCGCTCGCCCGGCGGCTACGCGGCCAACGTCGAGGCCGTCGTCACGCCCGTGCCCGAGGCCCTGCCCTACGACGACGCGCCCGCGGCGCACGTCGAGGACACCCCCGACACCCCGACGATCGACTCGCTCGTCGCGCTCGCCAACGCGCGCTTCCCGCGCCCCGACCGCGAGTGGACCGCGGCCGACACGCTCAAGAACGTCGTGCTCGCGCTCACGCACCCCGACGGCCGCCGCGAGGTGCTCGTCGTGGGCCTGCCCGGCGACCGCGAGGTGGACCTCAAGCGCCTCGAGGCGTCGGTCGAGCCCGCCGAGGTCGAGCCCGCGGGCGAGGCCGACTTCGCCGCGCACCCCGAGCTCGTCAAGGGCTACATCGGCCCCGAGGTGCTCGGCCCGCAGGGCCCCCAGGTGACCGTGCCGGCCGAGGGCAAGACCCCCGCGTCGTCGCACTCGGCCGTGCGCTACCTCCTGGACCCGCGCGTCGTCGAGGGCACCCGCTGGATCACGGGCGCGAACCAGCACGGCAGGCACGTGTTCGACCTGGTCGCCGGTCGCGACTTCACGGCCGACGGCACGATCGAGGCCGCCGAGGTCCGTGCGGGCGACCTCGCGCCCGACGGCTCGGGTCCGCTCGAGCTCGCGCGCGGCATCGAGATCGGCCACATCTTCGCGCTGGGACGCAAGTACGCGCAGGCACTGGGCCTGACGGTCCTCGACGAGAACGGCAAGCAGGTCGTCGTGACCATGGGCTCGTACGGGATCGGCGTGACGCGCGCGCTCGCCGCCCTGGCCGAGGCCAACCACGACGAGGCCGGCCTCGCCTGGCCCGCGCACGTGGCCCCCATGCACGTCCAGGTGGTCGCCACGGGCAAGGACCAGGCGGTCTTCGAGGCCGCCGCGTCGCTCACGGCCGAGCTCTCGGCGCGCGGCGTCGAGGTCCTGTACGACGACCGGCCCAAGGTCTCGCCCGGCGTGAAGTTCAAGGACGCCGAGCTCCTGGGCGCCCCGCTCGTCGTGGTCGTGGGCCGCGGGCTCGCGGACGGCGTCGTCGAGGTGCGCCCGCGCCAGGGCGGCGAGCCCGTGCAGGTGCCGGTCGCAGGCGTCGCCGACCTCGTGACCGAGAAGGTCGCCGAGCTGCTGGCCTGATCTCTCCCCGGCCGCCCCGGCGGCAGGGGCCGACGACGGACGGGCCGGGTCCGGGAGCGATGCTCCTGGACCCGGCCCGTCCGCCGTCGTGGAGGAGCGTCCTCAGCCGGCCGCCGGGGGAGTGGTCGACTGCTCGGGCAGACCCGGGAACGCTGCGAGGGGAGCACCCCACGCGACGGCCGCGAGGCTCGCCTCGGTCGACAGGTCGGCGAGCGGCAGGCGGGTCCCCGTGCCGGCCTCGGCCGTGAGCGCGGCGTACGACTCAGCGAGCGAGGACTCGAGCTGGACGGCGAGCTCCGCCGTCGGGACGTCGGCCGGGACCGAGTAGGCGACCCGGCGCGGGTCCTGCGCCCCTCCCGCGGTGCCCGCCGCCTGGGCCCAGGCCTCTGCCCGGGCGCGGTGCAGCACCGCGCGGTCGAGGGCTGCGGCGCGCACGTCGCCGTCCGCGAGGGCCGCGCGGACCTCGAACGCGTACCCCGCGGCGTCCTCGGCCTCGATGATGGTCGACAGGTCCGTCGCGGTCAGCCCCGACGGCGTGGTCTCGGGCACGAGGAGACCGGTCGGGAGCGCGAGGGACTCGGGCAGGGGGGTGCCCGTCGAGGCCCCGAGCTGACGCGCAGAGGCGTCCTGCGAGGACACGATCGACGTCAGCAGCCGGGCGAACGGGCCGTCGTCGGTCTGGTCGATCCCCTCGCGCATGCTCGCGCTCGAGGCGGCCAGCGCGTCGAGGACCTCGGCGGGCGTCGCGGTCGTGGTGGTCGTCGGCTGGTCGGTCGCGCCGGACGTGGGCTCGTCGGTGTCGCCGTCGGGCTCGGGGAGGCCCGAGTCGTAGACGCCGCCGAGCTGCATCACGTGGAGGTCGGCGAAGGTGCCCGTCTCGGCGAGCGACGCGAGCGAGGTCGCGTCCAGGCCCGACGACGTCGCGCCCGCCGCGACGGCGAGCTCGCCCACGAGCAGCGCGCCGTCGACCGCGTCGCGCCGCAGCGTCTCCTGGGCGTCGGGCACAGGCTCGGTCGGGGGCGGGGTCTCCAGGCGCAGCCCGCAGCCGGCCACGGTGAGCAGCGTGAGCGACGTGACGATCGACACCACCGCGCGACCGGCCGGACGACGCCACCGAGCCCGGACCCGTGAATATCCGGGCGAAGCGGACGGCGGGGCGTCGCCCGAGGGGCTCGACGGGTGGAGGCGCGGAGTCGGTTCGGCAGTCATCGAGGGTGATGATGTCACGTTCCTGGCGGGTGAGTCGTTAGGCTGATCCCGTACAACAGCACACCGGTCGATTCCTTCAGCCCGGTGGGCTCTGGAAGCCGACGGGAGACCGAGACATGAACAAGGCGAAGCAGGCCGGTGCGGACAGGGTCCGTCAGGTCGTGGAACCTGCGGTGCAGGCAGCGGGCCTGTACCTGGAGGACGTGACCGTCTCCCTGGCAGGCAGCCGCTCGGTCGTCCGCATCACGGTGGACCTGCCCGAGGACGCGGTGGGCAACCTGGACCTCGACGCCGTCGCAGAGGTCTCGCGCGAGATCAACAACGCGCTCGACGCCTCCGACGCGTTCCCCGGTGCGTACACGCTCGAGATCTCGACGCCCGGCACCTCGCGCCCCCTGACCGAGCTGCGCCACTTCAAGCGCGCCCGCGGCCGCATCGTCAGGCTCACGCTCACGGACGGCGCAAGCGTCGAAGGGCGCCTGCGCGAGGTCGAGGACGGCCGCCTGCTGCTCACCGGGGCTCCCGTGGACTCGGTGGCGCTCGACGACGTGACGCGCGGCGCCATCCAGGTCGAGCTCAAGCGTGCGCTCGAGGCAGACCTCGGCCCGGAGATGGCTGTTGACGAGAACCCCGGGGCGATCGCCCCGAACGACGAGGAGGTCTGATCGATGGACATCGACATGAGCGCGCTGCGCCTGCTGGAGCGCGAGAAGGACATCAGCCTCGACATCCTGGTGGCAGCGATCGAGCAGGCGCTGCTCTCCGCCTACCACCGGACCCCTGACGCGCACGCCCGCGCGCGGGTCGAGCTCGAGCGCCGTACCGGCCACGTGACGGTCTGGGCGCGCGAGGAGATCCCGGCCGAGGAGGACGCCGACGACGTCGCCGACGAGGTGGACGAGGACGGCGAGCCCGTCCGGCGCTACCGGGCGCCCGTGCTGGGTCCCGAGTTCGACGACACGCCCAAGGACTTCGGACGCATCGCGACCGCGACGGCACGCCAGGTCATCGTGCAGCGGCTGCGGGACGCCGAGGATGACCAGATCCTCGGCAACTTCCGCGGCAAGGAGGGTGAGGTCCTCGCGGGCATCATCCAGCAGGCCAACGACCCGCGCATGGTCCTCGTGGACGTGGGCGGCACCGAGGCGGTCCTCCCGCCGCACGAGCAGGTCCCGACCGAGGACTACGTCCACGGCGAGCGGCTGCGCGCGTACGTCCTGGACGTCGCACGCGGCATGAAGGGCCCGCAGATCACGCTGAGCCGCACGCACCCGAACCTCGTCCGCAAGCTCTTCGAGCTCGAGGTCCCCGAGGTCGCCGACGGCTCGGTCGAGATCATGGCGATCGCCCGCGAGGCCGGTCACCGCTCCAAGGTCGCGGTCCGTTCGCGCGTCGCGGGCCTCAACGCCAAGGGCGCCTGCATCGGCCCCATGGGTGGGCGCGTGCGCGCGGTCATGGCCGAGCTGCACGGCGAGAAGATCGACATCGTCGACTTCAGCGACGACCCGGCGGAGTTCGTGGCGAGCGCGCTGTCGCCGGCCCGTGTGACGTCTGTCACCGTGGTCGACGCCGAGGCTCGCGCCGCACGCGTGGTCGTCCCCGACTTCCAGCTGTCCCTCGCGATCGGCAAGGAAGGGCAGAATGCCCGGCTTGCCGCGAAGCTCACGGGGTGGCGCATCGACATCCGCTCGGACGAGGGCGCGCACCCCGGTGCGGGCGACGACCGGGCCCGTGGAGGCCTCGACGAGGTCGACGGACCGGGCTCCGGCGACGGAAACGGGTAACACTCGGTGAGCGGGCGCGCTAGACTGTCCCTGACTGGGCCACGGGTCCGGAATCCGTCGCACGACCCTTCAGGCGCTCACGCGCCCGTTCGGACGTGCGTCGGCTGCCGGGAGCGTGACCTACGGTCTGTTCTTCTCCGCCTCGTGGTGGACCAGCCTGACACTCCAGAGCCTCGGCTCGTCGTCGATGTCGGCAGGTCGCTCCCGGGGCGCGGCGCCTGGCTCCACGATGCTCGGCGTTGCCTCGAGCTGGCCGAGCGTCGACGAGCCTTTCCCCGGGCGCTGCGTCTCGCAGGACCCGTGGACCTCGCCGGAGCTCACGCCCATCTCGACAGGGAAGACTGACCCGTCGTCAGTCATCGCCAGTCATCGTCAAGTCGGCGGTCCCGGCCGGCGGCGCACCAGCGCCGCCCGAGCCGAGCCGCGCCAGTACCGCACGAACACCGCACGAATCGTCGACAAGGAAGCGGGTTAGAAGCCGATGGGCACCCGATGAGTACCCAGCGATGAGCACCCAGTACTAAAGACGGTCCTCCCTGTTTCGGGTGGGCCGAGACAGGAGAGTTGTGGCAAAGGTCCGCGTCTACGAGCTCGCAAAGGAGCTCGGGGTGGAGAGCAAGACCATCATGACCAAGCTGACGGAACTCGGTGAGTTCGTCCGCTCGGCATCCTCGACCATCGAACCGCCGGTCGTCCGCAAGCTGCGCGACACCTTCCCGGCCGGTGGCACGGAGAGCGCAAGCGCTCCCGCCAAGCCCGCCGCCGCGAAGCCCGCGCCGGCACGTCCGGCCGCGCCCAAGCCCGTGCCGGCCGCCGAGGCTGCGCCTGCAGCACCGGCTCCCGCTGCCCCTGCGCCGGCACCCGCCGCGCCCAAGGCACCGGCACCCCAGAAGGAAGCAGCGAGCCCCGCGTTCGTCGAGCCCACGCCCGCAGCCCCCGCTGCGGCCAAGCCCGCCGCCACGCCGGCTCCCGCTGCCGAGCGCAAGCCGTCGGCTTCGCCCAAGCCGGCAGGTGGCGGCAACGCCCCCGCGCCCGGCCCGCGTCCCGCAGCAGCCCGCCCCGGCGGAACCGGTGGGGGCGGCCGTCCCGGCTCCCCGCGTCCCGGCAACAACCCGTTCGCCTCGAGCCAGGGCATGCCGCGCGCCGGCTCCCCGCGCCCGGGCAACAACCCGTTCGCCTCGAGCCAGGGCATGCCTCGTCCGGGTGCACGCCCCGAGCGCGCCGCCGACCCGGCAGCGAACGCCAACCCCGCAGCAGCAGGCAGCGCCGAGCGCACCGGCGGACCCCGTCCCGGTGGTCCCCGTCCTGCACCGCGTCCGGGTGGTCCCCGTCCCAACCCGGGCATGATGCCCGGTCGTACCTCGATCGGTCGCCCCGGTGACCGTCCCGCTCCCGGCGGTCGTCCGGGTGGCGGCGCCGGCGGTGCCGGTGGCGGTCGTGGCGGCTTCGCCGGTCGTCCCGGTGGCGCAGGCGGAGGCCCCGGCGGCGCTCCTGGTGGTGGCGGCGGTTTCGCCGGTCGCCCCGGTGGCGGTGGCCGCGGTGGCGCAGGTCGTGGCAGCACCCAGGGTGCTTTCGGTCGTGCAGGAGGGCGCCCCGTCCGTGGGCGCAAGTCGAAGCGGGCGAAGCGCCAGGAGTTCGAGCAGATGCAGGCCCCCTCGCTGGGTGGCGTGCAGGTTCCCCGTGGGAACGGCTCGACCGTCGTGCGCCTGCGTCACGGTTCCTCGCTCAACGACTTCGCGGACAAGATCGACGCGAACCCCGCGAGCCTCGTGACGGTGCTCTTCCACCTCGGTGAGATGGCGACCGCCACGCAGTCCCTCGACGAGGACACGTTCGGCTCGCTCGCCGCGGAGCTCGGGTACGTCATCGAGATGGTCTCCGCGGAGGAGGAGGACCGCGAGCTCCTCGGTGCCTTCGACATCGACCTGGACGCCGAGCTCGAGGGCGAGGGCGACGACGAGCTCCAGGCCCGTCCGCCCGTCGTCACGGTCATGGGTCACGTCGACCACGGTAAGACCCGACTGCTCGACGCGATCCGCCAGACCGACGTCATCTCCGGCGAGGCCGGCGGCATCACGCAGCACATCGGTGCCTACCAGGTCCGTCACGAGCACGAGGGCGTCGACCGTCCCATCACGTTCATCGACACCCCGGGTCACGAGGCGTTCACCGCCATGCGTGCTCGTGGTGCCCAGGTGACCGACATCGCGATCCTCGTGGTCGCAGCCGACGACGGCGTCATGCCGCAGACGGTCGAGGCGCTCAACCACGCGCAGTCGGCCGGCGTGCCGATCGTCGTCGCGGTCAACAAGGTGGACAAGGAGGGGGCCAACCCCGCCAAGATCCGCCAGCAGCTCACCGAGTACAACCTGGTGGCCGAGGAGTACGGCGGCGACACCATGTTCGTCGACGTGTCCGCCAAGCAGAACCAGGGCATCGACGCGCTCCTCGAGGCCGTCCTCCTCACGGCGGACGCCTCGCTGGACCTGCGCGCCAACCCGGACAAGGACGCACGAGGCGTCGCCATCGAGGCGAACCTCGACAAGGGCCGCGGCGCCGTCGCGACCGTCCTTGTCCAGTCCGGCACGCTCCACGTCGGGGACGCGATCGTCGCGGGCACCGCTCACGGACGCGTCCGTGCGATGTTCGACGAGCACGGCAACAACGTCACCGAGGCAGGCCCCGCCCGCCCCGTGATGGTGCTCGGGCTCGCGTCCGTGCCCAGCGCCGGTGACACGTTCCTCGTGGCTCCGGACGAGCGCACGGCCCGTCAGATCGCCGAGAAGCGCGAGGCAGCCGAGCGCGCAGCCCTCCTGGCCAAGCGCCGCAAGCGCGTCAGCCTCGAGGACTTCGCCCAGGCGCTCGAGCAGGGCAAGGTCGAGACCCTCAACCTGGTCCTCAAGGGCGACGTCTCCGGTGCCGTCGAGGCACTCGAGGACGCGCTGCTGCAGATCAACGTCGGCGACGAGGTCCAGCTGCGGATCATCCACCGCGGCGTCGGTGCGATCACCCAGAACGACGTCAACCTGGCGACCGTGGACAACGCGATCATCATCGGGTTCAACGTCAAGTACGGCGAGCGTGTCGAGGCACTGGCCGAGCGCGAGGGCGTCGACGTCCGCTTCTACTCGATCATCTACCAGGCGATCGACGACGTCGAGGCTGCACTCAAGGGCATGCTCAAGCCCGAGTACGAAGAGGTGCAGCTCGGCACCGCCGAGATCCGCGAGGTCTTCCGTTCCTCCAAGTTCGGGAACATCGCCGGTTCGATCGTCCGCTCGGGCGAGATCCGACGCAACACCAAGGCACGCGTCCTGCGTGGGGGAGCCGTCATCGGCGACAACCTCACGGTCGAGTCGCTCAAGCGGTTCAAGGACGACGCCACCGAGGTCCGCGAGGGCTTCGAGTGTGGTATCGGTCTCGGTTCGTTCAACGACCTGCAGGTCGGCGACACGATCGCGACGTTCGAGATGCGGGAGAAGCCGCGTAGCTGACGTACCTCTCCGCTGACGCCTACCCGTGAGGTGTGGCGGGTCTACCGCGGGCCTGGCGGCCCGTGCCAGACCCACCACGACCCGCCACACCTCACGGTCCGGCGTCGGCGGAGCTGTTCGTTCAGGACGTGGCCCGAAGGGCCCACCAGGAGCTGACTTCCTGTGGGGCCCTCTGATGAAAGGACTGAACCATGGTCGACAAGCCCAGGGCTCGCAAGCTCGCTGACCGGATCAAGGTCATCGTGGCGCAGATGCTCGACACCCGGATCAAGGACCCGCGTCTCGGGTTCGTGACCATCACCGACGTGCGTGTGACCGGTGACCTGCAGAACGCCTCGGTGTTCTACACGGTCTACGGCAACGACGAGGAGCGGGCAGGGACCGCCGCGGCGCTCGAGAGCGCCAAGGGGATCATCCGCTCCGAGGTCGGCAAGCAGACGGGGATCCGGCTCACGCCCTCCCTGGAGTTCCACCTCGACTCCGTGCCGGACACCGCCGCGCACCTCGACGTCGCCCTCCACGAGGCTGCACGTCGCGATGCCGAGCTGGCCGCGCTGCGCGAGAAGGCCACGTACGCCGGCGACGCCGACCCGTACAAGAAGCCTGCCGCTGATGACGAGGTCGAGGCCGGCGGGTCTGCGGACTCCGACGAGGTCGCGCCCGCCTGACGGCGCGCCCATGTACCCCACCGAGCCATCGGGCGGGTGCGACAGCACGAGCACACGGAACGGCCGGTCCCTGCTGGGGCCGGCCGTTCCGCTGTCCTGGGCCACCTGCCGCGCACCCCACCGGACCCGTCCCGGCGGGGTGCGCTACGCCGTCGGGCGGGCGGAGCGACGCGGCAGGAACGTCGCGGCGACCGCCCCCACCCCCACGCTCGCGGCGCCAACCCACAGCGCGGCCGGCAGGCCTTCCGTGAAGAGCTCCGGTGTCAGCGCTCCGCCCGCGGCCTGGAAGACCGCGACGAGGACCGCGACCCCCAGCGCCACCCCGACCTCCCGGAGCGTGGAGTTGGTCGAGCTCGCGGTCGCGTTGTCGGACTCGTCCATGTCGACCAGGACGGCCGTCGCGCTCGGCGCGAACGTCAGTCCCATGCCGATCCCCGCGAGCACGAAGGCCGGGACGAGCTGCGCGTACGTCGCGCCGGACGAGACGACCGCGAGCCAGGCGAGCGCGAGCGTCTGGAGGGTCAACCCGGTCACGAGGAGCGTCCGGATGCCGAGGCGCGGCGCGAGCATGCCGGCGACGGGTGCGACGAGCATGGGGGCCGCGGTCCACGGGAGCGTGCGGACCCCTGCCTCGAGCGGTGAGAGGCCCTCGGCGATCTGGAAGTACTGGATCAGCAGGAACACGGCGCCGAACATGCCGAGCGAGAACGCGAAGCCGGACACGTTCGCGATGGCGAAGCTGCGCGAGCGGAACAGGCGCATCGGGACGAGGGGCGAGCCGCCCCGGCGGGCGAGGTGCTGCTCCCACGCGACGAACGCCACGAGCAGCAGGATCGACCCGGCGAGCAGCGAGAGGACGACCGCGGACGTCCACCCGTCCTCGTTGCCGCGGACGATGCCCCAGACGCCCGCGAAGACCCCGGTCCCGGCGAGCGCGAGGCCCACGAGGTCGATCGGCCCGCGGCGGCCGAACGACTCGCGCAGCACGACGAGCACGAGCGGGACGGCGACGAGCGCGACGGGCACGTTGATCCAGAAGATCGCCTCCCAGCTCATGCCCTCGACGACCGCGCCGCCGACGAGCGGCCCGAGCGCGACGCCGAGACCCGAGACGCCGCCCCAGATCCCGATCGCGAGCGCGCGGCGGGCACGGGGGACGGCGTCGGCGATGAGCGCGAGGGACAGCGGCATGATCGCGGCAGCGCCCGCACCCTGCACGGCGCGGGCCGCGATGAGCGCGGACGGGGTATCGGCGAGCGCGCACGCGACCGACGCGAGCGTGAAGACGGCGATCCCGACGACGAACACCCGGCGGCGTCCGAACCGGTCGCCGAGCGAGGCCGCCACGAGCATGAGGGTCGCGAACGCGAGCGTGTAGGCGTTGACGAACCACTGGAGCTGCTCGACGCTCGGCCGCAGCGCCTGGGAGATCACGGGCAGGGCGCCGGTGACCACGAGGTTGTCGAGCGTGGCCATGAACATGGGCAGCGAGGCTGCGACCAGGACCAGCGCGAGAGGCCGACGGCGGCGCGCGCCCGGGGAGCGTGCGTCGTCGATCGCGGTGGTGAGGCCCGCGGGGAGGGGCGCGTCGCTGACGAGGGTGGGCGGGCGGTCGGGGACGGCGGTCGTGGACATGAGGACTCCTAAAAGAGGTAAGCATCGGATGATTACTAGGATTACGACGCTAGTAATCAACTGATAACCTTGTCAACATGGAGAGCGCACCGAGTTCCGCACGGGCCCAGGTCGCCGAGCCCGAGCCGTCGGCGCGGCGCATGTCGCGCGACGAGCGACGCGAGCAGATGATCGACGCCGCGACCGCGGTCTTCGCCGCCGGGGGCTACGCCGGCACCAGCGTGGACCAGGTCGCCCGGGCCGCGGGCGTGTCCCAGCCCTACGTCGTGCGGATGTTCGGCACCAAGCACGAGCTGTTCGCCGAGGTCTTCGACCGGATCGGCCGCCGCATCGTGGCCGCGTTCTCCGCGGTGCCCGCCGGGCCCGCAGCGGGCGACGAGCTCGCCGCGACCTACGTCCGGCTGCTCGCGGACCGCAACCTCCTGCTCGTCATGATGCACGGCTTTCTCGCGGGGGCAGACCCAGACTTCGGGGCCAGGTCGCGCGAGTTCTTCGTCGAGGTCTTCGAGGTCTACGTCGACCGCACGGGAGGCACGCTCGACCAGGCGCGGGACTTCCTCGCCCAGGGCATGCTGCTCAACACGCTGCTCGCGATCGGCGCCCCCGAGCACTTCGGCACGGACCCGCGCCTGGGCGAGCTCGTGCGGTGCGCGTTCGGCGACGCGCTGCCCGCGGTCGACCCGGCCGCCCAGCGGGCCGGGGAGCAGGGGCCTGACGAGCCCGGCCCCGTCGAGCCCCGCCCCGCCTCCGGGCGCTGAGCCCCCCGCCTCCACACCCTCCCGTACCCGAGCACCGAGGACCCCTCCCGATGACGCACGACCCGAAGCCGGTGCGCGAGCGCCGACCCACCGCCCCCGACGGCCTCGTGATCGTCGACAAGCCCCAGGGGCTCACGAGCCACGACGTGGTGGCCCGCCTGCGCCGTCTCGCGGGGACCCGCAAGGTGGGGCACGCGGGCACGCTCGACCCCATGGCCACGGGGGTCCTGGTCCTGGGGATCGGGCGCGCGACCAAGCTGCTGACGTACGTCGTGGGCGCGGACAAGGAGTACACCGCGACCATCCGCCTGGGCGCGGCGACGACGACCGACGACGCCGAGGGCGAGGTCACCTCGCGCGCTGACGCCTCGGCCGTGACGCGCGAGGCGATCGACGCGGGAGTCGCGCTCCTGTCCGGTCCCATCGAGCAGGTGCCGAGCTCGGTGTCCGCGATCAAGGTCGACGGTCAGCGCGCGTACGCGCTCGTGCGCTCGGGCGAGCAGGTCGAGCTCAAGGCACGCCCCGTGACGATCTCGCGCTTCGACGTCCACGAGGTCCGGCCGGTCGCGGCCGCGGAGCCGGGCGACCTTCCCGCGCTCGACGTGGACGTCACGGTCGTGTGCTCGTCGGGAACGTACATCCGTGCCCTCGCCCGCGACCTGGGCGCGGACCTGGGCGTCGGGGGTCACCTCACGGCCCTGCGCCGCACGCGCGTGGGCGGCTACGCGATCGACGGCGCCTCGACGCTCTCCGAGCTCGAGGCGCAGGTCGAGCGCGACGGCGTGCTCGTGACGCTCCCGCTCGCGGACGCCGCTCGCGCCACGTTCCCGGTGCGCGACCTGACGCCCGAGGAGCGCGACGCGCTGTCCTACGGCAAGTGGGTCGACCCGTCGCCCCAGGACACCACGACGGCCGCGATCGGCGACGACGGGTCGCTCGTCGCGCTGCTCGAGAACGTGGTGCGCGAGGGCAAGCACAAGGCCAAGCCCGTGATCGTGTTCGCCCCGGCGTGAGCCCGGGCAGGTCCGAGGGGTGACCGTCCACCGTTTCGATGGGGAACACCCGGGCGAGACGTGGCAATCTTGACCAGGCGCGCCGTGGGTGCGCGCCGTCGTCGGGCCTCCTGAGCGAGCCCGCCTCACACACATCTCGAGGAGTACGCGTGCACCTGTGGACGGACCTGGACCAGGTTCCGCCGGGATTCGGACCGTCGGTCGTGACGATCGGCAACTTCGACGGCGTCCACCGCGGCCATGCCGAGGTGCTCGGCCGCATCGTGTCCCTCGCCCGGGAGTCGGGCTCCCAGGCCGTGGCCGTGACGTTCCACCCGCACCCCGCGACGGTCCACCGGCCCGAGCAGGCGCCCGAGCTCCTGACCGGGATCGCCGACCGCATGGAGCTCCTCGAGGCCACGGGCCTCGACGCCGTGCTGCTGGTCGAGTACACGCTCGACTTCGCACGCCAGAGCCCTGAGGAGTTCGTGCGGACCTACCTGGTCGACGGGCTGGGGGCGCGGACGGTCGTCGTGGGTCACGACGTGCGGTTCGGGCGCGACAACGCGGGCAACCTCGCGACCATGATCGAGCTCGGCCGGACGCACGGCTTCGAGGTCCGGGCGATCGACGACGTCGGGACCGTCGGGGGCGACGCCGGGCGTGCCACCGCCTCCGACGACGCCGCCTCGACGGGCGGGGGCGCGGTGCCCAGCGGGCGCTGGTCCTCGACCGAGATCCGCGGCCTGCTCACGGACGGCAAGGTCCGCGAGGCCGCAGCGCTGCTCGGGCGTCACCACCGCCTGCGCGGCGTGGTGATCCACGGCGACGCGCGCGGGCGCGAGCTCGGGTTCCCCACGGCCAACCTCGGTGCGATCAGCGGCATGGTCCCGGCCGACGGCGTGTACGCGGGCTGGCTGCGTCGTCCCCAGCTGCTCGCGGCGGACCCGGGGAACTGCGACGGCGTGCTGCCTGCGGCCATCTCGATCGGGACCAACCCCACGTTCGACGGCGTCGAGCGCCGCGTCGAGGCCTACGTCCTGGACCGCACCGACCTCGACCTGTACGACGAGGAGGTCGTCCTGGAGTTCGTCGAGCACCTGCGCCCCACGTTGCGCTTCGACGGGATCGACGCGCTCGTGAGGACCATGCACGACGACGTCGCGCGAGCCCGCGTGATCCTCGCCTCGGGCGCGGGGACGCCTGCGGGTACGTCCGTTGGGCCCAGCAGGCCCGAAGCGTCCGCGACCGGGTCGGGGGAGTAGCCGTGTCGGTCAACAAGCAACCCGTGCTCGAGACCCGGGCCCTGCGCGTCGGTTACACCGAGGCGCCCGTGTGCGCGCCCGTCGACCTGGCCGTCCGGCCGGGCGAGCTGTGGGCGATCATCGGGCCCAACGGCAGCGGCAAGTCGACGCTCTTGCGTGCGCTCCTGGGGGTGCTCGCACCCCTGTCCGGCAAGGTGCTGGCGTTCGGGCGGGACGTCGACGAGCGCGAGCGCGACTTCCGCGCCAAGGTCGTCGGGATCCTCGACGACGACGCCTACTTCCCGGGGCTCACGGCGCGCGAGCACCTGGTGCTGACCGCGCGCGGTCACGGCGTGGCGGGTGCGGGGGAGGTCGTGGACCAGCTCCTCGACCGGTTCGGCCTCGCGGCGCAGTCCGGGGCCATGCCGACCGAGCTCTCCTCGGGTCAGCGGCGGCGCCTCCTGCTCGCGGCCGGGTTCGCCCGGCCCCGCGAGGTCCTCGTGCTCGACGAGCCCGAGCAGCGGCTCGACCCGGGCATGCGCGCCGACCTGGCCCGGATCCTGGTCGAGGAGGCCGGGCGCGGGGCCGCCGTCGTGTTCGCGACGCACGACCCCGAGCTGGTCGAACGGACCGGTGCGCGCGGACTCCTGGTCGGCGACGACGAGTGCCTGCGCCTGGGGCACCAGGCCGCGCTCGACGCGCTCGCCCGGGTCCGTTGAGGAGCGGGCGATGAACGCGGCCCAGGGCCGGGGCAAGAAGCGCCCGCACGGCGCGAGGAAGGGAGCCCACGCCGCGTCGGCCGCGGCCGACGCGGCCGCCGCTCCGGGTGACCCAGCGACATCCGAGCCCGTGACGCCTGAGCCTGAGGTCGAGCGGGCTCCGTTGCCGCTGCTCGTCGCGGACCCGGACGAGGAGTTCTCGGGGCGGGAGATCCGGCGCCTGACCGCTCGCGTCACGGCCTCGCGGGCCGACGCGGGTCCCGGTGAGCTGCTCGGGAACATCGCCTACGTCGTGGTGTCGATCGCCATCTCGATCGGCTTCGTGATCGGCGCGGCGAACGTGCTCCGCGAGACGATCTTCGTCGAGCCCGCAGGGGGCCGTGACGCGGTCCTGACGGCCGCCACGATCCAGGCGCTCGGCTCGGTCGCGCTCCTGGCGCTCATGACGGGCATGGCCGTTCGCCTCGGCCCCCTGGGGACGGGCAGCGCGGGCGTGCGGTGGTGGGTGCCCATGCCCGTCGACCGGCGTGGCCTGCTCACCCCGTCGTACTGGCGTGGCGTCGCGGTGGCGCTCGTCGTGGGAGCGGGCGGGTTCGCGGTCGTCGCGCTGGCCTCGGGCGCCGACCCGGGCGTAGCGGGTCGCAGCGCGGCCCTGGGCGCCGCGGCAGGGCTGCTGCTCGTGGGCCTCGCGGGGCTGATCCAGCCCCGGACGCCCGTCGCGGCCAGGGTCGCTCGCGTGAGCGACGTGGTGCTCGCGGCGGTCCCGGTCGCGGGCGTCGTGCTCGTCGCGGCCGGCTGGTCCGACCTGCGCGAGCTCACGATCCCCGCCTGGGTGATCGGTGCGCTCGGGCTGGGCGCGCTCGCCCTCGTGGTCGTGTGGTGGCGCCGGCTCGAGGTGCTCGGCGCCCAGGTGCTGCGTGCGCAGAGCGCGGTGGCCGACCAGGCGGGCGGCGCGATCCTCTCGCTGGACACCCGCGAGCTGGGGCGCGCCCTGAGCCGGGCCGGGTCGACGCGCGGCGGCAGGGTCCGCAGGCCCTCGCGCTTCGCGCTCGTCCGGGGGCCGGTCTCGGCGCTCGTCGCGGCCGACCTCACGCTCCTGCGCCGCAGCCCGTCGGCCCTCGCTCAGCTCGTCGGCCTCACGGCCCTGGTGATCGTCGCCCAGCAGGTGCCCGCGTTCACGGGCGGGTTCGGGCTGTTCGTGCTGCTGGTCGTCGCGGGCTTCCGCGCCGCGCAGCTCGGCGCGGAGGGCGCGCGCACCGCGGAGATGGTGCCCGTGCTCGACGCGATGATCCCTTTGTCCGCGCGCGACGCCCGGCTGGCACGGACCGTCGCGCCCTCCCTCACGGCGCTCGTGGCCCTCGTGGTCGGGACCGTACCGCTCGTGCTGACCACGCGTGAACCGCTCTGGTTCGCGCTCGTGGCCGTGGTCGCGGTCGGCATGGGCGCAGCCGCGATCCGCAGCGCCTACCGCAAGCCGCCCAACTGGTCCGGCCCGCTCATGGCGACCCCTGCCGGAGCGCTCCCGACGGGGGCGGCCTCGATGTTCGCCCAAGGACCCGACGCGGCCGTCCTCGGCGCGATCCCGCTCGGCATCTGCCTGCTCGTCGGTACGCCGACGCCGGCACTCATCGCGTTCCAGGGGATCGCGGTGTGGATTGCGCTCGCCGTGGCCTCGCACGTGCGGGCCACGGGGGCCAAGCCGCTGCTCGGCTGACCGCGTCCCGAACCGGGTCCAAGGACTCCCGCCGTCCGGACCAAAGGTCCTGGCGGCGGTGGTGCTCCGCAGGCAGCCTGGAACTGACGACAGGAGTCGGAGCCATGGAAGCAGTCGTGATCTACGAGTCGATGTTCGGGAACACCGCCGAGATCGCGCGGGCGGTGGCCGAGGGGCTGTCCGAGCAGGTGGACGTGCGGACGGTCGAGATCTCGACGGCGGCGCCGGGAGACGACGTCCTCGGGGCCGACCTGATCGTCATCGGTGGTCCCACGCACGCGTTCGGCATGTCGCGGCTCGCCTCGCGCGAGGAGGCTGCCGGTCGACGGCCCGGGAACCCGACGGTCGAACGGGGAATCCGCGAGTGGCTCGACGCGCTCGCGGACGATGCCTCCGGACGGTTCGGCGCGACGTTCGACACCCGTGTGAAGGCCGTCAAGCACCTACCGGGCAGTGCTGCCCGCGCGGCCGACCGGGTGGCCCGCCGACACGGTCTGTCGCCTGCCGACTCGCCGCACTCGTTCTACGTCGAGGGCATGGAGGGGCCGCTGTGCCCGGGCGAGGTCGAGCGGGCCCGCGAGTGGGGGCGCGAGCTCGGTCGGACGGCGTTGCTCGCGCGGCAGAGCACTTCCTGACACGCCTCTCCCGGGCGGTAGGAGCGCGCGCGGGACGCTGCGTCCCTCAGGCCCGCGCCACCGCAGCCTCACCCGCCCCCACGAGCCGCCCGTCCGCCAGGTGCACCCGTGCGTCGACCGTGTCGAGGGTCGCCTCGTCGTGGGTCACGACGATTGTCGCTGCGCCGGTCTCGCGGGTCAGTCGCGTGACGAGCTCGATGATCTGGACGCCGCGCGCGTGGTCGAGCGCCGACGTGGGCTCGTCGACCAGCAGGACCTCGGGGTGGTTCATGAGGGCGCGGGCGATAGCGACGCGCTGACGCTGACCGCCCGAGAGCTGGCCGGGCCGCTTGGCGGCCACGTCGCGGAGCCCGACGGCGTCGAGCAGCTCGAGCGCCCGGTCGCGGTGCGTCGAGGGCCGCTCGCCGCGCAGGTGGCTCATGAGCTCGAGGTTCTCGAGCGCCGTGAGCGAGGCGATGAGCTGCGGCTGCTGGAACACGATCCCGATCCGGTCGCGCCGCAGCCGCGCCGCGTCCGAGGACACGGCCGACCCGGCCGCGGCCCCGCCTGCGGGAGCGTTGACGACGTCGTCGCCGATGCGCACCTGGCCCGCGGTCGGGGTCGTGAGCGTCGCGGCCACGGCGAGCAGGCTCGACTTGCCCGAGCCCGACGGGCCGAGCACCGCGGTCGTGGTCCCGGCGGGGACGGTCAGGGAGACGTCGTCGACCGCGGTGACGGTCGACTCGCCGTCGGGGTAGACGAGCGTGACGTGGTCGAGGGTGAGGTCCATGGTGTGCCTTTCAGGAGCGAGCTTTCAGGAACGAGACGCGGGGGAGCCGTCGCGAGCGCCGCAGGAGCGGCCGGCGGGCAGGCGCCTCAGCGGGCCGCGAGCGCCGCGTGCGGGTCGATGCGCGTGATCCGGATGATCGCCGCAACAGCACCGACCGTCCCGAGGACCACGAGGATGAGCGCGGGCAGGAGCGTCGTGGCGGGGGAGACGACGACGGGCATGACCTGGGCGGCGAGCGCCCCGGCCCCGGCCGCGAGCGCGGTCCCGACGCCGACGCCGAGCACGAGTAGGACGAGCGCCTGGCCGATCGCGTCGCGCAGCAGGTAGGAGGTCGAGGCGCCGAGCGCCTTGAGCACCGCGACGTCGCCGGCCCGGTTGATGGTCCAGACCGTGAAGAACGCGCCCACGACGAGGGCCGAGATCGCGAGCAGGAAGCCCTGCATCATGGTGAGCGACATGTTCTCGGCCGAGAACGAGCTGACCGCGGCGCGTGCGCCCATGGGCGTGAGGGCCGCGGTGCCGGTCTCGGTCTCTGCCGCGGCGAGCGCGGAGCCGCTCGGGTCCCCGGTGATCGCGACGACGGTGGCGACCTCGTCACCGGACGCTCCGCCGCCGCGCGCGCCGACGGTCTGCCAGTCGGTCAGGTCCATCCAGACGACGGGCGTGTGCGAGAAGTCGGCCTGGGTGTCGAGCACGCCCGCGACGGTCAGGGTCAGCGACCCCAGGGCGAGCTGGTCGCCCTCCTGGGCCCCCAGGTCGTCGGCCGCGCCGCTCGACAGCAGCACGGTGCCGGGGGCGGCCTCGACGCCGTCGGGCACGAGGCCCGAGCCCGAGCGCGTTCCGAACGCGGTGACGGCCGCGGTGGTGCCGGTCTCGCCGTCCGCGCCCGCGGTGACCGACGCGCGCGTCGTGGCGATGCCCAGGGGCTCGGCCGAGTCGACGCCGTCGACCGCGGCCCAGGCGTCCCACTGCGTGGCGTCGACCTGGGACTCGGTGAAGCTGGGGTCAGCACCGTCGGTCACGGTGAACGCGAGCTGGTCGACCGGGAGGTCGGTGATGCCCGACGTGCTCGCGCGGGCCAGGCCCGCGGTCAGCGAGGCCAGGAAGCCCACGAGGAACGTGATGAGGACGATGACGGTGGACATGAGGACGAAGCGTCCCCGGGCGAAGCGCAGGTCGCGCAGCGCGACGAACATCAAGAGCCTCCGGTGGTCGGCGTGGATTCGATCTGCGTCCAGCCTCCCGCCGTCGGGCCCCGCGCGGATCGGGCCCGTGGACGGTCTCCGGTGGCCGCAGGGTGGGTCCGAGGATCAACCTTTCGATGGATCGCCCGCGGCACGTCGCACCCGCCACGTCGCTAGGGTGGCGATGTGAAGCCTCGCGCCGTGATCTCCGCAGCCCTCGGGCTCCAGATCGCGCTCGACGTGCTCCTCGTGGCCCTCGTGGGGCTCGCGGTCGGGTCCCGCTGGGCCGAGGCCCTGAGCACCGGGGGACTGGACGCCGGGGCGTGGTGTGCGCTCGCGTGCGGCCTGGCGCTCCTGGCCGTGTACGGCGTCGGGCGCTCGCGGATCAACGTGCGCGACACCGCGGTCGACGCACCGCGCGGCGCCTGGTGGCCGACGGGAGCGTGGGTCGCGGCCCTGATCGTGGGGTGGGCCCTCCTGCTGCTCCTGACCCCGGTCGCGCTGTGGATCGCGTTCCCCCTCATGTTCCTCGAGATGCACGTGCTCGGTCCGCGTCGCGGGATCGTGGCCGTGGCCGCGACGACGGCGTGCGCGATCGGCGGCGCGATCCTGGGCGGGCAGCAGCTCGTGGGCTCGATCCTGGGCCCGACGTTCGGCGGGCTCGTCGCGATCGCCGTCGTGCTCGGCTTCGAGACGATCGTGCGCGAGTCGCAGGGACGCCAGGAGCTCATCGACGACCTGGTCCGCACGCGCGCGGACCTCGCGGCGTCCGAGCGCGAGGCCGCGGTCGCGACCGAGCGCGAACGCCTCGCGCGCGAGATCCACGACACGCTCGCGCAGGGCTTCTCGTCGATCGAGCTGCTGCTGCGCGCCGCGGACTCGTCGCTCGAGGAGGTCGTGGCGCCGGGGGCGTTCGCCCCAGGAGCCCCCGGCCCGACGGCGGCCCGCGCCGCGCGCGGCTACGTCACCCAGTCGCGGCTCGCCGCGCAGCAGAACCTGGCCGAGGCGAGACGCTTCGTGCGTGACCTGGCGCCCGCCGACCTCGAGTCCGCGACGCTCGTGGGTGCGCTCGAACGGGTTGCCGACCGCACGGCGCTCGCAGCCGGGGGAGGGCTGACCGTCACGGTCGAGGCCTCGGGGCAGGCCCGCCCGCTGCCCGTGCCGGTCGAGACCGCGCTGCTGCGCATCGCGCAGTCCGCGCTCGCGAACGTCGTCCAGCACGCGGGGGCCTCGCGAGCCGCGGTCACGCTGAGCTTCCTCGGCGACGCAGTGGCGCTCGACGTGGTCGACGACGGTCACGGGTTCGACCCGCGCCGGGTCGGGGCCGCCCGACGGGCCGCCGCCGTGCCGGACCCGACCCGGGACGCGCGTTCCGCCGTCGGGCAGGGGGACGGCGAGCCCGGTGCGGGCGACACGCCCGCGACCCGCTCGGGCTTCGGCCTGACGGCGATGCGCTCGCGCGTCGCCGAGCTCGGCGGGACCTTCTCGCTCGAGACCTCGCCCGGCGAGGGCACCGCGCTCGCGGTCCACCTCCCGCTCGACCCCCAGGAGGCCTGATGACCATCCGCGTCGTGCTGACCGACGACCACCCCGTGGTCCGGGCGGGCCTGCGGGCCGTCGTCGACGCCGAGGGCGACATGGAGGTCGTCGACGAGCTGGCCACGGCCGAGGAGCTCGTGCGCCGCGTGGGGGCGGGGCTCGAGGCCGACGTCGTGCTGCTCGACCTGCGGTTCGGCGACGGGCGCATGGGCGGCGCGCAGGCCGCGCGCGAGGTCGTCCGCCTGGGCGGTCCGCCCGTGCTGATCCTCACGACCTACGACTCCGACCAGGAGATCCTCGCCGCGATCGAGGCCGGCGCCACGGGCTACCTGCTCAAGGACGCCCCGACCGACGAGCTGACCGCCGCGATCCGCGCGGCCGCGGCCGGGCAGGTCGCGCTCGGGCCCAGCGTGCAGCGGCGCCTGCTCGGGCGCATGCGCGCCCCCGGCGTCTCGCTGTCGCTGCGCGAGCTCGAGGTGCTCGGGCTCGTGTCCCAGGGCCTGTCCAACGACGAGGTGGCGCGTGAGCTCTTCCTGTCGAGGGCGACCGTCAAGTCGCACCTGGTGCACGTGTACGAGAAGCTGGGCGTCGACTCGCGCACGGCTGCCGTGGCCGAGGCGCGGCGGCAAGGGCTGCTGCGCGACTGAGGCCGGGACCGTCCCCGAGCCAACCCTGCTAGACTATGGGCGCCGTCAGAACGGCCGCGGAGGCTGGTCAGCCTGCCGAAGAGCCCAGGGATCTAGCCCTGAGGCGCCGCGCAACGAACACTACAAGGAGAGCCGTGCCCCTCGACACTGCCACCAAGCAGCGCATCATGACCGAGTTCGCCACGAGCGAGGGCGACACCGGTTCGCCCGAGGTCCAGGTCGCGATGCTGACGCAGCGCATCAAGGACCTCACCGAGCACCTCAAGGAGCACAAGCACGACCACCACAGCCGTCGTGGCCTGCTTCTCCTCGTCGGCCAGCGTCGCCGTCTCCTCGGCTACCTGCAGAAGGTCGACATCAACCGCTACCGCAGCCTCATCGAGCGCCTCGGTCTGCGTCGCTGACACTCCCTGACGCAGCCCGGTCCCACCAGGGACCGGGCTGGTCCGGTGTGATGTACCCGTAAGAAACCCACGCCGCCAGCCTTTCGTTCGGTCCTCGGTAGTGGCCCCCGGAACCCGCCTCGAGCGGGAAGACCGTGAGCCTCGATCGAAGACCGCCGAGCGTCGAGTGGATGCACCCTCGACAGGCACCGAAGGCGGCACTTCGAGAGTGAGGAGGGCACCCGTGGAGGGTCCCGAGATCGAATTCACCGAAGCAACGATCGACAACGGTCGCTTCGGAACCCGTACCGTCCGGTTCGAGACCGGACGCCTCGCGCGTCAGGCCGGTGGCTCCGCAGCCGCCTACCTGGACGGCGAGACCATGCTGCTGTCGACCACGACTGCCGGCAAGCACCCCAAGGACCAGTTCGACTTCTTCCCCCTGACGGTGGACGTCGAGGAGCGGCAGTACGCCGCCGGCAAGATCCCCGGTTCGTTCTTCCGTCGTGAGGGTCGCCCCTCGACCGAGGCGATCCTGGCCTGCCGCCTGATCGACCGCCCGCTGCGCCCCCTGTTCGTCAAGGGCCTGCGCAACGAGGTCCAGGTCGTCATCACCGTGCTCGCGATCCACCCGGACGACGCGTACGACACCCTGGCCATCAACGCCGCGTCGATCTCGACGCAGCTGTCCGGCCTGCCGTTCTCCGGCCCCATCGGCGCCGTCCGCGTCGCCCTGATCGACGGCCAGTGGGTCGCGTTCCCCAAGTACTCCGACAAGGAGCGCGCCGTCTTCGACATGGTCGTCGCCGGCCGTGTCGTGGGTGACGACGTCGCGATCACCATGGTCGAGGCCGAGGCCACCGAGGGTTCCTGGAACCTCATCAAGAACGAGGGCGTCGGCGCCCCGACCGAAGAGGTCGTCTCCGAGGGCCTCGAGGCCGCCAAGCCCTTCATCCGCGTTCTCGTCGAGGCGCAGCAGGAGCTCGCGGCCAAGGCCGCCAAGCCCGTGCAGGACTTCCCGACGTTCCCGGACTACCAGGACGACACCTACGCCGCGGTCGAGGCCGCCGCGTCGGCCCGCCTGGGCGAGGCCCTGAGCATCGCCGACAAGCAGGACCGCGAGAACCGTCTCGACGAGATCAAGGCCGAGGTCCAGGCCGAGCTCGCCGGTGACTTCGCGGGCCGCGAGAAGGAGATCTCCGCCGCGTACCGCTCGGTGCAGAAGAAGCTCATCCGCGCGCGCATCCTCACGGACGGCTTCCGCATCGACGGTCGTGGGCTCGCGGACATCCGCACCCTGTCCGCCGAGGTCGAGGTCCTGCCCCGCGTCCACGGCTCGGCGATCTTCGAGCGCGGCGAGACCCAGATCCTGGGTGTCACCACGCTGAACATGCTCCGCATGGAGCAGCAGCTCGACACGCTCTCCCCGGAGACGCGCAAGCGCTACATGCACAACTACAACTTCCCGCCCTACTCGACCGGCGAGACCGGCCGCGTGGGCAGCCCGAAGCGTCGCGAGATCGGGCACGGCGCCCTCGCCGAGCGCGCGATCGTCCCGGTGCTCCCGAGCCGCGAGGAGTTCCCCTACGCGATCCGTCAGGTCTCCGAGGCCCTCGGGTCCAACGGCTCGACCTCGATGGGCTCCGTGTGCGCCTCGACCCTCTCGCTCCTCAACGCTGGTGTGCCGCTGCGCGCAGCGGTCGCGGGCATCGCGATGGGCCTCGTCTCCGACACCGTGGACGGTGAGACCCGCTACGCGGCGCTGACCGACATCCTCGGCGCCGAGGACGCGTTCGGCGACATGGACTTCAAGGTCGCCGGTACGCGTGAGTTCATCACGGCCATCCAGCTCGACACCAAGCTCGACGGCATCCCCGCCTCGGTCCTGGCCGGCGCGCTGACCCAGGCCCGCGACGCGCGCCTGACCATCCTCGAGGTCCTCAACGAGGCCATCGACGTGCCCGACGAGATGAGCCCCAACGCTCCTCGCGTCATCGCGGTCAAGGTCCCCGTGGACAAGATCGGCGAGGTCATCGGCCCGAAGGGCAAGATGATCAACCAGATCCAGGAGGAGACGGGCGCGGACATCTCCATCGAGGACGACGGCACCGTGTACATCGGTGCCACCGACGGCCCCTCTGCAGAGGCCGCCCGCGCGGCGATCAACGCGATCGCCAACCCGCACGTCCCCGAGATCGGCGAGCGCTTCGTCGGCACGGTCGTCAAGACCACGTCGTTCGGCGCCTTCATCTCGCTGTCCCCGGGCAAGGACGGTCTGCTGCACATCAGCCAGATCCGCAAGCTCGTCGGTGGCAAGCGCGTGGAGAACGTCGAGGACGTGCTGTCCATCGGCCAGAAGGTCCAGGTCGAGATCGGCGAGATCGACCCGCGCGGCAAGCTGTCGCTGCACGCGGTCGTCGAGGAGACCGACGCGCCCGCCGACGCCGAGGCACCTGCCGGGGACGACGCCTGACGTGCCCTGGAACCTTCCGCTCGTCCCCTCGGGCTCGCCCGAGGGTGAGCTGACCGCCGGGCAGGACGGGGCGACCATCCGTCGCTCCGTCCTGCCCGGCGGGGTTCGGGTCCTCACCGAGTCGATGCCGGGCCTGCGCTCGGCGACCGTCGGAGCATGGGTCGGCGTCGGCTCGCGCGACGAGACCGACGGTCACTTCGGCTCCACGCACTTCCTCGAGCACCTGCTCTTCAAGGGAACTGCACGCCGGTCCGCGATGGACATCGCCGAGGCGTTCGACGCCGTCGGCGGTGAGGCCAACGCCGCGACGGGCAAGGAGCACACCTGCTACTACGCTCGCGTGCTCGACTCCGACCTGCCGATGGCCGTGGACGTCATCACCGACATGGTGACCTCCGCACGCCTCGACGAGGACGAGCTCGAGACCGAGCGAGGCGTGATCCTCGAAGAGCTCGCGATGAACGACGACGACCCCTCGGACGTCGTGCACGAGGAGTTCGCGCAGGCCGTCCTGGGCGGGCACCCCCTAGGGCGCCCGATCGGCGGCACGCCGGACACCATCAACGCCGTGCCGCGCAGCGCCGTCTGGGAGCACTACCAGTGGCACTACCGCCCGGAGACGCTCGTCGTCGCCGCGGCCGGTGGCGTCGACCACGACACGCTGTGCGAGCAGGTCGCGACCGCGCTCACGACCGGTGGCTGGGACCTCGACCCTGCCGGCACCCCGCGTACGCGCCGCGACAACGCGGACGTGCAGGGCGTGGGGACGGAGGCCGTCGAGCTCACGATCCGCCGGACCGTCGAGCAGGCCAACGTCATCATCGGTGGCACGGGCCTGTCCGCGACCGACGACCGCCGCTTCACGCTCTCGGTGCTCAGCGCCGTGCTCGGTGGCGGCATGAGCTCGCGGCTCTTCCAGGAGATCCGCGAGAAGCGTGGGCTCGCGTACTCGACGTACTCGTTCGCGTCGGGTCACGGCGGGATCGGGACGTTCGGCCTGTACGCAGGCTGCGCGCCCTCCAAGGTCGACCAGGTCACCGAGCTCATGACGAGCGAGCTCGAGAAGCTCGCCGAGTCGGGTATCACGGCGGCCGAGCTCGACCGGAGCATCGGTCAGCTCTCGGGCGGACTGGTGCTGGGGCTCGAGGACTCGGGCTCGCGCATGAGCCGCCTGGGCAAGTCGGAGCTCGTGTTCGGCGAGCTGCTGAGCGTGGCCGAGTCGCTCGAACGGATCCGTTCCGTGACGTCCGACGACGTGCGCAAGCTCGCGGAGGAGCTCGCCTCCCGCCCGCGCTCGACCGTGCGCGTGGGTCCCTTCGGAGACTGAGTCTCGACAGGTGACGTCAGGAGGGCCGGTGCGCATCACGCGCACCGGCCCTCCTCGCGTTGCGGCTAGGGTTGTCGGGTGACTTCGAACGACGTGACCCCAGGCCAGAGCGCTCCCCAGTCCACCCCGCAGCCCGCAGGCTCGACGCTCCTCAAGGTCGCCGTCCTGGGCGCGGCCGGGCGCATGGGGGCCACGGTGTGCGCGGCGGTCGAGGCCGCACCGGACATGGAGCTGGTCGCGCGCATCGACGCCGGGGACGACCTGGCACAGGTCGCGGCGGCCGGGGCCCAGGTCGCGGTCGACTTCACGGTCCCCTCGGTCACCGAGGACAACGTGCACGCGCTGATCGACCTCGGGGTCCACGCGGTCGTGGGCACCACGGGCTGGACCGACGAGAGCCGGGGTCGGCTCATCGCGCACCTGGGACGCCGGGCCGCCGAGGGCACGAGCGTGGGCGTGCTCATCGCTCCGAACTTCGGCCTGTCCGCGGTCCTGGCCATGACGTTCGCGGCCAAGGCCGCGCGCTACTTCGAGTCGGCCGAGGTCATCGAGCTGCACCACCCGAACAAGGTCGACGCGCCCAGCGGTACGGCCACGCACACGGCCCACGCGATCGCCCGCTCGCGCGCGGCAGCGGGCCTGGGGGCGAGCCCCGACGCGACCGAGTCGGGCTGGGAGGCGCGCGGTGCCGACGTCGACGGGGTCCGGGTGCACGCGGTGCGCCTGCGCGGCCTGGTCGCGCACGAGGAGATCCTCTTCGGCAACGAGGGCGAGCAGCTGATCATCCGCCAGGACTCGTTCGACCGGGTGTCGTTCATGCCGGGCGTCCTGCTCGGCATCCGCGAGGTCGTCTCGCGCCCGGGCCTGACCGTCGGGCTCGAGAACGTCATGGACCTCTCGTGAGGAACCGCAAGGGCCTGATCGGTGCCGTGGTCGTCACGGCCCTGCTCGCGATCTACGTGTGGGCGATCCTGGGCCGTGCCCGGGGGCTCGTGAGCACAGGCGAGCCGGTGGGGATCGCGATCGGGATCGGCGTCCTGCTCATCCCGCTGCTCGTGATCGGCCTCATCGCGTGGGAGTTCTGGCTCGCCGTCACGGTCCAGAAGATGGCCGACGAGCTGGCGGCCGCGGACGAGCTGCCCGTCGACGACCTGCCGCGTTCGCCGGGCGGCCGCATCGACCGTGCCGCGGCGGACGCCGCGTTCGAGGAGCACCGCGCCCGCGCCGAGGAGCACCCCGACGACTGGCGCTCCTGGTACCACGTGGCCTTCGCGTACGACGCGTCGGGGGACCGCAAGCGGGCCCGCGCCATGCTGCGCAAGGCCGCGGGCATGTACCGCGCCGAGCGCAAGGCCCCGCGCTAGTCTGAGGCGCGCCTCAGATCGACGCGCTCCACCGGTGCTCGACGACGTCGCGCAGGCCCGTGGCCAGCGTGCGGGTGCGGTGGTCGGGTCCCAGGCCCGCTCCACCGAGGAACTGCTCGCGCGCGGAGTCGCCGTCGAGGATCCAGGCCACGACCTCTTCCGAGCCGTCCTGACGCAACCTGTCGACGGCCGCGGACAGGAGCCGCGACCCGTGCCCGGACCGCTGGTGGGACGGCTGTACCTCGAGCGCGACGAGCTGGCCGGGGGAGACGGCCGCGAAGCCGACGATCCGGTCCGCGGCGAGGGCGACGAGCACCGCGAAGCCCGGACCGGGCGGGGCTGAGACCGCCCCTGCCCACTGCTCCTGCATCCGGGGGACGTCGAGCGCGTCGATCACCGCCGCGCCCAGCACGTCGCCGTGCGCGGACCGCCAGGACTCGATCTGGATCGCGGTGACCGCGACCTCGTCACCGGGGACCGCCGGACGGACCGAGACGTCTGCCGCCTCGCTGAAGAGAGCCATTCGCCAGACCCTACCGGAGCGGGGCGCCCGGCCGCGGCGAGCGGCCCGGCGGGCTCGTCGACGCGCCTCGCCGTCAGGGGAACCCGAGCGCCCGCAGCCCAGCGGCGGTCGCGGCCGCGAGCACCACGACGAGCAGGAACGGGGCCCTCAGGGCGAGCGCGACGGCCGCGACGCCGAGCGCCGGCAGCCGGGCGTCGATCGCGATGCCCTGCCCGTCCCCGACGGTCTGGACCGCGACGAGCGCCGCGAGCAGGGACGCCGTGACCAGGGCCGCGGTGCGCGAGACGCGGTCGGACGCGAGCCAGTGCTCGGGGATGAGGTGCCCGGCGAGCTTGAGGCCCAGGCACACGAGCGAGGCGGCGACCACGGTGGCCCACAGGGCGGCGTCGGACATCAGGGCTCCTCGGTGCGGTCGGACGGGCCACCCGGGCGACCCACGTCACCCGGGTCATCCGGGTCGGACGAGCCGGGCGTCTGCTCGCCGCCGCCGTCCTGCGGGACGTTCGCTGCGCCGTCGGGCACGTACTCCGTGACGGTGACGGGCTGGCGGGGCTGACGCGCGACCTGGCCGATCACGATCGCCACGGCCCCCGCGGCCAGGACGGGGATGCCCGGCGGGACGAACGGGAGCAGCGCGACCGCGACGACCACGGCCAGTGCCGCGGTGAGCTGCATGACGCGGCTCGCGAGGCGGGGCCACAGGAGCGCGAGGAAGGCCGCCCCGGCCGCGGCGTCGAGCCCCCAGGCCTTGGGGTCGCCCATGGCGTCGCCCGCGAGCGCCCCGATCAGCGTGAGCAGGTTCCAGACGACGAAGATGCCGATCCCGGTCCACCAGAACCCCGCGCGCAACGCGGCGCGGCTCTTCTGGGCCGTGGCCACGGCGGTCGACTCGTCGATCGTGAGGTGGGCCGCGAGCACCCGTCGCCAGCCGTGCAGCGCGAGCAGCGGCGAGAGCTGGGCGCCGTAGAGGGTGTTGCGCAGGCCGAGCAGCCCCGCCGTGGTGATCGCCGCGCCCGAGGTGCCGCCCGAGGCCACGACCCCGATGAGCGCGAACTGCGAGCCGCCCGAGAACAGGAGCAGGCTGAGCACCATGGTCTGCGCGAGGTCCAGTCCTGCGACGACCGAGAGGGCCCCGAACGAGATGCCGTAGAGCCCGGTGGCGATCGAGACGGACACGGCCTGCCGGACGGCGGCGCGTACCTCGAGGCGGTCCTCAGGGGTCACAGCGCGACGTACACGGTCTCGAGGTACTCCTCGAGCCCCGCCTCGCCGCCCTCGCGCCCGAGCCCGGACTGCTTCATGCCGCCGAACGGCGCGCTCGCGTCCGAGACCAGGCCGCGGTTGATCCCGATCATCCCGGCCTCGACCTCCTCGCCGACCCGCATCGCGCGCGCCAGGTCGCGCGTGTACGCGTAGGCCGCGAGGCCGTACTCGGTGTCGTTGGCCAGGGCGATGCCCTCGTCGTCGTCGGCGAACGCGACGATCGGGGCGACCGGGCCGAAGATCTCCTCGGTGACCACGCGCGATCCCGCGTCGACCCCGGTCAGGACCGTGGGGGAGTAGAAGTGACCGGGCGATCGCGGCCGGTCCCCGCCCGTGAGCACCTGGGCGCCCTCGTCGGACGCGACGGACACCAGCTCGTCGACCTTGTCGACCGCCTTGCGCTCGATGAGCGGCCCGACCTGCACACCCTCCTCGGCGCCCGGCCCCACGCGCAGGTCGGCGAACGCGAGGGCGAGGCGCTGACCGAAGTCGCGGGCGACGGCGTCGTGCACCAGGAAGCGGTTGGCCGCCACGCAGCTCTGGCCCGTGTTGCGGAGCTTGGCGACCAGCGCACCCTCGACCGCGGCGTCGAGGTCGGCGTCCGCGAAGACGAGGAACGGCGCGTTGCCGCCCAGCTCCATCGAGGTCCGCAGGACCTGGTCCGCGGCCCCCTTGAGGAGCGTGCGGCCCACGCCCGTGGACCCCGTGAACGAGAGCTTGCGCAGGCGGGGGTCCGCGAGCAGGGGCGTGGTCACCTCGGCGGCCGACGACGTCGGCACGACGTTGACCACGCCGGTCGGCAGGCCGCGGTCCTCCAGGTGGCCACGGATGATCTCGGCGACCAGGGACGTCGTGAGCGGCGTGAGGTGCGCGGGCTTGATGACGACTGTGCAGCCCGCGGCGAGCGCCGGGCCGATCTTGCGCGTGGCCATGGCGATCGGGAAGTTCCACGGCGTGATGAGCAGCGCGGGACCCACGGGGCGCCGCGAGACGAGCTGCCGGTTGGCCCCGCTCGGAGCGGTGCGGACCAGGCCGTCGGTGCGCACGGCCTGCTCGGCGTACCAGCGCAGGAACTCGGCGCCGTACACGACCTCGGCCCGGGCCTCGGCGAGCGGCTTGCCGCACTCGGCCGTGATGAGCGCTGCGACGTCGTCGGCGCGGGCGACGAGCGTCGCGAAGACCGCACGCAGCAGCTCGGAGCGCTCGCGCGGTGCGACGGCGCGCCAGGCCGGGGCGGCGGCGTGCGCGGCCTCCAGGGCGCGCAGGCCGTCGGCGGGGCTCGCGTCCGAGACGTCGAACAGCACCTCCTCGGTCGCAGGATCGGCGACCTCGAACGTGCGGCCGCCCTCGGCCCGGCCCCACTGGCCACCGATCAGCAGCCCGGTCGGCAGGTGCGAGACCAGGGCGGGGGACAGGGCAGGAGTGGCGGGAGACATGGTTCGAGTATCACGCGCCGGGCAGCGGATTGCATCGAGATGACGCAGGAGGTGTCGCGCAAGCGGAGTGCAGTGGCCGGACCGACGTACGGGTTCCCGGAGCCGTATCGCGTGGGGGCATCGCCAGGACTTGTCCTCAGAGCTCGCCCGACCCTATCGTCCTGCTCACCTCGGCAGGTCGTGCGCCAGCCGGGGACGTGCGTTCTAGGGAGTGGAGCCCGGTGCTGACAACGGAACAGATCGACGTTCTCCGAGGCGCTGGTGAACGGCTTCCCCTGGGGAGGACGAACGCGCTCGCTCTGGCGGCCGCTCACCGGACCCTTCCGGTCTATCAGGCGTACTCAGAAGGCCCGTTCGGCGCCACGGGGCACGGGCTCGCTCACGACGCGATGGTCCAGGCCTGGCGTGTGCTCCGCGCGAGGCCCGGCGCCTCGAGGGAAGGCCTCCTGCGCACGGTCGAGGACGCGGTCGACCTGGCGCAGAGCGACCTCGAGTCGATCCACCGTGCCGATGACTTCGGCCTGGTGGAAGGGCTGGTCGTCGAGTCGGTCTCGGCGGCGGTGCTGGCGCTCGGCTCGGTCGTCTCCGGAGATCGTGAATCCGCCGTCGGTGCGATGCTGGCGGCGATCGAGGTCGACCTGGTCTGGGCGGAAGGGCGGTCCGATGCCGAGGGTGGGCCCGTGTCGTTCGATGACGTGCTCCTCCACCACGGACGGCAGGTGCGCGATGTCGAACTCCTCTCCCGTCCGAGCGAGACCGACGAGAACATCCTGTTCCGGGACCTCGCGATGCGTGCTGAACGAGAAGGGATGCCGTACCTGGTGGGGATGAGACAGCTCCTCGTGGCGAGAAGCGATGTCGCCGAGGACCCGGTCGCCGATCCGGCACCTTCCGTCCGTGACCAGCACGACCGGTGGACCGACACGCCGTTTCGGCCTCGCGCGCGGTAGTTTGTGCACATGGCACTTCCCCCCACGCAGGCGCGACCGTTCGGCGCCGTCCTGACCGCGATGGTCACCCCGATGACCCTCGCCGGAGAGATCGATCTCGACGCAGCGGTCAAGGTCGCCAAGCACCTCGTGGACAACGGGAACGACGGTCTGGTCCTGAGCGGGACCACGGGGGAGTCTCCCACGACGCACGCACCGGAGAAGGCCGAGCTCATCCGCGCGGTCGTCGACGCGGTCGGGGACCGCGCGCACGTCGTGGCCGGGGCCGGCTCGAACGACACCCAGCACGCCGTCCGCATGGCCGAGCAGGCCGCGGAGGCCGGTGCGCACGGGCTCCTCGTCGTGAGCCCCTACTACTCCCGCCCCTCCCAGGAAGGGCTGTACCGCCACATCACGGCCGTCGCCGACGCGACGCCGCTGCCCGTCATGGTCTACGACGTCCCGGGCCGCTCGGGCGTTCGCATCGCCCCGGCCACGATCGAGCGCCTCGCGGCGCACGAGCGCATCGTCGCGAACAAGGACGCGACGGGCGACGTCTACACCGCGGCCAAGCTCATCGAGTCGACCGGCCTCGCCTGGTACTGCGGGGACGACGCCATGCTGCTGCCGTTCCTCGCGCACGGCGCGTCCGGCATCGTCTCCGTGGCGGCGCACGTGGTCGGCTCGCGCTTCGCCCAGGTCGTCGCGGCGTTCGACGCCGGTGACAACGCGGCGGCCCTCGCGGCCTTCCGTTCCGTCACCCCCACGATCGACGCCATCAACGGAGCGGGCTTCCAGGCCGTCATGGCCAAGGCTGCGCTCCAGCTCCTCGGAGTCACCGAGAACCGATACCTCAGGCTGCCGTACGTCGCAGCCACGGACGACGAGGTCGCCGTCGTCCGCGCCGGTCTGGAGGCCTCCGGCCTGCTGGACCCGGTGACCCCGCGGCCACGCTGAACAAGCTGAACAACAAGCCAGGAGGCCCCGTGAGCCACCCTCACCCCGAACTGTCCCTACCCCCCGCTCTGCAGACCGGCGCTCTGCGCATCGTCGCCCTCGGCGGACTGGGCGAGATCGGGCGCAACATGGCCGTCCTCGAGTACGACGGACGTCTGCTCGTCATCGACTGCGGCGTCCTCTTCCCTGAGGACAACCAGCCCGGCGTGGACCTCATCCTGCCGGACTTCGACTACATCAAGGACCGCCTCGACGACATCGAGGCGATCATCCTGACCCATGGGCACGAGGACCACATCGGTGCCGTGCCCTACCTGCTGCGCCTGCGCCGCGACATCCCCCTGGTGGGTTCGCAGCTCACGCTCGCGTTCATCTCGGCCAAGCTCAAGGAGCACCGCATCGCCCCCGTGACCCGCGTGGTCAAGGAGGACGAGACGGTCGCGTTCGGTCCGTTCAGCTGCGAGTTCGTCGCGGTCAACCACTCGATCCCGGACGCGCTCGCGGTCGCGGTCACCACGGGCGCGGGCACGGTCCTGCACACGGGTGACTTCAAGATGGACCAGCTCCCGCTCGACGGCCGCGTCACGGACCTGCGCGCGTTCGCGCGCCTGGGCGAGAAGGGCGTCGACCTGTTCATGGTCGACTCGACCAACGCCGAGGTCCCGGGCTTCGTGACCCCCGAGGTCGAGATCGGCCCCGTCCTGGACAGTGTGTTCGGTGCGTCCGACAAGCGGATCATCGTCGCGTCGTTCTCCTCGCACGTGCACCGCGTCCAGCAGGTCCTCAACGCTGCGCACAACCACGGTCGCCGCGTCGCGCTCGTCGGACGCTCGATGGTCCGCAACATGGGCATCGCGGCCGAGCTCGGCTACCTCAAGGTGCCGGACGGCGTCCTGATCGACCTCAAGAAGGTCGACTCGCTGCGGGACGACGAGGTCGTGCTCATGTGCACCGGCTCGCAGGGCGAGCCCATGGCCGCGCTGTCGCGCATGGCGAACGGCGACCACAAGGTCTCGGTCGGCCACGGCGACACCGTGATCCTCGCCTCGTCGCTCATCCCGGGCAACGAGAACGCTGTCTTCCGCATCATCAACGGCCTGACGCGCCTCGGCGCGCGCGTCGTGCACGGCGGCAACGCCAAGGTGCACGTCTCGGGCCACGCGAGCGCGGGCGAGCTCATCTACTGCTACAACATCCTGCGGCCCAAGAACGTCATGCCGGTGCACGGCGAGGTCCGTCACCTCGTGGCCAACGGTGCGCTCGCGGTCAAGACGGGCGTGCCCGCCGACCGCGTGATCCTCGCGGAGGACGGCGTGGTCGTCGACCTCGTCGACGGCAAGGCCTCGGTCGTGGGCGCCGTCCCGTGCGGCTACGTGTACGTCGACGGGTCGAGCGTCGGGGAGCTCACGGACGCCGAGCTCAAGGACCGTCAGATCCTCGGCGAGGAGGGCTTCATCTCCTTGTTCGCCGTGGTCGACTCCGCGACGGGCAAGGTCATCGCGGGCCCGCACATCCTGGCGCGCGGCTTCGCCGAGGACGACGCGGTGTTCGAGGACGTCCGTCCCCAGGTCGTGCAGGCCCTCGAGGACTCGATCGCGGGAGGTGCCACGGACGTGCACCAGCTCCAGCAGGTCATGCGCCGTGTGGTCGGGCGCTGGGTCTCCAACCGCCTGCGTCGCCGTCCGATGATCGTCCCGGTCGTCGTCGAGGCGTAGTCGCCCGATCGTCCGAGGGGGGCCCGTCCTCCCGCTCTGCGGGAGGGCGGGCCCCTCGTCGTCAGGGGGCAGAGAGGGAGGGAGCGTCCCGCAGCAGCGGTGGCCCGACGGCGAGAATCGCCCGCTCGTAGCGCCTCGCCGACGTCTCGGGACCCCCGGGCAGCAGACCACCGAGCTCGAGACTCACGAGTCCGTGGACGAGGCCCCACAGGACCAACGAGGCCTCCTCGACGGCAGCCTGCAGGGCCTGCCGGGGTGGTGGGGTACTGCTGCCCTCTCGTGAGGCGGCCTCGAGCACCCGCGCCACCGCCTGCCGCAGGACGTCGAACGTCGGCTCGGCGACGGCCGGGATCGCGCCTCCGGCGGTTGCGGGGCCCTCGAACATCACGCGGTAGAAGTGGGGGTCGGCCAGCGCGCTGGTCCGGTAGGCGAGGCCCAGGGTCAGGAGGTCGTCGGTCGGCGAGCCGGTCGTCGGTGCGGAACCCAGGTGCACCGCGAAGCGCCGGAAGCCCTCGACGCTCACCGCGGCGACCAGCTCCTCGCGGCTGCCGAAGAGGGCGTAGACCGCGGACGCGCTGGTCCCCGCGGCCTGTGCGACCCCACGGACCGTGACCGCCGACTCGCCGTGCTCGGAGATCTGCTGCGAGGCGACGTCGAGCAGGGACGCGCGCAGGGAGTCGTCGTGAAGTCGGGGTCTGGCCACGGACAGGAGTCTAGAACTCTTGACGTGGGTTTGCGAACGGTGTTCTATAACAGTGTTCGTAAATTCCGCCGAGCCCGCTCGGCCGACCAGGGGAGGCCCTCGTGCTCGAGCTCACTGACGCCGTCCGCATCACTGCCGGGATCGTGCTCCTGACGATCGTCGGGATCGAGTCCGGCGGGTACTTCCTCGTCAAGGTCGTCACGGGCAAGGTTCCGGCCACGCCCTTCCAGACCTCGTTCTTCCGGGCGGGGCACGCGCACGCGGGGGTGCTCGTGATCCTGGGCCTGCTGTGCCTCGTGCTGAGCCAGGCGACCGCGCTCACTGGTTTCTGGAACTGGGTAGCGGGGGTGGGCGTCCTCGTCGGGGCGATCCTCCTGCCCGGCGGGTTCTTCCTGTCCGCGACCGGTGCGGGGCGTGGGGCGCCCAACCGGTGGGTCGTGCTGCTGCCTGCCGGGGCGATCGCCGTTGCCGCAGGGGTCGTGACGCTCGGGGTGGGCCTGCTGGTCGCGTAGGTCCTCGGGTCCGTGCTCGTGTGGGTGCGGGTCGCTAGCATCGCGGCCATGGCAACCTCAGCAGACTTCTCCGGCCTCGCTCCCGTCCTCCTGGTGACCCACGACTCGAGCTCGAGCATCATCTACTCGCCCGGCGGTCCCGAGTACCTCCAGCACAAGGAGGCACTCGAGCGGCACGGCGTCGAGGGGTCGGGGTACGACTTCTCGGGGGCGCTCCAGGCCGTGCTCACGGACGAGTCGCCCGAGACCCTCGAGGCGGTCGGGTTCGACCCGGAGGGCGGCATGGTGAGCGTCTACGGCACCGACCTGGACGCGCTGCTGGTCGCGGCCCGGCACCTGTCGCGGATCGTCGCCGACGACGCGGCGCTGGATGCGGCCCTCACCCGGTCGGTCGAGCTCGGCCTCGACGACTGACGGGCCGTCGTCGTGGCCGACCAGCTCTCCCTGACCGGGGTGCCGGCCCTCGGCGCGGTGTCGGTCGACCTGCTCGACGCGCACCGCTTCGAGGACGGCGAGGGGTTCCCGCCCTCCTACCGTCGGCTCGTGAGCCGTGCCGGGTTCTGCCGCCTGTTCGGCCTCTGGCTCGTGTACCCGCCGGCGCGCGACGGGTACGCCGACGGGTGGCAGCACCGCGCCGCGCACCTCACCGACCGCTTCCGTGCGACCTACCAGGACGGTCAGGCCGAGGGGTTCGACTGGATGGTCCAGCCCGACGGGGACTGGCCGGTCGCCCGGCGGCTCGTCGTCTTCGCGTTCAGCGAGAACGGCGACGCGCTGCTCTGGGACCCGTCGACGCGGACGGACGGCGAGCTCGCGGTCTGGTGCAGCACTGGTCTCGACGCGCTCACCCTCCTGGGGCCCTCGCTGACCGACGCGCTGCCGCGGGTGAGGGAGCTCAGCGGGCCGTTCGTCGAGCGGGCGCCGGCCGACCTCGAGTGCCTGACCCCGGCGCGGACGGACGGCTGACCGGGCGTCGCGGGAGTCGCACGCGTGGTGCCCGGCCGTGCTCGGGTGGGTCCTGGGCGCGCTACGCCGACCGCGCCCGGCGCAGGTGGGCGAGCTGCCTGCGGTGCTCGCCCACGACCCACTCGCCCGTGACGCGGAGGTCGTCCGAGGCGCCGGCGTCGTCCGTGTCGTCGGCGGCGGCCGCCTCCAGGTCGTCGAGGTAGGCCCGGTCCGCCCCGAACCGCTCCCAGATCGCGTCGCTGCCCGTGCACACGTGCCCGTGACCCGGGACGAGGGTGTGCACGCCGTGCTCGGAGATCGCGTGCTCGAGCGTATCGAGGCCCGCGCGGTAGTCGCCCACGGGGTCGGGCGACTCGAGGTCCAGGAGCGGGACCTCGAGGTCCGAGAGCATGTCACCCACGACGATCACGCCCGCTCCCGGCAGGACCAGGGCGCCGTGTCCGGGTGCGTGCGCCTGGTGCTCGACCACGAGCACGACCGGCTCGCCCGCCCCCGGACCGCCGTGGGCAGTCGTCGTCGCGTCCGACGCCGTCGCGCCCCCTGGCGCGGCGGGCCACGGCAGCCGGACCGTGCCGGACGAGGCGCCCACGGTCGAGGAGTCCGCTGCGGTCGAGGGGAGGGGCGTGAGCCGGCCGAACAGCGCGAGGTCGTGCCCGGGCGCCTCTCGCTCGACCTTCGTCAGGTCCTCGGCGAGGCTGCGCTCCTGGGCGCGGACCGCCGTCGGGCAGGCCCACCGCGGGACGTCGCCCAGCGAGCGGGACCACAGCACGTGGTCCCAGTGCGGGTGCGTCGAGAAGCCCGCGGTGACCCGCCAGCCCCGGCGCGAGAGCGCGGTCGCGAGCGACTCGACCTCCTCGACCGTGATGCCCGGGTCCACGACGAGGGCGCGCCCGTCCTGGGACACGACGACCGTCGTGATGCTCGTCCAGATCTCGGCGGTCGCGACGTGGACGCCGTCGGCGATCTCGTGCAGCTCGCGGGGGGCCAGGGGAGTGGAGGTCATGCTCCGATCCTGCCCCCGGTGCGCGGCGGACGGCGAGCGCGGGGCGGGTGAGCCTGCCAGGGACCGTGCACGTCACATGACACGCACGCCCCAGGTGCGCGCTCGAACACCCGTGCGCAGGTACCGTGGTGCCTACTATGGCGACCCGGACGTCCACCTCGGCGAAACGGCCCGCGACCTCCCGCACGAAGACCACGGCACGTGGTTCGACGGCCAGGAGATCGGGGGGCCCTACGAGCGCGTCACGCGCTCCGACGGGTTCGCAGGCGGGTCGTCGACCCGCCCCCTGGCCGGTCCGCGCGGTGCGCGGGCTGTGGCTGGGATGTGCGCACGCGGTCGGCGCGGTCGCACGCAGTATCGGTAAGGGAGCAAGAGAGCTGGACCCCTCACATCGGCGCGACGGCGTCGCGTTCCTCCTCCTGGCGCTCGCCGTGATCGTCGCGGCCCGTGAGTGGTGGGGGATCTCCGGCGCGTTCGGCACCGCGGTGCACGCGGTCGCCGCAGGAGTCTTCGGCGTGGCCGCGGTCGCCCTGCCGGTCCTCCTCGTGTGGCTCGCGGTCCGGATCATGCGTCATCCCGAGCGCTCCCAGGCGAACTCGCGCGTCGCGATCGGCCTGACCTTCATCGTGGTCTCGGTCTGCTCGCTCGTGCACATCGCCGAGGACCTGCCCGCCCCCCGTGACGGCTTCGCGGCCGTCCAGGACGCGGGCGGCGTGATCGGCTACCTCTTCGCGACGCCGGTGCAGACCGGGCTCACGCACTGGTTCGCGGTGCCGCTCTTCCTGCTCTTCGGGTTCTTCGGGATCCTCGTGGTCACCGCGACCCCGGTGCACGCGATCCCCAGCCGCCTGCGCGGCATCTACGACCGCCTGACGGGCAACCACCACGAGGGCGAGGACGGCACCGACCCGGACGGCCTCCAGCTGGCCGACGGCGTCTCGCGCCACGACGGGACCGACGAGACCGCGCCGCGCAAGAAGCGCACCGGGCGCACCCGCAAGACCAAGGCCGAGCGGGACGCGGACACCGCCGAGCGCGAGCGGCTCGACGGCGGCTACGTCGGCGACGAGGCGTTCGAGCGTGCGGCGATGCTCGAGGCCGAGGAGGAGGCCGCGCGCAAGACGGCCCGCTCCCGCCGGGCCGCGGCCGCGGCCGCCGCGCCCCCCGACGCTCACGAGGACTTCGGCGACCTGCCCACCCAGGTGATCCCCGCCGTCGGGCGGACCGCCGCGTCGCCCACCGCCCCGCCCCCGCCTCCTCCCAACAACCCGGTCCCGCGCGGGGTCCAGCCCATGCTCGACGGCGACACGGTCTACGTGCTGCCCTCCGAGGACGACCTGGTCAAGGGCGCGCCCCACAAGGTGCGCTCGGCCGCCAACGACCGCGTGGTCGAGTCCCTCACGCGCGTGTTCGACCAGTTCGAGATCGACGCCAAGGTCACCGGGTTCACGCGTGGCCCGACCGTGACCCGGTACGAGGTCGAGGTCGGGCCTGCGGTCAAGGTCGAGCGCATCACGAACCTCTCCAAGAACATCGCCTACGCGGTGGCCTCGGCCGACGTCCGCATCCTCTCGCCCATCCCGGGCAAGTCCGCGATCGGCATCGAGATCCCCAACACGGACCGCGAGACGGTCGTGCTGGGTGACGTGCTGCGCTCCTCGGTCGCGCGCCGCACCGAGCACCCCATGGTCATGGGCGTCGGCAAGGACGTCGAGGGCGGCTACGTCGTCGCGAACCTCGCGAAGATGCCGCACATCCTCGTCGCGGGCGCCACGGGCGCGGGCAAGTCGAGCTTCATCAACTCCATGATCGTCTCGATCCTCATGCGGGCCACGCCCGAGGAGGTGCGCATGGTCCTCGTGGACCCCAAGCGCGTCGAGCTCACGATCTACGAGGGCATCCCCCACCTCATCACGCCCATCATCACGAGCCCCAAGAAGGCCGCCGAGGCCCTCGAGTGGGTCGTGCGCGAGATGGACGCCAGGTACGACGACCTCGCGACGTTCGGCTACAAGCACGTCGACGACTTCAACACCGCGGTGCGCGCGGGCAAGGTCAAGCCGCTGCCGGGCTCGGAGCGCAAGATCGCGACCTACCCGTACCTGCTCGTGGTCGTCGACGAGCTCGCCGACCTCATGATGGTCGCCCCGCGCGACGTCGAGGCCTCGATCCAGCGCATCACCCAGCTCGCCCGGGCCGCCGGCATCCACCTGGTCCTGGCGACGCAGCGCCCGTCGGTCGACGTCGTCACGGGTCTCATCAAGGCCAACGTGCCCTCACGCCTCGCGTTCGCGACGTCCTCGCTCGCGGACTCCCGCGTCGTCCTGGACCAGCCGGGCGCCGAGAAGCTCATCGGGCAGGGCGACGCGCTCTTCCTGCCCATGGGGGCCGCCAAGCCCATCCGCGTCCAGGGCGCGTGGGTCGGCGAGAGCGAGGTCCACGCGGTCGTCGAGCACGTCAAGGCGCAGCTCAAGCCCTCCTACCGCACCGACGTCGCGGCCGCGGCGGCGACCAAGAAGCAGGTCGACGAGGACATCGGCGACGACCTCGACCTGCTCCTGCAGGCCGCCGAGCTCGTCATCACGACCCAGTTCGGCTCGACGTCGATGCTCCAGCGCAAGCTGCGCGTCGGGTTCGCCAAGGCAGGGCGGCTCATGGACCTGCTCGAGTCGCGAGAGATCGTCGGCCCCTCCGAGGGGTCCAAGGCGCGCGAGGTCATGCTCACGGCCGAGGACCTGCCCGCGACGCTCGCGATGCTGCGCGGCGAGCCGGACCCGGGGGTCTACGACGGCCAGGGCGGCGGCGGTGGCGCGCCGGCGGGCAACGGCCGCGACTACTCGGACGGCGCCGACGGGCACATGCCGCCCGTCGCGCAGGAGTACCACGACGACGCGGGCGACGAGGCGGACTGGCGCGAGCGCTGAGCCTGCGGCCCCCTGGTGTCAGCCTCGGTAGGTGGGCAGATCGTCCGGGGGGACGGCCTCGGCGGTTGCTCCTGCAAGGGCCTCGGTTCCCAGGCGCGGGGCCGCTCCCGTCGCGACCGGGGGCGTGAGCCGCTCGGCCGCGGCAGCGCCTGCGGCCGCCCTGACCCGGTCGTAGCGAGCACCGAGCTCGCCCGGCGCCAGGGTCGCGGTGCCCCGGGCAAGGATCTCCGGCAGGACGTGCACCGCGTGCTTGCCCAACCGGTCGACGGTCGTCGCGGTCCACTCGAACCCCGTGACGCGGGCGGCGCCATCAGCAGGCTGGGTCACGGTCGCGGTGACCAGGAGCCCCGACTCGGTCCCCGGGGCGCAGCACGCGGAGTCCTGGTTGGACACGTAGTTGCCCAGGCCGTACGCGACCCACATCCCCTGACCTCCCGGTCCGCCCGGGAGCAGCTCGACCGGCTGCGGGACGTGGGCGTGGTGGCCGAGCACCAGGTCGACCTGACCCGACGCAGCGAGGGCCGTCGCGAGCTCGACCTGCTCCGTGGTCGGTGCCGTCGCGTACTCGACGCCTGCGTGCATGCTCACGACCACGAGGTCCGCGCCCGCCGCCCGAGCAGCCGTCGCACGGGCGACCAGGTCGTCGGCGGCGAGCAGCGTCACCGACCAGGGGGCCGACGAGGGGACGGGCATGCCGTTGGTCCCGTAGGTCGCGGACAGGTGGGCGACGACGATCTCTCGTCCTGCACGCTCGAGGACGTAGAGCGCGGGGCCGACCGCCTCGGCGGCCGACCGGGCCGTCCCGACGTGCCCCAGGCCTGCGGCGTCGAGCGCATCGAGCGTGGCGACGACCCCGGGCAGCCCCTGGTCGACGGAGTGGTTCGACGCGGTCGAGCACCCGTCCCAGCCCTGCTCGCGAAGATCGGTCGCCAGGTGGGAGTCCGCGGCGAACGTCGGATAGCCCGCAGGGCGCTGGCCCGGGGCAGTGAGCGGCACCTCGAGGTGGCGCAGGGCCAGGTCTGCCCCCGAGACCCAGGCGTCGGTCCCTGCCAGGAGGGCGCTGAAGTCGTACCTGCCGGGCCCCGTACGGGCGGACGCGTGCACGGGGAGGTGTGGCAGCACGTCGCCTGCGGCGACGATCGTGAAGACGGTGTCCGGCTCGGGCGTGGGGCTGGGTTCGGCGGGAGCCGGCGCGGGGGTCGCCGACGCCTGGGCCGGGGGCACCGCACCGGAGTCGAGGAGGAGGGCCCCCGAGGCCGCTACGAGGCCGGCGACGAGCCCGGCGGCAAGGAGCTGGCCGAGCCGACGGCGGCGTCGGACTGCGCGGACGTGGCGTGTCACGCTGCGACCCTAGCCGTTCGGCGTGCGCATCTGACGAATGCGTGATATTGGCGGCCCGTTGTGTTCGGTCTTGTCCGAAGGGTCGGTTTCTGGATGTGGTCGGTCGACCGCTCCCGGAGCGCCTAGGCTTGTCCCGTGGTCACAGCCGTCCCGTCTCCCTGGAACTCCGCGAACGCGGTCACTATCGCCCGGATCGCCGTGGTGCCGTTCTTCGCGTGGGCTCTGCTCGCCGACGGCGGGCACACGGTCACCTGGCGCCTGGTCGCGACGGGGTTGTTCGTCCTCGCGGCCGCGACGGACCGGGTGGACGGCTACCTGGCCAGGAAGTACAACCTGGTCACGGATCTCGGCAAGCTGCTCGACCCCATCGCGGACAAGCTCCTGATCGGGGCCGCGCTCGTCCTGCTGTCGGCCCTCGGGGACCTCCCGTGGTGGGTCACGATCGTCATCCTGGCCCGCGAGCTGGGCATCACGCTCATGCGGTTCGCGGTGCTCAAGTACACCGTCATGCCGGCGTCGCGCGGCGGCAAGCTCAAGACGGTCCTGCAGTCCGTGGCGATCTCGATCTTCCTGCTCCCGCTCGACCACCTGCCGTCGTGGATCTCCGTGATCGGCTGGATCGCCATGGTGGCGGCTCTGGTCGTCACGGTCGTCACGGGTGTCGAGTACGCGTTCCAGGGCTGGCGCCTGCGCCGGGACGCGCTGCGCGCGGCCCGCACGTCCGGGCAGGATTGAGCGGCTCGTCGTGGGCACCCCGGGCGAGTCCGACCTCCGCGAGGCTGCGGACCTGCTCGAGGCCGCGACGGCACGGGGTTGGACCCTGGCGGTCGCGGAGTCGCTGACGGGCGGTCTCGTGAGCGCCCGCCTGGTCGCCGTCCCCGGGGCGTCCGCGGTGCTGCGTGGTGGGGTCGTCGCGTACGCGACGGACCTGAAGGAGAGCGTGCTGGGGGTCGACGGCGCGCTGCTCGCCGAGCGGGGTGCGGTGGACCCCGCCGTCGCGCGCCAGATGGCCCAGGGGGTCGCCCGGGTGCTGGGGGCCGACGTCGGCCTCGCCACGACCGGGGTGGCCGGTCCTGATCCCCAGGACGGCAAGGCCCCGGGACTCGTCTACGTGGCGGTCGCGACGCCCGAACGCACCGAGGTCCGCGAGCTCCGGCTCGACGGCGACCGCGCGACGGTCCGCGACGCCGCGGGCCGGCACGTCCTCACCCTGGCACGGGTGACGATCACCGGGTGAACTTGCCGTCCGGTGGGACGAGCAAGGCCGAGCGCGGGCGAACACGTGGAGAGTTCGTGAACACCAGGCAACCGTGTGGACTTCGGCGTGGTGCGGGAACAACCTGGGTGGGAGCGACGTTGAACAGCACGTGATCGCCAAGAGGCCATTCAACAGATCAGCACATGAGACTGCCCCGGGTGCGGGGTACGGTAGGACGATCCCCACGCGAGGGGCGCGGGGAACGACAGGTCAGCGAACCACCACCGGAGCCAGGCAGGCTCCGACGGTCGCACGGGACACGGAAGGGGGCCGCCAGATGATTGTTCTTCGTCGAGAGATCGGGGACGTGCTGCGAGACGCTCGCCAGCGACAGGGCCGCACCCTGCGAGAGGTGTCCTCGGCCGCACGCGTCTCCCTGGGGTACCTCAGCGAGGTCGAGCGCGGTCAGAAGGAAGCGTCGTCCGAGCTCCTGGGCTCCATCTGCGAGGCCCTCGACATCCCCATGTCGCTGGTGCTGCGCGAGGTCAGCGACCGGGTCGCCGTGGCCGAGGGTCTGATGATCCCGGACACGATCCCCGCAGACTTCGCCGTCACGCTCATGGGTCGGGGAGCGGCTGCAGAGAGCGCGCGGCGCATGCGCGAGGACCTTCAGCCGGTCGGCTGACGGAGCCTCAGGGCTTCTGACAGCTCGGACAGTAGAAGATCGGTCGCTCGAACGGCGCTTCGTTCGCCCGGGCGACAGCGACGGGCGTGCCACATCGGTGGCACGCCCGTCGTGCTCTGCCGTGGACGTGCCGCCGGACCGTGCCCACCCCCTCCGCGACGCTGCGGAGCATCTGGCCGCGCGCGGTCCGCAGCAGCGCCTCCAGGTCGCGGTCGGAGACGTCGGACACCTGGGTCCACGGCCACAGGCCCTGGGCGAACAGGCTCTCGGCCGTGTAGATGGTGCCGAGCCCGGCGACCCCGCGCTGGTCGAGCAGGGCGTCGGCCAGGGGAAGCCCTCGGGACCCGGTGCCCGTCGGGCCTCCCGCGGTCGCCTGCGCCGGGAAGCCGCCTGCTGCTGCCGCGCCGCGCAGGCGTGCGAGCGCGAGCAGGACGCCGGAGTCCGGGGAGCTGAGGAAGTCGTCCGCGAGGACGTCGGGGCCCAGGTGCCCGAGCAAGACGTGCTCGTCGCGGGTGCGGACCACGTCGAGCATGCCGAGCCGTTCAGCGACGCAGGTCCACACCTCGTTCGCGAGGACCGCCCGGACGTCGGTGCCGCGCGCGCCGGCTCCGACCGTGCCCGTGCGGGCGACGCGCCACTGTCCCTCCATCCGCAGGTGCGTGTGCAGGGTCGTGCCGTCGTCGAACCGGGTCAGGAGGTGCTTGGCGTACGGCCGGACCTCGACGACGGTCCGGCCCGTGAGGTCGATGCTCGCTGCGCTGGGCCACCTCAGCTCGGCACGTTCCACGGCCCGTCCGCGCAGCGCCGCGTCGAGGCGTTGCGCCGTGACCTTGACGACGTCGCCCTCAGGCACCAGGAGCCCCTCGGCCGGTCATGCGCGCAGGCCCCGCGGGGTGGGACGGAAGCCCGCCTCCATGAGGGCAGCAGTCACACCGAACGCGCGCGACGCCGTGCTGCCCGCTCCGGCGAGGGCGTCGATCCCGTCGATCCGTCCGATGACCATCTTGCCGAGCAGCCCGGCACGCGACGCGCGCGCGAGCTCGGCGCACGCCAGCGCGAGGCGGCGCGCCGAGGTCTCGGAGTCGTCGCCGAACGAGATCAGGGAGCGACCGCCGCGCTCGACGTACAGGACCAGGTCGCCGCCCGCGAGCACGACGACGGAGCCCACCTTGCGTCCCGGCCGGTGGGTCGCGCGCGCCACGGTGCGGGTGGGCTCGGTGCCCGGTACGACGGCGAGGGCGGTCGCGGCCCCCACGGTCGCGGTCGCCGACGTGCGCGCCTCCGACCGGCCGCCTACCGCGGCCCCGCCCCGCGCCCCGAGGCCGACGGGCGCCCCACCCCCCGGCTCGTGAGGGACCCGGGGCTCGGGCCACGGCAGGGCAGCACCGTAGGGGTTGGCCGGGTCGGTCGCGGCGAGCAGCAGCGCCGAGAGCTCGCGACGGCCCGCCGACTCCGCGGCGTGCTCGCGGTCCTGGGCGTCGGTGCGGAGCTGGTCGACGGCCCCCGGCAGCGCGAACTGCGAGCCGCCCAGGTGCTCGACGAAGTAGCCGCGCCGGACGGTGCCCGTGGTCTCGAGCTCCGACAGGACGCGGTAGACGCCTCGGAAGTAGTTCGTCACGCCCTCGGAGGGCGCCGCGCCGCGGGTCAGCACACCGTGACGGTCGAGCAGGACCCGGGTCAGGGCGTGCGTGCGCCGCGTGGGGTCGGGCTCGCGCGCGGGGAGCGCCGACCACCGGCCCGAGCCACCGCGCAGGTCGGACTCACCGCGCGCTGCGCCCGGTGAGCCGGCCCCGAGCGAGGCGAACCGGCCGCGCGACAGGGGGCGGGCGCGGACGGGGGCGCGCGGTGCGCGGTGCGCGCCGCCTCCCGGGCCGAGGCGGCTGCGCAGGGCCCCGAGCCCGTCGTTGGTGACCCAGCCCGCCCACACGAGGTCCCACAGCACCTCCAGCGTCGCCGCCTGGGACGCGCCCGCGAGCTCGGCGATACGGGGCAGGAAGAATCCCCCCGAGCCGGTGAGCAGGTCGACGACCGCCCGGTGCAGGTCGCTGTCGAGCGGGCCGTCCTCCTCGAGGGGCGTCACCTCGGGAAGGGTGAGCGGTGCGGCGTCGGCGAGGTGCAGGCTCACGAGCCCGTCCTTGCCACCGGGCAGCGACGAGTGCCCGCACCACAGGACCTCGCCCGTGGTGGTCAGCTCGTCGAGCAGAGCGGGCGAGTAGTCGATCACGCGTGCGGGCAGCACGAGCGTCTCGAGCGCCGAGGCGGGGACCGCAGCCCCCGAGAGCTGCTCGACGACCCGCAGCAGCCCGTCGGTGCCCCGCAGCGTGCCGATCCCGTGCCAGCGCGGGAGGAACACGCCCAGGGCCTCGGGGGCGACGGGCTCGACCTCGGCCCGCAGCGCGGCGAGCGACCGACGGCGCAGGGTGCGCAGGACCTCGGCGTCGCACCACTCCTCACCCGTCCCGCCGAGGGACTCGGGGCGCAGGCGGCCGCACACGAGCACCCGGGCGGCCTCGAGCCGCCGCAGGACCCCCGTGGCGACCGCGACGCCGATCCCGAAGCGCGACGCGACCTCGTGTGCCCCGAACGGTCCGTGCGTGCGGGCGTGGCGCCGCACGAGGTCGCCCAGCGGGTCGGGGACCGGCTCGGTGAAGACCTCGGGGATGCCGGTGGGCAGGGCGACCCCCAGCGCGTCCCGCAGCCGCCCGGCATCCTCGACCACGGCCCACTGCTGCGCGACGGCGTCGGGCACGCCGGCCAGACGCACCTGGATCACCCGGCGCGCCCCTTCGAGGCCCGTGAGCCAGGCGGGCACCTCCTCGCGCACCTCCTCGCGCGTGCGGCGCGCGACCTCCGCGGCCGGGAGCGGGCCGAGCCTGCGCAGCAGGTCCCACACGTCCTCCGCGTGCCGCGCCTGGCGGCTCGGCACCAGGGCGCCGAGCTCGGCCTCGGTCCGCTCGACCGACTCAGGGTCCAGCAGGTCCGCGAGCTGCGAGGCCCCGCCCTCGGTGCCGAGCAGCTCGGCCAGGAGCGTGGGGTCGAGCGAGAGCGCGGCCGCGCGGCGCTCGGCGAGGGGAGCGTCGCCGTCGTACAGGAACTGGGCCGTGTACCCGAACAGGAGCGACTGGGCGAAGGGGGACGGGGTCGGGGTCGTGACGTCGACCAGCCGGACCCTGCCCGCGGCCAGGTCCCGCATGAGCTCGGTCAGCGCGGCGACGTCGAAGTCGTCCTGGAGGCACTCGCGCGCGGCCTCCAGGACGATCGGGAACTCGGGGTACTCGCTCGCGACCGAGAGCAGCTGGGCCGAGCGCTGCCGCTGCTGCCACAGGGGCTGGCGCTTGTCGGGGCGGCGCCGGGGGAGCAGCAGGGCGCGGGCCGCCGCCTCGCGGAAGCGCGCGGCGAACATGATGGAGCCGCCGAGCTCGGCACGGACCTCGTCGAGGACCTCCTCGGGGGCGAGGAGCAGGTCCTCGGCTGTCACGACGGGCGAGCCCGCGCCCCCCGGTCCGGCCGTGCCGCCGGGCTCGTCGCCCCAGCCGCCGTCGCCCAGGTCCGGCAGCCGCAGCACGATCCCGTCGTCCGAGTGCATGGCCGCGGCGTCCAGGCCGTAGCGGTCGCGCAGCCGAGCGCCCAGGACGAGCGCCCACGGCGCGTGGACCTTGGCCCCGTAGGGCGAGTGGATGACGACGCGCCAGTCGCCCAGCTCGTCGCGGAAGCGTTCGACGACGACGGTCCGGTCGTCCGGCACGCGGCCCGTGGCCTCCCGCTGGTCCGCGAGGTAGGCGACGAGGTTGTCGGTCGCCCAGGCGTCGAGCCCGGCGTCGCGCAGGCGTTCGGAGAGCGGCCCGCCGGTCGCGGCCAGCGACTCGAGCTCGCGCACCCAGGCACCCACGGCCCGGCCGAGCTCGGCGGGCCGACCGGGCGAGTCGCCCTTCCAGAACGGCAGGCGCCCGGGCGCGCCCGGCGCGGGAGTCACCAGCACGCGGTCCGGGGTGATGTCCTCGATGCGCCACGTGCTCGACCCGAGCGTGAACGTGTCGCCCACGCGCGACTCGTAGACCATCTCCTCGTCGAGCTCGCCCACCCGCCGACCACCCCGCGCCCGCGCACCCGTCGCGGCGCCGCCGGGCGCGTCGCCGAGCACCCCGGCGGTGTCCTCGGGGCCCGCGGTCGTGGAGGGGTCCGTCGCGAGGAACACGCCGTACAGACCCCGGTCCGGGATGGTCCCGCCGCTCGTGACGGCGAGCCGCAGCGCGCCGGGGCGCCCGCTGAGCAGGCCCGACGTCCGGTCCCACACGATCCGCGCGCGCAGCTCGCCGAAGTCCTCGCTGGGGTAGCGGCCCGCGAGCATGTCCAGCACGGCGTGCAGCGTCGCGTCGCCCAGGGCGCCGTACGGCGCGCTGCGCCGCACGAGGGCCGCGAGGTCCGCGACGGTCCAGTCGTCGAGCGCGACCATGGCCACGACCTGCTGCGCGAGGACGTCGAGCGGGTTCGAGAGCACGTGCAGGTGCTCGATCTGCCCGGTGCGCATGCGGTCCGCGATCACCGCCGAGGGCACCAGGTCGCCCCGGAAGGTCGGGAACACCACACCGTGGGACACCGCACCCACCTGGTGGCCCGCGCGCCCGATGCGCTGGAGCCCGCTCGCGACCGAGGGCGGCGCCCCGACCTGGACCACGAGGTCCACCGCGCCCATGTCGATGCCCAGCTCGAGCGAGGACGTCGCGACGACCGCGGGCAGGCGCCCGTCCTTGAGCTCGGTCTCGGTGCGGGTGCGCTCGGCCCGGCTCATGGAGCCGTGGTGGGCCCGGGCGATCACGGGCTCGGTGCCCGCGCTCGCGCCCGACTGGGCCAGGACCTGCGCGGGCTGGAGCGTCCCGACGTCCGGCACGTCCTCGCCCTGCCGCTCGGCCCAGACCTCGTTCATGCGGGCCGTGAGCCGCTCGGCCCCGCGCCGGGAGTTGGTGAAGACGAGCGTCGAGCGGTGCTCGGCCACGAGGTCCACGACGCGCTCCTCGACGTGCGGCCACACCGACGGACGCGGCGGGCGAGCCGTGGCCGGGCCCGAGAGGTCGGGTTCGCCGTCGGGCAGGGGCGCAAGGTCCTCGGCCCCGGTGGCCCTGCTGGGGCCTGGCGCGCTGCGCAGGTCGGAGAGGTCGGGGACCGGGACGACGATGTCGACCTCGATCTTCTTCTCCGAGGGAGGCTGCACGACGACGACCTCGCGTCCCTGGTCGTCCGGCCGGCGGTGCCCCGCGAGGAAGGTCGCGACCGCCTCGACCGGTCGGACAGTGGCCGAGAGGCCCACGCGCTGCGCGGGCACCGGGAGCAGGGCGTCGAGCCGCTCGAGCGAGACCGCGAGGTGCGCCCCACGCTTGGTCCCGGCCACGGCGTGGATCTCGTCGATGATGACGGTCTGCACGCCGGCCAGCCCCGCACGCGCCTGCGAGGTCAGGACGAGGAACAGCGACTCGGGGGTCGTGATGAGGATGTCCGGGGGAGCGACGCCGAAGCGCCGCCGCTCGCTCGCGGGCGTGTCGCCCGTGCGGGTGCCGACCACGACGTCCGGGACCGTGGTCCCGAGCCGCACGGCGGCCTGCCGGATGCCCGCGAGCGGCGAGCGCAGGTTGCGCTCGACGTCCGCGGCCAGCGCCTTGAGGGGTGAGACGTAGAGGACCTTGCAGCGCTGCGCACGGTCGTCGTCCGGCCCTGACGCGAGGCCACCCGGTGGCTGCTCGTCGGGACGCGTGAGCAGCCGGTCGAGCGACCACAGGAAGGCCGCGAGGGTCTTGCCCGAGCCGGTCGGGGCCACGACCAGCGCGTGCCGGTCGCTGCCGATCGCCTCCCAGGCGCCCGCCTGCGCTGCCGTGGGGCGCTCGAACGCACCCTCGAACCATGCGCGGGTCGGAGCGCTGAAGCCGGCGAGCGGGTCGGGGGACGTCACCTCGCCATTGTGGGCGCTGCCACCGACAACCGCTCCCTGCCGGTGGAGCCGCGTCGGACGTGCCCCCTGAGACGTGGCAGGCTGTCCCCGTGCGGTATCGAGAGTTCTGGCAGCTGGTGGACGAGGTCTTCGGATCGGCCTACGGTCGCGCCCTGACCCGGGACCAGGTGCTCAACGCCCTGGACGACCGCACCGCGGTCCAGGCCCTCGAGGACGGCGTCGAGCCGCGCTACGTGTGGCACGCGTTGTGCGACGCGTTGGAGGTGCCGGACGCGCAGCGGTGGGGCAAGGACGCGAACCGCCAGGCGCCGCCCGCGCGGTAGGCGCTCGTCGCCGGGTGGGCGGGTGTGCGGCCGCGGACCGCGGGCGCCGCCCGCGCGCGCTCGTCCGGGACGACAGGTCAGAGCGCGTGTCGGCGAGCCCGACGATTCCGGACGGTCGCGACGAGGTGGATCGTCGCGATGACGCCGAAGGTCCCGAGCGCGATCACCCAGAAGCTCGGTATCGGGACGTCGACCAGCAGGAGGACCGCGAGGGTCGCCGCACCCCAGAGCGCCGGTACGACGAGCGAGGACCAGTAGCCCACGGTGGCCCCGCCGTCACCGCGGACGGCATCGGGGTCGACGGGTGACAGCGGCTTCGGCGCCTCGTGGGTCATGTCTGGGCTCCTGGTGGGCGTCGCGTCGTCGGGCGGGGCACGGCGGCATGCTCTGGCCTGCGGGCCCTGGCCGCCCAACGTACCGCGTCGACGTCGTGGCGCGTCGCCCCTTGTCGCGACATGCCGCCGGGACCACGGCCACGCCCGGTCCCGACCCGGGCGCCGCCCGCGCGCCCGCCCGTCGTGCGCGGCATCATGGCGGCATGAGGCATCGGCTCCCGTTCTCGCTGCACGACCTGACGGGAGCCCTCTGGTCCCTCGCGTCGACAACCGCCGGGCTGGGGCTCGCGATCTGGATCGTCCCGGGCGTGCGGATCACGTCGTGGTGGTCGGTCTTCCTCGCGGCGCTCGTCGTCGGGGTCGGTGACGCGGTCCTGCGGCCCCTGTGGCGTGTCGTCGCCGGGCGCGCGGGCGTCGTCGGGGCCCTGGTCTCGGGGCTCGCGGGCCAGGTGCTCGTGGCGTGGCTCGCGCTCACGTACCTGCCGGGGTTCGAGACCGACGACTGGGGCAGCGTCGTGGCGGTGCTCGTCCTGGCGGCGTTCTTCATGGCGATCGGCCGCTGGGCGATCGGCGCGAGCGACAACGACTACGTGATCGACAACCTGCTGCGGCGTGCCCGCCGGGCGCAGCGCACGGCCGCCCGCCGGGCCGCGCGGGCGTCGTCGGGCGGGGGAGGGAGCAAGGCCGGCGGCCCGACCGGGCCGCCGGGCGCTGCTGACCTGTCGGACAGCCCGCCGGCCCCCGTCCCCGGCTCCCGTCCCGCGGGCCTCCTGGTCGTCCAGCTCGACGGCGTCGCGCGCTCGACGTTCGACCACGCCGTCCAGGCCGGACTGGCGCCGAACCTCGCACGGTGGATCAGCGCCGGGACGCACGACCTCGAGACGTGGTGGGCGCGCGTCCCGTCGACCACGCCCGCGAGCCAGGCCGGGCTCCTGCACGGCACGAGCGAGCACGTGCCCGCGTTCCGGTGGTGGGACCGCGAGCAGGGTCGGCTCGTGGTGACCAACCACCCCGCCGACGCGGCGCGGGTCGAGGCCCTCATGAGCGACGGCCGCGGCCTGCTCGCGGGCGGTGGGGTCGCGGTCTCGACGATGTTCTCGGGAGACGCCGGGACGAACCTGCTCGTCATGAGCCGCGCCCGCGCGGGCCTGGGGCCCGGGCAGGTGTTCGTCCACTTCTTCTCGAGCCCGTTCGTGCTGGTCCGGGCGCTCGTGGGCACCGTGGGCGAGTTCTTCAAGGAGCTCTACCAGGGGTGGCAGCAGGCGGTGCGGGACGTGGAGCCCCGCGTCTCGCGCCTGGGGGCCTACCCCGTGCTGCGTGCGGTCTCCAACGTGGTGCTGCGCGACCTCAACACCTCGCTCGTCGCCGAGCAGCTCGTGCGCGGAGCACCCGTGGTGTTCGTGGACCTCGTCGACTACGACGAGATCGCGCACCACGCGGGCCCGCTGCGGCCAGAGGCGATGCGGGCGCTCGAGGGGCTGGACCGGGTGGTCGGGCTGCTCGAGCAGGTCGCCGAGGTCGCGCCCCGCCGCTACGAGGTCGTGGTGCTGTCCGACCACGGGCAGTCGCTCGGCGCGACGTTCGAGCAGGTCGTGGGCCGCACGTTCCTGGACGAGGTGCGCCGGCTCATGGCGGTCCGGCCCGCACCGGGCGAGCGGCGCCGTCGGGCGTCCGGGGTGCGGTCCGCCGCGGGGGCCGACTCCGAGGCGTGGGGCGCGGTCAACACCGCGCTCAACGCGCTCGGCCGCGACCGGGGAGGGCGGGGCGGGGCGGGAGAGCACGACGAGCGGAGCGAGCGGGGCGGGCGCGTGCTGGTCGGTCCGGACCGGGACGCCGCGCCGGCGGACGCGGGCGAGCTGCCCGAGGTCGCCGTCGTCGGGTCGGGGAACCTCGGCCTCGTGTGGTTCCCGCGCTCCCCGGAGCGGCTCGTGGGCGACGAGATCCGGGCGCGCTGGCCCGCGCTCGTGCCAGGCCTGGTCGCGAACCCGGCCGTGGGGGTCGTGGTCGTGCAGGAGAACAGGCCCCCGGAAGGCGAGGTGCCCGACGTCGTCGCGTACGGCCCGGCGGGCAGCCGACACCTGGTCTCGGGTCAGGTCCATGGCGAGGACCCGCTCGCGGCGTACGGGCCGCGCGCGGCGCCCGACCTCCTGCGGGCGGCCTCGCTCGAGCACGCGAGCGACCTCCTCCTGGTCTCGAGCGTCGACGACGCGGGGCTGGTCCACGCGTTCGAGGGGCTCGTGGGCTCGCACGGCGGGCTGGGCGGTGCCCAGAACGAGGCGATCCTGCTGCACCCCGCGAGCCTGCGGGTGTCGGACGGAGCGCGCGAGGACGTGGCCGGGACGCGCATGCTGGTGGGTGCCGAGGCGGTGCACCGCGAGCTCGTGCGCTGGCTCGAGGAGCTGGGGGTCCGGACATGACCGAGGAGCGGGTGGCCCCCGGGCTGAGGGTCACGTGGCTCGGCCACTCGAGCGCGGTGCTCGACGTCGCGACGCCCGACGGCCGCGTGCGGATCGTCACCGACCCCCTGCTGAGGCGGCACGCCGGGCTGCTGCGGCGACGCGGCGTGCGGCCCGCCGAGGTCTGGCGGGGCACCGACGCGGTCCTGCTCTCGCACCTGCACCACGACCACGCCGAGCTGGGGTCACTGCGGCTGCTGGGGGACGTGCCGGTCCTGACCGCCCCCGCCAACGCGCGCTGGCTGCGTTCCAAGGGGCTCACCGGGGTGGGGCTCGGCACCGGCCCCGAGCACGACGAGCACCCGCTCGCGGGTGCTGTGCCGGGGCGTCCCCGGGTCCCGGGCGCGGCCGGGGAGCACGGCTCCTGGCACGACGTCGGAGCGCACGTCCGCGTCCACCTCACCCCGGCGGTGCACGGGCACCGGCCCATGCCGCACCGACCCAACGCCGCGGTGGGGCACCTCGTGCAGTCGGGCGGCTGGACCCTCTGGGCGCTCGGCGACACCGAGGCCTACCCCGGCATGGTGCACCTGCCGGCGCTCGCGGGCGGGCCGGTCGACGTCGCCCTGGTGCCCGTGGCGGGCTGGGGGCCGCGGTTGTCGGGCGGGCACCTGGGACCGGCCGAGGCGGCGCGCGTGTGCGCGGCGGTCGGGGTGCGGCTCGCGATCCCGGTCCACTGGGGGACGCTGCACGCGCCGGGCGGGCAGAACCTGCCGCGCGGCTGGATGGACCACGCGGGGGACGCGTTCGCGGGCGCGGTGCACCGCTGGGCCCCCGAGACCCGGGCGGTCGTGCTGCGGCCGGGGGAGTCGTGGGAGGGCTGAGGGCGTGGGCGGGGCCCGCGACGGGGCGGTGACGGCTCGTGCCGGTCGTGGGAGCGGTGCGTCGCGGCCCGCGACGGGCGTGTGGCGGGCGCGCGGGGCGTGCTCGACGACACGCCGCGCAGGACGGCCTCTCGAACAGGTGTTCGGGTAGAGTTGTGCACAGCACTCGCCGACAGCCCGTCATCCACAGGCAGGGCACGGGGGACGACGAGTGTCAGTGGCGGCACGTACCGTCGGGACACGACACAGGCTTCCTGAGGTCTTCGGCCTCGAACATACTTCGGCACGGTTCCGTGCCCCGCACGCAAAGGTGACCGACATGCCCGCACCCGCAGACCGCGAGAAGGCGCTCGAAGCCGCCCTCGCACAGATCGACCGCAACTTCGGCAAGGGATCGGTGATGCGCCTCGGCGACGAGGGTCGCGCGCCGGTCGAGGTCATCCCCACCGGGTCGATCGCCCTGGACATCGCGCTCGGCATCGGCGGCCTCCCGCGCGGCCGTGTCGTGGAGATCTACGGCCCCGAGTCCAGCGGCAAGACGACCGTCGCGCTCCACGCCGTGGCCAGCGCCCAGCGCGCGGGCGGCATCGCGGCGTTCATCGACGCCGAGCACGCGCTGGACCCCGAGTACGCGAAGAAGCTGGGCGTCGACACCGACGCGCTGCTCGTCTCGCAGCCGGACACGGGCGAGCAGGCCCTCGAGATCACGGACATGCTGATCCGCTCGGGCGCCATCGACATCATCGTCATCGACTCGGTCGCGGCGCTCGTGCCCAAGGCCGAGATCGAGGGCGAGATGGGTGACAGCCACGTCGGCCTCCAGGCGCGCCTCATGTCCCAGGCGCTGCGCAAGCTCACGGGTGCCCTGAGCCAGTCCGGCACCACCGCGATCTTCATCAACCAGCTCCGCGAGAAGATCGGCGTCTTCTTCGGGACCCCCGAGACCACGACCGGTGGCAAGGCCCTGAAGTTCTACGCCTCGATCCGCCTGGACATCCGCCGCATCGAGACCCTCAAGGAGGGCACGGACGCGGTCGGCAACCGCACGCGCGTCAAGGTCGTCAAGAACAAGATGGCCCCGCCCTTCAAGCAGGCCGAGTTCGACATCCTGTACGGCGTCGGCATCTCGCGCGAGGGCGGCCTGATCGACATGGGCGTCGAGCACGGCTTCGTGCGCAAGTCCGGGTCCTGGTTCACCTACGGCGGGGACCAGCTCGGCCAGGGCAAGGAGAACGCACGCAGCTTCCTGCGCGACAACCCGGACCTCGCCAACGAGCTCGAGAAGCGCATCAAGGAGAAGCTCGGCGTCGGGGCCAAGGTCGACGCCCCCGCGGACGAGGTACCCGCGGTCGCTCCGGTCACCCCTGCGGCGGCCCCGGCCGGTAAGGGCAAGAAGGCCGTCCTCTGATCGTCGACGACCCGCTGGACCAGATGCCCGAGTGGGCGCGTCCCCTTCCCGGTGAGGAGGGGGACGCGCCCATCGGCGCCTCCGGCACGGCGGGCGACGTCTCCGGGGCAGCGGGCGGCACCCCGGACCGCAGGGTGCCCGCCACCCGCAGCACCCCGAGCCGAGGGAAGCCGACGCGGGGGGTGTCCGGGTTCGGTTCGTCCGGGCTCGGCGGTGGTAGGTCCAGCGGCAAGAGCAGCAGCTTCGGCAGCAGCGGGTTCGGTGAGCGGTCCGCGAGCCGAGGATCGAGCGCTAGCCGGCGCCGCGACTACTCGGGGGAACGCAAGGAACGCAAGCCGCGTCCCACGATCGCCGACCGCGTGGAGTCGGGTGCCCTGGCCGGGGCCGAGCTCACCGAGCACGCCCGCGAAGCGATCCTCCGGACGCTCACGGCAGCCCCCAAGAGCCGCCGTCAGCTCATGGACGCCATGACCCGCAAGGGATACCCGTCCGAGGTCCTCGAACCGATCCTCGACCGTTTCGAGGAGGTCGGGCTGGTCGACGACGCCGAGTACGCCGGGATGATCGTCCGCTCCCGCCACGGCGAGCGAGGCCTGTCCCGTCGGGCCATCGCACAGGAGCTGCGGCGCAAGGGCATCGACGACGAGACCGCGACGGGCGCCCTCGACCAGGTCGACGACGACGACGAGCACGACGCGGCTCGTGAGCTCGTCCAGCGGCGCCTTGCCAGGACCACCGGCCTCGACCGTGAGGTCCGCACCCGACGCGTCGTCGGGATGCTCGCCCGCAAGGGCTACAGCCCGGGGCTCGCGCTCACCCTGGTCCGCGAAGAGCTCGCCCGTGAGGGCGAGGAGGCGGACGTCGAGCCCTACGGCGGGTTCGACGACCTCTGACGACGAGCCCCGCCGTCGGGCCGCGGAGCACTCCGCTCGCGCGGGACGTCGAGGTCGACGGACACGCAGCGGCCGTCCCGGGTCGTGAGACCCGGGACGGCCGCAGCGAGCCGAACACCTACGTGCCGGTCACTTCGGTGCAGGAGGTGCGGCCGGCGCAGTACCGACCGGAGCCGCCCCGCGCGCCCCGACCGCGAGACCGGGCGTCGCCGCCCGGACCGGGCCGGCGGTCCGACCCCGCAGGCGCCGCGCCAGGATCTCGGCGACCTTCGAGAGCACGTAGTTGATCGTGATGAACAGGATCGCCGCGATCAGCAGCGACTGCAGGATGTTGCCGTAGGCGGATCCGAGGCGACGCGACTCCTGGAGGAGCTCGGTGTACGTGATGATGTAGCCGAGCGCGGTGTCCTTGAGGACCACGACGAGCTGGGAGACCAGCGCCGGGAGCATCGCGATGAGCGCCTGCGGCACCTCGACCGACCGGAGCGACTGGCCCCGCGTGAGCCCGACCGCCAGAGCCGCCTCGCCCTGCCCCTTGGGCAGCCCGTAGACCCCCGAGCGGACCAGCTCGGCGACCACGGACCCGTTGTAGAGGATCAGGGCGATCACGACCGCCATGAACGGTGCGTCGGGCACCTTGAGCTGGGCCAGGAAGAGCCAGAAGAAGATCATCATGAGCAGGACCGGGACGGCCCGGAAGAACTCGACGACCAGGCCCGAGAGCCAGCGCACGGCCTTGACCGCCGACAGGCGTCCGATGCCGAAGAGCAGACCGAACACGATCGCCCCGACGATCGCGACGCCTGCCGCGCGCAGGGTGTCGAGCAGGCCCGGGAGGTAGAAGTTCTCCCAGGCGTCGGCCGTGAAGATCGGCTGCCACTTCTCCGCGGTGAGCTGGCCCTCGCGACCCAGCAGCACCAGGGCGTAGGCCGCGATGCCCGCGACCACGATCGCCCCCACGACGTTGCCGAACAGGATGGTGCGCCGGCCCCGAGGCCCGGGGGCGTCGAACAGGACCGTCTGCTGCTGGGCGGTCATCGCTTCACCGCCAGACGGCGCGAGAGCGCGGTCGTCGCGAGGCCGACCGGGATCACGAGGATCACGTAGCCGATCGCGAACGTCAGGAAGATCGCGATGATGACGTCGGAGTCGAACTCGATCATGGTCTTCATGAGGCTGGAGGTCTCCGTCGCGACGCCGGCCGCGGCGGCGACGGTCGAATTCTTGATGAGGGCGATGAGCACGTTGCCGAGCGGGGCCACCGAGCCACGGAAGGCCTGGGGGAGGATCACGATCCGTGCCGCCGGCAGGAACGAGAGGCCGATCGCGCGGGCTGCCTCGGCCTGTCCGATCGGCACGGTGTTGACCCCGGAGCGGATCGCCTCGCACACGAACGCCGCGTGGTAGACCGCGAGGCCCAGCACCGCGAAGCGGAAGAAGTTGGACGGGAAGTCGTCGGCGAGCTGGATCTTGAGCTGGCCCCAGACCCCGAGCGTCAGGAACACCATGATGATCGTCAACGGCGTGTTGCGGAACAGCGTGACGTACGTGGCACCAGCCCACTGCAGGCTCGGGATCGGGGAGATCCGCATGAGCGCGAGCACGGTGCCGATGACGAGCGCCAGGATCGCCGCCCAGAACGTGAGCTGGATGTTGACCCAGAACGCGCCCAGGACGTCGTACGACTCGAAGAGCCGCAAGAACTGAGAGAGGTAGTCACCCACGACGGGTCACCCTTCACGAGGTGCGGCGCGGACGCCGCACGAGACCGGACCGGACGGGTGCTGCGCCGGGCGAACGCGGCCCCAGGGGGCACGCGCTCACCCGGCGCAGCAGCGGACCTGTCAGGCGCAGGCGTCCGGCGTCGGCGGGTTCTCCGAGGCGTTCGGGGTGTACCCGGTGCCCTCGGTGTTGGTCGTGATGGCCTCCTCCCACGACCCGTCCTCGATCATCTCGGTGATCGCGGCGTTGATGTCCTCGCACTTGTCGCTGCTCTGCGGGATCCCGACGCCGTAGCGCTCGGTCGAGAACGGCGCCCCGACGACCTTGACCTTGCCCTTGTTCGCGGGCTGCGCCGCGAGGCCGGCCAGGATGATGTCGTCGGTGGTGACCGCGTCGACCTGACCCGAGAGCAGTGCCGTGACGCACTCGGCGTAGCCGGGCTGCTCGAGGAGCTGGACCCCGGCCGCGTACTCGTCCTTGATGCGCTGCGCCGAGGTGGACCCGGTGACCGAGCAGAGGTTCTTGCCCTCGAGGTCCTCGGGGCCCTTGATGTCGGTGTTGTCCTCGGCGACGAGCAGGTCCTGCCCGGCGACGAAGTACGGACCGGCGAACGCGACGGTCTCCTTGCGCTTGTCGGTGATCGAGTAGGTCGCGAAGATCATGTCGACCTGGTCGGTGCTCAGCAGCGTCTCGCGCTGGGCCGACGGAGCTTCCTTCCACTCGATCTGGTCCTCCGAGTAGCCCAGCTTCTCGGCGACGTAGCGGGCGACGTCCGTGTCGAACCCCGTGTACGTGTCGCCCTCCTTGAAGCCGAGACCCGGCTGGTCGAACTTGATGCCGATGGTGATCTTCTCGCCGCCGCCGTCGGACGTCGCGGCGTCGGTCTCGCCGCCCGAGTCGTCGGTGCCGCCGCTGCAGGCGCCGAGGATCAGGGCGGTGGCCGCGGTGAGGGCGAGGAGCCCTCCGGTTCGGGTACGTGCTCGCATGGTGTCTTCCCCTTCGTCGTGCCGAGCCGTCACGGGGGACCTGGTGGTCACCCGCTCCGTCCGGCTGGTTCGTGGCCGGTCGAGCTGTCGGTTCTTGCAGGTGGTCGCCGGACTCTTCGTCGAGGCCGGGATCCGTGGGGCGTGCTGTGCTGCGTGGGGAGGTGCTGGTCGGGGGCGGTGGGTCGGTGCTGGTGCTGGTGCTGTCGCTGCGGTGCGGTCAGTGGGTCAGGATCTTGGACAGGAAGTCCTGGGCGCGATGGCTCTGGGGGTTCGTGAAGAACTCCTCGGGCGGTGCCTCCTCGACGATCTGCCCGTCCGCCATGAAGACGACACGGTGCGCCGCCTTGCGCGCGAAGCCCATCTCGTGGGTCACGACGATCATGGTCATGCCCTCCTTGGCCAGCGCGACCATGACGTCGAGGACCTCGTTGATCATCTCGGGGTCCAGCGCCGAGGTGGGCTCGTCGAAGAGCATGACCTTGGGGTGCATGGCCAGCGCCCGGGCGATCGCCACGCGCTGCTGCTGCCCGCCCGAGAGCTGGGCCGGCATCTTGTCGGCCTGGTTCCCGATCCCGACGCGGTCCAGCAGGGCCAGCGCCTCCTTCTTGGCGTCCGCGGACTTCATGCGACGGACCTTGAGCGGACCGAGCGTCACGTTGTCGAGGATCGTCTTGTGGGCGAAGAGGTTGAACGACTGGAAGACCATCCCGACGTCCGACCGGAGCCGGGCGAGCGCCTTGCCCTCCTCGGGGAGAGGCTCGCCGTCGATCACGATGGTGCCCGTGTCGATCGTCTCGAGCCGGTTGATGGCCCGGCACAGCGTCGACTTCCCCGAGCCCGAGGGGCCGATCACGACGAGCACCTCTCCGCGTCGCACCGTGAGGTCCACGTCCTTGAGGACGTGGAGGTCGCCGAAGTGCTTGTTCACCCCGCGGAGCTCGACGAGCGGTGCGCCGAGCTCGTCGTCACGGGACGCCCCAGCGGGCGCGGACAGGGGTGTGGTGGGCGACGCGTCGGCAGCGTCGCTCGGGGTGTTCGGTTGCGCGTCCATTTCATGAACCTAGGGGGGATTTGTTGCGCACGCCACTGTTTCCGGCAACAGTTCGGCAACAGAAGGGCAACAGATGCCCGGCGGCCGGAGAACCAGCGTTTCGGCCGGGCGCTCGCGGCGCCGTACCCTTGACGGTGATGTTCTCCACCGCCCTGCGCCCCGATGACAGCCCCGTAGCGGGTCCCTCCGACGCGCCCGTGGCGGCCGCGCCTCGGACCTACATGGTCCGCACCCTGGGTTGCCAGATGAACGTGCACGACTCCGAGCACATGGCCGGCATGCTCGAGCAGGCCGGCTACACCCGCGCGGAGGCCGCCGACGAGGCCGCGCACCGCGCGGACGTCGTCGTCATCAACACGTGCGCGGTCCGGGAGAACGCGGCCACGCGCCTGTACGGGAACCTCGGGCAGCTCGCGTCGATCAAGGCCAAGCGGCCCGGCATGCAGATCGCGGTCGGGGGCTGCCTCGCGCAGAAGGACCGGTCCGGCATCGTCGAGAAGGCCCCCTGGGTCGACGTCGTGTTCGGCACGCACAACCTCGACGCCCTGCCCGTCCTGCTCGAGCGTGCCCGGCACAACGAGGCCGCGCAGGTCGAGATCGCCGAGTCCCTCCAGGTCTTCCCCTCGACGCTGCCCACCAAGCGAGAGTCGGTCTACGCCGGCTGGGTGTCGATCAGCGTCGGGTGCAACAACACGTGCACGTTCTGCATCGTGCCGCACCTGCGCGGCAAGGAGCGCGACCGGCGCCCGGGGCAGGTCCTGGCCGAGGTCCAGGCGCTCGTCGACCAGGGCGCGATCGAGGTGACCCTGCTGGGCCAGAACGTCAACAGCTACGGCGTCGAGTTCGGCGACCGTGGGGCGTTCGCCAAGCTGCTGCGTGCGTGCGGGGAGATCGAGGGCCTCGAGCGCGTGCGCTTCACGTCCCCCCACCCCGCGGCCTTCACGGACGACGTGATCGCGGCGATGGCCGAGACCCCCAACGTCATGCCGCAGCTGCACATGCCCCTCCAGGCCGGGTCGGACCGTATCCTGCGGGCCATGCGCCGCTCCTACCGGTCGGAGAAGTTCCTGGGGATCCTCGACCGCGTGCGCGAGGCCATGCCCGACGCGTCGATCACGACCGACCTCATCGTGGGCTTCCCGGGCGAGACCGAGGAGGACTTCGCCGAGACGCTGCGCGTCGTCGAAGCCTCCCGGTTCTCGTCGGCCTTCACGTTCCAGTACTCCCAGCGACCGGGGACCCCGGCCGCGACGTTGCCGGACCAGCTGCCCAAGGAGGTCGTCCAGGAGCGCTACGAACGGCTCCAGGCGCTCCAGGACCGGGTCAGCGCCGAGGAGTCCGCACGCCAGGTCGGGCGCACGGTCGAGGTGCTCGTGACCGAGGGGTCGGGCCGCAAGGACGGCGCGACGCACCGCCTGACCGGCCGTGCGGCGGACAACCGTCTGGTGCACCTGGCCGTGCCCGACGACGTCGTGACCCTCATGGCCGGTCGTTCGGACGGCGACGTCCTGGCCGACGACCCGCGCCTGGCCGACGACCTGGACCCGCGCCTGCCCCGACCCGGGGACATGGTGACCGTCGAGGTCACCCGGTCGGCTCCGTACCACCTGGTCGCCGACTCGGCCGTCGCCGGGGCCACGGGCATCGGTGGTACCGGCACGTACTCGGTGCGCCGCACGCGCTCGGGCGACGCCTGGGTCGCGCGCGAGAAGACGCGGCTGGGGGGCGGCGACGACGACCACGGGCACTCGCACGGGGCGCCTGCCGCCGGTGGCCCGGTCAGCCTGGGACTGCCGAGCCTGCGTCGTCCCTGAGCAGGCGTGCGGGGTCGTCGTCGGACGGGCCCGCACACCGAGGCAATGCCTCGGGCCGCCCGTGCCCCGCACAGGCGCCGTCTCAGACCGGCGGGAGCTGACCGCCGATCGTGTTGAACAGCTGGACCGCGGTCCCGAGCCCGCACGAGACGACCTGACCGAGCTGGTCGTCGGTCGCTCCTCGTTCGAGGTCGACCGAGACCTCGGCGTACAGCGCCAGCCCCTGGCTCTCCTCGCGGACGTAGACCTTGGGCCAGATGCGTTCGCGGTTCCAGTCGTTGACTGCCTGGAGCACGGCGAGGCGTGAGGTGACAGGCAGGGTCGTGGACCAGCGACCGCGGACCTGGAGGATCTCCTGGTGCTCGCCGAGCAGCAGGAACCAGAACCGGTTGCCGTCCCAGGTCCCGGTGACGTCGCCGTCGTCGTCGATGCGGAAGTGGTAGCCGCGCCGCGAGAGGTAGTCGCCGATGCGTCGTGTCGACAGGGGGGTGGGGAGCTCGACGTCGATCGGCACGTCGTCCACGGGCTTGGGCCGGTGGTTGCCGAACAGGCGAGCGAGCCAGCTGGTGCGGGGGGTGGGGCTCATGGTGCCGACCTCGCAGGGTCCGGGTAGAACTCGTCGAGCGCGTCGAAGAACATGGACCCGGTCGACAGGCCGCACTGGAGCAGCTGGTCGAGCTGGTCGTCGTTGACGCCGTGCTCCAGGTCCACCGTGACCTCGGTGAAGACGTGGACCATGCCGTTGTCGCGCACGCGCGTGTAGGCCTTGGGCCAGATGCGGTCGGCGTTCCACTCGTTGCAGAACTCGAGGATCTCCTCGAGGCGCTCGATCGTGATGTCCCTGTTCCACTGGCCGCGCACCTGCAGGATCTCCTGGTGCGTGCCGAAGAGCAGGAAGTAGAAGAGCCGCCCGTGCCACAGCCCGCCGACGTCGTCCTCGGCGTCGATGAAGTAGCTGTACCCGGAGTCGGCGATCCACTCGAGCACGCGCCCGCGTCGCAGGGGGGTGGGGATCTGGTCGTGGTCGATGTCGGCGATCATGGTCCCGCCGAGCTCACGGAGCAGGAGGCTCTCGACCGAGGCGTGGAGCGCCGCGTCGTCGAGCGACGGTGCGGCCGTGCCGTCAGGTCCTGCGGGGGCGCCCTCGTCCGGGCCGCTGTCGCCGCCCTGTCCGTCCGCGCCGCCCTGTCCCGACCGGTCGCCCGGCTCGGGACGGTCCCCTCGCCCGGAATGGTGTCCCCGTCTGCCGCCGAAGAACCTCATGGGCCCACCCTACCTGCGCCCGGCGCGGATCGTCCTGCCCGCGGGGTAGCGTGGCGCGCGTGATCGTCCGTGCCGTCGCCCTGCCTGGAACCCCCCTCCTCGTCCCCGGTGTCGCCGGGAGCGCCGTGGTGCTCGCGGACACGCGTGCCCACGTGCTCGGTGCGCTCCAGGACCTCGCAGCGCACGTGGACCGGGTGGTCGTGGTGGTCGTCGCGGCCCGCGGGACGGCGGGCCGTCACGGCGTCCTGCGTCCGGCGCTCGAGGCGGTCGGCGTCGAGCCGCGCTGGTGGGGGTGGGCGCCCGCCCCGGGTACGCAGGGGCTGCCCGCCGCCGGGCTCGCCGGGTCGGTCGGGCTGCTGGCGCTCGCGGCCGCCGGGTGGGACGGACCGGTCGAGGTCGTCGAGCTCGAGGCCGGCCGACCTGCGGGCGAGGCCGGCCGCCTGGTGCGTGCGCTTGCGCAGGAGCCCGGTGCGGGCCTCGTGGTGGTGACGAGCACCTCGCCCGACGCCGCCGCTCGCGCGGGCGGCCCGGCGGCGGACTCGCACGGCGTGGCCCGAGAGGTCGAGCGCGAGGTGCTCGGCGCCCTGGGCGACGCGTTCGAGGAGGTCGTCGAGCGGTCGGTGGGGGAGTACGAGCACCGCACGTACGAGGTCGTGAGGTTCGTCGGCGCCCCGGCCGGTCGGTGAGTCGCCGACCGGCCGGGAGCGCTTGCTAGCGCTCGCTCAGCGTCGCCGCGACCTGCGCGGCGGCGTCCTCGCGGCCCAGTCGGTGCAGGATCGCGACGAGCTCGTTGCCCACGCTCGCCCGCGACCGCTGGTCGCGCGCGAGCCGGAACCCGTCGACCGCCGACTCGAGCACGTCGACGGCGCCCTCCGGGTCGCCCGCCTCCGCGCGCGTGGTCCCGGCGAGCCAGAACGCGTGCGCGGCCCCCGGGAGGTCACCGGCCCGGGCGTACTCCTCGGCGACGGCCTCGGCTGCTGCCGACGCCTGCTCGTGCTCGCCCGTCGAGGCGAGCAGCCGGGCCCGTGTGTCCGAGAGCTCACGGCGCTCGCGGGACCTGGCGTCCGCGCGAGACGACGGCTCGTCGCCCGTTCCGTCGAGGCCACCGGGCTCGTGGCCGGCCGCACCCGCACCTCCGGCCGCGGCGCCGAAGGGGCCGCCCAGGTCCCCGAGCTCCTTCTCGACCGCGACCAGACCCGCGAGCGGGTCTCCCGCGCGGGCCGACGACCGGGCGAAGGCCCGCGCGACCTGGCCCCTGAACTCCGGCCCGACCCCGCCCGCGCGCAGCAGGGCCACGGCGCGCGGGAACGCGGTCAGCGCCCCGTCGAGGTCCTGCTCGAGAGCGGCGATCTGCGCGGCCTCCGCCAGGGCGAAGCCGGCGTCGGCCAGCAGCCCCTGGGCCTCGAACGTCGCCGCTGCCTGCTGGTACAGCAGCGCCGCGGACGCCGGGTCCGTCGCTGCTGCCTCGCTCGCGCGGGCGACGAGCTCGGGGCCCGTGGCGCCTCCGCCCGTGCGCGCCGTAGCGGCCGAGGCAGTGCTCGCGGTCGGTGCGCCGCCCGGCCCGGGCTCCCCGACGCCCACGGGCGCGGCGTCGTCGGGCACCGCACGGCCCGTCCCGGGGGCCGGTGATGCCGCGCCCGAAGGAGCAGTCAGCACGCTCAGGCTCACGGGCAGGACGGTCGGGGTGCTCGCCCACACCGCCTCGGTCCGCCGCGTCGCGGTGTCCGTGCCGTTGCGCGCGTCGAAGGCCGCCGCGAGCTCGAGCGCCTGCGAACGGATCCAGGCGTCGAGCCCCGCGACCGTCGATGCCGGGACCTCGCGCAGCGCGAGGCTCCGGTCCCCGTGCTCGCGCACCAGCAGCGCGGTCGCGGTCCCGACGCTGAGCAGGAACGACCACCGGTCCCGCGGGGAGTCGGCGGACAGCAGGTTGTCCTGCTGCTCCACGAGGCGACCGATCGCCCGCTCGGCGTTGCCCGTCCGCGCCAGGAACTCGATGTGCCGTCCCTGGGGGCCGGTCATCGCCACGCCGTTGTCGAGGTGCCGCAGACCTCGGCGGTGGGTGGTCGCGGCCTTGTCCGCTCGTCCCTGCTCGAGGTAGGCGAGCTGGAGGTGGGAGAGCATGTCGCCCGGCTCGGTGGCGCACTCGGGCGACCCGGCCAGCACGGTCTCGAGGAGGCGGACCCCCTCGTCGGTGCGACCGACGTCGAACAGATAGGCGGCACGGTCTCCGGGCTCGCAGGCCTCGCACTGGGAGAAGTCGTCGCGCGGCGTGGCGACCCACGCCTCGTACGCGGCCGCGACGGCCTGCGTCCCGCGCGAACGCTCCCACTGGAAGCGGGACATGGTCACGGCGTTCATGCCGTTGCCCGCGACCGCGTACCGGCGCTCCATGTCGTCGAGCGTGCGGTCGATCTGCGCGGCCGGGACGGCCGGGAAGTCCATGAGGTTGCCGACCATCCACTTGAACGACCAGAAGAGCGAGTGCGCATCCTGCTCGTCGAAGTGCTCGGGGTGCTCGTCCCACCACCGCAGGAGCTGGGTGAACGGCAGGTAGGCCTTGGTGACCTCGTTGCCCCACACGTAGGACTCGACGAGGACGAACAGCGCGTAGGCGCGAGCCTCGACCGGGCCGTTCGCCGTGATCTCGTCGAGCTCGCCGGCCGCCGCGGTGCTCCGGGCGATCCCGTAGGGCAGGTCGCGGATGCGGGACAGGGCTGCGTTGGCCTCGTGGACCGAGCGGGTCATCGGTTCTCCTCCAGGGGGGTGGTGCCGGGGCGCAGCGCGCGGTCGAGCAGGACCGCGAGCGAACCGTTCATGAGGGTCGCCTCGGAGGACCGCAGGGGTCGTCCGGACAGGAGCAGGGCCGTGACGTAGAGCGACTGGGCACCCGCCTCACGGACCTGCGGGTCCGTGGTCGCGAGGAGGGAACGGACCGTGTCGTTGGTGTCGTTGAGCACGAGCTGGCGCGAGCGCGCAGGGCCCGAGAGCTCGGCGAGCACCTGGCCCCAGAGGTCGTCGGCGGCCTCGACCGTCGCCCGGGCCTCGCGCTCGTGGTCGCCGTCGCGGTCGTGCAGGAGCATCGCGGGCAGCACCGAGGGCTCGTAGGCCCGGACGATCACCTCGCAGTCCTGGGGCGCGAGCGCGGCGTCGATCGCCTGCACCGTGCCGGCGATCTCGAGCTCGCGCAGCGGGTCGACCTCCAGCAGCGCCTGGGACACGTCGCTCGAGGTCACGGGTGACAGCCGCCACCGGGGGAAGCGGGTCGAGATGCGCTCGAGCAGGTCTGCGTCGTAGACGTACCCGCCGTTGACGAGCCCGAGCCCCTGGGCCGCGGCGACCGGCGCGACCCGCCGGAACTCCTCGACGCTGGGGGTCCACAGCAGGCGCGCGCCCTCGGGGAGCGCCGCCTGCAGGTCCGTGAGCGTGCCCGTGCCCTCGGTCGTCTCGAACGGGAGCACCCGGGCCGCGAGGTCCAGCATGTCGTCGTCCTGGAGCGCGAGGGCGCGGACCGCGAGGTGGTGCACCCGCAGGAACGCGCGGCCCGCGGGGGAGTCCTCGGCGAGCGTGGCCAGCGCCCACGCCCGGACCTGGGCTCCGAGGGCCTCTCGCGTCGCGAGCAGGACCTCGTCCTCGTAGAGCCCCTCGCGCGACGCGGTGGGGCGCAGCGCCGAGGCGTCGAGCACGCAGCGCACGAAGAACGCCCAGGGCGGCAGCAGGTCGTCGACCTTGGTGCCCAGGAGCATGCGCTTGAGATACACGCGATGGCTCGAGGGGGTCGTCGGTGACACCGCGGCGGGCAGGACGTACGCGACCCCGCTCAGGCCCGCGACGGGGATGTCGAGGTCGATCCGGGCGAGGGGGGTGAACCCGAGCGTCTGCTCGGCGTAGCGCGTGAGGGCCGCGTCGCGCTCGGCAGGGGTGGCGTGCCGCTCCTGCCAGGGCAGCTCGTGGCCGGTCAGGCGCCGCCAGACCGTGCGCGTGTCCCCGTCGACGGCTGACGGGCCCCGCAGGCCCGGCGTGCCGTCGTCCAGGTCGAGGCGCACCTCGACCTGGAGGTCCACGGGCAGCAGCGACCCGAAGTCCTGGGCGAGGGCCGTGACGGTCGCCGGGGCGAGCCAGTGCTCCATGTCGCGGCGCGGGCGCAGGCGGACGATGCTCCCGGGCTCGGCAGGGACCGTGGGGTCGTCCGCCGCGACCTCGGTCAGCTCGTAGCTGCCGTCCGCGAACCCGCGCCAGCGCACCGGGGCCGGAGCCTCGCCGTCGGGCAGGGAGCGCGCCGAGCGCGACGTGAGCTCGATCTCGTCGGCGACCATGAACGCGGACAGGAGTCCGATCCCGAACTGGCCCAGGAACTCCTCGCGGCCCGTGCCGAGCTCGACGTCGCGCTTGGAGCTGCGACCGATCGTGGCCAGCAGCTCACCGGCCTCGGCGAGCGTCAGCCCCACCCCGGAGTCGGCGACCTCGAGCCCGCCGTCGGGCAGCGGCCGGAGCCGGATCGTCGCGGGCGCGTCCTCGCCCGCGAGCCCGCGCCGCGCGGTGATGGCGTCCACGCCGTTCTGCAGGAGCTCGCGGAGGTAGACGCGGGGGCTCGAGTACAGGTGACGTGCCAGGAGGTCGACGACCCCGTGCAGGTCGACCTGGAACGTGCTCGTCAAAGCGGGCGGTCCTCGACGTAGACGTTCGCGTCCGCGGGCCCGGCGTCCGGGGCAGGGAAGCGCTCGTCGAGCTGCTCGAAGAACTGGAGGCCGGAGAACAGACCGCACTCGACGAGCTGCCCGAGCTGGTCGTCCGCGACACCGAACTCGAGGTCCGTCGAGACCTCGGCGTAGACGCCGAGCTGGTCCCCCTCGACGCGCGAGTAGACCTTGGGCCAGATCTTGCTCTGGTTGACCTCGTTGGCGAGCAGCGCCACCTGCGCCTGGTCGGCGGCCGAGAGGGTGCGGCTCCACCGGCCGCGGACCTGCAGGATCTCGTCCTTGGTCCCCATCACGAAGAAGTAGAAGACGTTGCCGTCCCAGCTGCCGCCCAGGTCGCCGTCGTCGTCGATGCCGTAGTTCCAGCCCTTGCTCGTGAGGATCGCCTCGATGCGGTCCCGCGAGAGCGGTGCGTTCGCGGGCGGAAGGGTCTCGTCCGGCTTGGAGAAGAAGCTCATGTCTCGATTCCTCGTCGTCTCGTGGGGCGCGCAGGGCAGCGCGGGGCGGAGCGTGACGTACCGGTCTGCCGGTGGCCACCCGAGGAGCCTACGCAGGTCCACCCACACAGGGACAGGGGCGACACAAGGGGCAGCCCGCCTGCGCGGAGCCCTGCCCCGAGCCGGGGCGGGGCACCGGGGCTCGCCCGCCGGGTACGGTTCTCGGATGCTCATCGTCGCCGTCGTCGGCCCCACCGCGACCGGGAAGTCGGACCTCGCCCTCGACCTCGCCCAGGCCCTCACCCCTGCCGAGGTCGTCAACGCCGACGCCTACCAGCTCTACCGCGGCATGGACGTGGGGACCGCGAAGGTCCCGGGCGCCGAGCGTCGCGGGATCGTCCACCACCAGCTCGACGTGCTGGACCCCCGCGAGGACGCCTCGGTCGCCGACTACCAGGCCTCGGCCCGCGCGGACCTCGACGCGATCGACGCCCGGGGCGCTCGCGCGGTCGTCGTCGGCGGCTCGGGCCTGTACGTGCGGGCACTGCTCGACGAGATGAACTTCCCGGGCACCGACCCGGACGTCCGCGCGCGCCTCGAGGCGCGCGCCGAGCGCGAGGGAGCACGGGCGCTGCACGCCGAGCTCGCGCGGCTCGACCCCGGCGCCGCGACGTCGATCGGCCCCGCCAACACCCGTCGCATCGTGCGGGCACTCGAGGTCATCGAGATCACGGGCGAACCGTTCACCGCGAACCTCCCGCGCCAGGAGTACGTGCGCCCCGCGGTCCAGATCGGTCTCGACTGCGACCGCGAGACGCTCGACGCCCGCGTGGCCGGTCGGGTCGAGCGCATGTGGGAGCAGGGACTGCTCGACGAGGTCCGTGCGCTCGCGCCGCACCTGGGCCGCACCGCCGAGCGCGCGGTCGGCTACGCCGAGGTCCTGGCCCACCTGCGCGGGGAGATCACGGCCGACGGGGCCCGCGAGCAGATCACCGCGAACACGCGCCGGCTGGCCCGCAAGCAGATGGGCTGGTTCGGTCGTGACCCGCGCGTGCACTGGCTCGACGCGCAGTCGCCCACGCTCCTGGCCGACGCCCTGGAGATCGTCCGCGCGGGCGACGACGGCACCCTGGACACGCGCACGGACGAGCGTCCGACGCGCCGTAGTCTGGGCTCATGAGCCTGCCGCCGCCCCGTCCGACGACCCGCTTCGCCAAGGGCCACGGGACCCGCAACGACTTCGTCCTGCTCGCGGACCTCGAGGGGAGCCGAGACCTCGACGCCGAGCAGGTCCGGGCGCTCACGGACCGCCGCGCGGGCATCGGCGGTGACGGGGTGATCCGGCTGGTCCCCACGGCCTACGTGCCGGAGTCCGCGGCGGTCCTCGCCGAGGACCCCGAGGCGATCTGGTTCATGGACTACCGCAACGCGGACGGCTCGATCGCCGAGATGTGCGGCAACGGGGTGCGCGTCTTCGCGGCCTTCGCCGAGCGCCTGGGGCTCGTGGACCTCACGCCCACCCACACCGCGACCGACGACGCGGGGTCCTCCGACGGCCCGGCGACCTCCACGGCTCCGCGGGTGCTCGCCGTGGGCACGCGCGCCGGGGTCAAGTACGTGCGCAAGGAGGCCGGCGGGTGGTACGCGGTCGACATGGGCCCCTGGTTCCTGCCGGGCGGGCGCACGGCCCTCGACGAGGGCTTCGACGCCGAGGTCGCGGTCAAGGGCTGGGAGGTCGCCCGGCCCGCGCTGAGCGTCGACCTGGGCAACCCGCACACGGTGCTCGCGCTGCCGCACGAGGCCGAGCTCGAGGCCGCCGACCTGTCCGAGGTCCCCGTGGTCTCGCCGCTGCCCCCGCACGGTACGAACGTCGAGCTCGTCGTGCCCCTCGGCGAGGAGGTCTCGGTCGACGGGACCGTCGTCGGGCGCCTGCGCATGCGCGTGCACGAGCGCGGCGTGGGAGAGACCGAGTCCTGCGGCACGGGCGCGTGCGCCGCGGCGCTCGCGGTCCGGGCATGGGGGGGCCCGCAGTCTCCCGACGTGTGGCTGGTCGACGTGCCGGGCGGCACGGTGCGCGTGACGGCCCTCGAGGGCGGTCGCGTCGAGCTGGCCGGTCCCGCGGAGATCGTGTTCGGGGGAGAGATCGACCTGGCGGCGTTCGGGCGCTGACCGCACCCAGGGGCCCGACGGCGGAGCGCACCCTCGTGCTCGGCGCGCGTCGGGCGCGGGACCCGTCGGCAGGGCGGACGGCGGCGCCGGAACTGCGAGCTCAGCCCGCGCGCGTGACCTCGAGGACGCGGAACCCCTTGGCGCTCGCGAGCTTGCTCACCGACAGGTCGTCGTCGAGGTGCTCGTCCAGCCACGCCATGAGGGAGTCGGCGCCCAGGTTGCGCTGCACCACGAGATAGGCCTCGGTGCCGGGCTCGAGGCGCGGCAGCCAGTGCAGCAGCATGTCGTGCAGCACCTCCTTGCCGACCCGGATGGGCGGGTTGGACCAGATCGCGGCGAACCGGACGTCCTCGGGGACGTCCTCGGGGCGGACCGCGCGCACGTTCTCCAGGCCCAGGCGGGCGGCGTTGCGCCGCACCAGGTCGAGAGCCCGCTCGTTGACGTCGACCGCCCACACGGTCGCGCCGGGCGACTCGATCGCCATGCTCAGGGCGACCGGGCCCCAGCCGCAGCCCAGGTCGAGGAGGTGCGCGGCGCCGTCGGGCCCGGACGCAGCGGGCGGGAGGTCCGGGACGGACCGCAGGAGGACCTGGGTCCCCAGGTCCAGGCGGCCCGGGGAGAAGATGCCCGACGCGACCTCGACCGTGACCTCGCGTCCCGCGAGCCGGACCGTGAGCTCCCGACGTTCCTCGGCGGACGCGGGCTGCGCCGTGAAGTAGTGGTCCGGGGAGGGCTCGGGCGTCGCGTCAGGGGTGGTCGTCACGAGGGTCGATCCTATCGGGAGACCCGCCCGGGACCGTCCCGGGTGGACGGTTCACGCGCCGCGCAGGGCGTGAGAGGCTGCGCTCGCGGCGAATAGGTTCGCGTCGGGACGATCCGGCGTGCCACGCTTGTTGTACGACATGCCGACCGGAACGTCTTCCGGACGACGTCGACCGGCCCAGGTCACACGGACCCGGGGCCCGGACCCTCAGCTGAAAGGCGGCCCATGACCCAGACCCCTGCGAACCCCACCCCCGAGACCTCACCGGAGACCGTGGAGCGCCCCGAGCGCGACATCGCCGGAGACGTCGTGGCACGGGTGCTCGCTCGGGCGGGGACCGCGCGCGCCGAGGGGGGCACCCAGCACTCCGTCTACGACGGCGAGCAGCTCGAGCTCGCCGAGCGCACCGCGCTGCGACGGGTCGCGAACCTCTCGACCGAGCTCGAGGACGTCACCGAGGTCGAGTACCGCCAGCTGCGCCTCGAGAAGGTCGTGCTTGTGGGCCTCTACACGGGCAGCGGCGACGCCGCGGCGGCCGAGGCCGAGGTCTCGCTGCGCGAGCTCGCGGCGCTCGCCGAGACGGCGGGCTCCCAGGTGCTCGACGGCGTGCTCCAGCGTCGCCAGAAGCCGGACCCCGGGACGTACCTGGGCTCGGGCAAGGCCGCCGAGCTGGCCGCGGTCGTCGCAGCCACGGGAGCGGACACGGTCGTGATCGACGGCGAGCTCGCCCCCTCGCAGCGGCGTGCGCTCGAGGACATCGTCAAGGTCAAGGTCGTCGACCGGACCGCGCTGATCCTCGACATCTTCGCCCAGCACGCCAAGTCCCGGGAGGGCAAGGCGCAGGTCGAGCTCGCCCAGCTCGAGTACCTGCTCCCGCGCCTGCGCGGCTGGGGCGAGTCGATGTCCCGCCAGGCCGGTGGCCAGGTCGGTGGCGCGGGAGCCGGCATGGGCTCGCGCGGACCCGGTGAGACCAAGATCGAGCTCGACCGCCGTCGTATCCGCGACCGCATGACCAAGCTGCGGCGCGAGATCGCGGCGATGGCCCCCGCGCGCGAGACCAAGCGGTCCTCGCGCAAGCGCCACGCCATCCCGTCGGTCGCGATCGCCGGGTACACCAACGCCGGCAAGTCGAGCCTGCTCAACGCGCTGACCGGCGCCGGCGTGCTCGTCGAGAACGCGCTGTTCGCGACGCTCGACCCCACGGTGCGGCGCGCGCAGACCGAGGACGGGCGCGTCTACACGCTCGCGGACACGGTCGGGTTCGTCCGCGCGCTGCCGCACCAGCTCGTCGAGGCGTTCCGCTCGACGCTCGAGGAGGTCGGCCAGGCCGACCTGCTGCTGCACGTGGTCGACGCGTCGCACCCCGACCCCGAGGGACAGATCGCCGCGGTCCGGCACGTCCTCGCGGACATCCCGGGCATCGACCAGGTGCTCGAGGTCGTCGTGCTCAACAAGGTCGACATCGCCGACCCCGACGTCGTGGCGCGCATCCGTGGCCGCGAACGGCGCACGATCGTGGTCTCGGCGCACACCGGGCAGGGGATCGACGACCTGCTCCAGCTCATCTCCGACGAGCTGCCGCGGCCCGACGTCTCGGTCGACCTCGTGGTGCCCTACCACCGCGGCGACCTGGTCAACCGCGTGCACCTCACGGGCGAGATCGACCTCGAGGAGCACGTCGAGACGGGCACGCGCCTGCTCGCCCGGGTCGACGAGGGGCTCGCGCTCGAGCTCCACGCCGTCGCCGTCCGCGCCTGAGCGCGCAGGGGCCCGGGCTCAGAGGAGCCGGGCCCCAGCGCGTGCCAGGGGGCCGCGGTCTGGCGCTCTTCCGGGCGCCTCGCGGGAGCCTCGTGCGGCCCGGCCCTCGCCGGCCGCGGGCCCGTCGTGTCGGAGGGTCACCGTAGACTTCCGGGGTGCCCGAGGAGACCACCACCACCCTGACCACGGGCTCTGCGACCCCTGACGTCGAGGAGCTGCTCGACCTCGCGGTCGGTGCCCTCGGCGGCGGACGCCGCGCGGGCCAGCACCAGATGGCCGTGAGCGTCGCGACCGCGATCGACGGCTCGGGCGGCCCGGACCACCTGCTGGTCCAGGCGGGCACCGGCACCGGGAAGTCGCTCGGCTACCTCGTGCCCGCGGTGCGCCATGCGGTGTGCGAGGACGAGCGGGTCATCGTCTCGACCGCGACCCTCGCGCTCCAGCGCCAGATCATCACGCGCGACCTCCCGCTCGTCGCCCAGGCCGTCGCGGACAGGCTCCCGCGCGAGCCCCGCATCGCTCTCCTCAAGGGCTGGCACAACTACCTGTGCCAGCACAAGATCGAGGGGGGCTACCCGGCCGACGAGCCCACGCTGTTCGACCTGCCCACGGGGGGTGAGCGCGCGGGCGTCGCGGAGCACCCGGCCCCGGGTGCGGCCTCGGGGGCCGCTGCGCTGGGCGAGCAGGTCGTGCGGTTGCGCGAATGGGCCCAGGAGACCACGACGGGGGACCGCGACGACCTGGTGCCCGGTGTCTCGGACAAGGCCTGGCGGCAGGTCTCGGTCACGGCCCTCGAGTGCCTGGGGGCCAAGTGCCCGCTCATCGACGACTGCTTCCCCGACCAGGCCCGCACGAGCGCGCGCGAGGCAGACGTCGTGGTGACCAACCACGCGATGCTCGGTATCGCCGCGTCGGGCTCGCCCGGCGTCCTGCCCGAGCACGGGGTGGTCGTCGTCGACGAGGCCCACGAGCTGAGCGACCGCGTCACGGCCGCTGCGACCGCGGACCTCTCGGTGCCCATCATCGAGCACGCCGCGCGGCTCGCACGTCGCCACGGGGGAGTGCAGACGACCGACCTGGACCTCGCGATCGGCGCGTTCGGGACCGTGGTCGCCGCGCTGCCCGCGGAGCGCTTCCCGGACGGCCTGCCCGACGACGCGCGCTCGGCCGTCGCGGCGGTCCGCGACGCGGCGCGCACGGTGCTCAGCGCGCTCAAGCCGGACACCTCGGGCGGGCCCCAGGCGCAGCCGGACACCGGGATGAAGATGGCCCAGGCCACCATGCTCCAGGTCTTCGAGATCGCCGAGCGCATGGCGCAGGACCCCACGGGGCACGACGTCCTGTGGTGCTCGCGCGCCGGCGAGGACGGCCGCTGGAGCGGGGACGGCGTGAGCAAGCTGCACGCCGCGCCGCTCGCGGTGGCCGGGCTCATCCGAACCAACCTCCTGACCGAGCGCACGGGCGTCTTCACGTCGGCGACGCTCGCGCTCGGGGGGACGTTCGACCCCGTTGCCCGCTCGCTCGGGCTCGACGACGACGGTGCCACCTGGAGCGGCCTGGACGTCGGCAGCCCGTTCGACTACCCCCAGCAGGGCATCCTCTACATCGCCAAGCACCTGCCCCAGCCCGGCCGCGAGGCGGCCACCGACGGGCAGCTCGACGAGATCGCCGACCTCATCACCGCGGCGGGCGGGCGGACGCTGGGCCTGTTCTCGTCGCGGCGCGCGGCGCTCGCGGTCGCCGAGGCAATGCGCGAACGGCTCGACGTCCCGGTCCTGTGCCAGGGCGACGACCAGCTGCCCACGCTCGTCAAGGAGTTCGCCGCAGACCCGCAGACGTGCCTGTTCGGCACGCTCTCGTTGTGGCAGGGCGTGGACGTGCCGGGCCCCAGCTGTCAGCTCGTGCTCATCGACCGGATCCCGTTCCCCCGGCCCGACGACCCGGTGAAGTCGGCCCGCGCCCGCGCAGTGGAGGCCGCGGGGGGCAACGGCTTCATGCAGGTCTCGGCCAACCATGCGGCGCTGCTGCTCGCCCAGGGTGCAGGGCGGCTCATCCGGTCGACCGCGGACCGCGGTGTCGTCGCCGTCCTCGACCCGCGCCTCGCGACGGCTCGCTACGGTTCCTACCTGACCAAGTCGATGCCGGACTTCTGGACCACGACCGACCGACGTGTCGTCCTCTCTGCGCTCGAGCGCCTCTCCGCCCTAGGCTGAGACCCGGCAGTCCACGCGGTGGACGCGGTCTCCGTCCGGCGGAGGCTCGAGGTCCGTCGCACAACGTCCAGGAGGCACAGTGCCCGCCCGTACCACCAAGCTCGCGATCGTCGGCGCAGGTTCCGTCGGATCGACCCTCGCCTACGCGGCGCTCATGCGAGGGGCCGCTCACACCGTGAGCCTCCTCGACATCAACAAGACCAAGGTGGAGGCCGAGGTCCTCGACCTCCAGCACGGCATCCAGTTCATGCCCATGGCCAAGGTCGAGGGCTCCGACGACGTCGCGGTGTGCGCCGACGCCGACGTCGTCGTCTTCACCGCGGGCGCCAAGCAGAAGCCCGGGCAGACGCGCCTGGACCTCGCGGGGGCGACCATCTCCCTGGTCCGCAACATCCTGCCGGGGCTCGTCGAGGTCGCGCCCAACGCGATCTACATCATGGTGACCAACCCGGTCGACGTCGTGACGTACGCGGCGCTCAAGTACTCGGGGCTGCCGTCCAACCAGCTCTTCGGCAGCGGGACTGTCCTGGACTCCTCCCGCCTGCGCTTCCTGGTCGCGCAGCACTGCGGTGTCGCGGTGCAGAACGTCCACGCCTACATCGCGGGCGAGCACGGCGACAGCGAGATCCCGCTCTGGAGCTCGGCGACCATCAGCGGCGTGCCGCTGCTCGACTGGCAGGGGCTCACGGGCCGTGGGCCGCTCACCGCCGAGGTGCGTGAGGACATCGCGCACGAGGTCGTGCAGTCGGCCTACCGCATCATCGAGGGCAAGGGCGCGACCAACTATGCGGTCGCGCTCGCCGCCACCCGCATCATCGAGGCGATCCTCGACGACGAGCACCGCGTCCTGCCCGTCTCCTCGCTCCTCGACGACTTCCACGGGATCAGCGACGTGTGCCTGTCCGTGCCGTCGCTGCTGGAGCGGCGAGGGTGCGGGGAGCGGATCGAGGTCCCGCTGTCCGACATCGAGCTCGCCGGGCTGCGCTCGTCCGCGGACTCGGTGCGCGCGGTCGCGAAGAGCTTCGGGCTGTGACGCGCCAGAGCTGACTCCCGCGAGGGGGCCGAGGACCGCCGACAGGCGGTGCCCGGGGCACGACGAAGGGGACGGCCGGTGCGGCCGTCCCCTTCGTCGTGCAGGAACAGGGGCGTCGAGAGGCGAGCAGGTCAGAGGCTGCGCAGGACCGAGACGACGCGGCCGAGGACCTGCGCGTCGTCGCCGGACAGCGGGCGGTACGCCTCGTTGTGCGGCATGAGCCACACGTGCCCGTCGATGCGCTTGAAGGTCTTGACGGTCGCCTCGCCGTCGATCATCGCGGCCACGATCTCACCGTTCTCCGCGACGGGCTGGCGACGGACGACGACCCAGTCGCCGTCGCAGATCGCTGCGTCGATCATGGAGTCTCCCGACACGCGCAGCAGGAAGAGCTCACCGTCGCCCACGAGCTGGCGGGGCAGCGGGAACACGTCCTCGACGACCTGCTCCGCGAGGATGGGGCCACCGGCCGCGATGCGCCCCACGACGGGGACGTACGACGGGGTGGGGCGCTCGGGGGACTCCTCGGCGGGATCCACGCCCTCCACGCGCGGGAAGCCGCTGCCTGGCAGAGCCCTGATCCCGCGCGAGTCGTCGGTCTGGACGACCTCGATGGCCCGAGGACGATTCGGGTCGCGGCGCAGGTAGCCCTTGCGCTCGAGCGTCGTCAGCTGGTGCTTGACGCTCGACGGGCTGGTCAGGCCGACGGCCTCGCCGATCTCGCGCATGCTCGGCGGGTAGCCGCGCTGCTCGACCGACGACCGGATCGTCTCGAGGACCAGGCGCTGACGCGCAGTGAGCCCGTCCCCGCCCGTCGCAGGGTCGGGGAGCTCGTGCACCTTCGCGAGCCTGCCCGTGGTGTCGGCCACCCGTCCCGCCATCGTCGTCTCCGCCCTGCTCGGCCGTTCCGGTCCTTGTCCTGCGGAGGGTGCGCCGAGAGCGGCGCCGCCTCCTCCTGGTAGAGCTCCCGGCCGCCTGCGCGCGCCCCGAAGGGGCCCGACATATCGGACGACCGGTACAGGTCCAGGGTAGGTCACCACGCGACACGAATCAAACACATGTTCGAGCATGTCTCGACAACGCGTGCAGTCGGTGATAGAAATCGTACAGATGTTCGACGTACAGGTGTTCGAACCGACCGGGGAAGGCGGTTCGGGCACCCCTGGCGAAGGAGTGGACATGAGCGCAGTGGTGTCGATGGACGAGTGGCGTACGGCGAGGCGTCAGGCGTCCGTGCCGATGCCGGCGTCGGAGGGTCCCCTCCGTCTCACGCTCCGCGGTCGGGTCGTCCTGACGGCGCTCGTCCTCGGGCTCATGGCGCTCGTCGTGCTGTGGGGCGGCAAGGCCTTCGCCTCGGGCCCGGGGGAGCCGCGCGAGGTCACGGTGCACGCGGTCCAGGCCGGCGAGACGCTCTGGCAGCACGCCGCAGCGCTGGCCGGGGGCGACCGGGACGTGCGTGACGTCGTCGACGAGCTGATGGCCCTCAACGGGCTCTCGTCGGCCAGTCTCGAGGTCGGGCAGCAGCTGCTGCTCCCGGTGGGCGAGGGGTGACGGGCTGCTCCGGCGGTTCAGGCCAGCGCTCGCCGGGGCTCTGGTGCCGCGTCTCGGCAGGTTTGCGTGTGAGACAGGGGTTGCGCACTGCCCTTAGGTTCCCCTAAGTTAGTACTGCCTCACCAACCCGGCTGGGGGGTCGGTCGGTGGGGAGGAGGCGCGCACTGCCGCGTCTCCGCAGTTGCGTCGACGTCTGCGAGGCGAGTCGCGGACGTGAGATGGGGACGGGGGCGTCCCGACGGAGGTGGCCGGTTGCCGGCCACCTCCGTTCTCCGTTTGTGACCGATGCCCGGGGCGGGGCGCCTTGCATGTCGCCGAGCGGGCGACGTACGTTCGGGGCGCACCTCCGGAGCGGCCGCTCCGGAGCCAGGCCGACCAGCACAGGAGACCTTTCCCATGCACTGTCCGTTCTGCCGGCACGCGGACTCTCGGGTCGTCGACTCACGGACCTCCGACGACGGGGCATCGATCCGCCGTCGCCGCCAGTGCCCCGCGTGCAACCGGCGCTTCACCACGATCGAGACCGCGAGCCTGTCCGTGGTCAAGCGTTCGGGGGTGACCGAGCCGTTCAGCCGGGAGAAGATCGTGACGGGCGTGCGCAAGGCCTGCCAGGGGCGACCGGTCAACGAGGACGACCTCGCGGTGCTGGCCCAGCGCGTCGAGGAGTCGCTGCGGGCCGGCGGCAGCGCCGAGCTCGACGCCTACGAGATCGGCCTGGCCATCCTCGGCCCGCTGCGCGAGCTCGACGAGGTCGCCTACCTGCGCTTCGCGAGCGTCTACCAGGCCTTCGACTCGCTCGAGGACTTCGAGACCGCGATCAACTCGCTGCGCGCCGAGCGCGAGGCTCGGGAGGATGCGGTGCGCGGACGCGACGGCTCCGAGGGGATCGACGTCGAGCAGGACCCCGCGCCCGCGGGGGAGGCCTCGCACCTGGCCTGAGCCGGGCGTGGCGCCGTGCTCGCGCGCCACGCGTGCCGCGCTTGGTCGGCGCGGACGATGCGTCCCGTGCTCCGTCGGCGCGGACCGGGACGGGACGGAGTGTGCTCAGAGCCTGCTCGACCGGTCGGCCCAGATGTTGATGCCGGTGTCGAGCGGGCGCGACGTGCCGTCCGGGGCCGTTTCGAGCGACACCGCGTCGATCGCCGCGAGCTCCGCGGGGGAGAACGGGACGGCGTCGAGCGCTCGCAGGTTCTCGTCGAGCTGGGCCGTCGTGCGCGCCCCCACGAGGACCGAGGTCACCCGCGGGTCCCGGAGCGTCCAGGCGAGCGCCATCCGTGGCAGCGACTCGCCGCGGCCCGACGCGATCTCCCGCAGCGTGCGGACCCGGGCGAGGTTCTCCGGCGAGAGGAGCTCGGTGCGCAGCGACACTCCGCGCGCGGCGCGAGACCCCTCCGGCACGCCGTCGAGGTAGCGGTCGGTCAGCATGCCCTGGGCCAGGGGCGAGAAGACGATGAGGCCGGTTCCCGCGTCGCCGGCGACGTCGAGCAGCGTCCGTCCGTCGGGCCCTGGCTCCTCGATCCAGCGGTTGAGGATCGAGTAGGACGGCTGGTGCAGGACCAGGGGCAGGCCCAGGTCCGCGGCGATCTCGAGGGCCTGCGCGGTGCGACGGGCCGAGTAGGACGAGATCGCGGCGTACCGGGCGCGTCCCGAGGCCACGGCGGTGGCGAGGGCGCCGACCGTCTCGCGCAGCGGTGTCGCGGGGTCGAACCGGTGGGAGTAGAAGACGTCCACGTGGTCGAGTCCCAGTCGACGCAGCGAGGCGTCGAGCGAGGACAGCAGGTACTTGCGCGAGCCGCCTTCGCCGTACGGGCCAGGGCCCATGCGGTAGCCGGCCTTGGTCGAGAGGAGGAGCTCGTCACGGTGTCCCCGCAGGTCCGTCGCGAGCAGGCGGCCGAACCCGGCCTCGGCCGACCCGGGAGGAGGGCCGTAGTTGTTCGCGAGGTCGAAGTGGACGACACCCCGCTCGTAGGCGTGCAGCACGAGCTCGCGCTGAGCGGCGAACGGCGTGGAGTCCCCGAAGTTCTGCCACAGACCCAGGGAGAGGGTAGGCAGGGTCAGGCCGGAGCTCCCGGCGCGCCGGTACGTCATGTCGGCGGTGCCCGTCGGTGTTTTGTGCGACATGTCTCGACCGTACCCGGTCGTATTCGCTGGCGTTACCGATCGGCGTACGCCAGGCTGGGGGCAGGGGAGCGCCCCCAGGCGTACCCGTTCCACCGAGAGCAAGGAGGCCCGCCGATGACGACGTCGAAGGACGAGACACCAGCGACCACGCCCAGCGAGGACGCGAAGGCGAAGTTCCGCGAGGCGCTGGACCGCAAGAACGCCGCGAGCCACCGCACCGCGGACGGGGGCTCGAACACGGGCACCGTGCACGGTTCGGAGACCGTCGGACCTGTGCAGCGCACGTTCCGCCGCAAGTCCGGCTGAGCGGCTGCCGGGCACTGCCCGGCCCGCCCGTGACGACGAAGGGACCGCACCCACGGGTGCGGTCCCTTCGTCGTAGCGGCTCGAGCTAGCGGGTCAGGACAGCACCCGCAGCTTGACGGTCGCGTCCATCGCGCGCAGCGCCTCGATCGCGGCCGGCTCGAGCTCCGAGCCGACGTCGGTCACCACGTAGCCGAGCTCACCGCGGGTCGCGAGCATCTGACCCTCGATGTTGGTGCCGTGCTCCGCGAGCACGGCGTTGACGGCTGCCAGCACGCCCGGGGTGTTGCGGTGCAGGTGCGCGATCCGGCTCACGCCCGTGCTCTGCTCGAGGGCCAGACCGGGCATGTTGACGCTGAGCGTGGTCGAGCCCGTGGCGAGGTAGTCACGGAGCTTGCCGGCGACGAACTGGCCGATCGACTCCTGCGCCTCCTCCGTGGACCCGCCGATGTGCGGGGTCAGGATCACGTTCGGCAGACCACGGAGGTCCGACTCGAAGTGGTCGCCGCGCTTCTTGGGCTCCTCGGGGAAGACGTCGATCGCCGCGCCGGACAGGTGCCCGGACAGGATGGCCTCCCGCAGAGCCCCCGTGTCGACGACGAAGCCGCGCGAGAGGTTGAGCAGGATCGAGCCCGGGCGCATGCGCGAGAGCTGCTTCTCGCCGAACAGGCCGGCGTTGCCGCCGCGCCCGTCCACGTGCAGGGTCACGACGTCGGCGGTCTCCAGGAGCTCGTCGAGGGTGTCCATGCGACGGGCGTTGCCCAGCGCGAGCTTCTCGGCCGTGTCGTAGAAGATGACCGACATGCCGAGCGCCTCGGCCACGACCGAGAGCTGGGTCCCGATGTTGCCGTAGCCGATGATGCCCAGGGTGCGGCCACGGACCTCGTGCGCGCCCTCGGCCGACTTGTCCCAGATGCCGTCGTGGAGCGCGCGGTCGCGCTCGGTCAGGCGTCGGGTCAGCGCGATGATCTCGGCCAGGGCGATCTCCACGACCGACCGGGTGTTCGAGAACGGGGCGTTGAACGTCGCGACACCGTGCGAGGCGGCGGCCTTGAGGTCGATCTGGTTGGTGCCGATGCAGAACGCGCCGATCGCGACGAGGTCCGGTGCGGACTCGATGACGCGGGCGGTCACGTTGGTCTTGGACCGGATGCCGAGGATGTTGACGCCCTGGAGCGCCTCGATCAGCTCGGCCTCGTCCATGGCCCCGGATCGCACGGTCACGTCGATGCCGGCGGACTCGAAGATCGAGGTGGCGAGTGGGTGCAGGTTTTCGAGGAAGAGGGCGCGTAGCACCTCCCTATGGTGCTCCGAGTTGCCATGAGCACCAAACGAGTCTTGTCCTTCGGACGCCCGGCACGGCTGGCCGGACGCCGTCCGGGCGCACCCCACGACAGGTCCGGCGACGCCGGCCGGGCACCCCGCCCGGCCGGCGCCGCGCGCCCCCTCAGTCGGCGAACCCTCCGGGCAGGGGCTGGGCGTGCACGACGACGAGTCGCTGGGTGGGTCGCGTCATGGCCACGTACAGGTCCGAGGCGCCCGAGGTACCGGCGAGGATCTCGGCCGGTTCGACCAGGACGACGGCGTCGAACTCGAGGCCCTTGCTCTGCGTGGGGCTCAGGACCGTCAGCGCCGCGGCGAGCGCGCCGGGGAGGGCCGCGGCCGGACCGGCGAGCAGCGGCGTCGAGCCGTGCGCCTCGACCAGCTGCTCGCGCACCTCGCCCACGCGCCCGGCCGGGACGACCACGGCGACCCGGCCTGCGCCGTCGGGCCCGACGAACTCCGCCAGCGCCGCGCGGACCCGTGCGACGACCTCCGGTCCCACGGCCCCGGCAACGGAGACGGGGGCCAGCACGAGGGCTCCCGGGACGTCGCGCGCCGAGGTGAGCGACGACGTCGGGAGGCCCGACGCGGCCGCGAACCGCTGCGCGGTGTCGGCGATCTGGGTGGGCGTGCGGTAGTTGACGGTCAGGGTCGCCTGCCGCCACGCGTCTCGCAGCAAAGGGTCGAGCATGCTCGACCACGACCGCGCACCCGCGAGCGAGGACGTCTGGGCGACGTCGCCGACGATCGTCATGGACCGTGTGGGGCAGCGGCGCACCAGGGCGCGCCACGCCATCGCGGAGAGCTCCTGGGCCTCGTCGACCACGACGTGCGCGTACGTCCACGTGCGGTCCTGGGCAGCGCGCTCGGCCGTGGTCAGGCGCGAGCCGCCGCCGCCGAAGCGGTCCGCGAGGATCTCCGCCCCCACGATCCCGCCCCCTGCTCCCGAGGACTCGAGCACCTGGCGCGCGTACTCGAGGTTCGCCGCGCGGTCCGCTGCCTCGGCCTTGGCCTGGGCGCGGGCAGCCTGGTCGTCCTCGCCCAGGAGCTCGGCGGCCTCGTCGAGGAGCGGCACGTCCGCGGGCGTCCAGGGTGAGCCCTGGGGGCGTGCGAGGGCCGCTCGGTCCGCGCGTGACATGTCGGGTGCCGCCTCGGCGAGGCGGTGCGGCTTGATGAACAGGTCCTCGATCAGGCGCTCGGGCGTGAGCGGCATCCAGGCGAGGTTGAGCGCGATCCGGATCTCGCGCTGCCGACGCAGGTCGTCGATCACCTCGGCCCGCTCCTCAGGAGCGACCGGCCCGCCGAGCTCGGCGAGGTACTGGTCGGCGAGCCGGCCCAGCATCTCGCGCACGAACGGGACGCGGGCGAGGTTGTGCGGCTTGTGGGTGCGGTGGGCCTTGGCGATCGCGTCGCGCACGTCGGAGCGGCGGACCACCAGGTCGTGCCCGTCGATGCGCAGGTGCTGGTCCGCGGCAGGCACGCGCTGGCGCGCGCGGACGGCCCGCTGGACGATCCTGGCCCAGGACGCGCGGCCCTTGATGCGGGCCACCTCGGGGGACTCCTCGCCGTCGGCGACGAGTCCCGGGAGCAGCTCGGCGATCGTGGTGCTCACGACGCCGGTCTCGCCGAGCGAGGGCAGGACCTGGTCGATGTAGTGCAGGAAGGACAGGCTGGGGCCGACCAGCAGGACGCCCGAGCGCTCGAGCAGGCGGCGGTGGGCGTACAGGAGGTAGGCCGCGCGGTGCAGCGCGACGGCCGTCTTGCCGGTGCCCGGCCCGCCCTGGACCACCAGGGCGCCCGCGAGCTCCGAGCGGATGATCGCGTCCTGCTCGGCCTGGATCGTCGCGACGATGTCGCCCATGCGGCTCGTCCGGCCGGCCGCCATGGCGGCGAGCAGGGCTCCCTCGCCCGAGAGCGAGGACTGCGAGGCGGCGTCCGAGGACAGGTCGAGGACCTCGTCCTCGAGCCCGGTCACGCTGCGTCCCCTGGTCACGAGGTGCCGACGGCGCCGCACCCCGTCGGGGTGTGCCGCGGTCGCCCGGTAGAACGCCTGGGCGGCGGGAGCCCGCCAGTCGGTGAGGATCGAGGCGTGGTCCTCGTCGGACAGGCCGATCCTGCCGACGTAGCGCGTGGTGTCGTCGTCGAGGTCGAGGCGCCCGAAGGTCAGGCGCTCCTCGACGGACTCGAGCTGCGCGAGCCGGTCCTCGTAGAGGGTTGCGAACGCGTCGCGCTCGCTACGGTTCTGGGGGGAGCCGGAGGGGCCGCCGCGGCGGACGCCCGCCAGTCGGGCCCGGGTCGCGGCGCGCAGCTCGTCGAGGCGAGCGTAGAGCGTGTCGACGACGAGCTGTTCCTTGCCGATCTCCTCCTGTCGTCCGGAGGGCTGGTGGTCCGGCGTGGCCGTGACCTGTCCGTCCGGAGCCCGTGTCCCGCTCGTCCGGTCGCTCGTCTCGCGCACCCTGATCCGTCCTGTCCTCTGGTCCCACGTGGCCCGCTCGCGCACCCCCGCGATGCAGCCGTCCATTATTGCCGATCCGGGCGGTCCCGGGGGCCATCCGACCGAGGCGCGGACCGGGGACAGGCGGCAGGTCGGACAGGGGGAGGACGGGGGCAGGTCCGGGGCCACCGGTCCGCTCGTCCGGGCGTGCCCGCCCCGGAGCGGCGCAGGAGGCGCGCCCGCATCCCACCGCGAGGCAGCGCTGTCCTCTACGATCGGGAACCATGGCGAGAGTGGGGAGTGCACGTCGTGGTGACTGACCCTGTGCCGCCCCGTGCTCAGGACGGGGCCCCCGCCGTCCTCTCGCCCGAGGACCTGCTGCGCGTCCTGCTCGTCGAGGACGACGACGGGGACGCGATCCTCGTTGAGGAGCTGCTCGAGGACGCGAGCGTCAACGTCGAGCTGCACCGGGCGACCGCACTCGACGAGGCCCTGGAGAAGCTCGGGCAGCACGACGTGCACTGCATCCTCCTGGACCTCGGTCTGCCCGACGCCGTGGGTCTGTCCGCGGTCGAACGGCTGCAGTCGCGACCCAGCCCGCCGGCCCTCGTGGTCCTGACCGGGCACACCGGGATCGACCTCGGGGTCCAGGCCGTGGCGGCCGGCGCCGACGACTACCTGGTCAAAGGAGAGGTCGACGGCGACCTCCTCGGCCGCTCGGTCCGGTATGCGGTGCAGCGTCGCCGCTCCAAGGAGCAGCAGCGTGCGCTGTACCGCAGCGAGGTCCGGGCTGCGGAGACCGCGCGCCTCGAGCGTGCCCTCCTGCCCAAGGCGCTCGTGTCGGACGAGCGGATCGCCGTGATGGTCGGCTACATCCCCGGAGGCAACGGGCTGCTCGGCGGGGACTTCTACGACGCGGTCGAGCGCAGCGACGGGAGCGTCCTGTGCTTGATCGGAGACGTCGCGGGGCACGGACCCGACGAGGCGGCCCTCGGTGCGACGCTGCGCACGGCGTGGCGCACGCTCGTCCTGTCGGACGTCGCCCCCGACCAGATCCTGCCGCTCGTCGAGCGGGTACTGGTGCCCGAGCGCGCCCGCCCCGAGGTGTTCGTCACGCTGTGCCAGGTCGTCATCTCCGCCGACCGGTCCGGGGTCGATCTCTATCTCGCGGGGCACATGCCACCGCTGCTCCTGCAGGACTCCTGCTCGGAGCTCCCGACGACGTCGCGCGGGCGGGCGCTCGGCATCCCCGTGGGCGGGGGCTGGCGCGCCGAGCACGTGGAGCTCGAGGCGCCCTGGGCACTCATGCTCTACACCGACGGACTCATCGAGGCGACGCTGGCGGAGGATCCGGCGGTCCCCGGGACGGGGTTCGTCACCGGTGCTCCGGGACGCAGGGAGCGGCTGGGGGTCGCGGGGCTCCTCGCTGCGGTCGACACGGAGATCACGCACGGGGGCGAGGGGCTCGTCGAGCGGGTCTTCCGCCGTGTCCGCGACCTGCACGGCGGTCCTCTGGCCGACGACGCGGCGGTCCTCGTGGTCGGCTGGGGCGGGCCCGACCAGGCGGCCCGCGGCGAGCGGACCGCGACCCTCGCGGACTCCGACGAGTGGTCGCAGTGACGGCAGGGCAGTCGACGGCAAGGAGCACGGACACCGAGGAGGAGCCCGAGATCCTCGCGGGGACGGCGCCGCAGGGCGCGTCCTTGCGGCGCCGCCTCGGTGTCCTCCTGGTGGTCGCCGCGGCGATCCTGCTCGCGGTCCTTGTGACCTCGGTCGTCGCTCTCCTCAACGTCGTGCGCATCCAGGACGAGGTGACCAACCCCTACTTCACGGCCATCACCCAGGCGGACACGGCGTACATCTCGCTCGTGGACGCCGAGTCGTCCGTGCGGGCCTTCCTCGCGACGGGGGTCGAGGTCAACCTCGAGCCGTTCGAGCGATCGGTCGGCTCGGACGGGTCGGTGTCCCTCCACGACGAGGCGACGTCGGAGGTGCTCGCGGTCTCACCTCCGGTGGCGGCCGCCCTCGACAGGGCGTCGACGGCGATCCACGAGTGGGCTCTCGGGTACGCCGTGCCGTCCGTCCAGAAGGTGCAGGACGGCGGCCCGGAGGCCGTGACGACGGACGACAAGCTCGAGGGCGCTCGTCTGTTCGACGACGCCCGGGTCGCGACGGGGGACTACATCACGGTCCTGCGGTCCGTCCGGGCGGAGAAGGTCGAGGAGCTCGAGAGCTGGACGCAGGTGCTCTTCGGGTCGGTCCTGGTCCTCGTCCTGGCCGCGCTGCTGGTGGGCGCGGTCCTGTGGGGCGTGCTCAAGCGATGGATCACCGAGCCGGTGACCTCGCTCGCGCACCAGGTGCGGGTCGTCAGCGGCGGTCGGCTGCGGCAGCCGGTCGCGGTCCGCGCACCGGGCGAGATCGGGGCGCTCGCGATCGACATCGAGCACATGCGCCAGGAGCTCGTGAGCCAGGTCGCCGAGATCCGCGCGTCGCACGAGGAGGTCGAGCACTCCCACGAGCTGCTCGCGGCCCAGGCCCAGGAGCTCGAACGCTCGAACCGCGACCTGGAGCAGTTCGCCTACGTCGCCTCGCACGACCTCCAGGAGCCGCTGCGCAAGGTCGCGTCGTTCACCCAGCTGCTGCAGAAGCGGTACGGCGGACAGCTCGACGACCGTGCGGACCAGTACATCGAGTTCGCGGTCGACGGGGCCAAGCGGATGCAGCGGCTGATCCAGGACCTGCTCGGGTTCTCGCGCGTCGGACGGACCGGGACCGAACGGGTCCAGGTCGACCTCGAGAAGTCGCTCGCGGTGGCCCTGTCCGACCTCGAGGACAAGATCGCCACGACGGACGCGGTCGTGACGCACGACCCGCTCCCCACGGTCCGGGGCGAGAAGGCCCTGCTCGAACAGCTCTTCGTCAACCTCGTGGGCAACGCGATCAAGTTCCGTGACCCGGAACGTTCCCCCGTCGTCCACGTCGGGGTCCGGGCGAGCGAGCGCGCGTGGGAGCTCAGCGTGGTCGACAACGGGATCGGGATCGACGCGCAGTACGCCGAACGGGTCTTCGTCATCTTCCAGCGGCTGCACCCCAAGGACGTCTACGAGGGGACGGGGATCGGCCTCGCGCTGTGCAAGCGCATCGTGGAGTACCACGGCGGACGCATCTGGCTCGAGCCCACCGAGGGCGGCGGGACGACGGTCCGGTTCACGATCGCGCACGCCTACGACCCCTCCGCCGCGGCCCCCAGACCTTCGCACGACGCGCCGTAGCCGACGGAGCCCTGCGACGTGCCGCCACGTGCTGCGACGTGTGCGGCAGCTCGTCGACTAGGCTCGCGGCGTGGCCCCGGAGGACCGGGGCGACCTGGGGACGACGGACTGCGGGGCACACGGCATGAGCAACGGGCACAAGGTGATCGACGTCCTGCTGGTCGAGGACGACCCGGGCGACGTCCTGATGACGCGCGAGGCGTTCGAGGACCACAAGCTCACGAACCGGCTCTCGGTCGTCAGCGACGGCGTCAGCGCGATGGCCTTCCTGCGCAAGGAGGGGGAGTACGCGGACGCGCCGACCCCGGACCTGATCCTCCTGGACCTGAACCTTCCGCGCATGGACGGTCGTGAGGTCCTGGGCGAGCTCAAGTCGGACCCGGCCCTCCGCCAGATCCCCGTCGTCGTGCTCACGACGTCCGAGGCCGAGGAGGACGTCGTGCGTTCCTACTCGCTGCACGCGAACGCCTACGTGACCAAGCCGGTCGACTTCGACCGCTTCATCGACGTGGTCCGTCAGATCGACGACTTCTTCGTCACCGTGGTGCGTCTCCCCGGGCGCTGACCGACCCGGGGCACGGCCCCGGCCGGTACGGCCTCGGTGTGCCTGTGCCCCGTGCCGGCACGGCTCGCCCGCCGTCGGGACCGAGGTCCCGGCCCGGGAAGGTTCCGACGGTGCGTGGTGTTGTCCTGATCGAACCGCCGGCGAGCGGGCTGCGTGGACCGGGACGGTCCATACGGCTCCTCGCCCGGGGCGGGCGGTACGGATCGCACGACGACGGAGGAGCAGCTGGTGTTGGACCCACGAGGGATCTACGAGGTGGACGAGGCCGCGGTGGCGCGCGTCCTGCCCGCGGCGACGCATGCACAGGAGGGGGCCTCGCTCCGCGCGGTCGGCCCGGTCCTGCTGCACTCGGTGCGCGGGTTCGTGGACGCCGGCACGGCCGGCGACCTCGCGGTCGATCACCTGCTCGAGGAGTTCGAGGTCACGCGCCTGGTCACGTTCGACGTGGACCAGCTCCTCGACTACCGCTCGAAGCGCGTGACGATGGTCTTCGACGCGGACCGGTGGGCCTCGTACGACGAGCCGTTCCTCGCGATCGACCACGTGCGCGACGCCGAGGGGACGGGCTTCCTGCTCCTGCACGGTATCGAGCCGGACCTGCAGTGGGAGCGCGTGGTGGCCGCGCTGCGCGAGCTCGTGGACAGGTTCGACGTCTCGCTCGTCGTGGGCTTCCACGGAATCCCCATGGGCATCCCGCACACGCGTCCGCTCTCGGTGACCGCGCACGCGACCCGGCGCGAGCTGATCGAGGACCACACGTCGTGGTTCGGCACGGTCAAGGTCCCGGGCTCGTTGGCCGCGCTGCTCGAGCTGCGTCTCGGGGAGTCGGGGCACGACGCCCTGGGCTTCACGGTGCACGTCCCGCACTACCTCGCGCAGTCGCCGTTCCCGCCGGCGGCGGTCGTCGCCCTCGAGAACGTCCAGCGGTCGACGGGTCTCGACCTGCGCGTCGCGGCGCTCGCGGACGCCTCCCAGGAGGCCGTCCAGGAGGTCGAGCGGCAGATGGCCGAGTCCGAGGAGGTCACGGCCGTGGTGCGCGCGCTCGAGGAGCAGTACGACGCGTTCGCCCGGTCGGTGGGCCGCACGAGCCTGCTCGCGGACTCCGCTCCCATCCCGACGGCGGACGAGCTCGGGGCCGAGTTCGAGCGATTCCTCGCCCAGCAGGGTGGCGAGTGACCGGGCCCTCGCGGAGGTTCTGCGGAGGTTGTGGGGACGAATCACGGTATTTCCCGGCGTTTGACGTGGCGAACCTCACCTTGACCGTGCAAAACTAGGTCTCGTTGCAGTGACGTGCTCGAGACATGCCTTCGCGTGAACCGGTGTCGACGCAGCAGGATCCCGGTCCGCCCGGGGTCGTGCCTGTCCAGCCGGCGGTCGCCACGACCGGAACCACGCGGAGCGGTCGCGGGTCCGGCTGCGACGGCTCGATGAACGGGCGAAGGGTCCGTTCGCGGATGTCCCCGGTTGGACAGAAGGTACGAGGAACAGCATGGCGCAGGGTTCTGTGAAGTGGTTCAACGCTGAGAAGGGCTATGGGTTCATCGCCCAGGACGACGGCGGAGCCGACGTCTTCGTCCACTACTCGGCGATCGAGGCCCAGGGCTACCGGTCGCTCGAGGAGGCTCAGCGAGTCGAGTTCGAGATCACCCAAGGGCCCAAGGGCCCGCAGGCGGAGAACGTCCGCCCGCTCTGATCTCCCTGATCTTCTCCCGGTTCTCGCGAACCGGAGCCGGAGGCCGCGCCCTGCAGGGGTGCGGCCTCCGCTGTCATGTGGTCCCAGGCCCGACGGCGTCGCGCGGGACCGCGGCGGGCGCACCCGGGTGGGTGGCGCCGTCGGGCGCGGGCGGCGGGACGGCGTCCTCGAGCGGCACCGCCGTGCCCGTGAAGCGTCGCACCTCGTCCCCGGTGAGCAGCGTGGCGGGGACCGGCAGGCTGCGCAGCGCGCGCGCCAGGCCCGGGTCGTCGAGCCCGAACGGTGCGGCCTCGTCGAGCGCGTCGGCGGGGTCGTCGCGGGCCACCCGGCCCTCGCCGGCGGAGGCCGTGTCGTCGACGGGTCGCACGACGACGAGGACGAGGTTCCCGTAGCGGCGCCCCTTGAGCTGACCGGGTTCGGCGATCAGGCCGACCTGATCCGTCGCACGGGCGCCCACCGAGGACCGGCCGAGCGCCGCGACCGCCGTCGCGAGCTCCCTGCGCACCAGCGCGAGCGGCGGACGGTCCGCGCAGTTGGCGAGGTAGACCCCGCCAGGGCGCAGGACGCGCAGCGCCTCGCGGACGAAGCCGACGGTCGTGACGTGCGCCGGGGTGGTGTCGCCCGCGAAGACGTCGCGCACGACGACGTCGACGCTCGCGTCCGGCAGCGTCGCGAGCTCTGCCCGGGCGTCTCCGGCGCGCAGGCGGAGCCGGGGTGCGCGGGGAAGGGCGAACCACTCGCGAACGCGGGCGACGAGGTCGGCGTCGAGGTCCACCGCGATCTGGCGCGAGTCCGGTCGTTCGTGCTCGACGTAGCGCGCGAGCGTGCACCCTGCGGCGCCCAGGTGCACGACGCGCAGCGGCCCGGCCGGCAGGGCACCCAGGACCGCGGCCATCTGCTGCATGTACTCGAACGTCAGGAGGCCGGGGTCGGCGAGGTCCAGGTGGGAGCTGGGTACGCCGTTGACCATGAGCGTCACTCCCGTGCTGCCGTCCGGGTCGGGCACCAGCTCGGCGGTCCCGGTCGAGGTCGGGATCTCGCCTGCAGGGAGCTCGTGGACGCTCTCGGCGCCGCGCGGTCGGGTGCCTCCTCGAGTCCGCCGAGGGGCCGTGGACGGCTCTGTGGGTGCCGAGGTGGATGCTGAGGAGCGACGGGACGTCCGCCGGGAGGACTTGCGAGGCATGGGTCCACCGTAGGGGCATCGCGCAGTCGGGTCGGCGCCGGACGACAGGCGACGCCCACCCGGACGGATTGACTTTCGTCGAACAGGTGTTCGATAGTTGACTTCGGAGGTGTTGAGATGACTACGCAGCACAGGGTCTCGCCGGGTGCGGTCGCTCCTGACGTCGCTCGGCTCCTCGCGCGCGCTGATGCGGAGATCATCGCAGCGAACCTCGCAGCGGACCCCGCAGAGCGGTTCGTCCACGCCCACCTCGGTGCGCTGCGCGCTGCCGCGGCGGTCGTCGCGCTGCGCGGCAAGCCGTCCTCGCGCTCTCGAGCCCGCTCGGTCTGGGACCTCCTGGCTGTCGTCGAGCCCGGACTCGCGCCATGGTCGGTCTACTTCGCGGGCGGGGCCCGGATCCGGGCCGCGGTGGACGCCGGGAGGTTCGACGCGGTCGACCCTCGGCGTGCCGAGGAGATCATGGTCTGCGCCGAGGACTTCCGCGACGAGGTCGCGATGATCATCGACCCGGACGCCGGGTTCGTCCGACATCCCACGCTCCGGGTCGTGGCCTCGTGACGAGCCGGCGTGCTCTCGACCGGGCGGGCGTCCTGTGAGCCGCGGCCCGCGTTCTGCCCAGGCGCACCGGGACTGGGGGACGGATGAGACAGGGTGCTCCGTCCTGCACGTCGACATGGACGCCTTCTTCGCCTCGGTCGAGCTTCGCCGCCGTCCCGAGCTGGTCGGGCGCCCCGTCGTCGTCGGCGGGTCGGAGCGCAGCGTGGTCCTCGCAGCGACATACGAGGCGCGTGCCTTCGGCGTCCACTCGGCCATGCCCATGGCTCTCGCCCGCAGGCTGTGCCCACAGGCCGTCGTGCTCCCCCCCGACCATCTGGCGTACCAGGAGGCCTCGCGTGCGGTGATGGAGATCGTCCACGAGGTCACGGCGCTCGTCGAGCAGATCAGCATCGACGAGGCATTCCTCGATGTCAGCGGGGCCCGGCGTCGGCTCGGGGCGCCCACCGCGATCGCGAGGGATCTGCGGGAGCGCGTGCACGCAGAGGTGGGCATCACGTGCTCGGTGGGGATCGCCACGACCAAGTTCGTCGCGAAGCTCGCCTCGACGCACGCCAAGCCCGACGGCATGATGCTCGTCCCCGCCGCCGCGACCGTGCCGTTCCTGCGGACCCTTCCGGTCGGCGCACTGTGGGGCGTGGGGGAACGGACCGAGAAGCTGCTCGCCGACTGGGGCATCACGACCGTCGCGCAGCTCGCGGACACCGAGGTCTCGGCCGTGCAGGCGGCGGTGGGCAAGGCTGCGGGCGCGCACCTCCACGACCTCGCGTGGGGTAGGGACCCGCGTCCCGTCGAGCCCGGGCGTGCAGAACGGAGCATCGGCGCGGAGACGACCTTCGAGCACGACCTGTACGACTCCGCGGTGATCGGCTCGGCGTTGCTGGGGCTCGCCGACCGCTGCGCCGCGCGGCTACGGCACCAGGGCTTCGTGGCGCGGACCGTCAGCGTCAAGGTCCGCACGTCCGACTTCCGGACCCTCACGCGCTCGAGGACGCTGCGCGCCCCGACGGACGTCGCGCAGGAGATTCACCAGGTGGCCCGCGAGCTCGTGGAGTCGGTCGACCGGCGGGGGCTCCCGGTGCGGCTCGTCGGGGTGCGGGCGGAGAACCTCGAGCCCCGGAGCACGTCGGTGCTCCAGCCCACGCTCGACGAGGCGGTCCAGGAGGAAGCGGGGTCGCGGCGTGCTGCCGAGGAGACGCTCGACCGGATCCGTGACCGTTTCGGGGTGAATTCCATCGGTCCGGCGTCCACCCGTCGACGCTCGACTACCACCAGGGCAGATGTCGATCTATCCTGAGAGGGACACACTTCAACTGCCGACACCCGGGGGTGCCCATGCCTCTGTCTGAGTACGAGCAGCGCGTACTGGAACAGATGGAAAGAGCGCTGACCTCGGATGATCCGCGGTTGGCGACAACGCTTCAGTCCACGCCCCGCAAGTCCGGTCTGCGCTACGTCGCGGCCGGGATCGGCGTGGTCGGTGGACTCCTTCTCCTGGTCGTGGGTGCGGCGACAGCCAACCCCTGGCTCGGTGTCGCCGGGTTCGTCGTGATGTTCGCGGGCGTGGCCTTCGCCTTCTCGGCACCGCGCAAGCGCGCGAGCGGCCCGGTGGGCGTCGTCGACGGAGACGGGAAGGTCACCCCGCCCCGCGGAACGACCAAGACCTCACCTCCCAGTCAGGGCTTCCTCACCCGACTGGAAGAGCGCTGGGACCGTCGACGTGAGCAGGGCGGTCGCTGAGTCCCTCGCGGACACCGGAGACCACCTGCTCGAGCAGCGAGGTGAGTATCTCCGGAGCGGGAGGCTGCCAGGTCCGGGCGTATCGCTGGGCCTCGACGGCTGACGTGAGCGTCACCAGGGCGTCCGTCGTCGCGACGGGGAGCTGCCTTCCCGTGCGGGCGACCACCTGAGCGACCACGAGCGCTGGTACGTTGCGCAGCGTCGCCGAGGCAGGCCAGCGGATGTCCAGGTCTGCGAGCTGTTCGGTCAGTTCCGCCCAGGTGCTCTCGACGTCCGGCGTGGGGTCGGGTGCAGTACGACGGCGCGCGATCAGCCACGCGAGCGCCGACAGCACCAGCAGCACGACCAGCGCGCTCCCACCGATGATCCAGGTCCGCTGCCCACCCTCCTGGGCAGCACCGGTCCCACCGTTGACGTCGGGAGCCGGTCCGGTCGTGGGCGCCGTGGTGATGGGCGCGTTCGGGGTCGCGGCGTTCGTCGGGACATCGCCGGGGTCAGCCGGCGCCGGCGCGTTGTTCGAGGCGAGGAGAGGGTCGGCCCAGGAGGGGACCGGGCCCGCCTGGACGGCTGGGGTGGGCTCGAAGCGGACCCAGCCCTGACCGGGGAAGTAGAGCTCGGGCCATGCGTGCGAGTCCTTGCCCGTGACCTCGAAGAGGTTGTCGCTCGTCCGTTCGCCGGGCAGGAAGCCGACGGCCATGCGCGCGGGGATCCCGATGGATCGGGCCATCATCGTCATCGAGGTCGCGAACTGCACGCAGTAGCCCTGACGGTCCTGCAGGAAGTTCCACACCGTGTCGTCGGTCTGACCGTCAGGGACTTCTGTCGAGTAGGTGAACCGGCTCCCGTCACGGAAGTAGGACTGCAGCGCGACGGCCGCGTCGTAACGGTTGCTCGTGTCCGCGGTGATCTCGGTGGCGAGGGAGCGGATGTCCTCCTGGTGGGACGAGGCCGGGACCTCGAGCAGGTTCGGGTCGTCGAGGTCACCACCTTCGCTGGTGCGCAGCGCCTGGGCGGTCAGGTCGCGCGGGTGGACGACGAAGGAGTACTCCATCCCCGGCTCGGTCGCCTCGTTGCCCGTCACCTCGTCGCGGGCGTCGTCGTAGAACCACTCGCCCGGGGCGGTGATCGTTCGAGGCTCGGTCGGCAGGACGAGCCGTTCGTCTCGCAGGGTCCGGAGCGTGACGTCGACCTGGCGAGGCTCGCCGCCGCCGCTGATCCCCCCGCCGTCGGGCCACAGGATGTTCGACTCCTCGACCTGGGGGCCCTGCCGGGCGTCGCCGCGTCGCCAGTTGCGCCCGTCGAACCCGGTCAGGGTGAACATCCGCAGGGGACCGACGTCCGTGCTGCTGGTGTCGTTGGCCCGGTCCTCGGGGAACTCGTAGGTGAGGGCGACCTCTTCCGAGCGGGCCTTGAGGTTGCTCTCCATGTCGAGGTCGCTGGCCAGACGGACGGTGGGGCCCGCGCTCGTGAAGAAGGCGGTCCACGGCGACCGGACGATCTGAGGGAGCGCACCGGCGGCGGATCCCGCGACGAGGGCGACGAGGGCGATCGCGAGGGTTGCGGCGAGCGTGGTGCTCGCGCGCAGAGCACGGGTGGCCCGGTCTGCGGACCGGACGGTCGTGGCCGAGGTCGTGGTCCGGCGGACGGCCCGGTGCGGGTTGTCGACGGCGACGAGCAGGAGCAGCGCCGTGACCGTGACGACGAAGACGGCGGGCGGGACCGAGCCCTCGATGACCAGCGGAGGGATCCACAGGGCCAGGAGGGGCAGGCCGGCGGCGGCGGGCAGCCGGAGACCACCCGCGATCAGGTCGGTCAGGAGGAAGACGAGCGCGGCACCGCCCACCGCGATGAGGACGAGGGGGAACGACGGTTCGATCGGTGAGGTCTCGGTGGCGATGAGCTGTCGACCGGCCGCGAAGCGAGCGAGCACCCTGTCGAGGCTCGCGCTGCTGATCGCCAGGTCGATCCCTCGGGACGTGACCCCTCCGAAGAGAGCCAGCAACCCCCAGGCGCCGACGAGCAGGCCCGCGAGAGTGGGGACGAGCGAGCGCGTGCGTGACACCGACGTGGAGGGTCGCGTCTCGAGGAGAGCGCGGGTGACCCAGGTGACCAGTCCGAGGACCAGCAGGAAGGAGGTGCCGGTGCGGGTCCACGGCCCGGGCCCGATCAGCACGGTCAGGGCGTGGAAGGACGCGACGGTCGCGACGAGGACCAGGACGGTGGTGGCCGCGGTCCGCGACAGGTCGGCGCGCCGGGTGCTGACGGTCGGGGTGGTCACCGGTGCTCCTCCATGAGCCTGTCCCAGGCCTGGTCGATCGATGTGCGCTGCGGGTCGACGTGCACGGCGTGCCAGCCCGTCGCGCGCAGCGCGCCCAGGGACTCGTCGAGCTCGGGCGAGGCAGCGGGTCCGACGACGAACGCCCAGTGGTTGCCGTCGCCCGCCATCGCGGCGACCGCCTGCCGGGCGAGCGGCCCGAGGGGCGCAAGGATCGCGACCGTCAGCTCCGCGGGTCGTCTGGTGCTGCGCAGCGCGTCGGCGGTCGCGGTGAGCGCGGCCTCGGCGTCGCGCCGGCTCGTGTGCCCCTGGAGGTCGACCGTCTGGTCGAGGAGCTGGGCCGTGCCCTCGGAGCGGCGCCCGGGCGAGTACGGGATCGCCTCGACCGCGGGAGCGCCCGTCGAGGCGACGAGGCGGACGGGGTGGCCGGCGGCCAGCAACGAGATCCCGACGGACGCGGCGGCCTCGACGGCCCACTCCCCGTCCTCGGCCGCCGACGTGGAGCGCGCAGTCCCCGGCGGGGGAAGGGTCGAGCGGTCGAGGAGCACGGTCACGGGCGGCATCCCGGCGCTCTCGTCGGTGCGCACCATGAGCTGTCCACGCCGGGCGGCGGTCGCCCAGTGCACACGGCGGGGGTCGTCACCTGCGACGTAGTCACGCAGCACGCTGTCGTCGCTCGACGACGTCCGCGCGCCGTGGGCCGATCGCGCGAACTCTCCGAAGGCGCGCGCCCCGCGCACCGAGAGCTCGGTCGTGCGGGGCCACACGGTGACGGTGCTCGGAGCGCCCAGGGGCTGGGCCGCCCGCACGAGGCCGAACACGTCGACACGGCTCGTCAGCACGGGCCCGAGCGCCCAGCGTCCGCGGTGCTGGGGGCGCAGGCGGTAGCGCACCGCGATCCGGTCCGGATGCGTCACGACCTGTGCGCGCAGCGCGTCCTGCTCGCAGAGCTCCCCGGCGGCCTGCTCGCTGATCTGCAGGCGGGCGAGCCGCCCGAGCGCGGTCGCGGTCGGCTGGACGGGGGCGACGACGAGCCGGGTGGTGACCTGGTTCCCGCGCACCGCCGGGTCGGGCTCGACCTTGCGGCCGACCTGGAGGGCACCGCGGCCGCGGTCGATGCGACGCACGGCCATCCACACCCAGGACGAGAGGACCGCGAGGGCCCCGGCGGCCCCGAGCCCCACGACGTCGCGCAACCCCAGGGCCGATCCGACGGCGATCAGCACGACGCTTGCGCCGAGGACGGCGTTGCCCCGGACGGTGGGCCGGACCCGGGCGAGGCCTCGCGGGCGCCGGGGTGGCGTGCGGGCGCCCGGCATGTCAGCGGCTGTCCGTCGACGTGTAGGCGGGGATGGGTGTCCGCTCGACGATCGAGGTCACGACGTGGGCGGCGGTGTGGCCGGCCAGGCGGGACTCGGTGGACAGGATCAGCCGGTGCGCGAGCACGGGCGGGGCGAGCAGCTGGACGTCGTCCGGCAGGACGTGGTCACGGCCTGCCATGGCTGCGACCGCCTTGGCTGCGCGGAGCAGCTGGAGCGACGTGCGGGGCGAGGCGCCGAGCTTGAGCCCGGGGTGCTCGCGCGTCTGGGTGACCAGGGCGAGCACGTACCTCTTGACGGCGGGCGACGCGTAGACCGAGCGGGCGACCTGCGCGAAGCGCAGGATCGTCGGTCCGTCCACGACGGGGTCGATGTGCTCGAGCGGGGTGTCCGACTCCTGGCGGTCGAGCATCTCGAGCTCGGCCTCGACGTCCGGGTAGCCGACCGTGAGGCGCGCCATGAAGCGGTCGCGCTGCGCCTCGGGCAGGGGATAGGTCCCCTCCATCTCGACCGGGTTCTGCGTCGCGACCACGAGGAAAGGGCGGGGGAGGGGGTGGGTCGTGCCGTCGACCGTCGTCTGCCCCTCCTCCATGCACTCCAGGAGGGCCGACTGCGTCTTGGGCGACGCACGGTTGATCTCGTCGCCGATCACGATGTTGGAGAAGACGGGTCCGGGGCGGAACTCGAAGTCGTGCGTCTGCGTCCGGTAGATGTTGACGCCCGTGAGGTCGCTCGGGAGCAGGTCGGGCGTGAACTGGATGCGTCCGACGTGGCAGTCGATGGTGCGTGCGAGCGCCTTGGCGAGCGTCGTCTTGCCGACTCCGGGCACGTCCTCGAGCAGGAGGTGGCCCTCCGCGAGGAGCACCGCGACCGTGAGGTGGACGAGCTCCGGTCGTCCGGAGATCACCGACTCGATCCGGGAGCGGATCCGACCGGTCGCCTCGACGAGCTCGCCGAGAGGATCGAGGCCGTCACGGGACGGGGGAGAGGTGTAGTCGGTGAGCACGAGAAACCTCCGTTGGCCACGCTCGGTGTGCGGACTCGCAAGCCTAGTTGACCATTGTCCCCACTCTCCTCCCCGTCCGGATCGCGAAATGCTCGAGGACGCCTCGAGCGGTGCGGACGAGCCGGGCGAACGTGAGGAAACGACGCGGGTGCCGGTGGTGCCGGGGCCAGGCGCCCCACTGTGTCCTCCACCGTCTGACCTGCGGAGATTGTGCGAAGAGGGGTGAAGTGGCGGCGATATCCCGGGCTTCGTGGAGGCATGTGGAGTACTGTGGAGGAAGTGGGAGCAGGAGGGGAGGGCACGGCGGATGAGCGAGCTGTTCAGCGGTTCCCCGAGCCTGCTTCTCGGCACCTACACACCCCGGCTGGACGACAAGGGGCGCCTCATCCTCCCCGCGAAGTTCCGCAGCCAGCTCGCGCCCGGGCTGGTGATGACCAGAGGGCAGGAGCACTGCCTCTTCCTCCTGCCCATGGACGAGTTCCGACGCATGTACGACCAGATCCGTCAGGCTCCCGTCACGAGCAAGCAGGCACGGGACTATCTCCGGGTCTTCCTCTCGGGGGCGAGCGACGAGATCCCGGACAAGCAGGGACGGATCTCCATCCCGGCCCCTCTGCGGGCGTACGCAGGACTCGACCGGGACGTCGCCGTGATCGGCGCCGGCACCCGCGTGGAGATCTGGGACGCCACGGCGTGGTCGACCTACCTCGCCGAGCAGGAGGCCGGGTACGCCACCACGGCGGAGGAGGTGCTTCCCGCCCTCCGCTTCTGACGGACAGCACGACCAGCACGAGCTGTGTACCGCACGACGACATCAAGAGCTGGACGACGAGGACCTGACGCTCCCGCAGGACGAGGCCTCCTCCCGCCCGGTCTGGCGCACTTCCCCGGTGCCAGAACGGACGCGGTGGGAGACCTGGCCCGGCGGCGCGGAACGGTCTCACCGGCACGACGCACGACAGGCAGACACCGAAGACCATGCATCACCCCACGAGCAGCACGACGAGCACCGACCAGGAAGGAGGCGTCATGTCCACACCTCGCAGCACGTCAGGAGCGGGAGCAGAGGACCGGCACGTCCCGGTGCTCCTCCAACGTTGCGTCGACCTCCTCGCCCCCGCCCTCGTGGCGCCGGGATCGGTCCTGGTCGACTGCACGCTCGGCATGGGCGGGCACACGGAGGCCGTCCTGGAGCAGATCCCGACGGCACGGGTGATCGGTATCGACCGTGACACGCAGGCCATCGCGCTCGCCTCCGGGCGGCTCGCGCGGTTCGGTGACCGGTTCCAGGCCGTGCACGCCGTCTACGACGAGATCGGCGACGTGATCGCAGACCTCGGCCTGCCCGCGGTCCAGGGAGTGCTGATGGACCTGGGGGTCTCGTCCCTGCAGATCGACGAGTCGGAGCGCGGCTTCTCCTACGCCCACGACGCGCCGCTCGACATGCGCATGGACGCGACCACGGGGCTCACGGCGGCGGACGTCCTCAACACCTACGACGAGCGCGACCTGGTCCGGATCCTGCGGGAGTACGGCGAGGAGCGGTTCGCGCAGCGCATCGCCCGCGCGGTGATCCGCCGGCGCGAGGTCGAGCCGTGGACCCGGAGCGCGGCCCTCGTGGACCTCGTGCGCGCCAACATCCCGGCCGCGACCCGCAAGACGGGCGGCAACCCGGCCAAGCGCACGTTCCAGGCGCTGCGGATCGAGGTCAACGGTGAGCTCGAGGTGCTCGAGCGCGCGGTCCCGGCGGCCGTCGAGGCCCTCGCCGTCGGTGGACGCATCGTCGTCGAGTCGTACCAGTCGCTCGAGGACCGCATCGTCAAGCGCGAGCTGGCGCGGGGCGCGACGTCGAGCGCACCGGCGGGCCTGCCCGTCGAGCCAGAGACCCACAAGCCGTACCTGAAGCTGCTCGTCCGCGGTGCCGAGGAGGCCCCGGCCGACGAGCTCGAGCACAACCCGCGCTCCGCGTCGGTGCGCCTGCGGGCCGCGGAGCGGCTGCGTCCCACACCCGACCACCTGCGTCACCGCAACCGAGGGGAGAAGCACTCATGAGCTCACGACAGGCTGCGGCCCGTCCTCTGTCGACGCCGGCCCCCGCTCCTGCCCGTCGGGCGTCGCTCACGGCGCTCCCGGGCGGTGCCGCGGGACGCTCCTCGCGGCCCCGGCTCGAGGCGGTCCGTGCGCCGCTCCAGGTGCGTTCACGCATTCCCTTCCTCGTTCTGTGCATGTCGATCCTCGCTGCAGCGCTCCTGGGTGCTTTGCTGTTGAACACCACGATGGCGAACGGCTCGTACCAGATGTCGAAGCTCCGGACGGAGGCGGGTGTGCTCGAGCAGGACACGCAGGCCCTCGACGCCCAGCTCCGGGCTGCCGAGACGTCGCTGCCCGAGCGCGCGGTCGGGCTCGGGATGGTCGAGTCGGACGCACCCACGATGCTGCGGCTCTCCGACGGCGCGGTCATCGGTGCTCCGGAGGCGGGAAGCACGCCGTGACCGGTGGGACGGGGCGCAGGACCGGCGAGAGCTCGCCGCGTCCCTCCGCGTCGTCCCGGACGGCGGGTGCCCAACCCGCCGGCTCGGCCCGCCCTGGAGCGGGGCGCAGCTCCTCTGCCGCACCGCGCGCAGGCGCGCCTCGGACCTCGACGGGTACGACGCCAGCTCGCAGAACGACCGCTCCCCGGACGGGTCACGCCTCGGGGGCGACGTCGAGCCCGGGCGGCCGGGGTGGCAGGACGCCCGCGAGCAGCCCGACGGGCACGGCGGGTACGACCAGCAGGGCGCCCGCGACCAGCAAGGCGCCCACGACGGGCAAGACCCGCGCGCCCGGCAAGGTCGCCAAGACGACATCCGGGAGTGCCAAGCCTTCCACCCGGACGACCGCCCTCACGCCGCGCGCCGGTGGCGGGACCGGCGGCGGGCGGGGCCTGGGGCGACCGGGGACTGCGGCGGTGCCCAGCCCCGCTCGCCCCGAGAAGCGGCAGCGCTGGGTCATGGCCGTCGCGCTCCTGGTCCTGCTGTTCTTCGCCGGGCGTCTCGTGTACGTGCAGGTCGTCATCGGTCCCACGCTCGCGGCCAGCGCGGAGGCGACGCGTACCCAGTCCCACGTGACGCTCGCGCACCGTGGGGACATCACGGACTCCGACGGCGTGGTCCTCGCCACGTCGATCGACCGGTACACGGTCTCCGCGGACCAGGAGACGATCCCGAACTTCGTCCCGTCGAAGCGGCACACGATCGACGGCATGGCGGTCGAGGAGACGGGGGCCGTCGGCCTGGCCAAGCTCCTCGCGCCGATCCTGGACCGTTCGGCCCCCGAGCTGGCGGCCGAGCTCAGCGGCACCAACGGACGAGTGAACCGGAACGTGGTCCTGGCGAAGGGCGTGGTGCCCGAGGTCCAGCGGCAGATCGCCGAGCTGGGGGTCTCGGCCTACATCAGCACACGGCTCACCACGACCCGGACGTATCCCGCGGGAACCACCGCGGGCAACATCGTCGGGTACGTGGGCGAGGACGAGACGACCGAGAACGTGATCGGTCGTGGGGGGATCGAGGCCGCCTACGACGACCTCCTCACCGGCACGCCGGGCAGCGAGAGCTTCCAGCGCGCGGGCGGAGCGGGCGGGGTCCGGATCCCCGGCAGCACACAGGAGACCGTCGAGGCCGTCCCGGGGTCCTCGGTCGCGCTGACCCTGGTGCGGGACATCGGCTGGAAGGCCCAGGACGCGGTCGACAAGGCCGTGGCAGAGACCGGTGCCGACTACGCGATCGCGGTAGTGCAGGACGTGAAGACCCAGGAGGTCCTCGCTCTCGCCGACTCGGGGGCGATCGACCCGAACGACCGGTCCGACGCGCGCGTCGCGGACGGCAGCCGTGCGGTCAAGGACGTGTTCGCGCCCGGGTCGACGGGCAAGGTCATCACGATGGCCGCCGCGATCGAGGAGGGCCTCGCGACCCAGGCGAGCCAGTACGAGGTCAACGACCGCTACACGACCGCCAACGGGGAGACATTCCAGGACTCGCACTCGCACGCCATGGAGCGCATGACGCTGGCCGGCATCCTCGCGCAGTCCTCGAACACGGGGACGGTCATGGTCGGGCAGGACATCCCCAAGCAGCAGCGAGAGGACTACCTGCGCAAGTTCGGCTTCGGGTCCAAGACGGGCCTCGGCCTCCCGGGCGAGTCCGCCGGCATCCTCGACTCGGCGAAGAACTGGGACGGCCGCACGGAGTACGCGGTCCTGTTCGGCCAGGGGCTCGCCGTCAACGCGGTGCAGGCCACGAGCGTGTTCTCCACGATCGCGAACGGCGGTGTGCGGGTCGCTCCCACGCTGCTCAAGGGAACGACGGGCCCCGACGGCGTGTTCGTCCCGGCCCCCGAGCGGGAGACCACGCAGGTCGTCTCGGAGACGACCGCGGACCAGGTCCTGCACATGATGGAGGCCGTCGTCGAGGAGGGCTCGGGTACCGAGGCCGCGATCGACGGCTACCGGGTCGCGGGCAAGACGGGCACGGCCGAGGAGGTCGGGGCGGGGGGTGGCCTGACCGACATCATGGCGTCGTTCATCGGCGTCGCCCCGGCGGACGACCCGCAGTACACGGTCGCGGTCTTCCTCAAGAACCCTCGGACCAACATCTTCGGCGGCATGGTCGCGGCGCCGGTGTTCAAGGACCTGATGAGCTTCACGCTCCAGAACCGGAACGTGCCCCCGAGCTCGGTCGTCGAGGAGCCGTACCCGACGACCTGGTGACCGTTCGACCCCCAGGCACGTCTCGCCGTCGGGCCTGCGCGCGCGCCCCGCACGAGGCCTCGGGTCCGTGCGGGCCCGCGGGCGGCACCCACGGCGGGTCCCGGCCATCGTGCGGTGCAGCGGGAGTTCGGCGTACCCTGCCGCGGCCACGCGTGAAGGTCCCGTGAAGTACCGGGTCCGGGCCTACCAGCCGACCGGTCGGGACCGTGATGCACGGTAAGTTCTACTCGTGACATCCCCGATCGACCGTCTTCGCCCCACCACGTCCGCACACCACTCCGCTCAGGATCTCGCGACCACCTTCGAGCTCACGGTCGGCACCGGACGGACGGCCACCGACGCCGATCCCGGCGCGCTCGCGGGCGTCGAGATCTGGTCGGTCGCCTCGGACAACCGCGTGGCTGCCGACGGTGACCTCTTCGTGGCGCTGCCCGGTGCGAGCACGCACGGCGCGAGCTTCGCGAGCGGTGCGATCGACCGCGGTGCCCGGGCCGTCCTGACGGACCCGCACGGCGCCCTCCTCCTCGACGAGGCGGGCGAGCACCGGGTCCCGGTCCTCGTGACCGACGACCCCCGCAACCTCCTGGGGCGGGTCGCCGCCTGGGTCTACGGGGCTCCGGCCGAGCACCTGACGACGTTCGCCGTGACGGGCACCAACGGCAAGACCACGACGACGTACCTGATCGACCACGTCCTGCGTGCGCTGGGCTGGAAGGGCGGGCTGATCGGCACGGTCGAGATGCGCTCGGGCGACCGCGTGCTCCCGAGCCGGCTCACCACACCCGAGGCCGCCGACCTGCAGGCGCTCCTGGCCACCATGCGCGAGGACGGCGTGAGCACGCTCGCGATGGAGGTCTCCTCGCACGCCCTGGCGATGCACCGGGTCGACGGCTTCGTGTTCGACGTGGCGGGCTTCACGAACCTGAGCCAGGACCACCTCGACTTCCACGGCGACCTCCAGGAGTACTTCGACGCCAAGGCGGCGCTGTTCACCCCCGAGCACGCGCGTCGTGGTGTGGTCGTCGTGGACGACGCCTGGGGCCGGCGCATGACCGAGGCCGCGACGATCCCCGTCGCGACGCTCTCGGTCACGGACGGTGGCGTGGACACGGACTGGACGGTCGTCGACGTGGTCGCCGAGGGTGCGGCCGGCAGCGCGTTCACGCTGCGGCACCGCGACGGCCGGGAGCTCCGCACGACGACGGCGCTGCCCGGGGGCTTCAACGTCGCCAACGCGGCCCTCGCGCTCGCCATGGTCCTCGAGGCAGGAGCCGACCTCCGCGACGTGCGCGCCGCGCTCGAGGTCGCGGGCGGCGTCAGCGCGGCCGTCCCGGGCCGCATGGAGGTCGTAGGCACGGCCCCGCGCGTCGTGGTCGACTTCGCGCACAACACCGACGCGCTCTCGCTAGCCCTGGCCGCGCTGCGTCCCACCACGACGGGCCGCCTGCACGTGGTGTTCGGTGCCACGGGCGACCGGGACAAGGGCAAGCGCCCGCGCATGGGCGCGGTCGCGGTCGAGGGCGCCGACGTCGTCGTGGTCACCGACGACGACCCGCACGGCGAGGACCCGGCCGCGATCCGGGCCGAGGTGCTCGCCGGGGCGCTCGCCGCCCTGGACGCGGCCCACGGCGCGACGGGCACCGCGGGCACGGCCGGGACGCCCGCGCGGACCGTGACCGAGGTCGCGCCCCGGGCCGCCGCGATCCGTGACACGATCCGGGAGGCCGGTCCGCAGGACACGGTGCTGATCGCCGGCAGGGGCCACGAGGTCTGGCAGGAGATCGCCGGGGTGGACCATGCCCTGGACGACAGGGTGGAGGCGCGGGCCGCACTGGCCGAGCGCGACGAGACGACGAAGGAGCACGGAGCATGATCGAGCTGACTGCGGCGGAGGTCGCCGCAGCGACCGGAGGACGGCTCGCCGCCGACCCGGACGTGAGGGTGACCGGCTCGGTCGTCATCGACTCCCGGCTCGCGGGACCCGGCGCGCTCTTCGTGGCGCTGCCCGGTGAGCACGTCGACGGGCACGACTACGTCCCCGTCGCGGTCGGCAACGGCGCGTCGCTCGTCCTGGCGGCCCGTGACGTCGACGCGCCCGCGGTCGTGGTGGAGGACGTGCAGACCGCGCTCGGGGCGCTCGCGCGCGAGGTCCTGCGCCGGCTGCGCGCGGCCGGGGACCTCAAGGTCGTCGGCATCACGGGCTCGGTCGGCAAGACCACCACGAAGGACCTCCTGGGGCAGCTCCTGACGCCTCACGGGCAGACCGTGGTGCCGCGCGGCTCGTTCAACAACGAGATCGGCCTGCCGCTCACCGTGCTCGAGGCCGACGCCTCGACCCGCTTCCTCGTCCTCGAGATGGGGGCCAGCGGCATCGGTCACCTGACCTACCTGACGCAGATCGCGCCGCCGGACGTCTCGGTCGTCCTCGCGGTGGGCAGCGCCCACCTGGGCGAGTTCGGGGGGATCGAGGCCGTGGCCACGGCCAAGGCCGAGATCGTCGCAGGGCTCGTCCCGGGCGGTACCGCGGTCCTCAACGCCGACGACCTGCGGGTCGTCGCGATGGCCGAGGCCGCGCCCGGCCCGGTCGTGACGTTCGGGACGATCCCCACCGCGGACGTGCGTGCCGAGAACATCGGCATGGACCGTTCGGGCTGCGCGTCGTTCGACCTGCGCGTGCGCGGCGCCGAGCCGGTCACCCACCCGGTCCAGCTCCGCCTCGTGGGCGAGCACCACATCTCCAACGCGCTCGCGGCGGCCGCCGCGGCGATCCAGGTGGGGCTCGACGCGGCGGCGGTCGCGGCCGGCCTGGCCGGGGCGAACGCGATCAGCCCGCACCGCATGGCCGTCACGCAGCGTCCCGACGGCATCACGGTGATCGACGACTCCTACAACGCGAACCCCGACTCGATGCGCGCTGCCCTCAAGGCGCTCGCGGTCATGGCCGGGCGCGAGCGGCGGTCGGTCGCGGTCCTGGGCGAGATGCTGGAACTCGGACCCGACTCGCGCGCCGCTCACGACGAGATCGGCCGTCTCGTGGTCCGATTGAACATCAAGCTGCTCGTCGTGGTCGGTGACGGTGCCGGCGGCATCCACGACGGCGCCACCCAAGAGGGGTCCTGGGGCGATGAGACTCGGTTCGTACCTGACGTCGAGGCGGCCTCCGCGCTGCTGCGCGACGAGCTCCTGCCCGGCGACGTGGTCCTGGTGAAGTCCTCGAACGGCTCGGGCCTGTGGCGCCTGGGCGACGAGCTCGCGGGCGAGGTGCGCGCATGATCGCGATCCTCGTCTCCGCGTGCGTCTCGCTGCTCGTGGCGCTCCTGGGCACCCCGCTGTTCATCAAGTTCCTGATCCGTCGCAACTACGGCCAGTTCGTCCGCCAGGACGGCCCGACGGCACACTTCACCAAGCGCGGGACGCCCACCATGGGCGGGGTCGTCATCATCGGGGCGACCCTGATCGGCTGGGCGATGTCCTACGTCGTGTCCTCGATCGTGTCGGAGACGCCACGGACCCCGAGCATCTCGGCGATCCTGGTGCTCTTCCTCATGACCGGTCTGGGGCTCGTCGGGTTCTTCGACGACTTCACCAAGATCCGCAAGCAGCGGAGCCTGGGGCTCTCGCCGCGCGCCAAGATCATCGGCCAGGGCATCGTGGGCATCACGTTCGCGGTCCTTGCGCTGCAGTTCCCCAACGAGAACTTCCGCACGCCGGCCTCGACGCACATCTCGTTCCTGCGGGACACCAACCTGGACCTGGCCTTCGCGGGAGCGACGATCGGCCTGATCCTCTTCGTGCTCTGGGCCAACTTCCTCATCACGGCGTGGTCGAACGCGGTCAACCTGACGGACGGGCTCGACGGCCTGGCCACGGGTGTCTCGATCATCGTGTTCGGCTCGTACATCCTCGTGAGCATCTGGCAGCTCAACCAGAGCTGCCAGGTCATCGAGGCGGCCGGTCCGCGCTGCTACGAGGTCCGCGACCCGCAGGACCTCGCGATCGTCGCGGCCGCGATCATGGGCGCGTGCGTCGGGTTCCTGTGGTGGAACGCGAGCCCCGCGAGGATCTTCATGGGCGACACGGGGTCCCTCGCCCTCGGTGGCGCCCTGGCCGGTCTGACGATCCTGTCTCGCACCGAGATCCTCGCGGTCATCATCGGCGGGCTGTTCGTCCTCATCGTGCTCTCCGACGTGATCCAGATCGGCTACTTCAAGATGACGGGCAAACGCGTCTTCAAGATGGCCCCGCTGCACCACCACTTCGAGCTCTCGGGGTGGGGAGAGGTCACGATCGTCATCAGGTTCTGGCTGATCGCCGGGCTGTTCGCGGGGCTGGGCCTCGGGATCTTCTACGCCGAATGGGTGGTCAGCTAGTGCCGGAGGACTCCGTCCCCTCTCCTGCACCGCTCGACCTGACCGTCCCGTGGGCGCAGGCCCGGGTCCTGGTCGCGGGCCTCGGGGTCTCCGGGCGTGCGGCCGCCCAGGCGCTGCGCGACACGGCGAAGGTGGCCTCGGTCGTCACGGTGGACCGTTCGGCCCCGGACGCCGACGCGCAGGACGAGTCAGGTGTGGACCTGAGCCAGGTCGACCTGGTCGTGGCCTCCCCGGGGTGGGCGCCGTCGTCGGCCCTGCTGGTCGCCGCGCGCGCCGCCGGCGTGCCCGTGTGGAGCGAGGTCGAGCTGGCCTGGGCGCTGCGCGCGCCGCGCGCGGACGGCTCGTTCGCCCCCTGGCTCGCGGTCACCGGGACGAACGGCAAGACGACCACGGTCGAGATGCTGGCCTCGATCCTGTCCGCGGCCGGTCTGCGGACCGCGGCCGTGGGCAACGTCGGCACGCCCGTGGTCGTCGCAGCGCTCGACCCCGGGCTCGACGTCCTGGCGGTCGAGCTCTCGAGCTTCCAGCTGCACTTCACGCACTCCATGTCGGTCCAGGCCGGGGCCGTCCTCAACATCGCCGCAGACCACCTCGACTGGCACGGCTCGCTCGACGCGTACGCCGCGGACAAGGGGCGGGTCTACGAGCGCGCCCAGGTGGCGTGCGTCTACAACGTCGCCGACCCGCGCACCGAGCACCTCGTGCGCGAGGCCGACGTCCTGGAGGGGGCGCGTGCGATCGGGTTCACGGTCGGCGCACCCGCTCGTGCCCAGCTCGGGGTCATCGAGGACGTCCTCGTGGACCGCGCGTTCCATGCCGCGCCCGACGACCCCGCGCGCCACCGCAGCGCCCAGGAGCTCGCGACGTTCGCGGACCTGGCCCACCTCGCCGGGCCCGGGGGCGTCGTCCCCGCCCACGTGGTCGCCGACGCCCTCGCTGCGGCGGCCCTCGCGCGCGCCCACGGCGTGAGCGCGCAGGCGGTCCGCGAGGGCCTGCGCGCGTTCCGTCCAGGGGCGCACCGCATCCAGCGCGTCGCGACGGTCGACGGCGTGACGTACGTCGACGACTCGAAGGCGACCAACCCGCACGCGGCCTCGGCCTCGCTCGGCGCCTACGAGCCGGGGTCCGTGGTCTGGATCGCGGGCGGCCTCGCGAAGGGGGCGACCTACGACGAGCTCGTGCGTGCGCGCCTGTCCCGGCTGCGTGCCGTGGTCCTGATCGGTGCCGACCCGGCGCCGATCGAGGGTGCACTGGCCCGACACGCACCCGACGTCCCCGTGGTCCGCATCGATCCCGGTGACACTGGGACGGTGATGCAGCGCGCCGTCGAACGAGCCCGGGACCTGGCGGTCCCCGGGGACACCGTCCTGCTCGCCCCCGCCAGCGCGTCGATGGACCAGTTCACGTCGTACGCCGCACGCGGCGAGGCGTTCGCGCAGGCCGCACGGTCGTTGGTGGGCGCCGAGACCACGCTGGGAGGGTAGTCCGGTGGCCCAGACGACGAGCGGGCGCGGGCCTGCGCAGCGCTCGGCGGCGGGCTCCTCCCGGGCGAGCACCGCGGGCACGCCCCGCGCGAAGACCCCGGCTGCTCGGACGACGACCGGCTCGACGCCCTCCGGGTCGCGTCCCGCGACCGGTGCGCGGTCGACCACGACCGCGGCGACCGGCCTCCCCACGAAGGGCGGGACCACCCGGCGGACCCGCACGCCGCGTCCTCGGCCGCGTCCGGCCAGGACTGCGTCGAGCGAGCGCGCGTGGCTCGGCCAGTGGGACAGCGCCGTGACGAGCTACTACCTGCTCGTCGGTGCGACCACCCTGCTCGCGATCATCGGCCTCGTCATGGTGCTCTCGAGCTCGGCGATCACGGAGATCGCGGCGGGAAAGTCGCCCTACGGCGCGTTCCTGACCCAGGCGCAGTACGCGCTCATCGGTCTGCCCGTGCTGCTCGTCGCGAGCAGGCTCCCCACGCGCGTGTATCGGCACGGCGCGTGGCCGCTGATCATCTTCTCCCTGTGCCTCCAGCTCATGATCTTCAGCCCGCTCGGCCACGAGGTCAACGGCAACCTGAACTGGATCAACTTCGGGTCGTTCTTCGTGCAGCCCTCCGAGCCCGCCAAGCTCGCCCTCGCGATCTGGCTCGGCGTCGTGCTCGGGCGCAAGCAGCACCTGCTGGGCTCGTGGAAGCACGCGATCGTGCCCGCGGTCCCCGGGGCGCTCCTGGTCATGGGGCTCGTGCTCGCGGGGCACGACCTGGGCACCATGCTCGTGATCCTCATCCTCGTCGCGGGGGCGTTCTTCGTCGCGGGAGTCGACTGGAGGCTCCTCGCCCTGGCGGGTGCCACGGCGGCGGTCGTGGTCGTGGTCGGGTTCGTCGCGATGCAGCAGAACGCGAACCGCATGAACAGGTTCCTGGCGACGTACACGAACGTGTGCGACACCTCGGACGCGAACGCGGGCTCGAGCGTCTGCTACCAGACGGTCCACGGCCTGTGGGCGCTGGGCACGGGCGGGTTCGGCGGGGTCGGGCTCGGCGCGAGCCGCGAGAAGTGGAGCTACCTGCCCGAGGCCCACAACGACTTCATCTTCTCGGTCATCGGCGAGGAGCTCGGACTGCTCGGAACGCTCCTGGTCCTCGCGCTGTTCGCGGTGCTCGGGCTGGCCATGAGCCGGGTGATCCGCCGCCACCCCGACCCGTTCGTCAAGATCACGACCGCGGGCATCGCGTGCTGGATCGTGGGTCAGGCGTTCATCAACATCGGCGTGGTCATCGGGGTGATCCCGGTCATCGGGGTGCCGCTCCCGCTCGTCTCCTCGGGCGGGTCGGCGCTGATCACGACCATGGCGGCCCTCGGCGTCGTGATCTCGTTCGCGCGCAACGAGCCAGGCGCCAAGGAGGCGTTCGCCGCCCGGGGGAGCGTCGTGCGCAAGTCGCTCGCCGTCGTCGGGCAGGCAGGGCGTCGCGCCCTGCCGGGGCGTCGGCGCGCCCAGGCCCGATGATCAGGCCCCGCCGCGAGCCCGTGGGCACGCGGTGGACCCAGAACTTCTCGGCTCCCGGGTCCTCCGGGGACGACAGCAACAGCAAGGACAGGTGACGAGGTACGTGGTGAGTTCTTCTCTCGGTTCGGTGGTGCTCGCAGGCGGCGGGACGGCGGGTCACGTGAACCCGCTGCTCGCGGTCGCGGACGAGCTGCGCGAGCGCAACCCCGGGGCGGTCGTCACGGTGCTCGGGACGGAGAGCGGCCTCGAGGCCGACCTGGTCCCGGCACGCGGGTACCCCTTGCGCTTCGTGCCCAAGGTGCCGCTGCCCCGGCGCCCGAGCGGTGAGTGGGTCGCGCTGCCGGGCAAGCTCAAGTCGGCCGTGGAGGCCGCCGGGGCCGTGATCGACGAGACCCGGGCAGAGGTCGTCGTGGGCTTCGGGGGATACGTCTCGACGCCCGCCTACCTCGCGGCGCACCGCCGGGGCGTGCCGATCGTGATCCACGAGCAGAACGCCCGACCGGGCCTGGCCAACCGTGCCGGCGCGCGGTGGGCCGAGTACGTGGCCGTCACGTTCGACGGCACGCCGCTCAAGGGCGGCATCGTCACGGGCCTGCCGCTGCGCTGGGAGATCGCGGACCTGATCCGTGACCGCTCGGTCGACGCGGCGACGGTCCGGACCAACGCCGCGGCCTCGCTCGGGCTCGACCCGGCGCGCCCGACCGTGGTCGTCACCGGTGGTTCGCTGGGCGCGCAGAGCGTCAACGAGGCGTTCGCCGGCGCAGCGCGCGCCGTCCTCGCGACGGGTGCGCAGGTCCTGCACCTGACGGGCAAGGGCAAGGCCGACGCGGTGCGCGAGGTCGTGGGCGGCCTGCCCGGCTACGACGTGCGCGAGTACCTGTCGGCGATGCACCTGGCGTACGCGGTCGCCGACCTGGTCGTGTGCCGCTCGGGCGCGGGGACGGTCAGCGAGCTCGCCGCCCTGGGCATCCCCGCGGTGTACGTGCCGCTGCCGATCGGCAACGGCGAGCAGCGCCTGAACGCCGCGCCGCTCGTGCGCGCGGGCGGCGGGATCCTGGTCGACGACGAGGCGTTCACCTCGGCCTGGGTGACCACGAACCTCCCCGGCCTCGTGAGCGACGCCGAGCGTCTGCGGACCATGGCGGCGCTCGCGTCGCGCGCGGGCATGCAGGACGCGACGGCACGCGTCGCCGACCTCGTCGAGAAGGCTGCGGGGGTGTCCCGATGACGGGCGACGGGTCGTCGGAGCCGTCGGCCCCGTCGGTGCCTCCGGTGCTCGCGGAGCTCGGGACGGTCCACCTGATCGGTATCGGTGGCGCGGGCATGTCGGTCGTGGCCCGTCTGCTCACGGCCCGCGGGGTGCGCGTGCAGGGGTCGGACGCCAAGGGCAGCGCGGTGGTGGAGGCCCTGCGTGCGGACGGGGTCCCGGTGCACGTCGGGCACGCGGCCGCGAACGTCGAGGGCGCGGACACGCTCGTCCTGTCGAGCGCGGTCCGTCCCGACAACCCGGAGCTGGTCGCGGCGCGTGCCGCGGGACTGCGCGTGCTGCACCGTTCGGAGGCGCTCGCCGCGCTCATGGCGCAGGGGCGCTCGGTCGCGGTCGCGGGCGCGCACGGCAAGACCACGACGTCGGCCATGATCGCGACGACCCTGCGGTCCGCGGGGCTCGACCCGTCGTTCGCGATCGGCGGCTCGGTCATCACGAGCGACGGTGCGATCCCGGGCGGTCGGCTGGGCGCGAGCGACGTGCTGGTCGCCGAGGCCGACGAGTCCGACGGCTCGTTCCTCAACTACGCGCCGACCATCGCGGTCGTGCTGAACGTCGAGCCCGACCACCTGGACCACTACGGGTCCCGCGAGGCGTTCGAGCAGGCCTTCGTGGACTTCGCGGCCCGCATCGTGCCCGGCGGCCACCTGGTCGCGTGCGCCGACGACCCGGGGGCGCTCGCGCTCGCGCAGGCGCACCGGGCGGCGGGTGGCAGGGTCGTCACGTACGGGACGACGCCGGGCAGCGACGTGCTGCTCACGGACGTCCGGCCCGACGGCGCCGCGGGGGTGGCCGCCCGGCTCACCGTCGCGGGGGGTGCGTCGGGCGTGGGCCCGGCCGGCGCGACCACCGGGCCGTTCGAGCTGCGCCTGCAGGTCCCGGGCGCGCACAACGCCCTGAACGCCGCGGCTGCCGTCGCGACGGCCCTCCTCCTGGGCGTTCCCGCGGAGCAGGCTGTCGCGGGGGTCGGCGAGTTCCTGGGTACCGGCCGACGGTTCGAGGCGCAGGGCGAGGCCCGCGGGGTGCGGGTCGTGGACGACTACGCCCACCACCCGACCGAGGTCGCCGCGCTCCTCACTGCTGCTCGACCGGTGGCTGCCGGCGGACGTGTCCTGGTCCTGTTCCAGCCGCACCTGTTCTCCCGGACGCGGCTGTTCGCGCAGGAGTTCGCCGACGCGCTCGCGCTCGCGGACCACGTCGTGGTGACGGGTGTCTATGCGGCGCGCGAGGACCTCGACCCGGAGACGGGCTCGTGGACGATCGTGGACCGGATGCCCGCCGGCGCCGCGCGCGGCATCGAGGACCGCGTCGAGGCCGCGCGTGCCGTCGCGGCGGCCGCGCGGCCCGGCGACCTGGTCCTCACGGTCGGGGCGGGCGACGTGACCGAGCTCGGGGCCGTGATCCTCGACGCTCTCCTGGCGGGTGCGCCCGCCGGGGACGGCGACGGGGCGGCCCGGGAGGCCGAGGGCTGATGAGACCGCCGTCCCGGCCGCGTCCTGCGGCTCCCCGACCGGCGGCTCGGGGGGCGCGGGACCCGCAGGCGCGCCCCGGTGCGGAGCGGGTCGAGGCTCCCGTCGAGGAGTCCGCCACGGACGAGGCGGCGCGTGACCGCGGTGCCCGCCATGACCCCCGACGGGGAACCCGTCCGTCCCGCGCCGGGCAGGACGAGACCCTCACGCAGCCCCTCGAGCTCCGGGGGCAGGAGCTCGTCCCGGTCAGGTCGTCGCGCCCTGCGCCCCGGACCTCCGGCGCCCGTCCTGCGACGGGGCAGGTCCCGGTGAGGCCGTCGGGAGGTCCGTCGGCCGCGAGGTCGACGGCGCGACCGACCGACCGGGTCGTCTCGACGGGCATGGCTGACCGGCTCGCGGAGAAGGCGGCCATGCGTCGCCACCGCGTGCGGCGCACGATCCTGATCTGGGTCGCTTCGGTGGTCGCGGTCGCGGCCGTCGTCTGGGTGGCCCTGTTCTCCCCGGTCCTCGGCACGGACCCCGCGAAGGTCGAGATCACGGGGGAGGGGACCGTGATCGACGTCGCGCAGGTGCAGCAGATCGTGTCGGGCGTCTCGGGCGTGCCCCTGCCCCGTGTCGACACGATCGGGCTGCGCGAGCAGATCCTGTCCCTGAACGGTGTGCGGGACGCCACGATCCTGCGCGAGTGGCCCGACGGGCTGAGCGTGACCCTCGAGTCGAGGGAGCCCGTGGCCGCGGTGCCGCACCAGGGGGACTACGTGCTGCTCGACCGCGACGGCGTCCAGGTGCTGACGGTCGAGGCGGTGCCCGAGGGGATCCCGGAGATCGGGGTGAGCCTCGACGAGAAGGGGGCCAGGTCGTTGCGCGCCGCGCGCATCGTGCTCAACGCGCTCCCGCCCGAGCTGCGGGCCGAGGTCGCAGAGGTCACGGCGGAGACGCAGGACGCGGTCGAGATGACGCTGCGTGACGGGGCGGTCGTGGAGTGGGGCAACGGGGAGGACGCAGCCCTCAAGGTGAAGGTGCTGCAGACCTTGAGGTCGCTGCCGGAGAACCAGGGCGCGACGCTCTACGACGTGTCCGCGCCCACGATGCCGATCACCCGATGAGCGTGGTGACCGGCGCCGGGGCCCGGTCGCCGGACCACGGGCTCGACCGACGTGAGTCGACGAGGATGCGGCAGCACGACAGGGGTGAGACATGGCCCACCCAGCAGGTTTTCGCCGACACGCGCGGGCGGGTCGTTGATAGGACCAGGACGGGCACCTACCGTCGACACAGCACAACCTGACATAACTATAACCCTCTAGTTGAGGGTGAAGGTTGAGGGCTACAGGATCGAGAGGCATTGACGTGGCAACTCCGCAGAACTACCTAGCAGTGATCAAGGTGGTCGGCATCGGCGGTGGTGGCGTGAACGCCGTCAACCGGATGATCGAGGTCGGTCTCAAGGGCGTCGAGTTCATCGCCATCAACACCGACGCGCAGGCGCTGCTGATGTCCGACGCGGACGTCAAGCTCGACGTCGGGCGCGAGCTCACGCGTGGGCTCGGCGCCGGCGCAGATCCCGAGGTCGGCAAGAAGGCCGCCGAGGACCACGCGGAGGAGATCGAGGACGTCCTGCGCGGCGCCGACATGGTCTTCGTCACGGCGGGCGAGGGCGGTGGGACGGGCACGGGTGGCGCGCCGGTCGTCGCGCGTATCGCGCGGTCGCTGGGAGCTCTTACCGTGGGTGTCGTCACGCGGCCCTTCACGTTCGAGGGCCGGCGCCGCTCGGTCCAGGCGGACCAGGGGATCGAGGCCCTGCGCAACGAGGTCGACACCCTCATCGTCATCCCGAACGACCGGCTCCTGTCGATGTCGGACCGCAGCGTCTCGGCGCTCGACGCGTTCCACTCGGCGGACCAGGTCCTTCTCTCGGGCGTCCAGGGCATCACCGACCTCATCACGACCCCGGGTCTGATCAACCTCGACTTCGCCGACGTCAAGTCGGTCATGCAGGGAGCGGGCAGCGCCCTCATGGGGATCGGCTCGGCACGGGGCGAGGACCGCGCGGTCCAGGCTGCGGAGCTCGCGATCTCCTCGCCGCTGCTCGAGGCCAGCATCGACGGCGCCCACGGCGTCCTGCTGTCGATCCAGGGCGGCTCGGACCTCGGTCTCTTCGAGATCAACGAGGCCGCGCGACTGGTCCACGAGGCTGCGCACACCGAGGCGAACATCATCTTCGGTGCCGTGATCGACGACGCCCTCGGCGACGAGGTCCGCGTGACCGTCATCGCCGCAGGGTTCGACGGCGGCACGCCCCAGGTCCGCAAGGACTCGCGTGCTCCTGGGCAACTCGCCGGAGCGCCCGCGGCGCAGCCTGCGCAGCCCGTCCAGGCGCAGCGCCCCGTCGCGGTGCCGACCACCACGGGCAGCCACACGCTGCCCCGCCCGGTCGTCCCCATCGCTTCGGAGCCCGACGACGTGCCGGTCACCTTCGGAGGTGGAGCGGCCCAGGTCTCGGCAGGCTACCCGGCGGCGATCCCGACGTTCAGCGTCGTCCCCACCGAGGACAACCAGAACGCGGAGCAGCCCGCGGCCGAGCGGTCGGCGCAGGTCGAGGTGCCTCGTCTCTACGACGAGGAGCCCGTCCGTCGCAAGGTCGAGGAGCTCGACGTCCCCGACTTCCTCAAGTAGCACCGTGCTCGATCCTGCACTGCCCGCACCCCCGGTTCTCGAGGTCGACCTCGGTCCGGGGGTGCGTGCTGCGTTCACGACCCGTGCCGGGGGGACCTCGCCCGCGCCGTGGGACGGCCTCAACCTCGGGCTGGGGGTCCAGGACGACGCCGAGCGGGTCCTGGTCCACCGCGAGGCGGTCGGCCGGTGGCTCGGGGCACCGCTCGTCTTCGGGACCCAGGTGCACGGGACCGGGGTGCGCGTCCTCTCGGGCGAGGACCGGGCTGCGCGGAGCGAGCGGGGCGCGGGGGCCGAGACCTGCGGTGAGCACGACGCGCTCGTCACGGCCGCGCCCGGTCTGGGGCTCGGGGTGCTCGTGGCCGACTGCGTCCCGGTGCTCCTCGCGGACGCCGGGGCCGGAGTGGTCGGGGTCGCGCACGCGGGCCGTCAAGGGCTGGCCGGAGGGGTCGTCGGGACCGTGCTCGAGGCGCTCGTCGCCCAGGGCGCGCGGCCCGAGACGCTGCGCGCCGTCGTCGGACCCTCCGCGTGCGGGCGCTGCTACGAGGTGCCCGCAGACCTGCGCGACGAGGTCGCGTCCCGTCGTCCGGCCACCGCGTCCACGACCAGCTGGGGCACGCCCGCGCTCGACCTGCCTGCCGGGGTCGTCGCCGACCTGCGCGCGGCCGGGGTCACGGAGGTCTTCTCGACCGGGATCTGCACGCTCGAGGACCACCGGTTCTACTCGCACCGACTCGCGACCCGCGACGGCGCCACGACGGGCCGGTTCGCCGGGGTCGTGGCCCTCGGATGACCCTGCGCGCGGCGTGGACGTGCGGTTTCTCACCCTCGAGCCTGTTGACCTTTCCCGGGCGTGTCGCATCCTGCCCGTCTCCGGGGCTGGGCTAGCGTGCAAAGCACGGAACCAGCAGTCGACATGAGGACGGAGAGAGGGCGATGGCCGGAGCGCTTCGCAAGACCATGCTTTACCTGGGCCTCGCTGATGATCGAGGCGAGGACGAGCAGGAAGAGTTCATCGACGAGTACGACGACTTGGGGGCCGACGTGCCGCACGACTACCAGGCTCAGGTGACCCCACTGCACCGCACGGTCGCCCCACGAGAGGTACCCCAGACGAGCATGTCAGCCGCAGAGCTGCGCCGGATCACGACCGTGCACCCGCGCTCCTACAACGACGCCCGCGTCATCGGGGAAGCCTTCCGCGGTGGCACGCCGGTCATCATGAACCTCTCCGACATGGACGACGCCGACGCCAAGCGCCTGGTCGACTTCTCCGCCGGGCTCATCTTCGGTCTGCACGGTGCCATCGAGCGGGTGACCAACAAGGTCTTCCTGCTCTCGCCCGAGCACGTCGAGATCACCGGCGAGGAGCAGACCCCGGAGCCTCCTGTGACCCGGGCCGGCTTCTACAACCAGAGCTGACCGCAGGATCTGGCACAGTTGACCCCGTGACATTCGTCTTCGATCTGCTGGCATTCGTCCTCGGTCTCTATCTCATCGTGCTCATCGGCCGCGTGGTCTTCGACTGGGTGCAGGTCTTCGCCCGGGACTGGCGTCCGCGCGGCGTGATGCTCGTCCTGGCCGAGGCCATCTACACGCTGACGGACCCGCCGCTGCGCGCTCTGCGCAAGGTCATCCCGCCGCTGACCCTCGGGCAGGTGCGGTTGGACCTCGCATTCATCGTGCTGTTCCTCGCGGTGTCGTTCTTGGCACAGTTCTTGAGGTATCTCAGTTTCTGAGGGCTCCTCCAAACACGTAGAAAACTGACAACACGGCGATCTTGACACCGGTACCCGTTGCACGGGCACCGGGCGAGGCCGCCTCCTCTGACAATCTCCGCTACTTTGGACTGTGGCGATCTCGAGATCGCTCGGACTGACGGCGCAAACGCATTGAGGTGAGACGATGGCACTGCTGACAGCAGAGGACATCCTGAACAAGAAGTTCTCCGCGACGAAGTTCCGCGAAGGATACGACGTCGAAGAGGTCGATGACTTCCTGGACGAGGTGGTGAGGACGCTCAACTCCGTGCAGGAGGAGAACGACGACCTCAAGACCAAGCTGGCTGCAGCAGAGCGACGCGTCGCAGAGCTCAGCCGCGCGGACGCCTCGGGTCCGGCCAAGCCGGTCGTGGTGGATGCCCCGGTGGCGCCCGAGCCCGCTCCGGTCGCGCCGATCTCGGCCGCGGTCACCGGCAAGCTGAACGGCGAGCCCGAGTCCGCGACCGGCATGCTCCAGCTCGCTCAGAAGCTGCACGACGACTACGTGCGCTCGGGCCAGCAGGAGGGCGACCGCCTCATCGCGGAAGCCAAGGAAGAGGGCACCCGGATCGTGCAGGAGGCGGAGGAGACCTCGCACCGCACGCTCTCCCAGCTCGAGCAGGAGCGTTCGCTCCTCGAGCGCAAGATCGACGAGCTGCGGCTCTTCGAGCGCGACTACCGCACGCGTCTCAAGAGCTACCTCCAGAACCTCATGGGGGATCTCGACAACCGAGGCAGTGCACTCCCGCCGCGCAGCGGCTCCGGCGCAGGTCGCTCGAGCGACCTGAGCGCGGGCATCTAGTCCGACTGCCACCTGGCAGACGATCACACCAGGCGTGCGGACCTCGAGGTCACGCCGCTGGTCGGTCCGTCACGACGCACCACCCGGGTCCTCCGGCGTGGTGCGTTGTGCGTACCGGCAGGCGGCGTCTACTCTCACCGCAACTCGAACCGGAGGGGCGACATGACCAAGCTCAGTACCGCGACGCGCGCGGCAGTACGTCAGCAGTTCCCGCACCTAGCTCGCGACGTCAAGTCCTTCCCCGTGCGTGACGGCGAGGAGCCGTGGACGCTCAAGGAGGCGGAGGAGCAGGCAGCGACCCTGCTCGAGGAGCGCGACCGTCTCGAGCGCGAGCTCGCCGAGGCGGACCAGGAGCTCTCGGAGCTCCTGCGGAACTCGGGGGACGGTGCCGGCGACGACCAGGCCGATTCCGGGTCCAGCGCGCTCGAGCGCGAGCAGGAGCTCACGCTCGTGAACAACACGCGCGACCTGCTCGAGCAGACCAAGCACGCTCTGGACCGGCTCGCAGCCGGTACCTACGCGACGTGCGAGGCGACCGGGCTCCCGATCGGCAAGGCGCGCCTGCAGGCCTACCCCCGGGCGAACCTCTCGGTCGAGGCCAAGCAGCGCGAGGAGCGCCGCTGACGGTCCCACCTGCAGCACACGACGGCCGTCGTCCCGAGGGGACGGCGGCCGTCGTCGTCACCGGATCGTGGGGAGCCGGTCGGACATGGCAGACTTGCCGCCGATGCCATCGACTCCCTCTCCCCAGCAGCCCGTGCCCGCCGACCCGTCCGAGGGCGGCGCCGACGGCACCTCAGCAGCCCCCTCCGCGGCGGTCCCGGAACGCGCGACCGTCTCCTCGAAGCGTCTCGTCCTGTGGGTCGCGGTGCTCGCCGCCCTCGTGATCCTGGTCGACCAGGCCACCAAGATCTGGGCCGTCGCGAAGCTCGAGGGTGAGCCGACCATCGAGCTCCTCGGGAGGTGGCTCCACCTCACGTTCATCCGCAACGAAGGGGCGGCGCTCGGGATCGGCTCGGGGTACACCTGGATCCTGACGATCGTCGTCACGGTCGTGGTCGTGTTCATCCTGCGGAGCATGCGCAAGATCGGCTCGCGGGGCTGGGCGGTCGCGCTCGGGCTGCTGCTGGGTGGCGCGCTGGGCAACCTCATCGACCGGATCTTCCGTGCGCCCGGCGTCGCGCAGGGGCACGTGGTCGACTTCATCGGGTACGGCGACCTGTTCATCGGGAACGTCGCCGACATCGCGGTCGTGGGGGCCGCGGTGATGATCGCGATCCTCTCGATCCAGGGCATCGGCATCGACGGGCAGCGCCACTCGGGCGAGGGCGAGGCGGCGCCCGCTGCGGCGGACCAGACCGAGTCCGTGTCCGAGAAGAGCGACGCGGCCGACGGCCCGGACGCTCCCAGCACGAGGACGGTGTCCTGATGGCGCAGGTCCGTGCCCTCCCGGTGCCCGACGGGCTGGCGGGTGAGCGCGTCGACGCTGCCCTGGCTCGCCTGCTGGGCCTCTCGCGCACGCGCGCGGCCGAGATCGCGGCCGACGGCGGCGTCCGTGTCGACGGACGGGAGGTCGGCAAGTCCGACCGCCTGGTCGCCGGGGCCTGGCTCGAGGTCGAGATCCCCGACGAGCCCGACACGTCGGCCGTGCAGATCGTCGCCGAGCCCGTCCCGGGCATGAAGATCGTGTACGACGACGACGACGTCGTGGTCATCGACAAGCCCGTGGGCGTCGCGGCCCACCCGTCGCCGGGCTGGACGGGACCGACGGTCGTCGGCGCTCTGATCGCCGCGGGCTACCGGATCTCCACGTCGGGGGCGGCCGAGCGGCAGGGGATCGTGCACCGGCTCGACGTCGGCACCTCGGGGCTCATGGTCGTCGCCAAGAGCGAGCTCGCGTACTCGGTCCTCAAGCGTGCCTTCAAGGAGCGCACGGTCGAGAAGGTCTACCACGCGCTGGTCCAGGGACACCCCGAGCCCACCACGGGCACCATCGACGCGCCCATCGGGCGCCACCCCTCTGCCGACTACAAGTTCGCGGTCGTGGCCGAGGGCAAGCCCTCGGTGACCCACTACGAGGTCCTCGAGATGCTCCCGGCGGCCTCGCTCGTCGAGGTGCACCTCGAGACCGGCCGGACCCACCAGATCCGCGTGCACTTCTCGGCGCTGCGCCACCCCTGCGTGGGTGACGTGACGTACGGGGCGGACCCGGTGCTGGCCAAGAAGGTCGGGCTCTCGCGGCAGTGGCTGCACGCGGTCCAGCTCGGGTTCGAGCACCCGTCGACGGGGCAGTGGACGCAGGTCACGAGCGAGTACCCGCAGGACCTGGCGCACGCGCTCGAGGTCGTCCGCGGGGCGTACTCCTGATCATCGCGACGGCCCGGTCCGCCCGGGGCCACCAGGACATCGAGGGGAGCTCGCCGTGCTGACGACCGAGCGGGTCACGACGCCCGCGCAGCTCGAGGAGGCGCACGCGCTGCGCCTCGAGGTCTTCGTGGGCGAGCAGGAGGTACCGCTCGCCGAGGAGATCGACGACGCCGACTTCGCCCCCACGACCACGCACGTCCTCGTCCGCGCGGGCCGGGCCCCCGGGGAGGGGGCCGTCGTCGGGACGGGACGCCTGCTCACGGACCCCGCCCACCCTGGCGAGGTGCACATCGGGCGCGTGGCCGTCGCGCGCCGCGCCCGGGGGACCGGCGCGGGAGCCGCCGTGATGCGTGCGCTCGAGGAGGTCGCGCTCGCCGAGCACGCCTCGGACGGGGCCGTGCGGATCGAGCTCAGTGCCCAGACGCAGGCCACGGGGTTCTACGAGCGCCTCGGCTACGAGGTGTACGGGCCCGTGTACCTCGACGCGGGGATCGACCACCGGGACGCCGCAAAGACGCTCCGCTCGCACGGCTGAGGCCGGCGCCTGGCCAGGACCGGGCGCCAGCCACTCGACGTGCCCGCCCCTCGCCGGCCGGTCCGCTCCTTGGAGCGCCGACCGCGCGAGGCCCGTGGCGCCGTCGGGCCGTCCTGAGAGAAGGCACACGCGGTCACCGGCACGCGACACGCCGAGAGGCGTGGGTGGCTCGATCTAGACTCGTCGCATGCCGTCTGCCGCCACCCCTGGAAGCACCCAGAAGTCCGACGACTTCGTCCACCTCCACGTCCACACCGAGTACTCGATGCTGGACGGCGCCGCGCGACTCGGAGACCTCTTCGAGGAGACCGCGCGACTGGGGCAGAAGGCCATCGCGACCACGGACCACGGGTACATCTTCGGGGCGTTCGACTTCTGGTCCAAGGCGACCCAGGCGGGCATCAAGCCCATCATCGGCGTCGAGGCGTACGTCACGCCCGGCACCAGCCGGTTCGACCAGACGCGCGTCCGGTTCGGCGAGAAGGGCCAGGAGTCCGACGACGTCTCGGCCCGCGGCGCGTACACGCACCTGACGATGTGGGCCCGCAACAACGAAGGGCTGCACAACCTCTTCCGGGCCAGCTCGCTCGCGTCGCTCGACGGCCAGATGGGCAAGTGGCCCCGCATGGACCGTGACCTGCTCGAGCGTTACGGCAAGGGCATGATCGCGTCCTCGGGCTGCCCGTCGGGCGAGATCCAGACCAAGCTGCGGCTCGGCCAGTGGGACGCGGCCGTGCAGGCTGCCGGCGAGCTCCAGGACGTGTTCGGCAAGGAGAACTTCTACATCGAGCTCATGGACCACGGGCTCGACATCGAACGCCGGGTCATCAAGGACCTGCTGCGGCTCTCGGAGACCATCGGGGCCCCGCTGGTCGCGACCAACGACCTGCACTACGTGAAGAAGGAGGACAGCCACTCCCAGGAGGCGCTGCTGTGCATCAACTCCGGCTCCACGCTCGCCGACCCCGACCGCTTCAAGTTCGACGGCGACGGCTACTACGTGAAGTCCGCAGCCGAGATGCGGCACATCTGGAAAGAGCTGCCCGAGGCCTGTGACAACACCCTGCTCATCGCCGAGCAGTGCGAGGTCAGCTTCGACACCTCGGCCAACTACATGCCCAACTACCCCTGCCCCCCGGGCGAGGACGAGACCTCCTGGTTCATCAAGGAGGTCGAGAAGGGCCTGCACTACCGCTACCCGGACGGCATCTCGGACGCCGTGCGCAAGCAGGCCGAGTACGAGACCCAGGTCATCGTCCAGATGGGCTTCCCGGGGTACTTCCTCGTCGTCGCCGACTTCATCAACTGGGCCAAGGACAACGGCATCCGCGTGGGGCCCGGCCGTGGCTCGGGAGCGGGGTCCATGGCGGCCTACGCGATGCGCATCACGGACCTCGACCCGCTGCAGCACGGCCTGATCTTCGAGCGCTTCCTCAACCCGGACCGCGTGTCCATGCCCGACTTCGACGTCGACTTCGACGAGCGCCGGCGCGGCGAGGTCATCCGCTACGTCACCGAGAAGTACGGCGAGGACCGCGTCGCGCAGATCGTCACGTACGGCACCATCAAGGCCAAGCAGGCGCTCAAGGACTCCTCGCGCCTCCTCGGGTTCCCCTTCGCCATGGGGGAGAAGCTCACCAAGGCGATGCCGCCCGCGATCATGGGCAAGGACATCTCGCTCACGGGGATCTTCAACCCGGACGACAAGCGCTACAACGAGGCCGACGAGTTCCGCCAGATCCACTCCGCGGACCCCGACGCGCAGCGCGTCGTCGAGCTCGCCAAGGGCATCGAGGGGCTGAAGCGCCAGTGGGGCGTGCACGCGGCCGGCGTCATCATGTCGAGCGAGCCGCTCATCGACATCATCCCGATCATGCGCCGCCTCCAGGACGGCGCGGTCATCACGCAGTTCGACTACCCCACGTGCGAGGGCCTCGGCCTGATCAAGATGGACTTCCTGGGGCTGCGCAACCTCACGATCCTCGACGACGCGCTCGAGAACATCGTGATGAACGGCAAGGACCCGGTCGAGCTCGAGGCGCTCACGCTCGACGACCCCAAGACGTACGAGCTCCTGGGGCGAGGCGACACCCTGGGCGTGTTCCAGCTCGACGGCGGCGGCATGCGGACGCTGCTCAAGCTCATGCGTCCCGACAACTTCGAGGACATCTCGGCCGTGGGCGCGCTCTACCGCCCCGGCCCCATGGGAGCGAACTCCCACACCAACTACGCGCTGCGCAAGAACGGGATGCAGGAGGTCACTCCCATCCACCCCGAGCTCGAGGAAGCCCTCGAGGACATCCTGGGGACCACGTACGGCCTGATCGTGTACCAGGAGCAGGTCATGGCCATCGCGCAGAAGGTCGCCGGGTACTCGCTCGGCCAGGCCGACATCCTGCGCCGCGCCATGGGCAAGAAGAAGAAGTCCGAGCTGGACAAGCAGTTCGAGGGCTTCTCGAACGGCATGAAGGAGCGCGGCTACTCGATGGCCGCAGTCAAGACGCTGTGGGACATCCTGCTGCCGTTCTCGGACTACGCGTTCAACAAGGCGCACTCCGCGGCGTACGGCGTCGTCTCCTACTGGACCGCGTACCTCAAGGCCAACTACCCGACCGAGTACATGGCCGCGCTGCTCACGAGCGTGCGCGACGACAAGGACAAGTCGGCCTTGTACCTCAACGAGTGCCGTCGCATGGGGATCACGGTCCTCCCGCCGGACGTCAACTCGTCGTCGGCCAACTTCACGGCCGTCGGCAAGGACATCCGCTTCGGCCTGACGGCGGTGCGCAACGTGGGCGCCAACGTCGTCGACGCGGTCGTCGCGACGCGCGAGGACAAGGGGAGGTTCGGCTCCTTCACCGACTTCCTCGACAAGGTGCCCGCGGTGGTCTGCAACAAGCGGACCATCGAGTCGCTCATCAAGGCGGGGGCGTTCGACTCGCTCGACCACGCACGACGTGCGCTGCTCGTGGTGCACGAGCAGGCCGTGGACTCGGTCATCAGCGTCAAGCGCGAGGAGGCCAAGGGGCAGTTCGACCTCTTCGCGGACCTGGGCGCCGACGACCCCGCCATGTCGTTCAGCGTCGACGTTCCAGACATCCCGGACTGGGACAAGAAGCAGCGCCTCGCGTTCGAGCGCGAGATGCTGGGCCTGTACGTCTCGGACCACCCGTTGTCGGGGCTCGAGCACGTCCTGACGCGCGCGGCCGACACCTCGATCGCAGCGCTCATGGCCGACGAGGCGCGCCCCGACGGGTCGACCGTCGTGATCGCCGGGCTGATCACCTCGCTCCAGCGCAAGATGAGCAAGAACGGCAACCCGTGGGCCGCGGTCACGATCGAGGACCTCGAGGGCGGGGTCGAGGTCATGTTCTTCGGAGAGACCTATCTCGCGTACTCGACGATCCTCGCCGAGGACCAGGTCGTGGTGCTCCGCGGCCGCGTGCGTCGCCGGGACGAGACCATGCAGCTCCAGGCCATGGAGGTCTCGCTCCCGGACATCTCGACGGTCGCCGAGACCCCGGTGCTCGTGAGCCTGCCCGAGTCCCGCTGCACCCAGCCCGTGGTCGAGCGGCTGCGCGAGATCCTCTCGACGCACCCCGGCGTGACCGAGGTCCACCTCAAGCTCACGAGCCCCGGACGCACCAAGGTCATGCGCCTCGAGGACACCCTGCGGGTCGAGAAGAGCCCCGCGCTGTACGGAGACCTCAAGGCCCTGCTCGGCCCGAGCTGCCTCACGGTGTGACCGGTCGCTGACAGGGGACGGCTCGGCCGCGGGGCCGGGCCGTCACGCCTGCCGCCCCGCAGGGGCCCCGGCCGGTCGTCCGACCGCGGGCCACGCTGAGTGTCCGGTGGGTCCGACGAGTCGTCCCGCCCGGCGGGGCCCTCCGCCGAGCCGACGTAGACTCGCCGTCGTGATCCACCTGACCCCTGAGCAGCGCGTGTTCGTGACCGAGCGCCACCTGGCGACCCTGACCACCCTCCGCGAGGACGGCAGCCCGCACGTCGTCCCCGTGGGCTTCACGTGGGATCCCGAGGCGGGGGTCGTGCGCATCACCACGAACGACACGTCGGTCAAGGCGCTCAACGCCGAGCGGCTCACGCCCGACGGCGCGCACCCGCGCGCGGCGGTCTGCCAGGTCGAGGGTGGCCGATGGATCACGCTCGAGGGCACCGTCTCGGTCTCGCGCGACCCGGACGAGGTCGCCGAGGCCGTGCGCCGGTACACCAAGCGCTACAAGGAGCCGCGGGTCAACCCTCGTCGTGTGGTCCTGCGGATCGTCGCCGACAAGGTCATGAGCTCGAGCTACATGGCGTTCTGAGACGCCTGAGGTGCGGGGCACGTCCTGAGCGGGTGCCCGGCGAGGGGCCGGCTCGTCCGCCGACCGGGATCACCCCGGCCAGGGCGCGGCCGGGGCCCCACGCGCGCCCTGGCCCGGTCCGCCGGACGGGACGCGCGGGTCCGTCAGCCGACGATCGCGCCGATCTCGCCGGTCGGGACGTCGACCGTCACGACGTCTCCCTTGCGGAGCTGGCGGCCACGGCGGGTGTCGACCTCTCCGTTGACCTTGACCTCTCCCTCGGAGATGAGGTCGCGGGCGTGGGCGCCGGACTCGACGAGGCTCGCGAGCTTGAGGAACTGGCCGAGGCGGATGACGTCGTCGGTGATCTCCACCGTGGGTGTCGTGGTCATGCACCCATTCTCTCGCGTCCGGGACCCGTCGGAGAACTGACCATCTGCTGAATGGCCTGGAGGTGGGCTCGCGGCCCGGCCTACGATGGGTCGGTGATCAATCGCATCGACCTGCGTGGTCGTTCCCTGTCTCCCCGTGAGCTCACGGAGATCCTGCCTCGTCCGGAGATCGGCGTCGAGGACGCCGCGGAGAAGGTCGCCCCGATCCTGCACGAGGTCCGCCTGCACGGCGCCTCGGCGCTGCGTGACCTCTCCGAGCGGTTCGACGGCGTGCGTCCGGTCCACCTGCGGGTCCCGGCAGAGCGCATGGCCCAGGCGCTCGAGACGCTCGACCCGCTCGTGCGCGACGGCCTCGAGGAGGCGATCCGCCGAGTCCGCACGGTGCACGCCGCCCAGCGCCCTCAGCCGTTCGCGGTCGACCTGGCCCCGGGGGCGCAGGTCCGTCAGCGCTGGATCCCGGTGCGTCGCGTGGGCCTCTACGTGCCCGGCGGGATCGCGGTCTACCCGTCGTCGGTCATCATGAGCGTCGTCGCGGCGCAGGAGGCCGGCGTGCGCGAGCTCGCGGTCGCCTCCCCGCCCCAGCGCGACAACGACGGCCTGCCGCACCCCACGATCCTCGCGGCGTGCGCGCTGCTGGGGGTCCAGGAGGTCTACGCGGTCGGCGGGGCGCAGGCGATCGGCATGTTCGCCTACGGTGCCGCGGGCAGCGAGCCGCAGGACGGCGACTACCTGTGCGAGCCGGTCGACGTCATCACGGGCCCGGGGAACATCTACGTCGCGGCCGCCAAGCGGCTCGTGCGCGGTGTCGTCGGGATCGACTCCGAGGCCGGCCCCACCGAGATCGCGGTCCTCGCGGACGGCGGCGCGGACCCGACGCACGTCGCGCTCGACCTCATCAGCCAGGGCGAGCACACCCCCGACGCCGCGGCGGTCCTCGTGACGCCCTCGGTCGAGCTCGCGGCCGCCGTGGACGCCCGGCTCGTGGACCTCGTCCCCGAGACCAAGCACGCGGCGCGCGTGGCCCAGGCGCTGTCCGGGCCGCAGTCGGCGATCATCGTGGTCGACGACCTGGAGCAGGGTCTCGACGTCGTGGACTCGTACGGTGCCGAGCACCTCGAGATCCAGACGGCCGACGCCGCGGCCGTGGCCGAGCGCGTGCAGAGCGCTGGCGCGATCTTCGTCGGTCCCTACTCGCCGGTGCCTCTGGGCGACTACATGGCGGGCTCGAACCACGTCCTGCCGACCGGCGGGTGCGCGCACTACTCGAGCGGCCTCGGGGTGCACAGCTTCCTGCGCGCGGTCCAGGTCGTGGAGTATTCGGCCGACGCGCTCCAGGAGCTGGCCGACCGCATCGTGGCCGTGGCCAACGACGAGGACCTGCCCGCGCACGGTGAGGCCATCAAGGCACGCTTCCAGTAGACGCAGCACCTCGACGACGAGAGCGGGGCGCGGACCGGGGAACATGTCTCCGGACCGCGCCCCGCTCTCGTCGCGCGCAGGGCGTCAGCGCACCCCGAGCACGAACGGGTAGACCGCCGCGGCTCCTGCCTGGCGCAGGAGGCGGGCGGCGACCGTGAGGGTCCAGCCCGAGTCGGTGTAGTCGTCGACCAGGAGGATCCGGCGTCCTGCGAGCCCCGCCATCGCGGGGGCCGAGAGCTCGAGCCGCAGACGCTCGACGACCCCGGCCAGGCGCATGGCCGAGTTCACGTCGTGTCGGCCGGGCTGCTCGCGGCCCGGCACAGGACCGACCGAGCCGACGAGCGGACGGTCGAGGTAGCGCGCGAGCCCGCCCGCCAGGTGCTGGACCAGGTGCGGGCGCGTGGCCGACCGCACGGACACGACGCCGTCGAGCAGGAGGCGGCGCGCGGGAGCGTCGCTCCCGTCAGCCGCCGCGGCGTCGTCGACAGCCCCGCCGGTCCCGGCGGTCTCACCGTCCGTGGGAGCGGGCGCGTACAGCGCGTCCCACTCGTCGAGCACGCGCGCTGCCGCGCGACGCAGCGCGACGGGGGTCTCGCCGTCGGGCACGCCGGGGGCGAAGAGCTCACGCAGCGGACCCGACCAGCCGAGCCCGTCGAGGCGCGCGACGGCTCGGCCCGGGGACGCGAGCTCCTCGGGGGACAGGCGTCCCTTGAGGTCGAGTCCCATCCGGTCGAGGCCCGTGGGCCACTGGCGACGGGCCACGACCTCGACGCCCGGGCGGTCCATGTCGGCGCGCGCCGCGGAGACGGCCTCGGCGTCGGGAGCCGCGGGCAGGTCCACGCCGCCGCAGCGGTCGCACCGGCCGCACGTCCAGCCCGGCTCGAGCTCGGGGTCGTCGAGGGTCGCGCGCAGGAACGCCATGCGGCAGCCGCTCGTGGCCTCGTAGTCGATCATGGAGCGCTGCTCGGCGAGCCGGGTCTGCTCGACGCGCGCGTAGCGGTCGGCGTCGTAGACCCAGGGCTGACCGGTCGAGACCCAGCCGCCCTTGACGCGACGGACCGCGCCGTCGACGTCGAGGACCTTGAGCATGGTCTCGAGGCGCGAGCGCTTGAGGTCGACCTGGGTCTCGAGGGCCGCGACAGACTGCGTCCCGCCGCCCGCCTCGAGGGCTGCGAGGGTCTCGCGGACCTGACGCTCGGCGGGGAACGCGAGCGAGCCGAAGTACTCCCAGATGCGCCGGTCCTCCTCGCCGGGAAGCAGCACCACGACCGCGCTGTCGACGCCACGCCCGGCGCGACCGACCTGCTGGTAGTACGCGATGGGCGACGACGGGGCGCCCAGGTGCACGACGAACGCGAGGTCCGGCTTGTCGAAGCCCATGCCGAGCGCCGAGGTCGCGATGAGCGCCTTGACCCGGTTCTCCTTGAGGTCGGCCTCGAGCTGTTCGCGCTCGGTCGTGTCGGTCTGGCCCGTGTACGCGGCCACGGCCAGCCCGGTCGCTCGCAGCTGGCTCGCGACCTGCTCGGCGGCCGAGACCGTGAGGCAGTAGACGATCCCCGAGCCGTCGACGTCCTGGAGCGTCTCGGCGAGCCACGCGATACGGCTGGGCTGGTCCGGCAGGTTGAGCACGGCCAGGTGCAGCGACTCGCGGTCGAGACCGCCGCGCAGCACGAGCACGTCCTCGCGCGGGCCGCCGGGCGCCCCGGCGGCGGCGTCACCGGCCGCGGACGACGTGCTGGCCGCTGCGCTGCCGACCGACGCGCCCGTGACCCCGAGCTGCTCGGCGACGTCGGCGGTCACGCGCTCGTTGGCGGTCGCGGTCGTGGCGAGCACCGGGATGCCCGGCGGCAGGTCCGCGAGGAGGGTGCGGATGCGGCGGTAGTCGGGACGGAAGTCGTGGCCCCAGTCCGAGATGCAGTGCGCCTCGTCGATGACCACGAGGCCCGCGTCGGCAGCGAGCCGGGGGAGCACCTCGTCGCGGAAGCCGGGGTTGTTGAGCCGCTCGGGCGAGCAGAGCAGGACGTCGACCTCGCCCGCGGCGATCGCGGCGTGCACGTCGTCCCACTCGGTCATGTTCGACGAGTTGATCGTCACGGCGCGGATCCCGGCGCGGGCCGCGGCCGAGATCTGGTCGCGCATCAGGGCCAGGAGCGGCGAGACGATGACCGTGGGCCCCGCGCCGCGCGAGCGCAGCAGCGAGGTCGCGACGAAGTAGACGGCCGACTTGCCCCACCCGGTGCGCTGGACCACGAGGGCCCGACGGCGGAACGCGACCAGGGCCTCGATCGCGAGCCACTGGTCGTCGCGCAGCTTCGCGTCGTCGCGACCGACGAGCGAGCGCAGCGCGGTCTCCGCTTCCTCGCGCAGGTCCTTGCCCTCGAGGAGACCGCGCAGCATGGCCACCTTGGCGAGCCGCGCGGCGTCGGCCGCGGAGACGGCGTCGGCTGTGGCACCCGGCGTCGGGGCGGCAGCGGGCTCCGCCGCGGTCTGCGACGGGCGAGCAGCGCTCGCGCCGACGGACGCGCGTCGTGGCGCGGCCCCCGTGTCGTCGGGGACCGGGGGCTCGTCGTACAGGTCGGCAGGCGGCTCCGACGCGAAGTCGGGAGGGAGGTCGGCGTACGGGTCGTGCTGGTCACGGGGGAACGAGGTCACCCAGCGATCGTAGGCGCAGGGTGGGACACCGCGTGCTCGGTGCACAGGCCGGGTGCCCAGGTGCGGCGGTGCGCCACGAGCGCGACTCGGTGCCGTTCCACGGAGATCCGTCGAACGGCACCGGGCCGCGGGGCCGGGCAGGGTGGGCGGGCAGCCCCGCACGAGCCTCGTCAGGAGTGCATGTCCATGACGACGCGGCCGTCGATCTTGCCCTTCTCCATCTCGCTGAAGATGTCGTTGACGTCGCTCAGCGGGCGCACGGTGTAGGTCGGGCTGACCTTGCCGCGCGCGAAGAAGTCGAGCGCCTCGGCCATGTCCTTGCGCGTCCCGACGATCGAGCCGCGGACCGTGAGGCCGAAGAGGACCGTCGTGAAGATGTCGAGCGGGAACTTCTCGGGCGGCAGCCCGACCAGGGAGACCGTGCCGCCGCGGCGCAGCGCGCCGACGGCCTGCGGGAACGCGTGGGCGTTGACCGCGGTCACGAGGGCTCCGTGCACGCCGCCCCCGGTCTTCTCCTGGATCTCGGCCGCGGGGTCGGCCGACGTGGCCGCGTTGACCGTGACCTCGGCGCCGTGCTTGCGCGCCAGGGCGAGCTTCTCGTCGTCCACGTCGACCGCGGCGACGCGGCGCCCCATGGCCACGGCGTACTGGACGGCGATGTGCCCGAGTCCGCCGATGCCCGAGATCAGGACCCACTCGCCGGGCTGGGTGTCGGTCTGCTTGAGGCCCTTGTAGACCGTGACGCCCGCGCACAGGATCGGCCCCACGGCCGCGTCCTCGACGCCCTCGGGGATGATCGGGGCATAGCGTGAGTCGACGAGCATGTACTGGCCGAACGAGCCGTCGACCGAGTAGCCGCCGTTCTTCTGGTGCGGGCAGAGGGTCTCCCACCCGGTCTCGCAGTACTCGCACTCGCCGCACGCGCTCCACAGCCAGGCGTTGCCGACCTTGTCCCCGACCTTGACGCGCGTGACCTGGTCGCCGACCGCGACGACGGTGCCGACGCCCTCGTGGCCCGGCACGAACGGCGGGGACGGCTTGACGGGCCAGTCGCCGTGGGCTGCGTGCAGGTCGGTGTGACAGACGCCGGTGTAGTCGACCTTGACGAGCGCTTCGAGGGGTCCGGGGGTGGGGATCTCGATCTCGTCGATCGTGAGCGGCTCGGCGAACGTGTGGACGACGGCTGCCTTCATGGTGCTCATGTCTCTCCTCCAGGAGCGGACACCGGGGCGGGGTCGAGCCGTTCGTCGACGAGGCGCGACGAGGCGCGACGGGACGCGCTTCGCGTCCGGTGGTGTCCGGTCCTTCGACCGTATCCGAGCGTGTTCGGGGCCGCTCGCGCAAGGTCCGGCACACCGGACGAAGCTCCCTTGTGAAGATCATCACAAGCAATATCGGTGCAGTTCAGGCGGCCTTTCTGGACCTGCCCGAGGCCCGTCGTCGCTCGACGACGAGAGCCAGCAGCGCGCCGACCAGCGCGACCCACTCGCTCACCGCAGCCGTGACCTGCTGGACCCCGCCGACCGTCTCTTCCACGGTGAAGAACCCGACCGTCGTCGAGAGGTAGAACGCGCCGAGCGTCGCGACCGAGAAGCCGATCGCCCCGAGCAGCGGCAGCCAGTGGCGCCAGACCAGCACGAGCAGACCGAGCACGAACCCCGCGACCGCGTTGAGCAGGAACAGCGGGCCGACGACCTCGATGTCCTGGTACCCCTGGACGTAGAGGAAGAGGTGCACGTCGGCCGAGAGCAGCAGCCCCGCGGCCGTCACGCCGCGCAGCAGCCAGGCGCCGCGCGGCAGCGGCGGTGGCACGGGTGGTGTGCCCGACGACGGAGCTCCCCCCGGCGTGGACGCTGCGGGGGGTGGGGGATCGGACGCGGCCATGGGGTGCTCCGAGTGCTCGGGTGCGGGTGGGCGGGAAGCCCGGGCGGGACGTCGCGCGCTCGCGCGCGGCGCCGGGCCCGATGCTTCAATTGAAAGACTTCTCGACCCCGGACGCACGGCGGAGGGTGACCATGACCTCGACCTCGCAGCAGACCCCGGACCGGCGCGGCGCCTCGCGAGCGGTCGCCGCGCAGGCCGCGACGGACGGAGCGTGCGCGCCGACCGACCCGGGCCCCGCTCCCCGCGACCGGTTCACCCGACGCGCGGTGCTCGTCTCGGCGGGCGCCGGGGCGGGGGCCCTCGTCCTCGCTGCGTGCTCGGGCGGCGGGGGAGGAGCGAGCACCGCCGGGACGGGCGGCGCGGGTACCGGGACGGGAGGCGGCAGCTCGGCCGGTGCGCCGCCGTCGGGCACCGCGGTCACCGCCACGGGCGACGTGCCGGTGGGTGGCGCGGTGTCGGTCCAGGTCGACGGTGCCCCCTACCTCGTGACGCAGCCCGAGGAGGGGACGTTCGAGGCCTTCAGCGCGATCTGCACGCACCAGGGCTGCACGGTCGCGCCGGGCGACGGCGAGCTCGACTGCCCGTGCCACGGCTCCCGCTTCGACCTGAGCACGGGCGACGTGATCGCCGGTCCGGCGCCCACGCCCCTGCCGCGTCTCGCCGTCACGGTGAGCGGCACCGACGTCGTCACCGCCTGACGGGTCGCGGGCTCGTCCGGCGGGGACCGGACCTCTGCGAGAGGCGGGCGCACCGACCGCCTGCCGGACGTCCACCCGTCCCTCACGGACGGCTTCGTAGACTGTCCTGGTGACCACTCCTCTTCTCGAGTCCCCGGACGACGCACCCCAGGCAGGTGCCTCCACCTCGCAGCCCCGCACGCACGCCGCGGCGCAGGTGCACCTCCCGGTCCGGTCCGAGCACGCGGGGATCGAGCCGTACGGTGCCCCGCAGCTCGACGTGCCCGTCCTGCTCAACGTCAACGAGAACCCCTACGCGCCCTCGGCCGAGGTCGTGGCGACCATCGCGGCCGACGTCGCGACAGCCGCCGCGACGCTCAACCGCTACCCCGACCGCGACTTCCTGGGGCTGCGCCAGGACCTCGCCGACTACCTCGCGGGGGAGTCGGGCGTGCGCGTGGCCCCCGAGCAGGTCTGGGCCGCGAACGGCTCCAACGAGGTCATGCTGCACCTGCTCCAGGCCTTCGGCGGCCCCGGGCGCACCGCGCTCTCGTTCGCGCCGACGTACTCGATGTACCCCGAGTACGCCCGCGACACCTCGACCGCCTGGGTCACCGGGCGGCGCGCGGAGGACTTCACGCTCGACCCCGAGGCCGCACGCGCCGCGATCGTCGCGCACGCCCCCTCGGTGATCCTCCTGGCCAGCCCCAACAACCCGACGGGCACGGCCCTGACGCGCGAGGTCGTCGAGGCCGTGTGCGAGGCGGCGCTCGCGGTCACCCCGCACGGCGCCGAGCCCGGCACGTCGGCCGTCGTCGTGGTCGACGAGGCGTACGGAGAGTTCCGCCGGGCCGGGGTGCCCTCCGCGCTCGAGCTGCTCGAGCGCTACCCGAACCTCGCGGTCTCGCGCACCATGTCCAAGGCGTTCGCGCTGGCAGGCGCCCGCGTGGGCTACCTCGCCGCGTCGACCACGCTGGTCGACGCGCTGCGCGTCGTGCGCCTGCCGTACCACCTGTCGGCCGCGACCCAGGCGGTCGCGCGCGCGGCCCTCAAGCACTCGTCCTCGCTGCTGGCCCAGGTCGACGCCCTGCGCGCCGAGCGGGACGCGACGGTGAACTGGCTGCGGGCCCAGCGTCCCGCGGCCCTGGGCGGCGCCGTGCTGCAGGTCGCCGACTCGGACGCGAACTTCGTCCTGTTCGGCACCTTCCCGGACCGCCACGCGGTCTGGCAGGGCCTGTTGGATCGAGGCGTCCTCATCCGGGAGACTGGTCCCGAAGGTTGGCTGCGGGTGTCGATCGGCACACCGCAGGAGATGACGGCGTTCAAGGACGCCCTGGTGGAGGTGGCAGGACTGTGAAGCGCACCGCGCGCATCGAGCGCGCGACGTCGGAGTCGAGCGTCCTCGTCGAGCTGGACCTCGACGGGACCGGCAAGACGGACATCTCGACGACCGTCCCGTTCTACGACCACATGCTGACGGCCCTCGGCAAGCACTCGCTCATCGACCTCACGGTCCGGGCCACGGGCGACACGCACATCGACGCGCACCACACGGTCGAGGACGTCGCGATCACGATCGGCGAGGCGCTCAAGATCGCGCTCGGCGACAAGGCGGGCATCTCCCGCTTCGGCGACGCCATGGTGCCGCTCGACGAGGCGCTCGCGCTCGCGGTCGTCGACGTCTCGGGCCGTCCGTACCTCGTGCACGAGGGCGAGCCCGCAGGCCAGGAGTACCACCTGATCGGCGGGCACTTCACGGGGTCGCTCACGCGCCACGTGCTCGAGTCGATCGCGCACCACGCCGCGATCTGCATCCACGTGCGCGTGCTCTCGGGCCGCGACCCCCACCACATCGTGGAGGCGCAGTTCAAGGCCCTCGCCCGAGCGCTGCGGTTCGCCGTGGCGCCCGACGCCCGGGTCGACGGCATCCCGTCGACCAAGGGCGCGTTGTGAGCCCCGAGCCCACGACCCCTGCACAGCCCGACGGGTCCGAGCGCGGCCACGAGCTCAGCCACGGACCCGTCGACCAGCCCCACGGCGACCACGCGCCGCGGACGACCGAGACGGACGACATGAGCACCCCGCAGAACCCCGAAGAGCCCGAGCTGGACCTGGTGATCCCGGACGACATCTCGAGCCTGCTCTCCCCGACCTCCGACCCCGAGCTCGCGGTCCTCGTGACCCAGATCGCGGGCGCTGAGCCGCTGGCCGCCGCCTGCTCGCTCGCGCAGCTCGAGATCGACGCCGTGCCCACCGAGATCGGTGCCCTGGCCGTCCTGCACGACCTGACGGGCGACGCCCCGCAGCAGGCCGCGGCCGCGGTCTCGACCCTCGTCAAGGGCGTCCCGCTCATCCTGCTCACGCGCCGCGGCGAGCAGCTCAGCGCGACGCGCTGGCAGGACGGCGTCGAGGGCGACGTGCTCGCCCCGGGGCTCGTCCTCGGCGGTGCGCCCGAGGAGCTCGAGGACCTCGTCACGGGCCAGACGACCGTCGCGGAGCTCTCGGGCGTCGTCCCGAGCGCGGGGATCTCGCGCTGGAAGGCCATGCGCCTGCTCACGTCGACCGCCCGCAAGGCGCGCAAGAAGTGAGCGCCGGACCCGCGGTCGTCGTCCTCGACTACGGCTTCGGCAACGTCCGCTCGGCCGTGCGCGCGCTCGAGCGGGTCGGGGCACAGGTCGAGCTCACGGCCGACCGTGCGCGCGCCTCGGAGGCCGAGGGGCTCGTCGTCCCGGGCGTGGGCGCGTTCGCCGCCGTCATGGCCGGGCTCAAGGCTGTGCGCGGCGACCAGATCGTCGAGCGTCGCCTGGCCGGTGGCCGCGCCGTGCTCGGGATCTGCGTCGGCATGCAGGTCATGTTCGACGAGGGTGACGAGCACGGGACCCTCACCGAGGGGCTCGGCGAGTGGCCCGGCATCGTCGACCGCCTCGACGCGCCCGTCGTCCCGCACATGGGCTGGGACACGGTCCAGGTGCCCGAGGGCTCGGTGCTCTTCGACGGCATCGCGGACGAGCGCTTCTACTTCGTGCACTCGTACGCGGCCCGTCGCTTCCCGCTCGGCGTCGACGAGCCCGTGGGGCCCGCGTTCCGCGCCCCGCTCGTCACCTGGTCCGAGCACGGCGGCCCGTTCGTCGCGGCCGTCGAGAACGGCCCGCTGAGCGCGACCCAGTTCCACCCGGAGAAGTCAGGGGACGCCGGTGCGGCGCTCCTGGAGAACTGGGTCCGCTCGCTCTGACCCGTCCCGGGCGGTGTCCTGCGACCCTGCCCGCTCCATTCATCCCGTCCATCGTTCTCGTGCATTCCCTCGGAAGGACCCCCTCATGACCGATCGTCTCGTCCTGCTGCCCGCCGTCGACGTCGCCGCCGGGCAGGCGGTGCGCCTCGTCCAGGGGGAGGCCGGCTCGGAGACCTCGTACGGTGACCCGCTGTCGGCCGCTCTCGACTGGCAGGCCGGGGGCGCCGAGTGGGTGCACCTCGTCGACCTCGACGCGGCCTTCGGCCGTGGCTCGAACGCCGAGCTGCTGGCCGACGTCGTCGCGCGCCTCGACGTCAAGGTCGAGCTCTCGGGGGGCATCCGCGACGACGAGTCGCTCGCTCGCGCCCTGGCGACGGGCTGCTCGCGCGTCAACCTGGGCACCGCCGCTCTCGAGAACCCCGAGTGGACGGCCAAGGTCATCGCCGAGCACGGCGACGCGATCGCCGTCGGGCTCGACGTGCGCGGCACGACCCTCGCGGCGCGCGGCTGGACCCAGGAGGGCGGCGACCTCTGGGAGGTCCTCGAGCGTCTCGACGCGGCCGGCTGCTCGCGCTACGTCGTGACCGACGTGACCAAGGACGGCACGCTGCGCGGCCCCAACGTCGACCTGCTGCGCGAGGTCGCCTCGCGCACCGACGCGCCCGTGATCGCCTCGGGCGGCATCTCGAGCCTGGCCGACCTCGAGGCGCTGCGTGCGCTGGTCGGCGAGGGCATCGAGGGCGCGATCGTCGGCAAGGCGCTCTACGCAGGCGCCTTCACGCTGCCGCAGGCCCTCGACGTGGCAGGCCGTCCGTGACCTCGGACCCGCACGCCGGTCACGCCCACGCGTCCGGCCAAGCGTTCGACCAAGCGTCCGACCACGGCGCGGCACCGCTGTCGAAGGGCAAGGCGCTGCCGCCGTCCTCCGGGTTCTCCGGGGACGACGGCTCGGCCGACCCGGCGCTGACCGCTGTCCTCGCGGCGTTCGTCGAGGGCGGGGCCGGCCTGACCCAGGTCGTCGCGCAGCTCGGCCGCTCGCGCCTGCTGATCCCGATCCTCGCCGAGCTCGTCACGGCGGGCGAGGGCGAGCACGGGCAGAAGGTCGACAAGGAGGCCGCGGCCGGGGTCGTCGCGCTCGAGGCCCCCGACGGACGGCGTGCCCTCCCGGTGTTCTCGAGCGTCGCGAGCATGGCCGCCTGGCGGCCGGACGCCCGCCCTGTCCCCGTGGACGCGCCGCGGGCCGCGCTGTCGGCCGTGAGCGAGGACTGGTCGCTGCTGGTCCTCGACCCCTCGGGCCCGGTCACGGTCCTGATCCCTCGTCCCGCGGTGTGGGCGCTCGCGCAGGGCAAGGAGTGGGCCCCTGCCGTGGCCGACGGTCAGGTCGTGGCGGACGTCGCCGACGCGATCGCGGGTGCGGTCTCGGGAGTCGAGCACGTCGCGGCCGTCCGTGCCGAGACCGGACGCAGCGCCGAGGTCGCGGTCGTCCTCGCGATCGACTCGGGCCTGGACCGGCGGGGCCTCGATGCTGTCCTCGCCCAGGTCAACGCGGCCCTCGCGGGCAGCGACGTGGTCTCCGAGCGCGTCGACTCGCTCGAGCTGCGCATCGGCCGCGCCGACTGACCCACCTGCGCTGCGCCGTCGGGCATCCTGCGAGGACGCCCGACGGCGCGGACGAGCCCGCGCGGTCCGGTGCGTCCGCCGGCTCGCCCGGCGGGACCGCCTCAGCGGTGGCGACGTCCCAGGACCCAGCCGCCCACGAGGGCGAGCACCACGGCCACGGCCTGCCCACCCAGGATGACCCTGTTGAGGTCGAGCGCGGGATGCCATCGCGCACCCTCCGGGCCCACGACGTACACGCCCAGCGGGCGCACGCTCATGCCGTAGCCCCCGCCGCCGCCGGCTCCCTCGCCGCCTGCGTCGGGGGTGGCGGCCGGGCTCCCGTCGCCCGGTGCCTGCGCGCCGTCTCCCGGCGAACCCACTCCGTAGCCGTAGCCCGTGCCGGTACCGCCCCACACCTTGGCCACCGGCACCACGAGCGTCCCGTCGCGCTCGTAGGCCTCGCCGAAGACCTTGCGCACCGAGAAGGCGTCGTTCGCTGCGCGCGTGACGAACGTGGGGTCGGGCCGTCCTGCCGTGCTGGCGTCGTTGCTCATGCTTCGCAGCCTACGAGCAGGCGGGCAGGGGCGCGAAGGCCGAGGTGTCGTCGAGCATCGACCGCAGCGTCGAGACCGGGACGAGCAACGAGGCGTTGCTCGACTTCGCGTACACGACGCCGATCACCTCGCCGTCCGCGTTGAGCGCCGCGGAGCCCGAGCTGCCGGGCTCGACCTGCGCGTCGGTCACGAGGACCTCGCCGAGGTTCGAGTGCAGCGGGTCCGTGGTGGTCCCCACGACGGTGCCCTGCGTGACCGTGAGCTGCCCGCCCTCGGGGTAGCCCACGACGGTCACGGCCTCGCCCTGGACCGGGTCCGCCGCCGCGAGCGTCGGGGCCGAGGGCAGGTCGTCGCTCGTGCGCACGATCGCGAGGTCCGCGAGGCCGGCCGCGCTGGCCGTCTCGACCTTGATGTCACGACCGTCGTACGTCAGCACCTGGAGCGACTTGGAGCCCTCCACGACGTGCTTGTTCGTGATGAGAGTGCGGTCGTCGAGCGCGAAGCCCGAGCCCGTCGAGAGCGACGAGCACCCGACGTTGCGGATGCGCACGGCCATGCGCTTGACCGCGTCGAACCCGTCCGGGGAGAGGTTCTCCGAGCCCACGGGCTCCGCCTGCTGGGCGAAGCTGGGCACGACCGAGCTGGGCATGGGCTCGGGGAGCTCGGGCAGGACGCCGCAGCCCCCGACCAGCGCCGCGAGCAGCGGGACGGCAGCGAGCAGCGCGGCCGGTCGCGGTCGACGGTGCTGCCCGTCGGCGCTCCGCCTCACTTGTTGAGCTCCTTCTGGAGCTCGGTGTTGGCGTCGGTCGCTGCCTTGCACAGCCCGTCGACCTGGGTCGCGAAGCGCGCGAGGTCGTCGGGGTTGTAGGCGTCGCGGTTGTTGAGGTAGCCGATGAGCTCGTCCTGGGCCGTGGTGCACTGCCCGAGGGCCGCGGCGACCGTGCCCGCGGCCTCGGAGATGCGGGCCTGGTAGTCGAGGTACTGCTGCGAGGCCACGTTCTCGTCGCCGAGCTGCGCCTTCTCGTTCGCGAGCTCGGTGATGCGCTCCTGCGTGGTCGCGAGCTGGGTGCGCGCCGACTCGAGCTCGGTGTTGGCGCCGTCGAGGTCGGCCGTGAGCTGGGCGACGTCCTCGCCCAGGCCGCGCGCCTCGGACTCCCACTGCGCGCTGCGGTCCTGCCAGCTCAGGGTCGTGACCAGGAGGTACGCGCCGAGCCCGAGGGAGGCGAGCAGCGCGACGCTCAGGATGACGATCGCGACGGTCTTGCCGCGTCCCGGGCGGGTGCGCCGGGCGCTGCCCGCCGAGCCGCTGCCGGGAGGACCCGCGGGGCTCGCCCCGGGCAGCGTCGCCGCGGCCTGGTAGGCGGACATCTGCGGAGATGCGTCGTCGGCGGCCAGGGGCCGTGCTGACGTCGGGGTGTGCGCCGGCGCCGGCGGGACGCCGGGAGGAGCGGGCGGGGGAGGACCCGCCGGGCCGCCGGGCGGGGGCACGACGCCGTAGCCCCCGTGCGCGCTGGACGGCGGGGGAGGCGTCGGCTGCCCGCCCGACGGGGTGCTCAACTGACCGCGCCCGTGTACTTCTCGCCCGGGCCCTCGCCCAGGGCGTCGGGGTAGACCGAGGCCTCGCGGAACGCGAGCTGGAGCGTGCGGAGCCCGTCGCGCAGCGAGCGCGCGTGCTGGTTGCCGATGTCCGGGGCGGACGCGGTCACGAGGGCGGCGAGCGCGTTGATGAGCTTGCGCGCCTCGTCGAGGTCCAGGTGGCCCTTCTCGGCGGCGTCCTCGGCCAGGCCGCACTTGACGGCGGCGGCGCTCATGAGGTGGACCGCGGCCGAGGTGATGACCTCGACGGCCGCGACGTCCGCGATGTCCCGGGTGGCGTCCTGGGTGGTGGGGTCGTTCTCGGTTGTCATGGCTCCATCCTTCCAGAGCGCGGCCCGTGCGGGGACCCCGGGCGGCTCGTCATCGGCTGGGGCCCGGCCCAGGGGGAGGCGGACGGTCGGGGCGAGCGGCGCCGTCGGGCCTGGTGCGGTCTCATCGAGGCAAATAGTGTGCCAAGCGCGAGATGACCGGAGTGCGCGCCGTCCCGGACGGGCGGCGGGCCGAACGCCCGGAGGCCGGGCCCGCTGAGCGGACCCGGCCTCCGGGGTGGTGCACAGGCGTCCTGCCCGACGGCGTCGCGCCGGTCGGGAGCGCAGGGTCAGGAGTGCGCGGGCTCCGACGTGACGCCCGGCTCGTCGGCCGCGAGCGGGGCGGCCTCGAGCGCGCTGCGCAGGGCAGCACCGAGGTTCGCGTCGACGTTGGTCCAGTACTGGATCGCACGCTCACGGATCGCCAGGCTCTGGACGCCGCCGACGGCCCCCGTGATGGTCTCGAGGAAGCGGGCCTTGGCCGCGTCGTCGAACACCTCGCGGTAGAGCGTGCCGGCCTGACCGAAGTCGTCGTCCTCGGCGTGCAGCGTCGCCGCGGCCCGCGTCAGCTCGCCGTCCGACTCCCACGACCCGACACCGGCGCGAGCCTCGTCGGCCACGGGGCCGCCCAGGCTGTTGGGGGCGTAGACCGGCGTCGAGGGCGCGTTGAACCCGTGACGCTGGGCCCCGTCCTGCGAGTAGTTGTGGACCGGTGCGGCGTGCGGCGCGTTGACCGGGATCTGGTTGTAGTTGGTGCCCACGCGGTAGCGCTGCGCGTCCGGGTAGGAGAAGACGCGGGCCATCAGCATCTTGTCGGGGCTGATGTCGATGCCCGGGACCGTGTTCGCCGGCGAGAACGCCGCCTGCTCGATCTCCGCGAAGAAGTTCTGCGGGTTGCGGTTGAGCGTGTGCGTGCCGACCTTGATGAGCGGGTAGTCGGCGTGCGGCCAGACCTTCGTCAGGTCGAACGGGTTGAAGCGGTAGGTCTTGGCGTCCTCGTACGGCATGACCTGGACGTGCACGTCCCAGGAGGGGAAGCTGCCGGCCTCGATCGCCTCGTACAGGTCGCGGCGGTAGTAGTCCGCGTCGGCGCCTGCGATGAGCTCGGCCTCCGAGCCCTCCATCTCGACGTTGCCCTGGTTCGACGTGAAGTGGTACTTGACCCAGAAGCGCTCGCCCGCGGCGTTGATCCACTGGTAGGTGTGCGAGCCGAAGCCCGGCATCTCGCGCCACGAGCGCGGCAGGCCGCGGTCGCCCATGAGGTAGGTGACCTGGTGGGCCGACTCGGGGGACAGGGTCCAGAAGTCCCACTGCATGTCGGCGTCACGCAGGCCCGAGCCCGGCAGGCGCTTCTGCGAGTGGATGAAGTCGGGGAACTTGATGCCGTCGCGGATGAAGAAGACGGGGGTGTTGTTGCCGACGATGTCGTAGTTGCCCTCGGTCGTGTAGAACTTCACCGAGAACCCGCGCACGTCGCGCCAGGTGTCGGGGGAGCCCTGCTCGCCCGCGACGCTCGAGAACCGCTGGAGGGTCTCGGTGCGCGCGCCCGGCTGGAACACGGCCGCCCGCGTGTAGGCCGAGACGTCCTCCGTCACGACGAACTCGCCGAACGCGCCGCCACCCTTGGCGTGGACGATGCGCTCCGGGATGCGCTCGCGGTTGAACTGCGCGAGCTTCTCGACCAGGTAGCGGTCGTGCAGCGCGGTCGCGCCGTCCGCCCCGGAGGTCAGGGAGTGGGCATCGCTCGGGACGGGCGTGCCCGTCTGCGTGGTGGTGAAGGGGTTGTTCGTCATCGTCTTCTCCTTCAGGTGAGGGCTCTGTGGGCCCGGTGCCTGCTCGTGGGTAGGGGGCGGTAGGGACAGGTGCTCCGGGGAGCGGTCAGGGGCTGGGGATGGCTCGGCGGGCGGCCGTGGTGCGGTGCCGGGCGTCAGTCCGCGCAGTCGGGGCACAGGCCCCAGTACGTGACCTCGGCCGTGTCGATCGTGAAGCCGTTGTTCCCGCTCGGGATCAGGCACGGGGCGTGACCCACGGCGCAGTCGATGTCGGCGACCGCACCGCACGAGCGGCACACGACGTGGTGGTGGTTGTCGCCCAGCCGACGCTCGTAGCGTGCGGGGTGGCCGGCGGGCTCGATCCGGCGGAGCAGGCCGTGCTCGGTGAGCGCGTTCAGCACGTCGTAGACCGCCTGGACGGACACCGACCCGAGGGCCTCGCGGGTGGCCCGCAGGACGTCGTCCGCGTCGGCGTGCTGCTGCCGGGTCACGACGTCGAGGACCGCCAGGCGCGCAGCCGTGACACGGAGCCCGCTGTCGCGGAGCTCGGTCTCGTGGTCCGCGGGGCGGAGCGTCTTGTCGGTCGGCACGGTCCTACTCTAACCACACTTTCTGGAAGAGTTCCAACAATGGAGGGTGTCCAGCGCGTGTCGAGCCGATGAACGCTCGTGGTGGTCGCGAGGTCCGGCGTGGGATCCTGGGCGGTGCTCGGGCGGCTCCTTCGCGCCGCGCCTTTGCGCGTGCGTGGGGAGGCGGCGTCCGGACGCGGGAGGCGGGACGGCCCGTGCGGGCTGGTCGCTCCTGGTCGTCACTGGACCCCCGCCCGTGCGTGCTATTGTTGGTCGCTGACCGACCCGTAGGTTCTTGTCGAGGCTCCAGCAGGTGCTTCGAGAGGTGGACTACGGGTGCGCAAAGTGGATTCCATCCCACCTGAGCTTCAACTGCTGACGATCGTCACGACAGAGGCCGGGTCTCGGTCCGGAGCGTCGCCGTTCTTCACGGTGACGCGACGGTGTGTTCGTCGCACCCGCGACGACCCGATCGATGGCCTCCTCCCTGCGCTCTGGGACGGGGGCCTTTCCCGTTCCTGGTGGTCTACCGACGACTTCCTAGGAGCATCACATCAGCGAGCCTCGCATCAACGATCGGATCCGTGTCCCCGAGGTCCGACTTGTCGGCCCAGGTGGGGAGCAGGTCGGCGTCGTCCGCATTGAGGTCGCCCTGAGCCTTGCCCAGGACGCTGACCTCGACCTGGTGGAGGTCGCCCCCGACGCACGCCCGCCGGTGTGCAAGCTCATGGACTTCGGCAAGTTCAAGTACGAGTCGGACATGAAGGCCCGTGAGGCTCGCCGCAACCAGGCGAACACGGTCCTCAAGGAGATCCGTTTCCGTCTGAAGATCGACCCGCACGACTACGGCACCAAGAAGGGCCACGTCGAGCGCTTCCTCGCAGCGGGCGACAAGGTCAAGGTCATGATCATGTTCCGCGGCCGTGAGCAGTCGCGCCCGGAGATGGGCATCCGTCTCCTGCAGCGCCTCGCGGAGGACGTCGCGGAGCTCGGCTTCGTCGAGAGCTCGCCCAAGCAGGACGGGCGCAACATGATCATGGTGCTCGGCCCGGTCAAGAAGAAGGCCGAAGCCAAGAACGAGCAGCGTCGCCGCGCCCAGGAGGCCGAGCCCCGCCAGACGAAGTCGGCCGCCAAGGCCGCTCCCGTCGAGGTCTCCGAGGAGCCCGCGGACGGCAACGACGTGCCTTTCGAGGTGCAGGTCGCCGAGGCCGCAGAGATGGTCGCGTCGGCCGAGGCAGCTGCCGCGGTCAAGGCCGCCGCAGCTCCCGAGCCGGCACCGGCGCCCGTCGCCGAGGCCGCTCCCGCAGCAGCCCCCAAGGCGGCAGCGCCCCGCACGTCTGCCCCCAAGGCTGCGCCTCGCACCTCGGCCCCCAAGGCTCCCGCAGCCCCCAAGGCTGCTGCTCCGGCCGCGCCGGCCGCTGCGCCCAAGCCTGCGGTGGCCCCCAAGCCCGTCGCGGTGCCCAAGCCGGCCGCGATGCCCAAGCCTCCGGCTCCCCGGCCGGCAGCGCCCAAGCCCGGTACGGCTGCGAAGCCCAAGCCGGGTGGCAAGCCCAGCTGACCAACTGACACCGAGCCAGGCCCACCGGCCCCGGCCCGAACACGTCGGGTCCCTCCCGGGATCTCGACCAGACAAAGGAGAAACGGCAGCCATGCCGAAGAACAAGACGCACTCCGGCGCCAAGAAGCGGTTCCGCATCACCGGCAGCGGCAAGGTCATGCGCGAGCAGGCCAACAAGCGCCACCTGCTCGAGCACAAGTCGAGCACGCGCACGCGTCGCCTGTCTGCTGACCAGGTCGTCGCCCCCGCAGACGTCAAGAAGATCAAGAAGCTGCTCGGTAAGTGATCTGCCTGGTGGTCGCGCCCCGGCGCTGATCATCGCTGAATCCCTACCTGAGCCCCGAACTGCAAGGAGCATCACGTGGCACGCGTGAAGCGGGCGGTCAACGCCCAGAAGAAGCGCCGTACAACTCTCGAGCGCGCTGCGGGTTACCGCGGCCAGCGTTCGCGTCTCTACCGGAAGGCGAAGGAGCAGGTCACCCACTCCCTCGTCTACTCCTACCGTGACCGCAAGGCGCGCAAGGGCGACTTCCGTCGTCTGTGGATCCAGCGCATCAACGCTGCGTCCCGCGCCCAGGGCCTGACGTACAACCGCCTCATCCAGGGCCTCAAGGCCGCTGGCATCGAGGTCGACCGTCGCGTGCTCGCGGACCTCGCGGTCAACGACGTGACCGTCTTCAACGCGCTCGTCCAGGCCGCCAAGGACGCGCTGCCTGCTGACGTGAACGCTCCGAAGGCTGCTGCCTGATCATCGAGCAGCGACTCTTCTCACCGGACGCCCGCACAGTGAACGATCTGTCCTCAGGTCGCCCCGTACCGTTCTCCCATCGTGTTCCCGAGGTCTCGAACCCTCGGAGCGACCGGGTCAAGGCGGTGCGGGCACTGTCCGGGCGTTCGGCGCGTTCGCGCCACCAGCAGTTCCTCGTCGAGGGGCCGCAGGGAGTGCGCGAGGCCGTCCGGCACGGTGCCCACCTGGTGCGCGACGTGTACGTGACCTCCTCCGCCGCCGAGCGCTACGCGGAGATCGTCGACGACGCCCTGGACCAGCGCCTGTACGTGCACCTCACGACACCTGAGGCGTTCGAGGCCATGAGCCAGGACGCTCAGGGCATCCTGGCCGTCGTCCGGGTCGAGGAGCTCATGCTCGACGAGGTGCTCGCGCGCGGCCCCCGGCTCGTCGCGGTCCTCGCGACCGTCCGTGACCCGGGCAACGCCGGCACGGTCATCCGCGCAGCCGACGCGGCCGGGGCGGACCTGGTGGTGCTCGCGGGCGAGAGCGTCGACGTGCACAACCCCAAGGTCGTGCGCTCGACAGCGGGATCCCTCTTCCACCTCCCGGTCGTGACCGGTGCGGGTCTCGAGGAGACCGTCGACGCGCTGCGCGCCGCCGGGCTCTCGGTCCTCGCGGCGGACGGCGCGGGCGACCATGATCTCGACGACCTCCTCGACGTGGCGGGCAGCGCGCCCAGCGGCACCCCGGACCTGGCCCGACCCACGGCGTGGGTCTTCGGCAACGAGGCCTGGGGGCTGCGCCCTCAGGACCGTGAGCTGTCCGACGCGGTCGTGAGCGTCCCCCTCCGTGGTCTGGCCGAGTCGCTCAACCTGGCGACGGCGGCCACGGTGTGCCTCTACGCCTCGAGCCGGGCGCACCGTCCGCGCGTCACGGACGAGGCCCCGTGAGGGGACGGTCGGCGAGGCTCTTCGCCGCCCTCTACCCCTCGGACGAGGCGCTCGACCACCTGGGCCTGGCACTGTCGGCTCTCGGCGCGGTGGCCCTCGACGACGGTCGGCCGTCGCTGCGCTGGACGCCGCGCGACCTCATGCACCTGACGGTCGCATTCTTCGGCGAGGTCGCCGACGGGGCGGCCGAGGACCTGGGGCGCGCCCTCGACGAGGTTGCGGACACGACCGAGCCCCTCACGCTGCACCTGCGCGGGGCCGGCACCTTCGAGGACCGCATCCTGTTCGCCGGGGTAGGTGGCGACGCGGAGGCGCTGCGCCGCCTGAGCGCCGCGACCGCGGAGGCGGCCTCCGACGTCGGGCTGCGGCTCGACCGACGGCCGCGCCAGCGCGCCCACCTGACCGTGGCGCGCGCCTCCGGGCCGCGCACGAGCGGGCGGCGCAAGACCGACCCGCGCCCCACAGGCCCCGGGCTCGCGGAGCTCGCGCATGCCCTGGCGGTCTACGAGGGGCCACGGTTCACGGCCGACGCGCTGTGCCTGGTCGAGTCGATCCCCGGGGCAGGGCGCAGCGGAGGCCCGTCGTACGAGGTCGTGCGGACCTCGCCGCTCGGCGTGCGTCGTTGACGGGTCGCTGACGAGCTCGGTCAGCCCTGGGCGCCGCCCCAGACGAACGCCGCGACCATGAAGCCGAGCAGCAGGCCGTACGCGCGTGTCCAGCCCCGCAGGGCGCCGGGCACGGGGACGGCGTCCGTGCGTCGGCGGGTCGTGGCGTACCGGACGACCCAGGCGACGACCGTCGCGACCGTCGAGACCCCCAGGGCCATGCCCCCGATCCCCACGGGCAGGAACACCGCCGCGTCGTCGAGCGTCAGCCCGCGCGCCGAGCACGTCCCGAGGTAGGCCGCGCCTACTACGCCGCCCAGCACTAGCATCCACCGGGCCGTCCGCCAGAACCCGGCGGGCGGCTCGTCGCCGTCCGTCGTCGGGCGAAAGGCCGTCCGCGCGGCCGGGTCGGGGTCGCGCACGAGCGCCGCGACGCCCGACGGCGGAGCGTCCGGCGGGCGGTGGGGTGCGGCGTCCGCGGGGCGCGTCCCGGGCGGGGGAGCCGCGGGTCCCGTGAGGTCCGCGTCCCGGGTCGCCGAGAGCGGGTCGGACGGGCCGGGCGTCCCGGCGGGGTAGGCGGGCCAGGGGTCGTCCGGACCGTCGGCGCCCGGGCCGTACCGGTCGTGGTCCTCGTCGCGACGCCCTCTCACGTCGCCAGTCTCTCACCGCGCCTGCCGTGCCCTCGGCGCGTGCTGTGCTCTGCTCTGCTCTGCTCTGCTCTGCTCTGCTCTGCTCTGCTCTGCTCTGCTCTGCTCTGCCCTGCCCACCCTCGCCCCCCGGACCGCGTGTGGGACGATGGGGGCATGCAGCGCGATGATCGCCGATTTACGTGGCCCGCTCGAGGGCCGCGCGGCTGACGCTGCGCACGTCGACCACCGGCCGCCGCACGGCGGCCGCGGATCGACCGGTCGTGCCCCGGCGGGCGCTCTAGAATCTTCAGTTGGACGCGCGAGGTGACCTCTGCGCGTCCGGTCCCGATCCCGCCAGGAAGGCACGCATGTCCACCCCTGATCCGGTACAGCCCGCTGCGCCGTCGCCCCTCGACGGCCCCGCGCTCGAGGTCGTCCTCTCCGAGGCCCTCGCGGCCGTCGAGGCCGCCCGCGACCTCGACGAGCTGAAGTCGGTGCGCCTGCAGCACACCGGCGACCGCAGCGCCCTCGCCCTCGCCAACCGCCAGATCGGCCAGCTCGCCCCCGCTGACAAGGCGGCCGCGGGCAAGCTCCTCGGACCGATCCGTGGGCGCCTCAACCAGGCGCTCGCCGCGCGCACGCTGGTCCTCGAGGCCGAGCGCGACGAGCGGGTCCTCGTCGAGGAGTCGGTCGACGTGACGCTCCCCGTCGACCGCTCTCCCGCGGGGGCACGGCACCCGCTCGAGACGCTCCAGGAGCGCGCGGCCGACTTCTTCACGGCCATGGGCTGGGAGATCGCGGAAGGGCCGGAGATCGAGGCCGAGTGGTTCAACTTCGACGCCCTGAACTTCGGTCCGGACCACCCGGCCCGCCAGATGCAGGACACGTTCTTCCTCCAGACCCCGGCGGGACCCGACGGCGAGCCGGGCGAGCCGTCGAACCTGGTGCTGCGCACGCACACGTCGCCGGTCCAGGCCCGCACGCTCCTCGAGCGCGAGCTGCCCGTGTACATCGCGTGCCCCGGCAAGGTGTTCCGCACCGACGAGCTCGACGCGACGCACACGCCCGTGTTCCACCAGGTCGAGGGCCTCGCGGTCGACAAGGGCCTGACCATGGCGCACCTGCTCGGCACCCTGGACCACTTCGCGAAGGCGATGTTCGGTCCCGAGGCCCGCACGCGCCTGCGCCCCTCGTTCTTCCCCTTCACCGAGCCCAGCGCCGAGATGGACCTGTGGTTCCCCCAGAAGAAGGGCGGGGCCGGCTGGATCGAGTGGGGCGGCTGCGGCATGGTCAACCCGAACGTCCTGCGCTCCGCAGGGATCGACCCCGAGGTCTACTCGGGCTTCGCGTTCGGCATGGGCATCGAGCGCACGCTCATGCTGCGCCACGGAATTGCTGACATGCACGACATGGTGGAGGGCGACGTCCGCTTCTCGACCCAGTTCGGAATGGGGATCTGATGCCGAACATCGTCATCGACTGGCTCGGCGAGCACGTCGAGCTGCCGGCCGACCTGACGGCCGAGACGCTGGCCGCCGCGCTCGTGAAGGTGGGCCTGGAGGAGGAGGCGATCCACGGGTCGTCCGTCACGGGTCCGCTCGTCGTGGGCCAGGTCGTCTCGGTCCAGCCCGAGGAGCAGAAGAACGGCAAGGTCATCAACTGGTGCCAGGTCGACGTCGGGGCGCACAACGTCGACGGCGTCCCGGTCGCCGAGGGCGGGACGCCGCGCGGCATCATCTGCGGCGCGCACAACTTCGGCCCGGGTGACCGGGTCGTCGTCGCGCTGCCCGGTGCCGTGCTGCCCGGACCGTTCCCCATCGCGAGCCGCAAGACCTACGGCCACGTCTCGGACGGCATGATCTGCTCGGCCAAGGAGCTGGGGCTGGGGCAGGACCACGACGGCATCATCGTGCTCGACCGCTACGGGTACTCCCCGGAGACGGGCTACGACACGACGCCCGGCACGGACGCGCTCGAGCTCCTGGGCCTCGGCGACGAGGTCCTCGAGATCAACGTGACGCCGGACCGCGGTTACTGCTTCTCCTACCGCGGCGTGGCACGTGAGTTCTCGCACTCCACGGGCGCGGCCTTCACGGACCGCGGCCTCCCGTCGGGCGACCTGCCGGGCGTGACGCCCGACGGCTTCCCTGTCGAGGTCGAGGACGACGCCCCGATCCACGGCGTGACCGGCTGCGACCGGTTCGTCACGCGCATCGTGCGGGGCATCGACCCGCAGGCGCCGACCCCGGCCTGGATGCAGCGCCGCCTGACGCAGGCCGGCATGCGTCCCATCTCGCTCGCGGTCGACATCACGAACTACGTCATGCTCGACCTCGGCCAGCCGCTGCACGCCTACGACCTCTCGAAGGTCGCAGGCCCGATCGTCGTGCGCCGGGCGCACGCGGGGGAGCGGCTCACGACGCTCGACGGCGTCGACCGTCGGCTCGACGTCGAGGACCTGCTCATCACCGACTCGCCCGAGGGCGCTCGTGCGTCGCGGGTGCTCGGGATCGCGGGCGTCATGGGTGGGGCCTCGAGCGAGGTCGGCGAGACCACGACCGACGTCCTGGTCGAGGCCGCGCACTTCGACCCGATCACCGTCGCGCGCTCGGCCCGTCGCCACAAGCTGCCCTCCGAGGCGGCCAAGCGCTTCGAGCGCGGCGCCGACCCGGCGCTGCCGCCCGTCGCGGCCCAGCGCGTCGTCGACCTCCTCGTCGAGCTCGGTGGAGGCACCGCGGACTCCGCCGTGAGCGACCTCAACACGGTCGCCCCCGTCACGCCCGTCGTCTTCCCGATCGGCGAGGCCGAGCGGCTCGTGGGTGTGGAGTACACCTCGGAACAGGTCCGCGGCGTCCTCGTCGAGATCGGCTGCACGGTCCGCGACCTCGACGGCGGCACGACCCTCGAGGTCACCCCGCCCACGTGGCGCCCGGACCTGACCGGTGCGGCCGAGCTGGTCGAGGAGATCGCCCGCCTCGTCGGCTACGACAAGATCCCGTCGATCCTCCCGCCGGCCCCGGCTGGCCGTGGGCTCACGACCGCGCAGCAGCTCCGCCGCTCGGTCGCGCGCGCCCTCGCGGAGGCCGGGTTCGTCGAGACGCTCAGCTACCCGTTCGTGAACCCGCAGGCGCACGACGACCTGCGCCTTCCCGTGGACGACGAGCGTCGTCGCGCGCTGCGGCTGGTCAACCCGCTCGCGGACGACCACCCCGAGATGCGGACGAACCTGCTCACGACGCTGCTCGGCACGCTCAAGCGCAACGTGGGACGCGGTAACGCAGACCTCGCGATCTTCGAGATCGGCCTCGTGACGCGCCCGGTCGCCGGTGCGCCCGCGGCGCCGCAGCTGCCGGGCGGCGTCCGCCCGAGCGAGCAGGACCTGACCACGTTGCAGGCCGCGGTCCCGCCGCAGCCGCGCCGCGTCGCGGGAGTCCTCACGGGGCAGCGCGACGCCTCGGGCTGGTGGGGCGCAGGTCGCGCCGCCGACTGGACCGACGCGCTCGCGGCCGCCGAGCTCGTGGCCGACCGTGTGGGCGTGGACGTGGTGGTCGTCGCCGACCACGACCACGCGCCGTGGCACCCCGGCCGGACGGCGAGGCTCGAGCTGTCGGACGGGACCGTCGTCGGGCACGCGGGCGAGCTGCACCCCAAGGTGCTCGAGACGCTCGGCCTGCCCGCGCGGACCGTCGCGTTCGAGGTCGACCTGGACGCCCTGATCGCCGCCGCCCCGGAGCAGCCCGTGCAGGCGGCTCCCGTCTCGTCGTTCCCGCTCGCGAAGGAGGACCTGGCGCTCGTCGTCGACGCCTCCGTGCCGGCCTCGGCCGTGCGCGCCGCGATCGAGGAGGGGGCGGGCGACCTGCTCGAGGAGCTCGCGCTCTTCGACGTCTACACCGGCCCCCAGGTCGGCGAGGGCAAGAAGTCCCTCGCGTTCTCGCTGCGCCTGCGCGGCACCGACCGCACCCTGACCGCGGAGGACTCCGCGGCGGTGCGCGCCGCGGCCGTCGCCGCGGCGCACGAGAAGGTCGGGGCCGAGCTGCGTGGCTGACGTCGTGAGCGTCGCCCCCGCGCGTACCGCCCTCGTCACGGGCGGTACGCGCGGGATCGGCCGCGCGGTCGTGCGGGGGCTCGCCGAGGCGGGCCTGGACGTCGCGGTCCTGGGTCGGGACGCGTCCCGCGTGGACGACGTCGTCGCGGAGGTTCGCGCGCTGGGTCGCCGTTCCGTGGGGCTGGTCGCGGACGTCGGTTCGCCCGCGTCGGTGGACGCGGCGGTCGCGCGCGCCGAGGCCGAGCTGGGCGGGATCGACCTCCTGGTCAACAACGCCGGGCGCATCGATGCCGAGGTCCCGCTGTGGGAGGCGGACCCCGACGAGTGGTGGTCCGTCATGGAGACCAACGTGCGCGGGCCCTTCCTGCTCGCACGCGCGGTCGTCCCCCGGATGCTCGCCCGCGGCGGGGGCCGGGTGGTCGACCTCAACTCCGGTGCGGGCTCGCACGACATGGACGGTGCGAGCGCCTACAACGCGAGCAAGACCGCGCTGCTGCGCATGGGGTCGAACCTGCACCTGTCGGGTCATGCCCGGGGGCTGCGGACGTTCGAGGTCTCGCCCGGGGTCGTGCAGACCGACCTGACCGCGTCCATGGACATGCACGTGGGACGCACCGAGTGGACCCCGGTCGAGCGGACGGTCGAGATGATCGTCGCGGTCGCGCGCGGAGAGCTCGACGCGTGGTCGGGGGCGTTCGTCCGGGTCACGCACGACTCTCCCGAGTCGCTGCGAGCCGCGTCCGCCGCCGCCTCCGGCTCGACGGACAGCGTGCCGGGACCGGACGCGCGTCGGTTGCGCGTGACGCGGTTCGGTGACGACGACCCGATGCCGGGGACGCTCCCGGCGCGCTGAACCCGGGCCGCTCGCTTCCCGCGAGCGATCAGAAGGGCCGTTGCTCCTCCGGGAGCAGCGGCCCTTCTCGTCGTCCTCCGTGGTCGGGAGGTGGCCAGGTTCACCCTGCGAGTAGTTGAACTTTCTACTACTCATGGGGAATGCTCGAGGGGCACACCGACCCGGTCGGTGCGGACACCGCCGTTCTGCACCTGCGAGAACGAGCGAGAGGCCCTGCCCGGATGACGATCGACCACCCGACCCGGTTCTGGAACGGCATGACGATCCCGGATGCGGGGACGTTCCTGCTGGACGAGGCCCACAAGCGGGTCGGGTTCCTCGGCAAGCACATGATGGTCTCGCCGGTGCGCGGTGAGCTCACGCGTGCGAGCGCCACGATCGTCGTCGGGGCCGACCCCCTCGCGTCCACGGTCTCCGCGACCATGGACGCGACGAGCCTCACGACCCACCACGACGAGCGCGACGGGCACCTGCGCAGCGCCGACTTCCTGGACGTCGAGCGATTCCCGACCGTCGAGTTCCGCAGCACGTCGGTGCGCTGGCAGGGCCCGCAGGACGACGCCATGCTCAGCTGGGCGCGCCTGCGCAACCGTTCGCCCGAGCGCTCCGAGGTCCCTGCGGCCAGGATCCAGGGGGCCGGTGCGGGGCACTTCGTCGTGAGCGGGCTGCTCACGATCCGGGGCGTGACCCTGCCGATCGATCTGACCATGCAGTTCGGCGGGGCGCGGCGAGACCCGTACGGCCGCGACATCTTCGGGTTCAGCGCCTCGGGCACGTTCGACCGCGAGGCCTACGGGCTCGTGTGGAACGTCGTGCTGGAGACCGGCGGGCTGCTGGTGGGCAAGAAGGTCGAGATCGAGATCGCCGGCGAGGCGATCCGGCAGGACTGAGCGACTGTCGCTCGTCGCGCGTTGGTCAGGAGTGGCGGCGTCCGCGGGACGCCCCGAACGGACCACCCACGAACAGCCCCAGGCCGAGCACGAACCCGAAGTCGTACCAGTTCCCGTTGTTGTGGACCTCGTAGATGTTCACCGTGTCGGTGAACAGCGAGATCACGAAGGTCACGGGCACGATGATGCCCTGCCACAGGCCCAGCCAGAACCCCGCCGGGCTGCCGTCCGCGGTGGGCGTCCCGACGTCGGGGTTGGGCCCAGGCGCGCACGCGGAGAGGACGAGGGCCGCGCCGACCAGTGCCACGGCGAGGACAAGCCGTCGACGGCCGCGGTCCGGAGCGACCTCCGAGCGGGGCCCAGGTGAGACGTCGTTCCCGTGCGTCGAGCTCATGACCGGCCTCCTCGTCGTGGGGCCGTCCTGGCCCACCTCCAGGATCCGCCGAGCATCGCGCGGGCTCAACCGCGCGGGCTCAACCGGGCGTGGCAGTCGGGCCGTCAGCCCGTCGCCGGCAGTCGCCTCGTCCCACCGATCACAAGCGTGACGTCGACGTCGACGTCGGCGAGCCCCGCCTCGTCGAGCGCTGCGCGCAGGGTGGCGGCATCGGCCTCGGGGGCCGGGCCGATCGCTTCGATCCTCAGGACCGACCCGCTGAACGAGATCCCGGTGATCGTCCAGCTCTCCTGCTCGGCCCACGCCTGGGCCACAGGGGCCGCGGCGATCTTGTCCGCGTTCTGCCGCAGGACGTGCTGGCTGATGGTGCTGAGGGGAACCGCGACGAGGAGCAGGGCAGCGGCGACCGTGACGAGGCTCGCACCCCGCAGGGGGCCGACGAACCGCTCGGTCTCGCCCGCGGCCGTGCGGACCTGGAAGAGCAGGAAGACGATCGTGCCGGTCGCGATGATCGCCGCGACGTTGGTCGCGAACAGCAGCAGCGCCCCCAAGGCCTGGTTCGGGGCCCCGGACTCGAGCGTGAGGCCGACGACCGCGAGCGGCGGGACGAGAGAGATCGCGATGGCGACGCCCGGCAGGGCGTCCGACACGTCGGCGCGCACCAGGGCGAACGCACCGACGGCCCCGGTCGCGAGCGCCGCGAGCAGGTCGATGAGCTGGGGCGTCACGCGGCCCGCGACCTGGCTGTTGGTCGCCGCGACGATCTCGATCGGGACGAACAGCCCGACGACGTACCCGGTCGCGACCACCCCCGCGGCGCCCGCGATGACCAGGAGCGCCGACGAGGTCAGGTTCCGGTGGTCGTTGAGGACGATCGCGAGCGCGGTCCCGACGATGGGCGTCATGAGGGGCGCGACGATCATGGCGCCGATCACGGTGGCCGTGCTGTCGGCTGCGACGCCCGCCGACGCGATGATCGCGGCGAGGATCAGCAGGGTCCAGAACGTGGCCTGACGCGACCGGGAGGACGGCCCCTCGCTGATGAACAGCGCGGACGTCATCCGCTGGACGTCGGCCGTGGTGACGCGCATGCTGCCTCCCGGGGCGTCTGAGTGTCCCCAGCATCACAGGGGGTCGGCGCTCGCGCTCGGTGTACCGGTGCGGACACGGCGCACGCGCTGCCAGGTCTTCAGGGACTTGCGTGCCGCGCTCGCGACCGTGCTGCCGTTCGCGATGGCCACGGTCTCCTCCGCAGGGTCTGCTGCGATGTGGAGCAGCCGCTCGTGGACACGCTCGCTCCCGGTCCTCCCGAGGGCACGGACCGCCCAGTACCGGGTGTCGACGTCGGGTGCGCACGCCTGGTCGAGGAGCCAGACCGACTGGACGGGGTCGATCGAGCCCAGGGCGTTCGCGACGTACCCCAGGAGCGGGAACCGGTGCTCGACGAGCTCGCGGCGCAGCGCGTCGACGGCGTCCGCGCCCCCGAGACCGGCCAGCGCTCCGGCCGCGGCCTCCCGCACGACGTGCTCGGGGTCGCGGAGCCGGGCGACGAGGTGCGGCACTGCCTCGTGCGCGTCCAGGTCACCGAGCACCTCGCAGCCGACACTCCGCTCGGAGGTGACGGGGGAGCCGAGCAGGGCGAGGGCGTAGGGGACGGCTCCCCGGAATCCCGCCCGAGCGCACGCGGCCGTGAGGTACCAGGTGGCCGAGACCCCGGACTCGAGGGCGCGCATCATCGCCGGTTCGAGCGATGGGTTCGCGAAGGCGTAGAGGCGGTTGAGAGTCCGCTCGAACGTGCCGATCGGGTATCGCTCGACGTGCAGCACGACGTCGCGCAGGGCGTCGACGGCGCCCTGGTCGTCGTCCATGGCTCGCTCGGCGGCGTCGTCGACCGCGTCCTCGTGGACCTCGGGGTCCGGGTCGAGGAGCCGGGCGACCAGGTCGTCGGTCATCGCGAGGCCGAGGGGCGCGAGCGACGACGGCGAGAGGGAGCGGAGCGAACCATGCGGTGAGCATAGAGGCGGGCGACGCCTCAGGTGCCGCCACCAGGCGGACCGCCGCCGGCAGGACGCCCCTCGCCCGCTAGAGTTCCCTGCCATGACACGGGGTGCCCGCTCCCACGAGCCGGGCTGAGAACACACCCGTCGAACCTGATCTAGCTAGCACTAGCGAAGGGATGTCGGCAATGTCGCTTGCTGCCACCGCACCTGTCCTGCCCACCCCCACCCCCGCACCTGCGCCGGGGACCCGGGGTGCGACCGAGCACGGCGTGTCGCCGGGGGCCGAGGCCTCCCGCCCCCGCGTCCTGTCCATCGCGGGCACCGACCCGACGGGAGGTGCCGGGATCCAGGCCGACCTCAAGGCGTTCGCGGCGCACGGCGCGTACGGCATGGCGGTCACGACCGCCCTGGTCGCGCAGAACACGCACGGCGTCCGCACGGTCCACGTCCCGGGTGCGGACTTCCTCACCGAGCAGCTCGACGCGGTCTCGGACGACGTCACGATCGACGCGGTCAAGATCGGCATGGTCGCCGACGAGCCGAACGCACGCGCGATCGCCGCGTGGCTTCGTCGTGTGCAGCCGCCGTTCGTCGTGCTCGACCCCGTCATGGTTGCCACGAGCGGCCACCGCCTCCTCGACGAGGAGGCCGAGCAGGCTGTGCGCGAGCTGGTCGCGCTCGCCGACCTCGTGACCCCCAACCTCCCCGAGCTCGCCGTCCTCGTCGGCGAGCAGGCCGCGACCACCTGGCCCGACGCCCTCGCCCAGGCGAGGCGCCTGCACGCGGCGAGCGGCGCCGTCGTGCTCCTGAAGGGTGGTCACCTCACCGGGGAGGAGTCGCCCGACGCCCTGGTGGGCGCGCGCGGGCCCGACGACGTCACGACCTTCGCGGCGGCCCGCATCGACACCGTGCACACCCACGGGACCGGGTGCTCGCTGTCGGCGGCGGTCGCCGCCCTGCGTCCCCGACGGGACGGCTGGGAGAGCGCGACGCGCGACGCGAAGACCTGGTTGACCGGCGCGCTGCGGGCCGGGGGAGCGTTGGCGGTGGGCACGGGCCGCGGACCCGTCGACCACCTGGCGCACCTGCCCACGCTGGGCAGGCAGGTGTTCTCCGAGGAGGCCTGGGAGCGGATCGAGGGGTGGCGCGAGGCCGTCGAGAGCATGGGGTTCGTGCGGGCGCTCGCGGACGGGAGCCTCGCCGCCGAGGACTTCGGGTTCTACCTCGCGCAGGACGCCGCGTACCTCGCCGAGTACTCGCGCGTGCTGTCGCGGGCGAGCCAGCTCGCGCCGACGCCCGAGGCCCGGCAGTTCTTCGCGGGGGCGGCAGTCGAGTCGCTCGAGGTCGAGCAGGCGCTGCACCGTGACTGGTTGGGCGAGCACGTCGGGATGGACCGGGGGGCGGTCGAGAGCGTCGACCCCTCTCCCGTGACCGCCGCCTACACCAACCACCTGCACGCGGCGTCGAACGGGTCGTACGCGGAGACCGTCGCGGCGCTGCTGCCGTGCTACTGGCTGTACTCGTACATCGGCGACGTCCTGGTGCGCCGGGCGGGGGACCTCGACGGGCATCCTTACGCGCGCTGGATCTCGCTCTACGGCGACCCGGCCTTCCAGGAGGCGACACGCACCGCGTGCTCGTTCGCCGACGAGGCCGCGCGCTGGGCCTCGCCCGCCGAGCGCGAACGTATGCTGCGCGCGTTCGAGCTGTCCTCGATGCACGAGTACCTGTTCTTCGAGCAGGGGCTGACCCGGCCGACCTGGCCCGAGGCGCCGGTCGGGGGCGCCGAGAAGTGAGCAGATGCCCCTGATCCGCCGCGAACAGGGGCAACTGCTCACTTCTCGGAGAACTGATCGGTGCCTCAGGCGCTCGTCGCCCCAGCCTCCGGGTACACGCAGTCGTAGCCGGGCGGCCACCAGCGCCACGACGTGCTGACCTGGTTCGACGACACGCCTGCGGGGCGCTCGGTGACGCACTGCGTGCGCATCTGGTCGAGCCCGACGGTCAGGTAGTACACCGCCAGCACGCCCGTGAAGACGACCATGAGGACGGTCAGCGCCAGCCGCAGGCGGCGGTCGGTGCGCCGGGTCGGTTCGTCCTCGCCGGGTCGCGGCGGGACCCAGTCCCAGCTCACGAGGCGGCGCCCGCCCCGGTGACAGAGCCTTCCTCGGTGGCCGAGCCCGCGGCAGGGTCGATCCCCGGGACGAGCAGCACCTTGCCGGTCGTCTCCCGGCCCTCCAGGGCGCGGTGCGCGTCGGCGGCGCGGGCGAGCGGGAACGTCGCGCCCACCCGCACGTCGAGGTCGCCCGAGGCCACGAGCGCGAAGACCTCGTCGGCGCGCTCGAGGAGCTCGGCGCGCGTCGCGGTGTAGTCGTCGAGCTTGGGGCGGGTCGCGAACAGCGAACCACCCTTGTTGAGGCGCTGGAGGTCGAACGGAGGCACCTGGCCCGAGGACCCGCCGAACAGCACGAGCATCCCGCGGCGGCGCAGCGACGCGAGGGAGGCCTCGAACGTGTCCTTGCCGACCGAGTCGTAGGCGACCGCGACGCCCCGACCGCCCGTGAGGTCGCGCACGATCGCGGGCAGCTCGGTCGTGAGGTCGTCGAGCTCGGCGTAGTTCACGACGTCGGACGCCCCGGCCGCGCGCGACAGCTCGGCCTTGGCCTCGGTCGAGACGGTCGTGATGACGCGTGCGCCGCGGCGCACCGCGAGCTGGGTCGCGAGCAGGCCGACGCCCCCGGCTCCCGCGTGCAGCAGGACGTCGTCCCCGGGCTGGACCGGGTACGTCGAGGTCACGAGGTAGTGGGCCGTGAGCCCCTGCAGGCCGACGGCCGCCGCGACGCGCAGGTCGACCGACTCCGGTACGGGAATCGCGATGTCCGCCGGGACGACCACCTGCTCGGCGTACGAGCCGAACGCGTTGGTCCACGCGACGTGGTCGCCGGGCTCGAAGTCCGTGACGCCGGGGCCGACCGCTGCGACGACGCCCGCGCCCTCGGTGCCGACCACGTGCGGGTACTCCATCGGGTACACCCCCGCCCGACGGTAGGTGTCGATGAAGTTGACGCCCGCCGCCGCGACGTCGACGAGGAGCTCGCCGGGTCCGGGTGCTGGGGTCGGGAGCTCGACGAGCTCGAGGACGTCGGGGCCGCCTGCCTGGAGTGCCTGGATCGCGCGCATGGGGTCAGCCTAGGCGGGGCGTCGGGTCAGGCGGTGCCCGGACCCGCCGAGGCCCGCCAGCGTCCGTGGCGGCGCTCGACGTGGACGGGGTGGGCGAAGCAGCGCGAGACGGCCTCGGTCGTCAGGACCTCGTCCGCGCGACCGGCCGCGGAGACCCGCCCCGGCGCGAGCAGCAGCGCGTGGCTCGTCGACGTGGGCAGCTCCTCGAGGTGATGGGTCACGAGGACCGAGGCGACCTCGGGGTGCGTGACCCGCACCGCGTCGATCGTCGCGAGCAGCTGTTCGCGTGCCGCGACGTCGAGCCCGGTGCTCGGCTCGTCGAGCAGCAGCAGCGCGGGGTCGGCGACGAGCGCCCGGGCGATGATCGTGCGCCCGCGCTCTCCCTGGGACAGCGTGGTCCAGGGCTCGTGCTCCTTGCCGCCGAGCCCCATGTCCGCGACGAGGGCGCGCGCCCTGTCGACCTCGGCTCGGGTCGGCTCCCAGCGCTGGCGCCACTCGGTCGTCCCGGTGATCCCGGTCAGGACGACCTCCTGGATCGTGAGCGCCGTGCGCAGCGGGTGACGCGGGTTCACGTGCCCGATCCTGCTGTGCAGGGCCTGGACGTCGACGCGCCCGAGCGTGTTCCCCAGCACGTCGACCTCGCCGCGCGTGGGGTGGTTGCGCGCCCCGCACAGGCTGAGGATCGTGCTCTTGCCCGCACCGTTGGGGCCGACCAGGGCCCAGTGCTCGCCCGCGCGGACCGTGAGGTCCACGTGCTCGAGGATCGTGCGGCCGTTGCGGACGAACGCGACGTCGCGCAGGTCCAGCACGACGACGCCCGCCGAGGGGGGTGGTGGTGCGTCGGCGGGCGGGACGGGACCTCCGGTGCTGGTGCGCACGGAGGACGGGGACCCGGCCGGGACGCTGGGGGAGGCGGTGTCAGTGCTCACGGGTGACCTTCTCGTGGACGGAGTCGAGGTGTCGGCGGCTCGTCGCGGCGGCAAGGTCGGCGTCGCGGTCGCGGACGGCGTCGAGGATCGCCTCGTGGGCGTCCTGGTCGTGCCGGTGGCGCTCGCCCGCGCCGTCGAGCTCGATCATGTCGACCATCGCCCGACGCAGGCGAGGGACGAACGTGGAGAACAGGTCGGTCAGGACCGCGTTGTGCGCGGCGTCGACGACCGCTCGGTGGAAGACCAGGTCGGCGTCGACGTACTCCTGCGCGCTCGCGGTCGCCGGTACCTTGCCGCGACCCGCGAGCGCCGCGGCCATGGCGCGGAGGTCGGCCGGGGTGCGGCGGGTCGCGGCGAGCCGGGCGGCCTCGGTCTCCAGGGCTCCGCGGACCTCGAGGACGTCGACGATCTCGCCGCGCCGCAGGACCTCCTGCCAGTCCTCGCCCGGCTCGGCCCGGACGACGTAGACGCCCGAGCCCTGGCGGCTCTCGAGCACCCCTCTGCCCGCGAGCTGACGGATGGCCTCGCGCACGGTCGACCGTCCGACGCCGAGCTCGGCCGCGAGCGCCTGCTCGCCGGGCAGCCGGTGGTCGAGCGGCCAGGTGCCGGTGCGGACGCGGTCGAGCATGAGCTCGGCCGCCTGGTCGGCGAGGGGGAGCCGGCGGAGCGTGGGCATGGGAGCCAACCTCTCAGGTTGTCTGAGGACTTGATCGCGGCTAGCGTACCTCCCATGTCGTGGAGCGCACTCCTTCTTGGTCGCCGCGGCGGGGCCTGAGCCGACCGGCTCCCCGCCGTGGGGGTCTGCCGTGCGCCGGTCGGACGCCGCCTGCCGTGCACCGCGCGGCCCGCACCCGGAGACATGACCATGACCACCAGCCCGTTCCCCACGTTGCGCACCCCCGACGGCCCACCCGCACCTGGCCGGCCCGCGTGGAACCGCCAGCGCGCCTCGCGCATGCCCTCGCACCGCTACCAGGACGTGTTCTCGCGCGTCGACGTCCCGCTCACGGACCGCCGGTGGCCCACCCGTCGCCTCACCGCGGCGCCGCTGTGGGTGCCCGTCGACCTGCGCGACGGCAACCAGGCCCTGACCGAGCCCATGGACCCCGCCCGCAAGCGGCGGTTCTTCGAGCTGCTCGTCGCGATGGGCTACACGGAGATCGAGGTCGGCTACCCGTCGGCGTCGCAGACCGACTTCGACTTCGTCCGCCTGCTCGCAGAGACGGACCTGGCGCCCGAGCACGTCACGATCGTGGTCTTCACGGCCGCCCGGGCGGACCTGATCGCCCGGACGTTCGAGTCGGTCCGTGGTCTGCGCAACCCCGTCGTGGTGCACCTGTACACCGCGACCGCCCCGACCTGGCGCGACGTCGTCCTGGGCAGGGGCCGGGCCGAGCTCTCAGACCTGATCGCCGCAGCGGGCACCGAGGTCCTGCGGCACGCGGGGGACGATCCGCGCGTCCGCTTCGAGTTCTCGCCCGAGGTCTTCAACCTCACCGAGCCCGACTACGTGCTCGAGGTCTGCGCGCGCATGACTACCCTGTGGGACGCGACCCCCGAGCGGCCCGTGATCCTCAACCTCCCGGCGACGGTCGAGGTCGCGACGCCCAACGTCTACGCCGACCAGATCGAGTACATGCACCGGAACCTCGACCGGCGCGAGGCCGTGATCCTGTCCGTCCACCCGCACAACGACCGCGGCACGGGCGTGGCGTGCGCCGAGCTCGCGGTCCTGGCGGGCGCGCAGCGCGTCGAGGGCTGCCTGTTCGGCAACGGCGAGCGCACGGGCAACGTCGACCTGGTGACGTTGGGCCTCAACCTGCACGCGCAGGGCGTGGACCCCGAGATCGACTTCTCCGACATCGACGAGATCCGTCGCACGGTCGTGGACTGCAACCGGATCGGTGTGCACGAGCGCCACCCGTACGCGGGCGACCTGGTCCACACGGCCTACTCCGGGACGCACCAGGACGCGATCCGCAAGGGGTTCGCGCGCCATCACGCGCAGGCGCGTGCGGCGGGCCTCGATCCTGCGGACGCCCCCTGGAGGGTGCCGTACCTGCCCGTCGACCCTGCCGACGTCGGGCGCTCGTACGACGCCGTGGTGCGCGTCAACAGCCAGTCCGGCAAGGGCGGCATCGCCTACCTGCTCGAGTCCGCGTACGGGCTCGAGCTGCCGCGACGGCTCCAGATCGACTTCGCGGGCCGCGTGCAGGAGCACGCGGACGACAGCGGGGGAGAGGTGACGGCCGAGCGCCTGTGGCGCCTCTTCGAGGAGGCGTACGTCCTGCCCGACGACGGAGGTCGCCAGATCCTGCCGCTCGCCTGGTCGGTTGCGCGGCCGGGCGAGAGCGACGACGGCGGCGAGCGCCTCGACGTCGTGCTGTCCGTGGAGGGTGAGCGGGTCGAGCGGTCGGCGGTCGGTGCAGGACCCGTCGACGCGCTCGCGAGCATCCTGGCCGGACTGGGACTCCCGGTCGAGGTGCTGGGGCTCACGCAGCAGTCCGTCACCGCTGGCAGCGACGCGTGGGCCGTGACCTACCTGGAGCACCGCACCGCGGACGGCTCGGTCGCGTGGGCCGTGGGGAGGGACGCGTCGGTGCTGGGGGCGAGCGTGCGGGCCCTGGTCGCGGCGGCGAACCGCTCCTGACCGGCACTCACGGCACGGCGGGCGGCGGCGCGAGGGCGGGCGCCCGCCGCCCGCCCGCTCAGCCCCAGCGCGACACGGTCCCCTCGCCGACCTGGAGGAGTGCTCCGTCGATCGCGGCGAACCGCCCGAGGTCCGACACGCCGTCGACGACCCAGGCCTCCTGGCCCGTCCTGAGGTCGTGAGCCGTGAGGCGGGTCCCGTCCGTGGACTGGTCGCCGCGCATCGCGACCTCGACGAGCCATCTGCCGTCCGTGAAGGAGCCGGCCGGGAAGCGGTCGCCGTAGCCGGCCTCCGTCTCCCAGAGCGTCTGCCCGGTGATGGGGTCGAGCGCCCTCCGGTACAGGTAGCTCGTGACGACGACCTGTTCGCCGGCCTGCACCAGCACCTGCTCGGCGGGGATGTCCGCCGTCCAGAGCTGACGGCCGTCGCGAGGGTCGACCGCGACCAGCCGGCCGTCGGAGGCGAGCAGCGACACCTCGAGCGCGGAGCCGTCGGTCGAGCCGGGGTAGAGGTAGCGCCCCGGGCTCTTCCACCGGACCGTGCCGTCGTCTTTCAGCGCGTTCGTGGTCTCGACGTACCCGGCGATCGAGACGAACCCGCCCGACGTGACCGGGAACACGCCGATGCTCGCGTCGCCCGGAGCCTGGAGCTGGACGCCGTCGGCGGAGAACAGCGAGCGCACCCCGCAGCCGGAGACCTGGACGACCCCTCCGGTGTAGCGGACCGTCAGGCTCTCGACGTCGACGGTGTGGGACTCGCCGCCCTCCTCGTCGTTGGAGAAGACGATGCAGTCGCCGACCGCGTCGCCGGGCAGGACGAAGTCGACCTCGCGCTCCCACCGGACGTCGCCCGTGGAGGCGTCGACGACCGAGACCTGCACGCCTCTGCCTGCGGGGACGACGACGTCCTCGGAGCTGTCCGTCGTCTGGACGCTGACGGTCGTCTCAGGGGCAGCGTCCGACGGCTCACCCACCCGTTCGGCCAGGACGACCGACCCCGCGGGGCCGGGCGCGACGTCGGCTCCCGTGCTGAGGAAGTCGTCGAGCGACAGCTCGCCGAGGACGTTCCCGTCGCCGTCGAGCACCGTCACCTCCCGGTCGTCGGTGCCCGACAGGCACACGATCGGGTCGTCCTGGTCGACGGCCGCCTGCCAGCCGACGTCCGTCCCGCACTCGAGGTCGGTGCCGACCTCGCGCGACCACCCGAGGTCGCCCGTGACCAGGTCCACCCGGGAGACCGTCCCGCGGTCGAGGAGCACGAGCCCTGCGGCGCCACCGGAGACGAGACGACCTCCGGGCGCGTCCAGCGACCACAGCTCGTGAGGCGGTTCCGCGCCCCACGGGGAAAGGCCACCGGGAGCAGCGACCAGGCGGTCGGCGGCGCGCCGGTCCTCGATCTCTCCGCCGAGCGTGAGCCCGGCGGAGATCACGGCGAGGGCGGTACCGGCGGCGATCCATCGTCGTCGCAGGCGGCGGTCGCCGGCCTGGGCCGGTCCGGTGTCCTCGAACGTTCCGGACGCTCCGGACTCCTCGGGCTCGACCGGCGTCTCGTCCGCCTCGGCCGGTTCCTCCTCGAACTCCATCGTCCGCATGCCTGACCCACCCCTGCGACTCCGCGACATGCCGAGACCCTAGCGGTACGGGGTACGGCCGGCCGACCCGTCCGGGGCGTCCACGACCTGCGGAGCCGACCAGTACGCTGACGCCGTGATGACACCGGCCCTCGCACGTCCTCAGCGGTCCGTCGTCGCGCTCCTCGGGGTGCCGGTGCTGGTCGCCCTGGCGCACACGACCTGGTGGATGGAGTGAGGGCCGACGACGGCCGCGGGCGCGACCGGGGTCTCGCCCCGTTGCGGGGGGCCACGTCCATGAGCCGACTCTTCGCGCTCGTAGTCGGCGTGCCCTTCTTCCTCATCGGCGCGGGCGGCCTGATCGAGACCGGGCCGGACCTCTTCTCCGGTTGCGTGGCGCTCGGGGCCGCGGTGTTCACGGTCCTCGGGCTGCGGACGGGAGTCTTCGTCGGCGCGGGCGAGGTGTCCCTGCGAGGGTGGTGGCGGACGGTGCGGCTGGTCCCGGGGGACGAGCTGGTGGTCGTGCCGTACAGCAGCCTGTGGAACTGGGGGGCTGAGAGCGCGATCTTCTCGATGCTCGCGCTGCGACGTGGGCGGAAGGTGGTCCCGCTGCAGTTCACCGTCGGACCGGTCGTGCGAGTGCGCCGTCTCGCGTCCGTCGTCGACGAGTGCCGTCGCCCCGCGCGCTTCCACGGGCAGTCCGACCAGCAGGTCTGACCGGCGGCGAGGCGCCTGCCGGCCTCGTGTCGGTGCCGCGTGGCACGCTGCCCGCATGGCTACCCATGCGCACGGCATCCATCACTCGATCGACTACCTCGAGCTGTCCGTCACGGACATGGCCGAGGCGCAGTCGTTCTACGCCGAGGCCTTCGGGTGGGAGTTCGTCCCCTACGGTCCGGGGTACGCGGGCTTCCGCACCTCAGCCGAGGAGGGGGAGGCGGAGGCGGGCGGCCTGGCGCTCGCGGACCAGGTCACACGGGGTGGCCCGCTCGTCCTGCTCTTCTCCGCAGACCTCGACGAGTCGCTCCTGCTGGTCCAGGACGCGGGCGGAGAGATCCTCGAGGGGCCCTACGACTTCCCCGGTGGGCGGCGCTTCCACTTCCTCGACCCGAGCGGCAACGAGCTGGGCGTCTGGGGCAGATAGTTCCTGATTCGACTGCATAACTATGTATAGTTCTGCATATGACGATCACAGTGGCGGTTGCCGGGGCTTCCGGGTACGCGGGAGGGGAGATGCTCCGGCTGCTGTCCGGGCACCCCGAGGTCCAGGTCGGAGCGCTCACGGCGCACTCCAACGCGGGGTCGGTCCTCGGGCTGCACCAGCCGCACCTGCGATCGCTCGCGGACCGCGTGCTGCTGCCGACGAGCGTCGAGCACCTGGTGGGCCACGACGTCGTCGTGCTCGCGCTGCCGCACGGCGCCTCGGGTGAGATCGCCGCGCAGCTGCCCGACGACGTCCTGGTCCTCGACCTCGGTGCCGACCACCGGCTCTCCTCGGCCGCGGACTGGACCGCGTTCTACGGGTCCGAGCACGCGGGCACCTGGCCCTACGGCCTGCCCGAGCTCCTGATCGCCGAGCAGACGGGCGCCGGGGTCGAGTACACCAAGCAGCGCGAGGTCCTCGCGGGCGCGCGCCGCATCGCCGTCCCGGGCTGCAACGTCACGGCCGTGACCCTGGGCCTGCAGCCCGGCGTGGCCGCGGGGCTCCTGGACCCGGTCGACGTCGTCGCGGTCCTCGCCAACGGGTACTCGGGCGCGGGCAGGTCCCTCAAGACGCACCTGCTCGCGTCCGAGGCGCTCGGCTCGGCCCAGCCCTACGCCGTGGGCGGCTCGCACCGGCACATCCCCGAGATCGCGCAGAACCTGCGCTCGGCGGGCGCGGCAGAGGTGACCATCTCGTTCACGCCCACCCTGGTCCCCATGTCCCGCGGCATCCTCGCGACCGCGACCGCGCGCCTCGCGCCGGGCCACGAGGACCTGAGCGTCGACGCCCTGCGCCAGGCCTACGAGCAGGCGTACGCGGGCGAGCCGTTCGTCCAGCTGCTGCCCGAGGGCCAGTGGCCCACGACGGCCATGACGCTGGGCGCGAACACAGCCCTCGTCCAGGTCGCGATCGACCGCGCCGCAGGCCGCGTCGTGACCGTCACCGCGATCGACAACCTCGTCAAGGGCACCGCAGGCGGCGCCGTCCAGTCCATGAACATCGCCCTGGGTCTGCCGCAGACCCTGGGGCTCACCACCGAAGGGGTTGCACCGTGACCGTCACCGGACCGCTCGGCTTCCGGGCCGCAGGAGTCGTCGCCGGGCTCAAGTCCACCGGCAGCAAGGACGTGGCCCTCGTCGTCAACGAGGGGCCGCTCGACGTTGCCGCGGCCGTCTTCACGTCCAACCGCGTGTTCGCTGCCCCCGTCGCGTGGTCGCGACAGGCCGTCGCCGACGGGATCGCGCGCGCCGTGGTCCTCAACTCGGGCGGCGCGAACGCGTGCACCGGACCCGAGGGCTTCGCCGACACGCACCACACGGCCGAGTACGTGGCCGACCTCCTCGAGGTCTCCGCGGGCGACGTCCTGGTCTGCTCGACGGGACTCATCGGCGAGCGTCTGCCCATGGACAAGCTCCTCGCGGGCTGCGACGCGGCAGCGGGGGCTGCCGACGCCGAGGGCGGCCCCGACGCGGCCCTCGCGATCATGACGACCGACACGGTCCCCAAGACCGTGCTCGTCACGCGCGAGGTGCGCGACGGCCACAGCGTCGACGGCGCCTCGAGCTGGTCCGTCGGCGGCATGGCCAAGGGGGCGGGCATGCTCGCGCCCGGCCTCGCGACCATGCTCTGCGTGCTGACGACCGACGCCGTGGTCGACGCCGCCACCGCCGACGCCGCGCTGCGCGCCGCGACGGCCACCACGTTCGACCGGGTCGACTCGGACGGCTGCATGTCGACGAACGACACGGTGATCCTCCTGGCCTCCGGCGCGTCCCAGGTGCCGGTGACCCTCGAGGAGCTCACGGCCGCCGTGACCGAGGCGTGCGCGGACCTCGCCCGCGCCCTGGTCGCGGACGCCGAGGGCGCGAGCCACGACATCGCGGTCGTCGTGAAGAACGCCAGCGACGAGACCGCGGCGCTCGCGGTCGCGCGCGCCGTCACGCGCTCGAACCTCTTCAAGGCCGCGGTGTTCGGCAACGACCCCAACTGGGGCCGGGTGCTCTCGGCCGTGGGGACCGTCCCCGAGGACGTCGCACCCTTCGACGCGCTCGAGCTCGACGTGTCGATCAACGGGGTCCAGGTCTGCCGGGCCGGGGGAGTGGGCGAGCCGCGCGAGCTCGTCGACCTGGCCTCGGCACGCGAGGTGCACGTCGAGATCGACCTGCACGCGGGCGACGCGCAGGTCACGGTCTGGACCAACGACCTCACGCACGACTACGTCCACGAGAACAGCGCGTACTCGTCATGAGCGCCTCCACCTCCGAGGACTTCGTGTTCGACACCCGCACCGACCTGACCCCCGGCCAGAAGGCCGAGGTCCTGCTGGAGGCCATGCCCTGGCTCCAGGAGTTCCGCGGGGCGCTCGTGGTCGTCAAGTACGGCGGCAACGCCATGATCGACGACGAGCTCAAGGCCGCGTTCGCGCGCGACATGGTGTTCCTGCGCCAGGTCGGCCTGCACCCCGTGGTCGTCCACGGCGGCGGTCCCCAGATCTCCGCGATGCTCGCGCGGCTCGGTATCGAGAGCGAGTTCCGCGGCGGGCTGCGCGTCACGACCCCCGAGGCCATGGACGTCGTCCGCATGGTCCTCACGGGACAGGTCTCGCGCGAGCTCGTCGGGCTCATCAACGCCCACGGGCCCTACGCGGTCGGGCTCTCCGGAGAGGACGGCGGCCTGCTCCAGGCTCAGCGCCGGCACGCGATGGTCGACGGCGAGCCCGTCGACGTCGGCCTGGTCGGCGACGTCGTGGAGGTCCACCCGTCCGCGGTCCAGGACCTGCTCGACGCCGGACGCATCCCGGTCGTCTCGACCATCGCACCGGACCTCGACGACCCCACCCAGGTGCTCAACGTCAACGCCGACACGGCGGCCGCGGCGCTCGCGGTCGCGCTCGGCGCCAAGAAGCTCATCGTCCTGACCGACGTCGAGGGCCTGTACACCTCGTGGCCGGACAAGACCTCGCTCGTCAGCCAGATCACGCGGTCCGAGCTCGCGGCGCTGCTGCCCTCGCTCGAGGCCGGCATGGTCCCCAAGATGGAGGCCTGCCTGCGTGCGGTGTCCGGCGGCGTCCCGCGCGCGACCGTGATCGACGGTCGTGTGGCCCACTCGGTCCTCCTGGAGGTCTTCACGACGCGCGGCAACGGGACCATGGTCGTCCCGGACCCGCTCACGTCGAGCACCACGACAGCCCCTACCGACCACGTCACCTCGCAGGAGCAGGCATGAACGGCACGACCGGCGAGATCTCGCCGACCACCGCGGGCAGCGTGACCGGCGCCGCGGCCACGGAGGTCCAGGGTGGACCCGGCCCCGAGGGCACCGCGGACACGACCCTGACGGGACCGGGCAGCGTCGCGCAGTGGACCGAGCGCTACACGCACGCGGTCATGGACACGTTCGGGGCCCCGCAGAAGGTCCTGGTCCGCGGCGAGGGTGCGTACGTGTGGGACGCCGACGGCAAGCGCTACCTCGACCTGCTCGCGGGCATCGCGGTCAACGCCCTGGGCCACGCGCACCCCACGCTCACCGCCGCCGTCAGCGCCCAGCTGGGCACGCTCGGGCACGTGTCGAACTTCTTCGGCACGCCCACCCAGATCGCGCTCGCCGAGCGGCTGCTGAACCTCGCGCAGGCACCCGAGGGATCGCGCGTCTTCTTCACCAACTCGGGCACCGAGGCCAACGAGGCCGCCTTCAAGATGGCGCGCCGCAACCGGGCCGCCGGCCCGGGCACGCGGACCAGGATCCTCGCGCTCGAGGGCGGCTTCCACGGCCGCAGCATGGGCGCGCTCGCGCTGACCTCCAAGGCCGCGTACCGCGAGCCGTTCGAGCCCCTGCCCGGTGGCGTCGAGTTCGTGCCGTTCGGCGACCTGGTCGCGCTCGAGGAGGCGTTCTCGGACGAGGCCGTCGCCGCGCGCGGTGAGGTCGCCGCGCTGTTCGTCGAGCCGGTCCAGGGCGAGGCGGGCGTGCGCCCGCTACCGCCGGGCTACCTGGTGGCCGCGCGCGAGCTGACCGCGTCGTCGGGCGCGCTGCTGGTCCTCGACGAGGTCCAGACGGGCGTGGGGCGCACGGGGACGTGGTTCGCGTTCCAGCAGCAGGAGATCGGCGGGGGCGTCGTGCCCGACGTCGTCACGCTCGCCAAGGGGCTCGGCGGCGGGTTCCCCGTGGGAGCCGTCGTGGCGTTCGGCGAGCGGGCCGCGACCCTCCTGGGACGGGGCCAGCACGGCACGACGTTCGGCGGCAACCCTGTCGCCGCGGCGGCGTCGCTCGCGACGCTCGCCGTGATCGAGCGCGACGGGCTGCTGGCCAACGTGCGCACGGTCGGGGAGCACCTGCGCGAGGGCATCGCTGCGTGCGGCAACCCCGTGGTCGCCGGCACGCGTGGCCACGGCCTGCTGATCGCCGTCCAGCTCGCGGCGCCCGTCTCGGCCGAGGTCGCGCGCCTGGCCCTCGAGGCCGGGTTCATCGTCAACGCCGTGCAGCCCGACGCGATCCGCCTCGCCCCGCCCCTGATCCTGACCCGCGACCAGGCGAGCGAGGTCGTCGCGTTCTTCGCGGGCCTGCCCGCCGACCTCGCTCGACGTGTCGCCGTACCCGCCCCCAGCCCCGCCCCCGCTCCCACCGCCTCCGCCACGCCTCCGAAGGGCTGACAGTGACTGCCTCGACCGCCCCCGTCCGACACTTCCTGCGCGACGACGACCTCAGCCCCGCCGAGCAGCGCGAGGTCCTCGAGCTCGGCCTCGGCTTCCGTGAGGACCGCTTCATCCGCACGCCCCTGCGCGGCCCCCAGGCCGTGGCGCTCATCTTCGACAAGCCCTCGACGCGGACGCGCGTGTCGTTCTCGGCGGGGGTCGCCGAGCTCGGTGGGTACCCGCTGACGATCGACGGCGCGACGAGCCAGCTCGGTCGCGGCGAGCCCATCGCGGACACCGCCCGGGTCCTGGACCGCCAGACGTCCGCGATCGTGTGGCGGACGTTCGGCCAGGAGCGCATCGAGGAGATGGCCCGGGTCGCGAGCGTCCCGGTCGTCAACGCGCTGACCGACGAGTTCCACCCGTGCCAGATCCTCGCGGACCTGCTGACGGTCGCCCAGCTGCGCGGCGGCGTCGGCGCCCTGGCGGGCACGTCGCTCGCGTACCTGGGCGACGGGGCCAACAACATGGCCCACTCCTACCTCCTGGGCGGGGCGACCGCGGGCATGCACGTGCGCATCGGCGCACCGGCGCAGTACCTGCCGGACCCGGCGATCGTCGCCGACGCCGAGCGCATCGCCCGCGAGACGGGCGGCTCGGTCCTGGTCACCTCGGACGCGCTCGAGGCCGCGCGAGGGGCCGATGTCGTCGCGACCGACACCTGGGTCTCGATGGGTGACGAGGCGAGCGCCGCCGAGCGCGAGCTGCCGTTCGTGCCCTACCAGGTCAACGCCGCGGTCATGGCCGTGGCGGCGGACGACGCGCTCGTGCTCCACTGCCTGCCCGCGTACCGGGGCAAGGAGATCACGGCCGAGGTCATCGACGGCCCGCAGTCGGCCGTCTGGGACGAGGCCGAGAACCGTCTGCACGCCCAGAAGGCGCTGCTGACCTGGTTGCTGGAGCGATCGTGACGACCGGGGGCCTGGGGCCGGGCAGCGTGCCGACCACCAAGGCGGCACGCCACGCGCGCATCGCCCAGCTCGTCGCGCGGCACGAGATCCACTCGCAGGCAGAGCTCGCCAAGGCGCTCGCGGAGGACGGCGTGAGCGTCACGCAGGCGACGCTCTCGCGCGACCTGATCGAGCTGCGCGCGGAGAAGGTCCGCAGCGCGTCCGGCTCGCTCGTCTACGCGGTGCCGGGCGAGGGCGGGGACCGCTCGGTCCAGGTCGCGAACGACGCCGAGTACGTCGCCGCCCGGCTCGCGCGTCTGTGCGGCGAGCTCCTGGTCTCGGCCGAGTCCTCGGGCAACCTCGTGGTGCTGCGGACCCCGCCGGGGGCGGCGCAGTACCTGGCCTCGGCGATCGACCACTCGGTGTTCGTCGGGGTGCTCGGCACGATCGCGGGCGACGACACGGTCCTGGTGATCTCGCGCGACGTCGACGGCGGCGAGGAGATGGCCGCGCGCTTCCTGGCGCTGAGCAACCCGGTCGGGCCGTCCGCCTCCTGACGGACGACGGCCTGCGGGCTGACAGACTGTGACAGGACACCAGAGGCCGTGACGCGCGCGGGGCCGCCTGCCGCACCCCGCGTCCCCACGGCCGCACACGCACGACAGACAGACAAGAACGACCCCGCCGACGACGAGGGCGACCCGCTCGCCCGGTCGCCGGCGGGGAGAACCCTCGAGGTCCTCGGCCGACGGCCGGGGCCTCGGCCGCCCGCGACGAGACGTCCGGGAGCGGCATCGACCTCGGTACCGGGAGCCTGAACCATGAGCGACGACCTGAACGACAACACCCCTGCGCCCGGGGACGAGCAGCCGGCGGCCGCCGCACCTGCCGCCCCGGTCAGCCTGTGGGGTGGCCGCTTCGCCGGTGGCCCCGCCGAGGCCCTGGCGGCGCTGTCGCAGTCGACGCACTTCGACTGGCGGCTCGCGCAGCACGACATCGCCGGATCCCGGGCGCACGCCAAGGTCCTGGCCGCTGCCGGCCTGCTCGACGAGGACGAGCTCACGGCGATGCTCGAGGCGCTCGACGTGCTCTCAGCAGACGTCGAGTCGGGGGCCTTCCTGCCAGTCCTGGCCGACGAGGACGTGCACACGGCGCTCGAGCGCGGGCTCATCGAGCGCGCAGGGGCCGAGCTGGGCGGCAAGCTGCGTGCGGGACGCTCGCGCAACGACCAGATCGCGACGCTCGTGCGCTCGTACCTGCGCGAGGAGGCCCGCGCGATCGGCATCCTGGTGCTCGACGTCGTCGACGCCCTGATCGAGCAGGCCGAGGCGCACCCGGGCGCACCCATGCCGGGGCGCACGCACCTGCAGCACGCGCAGCCCGTGCTGCTCGCGCACCACCTGCTCGCGCACGCGTGGCCGCTGCTGCGCGACGTCGACCGCTTCATCGACTGGGACGTGCGTGCGGGGCGTTCGCCGTACGGCTCGGGCGCGCTCGCGGGCTCGTCGCTCGGTCTGGACCCGGCGGCCGTCGCGGCGGACCTGGGCTTCGACGGTCCGGTCGAGAACTCGATCGACGGCACGGCCTCGCGCGACGTGGTCGCGGAGTTCGCGTTCGTCTCGGCGATGCTGGGCGTGGACCTCTCGCGCTTCGCCGAGGAGATCATCATCTGGAACACCAAGGAGTTCGGCTTCGTCCGCCTGGACGACGCCTACTCGACGGGCTCGAGCATCATGCCGCAGAAGAAGAACCCGGACATCGCGGAGCTCGCGCGCGGCAAGGCGGGGCGCCTGATCGGCGACCTGACGGGCCTCCTGGCGACGCTCAAGGGCCTGCCGCTCGCGTACAACCGCGACCTGCAGGAGGACAAGGAGCCGGTGTTCGACCAGGTCGACACGCTCAAGGTCCTGCTGCCCGCGTACGCGGGCATGGTCCGCACCCTGACGTTCGACACCGAGCGCATGGCCTCGCTCGCGCCGCAGGGCTTCTCGCTCGCCACGGACATCGCCGAGTGGCTCGTCCGCGAGGGCGTGCCGTTCCGCGTGGCGCACGAGGTCGCGGGAGCGTGCGTGCGCGTGTGCGAGGAGCGCGGCATCGAGCTGTGGGACCTCACGGACGCGGACCTCGCCGAGATCTCGGAGCACCTCACGCCGGGGGTGCGCGACGTGCTGACGGTCGAGGGTTCCCTCGCGTCGCGCGACGCGGTGGGCGGCACGGCCCCTGCGCGCGTCGCGGAGCAGCTCGAGGAGGCGAAGGTCCGCTCGGCGGAGTACCGCTTCTGGGTCCAGGGCTGAGATCGCCGTGAGCGTGAGCGCGGAGGTCCTCGCGGACCTCGTCTCCCGCGTGCACGACGGCGCAGCCCGCCTCGGCGCGGGACGTCCGGCCGGTCCGGGCGTCCCCGCCGGGCCGGGGTGCCGGCTGGTCGTCGTCGACGGGCCCGCGGGCTCGGGCAAGACGACGCTCGCGGCACAGCTGGGCGAGGCGCTGTCCGCGCAGGTGGTCCACATGGACGACTTGTACGAGGGCTGGACCGGGATGACCGCGGGCGTCGGGCGGCTCGTCGAGCAGGTGCTCGACCCGTTGTCCGAGGGCAGGGCGGGGCGCTACCAGCGCTACGACTGGACGCTCGGCGACTTCGCGGAGTGGCACGACGTCCCCGTGGCCCCGTTCCTCGTCGTCGAGGGCTGCGGTGCGGGGGCCCGCGGGATCGCCGACCTGACGACCCTGCTCGTCTGGGTCGAGGCCGACGACGAGGTCCGGCTCGGGCGGGGTCTCGCCCGCGACGGCGAGGACGCGTACGACGCGTGGATCGACTGGATGGTCACCGAGCGTGCGGTGTACGCCGCCGAGGGGACGGCCGAGCGGGCCGACGTCGTGCTCGACGGGTTCGGCGAGCCGGCCCCGCGACCGGCCGTCCCGGCGGACGGCGTCGCGGACGCCTGACTCCGCTGCCGTGGCGCTCGGGCGTCTCGTGGGACGCACCGACGAAACATGCGGGGCGTAGATTGCGGGGGAGACCCGCGCCGAGCCAGGGAGGCCTCCCGTGCCCGAATCCCTCCGATCCGCCACCGCAGACCTCCGTCTCGTGCCCGACCCCGGCGAGCCCGCCCTGGACGTGCCGGCCCGGGGCTGGTTCGCGCGGTCGAGCCTCGAGGTCGCGCGCGACCTGCTGGGGTCGTCGATCACGCACCGCACGCCCGAGGGGGTCGTCACGGTCCGTCTCACCGAGGTCGAGGCCTACGACGGCGAGCGGGACCCGGGCTCGCACGCGTTCCGTGGCCGCTCGGAGCGCAACCGTGCCATGTACGGCGAGCCCGGTCACCTCTACGTCTACCGCCACCTGGGGCTGCACCACTGCGTCAACGTGGTGTGCGGGCCGCTCGGGCAGGCGTCTGCGGTCCTGCTGCGGGCGGGCGAGGTGACCGACGGCGCCGAGCTGGCCCGGGCACGTCGTCTCGCGGTCGGGGTGTGCGACTCTGACCGTCAGATCGCGCGCGGGCCCGCCCGGCTCGCGGTGGCGCTCGGTCTCGACCTCGACCACTACGGGCTGGACGTGACGGACGAGGCGGGCGACGTCGTCGTGCACCGCCACACGCGCACGCTGCGGCCCGCGATCGCGACCGGACCACGCGTGGGCGTGAGCGGCGACGGGGGAGACGCGAGCGTCTACCCGTGGCGGCTGTGGCTCACCGGGGACCCGACGGTCTCGGCCTACCGCCCCGCGTACCGCCGGACGCGCTGAGGCGCGCGGGTCGGCTGGTTCCGGCCCCGGACGTCGTCGGGGGCCGCGACGCGCGGGCGTCCACGCCTCAGGGGAAGTCGGTGCTCGGGGGCAGGACACGGCAGACTAGGACCTCGGGCGCGCGGGACGACGGCGCGCCCCACCCACGCCCTGCGCCGCACCGCGCGCGGGCACGACGAAGGAGATGCAGTGAACGACGTTCTCGACGAGTTGCAATGGCGAGGCCTGGTGGCGCAGTCCACCGACGAGGCCGCGCTGCGTGCTGCGCTGGCCGAGGGACCCGTCACGTATTACTGCGGCTTCGACCCGACCGCGCCGAGCCTGCACCACGGCCACCTGGTCCAGCTCATCCTGCTGCGCCACCTGCAGCTCGCGGGGCACCGGGCGATCGCGCTCGTCGGCGGCGCCACGGGGATGATCGGTGACCCGCGTCAGTCGGGGGAGCGGATCCTCAACACCAAGGACACGGTCGCCGAGTGGACCGAGCGACTCAAGTCGCAGGTCTCGCGCTTCCTCGACTTCGAGGGCGACAACCCGGCCCGCATCGCGAACAACCTCGACTGGACCGGCCAGCTCACGGCGATCGACTTCCTGCGGGAGATCGGCAAGCACTACCGTCTGGGCACCATGCTCGCCAAGGACACCGTGGCGCGCAGACTGAAGTCGGACGAGGGCATCAGCTTCACCGAGTTCAGCTACCAGATCCTGCAGGGCAACGACTACCTCGAGCTCTTCCGGCGGGAGGGCGTCACGCTCCAGACGGGCGGCAACGACCAGTGGGGCAACCTGCTCTCGGGCGTCGAGCTGATCCGCAAGGCCGAGGGCGCGTCGGTGCACGTCCTGACGACCCCGCTCATCACCAAGGCCGACGGGACCAAGTTCGGCAAGACCGAGGGCGGGGCCGTGTGGCTCGACCCCGACATGATGAGCCCGTACGCGTTCTACCAGTACTGGGTCAACGCGGACGACGCCGACGTGGTGGGCTGGCTCAAGATCTTCACCTTCCGCAGCGCGGAGGAGATCGCCGAGCTAGAGCGTGCGGTCGCCGAGCGCCCTGCGGCGCGCGAGGCGCAGAAGGCGCTCGCGGCCGACGTCACCACGCTCGTCCACGGCGCAGCCGCGACCGAGGCCGTCATCGCCGCGAGCCAGGCGCTGTTCGGCCGGGGTGACCTGGGCGCGCTCGACGCGGGCACGCTCGCGGCGGCCGTGGCCGAGCTGCCGCGCACGAAGGCGGCTGCCGGCGACACGGTCGTCGACCTTCTGGTGGGGTCGGGCCTGGTGACCTCGAAGGGAGCAGCACGTCGGGCGATCGCCGAGGGTGGGGCGTACGTCAACAACGTCAAGGTGACCGAGGAGGACGCGGTCCTCGGCGCGGACGACCTGCTCCACGGGCGGTTCGCCGTCCTGCGTCGCGGCAAGCGGACGCTGGCGGTCGCGGCTGCCGAGTAGTCCCTGGACGCGCGGGGCCCGGTGAGCTGTCGACCGGGTCCCGCGGGCTTCCGCGGGCGCGTCCAGCTCGCCGGCGGGACTGCGGTGACCGGCGTCACGACGGCACGGTTTGACCTTCCCGGCAACCTCCACGTAATGTTCTGGATGTCAGCCCGACAGGGAGAAACAGACACCACTGCGAAGCTCTTCGGAGCCGCCGCGAAGTGGCTGGTCCCGCAGGTTGGCTCCTCCGAGAAGTTCAGGTCCTGGATCTGGCGTCTCGTGAGGCAGATCGGCAGAGAGCGTCTCCGCTTCAGCGGTAGACACCAGCTCAGCGGTCTGGTAAGGTAGAGAAGTTGCCCCGAGTGAAGGCCTGGAAACGGGTTGGAGTCGGTGCGTGTCGGTTGCTTGAGAACTCAACAGTGTGCTTGATAGTTAATGCCAATTGTCCTGCATGGGCGCATGGTGTGCACCTTCGGTGTGTGTTGTGTGTTCGTGTTGAGACTTCTTATTTGGTATGAATTGAAAACGTCATGTTTTCGAAGAAGTTGCCCCGAGTGAAGGCCTGGAAACGGGTTGGAGTCGGTGCGTGTCGGTTGCTTGAGAACTCAACAGTGTGCTTGATAGTTAATGCCAATTGTCCTGCATGGGCGCATGGTGTGCACCTTCGGTGTGTGTTGTGTGTTCGTGTTGAGACTTCTTATTTGGTATGAATTGAAAACGTCATGTTTTCGGTTTGTAGCCATGATTATGGACCTTCGGGTCCGCTTCGTATGGTTGTTAGCCTCTTCGGGGGTTGATAGCAAACATTTACGGAGAGTTTGATCCTGGCTCAGGACGAACGCTGGCGGCGTGCTTAACACATGCAAGTCGAACGGTGATGACCAGCTTGCTGGTCGGATCAGTGGCGAACGGGTGAGTAACACGTGAGTAACCTGCCCCAGACTCTGGGATAAGCCTTGGAAACGAGGTCTAATACTGGATATGAGATGCCCCTGCATGGGGAGTGTCTGGAAAGATTTATCGGTCTGGGATGGACTCGCGGCCTATCAGCTTGTTGGTGGGGTAATGGCCTACCAAGGCGACGACGGGTAGCCGGCCTGAGAGGGCGACCGGCCACACTGGGACTGAGACACGGCCCAGACTCCTACGGGAGGCAGCAGTGGGGAATATTGCACAATGGGCGCAAGCCTGATGCAGCGACGCCGCGTGAGGGATGAAGGCCTTCGGGTTGTAAACCTCTTTCAGCAGGGAAGAAGCGCAAGTGACGGTACCTGCAGAAGAAGCGCCGGCTAACTACGTGCCAGCAGCCGCGGTAATACGTAGGGCGCAAGCGTTGTCCGGAATTATTGGGCGTAAAGAGCTCGTAGGCGGTTTGTCGCGTCTGGTGTGAAAACTCAAGGCTCAACCTTGAGCTTGCATCGGGTACGGGCAGACTAGAGTGCGGTAGGGGTGACTGGAATTCCTGGTGTAGCGGTGGAATGCGCAGATATCAGGAGGAACACCGATGGCGAAGGCAGGTCACTGGGCCGCAACTGACGCTGAGGAGCGAAAGCATGGGGAGCGAACAGGATTAGATACCCTGGTAGTCCATGCCGTAAACGTTGGGCACTAGGTGTGGGGCTCATTCCACGAGTTCCGTGCCGCAGCAAACGCATTAAGTGCCCCGCCTGGGGAGTACGGCCGCAAGGCTAAAACTCAAAGGAATTGACGGGGGCCCGCACAAGCGGCGGAGCATGCGGATTAATTCGATGCAACGCGAAGAACCTTACCAAGGCTTGACATACACCGGAAACTTCCAGAGATGGTTGCCCCGCAAGGTCGGTGTACAGGTGGTGCATGGTTGTCGTCAGCTCGTGTCGTGAGATGTTGGGTTAAGTCCCGCAACGAGCGCAACCCTCGTCTTATGTTGCCAGCACGTTATGGTGGGGACTCATAAGAGACTGCCGGGGTCAACTCGGAGGAAGGTGGGGATGACGTCAAATCATCATGCCCCTTATGTCTTGGGCTTCACGCATGCTACAATGGCCGGTACAAAGGGCTGCGATACCGCGAGGTGGAGCGAATCCCAAAAAGCCGGTCTCAGTTCGGATTGGGGTCTGCAACTCGACCCCATGAAGTCGGAGTCGCTAGTAATCGCAGATCAGCAACGCTGCGGTGAATACGTTCCCGGGCCTTGTACACACCGCCCGTCAAGTCACGAAAGTCGGTAACACCCGAAGCCGGTGGCCCAACCCTTGTGGAGGGAGCTGTCGAAGGTGGGACTGGCGATTGGGACTAAGTCGTAACAAGGTAGCCGTACCGGAAGGTGCGGCTGGATCACCTCCTTTCTAAGGAGCATCACTCACAGCCGGCCCTCGGGTTGGTTGTGCAGAGGCCATGGCGCTCACCGAACGTGTGGGTGGATGGTTGCTCAAGGGTGGAACATTAACGAAGAGCTTCGTCCAAGACGGTTCGTGTCAGTACCTGTCCACTTTGCGTGGGTGGTGGAACATCRCGGGTACGGGGGATGGGGTTTGCCAAGCACACTGTTGGGTCCTSAGGGAACCGCCCGCATGGGTGGGGTCGCTCTGAACGGGCCATCGCGTCTCCTGGGTGAACCGCCAACCTTGTGTTGGTAGGCCGTGGGAGCGGGTGGGATCGTCCGTAGCTTGAGAACTGCACAGTGGACGCGAGCATCTTTGTAAGATCAAAGATTTATCTTTGTTCTCTGCAATTTTTTGTTGTCAAGTTTTTAAGGGCACAGGGTGGATGCCTTGGCACTAGGAGCCGATGAAGGACGTTGTAGCCTGCGATAAGCCTCGGGGAGTTGGCAAACGAACCGTGATCCGAGGATCTCCGAATGGGGAAACCCCGCTGGAGTCATGTCCAGYGACCCGCACCTGAATATATAGGGTGTGTGGAGGGAACGTCGGGAAGTGAAACATCTCAGTACCGACAGGAAGAGATATTCCGTGAGTAGTGGCGAGCGAAAGCGGAACAGGCCAAACCGTTCATGTGTGATAGCTACCAGGCGTTGCATGGGCGGGGTTGTGGGACCTTTCAGACCGGGCTGGTACCCGGTCAGGGAGTCAGAAAGTCGCGTTATAGTCGAAGGGCATTGAAAGGCCCGGCACAGAGGGTGCGACCCCCGTAGACGAAATGACGTGGCCTCCCGAAGGGGATCCCAAGTAGCACGGGGCCCGAGAAATCCCGTGTGAATCCGGCAAGACCACTTGCTAAGCCTAAATACTACCTAGTGACCGATAGCGGACCAGTACCGTGAGGGAAAGGTGAAAAGTACCCCGGGAGGGGAGTGAAATAGTACCTGAAACCGTGTGCCTACAATCCGTTGGAGCCTCCCTAGCAGGGGTGACAGCGTGCCTTTTGAAGAATGAGCCTGCGAGTTAGTGCTCAGTGGCAAGGTTAACCCGTGTGGGGAAGCCGTAGCGAAAGCGAGTCTGAATAGGGCGAATGAGTCGCTGGGTCTAGACCCGAAGCGAAGTGATCTAGCCATGGGCAGGTTGAAGCGTGGGTAAGACTACGTGGAGGACCGAACCCACCAGGGTTGAAAACCTGGGGGATGACCTGTGGTTAGGGGTGAAAGGCCAATCAAACTTCGTGATAGCTGGTTCTCCCCGAAATGCATTTAGGTGCAGCCTCGCGTGTTTCTTGCCGGAGGTAGAGCTACTGGATGGCCGATGGGCCCTACAAGGTTACTGACGTCAGCCAAACTCCGAATGCCGGTAAGTGAGAGCGCGGGAGTGAGACTGTGGGGGATAAGCTCCATAGTCGAGAGGGAAACAGCCCAGACCACCAGCTAAGGCCCCTAAGCGTGTGCTAAGTGGGAAAGGATGTGGAGTTGCACAGACAACCAGGAGGTTGGCTTAGAAGCAGCCACCCTTGAAAGAGTGCGTAATAGCTCACTGGTCAAGTGATTCCGCGCCGACAATGTAGCGGGGCTCAAGTACACCGCCGAAGCTGTGGCATTCACACAAACGCTAGGCCTTCGTGGTCCAGGCGTGTGGATGGGTAGGGGAGCGTCGTGTGGGCAGTGAAGTCGCGGGGTAACCCAGCGGTGGAGCCTACACGAGTGAGAATGCAGGCATGAGTAGCGAAAGACGGGTGAGAAACCCGTCCGCCGAATGACCAAGGGTTCCAGGGCCAGGCTAATCCGCCCTGGGTAAGTCGGGACCTAAGGCGAGGCCGACAGGCGTAGTCGATGGACAAGGAGTTGATATTCTCCTACCGGCGAAGAACCGCCCATACCGAACCCGGTGATGCTAAGCGCCCTTAACTCGCACCGTCTCCTTCGGGAGACATCGCGAGAGCGGCGCGCGACCCGAACCGGTACTAGGTAAGCGTATTAACAGGGGTGACGCAGGAAGGTAGCCCAGCACGGCGATGGTTGACCGTGTCCAAGGTTGTAGGGCGAACAGTAGGCAAATCCGCTGTTCACATAGCCTGAGAACTGATAGATAGCGCGTATGCGCGAATTGGGTGATCCTATGCTGTCAAGAAAAGCCTCGGCGCGAGGTTCTAGCCGCCCGTACCCTAAACCGACTCAGGTGGTCAGGTAGAGAATACTAAGGCGATCGAGAGAATCGTGGTTAAGGAACTCGGCAAAATGCCCCCGTAACTTCGGGAGAAGGGGGGCCCGATGCGTGACGGAACTTGCTTCCCGAGCGTTGACGGCCGCAGAGACCAGGGAGAAGCGACTGTTTACTAAAAACACAGGTCCGTGCGAAGTCGCAAGACGATGTATACGGACTGACGCCTGCCCGGTGCTGGAAGGTTAAGAGGACGGGTCAGCTCTTCGGAGCGAAGCTCAGAATTTAAGCCCCAGTAAACGGCGGTGGTAACTATAACCATCCTAAGGTAGCGAAATTCCTTGTCGGGTAAGTTCCGACCTGCACGAATGGCGTAACGACTTCTCCGCTGTCTCAACCGCGAACTCGGCGAAATTGCACTACGAGTAAAGATGCTCGTTACGCGCAGCAGGACGGAAAGACCCCGGGACCTTTACTATAGCTTGGTATTGGTGTTCGGTGCGGCTTGTGTAGGATAGGTGGGAGACTGTGAAGCATGCACGCCAGTGTGTGTGGAGTCAACGTTGAAATACCACTCTGGTCGCTCTGGATATCTAACCTCGGTCCGTAATCCGGATCAGGGACAGTGCCTGGTGGGTAGTTTAACTGGGGCGGTTGCCTCCTAAAATGTAACGGAGGCGCTCAAAGGTTCCCTCAGCCTGGTTGGCAATCAGGTGTCGAGTGCAAGTGCACAAGGGAGCTTGACTGTGAGACTGACAGGTCGAGCAGGGACGAAAGTCGGAACTAGTGATCCGGCGGTGGCTTGTGGAAGCGCCGTCGCTCAACGGATAAAAGGTACCCCGGGGATAACAGGCTGATCTTGCCCAAGAGTCCATATCGACGGCATGGTTTGGCACCTCGATGTCGGCTCGTCGCATCCTGGGGCTGGAGTAGGTCCCAAGGGTTGGGCTGTTCGCCCATTAAAGCGGTACGCGAGCTGGGTTTAGAACGTCGTGAGACAGTTCGGTCCCTATCCGCTGCGCGCGCAGGAAACTTGAGAAGGGCTGTCCCTAGTACGAGAGGACCGGGACGGACGAACCTCTGGTGTGCCAGTTGTTCCGCCAGGAGCACGGCTGGTTAGCTACGTTCGGAAGGGATAACCGCTGAAAGCATCTAAGCGGGAAGCCTGCTTCAAGATGAGGTTTCCATCCCCGCAAGGGGGAGAGGCTCCCAGCTAGACCACTGGGTAGATAGGCCGGATGTGGAAGGCAGGACTAAAGACTGCCGAAGCTGACCGGTACTAATAAGCCGACAACTTGATAACACTCAAACTTTTTGCTACGCGTCCACTGTGCGGTTCCCGAGATACGGGCACACCCCCACGYAACCGGGGGTCCCGAACATCTCCATAGAGTTACGGCGGTCATAGCGAGAGGGAAACGCCCGGTCCCATTCCGAACCCGGAAGCTAAGCCTCTCTGCGCCGATGGTACTGCCCTGGAGACGGGGTGGGAGAGTAGGTCGCCGCCGGACAACCATTCACCAAAGGCCCACCCCACACGGGGTGGGCCTTTGGC